>CAWHHZ010000008.1:0-497061 GCA_963829355.1 uncultured Acidobacteriota bacterium
CTCATTGGTCACTAGTAGTTGGTCGCCCCATCGATCCCCGGATAGTGCGGTCTCGACGGATAGCCCCGGAGGGCGACAGAAGGTAGCCGGGGGCAAGCGAGAACGAGCGCAGCCCCCGTTCCCGAGCCACTTCAAAAACCACGCGAGCCCCGGCAGGGGGACATAGCAGCTCGAGATCGTCCGCCCCTCGCTCGGCTCGCGCACGATCTCCGAGTACCTCGCCGCAATCCCTCCACGCCGATCATCGTCTTCAGAGAAACGGGTTCTCGATCCTCACGCCATCGATCAGCTGTCCGTGCTGAAGATCCTCGGACAGGAGAATCGAGCAGCCACCAAGGACAGCAGCGCGGACGATCAGTGCGTCCCAGAAGGAAAAGGAGTGAAGGCGGTGAAGATCGATTGCCGACAGGATAAGTCCCAGGTCGATCCGGACCACATCCATCCTGGCGAGAAGCTCAATCTTCCGTCGAGTGGTCGCGGCTTCGGTGCCGAGTTTGCGAGTCGAGATCACAAAAAACTCCTGCAGGACCTGAGTGGACACCACTCCCTCGCCACTGCTGAGGGTGTCCCGCAAGATCTGCTGAGCCCGATCCCGTTTCTCGCCAGCGTCGAGATCATCCGCGTAAAGCAGTACGTTCGTATCGAGAAAACGACGCATCAGACGCGATCTTCGTACGCTTCGTGACGACTCAGCCGGCGGCCGCCTGAGCGACCCCCGTTCGTCTGCATCAGCTCCAGAAGCTCATCGGCGACGTCTGCTCCGCTGCGTTCACCAGCCAGGAGCCGTAACTGGTCCCGGATCAACTCCTGAAGGCTCACCCCTCGGCGGCGAGCAAGCTCTCTCGCCCTCTCCAGCAGCTCCTCTTCCACTGAGATGGTCAGGTTCATTGAACACAACATAAGTGCACACGTATCTCGTGTCAACTCCTACGCGCCTGACGATGCGGATCTGGGATTCGTCTGGCTAGAATCACAAGCGTTGGCTTCGCGTTTCAGGAGATGGACCGTATCATTGCGAAAGGCTGGGCGAGTGACCACCCGCCCGTGATCGGAGCAACTCTCATGTCTGAACATGCCCTTATCGAGAAGATCCAGAGACTGTCCGATGGAAGGGTCGAGGAAGTCGAGGACTTCGTCGATTTCCTTCTGGAGCGCGACGCCGGAGCCACGAAATCCGCGACCAGGCTGGCAGAGGCTTCATTCGAGCGCGTCTGGGACAACCCAGAGGATGCAGTGTATGACGATCTATGAGTACGGTGATGTCGTACTCGTCCCATTCCCGTTTACCGATCAGTCTACGTCGAAGAAACGACCTGCTGTCGTCATCTCGGGAGAACTGTTTCACCAAGCGGGTGAAGACCTGATCATCCTCGCGATCACGAGTAGAAGTTCTCCTCGCCAATCGACGGAAGCCCCTGTCGTGGATTGGAAGGAGGCTGGTCTCCTGAAGCCTTCCCTGTTCAAGGCCACGATTGCCACAGTCGAGTCGAAGCTGATTCTTCGAAAGCTCGGACACCTTTCACCACGAGATGAGGGAACGTTGGCTCAGCTCCTGCGGTTGATCCTTTCCCGCTGACGAAATTCCAGGTCTCTGCTCTCCTCGACCTGATACTGTCCCCGCAACACGACGCCGTTCGGTGTCGTTATTTCTCCTCAGAGGTGTTCGCTTGGTCGTTTTGGCGACCTCCATCAGGTAGCCGCCACCGGCGTCAGGTCGCGAAGCCGAGTTGCTCCGCAATCGTTCGCTGCCGCTCGTCTAACGTGAGAAAGACGAGCTCTTCCGCCGTCGGGTCGACATACAACGCGGTGGCGAGATGCCACAGATCGGCGCCGCGCACGTAGCCGGACCCGAGTGCCCGGCTCATCTCTTCGGTCAGCCGCCGATCGGGATGAATCCACGTGATCATCTCCCAGAGCTCCGCGGGATCCTCGTCCACCTCTTCCCGGCGAAATGCCGAACGGAGCTCAGCCTCCATGAATGCGGACGAGAGCAGCCGGTCGAAGCCGGCGAGACGCTTTCGTGATTTCGTCTCCGAAGGTTCCCCCAGCAGCACCGCCAGGAGGATGGAGGTATCGACGTATGCGGTCTTCATTCACGGTCATCCAGGAAACGCTTCAGCGCCCCGGGCTTCCTCGTGATCCGCGGGATGGAACCGGGCGCCCGTCTGGCGCGGGAAACGGTCCCGGACCGGTCCATCGACTCGAGGCGCTCGTCGAGCGAGATCACGCTCTCGTCAATCGGACGAATCTCGGCCACACGCTCTCCTCGATACGACACATAAACCCTCTGACCCTGCCGAACCTTGCGGACGATCTCGCTGAACTTCGTCTTCGCTTCCCACGTTGAGTAAGTCACCGGCATGATGAACTAGTTCAACCAGTTCAATCCATCTCGAATTTCTGGCAGCAAGGGGAGAGCACGCGGGAGGCGTGCCGGAAGGTAGCCGGTGGTGGCCCCGGAGGGGCAACCACCGGTCAATCGCCCCAACCCAACCACGAAGCACCCCGGCAGGGGTGCCGGAAGGGCCGCCACCCTTCGCGCACGTGCTCGAAGGGGGCGGGCTCACGTCTTGGGGGAGGCCGGGGTCGCCCCGCCTTGTCCTCAGTTCCTCACGCGTCTTGTCGAAGACGGCACAGACGGCGCCCGTGGTCGCATCGACCGAGGGGCGGCCGACGTCACGCTGGTAGCGGGGATGCTCGGTGCTCCGGGTCTTCTCATCGATCCAGTCCTGGACCCGCTGCCGTGCGCGAGCGTCCGCAGGAACGACGGCTCCTCGGTGCTGTCGAGCCGCGCCATCACGAACTCGCCATACCCGACCATCCCCTCCTCCTCGTCGCGGCATCGCCGAATCATCCACTCGCGCACTCGACCGAAAAACGGAGATCTGACATCAAAGGGCCGTATCAGCGCCCCGTCACTCCCTGGAACGGATTCAGTACTCTCGCCCCTGTTCGCTCGATGTCACGTGTGTTGCGGGTCACAACGATCAGACCACGCACCTTTGCCGTTGCGGCGATGAGACCGTCGATCACCGGAAGAGGATCGGGAACGTTCAGTCGGGCCCACTCGTCGGCAATAGGAACATCGATCGGCAGCACCCGATCAGCGAAATCATTCAGGATCCGATAGAGCCACCCCTCGAGCGCAGCAGCCGCCTCGGGATCCCGGCGCCGAGCACTCTCGATTCCTTTCCTGATCTCTCCAGTGGTCAAGACGCTGAGGTAGATCTCATCATCACTGACTCCGGACCACCACTCGGAAACCCCCGGGTCGCATCGCGAGCCTTTCCTCACCTCCGAGATGACGTTCGTATCGATCAGAAAACTCACAGGCGAACCTCACGTCCGAAGTCATCCATTCTCTCGAGGTCGGATTCGTCAACCTCGGGCATCACCGCAATGAGCTCCTTGAAGGAGACCTTCGGGCGTGCGGGCACCAGCGCCTTTTTCAGGATTTGCCGGTGCTCCTCCTCGGCGGACCGTCCGTGCCGAGCCGCTCTCTCCTTCAACTCCTGAACGATCGCGTCGTCGAGGTTCCTTACGATGAGTTGGGCCATCATTCACCTCCCTGCGGAATGATAGCATTGATATCGGTCTCTTTATTTCACCGAATCTCGGCGAAGCCAGGCGGGCGAGGATTTCCGGAGATTGTGGCCGACGCCCGTTGGAGCCGAGTACAAGCCGTGGGAATCAGTCATTGGGGTCAGAGCCAGAAAAGTAACTTAATGCGCCACGGATTCGCACCATCGATCCCCGGATGCGGTCTCGACGGAAAGCCCCGGAGGGGCGACAGAAGATAGCCGGGGGCAAGCGAGGAACGAGCGCAGCCCCCGGTCCCGAGCCGTTTTAAAAACTACGCGAGCCCCGGCAGGGGCGACATGGCAGCTCGAGATCGTCCGCCCGTCACTCGACCACGTTCTCGACCACTTCGACGAAACCCCCGCCAGCCTCCGAACCAAAAATCACCGCCCGGGCCGGAAGGCCCTCGCTCAGCGCGCGCACCACGAGTGCGGTCTGACGATGCGCATGATCTCCGAGTACCTCGACATCTCAGACCAGGCCGTCTCCAGGATGATTCAAACCGCCGATCGGCTCGAGCAACTCGACCCTTACCGCCGATCTCTCGGCCGATCCAAAAGCGGTTAAGTTGATTGTCTGGCTGTGACCCCAATTTAACGCCTCAGCGCGGCGAACGACCGCGGCATCCCCACGCGTATGCGGCAGAGCCACTCAAACACCTGATTGCCGCGGGAGACGAGCGGTGCCAGTATGGCCCTCCGAGGGTAGAACAGGGGGATGTAGTTCGAACCCTCTACAAGACGTGCCGGCGGCTGCCATGCGGGACGCACGATTCTACGAGCTTCTCGCCTTGGCGGATGCTTTGCGCGATGGGCGTACGCGAGAGAAGAAGATCGCGGAGAAAGAGCTCGTCAGACGACTTTCGAAGTGGAGCGGATGAGTCATTCGAATCTTGTGCTTCTGACGAGACGGCGAGGCTCCTGAAGCCGCTGCTCGATGAGATCGTCTTGTCGGAGGGTGCACGACTGCCTGCTGATCACAGACAAGGGGCAGCTGAGGTGCGGCCTACCTATCGTCATCACGCCGAAGCAGCCGTTCGCGAGTGGGCGCAGAGCGTTTCGGCAGACGAAGAGATCGATGTCGACGACGCTGCGATGTTTCCGCCACGCCTCTACTTATCGACGGCATCGAGTGGGATGGCCAGCTCGAATGGGCGTTCACCGGTCGTGGATCGAGATCGTCTTCAACGAGGCAGCCGACTGGACAGAGGAACGCTCCCTCCTCCCCATCCTCAACACTGACGAGTTCCGCGAATGGTTCGACATCCAGCTCTTCCCCGATATCGGCGACGCAGATCAGGATGGATCAGACGAAAAGGCACACGTAAAGTTAACATTCCAGCTCCGACGTCAACTTTACGGGTGTTTCGACCAGCAAATGGAAATGATTGTCCATCAGGCAGTAGTCGTGGATCAGCTAGCGCAGCGGTCCGCCTCCGCCACGAACAGCTCGAGGAAGAGCGCCTTGTCGACGTCGCCGAAGAAGATGTCCTCGCGATTGTTGCCACGATTCGTGACGTGCTGGATCGCACGCGGAAGATCGACTCGAAGTTGTCTCGCCATGATCTCTCGAGGCTCTCTCGGTTAAACGGATTCATGTCCAGCAACACTCCGCAATAGGTGGTTTCTGGACCCAAAACATCCTCGGAATGGAAGCTTTCCAACGCAAAGTCTTACAACCAGTAGAATTCCGCTTTTCGACGATCAACGGAAGCGAGTGTGCACGCGTCCACGGGCAGTTTGGCAACATCCACCCTTCCGAATCATCCACTCCTCGTGGGAATGTGCATTGAAGACCGCCAAGCAAAGACGTGACCCCAAATTTTACAATTTGCTGAACACGCTTGACAACTGCGCCGAATGGATGGATGACCCCAATTTACCTGGACGGATTTAACCCCAGCTATCGTGACATAGGGATGTCCATAGCACCAGGGAGGGTGTAGTCATTCCCATCCAAATCGACCAACTTCATCCTCCACTCAACTCGGAATCGGTTATCATCGATCAGGCCTAACTCACTATAAATGTCATGTAGAGGTATTGTGCCGGTAATCTCCTCGCCAGGCGATACCGCCATCGGGTCTCCCCACACGTCCTGAATTAGCGAAATGCCTTCCAGCAGATCACCCGACGTAGATTGGTGACTTTTAGATGTGCCGCGGAGTAGTTTCTCCAGGGTATTGACTGAGGCCTGAGGCTGACCGGTTCATCCGCTAATTGCGGATCGTAAGTCGCAGTAGGATCTGACTCTCACAATCCTCAGCTTTTGCAAAGAATTGAAACTTGTTATCGGCGTTACCGGAAGCCCGTCCGATGGTTTCACATGATGGTCCGGAGCACGAGAAACAAAGGAACCCCAGCGCCAATAGAGCTATTCGTAGACTCACGGCCGATTTCCAGTGGCAGCCATATCGCTTATCCGATCCAATTCGTCCTTGATAACCTGTTTGCAAGGGCTGCACTCGGCCGCGCGTTTCAAAGCATGTTTCAGGCAATTACGCTGCACGTTATGCGCTTTCTCTTCTGTAAATTGCTTCTCGGATACGTAGCCATTCTTAGTCGGTATGGCCTTTTGTTCGGCAGCGAAAATAGGGGTCACGTCTTTGGAATTCGGTCCCTGGACCGACAAACAAAGACGTGACCCTGCTTTGAGGCGATCCATCAGCGGAGAGTGTAGCGTATCGTCCGCTCTGAAGGGGGCTGAGACGGAGCCAGGCGCGAGAATTGTCGTATCACTCGCTGCCGACTGTTCTCAATCGAGGATCGACTTGCGCATTCAGATGCAGCTTCGCCCGCCGCGGATGCGGTGGGCGGAACGTTGGGGCTTCGGATCGGTGGCGGTGAGGCGGGCGGCGTCAGGTGGGGAGGACGCGCGCGAGGTAGTGCTCGGGAAGCGGTGGTGCGTGCTCGCGGGCAAGGGCGAGACACTCGGCCACGATCGACTGCAGCTTCGGATCGCGGCTGCGCTCCTTACGACAACGACGCACCAAATTCGAGATGTGTGCGGCGCTCCGCAGGCCCAGTCTCCCGGCGATCTCGCGAAGAGGCCGCAGACCTTCCCAGTAACTGAGCTCCGCAAACACCATTCGCGACAGATCGCCGCGTTTCGTCTTCAGTTCTTCCGGCGTCTGATCGAAGACGGTACAGACCGCGCCCGCGATCACATCGACCGAGGGACGGCCGACGTCGCGCTGGTAGCGGGGATGCTCGGTGCTCCGCTTCTTCTCATCGATCCAATCCTGGACTCCCTGGACGAACGCCTCACTGCCGTGCGCGAGTTTCCGCAGGAACGATGGCTCCTCGGTGCTGTCGAGCCGCGCCATCACGAACTCGCGATACCCGACCATCCCCTCCTCCTCGTCCCGGCTGAAGTGCAGGAGTCCCTTCATCGACAGCCACGGAGGCGGCGTGGACTCGAGACCAGCCTTCGCTCTGTAGCTCGACCACCGGTAGTCCTCAGGGCGCTCTACCATCCGTGCCCGTACCGGGTTGAGAACGATGTAGCGCGCGACCTCCATCAGGTATCCACCACCCTCGACCACCTGCGAGCCGAACCGCCCGCCGAACAGATGTCCCGTCCGGCCGTGCCTCTTGTTGGTCTGCTGCGCATATCTCGTCTGGAGTCGCTGCATCCCGAGCGAGAGATTCGCCTCCGGAGTCTCGACCAGCAGATGGAAATGATTGTCCATCAGACAGTAGTCGTGGATCAGCCAGCCGCAGCGGTCCGCCTCCGCTACGAACAGCTCGAGGAAGAGCGCCTTGTCAACGTCGCCGAAGAAGATGTCCTCGCGATTGTTGCCACGATTCGTGACGTGCTGGATCGCCCCGGGAAGATCGACTCGAAGTTGTCTCGCCATGATCTCCCGAGGCTCCCTCGGAATCGACTTCATGTCCAGCAACACTCCGCAATAGGTGGTTTCTGACCCGAAAACCTCCTCGGAATGGAAGCTTTCCAACGCAAACTCTACAACCAGTAGAATTCCGCTTTTAGACGGTCAGCGGAAGCGAGTGTGCACGCGCCTTCGGCCGTTTCGCCATTCTCCACTCTGCCGAATCATCCACTCCTCGTAGAAATCTGGCCCGGAGACCGCCAAGCAAAGACGTGACCCCCAGTTTCACGTAGTACCGAGGTCAGCGCGATTCCCCACCTCGGCGGACTGCATCACGAATACCGCCTCGATCGCGCCGCCTGACGGCATAGAAGCTCCCAGCGAACCCTCCCCTCACCGGCTCACCCGAGCCTGCGACAGCTCCACCCCTGTGGTTCGGCCGTCGCCTGTCTCGTCCCGTCCAACGCTCGCCGCTGAAAAGCTTCAGAAGCCAGGGCGACACCAAGACTGTTCCAAGCCGGATTCAACTCCCGAACTGGTGGTGACAATAGTTTTTGACCCCGACACACCCACCCGAGCCTGCGAGAGCTCCACCCGATTGGCTCTCACCGCTGACCTTCGCGCTCGATTTCCTCGCCAACCGCCGTCGTTCGTCCACTCCCCGAAGTGAAGCCCCCTTCGATTCTGAAGGCAACTCAACTCCGAAACTGGTGGTGACAATAGTTTTTCACCCCCACACCCCGAATTTACCAGCAAAGTTCCCGCGATCCACCCGATTGATGCGCTGGTCCTCGCTGCCTCGCCGATGGAGTTGTCACGCAGTACCGTAGTCAGCCGCGGTTAAAGCCAATCACATCTTCTCGTAAAAGCCCGACCCGCAACGACTCTTCCTAGCAGTCGCCAATTGCTCCCACACAGGGACTTGGCCTGCCGCTCTTTCTCTTTCTGGCACCCATGCCTTCATCTTTGGCACAATCTGTTTCACGAGATCTCGATAGCTGAGGGGCCACGAAGTCGCCGCAACGAGATCCGCATACGCCTCAGCAAAACTCTTAACATCTGAGTACATCGCGCGGTTCCAGATCGAAAGCCCGCATAGAGGATCGAGCCCAGTTCAACGTCTCCTCGCGCCAACGTTACACTACAGATCGACCTGACAGCTGACCGCATCAAAGGCATACACAAGAACCGTGCGTTTGCAGACACCAACTCACGCAGCAAGCTTCGTAGAGCGCTTCTTTCGGCGCACCTCGCCCACACCTGATCGCTAAAGGCTTCAGCCGCGATCTCCAACAACTGAAGGACCTTCTCATCCTCATCGAGAGATGCCCGTGTCACACCGCTCCAACCTGAGACGACATAGTCTCCTCTCAACGCCTCGCTCTTCAAGGCTGCTATGGTCTCTTGCGGGAAGCTCCACGATATCCCCGGAATCCTCGTTGTAAGAGCTAGCGCTGCCTCCCTCTTCCAGCCCGGCCTCTCCGCAAGTAGATACTCGCGCACACGCTCTCGGAAATCGACGGCTACCGCATCGATAGCCTCTAACGCGTCGCCTATAGCACCACCAATCTTCTGATCGGACACAAACTTCATCATCGAAAGAGCCGTTGAGGAGGGCCACTCCAGCGGCACGTCGACAACCACTCGTGCCGCTATGTAAGCCCTCTTCTTGGTCGAGACCCACTCACGTTCCAGGAGCCCGGGCAAATCACATACATCTGAGCTCGCCCGAAGGGAGTTAAGAACCTCAGGAAGCCTCCGTGGCTCCTCAGTAGCCAGCTCCAGCAAGGACCTCAGTTCATTCATGGCCGATAGATAGGAGTGAGTCCGCGCGATCGCAGGTATGAGTATAGGCGGCCATCATAGACGTTCAGGCTCCACTCAATGCGGTCAAACTGCGCTACACCACCGGGGCCTAAATACATATCTTTGTTGGCTTGCCTCCTAACAACTCGGAGCCTCTCTGCTAGCTGTTGTCGATGCTTAGTAATGGCTTGCCCCTTCTTCTGTTTACGGCCTCTCCACAACTCACTCTTTCCCCTAAATCGTTGCCCAAAGTACTTGCTTTCCACGCCCACCTGCTCGAATTCAATCTCAACCTCGTTGTCGAGATAGCGCCCGCCGGAGGGTGTAACCCGCCGAACTTTCTTCGCAGGATCACCGCCATAGTACGAATTATTGATTCTCGACTCGTATTCTAAACCGTAATTGTGCTGGTATCGATTGCACTCGTTATGCACCAAAACCATGTCGGAGGACACGAAGTAATTCTGATGGGTTGGCACTTCGAAGTTATGGACAACCGCATCAACTTGGCGTTCGCCCAATCTATGTAGGATCACGCCTTCGCCCTGGGGAGACATACCAGTGCTGGCTACCTTTAGTTCCTCCGCAGTGATCCAGAGTCCAGGCGCCACATAGAATGGATGTTCCGGAGTAGCTCTTACGATGCCGTCGGACGTTCGCAATTCGACGAGCGTGTCCGTCATGTGATTGAAGACCTCTCCGACGTCCGCCAGCTCCGCGAGCTTTTCCTCTTCATTCCATGCCCAGACACGATCGCCGGTCTCGATCATCTCAATGGGGAGGAGGCCATCTTCGGTGAGGACGAGGGTGCCGGCGACGAAGGAATTGTTGATCGTGCAGCGGACCGGGCTTGTTGGATGGAGCATCCGGTTTGCGGGAAGTTGGGGGGCGTTCGAAGCTGCGGGCAGAGGGTGACGTCGAGGTCGTCGGGGTGCGCATCTCGGGTATCGGAGCATGGTGGCTCTGCTCGAGCATGTTGCCTGCGCGCCGACCTCTGTTCACGTCGGAGGCGACACCGACGACGTCGTCGGCTTTTCTTGCGACCTTGCTCGCGACACGGCCCGCCTTGCCGAGGCTCTTGAGCGCCTTCCAGCCGCGGAGGATGCCGGCGCCAGCGATTGGTGTGGCGATTCCTGCCGCGGCGGCGATCTTGTCGAGATCCGTCAGGGGTTGACCTGTGATCGGATCCACACCTGTCCTCAGTGCCTCGGCATCGACCGCGTCGGCCAGGATCGGGATGAATCCGACCGCCATCGAGGCGAGGGCGCGGCCGGTGTCCTCGACCTCGCCGAGACCGATGTCGCGAACCGGACCGCCAGTCGATGTCGGAACTGTCACGCTGAACTCACCCCGCGGATCGCGGCGATTGATCGGGTCGTTGCCGGCGAAGGCGTAGAGGTTGGAGCTGTCCTGATATCCGAAAGGATCGGCGGTCAGGAAGCTCGCGGTCGACGGGTCATACCACCGTGCTCGGGCGTAGACGAAGCCAGAGGCTGGCTCGCGGAACGGCAGGGCGTGGAAGTCGATGTGGAGGTTCGTTCGCGACTGCTCACGCGCTGCCAGGTAGAGATCGGCGAGCTCGTAGACGACGATCTGGCCGGTGCCGTCGCCGAGGGCTGCGAAATCTTCGAGGACGCCGAGGCCGAAGCGGCGGAGGAAGGGTTCTCCCTCTCCCGTGGAAGCTCGGCCGAGTGTGGCGATCCAGTCCGGCGTCGGCTCGAGTGGTCGGTCGCCCCACGCGGAGAAGCGGAGATCGTCGCTGAGCGCGACTTCGAGAGCATCCGCGCCCGCGATCAGCGTATCCCAGTCGGCGCCCGGAATCTGCCCAGACGAGCGTGGAGGTGCCGTCGAGCGTGGGTTCAACCCCATCCAGATGACGGATGATCGTGCCCGAAGCGACGGAAGAGATCCGACCCGCCACAGAAAGCGTCGCCGGGTCCACGGCCTCGGTCAGGTGAGCCCGGAGCTCGTAATCACCGCCGCTCTTTCGAAGCACGACGCGATCAACGTGTGCGCCATGAACGTATCGCGGCGCGTCGCCCCAGGCGTCGGCGTAGACAATTCGCTCGACGAGATCGCCGGTCGTGCCGTCGACGACAGAGGTGATGTTGCCGGTTCCGGCGTGATCAACTACGGGGACATACCGCCGGACATTGCCACCCGGCGCATCCGCTGCGAGGATCTCGACCGGATCGTCGTAGGCCTGGTCACCATGCACGAACTGGCGCACGAGACCGGTGTCGGGCGCCGCACCTGCGACGGTGCTGGTACCAGCTGCCGCGACGGCGACCAGACGATCGACGATCGGATCCCAGATCCATGTCGTCGATGGCGG
The DNA here is from genome assembly GCA_963829355.1 of uncultured Acidobacteriota bacterium. Taxonomy (GTDB): domain Bacteria; phylum Acidobacteriota; class Thermoanaerobaculia; order Gp7-AA8; family JAHWKK01; genus CAWHHZ01. The sequence goes on from CAWHHZ010000008.1 coordinate 11,553, forward strand.
CAGTCCGTCGCGCGCCAGAACATTTGCCCGATCCTCCAGGATCCACGTCCCCTCGCTCGTCAGACGCAGAGCGAGTCGTCCGATGACGCGATCATACGGATCGTAGTCGTACTCGACCCGCCGGCCGATCGTGATGTTCTCCTGAGCCGTCACTCGGCCGCGCTCGTCGTAATCGATTGCCCAGTCGCCGGAGACGATGCGGCGTCCGCCCTCGAACGCGAAGATCGCCGTTTGCAGCTCGCCCGTCTCGTCGGAGAAGATCTGCTGTGCGATCCGGCTCGCAGGATTCGACGCAGCGAACCAGCTCGGCGGCTCGATCATCTTCGCTGCGAGCCCGAGGACCTCGTGCTCCGTCGCATCGAGCCGCGGTGGAGTCATCGTGCGCCCTTCGACGAAGTCGGCATCCGTGATGTCGTACTCTGAACGAGGCTCGTCCTGACCAGTACCTTCCGCTGTCCGTGCGATCAGCACCGACTCTTCGAGCCGCCCGCGCAGATCGTAGTCATACCGAGACCCTCGATCCGTGAGCCCGTAGTACTTCGTCTCCTCGATCCGGAGCGCCTGATCGCGGGTTATCTCCGATCCGTCGAGAACGATCTCTCCATTGTGCAGAACAGTCCTGCCGAGGAGCCCGGTGGGGGCGCCAGGCGCGGGGGTGATGACCGGAACCCCGGCGATCGGCGCTGCCGCCGACTCTCCGTCGGCATACCCGAAGTCCATCTCCAGCGACGTTCCGCCAGACTAGGGTACAGACTTCTTCTCGCGATCCGGCCCGCTCCGCGACCGATGCTCTCCGCGAGGAGTGTCTCCATCGTTGGGGGACCATCGACCGGTGCTTCTGCTGCCGTGCCCAACGCCGCCAGGTTCCCGCCCCCGTCATACGACTCGGCGATCCACGCACGCCACGGACTCGCCGGATTCTCGGTCGCCGGAATCGTTGCTCCCGCAGCCGGCATCCGCCACCCGTGCCGCTCACCGTCATAGACGGACCAGACGTGCTGCTGCGTGTGGATGTCGAGAATCTGGGGCTGCGTCTCGAGTCCGGAATCGTTCGCATAGCGAATCGTGCGCGTGATCGACGGCCTGCCCAGGAGTCAGGTCCTCGCTCTTCTGGATCATCTTCGTCACGGGCGGACCTGGTCTTTTTTACACGAACCTAAGGCAGAGGCAACTGCTGGAAGCCGTTGTTCTCGTAGACAATGTCGTCATTCGGATGGGGCTGGCCGGAGAGCACGAGACTGGCCTCTTCGATCCTTTTGTCCCATCCACCGCTCACGATCCGGTAATGATCACCATCGGAGATCCAACGATACGGCCTGCTCCAGGGATCCGTCTGAGCGAGGATTCCGACAGCCTCCGCCACGTATTTCTCCAGCGTCGTCGCGAGTCGAGCCATGTCGGAAGTCTCTGGATAACCACCATGATCCACCGCATACGCGTCTACGGCGGTTGCAATCCATCGCATGTCCGACATTGCCTCGGCCAATTCATGTCTCTCCTCGAGCGACGGTTCCGGCTTATCGACAGCAGCTGAGTCATCCATCGGGGTCAGGTCGCCGGCGCCGAGCTCCGAGCCGGCCCGATCGAGCTCTACTGGCTCTTCAGGCTCGGGATCGTCACGAAGTACTGGCTCCTCGAAGATCCCGGCGAGATCATCCGTCGCCTCTTCGCCGAACACGCTCTCTACACCGCCCGCTACACCGCCCGAAGCGTGACCAATCGGCTCTGGAGGGGAAGCTTCGAGAAACAGGCGTGACGTGAGCCGGATCGACTCCTCCAGTTGTCGTTTCCTGAGAATTGCGGTCCGCAACTTCGGATCCACATCTCGAAGTTCCGCGCACCAGGAGATCAGCCTTGCACGGAGCGACGACTCACGTTCCGACTCATCCGGCGAGCTGGGCGGGACCGAGCAGGAGCGGACCTCGGCCGTCTTTCGTGGAACCATGAACGCGGTGACGTCGATGACGTGCGCGTCCCCTTCTCTCTCGTCGACCGTGACACGCTTCGCCCCGGCGGATCGCCGGAGGCGCCGGACGAACTGCTGGACCTCGTCATCACGCCCCTCCAGTTTCATGTGAATCGTCACGGTCTTGAAGTCACCGTGATCGGTGATCTCCGGCTCATTCGCATGAACCTCGAGCCCTTCAGCGCTGGCGCGCCAGGTGAGTTGCTCGAAAAGTTCCGCCGGGTCGACGTGTTCGGGCATCACTCGAAGAAGCTTTGATCGCTCCTGCTCGAGACGCTCGACCTCATTCTCCAGGCTTTCCCGGCTCTGGGAGTCGTCGTAAGAATCGATCGTCCTCAACTCTCCGCCAACCCACTGCAGTTCCGCCTGCAGCTTCGCAATCCGCTGAGGTTCATATTCCGCCCGGACGGTAGACACGCCCCCAATCAGTAGCAGAACGAAGACTATTTGATTTCTCACAGAGGACATGCAGCGACCTTTCATGGAACGCTCAAGAAGTTAGGGCAGAGCCAAAATTCTTACCCAACACGCCCCGAATCCGCCCGATCGATCCCCGGAAAGTGCGGTCTCGACGGATAGCCCCGGAGGGGCGACAGAGGGTAGCCGGGGGCAAGCGAGGAACGTGCGCAGCCCCCGGTCCCGAGCCACTTCAATAGATAGAAGTTAGGGTCAGAGCCAGAAAAGTAACTTAATGCGCCACGGGTTCGCACCATCGATCCCCGGATGCGGTCTGACGGAAAGCCCCGGAGGGGCGACAGAAGGTAGCCGGGGGCAAGCGAGGAACGAGCGCAGCCCCCGGTCCCGAGCCATTTTAAAAACTACGCGAGCCCCGGCAGGGGCGACATAGCAGCTCGAGATCGTCCGCCCGTCACTCGACCACGTTCTCGACCACTTTGATGTAACCCCCACGAGTCTCCGAACCAAAAACCACCGCCCGGGCCGGAAGGCCTTCGCTCAGCTCGCTCACCACGAGTGCGGTCTGACCATGCGCATGATCTCCGAGTACCTCGACATCTCAGACCAGGCCGTCTCCAGGATGATTCAAACCGCCGATCGGCTCGAGCAACTCGACCCTTACCGCCGATCTCTCGGCCCGATCCAAAAGCGGTTAAGTTGATGTCTGGCTGTGACCCCAATTTACCTGACAACGAGTCACACAAGGTGGTTCAACAACCCGCATCGGAGAGTAAGACACCTCTTCCAGGGGATCGAGCGCGAATCTCGTCCGCTCGAACTGACGCCCTGCATCTAGCCGGTTCTTATTGTCGCGGAACGGATCCCGCAGTCAAAAACACTCGCGAGTTTTTTTGACTACCGTCTAAAACAACAGCACACTTCCCCCATGCCTCGTGCCGGCCGCTACCTCACCCCCCAGGTACGTTCCGATCTCGACCGCAAGATGGTCTTCATCGCGGGTCCGCGGCAGGTCGGAAAGACTACCCTGGCGCTCGGCCTGAGGGGAGCAACCAAAGGATATCTGAACTGGGACGTGGCTGAGCATCGCGAGAAGATCCTGCGACACCAGCTTCCCTCGGGACCTCTCTGGATCTTTGATGAGCTTCACAAATACCGTCGCTGGCGGAACTATCTCAAGGGGATTTACGACGGACGGCCCGAGGGGCAGAAGATTCTGGTTACGGGAAGCGATCTCTACCGATTTGGCGGCGACTCGCTTCAAGGACGCTACCATCTGCTGCGCCTTCATCCGTTCTCGGTCGCCGAACGGGGGATTCGTGATCGCGACGGCTTCGAGCAGCTCCTGCGGCTCGGAGGGTTCCCTGAACCGTTTCTCGAAGGGAGCGAGGTCGAGGCGCGACGCTGGTCCCGCGAATACCGGACGCGTCTCATCCGCGAGGATGTGGCATCGCTCGAGCGAATTCAGGACCTCGGCCACCTCGAGATGCTCATGTTGCGTCTTCCGGAGCTGGTCGGCTCCCCCCTCTCGATCAACGCGCTGAGGGAGGACCTTCAGGTCAGCCATAAAGCAGTTGCCTCCTGGATTCAGGCTCTGGAGCGACTGTACGCACTGTTCCGCCTTGCACCGTACGGCGCACCGCGGCTGCGCGCGGTGAAAAAGGAGCAGAAGCACTATCACTTCGACTGGTCGCTCGTGCCGGACGACCCAGCCCGATTCGAGAACCTCGTCGCCAGTCATCTTCTCAAGTGGGTGCACTTCGAGCAGGATGCGATGGGCCGCGACCTGGAGCTCCGCTACTTCCGGGACGTCGACGGCCGCGAGGTCGACTTCGTGATCACCGAACGGCGGAAGATCCTCCGGATGATCGAATGCAAGTGGAGCGATGGACCGATCGACAAGGGACTACGTTACCTGAAGAACAAATTTCCCGAGGCCGAGGCATGGCAGATCGCGGCGACGGGAACGAAGGACTATCAGAGCCCCGAGGGGATTCGAGTGGCTCCCGCCCTCGAGCTCCTGAGAGACCTGGTCTGAACCTCCCGACCTTCCCGTCAGAGCGAGCGTCGCGCCGGTTGCAACCGGCAGCCAGCCCCTCTTTCTGGTTCAAGACGATGGAAGGGTCGAAGCCCGGCCGGCTCGTCTGGGACAAGGCGAAGGCTCGCGAGGATTACCGGAGATTTAGGGCTGACGCCCGCGGAGCCGAGTACAAGCCGTGAGAATCAGTCATCGGTCAGATCTATCTCGGCGGCGAGCCGTTCTGCGATCTCATCCAGTCGATCGTCTCCTCTCGACCCAGGAGTCGTGCTCACCCCCGGGCTCAGCTCGAGATCGTCCGCCCCTCGCTCGACCACGACGGCAACGCCCATCCAGCCCGCTATCTACCACCTGTAGACCCTCTGGCACCGTTGGTACCATTGTCCTGACGGTACGCCACGGCCATGATCAGCGAACGCCCACAGCACCTCGTCCTCGACCAGTCTTGCCTTAACGATGGTCAGCAGTCAGGAATCGACCACCGCTCGACATCCGAGGCAAAGATCAGTCTCTTCCGTTCTTTGTTTCGCGGCCGCGAGGATGTCTATGCAAGGCGCTTCGAAAGCCGAAGGAGCGGGAAATCCGGCTACGCACCAGCTTGCGCCCACGAGTGGGTTCGCGGCATCTGCGAAAAACCTCGAATCAAATGTGCTGACTGCGCGCATCGCCGATTCCTCGACCTGACGGATGAAGTTGTCCGGTGGCATCTCTCGGGCGCGGATGACCACGGGTACGATTTCGTCGCCGGGATCTACCCGCTCCTTCGCGATGACTCCTGTTATTTTCTGGCCGTCGATTTCGACAAGGAACAGTGGGAGGAAGACGCCGTCGCCTACTTCGACACTTGCACCTCCCTGGGACTCATGGCGGCTCTGGAACGCTCTCGCTCAGGACGAGGAGGACACATCTGGATGTTCTTCGATGAAGCGATCCCCGCGTCACTGGCCAGACGACTTGGTGCGTACATCCTGACCGAGACGATGGAACGGCGGCCGGAGCTGGGATTCTCGTCCTATGACCGATTTTTCCCGAACCAGGACACCTTGCCCAAAGCGGGCTTTGGCAATCTCATTGCGCTTCCTCTCCAGAAGAGGGCCCGGGACAGAGGAAACAGCGTTTTTATTGATCGCGAGCTGCAGCCTCACGCCGATCAGTGGTCGTACCTCGCAAGGCTTCATAAAATTGGAAGTCCCGCTGTCGAACAGATCGTGAATGGCGCAGAGCGCCGTGGTCGCATCGTCGGAGTCCGGCTTCCACCGCAGGAAGACGAGCCACAACAACCCTGGCGTATCCCGAAAGACTCAAAAACTCTCCTTCGAGCCGAACACCTGCCCCGAAAGATGGAGCTCATACTTTCAAATGACATCTATATCCCGAAGGATGAGCTGCCACCGGCCCTGCGGAATCAGCTTCTACGCATCGCGGCCTTCCAGAATCCCGAGTTCTACCGCGCCCAATCGATGCGCCTGCCCACATGGAACAAGCCTCGAGTGATCGGTTGCGCCGAAGATCACCCTCATCACATTTCACTCCCGCGAGGATGCCTGGGTGACGTCCTCACGACGCTAGCAGACGTCCGGGTCGAGACCTCTATTCGAGACGAACGCTTCCCAGGCCATCCGATCGAGGTGTCGTTTCATGGGGAACTGAATCCGGAACAGAAGAAAGCCGGCGAGGTGCTCCTCGGCCACGATACCGGAGTCCTAGCGGCGACGACCGCTTTCGGCAAAACGGTCCTTGGAGCATGGCTCATCGCTCAACGACAGGTGAATACCCTGATTCTGGTTCACCGACGGCAACTCCTCGATCAGTGGATGGATCGCCTCGCGAAGTTCCTGGGGGTGAGTACCGCTGAGATCGGACAGATTGGAGGAGGTCGAAACAAGCCGACCGGGCGGATCGACATCGCGCTGGTTCAGAGCGTGAACAGGAAAGGAGTCGTCGATGATCGAATTGCAGACTACGGACATCTGATCATTGACGAGTGTCACCACCTGCCAGCCTGGAGCTTTGAGCAGGTTGCCCGCCATTCGAGGGCGAGATTCGTCATCGGACTGTCGGCCACCGTCACCCGCAAGGATGGTCATCACCCGATCATCACGATGCAGTGTGGGCCTGTTCGCCATCGGGTCAGCGCAAAATCGGCCGCACGAAAGCGTCCGTTTCAGCATACCGTGCTGGTCCGCCCTACCTCGTTCCATGCCGGCCGATCCGCGGGAGAGGACGCTCGAGCGGAGTTTCGGATGCTCTATCGGGAACTGATCGAGGACGAGCATCGGAATCGTCAGATCTGCGCAGATGTCATCGGGGCCGTCCGCAGTGGCCGATCCCCACTCGTGCTCACCGAGCGCAACGAGCATCTCGACCGGTTGGTCTCGGCGCTCGATAAAAAGATCAAGCACGTGATCGTGCTGCGTGGCGGGATGAGCAGACGAAGCCGTGCTGAGGTTGCGGAGCGACTCCAATCGATTCCGGATAACGAAGAGAGAGTTCTGCTGTCGACTGGTAAATACATCGGTGAGGGGTTCGACGATCCCCGCCTCGACACGCTGATGATCACTCTGCCCGTTTCCTGGAAGGGGACGATCGCTCAATACGTAGGTCGCCTCCACCGTCTGTGCGAAGGGAAACGGGTGGTCCAGGTCTACGACTACGCCGATCTCGACGTCCCGATGCTCGCTCGAATGTTTGAGCGCCGTTGCAAAGGTTATGAATCGGTCGGGTATACCCTAACCCTGCCGGCGAGCGCCACGCCGGGCTGGCCTGCTGAAGTCCCGCTCCCCCCGGATCAGGCGTGGAAAAGCGACCACACTGCAACCGTTCGAAGGCTCGTCCGCGACGGCGTGGACCTCCCGCTGGCGCGACTCTTTGTTGACGCGGCGCGCCCGATCTCGAAAGACGCCGAAGGCCTCGCACGAGCCCGCAGCTCGAGCGAAGCGTTCCTGTTCCGCCGCCTCGAGACCATGGACAACACCCGAGGTCAATTCGCGCTGAACGCGGTGCTCTCAATCCCATTCGATGAAACCGGCCATATGGAGGTCGATCTGCTCTGTGCCGCTGAGAGGGTCGTCATCGAGATCGACGGCCCGCAACATCTCTCGGACACCGCGGCCTACCGACGCGATCGCAGAAAGGACCTGCTGCTTCAGGAAAGCGGTTACTTCGTCCTGCGTTTCCTGGCCGAAGATCTTGGAAAGAGTCTTGATTCAGTTCTCGATACCATCCTGCGGACATTGGCCCACCGGGCACGCCTGAGGTGACATTATCAGCGTGCGCAAGGACTTCTCAAATCCGATTGATCTCGGTCGGACGAATCCCGCCGACGCCAAACAAAGACATCAGCGCAGATCTCCGTGTTTTCCTCGCTGGAGACCGACTGTATCCGTCACGCCGGGCTTCAGGGGAGAAGACACGAGGAGTTGGTGCCCGGGTCCCCGTAGTTGTTTCTTCGGAGGTCGGTTAAAATCCTGATGATGGGAGACATAAGAATCAATCTTCCGGCGAAGGAGCTGGTGGACCTCGCTGAACGATGGAAGATCGAGGAGCTCGCGCTGTTCGGCTCCGTCACACGTGAGGATTTTGGTGAAGAGAGCGATATCGACATCCTCGTCACCTTCGCAGCGGATGCCGGGTGGAGCCTGTGGGATCTTGCTGACCTGAAAGCCGAGCTGGAGCAATTACTAGGTCATCGCGTGGACCTCGTGGAGAAGAAAGCGCTGCGCAACCCCTACCGCCGGCGCCACATTCTCGAGACAGCGAGAATCATCTATGCGGCCTGACGATGCGGATGTGGGATACGTCTGGGACATGCTTTCGTCCGCTCGCGAAGTCGTGTCGTTTGTCAAGCAGGTGGACTTCGACGCGTACATCCAGAACCGGATTCTTGTACGAGCGGTCGAGCGTTCGATTCAGATCATCGGCGAGGCGGCCAATCATGTGAGCGCTCCCTTCAGAGCGGAACACGACGACATTCCCTGGCAGAAGATCTCGGCGCAACGGCACGTGCTGGTTCACGACTATGGAGAAATCGATCAGTCGCGAATCTGGAATCTCGTACGTAATGAGATTCCAGAGCTCATCCCGCAGTTGCAGGCGATCATCGACCGTCATCCGCCCGAAACTTCCGCCCCGGGTTAGTTAGGGGAGTTTCCTGTTTACGCCGGATCCCTTCCGGTCTGAAGAGTCGTGCTCACCCAGTTCGCTGTGGCGCCGTCAGGTACGCAGGAGACTGGAAGTGGAGCAACTACAGGGCAACCGCCGGTCTCGCTCCCGCTCCCTCCTGGCTCGAAACCGAGTGGACGCTCTCGAAGTTCGATCCGTGGGACAAGGCGAAGGCTCGCGAGAATTACCGGAGATTTGTGGCCGACGCCCGCGGAGCCGAGTACAAGCCGTGGGAATCAGTCATCGGTCAGATCTATCTCGGCGGCGAGGCATTCTGCGACCTCATCCAGTCGATCGTCTCCTCACAACCCAGAAGTCGAGCTCACCCCCGGGCTCAGCTCGAGATCGTCCGCCCCTCGCTCGACCACGTACTCGAGCTCGTTCTCGACCACTTCGACGAAACCCCCGCCAGCCTCCGAACCAAAAATCGCCGCCCGGGCCGGAAGGCCTTCGCTCAGCTCGCTCACCACGAGTGCGGTCTGACGATGCGCATGATCTCCGAGTACCTCGACATCTCAGACCAGGCCGTCTCCAGGATGATTCAAACCGCCGATCGGCTCGAGCAACACGACCCGCGAATATCGCCGATCTCTCGCCTCGATCCGAAAGCGGTTAACTGGCTGTGATACCAATTTAAATATTCGCAATTCGCGAATCGCGAATATAGAATGGCTGGACGATGCGAAGTTTAAAACCGCAGGACATCGTCGTGGTTCTCAAGCTCTGTACCTATGAGGACACCCGCCCGTCGATCGCGCGGATCGCCGATCAGCTCGACATGAGCGCTTCCGAAGTTCATGCGGCGATCCAACGCGCTCGTGTGTCAAACTTTCTACACAGCCGGGAGCTCGGGGATCGCCCGAACCAGGAAGCGATCCGTGAATTTCTCGTTCATGGACTGAAGTACGTCTTCCCGCCTCAGCGCGGCGAACCGACTCGCGGCATCCCCACCGCGTATGCCGCAGAGCCACTCAAACACCTGATTGCCGCGGGAGACGAGCCGGTGCCAGTATGGCCCTCCCCCGAGGGTAGAACCAGGGGGATGTCGTTCGAACCCCTCTACAAGACCGTGCCGGCGGCTGCCATGCGGGACGCACGATTCTACGAGCTTCTCGCCCTGGCGGATGCTTTGCGCGATGGGCGTACGCGAGAGAAGAAGATCGCGGAGAAAGAGCTCGTCAGACGACTTTCGAAGTGGAGCGGATGAGTCATTCGAATCTTGTGCTTCTGACCGAGACGGCGAGGCTCCTGAAGCCGCTGCTCGATGAGATCGTCTTTGTCGGAGGGTGCACGACTGCCCTGCTGATCACAGACCAAGGGGCAGCCGAGGTGCGGCCTACCTACGACGTCGACGTCATCGCCGAGATCACCTCGAAGGTGGAATATCTTCGTTTTTCATCCCGTCTCCGACGGCTCGGCTTTCGTGAAGACACAACTGACGCAGCACCTCTTTGTCGATGGCGCCATCCCCCGGCGCTGGTTCTCGATGTCATGCCGCTGGATGAAAGTGTGCTCGGTTTCTCTAACCGCTGGTATCCCGGCGCAATGAGAACCGCGATAGATCACACTCTGAAGGATCTCCGACTGCGGATTGTCACCGCCCCATACTTCTGCGGGACGAAGCTCGAGGCGTTTCGGGGTCGCGGCCGGGAGGATTACGCCGGCAGTCACGACCTCGAGGATTTGGTCGCGGTGATCGACGGCCGGCCGGAGCTGACTGACGAGATCAGAGACGCCGATGCAGATCTGCGATCGGCCATTGCCGTGGATGTTGCCGGACTGCTCGACAGCTCTCGATTTCGGGACGCTCTCCCTGGATATCTTCTGCCCGACGCTGCAAGCCAGGCGAGAGTCCCATTACTCATCGAACGGCTGCGAATGATCTCGCGGTTGTGAGCGTCAACTGTGAGCCTAAGCTCATTCCTCCTTTATCGCGGACCACAGATCGTCGTCATTCTTCCCCGCTCTCCTCGACCTGCTACTGTCCCCGCAACACGACGCCGTGCTTCGCGTCGTGATTTCTCCCTCAGAGGTTCTCACTTGGTCGTTTCGGTTCTGCTCGTCGTGTGTCTCGGCGAGTTGTTGGTCATCCTGTCGATGCTGCGACTCGTCCGGCGCTGCGATGCGCTGGTGCTGTTGTCGCTCGAGCGGCAGTTGTGCATGTTTCGCGACAAGAAGGCCCAGCGGCGGCGTGCGACTCGGCGTGAGAAGTTGCTCTTCGTTCTGCTCGCGCGGTTCACTCCCGACTGGCGGGAGCGGTGTTTCGCGTTCACGCCGCGGACGCTGATGCGGTGGAAGCGCGAGTGGGTCGCGATACTGATGCGGCGAGAGCGGAAGCACGTGGGACGGCCGCGGCTGTCGGAAGAGATGCGTGAGTTGATCCGGCGGGTCGCGCGGGAGAACCGGCTGTGGGGAGCCGGGCGGATCATGCGGGAGCTCGCGAAGCTCGGCTTCGTCGTCTCACGCAACACCGTACGGCGGTACATCGCGCAGGCGCGTGGTTCAGGCCCACGAGGAGACCAGCGCTGGTCGACGTTCATCCGAAACCACGCCGACACGACGCTCGCGATGGACTTCGCCGTCGACTACTTCCCGTCGCTCACTGGAAAGTCCGAGCGCGTGTGGATTCTCGTGCTGATGGAGATCGGTTCGCGTCGCGTCCTGCGGCTGCACGCGACCGAGCATCCAACGCGTGAGTGGCTCGCGCAGCAGCTCCGCGAAGCGATCCCCTCCGATCACGGCTGGCGTCACCTGATCCACGACAATGACATCCTTTTCGGAGCCGCCGACGATCTGATCGAGAGCCTCGGCATCAAGCCGCTACGAACACCGTTCCGCTGTCCTCGGGCGAATGCTCACGCCGAACGATTCATCGGCACGCTGCGAAGGGAACTGCTGGATTGGGTGTGGCCGCTGGGCATTCGGCACCTCAACCGCCTGCTCGACAAGTTCGCGCGGTACTACAACACGTCGCGACCGCACATGAGCCTGGATGGCGCCATCCCCGATCCGCCCGATGATGCGCTGGTCCTCACTACCTCGTCGATGGAGTTGTCACGTAGTACCGAGGTCGTCGCGATTCCCCACCTCGGCGGCCTGCATCACGAATACCGCCTCGATCGCGCCGCCTGACGGCATAGAAGCTCCCACCGAACCCTCCCCTCACCGGCTCACCCGAGCCTGCGACAGCTCCGCCCTGTGGTCTCGGCCATCGCCTGTCTCGTTCCGCTTTCCAGGGCTTGCCGACGAAAGTTTCAGAACCTGAGGCGTCACCAAGACGCTTCTGCGCCGGATTCAACTCCGGAACTAGTGGTGACAATAGTTTTTCACCCCCACACAACCGCCCCGACTCCAGCTTTCTCGTTCGCGTGCTTCTTCCTCAGCTTGCACAGTCGCAGTGTGCCTTCAGGTCGATCAAAGAGATCTCATCAAACGTAAATCGCATCATCGCGCCCGAACACCGTCGCTCGGCTCGCACGGAGACTGCTCCAGAAATCACTATAAATGGCCACAGGCAAATCCCATTGGGGTACTACAAGCGAAGATCAAAACACGGCGAGCTCGGGGACCAAGGCCTGTGGAATCTATGGAAAACGCCGCCACCGATCCACCACCCGCGTTTCCCACAGCTACCACAGGCCCCGCCGCCGCGACAGAAACCTTGGAGAATCAAACACGACGAGGCGACCTATCCGGCCGCAAGGAAGAGCTGCGCTCACGCTTGACAACTGCGCCCAATGGATGACCCCAATTTAATGTCATTTGCAGACGATGCCCCGTAAATCGACCACAAATGAGCACAGGCAATTCCCATGCGATACTCCAGGCAAAGGGAGCCGGTGAATTATTGCTTCCACTTCTCAGGAATTACCAGATCCAATGATGGATCCGCTTTGGCGCCAGCCGCCAACCTGCCACCACCAAGCTGCCAGTCTGTTGCTCCAGGAGATACAACAAACGATTTGATCTTCCTGAAATCTCTCAAAAAGTATGAACGAAATTGTTTGTAGAACTCCCTTGACTCAGGCGGGTTCTGATCGTGGACAATAGAACCATATACGAGAAGCCGTTCAGAGAAGATGCTGCAGAAACGCACGGCTACTCCGATAGTGGATTGCATGCCGTAGAAAGCATACTTGACTCCCCCTTTTTTCTGCGAAACGGTGCGAGGGGTGATCGTACAGCATTCATCTACTATCAGGAACTCTGGAAGCCTAACATGTACACCCTCTGAAGTAGTCGCGAATGATGGAATATTCGCGAAACTTGAATAGACTGGAGCTTCGGGTGCATCGTACAGTCCTGTCCGGATGTACTTGATCGGCCGAGCCTGTTCAAGTTGGCTTAGGGCGGACTTTTGCTCCTCTGGTATGGCGTAGAAAAGTATACTTCGTGACACTCTTACCTCCGCTTAGGTATCAACAATACATGAGGGTTCTCACCCTTCATTCGAAGCAGCATTCGCCCACGTGTGACATTTGCAAGTTCGCGGCTATTGGGCGTAATGCCATCCGCTAATGTGTCAACAGTCTGAACGCGCAGCGTGCGGGTGCCCTTTGAAGCAGTCAAATCGAATCGCACGGACCCGTTGACTCCTCCTCCAATTCCTGGAATATACTCTTCTTTGAGTTCTGGCCAATGCCCGATATGCGTAATCCTCCAATCTCTGCTTTCGAGTTCGCGTGCTATTTCATCAAGTTGCGATTGTGTGATCGGACCGCCTAGACATCCTCTATTACTGGGGTTTGTGCACCTATTACTGCGGTTCATGCGGAACCATCTTCGCCCGTCGCCACTCGAAGGCTTCAAGCCGTATACAACTCCGTCGACATTCTTGATGCGCTGCCCGATTCTGGAGCCGTACTTTGCTCGAAGGGCGGCCGAGCGAGCACGATTGGCGGCAATCATCGCCTCGCGAACTCGCGCCGCGTCGTCGACACCGCCCTTTGGACCGCCGATACCGGTGTCGATCAAAATTGCTGTCATTGCCGCAGCGGCGGGACTGAAACCGGCGTCCTCGAATCCACCTGTCATTGCTCGGACAAACAGAGTCTCTTGCAAGGTGCTAGTGGCTAGGCCAAACGATCCTGAAAAGCAAAGGTCTGCACCGTGAAGGGCGAACACTGCCCCAGCGCCTGTCGGTAGCGCTGCGAATCCACCAGCCATTTCAAGACATCCGAGCACCTGAAGACCACTCGCGACGTATGGGTTCGCCATGACGGCGTAGAACTCGCGCTCGGCTTCTTCTTGGCGGACGCGGTACGCGCGACGACTTCCTGCAGTGACCTGCTGCGACTGGAGATATTCGGTGTTCGGCGCCGAGAGCAGCCCCAATGGGTCGTGGCGGTTGATCGGGTCGTGTTGCGCGAAGGCGTAGAGGTTCGAGCTGTCTCTGGTGCCGAGGGGATCCGGAGTCCAGAAGTAGCCGGTGGCGGGGTCGTAGTCGCGATTCCGGAGATGGACGAGGTTCGTCAGCGGATCGATGAATGGGGAGGATTTCCAGCCGGTCAGGACGCGGCTGTGGGATTCAGCCGAGCCGGCGACGTAGAGGTCGGTGAGGTTGAACAGTGCGGTGTCGCTGTCCGCAGGGAGCGTACCGAGGTAGGAGAGTGTCCACGTTCCGACGAGAGGACGGTCGATTCCGACTTCGTCCTCGGGCGGCGCGCGTGTGGACTTGACGCCCCAGAGCGAAGTCATCCAGGGTTCAACCTCCTGGACAGGGAGGTCGCCCCAGACCGGCGAGCGGAGTGCTTCGGTTACGACGATCGAGAGATCCGCAGCGCCTCCGCTGCCGAGCAACTCCCACTCGGCGGCGTCGAACGACCACAGGAGCGTGCGCTCGCTCTCGAGCTCGGGGACCACGGATTGCGGACCGGAGGAGGTGTGCACCTCGAGCAATGCGCCAGCCGCAATCGTCGAGGGATCGATCGGATCGGTCAGCCGCAAACGAATCTGCATCGAGCCGCCACTCCCAGGCCGGGCCTCGATCGAATCGACCATCGGGCCGTGCAGATACCGCGGCGCATCACCCCAGCCGTCGGCGTAGAGAACGCGCTCGACGAGATTGCCGGAGTGATCGGCGATCGCGTGGATCGAGCCGTCGCCGGCTTGGTCGCGGATGGGGTAGAGGCGAGAGGCGAGAGGCGAGAGACGGGTGATGAGTAGCGGGTCGTCGAACGCCTGCTCACCGTGGAGTGTCTGAAGGAAGAGACCCTGCAATGGGTTCGCGTCGGCCGCCTCCGTCTGGCTTGCACCTGCCGCGAACACTGCCACGAGCCGGTCGGCGACCGGGTCCCAGGCGAAGGTCGCGTTGGCCGGCAGGCCGTCACGGGCGAGCGATACCCCGTCTGGTTCGAGCTGGAACTGTCCATCGACGATGAAGCCCGACCGCCGTCCGATGATGCGGCCCGACGGGTCGCGGTCGTACTCCACCCGTCGTGGCCCGGGAGCGCCATCCTCGGCGAGGATCTGCTGGAGCGCACTCAGATGGCCGAGCACGTCGTAGGTCGCGCTCCACTGACCGTCGCTGGTCCGCCGTCCACCATCCCAGGTGTAGACCGACTCGAGCGCTTCCTCGACTTCTTCCAGCGTCTCGGTTCTCGTCTCGATCTGATGCGCCGCGCCGTGTGTGGCGATCCAGCTCGTGCGGTCGATCGCGTACGCCGCGAGCCCGAGCACCTCGGCCTGCGACGCCTGCAGAACCTGCGGAGCATCACGTGCCGTACGCTCGTCCGCTTCGGAATGCTGCTGCACGATCGGGACGGACGAGTCGAGCAGCTTTGCTGGAAGGAGCCGGACCTCATTCTCCAGTCTTCCCCGATCGTCGTAGTCGAACGCGAACCCACGGCCTGTCGCCGGAACCTCGAGCCTCGAGATCCGACGACTCGCATCCCACTGATTCGTCGAGCCGCCGAGAACTGCGCCCGCGCGCTCCGTCACCGCGCTTCGGGGCAGACCACCGAGGTTCTTCGTGCCTTCGGACCATGCGCTCGGCTTTCCGTCCCAGTAGTCGAAGCTCGTGAAGAGCGACCCACCAGCAACGGGACGATCGATGGAATTGACGCGGCTCAAAGATCGAGGATCGATCTCCGCGAGTGGGTTGCCGGAGCCATCCGCCAGCCGGATGAGAGTTCCCATCCCGTCACGGTCCTCGATCACTCTCCTGATCGCGACTCCGGTCCCCGCATCATCCGCCGCGATCGGCGTCTCTCCCGCCGCCGGCATCGTCCAGCTCACCCGCTCGTCGAACGCGTTCCAGACGTGCCGCTGACTGTGAACGTCGACGAGCTGCGGATTCGCCGAAAGTGCGTTCCGGTAGCGATACGTTCGCGTGACCCGCGGCCGGCCGAGTTGGTCGAGCTCGTCGTACTCGATTGCCCCGTCATCGCTCGTGACGCGCTTCAGCCGTCCCGCCTCGTCGTACTCGTTCTTCACGACGAGCGGCCCGGTGGGGCTGTCCCTGCGCACCTCCGTGACCCGGCCTCCACTGTCGTAGGTCAGCCAGAGCCAGAGGTTCGCCCGGTCCTTCGTCGCCAGGACGAGCCCCGTCTTGTCCTCGTAGACGATCTCCTCCGTCGTCGAGTCCGGATACTCGGTCCTGAACACGCGGCCGAGCCCATCGACGAACCGCTTCGTCGGCTCGCCGGATTCGTCGACATAAAGAATCTCGTTCCCGAGAGCATCGTACTGATGCTGGATCGTCGCCGCGGCCGACTGGGACACCGGTACTGTCTCGACCAGCGGCAGTCCGCGAGCGTCATACGTGAAGGTGGACTCGGGAAGACCCGGCGGCGTCGAGCCGGTCACGTTGTCCGCCTCATCGTAAGAGACGTTCGACTTGAATCCACCCTCGTCGTCGATGGCGATCACCCGGCCGAGCGGATCGAGATCTCGAGTCGACGACCAACTCACTCCAGCGAGCGGCTCCTCAGTCGTGACCGTTCGCGGAATCTCTCCTGCGAAGTTGCCGTAGGTCGTGCGCGAGAAGACCTTCTCGAAACTGAAGACGTCAGGGATTCCCGTCTCCATCTTGACGACCCGGCCACCGGAGTCGCGTGTCTCCCGCGTCAGCCGGACCCCGTCACCGAGAATCGCGGTGCTCAACCCTGCGACCGGCCCGGTGCGCACGTCGCGTGTGCCGCCGACGTCGTTCCATCCGTACCTGGTCTGCCGTGCGGCACCGCCGGCTTGGATCTCCTCGTTCACGGCGCGAAGCCGCCCGCGCTCGGTGTAGATCATGTGCTGCCTCGAGAAGATCTTTGTGCCACCACCGGCGGTTGATGCAGCGACCTCGGTGTCGATCGGTTGGTTCCACTCGGACCATGTGGTCTTCTCCCGGGTTCCGTCCGAGCTGATCACCGTCTCGACGCGACCGAAGTCGTCGCGCGCCGCGACCAAGGCATTGCGAACCGTGTCCGTCGTGTACGCGACATGGCCGAAGTGGTCGTAGCGCATCCGCGAAAGAATCGTCTGTGATTCTGCGGGCGCTTCCAGCCGCGTCTCGACTGGACGCCACAGCCGGTCATGAACCGTGACTTCGCGAGGTGCGGCGCCTTCCTGTCCCACGACGTGCGGGGCGATCGATACGATCGTCCGCTGGTCGAGATCGTAGGCCGTTCGCGCCGCGGTGGTCGCAGGGGTACCGCCGACGACAGCGCCCGTCATGGTCGTCGTGTGTCTCCGGCCGAGCGGGTCATAGCTCGATCGATCCTCGACGAACTGCTCTTCCTGCTTTCGGGCCGCGAATGCCGCGCGACCCGAGGCGTCGTAACCGAAGCGTGAGTGCCGGAGGACGACACCGTCGAGGTTCTCGATCCGCGACTCGACGAGCCGGCCCTGCCCGTCGAAATGCTCGACCGTGACATTGAGGAGCTCGTGGTCGGTCGTCCTGATGGTCTCTCCGGTTCCGTTCCACGGCGTGTACTCGATTGCGACTGCCGGCTTGGCCTCCGTTCCCCGGAAGATGCGAAGGAGTCGCCCCCGTACTGCTGGCGGCGAGAGATCCCCTCCGTACTCGTATCGAGTCACCCGCTGCGCCGTCGCGAACTTCGCTGGCTCCAACCGTCCTCCTCGAGGACGGGCACGGCGTACTCGAGCTCCGCGATCAGATTTCCTCTCGGGTCGTAGCACCGAACTTCGGTCAGCTTCTCATCGGTCCGCACGACCGCCCGCCGGTCCCGATGCGCACTCGACACTTCGCGTGCTTCATCCCCGCGATTGATCGTGACCGGCAGCGTCGCGGCCTGACCGGAGTCAAAGGCCATCTCGGTGACGATCGTCTTGCCGTCCGAGGCTTCCAGTGTCGACCCCGCGAGACGAGTTCCGAACTTCGCGGGCACTTTTTCCCATTCGTTCTTGACTCGCAGGCCCGATGGCAACTTGATCGATACCGGCTGCCCATGCTCGTTGAACTCCTCGAAGACCGTCTCGAGTGTTTCGTTCGGGGCAGCCAGGTCGACTCCCGCCGTCGAGAGCGCATCGACTGCAATTGTCGGAACTGCTTCCTCCTTCATCGAAGCGACTCGCGTGAGGCCATCGGAGCCCGTGGCGAGCGTGTAGGTGCGCACCTGTCCCAGGACGTCGGTGAACGAAGGCGTCGCGCCGTTCCACGTGAACGTTGCGGTCCGGGGAACAACTGCCGGCAAAGCTTCCGCAGGGCCAGGTCTCGGTCTCGACGCGGTCGCGGATTGCGAGAGCGTTGGCGTAGGACCACTCGACCCGTGCCGGGCCGCCACTGGCGACCTCGGAGGGGTCGGTGATGGCAACGAGGTTCGAGGCCATCTCGAGCGTGTGACGGTAGGTCCCTGAGGCGTCCTGGTAGGTGTATCGGATCCTCGGCCGATTCGCGCCCGTGTGCGCGTATTCCGATGGCACACCTTCGGCGGTCGTGACCTCCGGCAGCCGGACCTCGACGAGCCGGGCGAGGCCGTCGTAGTCGTACTCGACCTGGCGGCCGCGCCAGTCTGTGATTTTCCACAACAGTCCAGTCTTTGCGCCGCTGCCGTCGGGCCAGTAGTCGAGCTGGGTCATCCGGTTCACGGGATCGACGATGCGGACTAGCCGACTTCTGCGGTCGTAGAGATAGTGGATAACGTTACCGGTCTCGGGCTTAGTCGGATCGTGGAAGAGGTCCGCTTCGGATGCGAGACGGCCGAACACGTCGAATCGAACGACACGGCCGAGCTGGTCATATATCTCCCACCCGCGGTCGGTGCGGAAGAGCTGGAGGAAGAGCCCAGCGGGCGAGCCGTATGGCTCCTGCGAGCTCGCCGGAGCCGTGAAGGTCCAGATGTTCCCGCTGCCGTCGCGGTACTCGACCTCTCCCGTCGGGAGCGCGCGCAGACGGCGGAAGAGCGAGGAGCTCCACCCGTGCCCGAGAACGCCTCGGCCGATTAGATGGGAGCGCCAGGCGCGGTCGACGACGACATCCCATCCCGCGCGGCCGCCCGCGACGAGATCGACGGTACCGGTCATGACTTCTCCGGAGTGGAGATAAATGGTTCCCTGGAGCGAGCCCGCCGCAATCGGCGGCGTCTGCGCGGGAGCGTGCGAGTTCTTCGGCAGCACCAGATCCGCCTGCGTCACGGGGACTCGGATTCCCGCGATCTGAGGGATCTCCGATTGGCTCGCATCGAGGAGCGAGACGTCGAGGAACCGCCCCGGCGTCCACAGTTCGTAGACGCCCTGCGCCTCACCCTTCCCGGCGAGCCTCGCCGGCCTGATGCACGACGTGCATCCCTGACTCTCCGACGTCGCGCCCTGCCAATTCCACTGGATACTCGCGCGAGGATCCCCAACGGCAACGATCCAGTCGGAGACGAAGCGGTTGTATGCCGGCTGGTGGCGAAGCTTCGCCTCCATCCCCGGCGGAATGTCGCGGCGCAGCGTGAGGACCCGCGAGACGACCGGCAGCGTCGGATCAGCATCGGTCACGGGCGTCCCGGGCAGAATCTCGTTCCGAACACGGACCTGGATGACCTCACCGGTCGATTCAACGAGCCACGGCGGGATCGTCGCCTCGATCCGGAACGCACCTAGCGAAGCGTTGCACGGTGGAGCCTCGGGATAGGTGCTCCCCGGGTTACACGCGAGGATGCCGGGCGGAGGATCGACTCCGTAACGGAATGATGCCGCCGGTCTCAGCAACAGTGCCCTGACCCGTGTCGACGACGAGCCGGATGCGAGGCGTCTCCACATCGATCCGCTCGATCGTTCCCTCGAGAGCCTTCCCGGCGTAGACCGTCCCCGTGAGCGGATCGACGACAGGAGGCATGGTCGTCGTCGTGACCGGCTTCTCGGAGCGCCAGACGATTCGCGAGTCGGGCGCTCCTACGCCACCCGCCCAGGGAGATGTGGTCCCAGCGAGGAGCTCGGCCAGCGTCGGAAAGAGCTCGGTCACGGGACGGAAGGTGCCGCTCTCAGTCCAGCGCTGGTCGATATCGGTGAGGTCGACGAGAATCGCGTAACCTTCAGAATCGATGACGACCGCGAGATCGCTTCCCGCGACCGCTCGCACGGCGTACGCTCCGGTCGGGATCCAGATGACGTCGACGAGATGCCGATCCGCGAGGTATTGCGTCATCATCTCCTGGTCGCGGTTCGTGCCCCCCACCTCGACGACCATGAGCCCAGCGCCTGCCGCAGGCACGAGGACGTAGTCGCGCGTCGCTTCCTGTCCGGCGATCGAGCCGCGGCGTCCCTTGGGTTGCTGCTTCGGATCCGCGGCAGGAGCGACGGGAGCGTTGTCCGCCGCTTCGATCCGCCACGAGTGACGCGCCGGCGCACCGAAGCGAAGAATCGTTCCGGGCCAGTTCGTCTGGATCGCTTCGATCATCGGATGATCGAAGAGCTTGAGACCGACTCCGCGGTCGAAGCAGGGTGTGCTCTGGAAGAGAGCATCCGACTTCTTGACCGCAAGATCGAGCACGCCTTTCCGCACCTCGGAACCAATGACCGCCAGATCCGAGGAGGAGAGCGATGGGAAGATCTCCATTCCGGGAGAGAAGCGGAGATTGGGGATTGTCTCGGCTCCGAAGCTCTTGGGAGAACAGATCTCGTCCGCAGTCATCTCGGCGGTCGTCGCAAGCAAACGCTCACGCTTCTTCGTGAAGGAGAGCCCGCTGTCGTTCGTTTCGACCGCGTTGAGATCCCAGACGCCGGTTCCGTAGCCGAACAGGTTGATCACCGCCCAGGTCCGCTGGTTATAGATAATGCGGATCTCCTCTCCCGGCCGGGCGACCACGTCCGTGAAATTCGCTAGACCCTCACCCTCGGCTCGGGCGTGCCAGCGCATTCCGCGTGTGACGTTCTCGACCGTGATCCACTGGAACGGATACGGCGTGTCCTTCGCCTTCAACGCCAGGCCGAAGAGGACATCCTCATTCCCGGGAACGGGCGCGATGTCCCCGTTTGCGAGCTGGGTCAGCGAGTCGAAGTCGTGCGACTCGGTCTCGTCCTGTGAGAGAACCTCGATCCCTCGCGGGATCGCCTCGACCTCGGAACTGCTGAAGATGGAGCTATTCGCTCCTGACGCGCCGGGCGCCCAGGAGACAACCGCCGAGGCTCTGGAGGTGGGTGTTTCGACGGGTGCCGAGTCGCCGAGGAAGTCGGAAACACGCCAGCTCCGCAGAAAGCCGAAGGTGGAACCGACACCTGTCGTCCAGACGCGTCCATGACGGTCGATTGCGACGGCGTGGTAGTTCTGTCCTTCCGCACGGGCGTAGCCACGCGGGACCGCGCTGGCGAAGGGACGGGTGACGTCCCAGGCGCTGATGCCCCCCTCGAGAGCTGCCACAAAGAGGAGGTTGTCGTAGAGCTCGAGGTCACGCAGACTTCCCTCGTCGAGCGTGAGCGTGTCGACCGGGCCCTCCGGTGCGCGCGTCGCGAACGACAGCGTGATGGAGCTGCCACCGGTAACCTGCCCCGATGAGCCTTTCGCCTGCCCGAGAAGGAGTGGCTCGTCTTCCGTATCGGAGATCGTCGCCTTCAATGTGAGGCGGTAGAGCGCCCCACGACTGAGTGAGCCGCGCGGTGTGATCGTGATTCGGCGGCCGGCCGAATCGGACGAAAAGCGAACGAGGTTGCCGACGCTCACCCATCCATTCGGGTCCGCGGCATTCTGGTTCATCGACAGGTCGAATCGATCGGCCAGCCACGCATGAATGGCGTCGGCCGAGGAGTCGGGACCGAGGTCGATCGGCTCGTTGAAGACGACCGAGACCGTAGCTCGGGGATCGACGGCTTTCCTCGGGCTCGAGACGAGGATGAGACGATGCCCCGTCTTCGCGCCAAGCTCAAGGTTATCCGGCCCCTTGAGGCTTTTTCCTGTCGAGGTATTCAAAAGGTGTGCTTCGGGAGCGATCTCACCTTCGGTGAGCGGGACGAGCCGCTTCGCCTTCGCGAGTCCGTTCGCGAACGTGACGGTCCATTCGCTCGTCTCCCATGCTCCCTCCAATGTTGCGAGATCGATGATCTCGACATCGAACAGAGAGCCGAAGACCGGGTAGGGGCCGGTCACATTGTCGGCGAGCGGCGGAACGACGAATCCGACTCCCGGGTCCGTGGCGGCGATCGGATCGTAGACCTTGCGGAATGCCTCGTAGCCTCCCCATGTCACGCCACTGATCGTGAACGATGTATCCGAGATTGCCGGGACTGCGGCACCCTTCGTCCCGGCTTTGAGGGCGTTGACGTACATCCACGAGAAGACGCTCGAATGCAGCTCCTGCGCAGCGCTGTCGATGATCGCCCAGACGAGACTCCTGCCCGCCGGCAGGAGAGGAGCCATGATCGCGTAGGTGCCTGGGTCGGTGGCGCCGGGGAGAACGTCTTTGATCGGTGCGGTCTCTCCTGCGAAGAGTTGGATTCCTTTGCCCTTCGCAGAAGCCGTCGACTCCGGAGGCTTCGTGGTGAAGCTGCCATCGCGAAGATCGATCGTATCCATCGGCATCAAGCGTGGGCCGCGCGTTGATTCGCCGAGGAGACCGAGGAGCCATGGGAGTGATGGATCCGTTCCCGCTTCCTCACGGATCGACAACTGAAGCCGCTTTGTCGCGACGCATGGACGAGACGAGTGCGAATCGTTCGTTCCCACGCCACAATCAAACTCGAGCCTGATCGCGGTGCCGAAGTGCACTTGATCCGAAAAGCTTGGGACGGCGTCGAACGGTTGCGCCGAGGTCACCTGGTCCGCGTGCACAAGCGTCGGCTGATCGAACGCTCCAGCCGGCACAGTGATGGTGATGTTCTCGGCGGTCGTGAAAGTGGTCTCGACGCCGACGGGGGCGATGAAGCCTCGCTGGTCCTCGGTGATGAAAGGGGTGAGGGGGACGATGGCGATGAGGTTGCCGGCGCTGTTCAGGACGCGGAGGTCGATCTGGTCGTGGATGGTGACTGCGTCACAGGTTGGAGGCGAGAGACGAGAGGCGAGAGGCGAAGTGCAGTCGCCGATCCTGAAGGTGAAGGCCCCATTCGAGTCTGCTGATGCCTGATATTGCGTCGTGAAGTCGTTGGAGCGGCGCGTAGCAATGGCCGTGGCGCCAAGGGGCAGGGCGCCGGGGGCGCCGAACACGGTCGAGTGGCCGGTCTCGTCGGGGATCGTGATGTGGATCTTCGTCGGATCGACGGTGCCGGTTTCATCGCCGAGGAAGGTTCTGAGCGTCGTGAAGGAGAAGGTGTAGGGGGTGCCGAGGGGGGTGCCGTTGGGACCGCGGACCGCCGGGGAAACGGTGACGAGGTACGTCGTCGAAGGGGCGAGAGGCGAGAGATGAGAGGCGAGAGTCCAGGTGATGGAGCCGCCGTCGGCTGTGATGGTGCCCTGGGGGCGTTCGCCGTTCAGGGTGTTGGTGAGGATGAGGGAGTCCTCGGTCACCGACGCGGGGTCGATGCCGGGACTGAACGCGACGCGGACGCTGGTCGTCAGCGAAACCTCGGTGGCGCCGTCAGCCGGGGTCGTGGAGCTGATCTCCGGCGGCTGGGGGACGTGCGTGAGACCGACGATCGGGACGATCTCGTCTTTCGCGGGAGCGTTCGGGTGCGGGTAGCGCGTCGCCTTCGCCGGACGCGTGATGGCGCTGGTCGAGCTGGAAGGCGGGCGCGGGATCGGCGACTACGGGGATGGCGAAGAGGCCGCTGGTGGGAGTGAGCGAGCTCACTCCGAGAGCGGCGAGCGGCGAGTGGCGAGTGTCGAGTGAGAGGATCTGCGCGTCGGGGAGGAGGCGGCCGGAGGCGGTTTTGATCGTGCCCCAGGCCCAGGCCATTGGTTGCTCGGCGACCAGGATGAGGTAGCGGCCTTCGGTGGTGATTCCGAGGTTCGGGAGGCCGGTGGTGGGGTCCTCGTTTAGCGTCGAAGTCCTCTCCCCTGACCCCTCTCCCGGGGGGAGAGGGGAAGTGCGGCTTGCGAGCTGGAAGATGCGGCCGTAGGGGGTGGCGTCGAGGACCTGGGCGAGGATTACCTGGGAGTCGGGTTCCAGAGCGCCGAGGCCGAAGGTCACGCGTGCGGGTTTCCAGAGATCGATCGGCTGGCCAGGGTCGGCGATGCCGTCGCCGTCGAGGTCGGTCGGTTCCTGGTCGAAGCGCTGCATCGCCAGTTCGAAGCCGCCGGCGATGCGGAATCCTGGGATCGTTCCGAAGGACTCGAGCTCACTCTGGGCTAAGGTGCGCGATTCGGCGCGGACGGGCTCGACCGTGGCGCCGGGAGGGATCTCGACGACGACGTCGCCTTCACCGGAGACACGTCCTCCCTCGGGGCCGATGATCTGGCTCCGCGGCAACGCGTACGGGTACGGCTGGATCCGCACGTTCTCGTAACCGACTTTGAGGATCACCTCGCTCGCTCGCTCGGACGGAGCGAGATGGAAAACCGAATGGAGGCTGGTGCCGTCGAGCGAGCGATAAAGAACGAGATCGGCCGCGTACGGGGGCTCGCTCAGGATCGATGCCATCGGCGAGCTCGAGCTCCTCGCTCACCCACGCCTGGATCGCCGTACCCGAGGGGAGCGGCGCGAGGCCGGACGCAGGATCGGGGTTCGAGACCGCCAGTGTCGCGACGGAACGCTCGGTCGGCAGAATGGTCTCGGGACTGAAAGAGAGATCGACGGTGGAAGCGTGGAGAATTGCTTCAACGTCGGCGGCCGTTGCAACGCCCTCGAGCGGCGAGCCGGATGCCGGAGCTGCAGGCGTGCGGAAGTTCTCGAGACCATCCGGATATACGAGCGCAATTGCGAACGATCCGCTTTCACTCATGCCGGACCCGATCGAGATACCGCTGATCGTTGCGACTCCATCAGGATCGATGTTTACGACGGATTCGAGCACGAACCATTCGTTGCGGTCGTGATCGTAAGCGACGGCTGTCAGGGTCTGGTTCGCGGCGAGGATCGCATCGCGCGGAACGGAGAAGGTTACGGTCGCCGTGGCGAGGGAGGAGTGGAGAGAGAGGAAGGTGCCTCCGTTCTTGCCGGTAGCTCCCCCACTAGCCGCCAACTGGCCGAATCCGAATTTCAGCGCTCCCCAAAGGGCTCCAGCCGTGTGGAAGAAGGCCGGCGAGCGACTGCTGGCCGACCGACGTGAATGTCACGGTCGTGCCGGTGGGGAGGGTGCCGGCGGGAATCGAGAGTGTTGCGGGAAGTGTGACTGCTGTCTCTCCTCCGTGCTGGAGACTGATTTCGGTTCCATCCGCCGCTGTCGCCGAGGGGCCGAGCTCGTCGAGGAATGCACCGAGGGCGTCGACGGCCGCGCCTGCGGGCATCACCACCTGCCGCCAGGCCGTCGTATGACCGGGTGCGGAGATCGTGATCGTATGCACGCCTTCCGACAGCCTCATCGCGTATCGACCGCGATGGTCCGTGGTGGTCCCGCTCTGTGCGAGGCCTGCAAGGGCTGTCGTGAGAATCAGCAGGAGAAGAGTTCCCTGCCGGAGGAGTCGCTGTTCGAAGAAAGGCTTCATACGTTGAGGCTCCGTGCTCGAAGCGAGCGCGTGGGATGGGAAACGAGTTTGTGAGTGATTGCACAGCAGAGCTTGGTTCGAGAAGCGTCACGTCCGGCGAAAAAGTGGAGATCCCTCGCATGCCCTCCCACCCACCCGCTCGGGATGACAGGGCAGGATGCCAGTCGGTGAGAGCGACAGGCGGAGGTTCACATGATCGTCCGTGTGCATCCGGGGATGACGACGGTCATTCCTTACGTTGCTATACTCAGGTAAGGAAAACGTGATGAGCGAGACATCCTCCAAGTTGACCAGCAAAGGGCAGACGACCGTCCCCAAAGAAGTTCGTGAAGCTCTCGGACTGAAGCCCGGAGACCAGATCTCCTGGGAAGTCCGAGGTGGGACGGCGACCATCTCATCGACAAAGCGCCATCCTTTCTTCGACCTCGAGGGAATCATCAAGACAGGTCCGGCGAATGTGGTGGAGGCCGTCCGCGAGGCTCGAAAGCGGAGAGGTCGCATCTGAGAAATGCCGGTTCTCGTCGATGCGAACTTCATCATCTCGTTCTTTATTGAACGTAATCGGTCGCAGCGTGAACTCTCGAGAGAGCTCTTCGAACAGGCGGCGGCAGGACAGACTTCGCTGCTACTCGCCCAGTTGACGGTTTTCGAAACGGCGTACGTGCTGCAGAGTGTGTACGACCAGTCACCGCGAGAGACCGCAGTGATCATCGAGTCGCTACTACAAACCCCGGGCTCGAAAGTCATTGACGATGTCCCCTGGTCGAGACTGATCACCCTCTGGCCCGATTTCGTACCGCACCTGACCGACGCCGCTCTCGCCTCGATCGCCATCGAGGAATCATGTGTGGTGGCCACCTTCGACAAGCGCTTCGTTCGGCGGCTCCGCAAGCTCGAGATCGAGGTGTGGGAGCCGGAGTGAGCGCGCCGGCGCTGCGCAGTCGATGAGAAGCTTGAAGGGCGCGCGTCTCCCCCGCACAGATTCCTCAGTCGCGCCGGGGGCGCTCCTTCGGAATGACAGGTCGTCTTTGTCTGCGCTCAGTACGACCGGGTTTTCGGCGTCGGTCGGTGGCGCGGTAAGGGTCTCCGTTTCGTGCATTCCTGCGCAGGCTGGGAGCCTGCGCTCCGCCGGCAGGGGTGCCGGCGCTCCTCTTTGGACGTTCATTGGTCGTCCTCCGATTTCGAGTAGGCGTTGATCGGGGTGGTGCTGGTCACGCCGGTGCCGGGAAGCGGACGGCCGGTGGAGCCGCTTTGTGATTCTCCCGAGAGGACACCCTGACCTTCTCCGGCGCCTGGATCATCGCCGGCGCGGTTGAAGGTCCGCTCGTACGCGGCCTCCAGAGCCTTTCCATCGATATCGAGAAGATCTCTAGTCACCTGCATAGTGAAGGTGGCATCCGTGAGATCCTCGGCAGGTGTGATCGTTACGATTGTTCCAGCCGTCGAGAGGGTGCCGCCTACGGAATGGCCATCCTCGTGAGTGAGGAGGATTGAGTCTCCCAGCGTAGCGCTCGCGGGATCGACGGAGTGGTTGAGCTCGAGGCGCACGTCATTGGTGACGCGATCGAAGCTCGCACTGACGACTCTGAAGCGATCGCAGCTCGTGCGGACGCAGAGCTCGGCGGCAGGAGAGAGCGAGCCGTCGTCCCCACGGATCCGCACGCGCACGAGCTGGTAGCCATCGCGGCCCGAGAGCGTGATCTCCTGTGCATAACGGCCGGTCGGGCCCACCGCAACGCGTTTCGAATCGCTGTCGGAGTCGATCACGACGGTGGAACCGGCCGGAGCGGATCCCTGAATCACGACCGAGGACGCGCAGACGACGCCGAGGGGATCAATCGTGGGCGCGGCTGCGGGTGCAGTCGTGGCGATTGTGAACGTTGACGCGAGCGGCTTCGCGAGCGGCTGGCCCGCGACGTCCGTAGCCGTTGCCGCGATCCGGATCGTGTAGGTCTCACCATCGATGAGCGGCGCATCTGGGGCGAACATGAGGACACCGCGAGCGAGGAGCAGGTCTCCGTTCTCGGCGATCCCCGAGGAGCGCTCGAGCCGGAATGCCTGCCTGACCGACGCCGCATCCATCGCATGCGAGAAACCGATCGTGAGGAGTACGGATGGGTCGACGGTTACCATACCGTCGTCCGGGTACACGTAATTCACCTCAGGTGGACCACTCAGTCGCCGAACCGTGGCGATCGACGTCGCGCTCTGTCCGTCGGGCTCCGTCACACGAGCCACGAGAGGGGTCACTTCGGTGAGGGTCGTGAGCGGCACCGAGGCCTCGAACGAGCCGGCGGAGAGGGTGGCATTGACCCCGTTCACCGTCAGGTTCGAGCCGGGCTCGGCGGCGTAGCGTCCCCGCACGGTGATTTGCGTGACCGCGCCGCCGACATGAGTTTGATCAGACGGCGTGTCGATCGCGACCGAGGGCAGACCTGCAACTCGGTTGACGGTGATTGTCATCGAAGCCTGTCCGGTAGCGGCGACGGTGAGGATGTTCTCTCCTGGCGCGAGTGGTATGTCCGTGATGTGGAATGTTCCGTCGGTATCGGAATGATGGGTAATCGAGGCGGCGGTCTGGGAGCTCGTTTCCGTAATCGCGACCGGATCGAGATAGGTCCACGTCCCGCTGATGTCGATGGTCGATCCACCGGTCGACGGCGTCCCGACGGGCGAGGTGATCGTGATCTTCGGCTGGGATGTCCGGTACTCGACCCTCGCCGTCGCAGTCGCGCTTCGGCCGGTCGCATCGACGGCTCGCGCGGCGATGATGTTGAGTCCCTCGACGAGCTGCACCGACGTCGAGTAGGTTCCTCCAGTGAAGGTGACTGGCGAGCCGTTTACGGTGAGAGCCTGGGTCTCCGCGCCGACGGTTCCGGTCACGGTGAGCTTGCCGTCGCCGTTTGAGACGACCGCCTCGTCTTGAGGTGAGGAGATTGTCACCGCGGGAAGACCTGTAAGGCGATGAAGAGTGATCGACGCGGCATCACCGGAAGGTTCACCATTCTGGTCCGTGCAGCGGATGACCACTTCGTTCGGACCTTCGGCCGGCAGCGAGACCACGGCGCAGAAGCTCCCGTCGACGACCTCCACCGGGTTGCCATTCACGGTCGCGCCTGCGGCGCTGCCGATCCGTCCTGAGAGGCCTGTCGTCGTGCCGGTGACGAATGAGTCGTCGCCGGGATACAAGCCGTCGATGCTGCAAATCGCGGTACCGCCACGACTGCCGACATGGAAGGAGCGCTCGAGCCTCGACTGGTTGCCGGCCGCATCGGTCGCGCTCGAAGACGCCACGTGCCATCCTTCGGCGCTGACGATCGTGTCGCCCCCGACGACGTTTCCGTCAATCCGCAGCGTCGTCGTGACGGCACCATCATCCAGAGCCTGAACCGAGATCGTTGTCCCCAGCGGGAAGTTCTGCTCCTCGGAGAGCGGAGCGCCATCAGCGAGGATCTCGAGCTGCGGCGGCGTGAGATCAGCAGTGACCGACACTGCTGCGGTCGTCGCCTGCCCAGATGAAGAGGTCGCCGTCGCACGGATTGCATTCACGCCTTCGAGGAGCGGCCACTCTGCGATTCGGAACCGGCCACTCTCATCGGGGACGATCTCGAACGACGTCGTGGCACCGTCGGTCACGACGACAGCTCTGTACGTTTCGCGGCGTCACGACGAACCCTTCGACGGAGATCGTCCGGCGGCTCGTGAGGAACTGGTCCGGTGGCGAGGTGATCACGATCGCGGGTGCGATGGCTCGGTTCACGTTGACGGATGCACTCGCCGCATTCCCGGCCGCGTCGCGTGCGGTGGCTCGAATGAGCGTCTCCCCCACTTCGACCGGGACCGCAACGTTGAACGTCGTGCTCGTGAGCGTCGCAGGATAACCATTGACGACCACGGACACTGCATCGGTCACGCTGCCGGTGACCGTCACTGCGTCGGAGTCGATCGAAGACGCCGTCAGCGGGAGAGGTGATCGCGATTGTCGGTCCCGTCGTGTCGATCGTGAAGGAGACCTCGACGGGACTCGACTGATGGCCGAGATCATCGGTGGCCGTGGCGCGCAACGTGTGAGCGCCATCGGTGGTGATCGTCGTACCGCTCGTGAAGGGAGCGCCGTCGAGTGTCGCCACGATCGTCGCGGCAGGGTCGCTCGAGCGGACCTCGGGAGTAACGGCACGGCGAAAGACTGCGCCGCTCGTCATCGATCGGCCGCCCTCGATGATCTCCACGGACGGAGCCGTCAAATCGATGGTGAGAACATAGTCGAGCCGGCCCCGCTGACCTGCCGCGTCGACCGCGGTGAGGGTGAAACGATTCTCCCCTTCCGCGAACGGCGCATTCGAGAACGAGAAGGAGCCATTCGTGACGGAGGTTTCGATCGAAACGCCCGCCGCATTCGTAAGCTCGACCCTTTTGGCGTCCGTATCGACCGTCCCGGAAAGAGCGGCGGGTATCTCGCCGACCCGCGAGCCGCTTGCGGGATTCGTCGAGATGAAGGACGGAGCGGTGAGGTCAATCGTGAAACCGATTATCAGGGGCGCGGCCTCGTTCCCTGCGCAGTCGACCGCCACAATCAAGAGGGTATGGGTTCCTTCGCTCACGATCGGCGCTCCGCTCCACGAGGCGCCGTCGAGCTTTGCGGAGAATGTCGCTGAGCGATCCGCATCGATGATCGAGATCGACGGCGTCACGGTCCGCGCGAGAGTCGTTCCACCGAGGAAGGGTGCGCCACCTTCGGTCACGACGACTTGTGGCGGCGTGCGATCGACGACGAACCGCGTCGATGCGGCTGCAACGTGACCGACCACGTCTTGCGCTTCGATGAGCGCGCGCCACGCTCCCTCCGAAAGGGAAGAGAATGAAGCAGCCCACCGCCCGCCCGATTGGAGCGCAGCCGCTCTCGCTCACGGTCTGACCGGCAGGTCCGCTCAGCATGATCTGAACCGCGGAGAGGTTGGAATCGGACGCACTTCCCGCAACTTCGATCGTCGGCGCGGAGAGACAGGATCCGTTCGCCGGGGCAGTGAGCGAGAGCGATGGGGTGCGCGTGTCGAGGATGATCGTGCGCGTGATCTGCGCCTCGTTCTTCGCCGCGTCGATCGCCGTCACGGTGAACAACGCACTCCCCTCGGGAAGGTCGACGGGATCCAAGTCCAGCGCTTCGTCACCGGATCGATCGGTGCAGCGACGCCGTTGACGAATACTTCGGTGGCATCGTCCGCAAATCCTGAAAGCACGATGGGCGAGGTCGCAACGACAGCGCCCTCCTGATGAGAGTCGAGGGTCAGTGCGGGAGGAGTCTTGTCGATGCGGAAGCTGATGGGTCCGACGGTCGAGCTCCATCCGAGGGCGTCAGTAACGGTGACGATCAGTTCGTAGGCGCCCTCTTCGACGATCGGCGTCTCCAGGGTGCGTTCCACGCCGTTCAGCGTCGCGACATCAATCCAGTCGGTGAGATCGTACGACGTCGGCCTCAGGGATGATCGTCTCATTCCATGAAGATCCGTCCTTCAGGGGATTGCCGTCATGGGTGATGGTCACCTCGGGTGGCGATTGATCGACGATGAAGTCGATCGGTGTGAAGTCGGCGGTCCATCCAGCACGGTCGATGGCCGTCACAATCAGCGAGTGCTCCCCTTCCTCGAACGGAACGTCGATGGTGAGAGTCGTGGCCCCTTCCGCCTCGGTCTCGCCTAGGGGTTTGTCGCCGTCGTGAATCTCGACTGTCGCGAGAGTCTCGTCCGTCACAGTCACAGTGGCGGTGATCGCGGTGCCGAAGAGAGCGTCACTCGAGAGAGGTGCGCCGTCGACGGTCACATTCACGGTGGGCTTCGTCTTGTCGATTCGGAATGAGAAGCGAGGGAGCGGAAGCATATTGCCGGCGACGTCCGTGACGCTGCCTTCGATTGTGTGCGGTCCCTCGGATTCAATCAGATCGTGCTCGCTGTACTCGACCCCGTCCAGAGTCAGGATCTTTATGGCGCCCGCCTCCGCGGTGTCGATGTGGAACGAAACGCCTCCAGAGAAAACGTGACCGTCATCCGGGAGTGGCTGATTGTTTACGAGGAGGGTTGCGTGGGGAGCCGTCTTGTCGACCGTGAACGTGTACGGGCCCACCTCGGTCGTCCAGCCTGCGGCGTCGGTCGCTTTCGCCGAGACGGTATAGCTCTTTTCCGTTGTGAAGAGGGTCCCGGCGGGGTCGACCTGGGCGCCATCGACGACCAGAATCACATCGAGTGGCGAATCGTCCTCAGCGTGAGCGGCGAGCGTGACGTCTTTGGAGAAGTACTTCTCGTCGATGAGCGCCGCATCGTTAGCAAGAATCGACAAGTCCGGATTCGTCCTGTCGATCGTGAAGAGAGTTGTGCTCGTGGTCTCCCACTCGACATCATCCGTGACCGTGACGACCAGCTCGTGCGATCCCTCGGCCACAACAGACGGTCCGACTCGGTGATACTGGCCCTCGACCAGTGGGCCGAATATGTACTCACCATCGTCGAGCGTCGCGGTGATCGTTGTCGCAGTCAGATCGCTCACAGCGAGACCTGGGATCACCTCGGTGGAGTAGAAGACTCCATCGGGAGTCGTTCCTTCGAGGGTCACGGTAACCTCGGGAGGCGTCTTGTCGATCGTGAAGGAGACGATGGCGCTCGCCTCGTTTCCCGCGGAGTCGGAAGCCTGCGCTTCAATCGTGTGCGATCCCTCGCCGGTGACGAGGGTGCCGGACTCGAAGGGGATACCGTCGAGGGTTGCGGACCATAGTGGCGACGGATCGATGTCGTCTTCGACGGTGATCTCGGGGCGTATGTCGCCGCTGAACTTCTCGCCGTCGTTCAATGTCCCGTCGGCCGGCTGAATTGATCGAGGGAGCGGTGAGGTCGATCGGTGATTTTGCCCAGAGGTCATCGATGTATGCCTCACCACGTACGGCAGCCCAGATCCCGATACGGCCCGCGGTGAGTCGGGATGCGGACGCGTCGAAGCCGTCGATCTGCCACGTGTCCGGCTCGTCGGTTCCGTCGGGCCAGAACTTCGCGCGGACGAACGTCGCATCGTCCTTGGCGTCGACCTGGATGTAGAAGCGGTACCAAGTCTCAGGCGTGAGCTGAACCTCACTGTCGCGGTCGGCCTGGTATTCGATGTTCTGCTCGGGGAGCCACTGCATCGTAAGGTTGGTCGATCCCGGCTGCGACCAGAGGCCGATCAGGTAGTAGCGATCCTGCTCAGGGTAGGAGGAGAAGAACGTGAGCCCGACCCGCGACTCCTTGCGTGTCCGGACGATTCTCCCCTTGTACTCGAAGCGTCCCTCTCCATCGAACTCGTGCGTGGTGAGCGTCGAGAACGTCCCGATGCGAGCATTCCGCCCCTCCGGCTTTCCGGACGACTGAACGGTCCCGTAAACGAGATTAGGCCCCTTGCTCCCCTGCGTCGGATCGATCCGCACCTTGTAGAGTCCCTCGGCTTCGGGGCGAGGATTGCCGACGGAGGTATCGATCCACCCGGCGGGGTTGGCGTTCTTCTCGTATGACTGGAAATCGTCGGATTGGGTGGTGGGGGGGATTGGTTCCTGGCCGAGGAGCGGGAATGTGATGGCCAGCGCGAGAAACGTAGCGACAGTAGCGGAAAGGAACCGGGGGAGTTGAGGTACATCGCGGACGGGAGTAACTGGATTCGCCACTGGTGTTGATTCACAATGCAGAAGCATCAAAGAGCTTGCGTGTCGAATTGATGATGAGCCACGCGACGAAGACGACACCTCGTTCCGGTCCGACGTGGAGCCGGCCGGTTCTGAGATCATCCAATGGAGGACCTTGAAGATGAAACTGGTATCCGGGCGAGCGTCAGCGGGCAAAGTCGCGTTCAGCGTTCCGCAAGTGAGGGAAGGTGAGGAAGTGACGGCCGTCATTCTCGATAGACAACCGTTGACCTTGACCGTTGAAGAAAAAGAGTTCCTGCTCGCGTCGATCTCCTCTGGAGAGGTCGATGACGGTCTCGACGCCGTCGAAGCACTCGACGCAATCGATGACGAAAGCTGACTCTGTTGAGAATCACTCGTACTCGTCTCGCCGAGCAGCAAATCGCCGAAGCTCTGCGCTGGTGGCGACAAAATCGAACCGCTGCTCCTAAGCTGCTGCGAACTGAGTTGAGTCTTGCTTATCAGATCATTCGGCGGTATCCCGACGCCGGTGCCCCGGTCGATGACGTCGATCTGCCCGACACCCGGCACGTCATTCTCCAGAAGAGTGGATACCTGCTTCTCTATCGTGCTCTCGAAGACAGAATCCAAATTCTCGCGCTGTGGCACCAAAGCCGCGGGATAAAGCGCGAACTTTAGCAAGGAAACCGAGACTCGACTTTGGATAGGTCGCGTCGCGCTTCGGCTTTCATGCGCGAGTGAGGAAGAATTCAAGATCTGCCGGACCCATTTCATCGTGGTTCCTCCGGGGAGCCGGGCTTCGAATTGACCTCCAGAGACCTGTCGTGCGACCACACCTGTACTTCAGCCATATGAAGATAGTTCGATTCACTCATATGGACGCGGACGTAGCGTCCTGATCTTCCGACGTCAAAGTCGTAGCCTGCACGGATGTCACGGACATACCAGGCGCTGACTCCAGGTTGAGCGATAATGTCAGCCAGTACGTTCGACATGAACGGAGCATCGGAGACGAGCAGGTAGGCGCCAACGATGTGCTGTTGTTGCGAGTCGGTCCGGTTGAATATGTCGACGCGGCCGATGTCTCTCGACTCCCCTAGATCGACCTGCCACCATTGATCTGCGCCGCTGCTGGTTTGTTGAGTCGTGCCGATAGACCAGATCCCGTCCGTCCGGCCATCCACGGCCCGTGCCGGCAGACCGCCACTTGTCACCGACGACTGAAACGCAGCCCTGCCTCCGGCATAATTCTCACGATCTTTGGATACCGGTCCCGAGACCTGAACCTCGCCGATCTTGAGCTGGCCACCGCTGGCCCGTTGAATTCTCACGTATCTCCCCGCTCTGTGAATCGAGAACGCTGATGGGCGCGACACCTGCTGTTCGAACCGGTAGCCGGACACACCTTTCTGGTTCAGAAGGTCGCCCAGGGTGTTCGATGAAAATGGCTCCTCCGAAATCAGAAGATAGAAGTTGGCGAATTCGGAGAGGCAACAACTCGAGAAGGTCCACAGATCAACAGTCTCTATCGCGTAGACCTCTCCGAGGTCAACCTCCCACCACGCGCTCGACTCGCTGAGCGTGGCTGTCCGGTCTACAGTATTGCCGTTCACCGCCCGCTCGGGATAACCATCGGACCAAAGCGACGACTGCCGGGCAGGTTTCCCGAGGGCGAGGTTCGGCGGATGCACGACTCCGACCCGGTCGAAGAAGATCTCACCTCCACCGTGGACTTTCACCGAGACTCCCGTGATCGTGGAGCCCAGTCGCCCGAGCAGAGCTGCCGGGACTTCCAATCGGACCCACCCGCCGGCAGTCGGCAGAGAGCCGACTCGAGCTCTCGTCTTGCCAGTATCGATCAGGTCCTCGCCCCAATATGCTCGATGTTCCCCAGAGGAATCAGACCAGGAGAGCATGATCTCCCGCGGCGGCGAGCAAGGGTTCGTAAGCACATAGGCAATGAAAAGACTGCCTTCCCTGACGGGGATCGTCTCGATATCCATGAAACTGTGGGAGCGCATCCCGGTCGCCGGAGGCAACTTCAGCGACTGCGATCCGCTGGCGGCCTGCTCCGTCGTCCAGGTGCCGGCTCCGGTTTCGATCGCTCCGATGGGGACTCCGTCATCGAGCCATACGTCGTCTGCCGGGAAGGTCGTGGGAGTAGCGATCGTCCCGATCGCGCACGCCTCGCTGCCGAACAGATCGAACCAGGCGCGGCCGCGATCGATCTCGACCCTGAGACCGCTGATCGAACTCGTTCCGAGCCCGACGAGCGGAGCGGGAATCTCGAGCCTCACCCACTCTCCGCCGAGTGGTATGGTCGCGATCTTCGCGCGGCCGATCGATGGATCTAGACGATCCTCACCCCACGAGGCCCGGTGAGTCCCAGAACCGTCAAACCACGAGACGAGGATCTCGCGCGGCGGAGCGCACGGGTCGACCAAGGCGTAAAGGACGAGCGAATCACCGCTCGTGACGCCGAGCGAGCTCGTCCCGTCGACTTGCCAGAACGCAGGACCTGTGGTCGCATCGATTTCGAGCGCCTCGGCACCGCTGGCCGTCAAGAGCGACTGCCATGAGCCGCTACCGCTCACTGTCCCTACTGATGGCGCGTCATCGAACCAGACGGCTTCCAGAGTCGTCGCAGCCGGCGGTTCGACGGCGGAGATCTCTCCACATGCGCGCAGCGTTAGCGTCGACGACGCGGTCGAACCGTAGTGCCCATCGATGGTGACAGTGTGGTCGGCACTGGTTTGTCGGGTAGTAACGATGAAGTCGACTGATGACGTTCCCTCTTCGATGGTGATCGTATCCGGGAGGGAAACGCGGTTGTCGTCGGACGCGGCCAGAGTGACGACAGCGCCCCCGGCAGGTGCTGGCGAGGAAAGCGTTGCTGTCGCCGTTATCGATGTTCCCGATTGGATATCCGTAGAAGACAGCGCGATTGACTGCAGCGCCGCATTTGCGGGAGTCACGGTGACCGCCGCGGTGCGGCTGGTGACCAATGTAGCGGTAATCACGACATCTGTGACGCTGAGAGGATCATCGGTTGAAATAGAGAACTGAGCCTTAGTGAGCCCTCCCCCGACGATGACCTGGGAGGGAACTGAAACGATCGTTGAGTCACCGCTCGAGAGAGACACAGCGAGGTCGCCCTGCGCCTGATGAGCGAGAACAACGGTCCCCACCGCGCTCGAGCCTCCGGCAACGGAAGCAGGCTCGATCAACAACGAGGCGAGCGAGTTCGTTTCTACGATCGCCCCAACGACGGGCACCTCCCTGCTCGACATCGGCCAGCGATGGGAATCGCTCGCTCGAATCGTGAACGTGTCACCCGCGGCTCCTACGACGCCGAGCATGAAACCACCATTCTCGGCGGTGACGGTCGTGGAGAACTGCTGCAGCGTTCGCTGGTTCGTTGCGACGACTTTGATCGGGGTATCTTCATCCAGCACGGCACCGGCTAGCCCAACAATAGTCGCACCGCTCGCGTCTGATTGAAGATTCATGAGTGACGGATCGACGAGGGGCGCTGCAGCATTCGCCTTGATCCACGTGCCGTTTGTGATCTGAGCTGGATTGGTCGTCACAAGAAGATCGTGCGATTGCAGCGTCGAGTCTTCGATGCTAAGACTGTCGAACCGATAGACACCACGCCACGAGTCGCCTGCGGCAACTGAGAGCGCTTCTGCTCCTTCCGGCTCCAGCGTCACGGTTAGACGGTCCTCGTGAATATCCGAGATCTGAGCAACTCCCTTGACCGTGCCGTCAGCACCACTGATCTCAACCCAGTGACCCTCAAAGTACGACAGAATCGAAGCGCTGCGATCCGTAACAAGCGTCGCGCCTGAGCTTCCACTCAGAGCCAATCCGCTTCCCAGAGAAGGCAGCTCCGTCGCCTGACCAGGGACCACTCCCGTGTTATCTATCCTCAAGGTCCCGTAGGTGGCACTGGGACCCTTCACCCAGATCGTTCCAGCACCAGAGTTCTGGTTATCCCCACTCCTGTAGCTCGAACCCTGGGCGTTCAGCTTCCCGACCCACGGTGCCAACTCCGAGTCGGGATCGCTGTACTCGATCGCGATCGCCCCACCGCCTCCTCGATATCCGGAGTTACCTCCGCGAGCCGTCACCTGTCCCGATCCAGTAATCCGGTCCGAGCTAATCCAAACAGAACCACCGGCACCAGAGCCGTTCGCATTGCTCGCACCATCGCTGCGAATCGAACCGTTGAGCTCCAGATCGTTTGAACGGATCTCCACACGGCCACCACCCCGGATATTGGAGGAACCGCTGTAGTGACCACCTCCTCCAAGCTCACGCGGACGAGTCACGCTTCCGTAGGTCGCTCCTGAGGAATCGGTACCGGACTGACCTCCACGACCAAGATGACTCCCGGCGCTATTGATAACTGATGCTGACACGCCCGGGTAGCTCGTACGACCTGAGTAGCCGCGACCACTGACGTCAATCACTCCATCCAGTTGCAGACGATCCACATCCAGCACCAGTCCTGACTCCGACCCAGGGGGTGTGTCAAAACCGCTCCGGCCTTTACCCGTAGCTCCCGCGAAGAGATGTGGCTGACTGAGATCCTTCCGCGTACTTCCACAACATCCGCGTGGATCGGGCCCTGATACTCCACAAACTCGTCGGGCGCCTCGGTCCCGACCAGCGTCAACACAGCATCCGTTCCTGTAAGAATCGGATCTTCGCTGTACAACCTCTCCTGGCTCGCGAGAATCACTTCGTCGAACCGATAGACACCACGCCACGAGTCGCCTGCGGCAACTGAGAGCGTTTCTGCTCCTTCCGGCTCCAGCGTCACGGTTAGACGATCCTCATGAATATCCGAGATCTGAGCAACTCCCTTGACCGTGCCGTCAGCACCACTGATCTCAACCCAGTGACCCTCAAAGTACGACAGAATCGAAGCGCTGCGATCCGTAACAAGCGTCGCGCCTGAGCTTCCACTCAGAGCCAATCCGCTTCCCAGAGAAGGCAACTCCGTCGCCTGACCAGGAAGCACTCCCTTGTTATCCACGGTCAAGGTCCCGTAGGTGGCGCTCGGACCTTTCAACCATATCGTTCCTGCACCCGAGCTCTGGCTGGAGCCGGTGCTGTAGGTCCAACCCTGGGCATTCAGCTTTCCGACCCACGGTGCCGACTCCGAGTCGGGATCGCTGTACTCGATCGCGATCGCCCCACCGCCTCCTCGATATCCGGAGTTACCTCCGCGGGCCGTCACCTGTCCCGATCCAGTAATCCGGTCCGAGCTGATCCATACAGAACCACCGGCACCCGAGCCGTTCGCATTGCTCGCACCATCGCTGCGAATCGAACCGTTGAGCTCCAGATCGTTTGAACGGATCTCCACACGGCCACCACCGCGGATATCGGAGGAACCGCTGTAGTACCACCTCCTCCAAGCTCACGCGGACGAGTCACACTTCCGTAGGTCGCTCCTGAGGAATCGGTACCGGACTGACCTCCACGACCAAGATGACTCCCGGCGCTATTGATAACTGATGCTGACACGCCCGGGTAGCTCGTACGACCTGAGTAGCCGCGACCACTGACGTCAATCACTCCATCCAGTTGCAGACGATCCACATCCAGCACCAGTCCTGACTCCGAACCCAAGGGGTGTGTCAAAACCGCTCCGGCCTTTACCCGTAGCTCCCGCGAAGAGATGTGGCTGACTGAGATCCTTCCGCGTACTTCCACAACATCCGCGTGGATCGGGCCCTGATACTCCACAAACTCGTCAGGCGCCTCGGTCCCGACCAGCGTCAACACAGCATCCGTTCCTGTAAGAATCGGATCTTCGCTGTACAACCTCTCCTGGCTCGCGAGAATCACTTCGTCGAACCGATAGACACCACGCCACGAGTCGCCTGCGGCAACTGAGAGCGTTTCTGCTCCTTCCGGCTCCAGCGTCACGGTTAGACGATCCTCATGAATATCCGAGATCTGAGCAACTCCCTTGACCGTGCCGTCAGCACCACTGATCTCAACCCAGTGACCCTCAAAGTACGACAGAATCGAAGCGCTGCGATCCGTAACAAGCGTCGCGCCTGAGCTTCCACTCAGAGCCAATCCGCTTCCCAGAGAAGGCAACTCCGTCGCCTGACCAGGAAGCACTCCCTTGTTATCCACGGTCAAGGTCCCGTAGGTGGCGCTCGGACCTTTCAACCATATCGTTCCTGCACCCGAGCTCTGGCTGGAGCCGGTGCTGTAGGTCCAACCCTGGGCATTCAGCTTTCCGACCCACGGTGCCGACTCCGAGTCGGGATCGCTGTACTCGATCGCGATCGCCCCACCGCCTCCTCGATATCCGGAGTTACCTCCGCGAGCCGTCACCTGTCCCGATCCAGTAATCCGGTCCGAGCTAATCCAAACAGAACCACCGGCACCAGAGCCGTTCGCATTGCTCGCACCATCGCTGCGAATCGAACCGTTGAGCTCCAGATCGTTTGAACGGATCTCCACACGGCCACCACCCCGGATATTGGAGGAACCGCTGTAGTGACCACCTCCTCCAAGCTCACGCGGACGAGTCACGCTTCCGTAGGTCGCTCCTGAGGAATCGGTACCGGACTGACCTCCACGACCAAGATGACTCCCGGCGCTATTGATAACTGATGCTGACACGCCCGGGTAGCTCGTACGACCTGAGTAGCCGCGACCACTGACGTCAATCACTCCATCCAGTTGCAGACGATCCACATCCAGCACCAGTCCTGACTCCGACCCCAGGGGGTGTGTGAGAGTCCCGTTGACGAGCATTGATCCACCCTCGATTATCCCGGCGATATCTATGGCGGAGCCGCAGTCGACGAAGACAGCTCGGCTACCGTGACTGAGGCAGGCGTTGTAGATTGGGTCACCTTTGCGCTCCCGAGGACGACAAGTCGCTCGAACGTCACTCCATCTTCGATGGTGACGGTGCCGCTTTCGACAAACACCGTCTGACCCTTGTAGGCAGGATCATCTGCGAGGATGAGGGCGCCAGCGGGGGCTCGGACCCCCTTCACCACGAGAGCTCGCGTACTTCGTCATTCTCGCCAGTCCCGTTGTTCTTGACCAACACCCGAACTTGAATGGGGCCCTCTTCGTTCACGGTAGGGATGACCATCTTCGTTCGGCCGACGTACTCGTTTGAAGTCGCCGACACCCTGTCACCGCTGATCGAGATTTCATCGCCGGTTGCGGGATCGGTGTAAGAGAACATCACGCTCGCGACACTCGCCGTTCCCTCCGGATTGCCAAGCGCGCGGATGCGGAGCTCGAGCTCATATCCTTCGGGATACATCGCGCCGTTAGAGAGACAGAGCCATGTGATGACGGGGCCGTTCGGATCCACGTTTGGAGTTATCTCTATACCGACAGCTTCCGTCGAAGAATTGCCGGCATAGTCTGCTGCTGTGACAACGATGTTCAGAGCCTCATTCGAGGAACCGATCACGTTCGGGATGGGGAGATCTGCCTGATACAGATCCGCGGAGACGAGCGTCATTGGGAGCGTCTGACCTTGATCGATCGATGCGGTGACCTCTTTCACACCGACTTCCGCATCCACGATCCTCGCGCTAACCGTGATTTTTCCGTCAGCCGTCTCCTGGAAAATGGCTCCGGCCAACGGCTCTTCGATCGAGATCGACGGTCCAGCCGTGTCAGC
Source organism: uncultured Acidobacteriota bacterium (assembly GCA_963829355.1). Classification (GTDB taxonomy): domain Bacteria; phylum Acidobacteriota; class Thermoanaerobaculia; order Gp7-AA8; family JAHWKK01; genus CAWHHZ01. Next base: position 52,415 of record CAWHHZ010000008.1, read on the forward strand.
GCGGATCGAAAGAGTGGCCTCTATCGCTGTGTCAGCTCGGCCGGGGAAGTCGTCGGACACCTCGAGGTGCAGGCGGAGCTCTGCTCCAGCGGCAGCGTCCGGGGGGAGTACAACTTCAAATATCTCAGAAGCCGACACTGTATTCGGCGACCGCTCCTGAAGTCGAGGTTGGCTCCATCCAGCGTCGCGGTCAGCGACATGGTCTTCACTCCGAGGTCATCGGACGCGGTGGTCGTCACCAGAACGGTCGCACCCGGATAAACCTCGGAAGCTGCTGGATCGACCACAAACGCGTCGATCACCGGTGCGACGTTGTCGATGATCGTGAACGTCGAGATCGCCGTTCGTAGAATTCGCTCCGCGCGATCGATGACGCGCAACTGCAGCGTGGCCTCTCCGAGCCGCCGCGTCGTAAGGTACCGGAAGCGTCATGCCTCGGCCGGTAAGCGTCGTGGCGTAGTTCGGTGTCTTTTCAAATGCTCTTCAGGCGACGCCGACCAGAGCAGCTCGACGAGTCCGACGCCTGCCGCGGATGATGCATCCCAGCCGACCGAGAGTCGTTCCATCCTGGATGAGGGACGAGGACCCTGCTGGATCGGTGGTGTATGTCAACGACGGGATGTCGAGGGGCTGGACGAGGACTGCCGTCTCGTCAACCGATGTCTCCGTTGCTACGACTTCCGCGTCCATTCGTACCAGAGCACGCGGGCCGACGACCAGCCGGTCGAGCGTCAGCGGCTCAGTGACGGGCGTGGGTCGGGTCAGATGCGCAGAGGATGCAGAGCGGGAATCGAATGACGACACGTGAAGCTCACCACCGCTCTGTCCAGGCCTCTGGAACCATACCGTTCCGGCGCCGCCATCGAGACGGTTCGTTCCATCCGCGGCGTCGCCGTTACGACCGCCGCGAGCCTGGAGGAGAGGCGAGAGGTGAGAGGCGAGAGACGAGGGGACATCGAGACGTTCGGTCGCGACGAGCGCGATCCGGCCGCCGCCTGCTCCGCGTGAAGTGTTGTTCGCCCCTTCGTCGTCGCCACCGTTCGCGCTGATCAGCTGTGGCTGGACCGAAGATGACCGAACTGCCGCGGAGCTGGATGCTTCCACCCGAGCCCGCGCCATACAGACCCTTACCTGACTCACCATCTGCCCGGACGGCTCCCGCGATGACGAGCCGTGCTCCAGCGCCTTCCGCCGAAACGATCGCGGCGCCTCCGCCATTGCCTCCGCGGAGGTTCAGGACGCCTCCGCCACCCGTACCCAGAAGAACTGGCGAGGTGATCGAGCCGTACGTCTCATTCGTCTCGGACAGATCATCAACACCCGCGCGTCCCGCGTGCGAGGCTGAGCCGGTGGGGCCGCCATCATTCGTCAGCCCGACGGTCATTCCGCGGTCACTCTCGTTACGGCTGCCGTCGGCGCTCGTCGACCATCCGCCGAGATAACCCCGGTTTGAAACGTCGATCTTCGAGTCCGAGTCGACGAAGAGCGTGCCATCGACAGTCAGGTCGAGCGGATACTCCGCGAACGGAGAGGCCACGAGCGTGCGGACCGTTGCACCGTCCATCACGATCAGATTCGCGAGTTGCAGCGGAATCTGCGGGCTGAACACCGCCGTGGCCCCACGTACCAGCACGGTCTTCCCCTGGTACTCAGCGATGTTGCTCGCTGTCACCGCCTGAAGTGCGATCGATGATGGTCTTGTCCACCGCGACGAACTCCAGAGTGATGGGCAATACGACGTCGTGCTCCGGCAGACCGTCGCTGATCGTCGCGACGACGCGGAGAGTTTCGCCGGCCGCGGGAGTATCGAACTGGAGGGGATAGACCCAGATGATCATCGCCGAGACGACGCTCACCGTTCTCGGTGATGCCCAATTCCTCGATCGAGAAGGTGACCGACTGCACAGGCGGATCGTCCGTTGCCTCAACAATCAGATCCAGGTTGAAACCCACTTCGCCTGCTGGGAGTACCGCGCGGTCGAGCGGGCTCACCCAAGCAGCCTGAGGAACCTCGGTGTTGTCAATCTTGAGGACCACGATTTCAACTTCGTCGGAAGAAGAATTACCTGCGAAGTCGATCTGCCGTCGCAACGATCTGAATTCGCGTATCGGCATTCTTCACCGGGACGTCGATCATTCCAGATCGGAAGATGCGCTCCCCCGGATTCGCACCCGACACTGAGCTCGCGAGCTGGACCGTCCGCGACTGACCATCCCAGTCGAACGTCACGGAGGAAACCTCCACCTCTGCGTCGCGCACAACAGCCTCGATCTGGAACGTCTGGCCGTACTCGAATGTGGCTTCCGCTGCCGGCGCTGTGATCGCGACCACTGGAGCGACAGTGTCCGGCAGGACATTGAATGCATGCGAGGTGGTCGAAGCTCCGCCACGAGAATCGGTGACGGTCGCGGTCAATGTCACCGCGGACCCTCCCTCGAGAGTTCGCGGGAGAGTGAGATCGAAAACAGGTGCGTTCCATGATTCGGACACGCCCGATCGCCGGACCTCCCTGACCTCCTGGGTACTCCACGGACTTCCAGACTGATCGGTGCCGGAGGCCTGGATCTTCACGGTCACGAGGATCCCTTCGTCATCGAATCCCACGGTCGCCGAAACGGCTGAGCCTGCATGACGATCACCGGAGGGATCGAGTGTGATCGACAAATCGGATGGAGCGGAATTCGCGATGACCTCGAAGGAGATCGTCGCCTCATTGCTCTTGTTTCCCGAGAAGTCCCAGGCCTCAGCTGCGAACGCGATTGTGGCCGCCCCGTCCGGAGCAACGAACGCGTACGCGAAGGGCGCCGAGGTCTCGGTCCTGAGATACGTTCTGACGCCGTCTACGACCTTGAAGTAGTCGACCCGGTCGATGTCTTCGGCCGTAGCGGGAAGAGGTTGCCCCTCGACCGGCTGCTCGTCGAGAATCGTCGGCGTCAGGCGGTATTGCGTTCCTGAGACGAGCGGCTGCTCCCCGACCGGAGACACGAGCTCGAGGTATGGAACTCTCGTGTCGCGAGATGAAAAGTGGAACGTGCGTGAGGCAGCCGGATTGCCCTCAGGGTCAAAGACGCCGCTCACGGTAAGCCGATAGAACGCGTTCTCGATGATCTCGAGTGAAGGTGCGAAGTAGAGCGACGACCACGTCTGCGGGTCGACGTGGGCAACTCCGGCAATTTCCTCGATCAAACTCCCCGCCGGTCCTGGCTCATTGATTCGCAGGAGCTGGATCGATCCCGACCCGCCCGGTTCCCATGCCGCGGGATCGATCGGTTCATTGTACCGCAGTTCGAAGGTAGTCGCACGCTGAAGCGGCTCGTCCTCCGCCGGAGAGATCGCGATGACCTCCGGCTCCGCCTTGTCAGCGGTCATGAACGTGATGCCACGTTCCGCGGCGATCGTGTGACGCGAGAGATCACGGATACCGGCCGAAAGAGTGACCCTGTAGAGCGTATCGCTCAGGAGTGGATACGGCTGGCCTGCGGGAAGCTTCGGCCGCAGTACGACGACGAAGTTGCCATCCGAGGTTGATCCATGGCTGATCGCCGTGCTCACGGTCGAGGAGCCGTCCGCCGTCCGCCATGCGAAGTGGCTGCTGTCAATCACGGCTGGATCGATCGATTCGCTGAAGACGAACCGGAGCTCAGTGTCGAGCGAGACGTTCTGCGCACCGTCCGTCGGAGAGAAATCGAGCAGGCGTGGAGGCGTCGCGTCGAGTTTTACGGAAGGGGCCGTCAGGGTTCCACTCTCGTATTCTTCGGTGACAATGACGGACTGTCTGCCGCCGATTGTCAGCTCATCGGGGCCTAGATACTCAAAATCGGCTGTTGTACCCGTCGCCGGAACCCCATAGAAGCGATACATCCCGGTTGCATCGGTGCGCACCTCGAGCTCAACCCAGGTCCCCGACGCCTGGTAACGAATACTGACTCGCGTTCCAACCGACGGACCTCCTTCTTCGGCTTCGACAAGTCCTTCGATCGTGGCATACCCGCCGAGGTCGATCACGGCCTCGGCAGGAACCGACTGGCGTGTCACCGTTCCGGTCCACACACCCGAGCTGGACCCGTCGAGCTTCCGCGCCTGGACTCCCAGATTCTTTCCGAGCGGGAAGCCCCGCAGCATCGCGGCGCCGGAAGAGTCGGTGTAGGCAGTCTTCGACACCCCACCACCCGAAGCGGTGACCAGGATGCTCGCCGCCGGCTGGCCGGACTCCAATACGGAGACTCTCACATCACCGTAAGCAGGCAGGACGAGGTCGAGTTGGCTCGACTCCTGTCCATGAAATTCATCCTCATGGAAGATCGTACGCTCGAGTCCGCCGATCTCCTTGATGGCCAACTTGAAGCGCTCGTTCCTGAACATGCCTTCGAAGTGGAAGGAATTGCCCTGCAGCGCGCGGCGATACTCGCAGATACTTCCTCGATATCCGTAGCAGCGCTGCGTGACTTCAACCGAGACGAGAGGCGCCAGCGCGCTCGACTGATTGCCGAGATCGTCCGGAAGGTAAATGGACAGGCCGAGGTCGGAGATCTCTTCGAGCACCATGCGCACGCCCGTAAGTTCGTGGAGCTCCTGCGTCAGTGTTTTGGTGATCGAGACTCGTCGATTGGTGTCAGTGTCCTTCGCGTCGAGGCGGAAGGTTCCTTCCCGGACCTGATTGAACAGGAAATCGCCTGCCTCGTCTGTTGTCGCTCGCGTCTGGTATTCCGTCGCCGTCAGATCGACATGGGCGCCAGCGACTCCGGGTCCAATCTCGGAGTCGAGCAGCGTCCCCTGAACCGCTCCGACGAACTCGAGCTCGACAGTCTTGCTCGCTCCGACAATCGGCTCGACGTCAATCGCACCCGCACCCGAGCTTCCGAGAGCCTTCGAGAAAACCGAGATCGTGTAATGTCCTGCCAGAACCTGTTCGAACCGAACCTGTCCCGCTCCATCAGTCGTTCCGAACTCGTAAGGCGAGCCTGCGATAAGCGTCACTTCTGCATTTGGTACAGGAGCGTTTCCATCATTCGGATCAACCACTGTGATGACGGCGGTGCCGAATCCCTTCGAACCGATCGAGAAGATCGCCGTCAGGGGATCTCCTTCGGTTTTGATCGAGCCCGACCATGTCCCGCGATTGTCCTCGTTCTCCGGATCTCTCGCCGTCACGCGAATCGTCCCTTCGAAGAGATTCGGGATCGAGAAGCGGCCGGTCGCATCAGCCGTCATCGGCGATTGCGCCGTTCCGAACTCTCGACCGGGGAACCCAAACTCCCGCAACCAGAATCGGGCATAAGGAACCGGGGCGTTGTCGCTGAGATCCCCGGGAGTGTCGTCGGGAATCAGACTCGATGAGTCCTGCGGATCGGTCTTGTAGTTCGCATGGACGACCTGGCCTTCCACCAGCCCCTGACGCCTCATGACTACGGCGATCCTTGAAACCGTCCCGCCGTTGACTGGCGTCGATGCGCTAGCGACTCCCGTACGATAGATGCCGCTCTGCGTGATCTCCGCAGTCACGGTGACGCCCGTGCCAGATGCGACGTTCCGAAACTCGAACGTTCCGTCTGCGGCAGACAGTTGCGCTCCCTGATTCTGCCGCCCGTCGCTCAGGCGCACAGTCGCGCCGGAGATCGGCGTCACGCCGTCGATGCCGAAGACTGTTCCGCTGACCGTGGAAAGATCGCTGAGCTGGAGGTTGAAGCTCTGCAGGTCGCCGTCGTACCCGAGCCTCGCCGTCGTGCTCGCACTCCCATAGACGGGATGAACACTGGCGACCGTCAAAGACTGGTTGGCGGGAACCTTCTCGAACAATGCGTAATCGGGGGTCGTGGACTGCGTGAGCTCGAGTCGATCCAGCTCCTGGAATGCGTCGTTCCATACCAGGAACGACAGCCGGACGTCGGAGACCAGGTCGACCCCGCTTCCGCTCTTCACCTTCGCCCTCACCGTTCCCTGCCCGGGAAGGCTCAGCGCAAGCGTGGATACCTGTCCCGCAAACTCGACCTGCGCTTTCCCTGTCGCGTACTGGTAGCCATACGTCTGGTCCAGGGGCACCGCCCAGACGTCGTAGCTTCGCTTGACAGGGGCGTCCACCAGTTCGTAGATGCCCTCACCCTTGTGATCGAAGATTACCTGATCGCCGAGGCCCGGCTCGAAGACTTTGTATCCGCCCGCCACGGGATTGCCATTCGCATCGACGAGGCGGATTCGAATCGTCCCGGAGCCGCCGCTGGAATCGGCAGGAATGAGGATCGGCACGAACCCGAGGTCGTGAGGGACGATGGCTGAGCCGATGCGATCTGTCTCGGGATCGTACGCCTCAATTTTCTTTCCTCCGAGTGAGGTGGGGATCTGTTCGTAGGTAAAGGTTCCATCTGCTCCGGCCGTGATGACCTGCAGTCCTTCCAGCTGAACGAGAGCCCCTGGAACCACTTCGCTCGTTCCCCCTCGCGTCACCACGCCGGTGAGGGTACCGGTGCCTCCGGTGTTGACGACGAGGGACAGCGTCAGTTCCTTCACCTCGTTCGGGGCGAGATCGAAATCGAACGACGTCGCCTGCCGAGAAACTGACCAATGCGCCGCGAGAACCGTGATGAAGCCCGCGGGAACGTCGTCGAAGAAGAACTGCCCATCCTCGCCCGTATAAGCCTCGGAGACCGCGAAGCCCTGGCTGAACAGACCGACGCGGGCGTTGGTCACGGGCGAACCGTCATCAGACCTCACCACGACTCCGCGAATCGAGCCTATTCCCGGCGCAGCTTTCCGAATGATCTGGAGATTCTGCTCGACGACCTCCCCTGCCGAGCGCACCCCGTTTGCGGCATACGTCACGTTCCCGTCGGCATCTTTTGCGCTGAACGTCAATGGTCCGACAGGAAGATTGTCGACGCTATAGAAGCCGGAGGAATCGGTGCGCGTCTGCTTCAGCTCGCCGAACATCGTGCTTCCGATCGTCAACAAGCGCATCTGATACTGACGAACCGTCTTCGTAGCGGACGTAGCCCTGCGCGCTACCCCGTCCGAGGAAAACGAGATTCACGTTGCTCACATGACCCGTCAGATGGATCACTCCCTCAGCCTTGGTGTAACTGCCATCCTCTTTGACGCCCCACAACCGGTACGATCCATCGAAGCCGTTCGCGCTGTCTCTCGGGACGTATTCGAACAGGTACGCGCCATCGCCTTCTCTCGCGGTGTCGACCTGCAATCCATTCTTTGTACGGAGCTGAACCTGCGCTCCCTCTACAGGCGTGTTGTCGGCCTCCAGACATGGCCGAAGAGAACACCCGCAGGACGATCGTTCGTGATCACGATTGGCTGCGATGCGATCGGAGTCGTGCCGACTTGAGTCAGGGGATCGATCAGCGAATCGATGTCGAGCGTGTATGAGACGTTGCTCGACAATGCATGGCGGAAGGTGAGGTGAACGACGCGCCCATCGGGCTGGATGGCGGCTCCGACCACTTCCCTGTCGCCACTGTAAGAAAGGCCGTCCAACGTAAGAGCGACCGTGCCTTCGAACTTCTGGAAAAACGTCTCCGCATCTCCCTCGACAGGACGATTGAACAGGACGGAAACCTGATGGCCCCCGTCGTCGACATGGAGATCCTGTTTCGCCTGGATCACGCCGATCGGCGCCGCGTCGACTCGAGATCCGGTTGCGAGTGCGGCGATTCCACCCAGGCTGTTCCTGGCGACCGCCTCCCCCTGCACACGATCCAACTCGATCGTGACCGGTCCGCTCTCATTCTGGACATGGAGCGACGCCCGATACACGGCACCCGCGTCCTGAGAAGGCCAGACGAGCTCCACGGTGTACGGATCGTTCGACGACGGCGTCACGACAACCGCGATTGAGTCGTTCCACCGGCCCACGACGGCGATCTCACCGGTCTCAGTGCCTCCGCCGAGAGAAAGGGTCGAGAGCTCTCCCCATTCCAGCTCCCGGACATGACCTCCTGTTGCTTCGTTCGGAACGTCGAGCCGGCGGCCGCTCGTTCGATCCACGACCGACAGCGCCTGTGGTCGTTCGGCTTCCTGTCGGCGCTCCATGGACGAGTGCGAGGAGATAAGGCTCCCGGTGCGCAGTCACAGTCGCGAATCTCTCCGCAAACGTGCCGTAGTCGAGATTCGCATCGTCCGCGCCGGTTTCCACCTGGCGGAAGAATGAAGCTGCAGCAGATCGCCCCGACTCCTGCGTCCTGCGGAACTCGTCCCACTCGACGAGCGGGTTGTCGTTACCGAGGAGATCGAGAGTCAGGTGCGAGAACGAATCGACGAGATCCTCTCCGAGGAAGTGATGCTCGCCGGCACGCGCGATTTCGACGGCCCGCTGAAACACTTCACTTCGTCTGACGCGGGGGAACTTTGCAGTCGTTGTGTTCAGAGGAGCGACCGCGAGGCTGTACCCGAGGCCAAAGAGGCGCAGCTGATCGGCGATGAACTGCTGATCGAGATAGCGAGCGTAGTGCGGCATGACGAGCGTCGTCGGAGAGAGAGGGATTCCTTCGGCGCTCACTCCCATCGTCAACTGGACCTGCGCATTGACGACGTCTCCATCGATGGTGCCCGCTGTGGCGAAGACCGAACCCGTCGCTCCTGCCCTCAGCCGGTACTCGATGATCTCGGTCGGTCCGTTCTCGAATGTCAGAGTGTGCTCGTTGGGTGTCCCGGGAACACGGCAGATGTTGACCTGGAGGCTCGAGCACTCGTCGACTCCGCTCCGGATCGTGATTTCCTTGCTCGTACCGGTGACATTCGTGACGAAGGCGTAAGCGGAGTACTCATCGCCCTCGCGTACGACGTCCGGGTGAGAGAAGGTGATGTTGAACCGAGGGTCGTGAACGTGAATCGCCGCGCTGGTGGTGCCGCGGAGCGGAACGTCCTTCTGCCCAGGTGACTTGAAGGTTGCGTCAATGTCGATCGTCAGCTTGTGGGTTCCCGATTTTAGCCCTTCGACGACCCACTCGGCCTGACCCTCGGCCTGCGCCACGATGAAGGTCAGATCGCCGTGCCGGATCGGCACCGGCGAGCCGAACGTCACCGACGGTGTACTCCCGTGCACACGGAGACCAGCCGAGGGCTCGAGGGTTGCCGTGACGTTGTTCAACGTGACGCCGGACGAGTCGGAGGCCGCGTTCTTCACGACGAGAACGACGGAGAAGAAATCGTGGAGGACGGCGAAGTCACTCGGAAGGACGATGGCGGCCGGGATCGTCGGGCGACTCGGCCCTGACTGATCGAGAGGTTGAGGACCCTGCGGTTCAGGAAGCGATCCTTCCGGAACGAGCTCCAGCTCTCTGACCCTCGGTGGCTCCCAACGCGGCGGCAGGATCGGGTTCTCTGGAGGAAGGTTGTAGCCACCCGTCTTTTCGGGCGTGAAGATCTCTCCCGTCCGCGTGTCTACGATTACGGGATACGGGATATCGACTCTGCTTCCATCATCCAGGATGAACGAGAGCGTGTACTCGTACACGTCGTAGTTCCGCTCGTCGATACTGATTCCGAGCTGGCGGATCTCGGAGGGAGAGAGCTTTCTGATCTTGACTTCGGTCTGGAAGAGATCATCGACGGTGATTCGGGCCGCGGTGGGACTGGCGTACTGCAGGAACTGGCCATCCTTCATCAGGCGAACGTTGCGCAACTCGTATTCGCCCTTCTCGCGGAGACCCGGAATCTCGAACGCGTAGCCGGGGGTCGTCTCGAGGGTGATCGGTTGCAGCAGTCCGGGACCGGTCAGGTCGCCGGCGGCTACGAGGCCTGGGACGAAAGGCGCCTCCGCGTTCTGTCTCTCTCCGAAGACGGTCGGCACTGACACTGGGGTACTCGTGAGAGTTGTGAACTGCGTTGTCACGAGCCCCAGAGTCGCTCCTGAGATCTTCAGCCGCTCGAAGCCGAGATCTTCGCCGGAGGCGGATGCCGCTAGAACGAGCGACAGAACGAGTGGGAGCAGGATGGACCGGGAGTGACTCACTGGACGCGCTGCTCCTTGGTTCCCGGGAGTCGGTCGAGCTCCTCGGACATCTTCTGGATCCGTATCAGGTGGGCTTCGACTTTCCGCGCATCAGCGGGGATCGTGATCTGCTCGGATGGCGGGAGGTCACGATCGACGCGAACGGTGCGGGTCACGAGCTCGAGGCGCTCTCCGTCGAGCTCGAACTCGAGTGTCTCCGCCAGGGGCAGCCGGTAGCGAGAAGCCGCGGAAGAGCCGGCTGACGACGTGCGGATGCTTCCGTCTGACTTTCGTGCCATCTCGGCTGCAGCCAGCGACGCGCGGCCAGGCTCGTTTGGCCAGGCCGCACCTGTGATCACGTCTATCGCTTCGCGCGAGAGCTCGATCTGCGGATCGAAACTCACCTCGACCCGCCGAAGCTCACCCTCTTCGAACGTCGTACGGAACGTCTCGGCGACCCGCCCGGCGACTTTGCGCGGCGCCACCATCTCGTGGCGAGGCAGGCTCTCGGCTGCGAGACGACGTGACGTGTTTACACGCATCAGCTGCCTCGCCTCGGCAATCGCCTCAAACGTCGCGATGCTGTAGGTGCCGGCCGCGTGATCGATTTCGGTAATGGTTCCCTCGCCGTAATCGGAGATGGCAACGCGATCGCCGTTGATGGCGATCGTCCGATTCCCCACGAAGTACTCGTCAACCGTCATGGTCACGCCGGACAAGGGATCCTCGATCTCCTTTACGAGATGCAGTGGCTCCGAAAAGATTGCTTTGCGCTCGGTCTGGCCCATCAGTGCGAATGCACACACCGCGAGCATGAGGAGTTGGAGGGCTGCCTTGGATTTTTGCATTTCTGGCCTGTTTCCCACGAGCTATACCTGTCACCGGGGGAAAGTTCGGAGGAGAGCTGCGGGCGGGTCGCCCGCTTACCAGCGGGCGGGTCGCCCGCACTCCAAAGAAAAAGAGCCCGCAGCACCCTCGGCGATTGGTCTTGCCGGTGGCGCTGCGGGCTCTCTCTTTCCCGAGCGGCATCGTTCTGTTTTTAACCGAGGCCGAGGCTACCTCGGCGGTTGAAAAGATGTCAACAAATTGTTACTGACAATTTTTCCACTTTTATTTTTGAGAAACTCAGGATCCGATTTTTGCTCTTTGGGATGAGCTGGGAGCCGGAGATCTCCGGGGGTGCCGGAACTCCCGTCGGAACGATCGACGGAGAGCGCATGTCCATCAGCCGTATACCGGAAACGGCCGGTCGCAGTTCCCACAGTTGCTGGCTTCAATTGAGCTCCGGTGGCCGCACACATAGCAGAGGCGGACGCCGGGATCATCTGGCGAGGCGGAGCGCTGACGGAACTGCTCCATGGAGGGAGAGGTCGATGTGCCGCATTGTCGCTCCGGGGCTCACCTCGTCAGCAAGTGCAGGAAGAGGCGTCGGTACTGATGCTGCGGCAACCCTGGACAGATTCGGACTCCACCGCGGGGCAACTGGCGCAGGCGCGAACAGACTGCGGACTCTTTTCGATCTGCTCCAGTACATGAATCCGGCGGCGCAGAACAGGAGCATGGCGATGTTGAACCATACGGCCCCGCTCTGCGACGAATCGGCAGGGAAGTCAGTCAACAGTGCGATTCCTACCACCGTCACCGCGGCGATCGCTCCTCTGCCGAAAAAGTACAGCCGCACTGCGTCCTGTGCCAGCCGGTGCCGCCGCAGGATGAGCACGATGAGGGCGGCTCCGCCAATCACCGAGACGACCGCAATGGCGAGATCCACAAAGCTCAGCAATCCGCCTTCCGCTCTCCAGATCGTCCAGTCGTCCCGGAGCAGGAGCGCTGAAACCACCGCAAGCAAAAAGAAGAAGAATGTGTAGAGCCCGACCACGACTCCAAAAGCCGGCTTCGCGGGACTTCCCTGCTGAGCTGGATCGATAAAGTAGTGGCGGTACGTCGAGTGCCACGCAAACGTTGCGCGCGCCGAGGTCAGGAACGTCATGAAGAAGAGCGCGGAGACGAGGAGTCCTTTCGGTGCTCCGATCTCGATCCAGAGCATGATCTTGCTGAGGGTGTAGTAGACGAGAAGAACCGTCGCAGCCACGCGGCTCCTGCGGAACACGAAGAGTGCGAGCACTGCGAGCAAAATGGCGTCGACGATGATCCACGGATCGAGGAGATAGGCGAGATCGGGATCGTCCGTGGTCGTATTCATCGCGACGATCGCGATGACTGCCGTCAGGGCCGCCAGCACCAGCGCGGCGATCCCACCGTTGCGGATCGCTTTCCGGCATGACTCTTCGTCACTGATGTCGAAGTCGAACAGCTTCGAGCGCTTTTTTCGTATTGCTTCGAACATCGGTGCGCGATCTCCTTCAGATTTGCTTCACGGCTTTCTGCATTACAAAGAGTTTCGCTTCCGGCGGGCTGGAGCCCGCCGGGAGTCGGGCCTGGAGACCCGACCCCCGCTTGCCAGCGGACGGGTCGTCCGCACTCCAAAGAAAAAGAGCCCGCAGCACCCTCGGCGATTGGCTTGCCGGTGGCGCTGCGGGCTCTCTCTTTCCCGAGCGGCATCGTTTTGTCTGTTACCAAAACCGAGGCTACCTCGGCGGTTGAAAAGATGTCAACAAATTGTTACTGACAGTTTTCCACGTTTATTTTGGAGGAATGCTGAGCGGACCTCCCGAGGGGCCGTACGCCTTCAGAATCTCCACGCAGGGCCCGATGTCGAGCCCACGGCTTTTGCAGCGGCCCCGATTCGATGCGCCGATGCCAGAGCATTCATCTTCGGGAGAATGGTGCAGAAACGGATGCGCTCCAGCCCAGGGGTGATCTTGCGCTTGCCGAGTGTCGCGGTCAGGTTCGACGGAGCAGTCGGTGGCGTTGTGTCGCCTCCCGCCTGGTTGTCGACGTCTACCGTCACGGCTGCAGAAATGGTGGTGACATTAATTTTTCGCCCCCCCGCACCCTCTCCCAGCGGACCCGTCAGAGGGAGAGGGAGGTTCCACTGCGACTCACTACCTGGAGGCAGCGCGCCTCAGCATTCAACATTCATCATTCAGCGTCTCCTCGCCCTTCACCGACAGGCGCCAGAAGAGCAGGATCAATCCGGCGAAGAGAACCGTTCCGACCAGCGGTGCAATCACGCCCGCCCACGCCGTTCCGACTCCGCCCCACGGGTCGAGTCCGCGCCCGATCGCGACGGCGGCAGCAATCGAAATCACGACGCCCATCAGGCCTTCACCTCCGACCAGTCCGGACCCGAACAGGACGCCGCGTTCCGCGCGCTCGTCTCGATCCGTCTCGTTCTTTGCCCGCTTCTCGATGAAGAATCGAAGAATACCGCCGAAGAACACCGGAACCATCGTCGCGACCGGCAGATAGACACCGACAGCGAACGGGAGGCTCGGGATCCGCAGCAGTTCGACGACGATCGCAATCGCCACTCCGATCAGTACCAGACCCCAGGGAAGCGAGCTCTGCAGGACTCCCTCGATCACGAGCTTCATCAGAGTCGCCTGCGGTGCCGGCAACTCTTCAGTGCCGAATCCGAATCCCTTGTCGAGCATGATGACGGCGAAGCAGACGAAGGCGGCTGAGGTCAGCACTCCGATGAGCTCGCCGATCTGCTGCTTTCGCGGCGTCGCGCCGAGGATGAACCCGGTCTTGAGATCCTGTGAGGTGTCGCCGGCGATCGAGGCAGCGATCGCGACCACGCACCCAACCGTCAGTGCTCCCGCCTTCCCTGCATCATCGGTCCATCCCATCAGAAGAAAGATGGTCGAGGTTCCCAGCAAAGAGGCGATCGTCATCCCACTCGTCGGGTTCGAGGTAACGCCGACAAATCCGACGATCCGGGACGAGACGGTCACGAAGAAAAAGGCGAAAACGATCACCAGGATCGTCGCGACTGCACGTGGCAGCATCGACTCGAATACGCCGAAGACAGGGACAGTGATCAGCACGGCCGCGACCAGGGCGATCCCGATTCCGACGACCTTGAGCGGGAGCTCTGCACTCGTCCGGAGCTCGACAAACGCATCACTCTGCTCGAGGCGCTCTTTCAGCTGTGCTGCCCCGACTTTGAACGACTCGATCATCGTCGGAATGCTGCGGATCAGTGTGATGATGCCGGCCGTGGCGACCGCTCCGGCGCCGATGTAGCGGACGTACCGGGTCCAGATCAGGCTCGGGCTCATCTCCGTGATCGTGAGCGTGGTCTCGGGATAGAGAGGGGTACCGCGGCCCGCTCCCCAGTACGCAATCGCAGGAATGATGATCAGTGACGACAGCAGTCCTCCGCCGACCATGATCGATGCGATCCGCGGTCCGAGGATGTAGCCGACGCCGAACAGCGCCGGCGACACATCGGTTCCGAGCTGACCCTTCCTGAGGAACGGGATGCTCATCTCCAGATCGGACGGAATCGCGCGGATCCATCCCGTCAATGCCTTGAAGAGCGCACCGACACCGAGGCCCCAGAACACATTCTTTGCGCGACCGCCGCCAAGCTCGCTTGCCACCAGCACCTCGGCGCATGCCGTCCCCTCCGGGTACGGCAGATTCCCGTGCTCCTTGACGATGAGGTAGCGGCGAAGGGGAATCATGAAGAGGACGCCTATGAGCCCACCCGCCAGAGCGAGCAGCGTCATCTGGAGGAGCGTCGGATCCATCCCCCACAGAAAGAGAGCGGGAAGCGTAAAGATCACGCCACTCGCAACCGAGCTCGACGCCGAACCGATCGTCTGAGACATGTTCGCCTCGAGTATCGAGCTCTGCCCGCCCGCGCGGGCGATCGCACGGAATGCCGCGACGGTCATGACTGCCACCGGAATCGAGGTGGAGATCGTGAGCCCGGCCCGCAACCCGAGATACGCGTTCGCGGCGCCGAAAAGTATGCCGAAGATCGCGCCTGCGACCACCGCCTTGAATGTGAACTCGAGGGGGCTCTCCGAGGCCGGCACGTACGACTCGAACGTCTTGCCTTCAGGGACCGGAACATACGCCTGGCGCCCCAGGCCTCGCTTCTTCTCGCTCACAAGCACTCTCCTCCGTAAGCCGAGATGGTAGCAAATGCGGGGCGAAGCGCGGGTTAACCCATGCGCACAAACGCATATATGATAAGGTTTCGTTCGTGAATCGAAGGAGGGGCGAATGAAGGATGTGGAGCGGCTTGCGGAGGTGTTTCAGGCGTTGAGCGACCCGACACGTCTCCGGCTTCTCAACCTGATTTCCAGGGGAGAAATCTGCGTCTGCTTTCTCGTCGAGGCCCTCAAGGAGCCGCAGCCGAAGATCTCGCGCCATCTCGCATATCTGAAGCGTACTGGCATCGTCGACACGCGCCGCGACGGGAAATGGATGCACTACAGCCTCGCCGGGGAACTGTCCGATCGCGATCGGGCAATCGTTTCGAGTGCGATCGATGATGTCGCCGAGGTTGCGAGCCGCGATCAGAATGCGCTGGAAAGAGCGTGCTGCAGCCCTCGAGTTTCGCGAACGCTCAAGGAAGCACCGAAACCCGACTGGGCCGGCTAGTCCGCGACGTGGGGGTCGCGCGTCCTCGCGCGATGGTAAGCCGGCGTCCCCGCCGGCTTACCAGGAAAGTTCGCTCCTCACGCTAAATCAAAGAGCAGAATCTCAGCCCCGCCATCACCCTTCAGCTCGAGCTTCTCGATGTCACTGAACGCCAGCCCGTCCCCCTGCTGAAGCTCCTCCCCGTTTGCCCGCACCGATCCTCGAGCGACCTGCAGCCAGCCGAACCGTTCCGGCTCGGGTTCGAACGTCAACGTGCCCCCATCGAGAGCCGCCGCATACAACTTCGCGTCCTGATGGATTTTTACCGAGCCGTTCGAGCCGTCCGGCGACGCCACGAGCCGCAAACCCTCCGCAAGCTCGGCCCGATCGAAATGCTTCTGTTCGTAGCTCGGCTGAATACCGTGCCGCTCCGGGAGAATCCAGATCTGGAGCAGATGAACCGGCTCAGTCCCGGACGCGTTCTCTTCGCTGTGGAGCACGCCCGTGCCCGCGGACATCCGCTGCACGTCCCCCGGTCGGATGATCGAACCGGTCCCCATGCTGTCCCTGTGCTGGAGACTCCCCTCGAGAACATACGTGATGATCTCCATGTCGCGATGAGGGTGGGTCCCGAAACCACGCCCCGGCGCGACCACATCCTCGTTGATCACCCGCAGAGTGCGGAAACCCATATGAGAGGGATCGTGATAGTCGGCAAACGAGAAAGTGTGTTTCGTGTCGAGCCACCCGTGATCGAATGCGCCCCGTTCGCTGCTCTTCCGGATCTTGAACATGTCTCGCCTCCTGACCAACATGGAATACTTTACTAGTCAACTATTATTCCAGCCACCTTGGTCCGGAACGAACCCCGTCGTCCTGAGCGCAGCGAAGGATCGCGTACGGGATGACGCGCCCGAACTTCAGGCGGAGGATAACTCCACGCGATCCTTCGACCGTCCTGCGCTACGCTCCGGCGGCTCAGAGGCTGTGAAAGAATCCAGCGTATCCTGCGTTACGGGCGCGGCGAGTCTCGAGCGCGCGGAGCAGCGACGCAGCGATGTGGTTCATCGGAAAGGAGCTGCGACCCTTCGACTCGCTGACGCTCGCTCAGGGCAGGCGCCGCGATCGGCGACGCCCCGCCCGTAACCCTTTGGGCTGGTGGTGGTTACGGCCCGATCTCCGTGTCACTCGTCGTCGCCGAGGAACCACCGCGACTCCTCCTCGTTCCTTGAGCTCGAACCGTAAGCACCGCCAGCGCAGGGCACGCTGGATTTTTTCACAGCCTCTCAGGATGACGTCCTGCCGGGTCATTTGCAGAGCGCAGCGAAGGATGACAGGCAGAAGCTGCGTCTTGCCCATACCTGGAATAACTGCGCGGTGCCGAACGATGAAATTAGTGGCGTGGTTCTGAATTGACCTCGACTTTACGTGGAGGGCAAACCGACTCAACCGGTGGCGTGGAAACTGAATAACTGAAACCGGGAGGACGAGATGAACGCCCCACGACTGACTTGCAACTGCGGACATCGGCTCGCACTGCATACCTACTTCAAGGACCTTACGCCGTGCACCGTCTGCCGCTGCAAATCGTTCGCGAACGAGACGCTGCTCGGCGAGTTCCCGCCGACTCCGAAGCCCTCGCGCCGCCCCAGCCGGTACGTGGCTACGGACGAACGCCCCGAGGCCGAACGCCGTCCGGGCTAGTCACTGGCAGGATCGAGTCTCGCCTGCGCATTGCCTCGTCGAACGAGACGAGTGAGTTCGCATAGAAGTCCCGTATCGCAATCTCCTCGGGATTCCACCACCAGAGTCCTTCGCGCTCCCTGATCAGGTGTCGCAGCTCCAGTACGTGGCGTGCTGCTTCGAAGATACGGTCGGCACCGCTGTCACGCAGATGCCACGCACGCTCTTCGGTCTCATGCTGAATGGCGCTGATCTTCTGCAGAATCTCCTCTCTCGACAGACCGCATAAGCCCACCTGGCGGAAGATTGTCGCAACGACCGGAACTGGCGTCACGGGCAGTGAGCGGGAAATCTCACGCATCACTTCCGCTGCGAGCTCCCCGAGGAACGGCTTCTTTTGTTCCCATTCAGTCGACAGGATCTGCGGGTGGCGCGCGATGAACTCGTCGACGACGATCGGCTGTCCGAAGCTCACGACCGCGTAGCCGTATCGCTTGAAGCGCCCGAATACGCTTCGAAGCGAGTTCTTGAACAGGAAGCTGGCAGTCTCGCTCAGTTTCCCGATTCTCGACGCGCGATCTTCCCGTCCGAGAAGTTCCCGTGTCAGCGAGCGGTCCTCCAGGACCCGGTCGTAGTTGATTGCCGTCGGGATGAAGATCAGCGGCCCCGTGAATCGGGGATCCCGCTTGCTCGACACGATGTAGTCGAGCATTCCGAGCTTCGGCTTTCTGAACATGCCGTCGCGCGTGAGGCCACCCTCGAGGAAGATCCCCTGTGTGACGCCCCGTCTCGTGATTGTCGCGACATAGCTCGAGAGCACCGCGTGGTAGAGCGGCTCCCGGAAGTTCCGCCGGATGAAGTACGCACCGAACCACTTGAACAGGTGATTGAGCGGCCACACCCGCGCCCACTCCCCAACCGCGTACGAAAGGCTGATGAACTTGAAGAGCATATGGGCGACCAGTACGTAGTCCGCGTTCGACCGGTGATTGATCAGATACACCACCACGGCGTCCCGGTGCGCTCCTCGGTTGAACTCCCGCACCGTTCTGCGCTGCACGACGACGCGATACAGGAAATGGAGCATCGCACGGGCAATCGGTGCACCGAACCGGTAGTACGCGAGCAGGTTGAACTTCGGAACGATCTCACGAAGATACTTTTCGGCCCGGACTCGCGCCTCGTCCACCGTCACTCCGCGCTCCCGCGCGTGACGCACGATCGCGTCGATGACCACTCCGGACGCGAACACCTCGCGCTCGATCTCCCCGATCTTCCGGCCAAGCTTGAACCTGTCGACGCGAAGCTTCCGCTCCCGGATCAGCCGAACCGCCGCCCTCCGTCCCACGAGCACCGCCAGTATCACGACAAGCCCGACCAGCACCGTCGCAATCAGCCATGTCTTCACGATCAGGGGAGTATATGGGGGAACGATGAACGATGAACGATGAACGATGAAAGATACAAAAGATGAACGCGGAACGATGAAAGGGGAACGATGAACGCGGAACGATGAACGATGAAAGATGGATGCGGAAGGATGAGCCTTGATGAGATGAGAAGGCGGAGTGCGGAAGGCGGAGAAAGGAAGGAGAAATGTCATCCTGAGCGAAGCGAAGGATCTCGGCTCCTCCGCACCTGGGCTCAATAACGAGATCCTTCGCTTTGCTCAGGATGACAAGCTGAGCCATCGTCCGTCGCTTCCTGTTCATCCCTCATCGTTCATCGTTCATCGTTCATCGTTCCGCTCCCCTCTGGACTATCCGCATCCCGAAAATCGTTATTTGCTATACATGAGAACGAATCACCATCACCTCCCCGCCACGCCTCTCGACCCGTCCGACCCGTCTGTCGTCTCGACGAGTCACTGGCACCCCCTCGATGACGGTCGGATTCAGTGCGATGTCTGCCCGCGCGCCTGCAAGCTTCGCGAGGGACAGCGCGGGATGTGCTTCGTCCGTGCTCGTGAGAGCGACCAGGTCGTTCTGACCTCCTACGGACGTTCGAGCGGGTTCTGCGTCGATCCGATCGAGAAGAAGCCGCTCAATCATTTCCTCCCGGGAAGCTCGATCCTCTCGTTCGGAACCGCCGGCTGCAATCTCGCCTGTCGTTTCTGCCAGAACTGGGACATGTCGAAATCACGCGAGATGGACCGGCTGATGGACCAGGCCGATCCGGAGGCCCTGGCGAAAGCCGCGGAGAAGCTCGGTTGCGCGAGCGTCGCATTCACCTACAACGATCCGACGATCTTCATGGAGTACGCGATCGATACCGCGCAGGCGTGCCACGAGCGCGGGATCAAAGCCGTGGCGGTCACTGCCGGTTACATCTGCGACGCAGCGAGGCGCGAGATGTACCGCTACATGGACGCAGCCAATGTCGATCTCAAGGGATTCACCGAACGCTTCTACCACGACGTCTGCAGCGCCGAGCTCGCGCCGGTGCTCGAGACGCTCGAGTACCTCAAACACGAGACCGACGTCTGGTTCGAGATCACGACTCTCCTGATTCCGGGAGAGAACGACTCCGACCGAGAGCTCGACGAGCTCTCGAGCTGGGTCCACGACAAGCTCGGTCCGGACGTTCCGCTGCATTTCACCGCGTTCCATCCCGACTACAAGATGACCGACAAGCAGTCGACGCCACCGGCGACCCTGCAACGTGCACGAACGATCGCCATGAACAACGGCCTCCGCTACGTCTATACCGGCAACGTCCACGACAAGGACGGCGGAAGCACCTACTGCCACGAATGCGGACAGGTCCTGATCGGACGAAACTGGTTCGACCTCTCCGACTGGAACCTGACGCCCGATGGACACTGCACCAACTGCGGCACCCGCTGCGCCGGCGTCTTCGACGGCCCCCCCGGCACCTGGGGCGCCCGACGCATGCCGGTCCGGCTATCGTCCATGGAACTGTAGTTCTGGCTTCGTGGACAGAAACGTGGACGTCTGTGGACATGGTGGACTTTTGTGGACAGAGACGTGGACAGAAACGTGGACGAAAGAGTGGACGGACCTGGCTTGTCCACGCTCCTGTCCACGTCTCTGTCCACGCTTCTGTCCACCCAGTCCACGAATGTCCACGTTGTCCACAAACGTCCACGCTTCGATAAAATCAACTCATGACCACACGAAAACCAGCAGTCGCCGGCAGCTTCTATCCTGATGACGAGCACTCCATCCACGCGATGCTCAAGGATCAGCTCGCGGGCGCACGTGAATTCCGACCGGGCCTGCGCCCGAAGGCCCTGATCGTTCCGCACGCCGGCTGGATCTTCTCCGGACCGATCGCCGCCAGCGCCTACACGCTCCTCGAGCCGATCCGCGACGAAATCACTCGCGTCGTGCTCCTCGGCCCCAGCCACTACGTACCCTTCGAAGGCGTTGCACTCCCTTCACAGGACCACTTCTCCACCCCCCTCGGAGAGATTCCGATCGACCGGCATGCATTCGCGTCGCTGGAGGACCTCGACTTCGTCACCGAATCGGACAGCCCCCATTCGCGAGAGCACTCGCTCGAAGTTCAGCTTCCTTTCCTTCAGAAGATCCTCGGAGACTTCATGCTGGTCCCGATCGCGGTGGGCAACGCGACGGCTGCACAGGTCGGCGAGGTCATCGACAGGCTCTGGGGCGATGAGCACACCCTGATCGTGATCAGCTCGGACCTCAGCCACTACGAGAGCTACGAGCGGGCCCGGGAGCTCGACGAGCGAACGGCTGCTGCCATCGACTCTCTCTCCCGCACCGATCTCGGTCCCTACGACGCATGCGGCTGTCGCCCGATCAACGGAATGATCCACGCCGCGAAAGAGCGCGGTCTCTCCATCACCCGTCTCGACCTCCGCAATTCCGGCGACACCGCCGGCCCCCGCGACCGCGTCGTCGGCTACGGCGCCTGGGCGTTGGCCTAGGAGCGCCGGCACCCTGCCGGCGGAGCGCAGGCTCCCAGCCTGCGTCGACTGCCGTGGCGGCAGGGGTGCCGCCACTCCGCCGGCTGGGAGCCGGCGCTCCGAAAATACTTGACAAGCCCGAAGTTCGAACCTACTGTATTGCTATAGTAATACACCGATGCACTAGCCAATGGACGGCCCATGCTGACAATCAATACGAAAGACGCGGTTCCGATCTGGAAGCAGATTGAGCAGGAGATACGACGGCTGGTAGCGACGGGCCGTCTCATCCCGGGAGAGGCCGTGCCGAGCGTGCGAGAGGTCGCGAAAGATCTCCGCGTCAACCCCGCCACCGTCCAGAAGGCCTACCAGCGTCTCTGTGAAGAAGGACTGCTCGCGGTTCGGCGCGGCGAGGGGACCTTCGTCGAGGCGTCCCCGCTCAAGACCGATGCAAAACATCGCAGAGAGGAGCTTCAGGACGCAGCAGTCCGCTACGCGAGTCTCGCGGCAACGATCGGAGCGAGCACGGCAGAGGCACAACGCATCGTCACGAAGGAAATCGAGCGGGTCATGAACGATGGCTCGAAGGGGGCGAAGTGAACGAGAACAATGGATCGCGACCTATTGTCGAGCTCGACAACCTCACGGTCCGCTACGGAAAGAGCACTGCCGTCAACGATGTCTCTCTTCGTGTCGAACAAGGGTCCGTTTACGCGCTGCTGGGGCGCAACGGCGCCGGCAAGAGCTCGATCGTCCGGTGCCTTCTCGGCTTGCAGAAACCAGAGTCCGGCGAGGCAAGACTCTTCGGCGAGTCCTCATGGAAGAAGCGGGCGACGTTGATGGATCGGATCGGTGTCGTTCCGGAAGAGCCGGATGCTCCTCCCGAGATGAAACCCCGTGAGATTCTCGCGTTCTGCTCGCGTCTCTACTCGCAATGGAATGGCGCCGCTGCATTGGAGCGACTGAGTCGATTCGCAGTCCCGCTGGATACCCCTTTCGGTGATCTGTCGAAAGGGCAGAAGCATGAGGTACTCCTCTCCGCGGCACTCGCCAGCGAACCGGAGATTCTCGTGCTCGACGATCCCACCCTCGGGCTCGACGTCGTCGCGCGAAAAGAACTATTCGAAGAGCTGATCTCCGAGCTCGCCGACCGCGGCACGACAGTCTTCATCACGACCCATGATCTGGCGGGAATCGAAGGGATCGCCGACCGGGTCGGCATCATGCTCGAAGGACGGATGATCGTCGACGAGAATCTCGACGATCTGAAGACGCGATTCCGCCGCCTCCGGCTGAGAACGGAAGACCTGGCGACCGGGCCGCTTCACGCGATCTCGCGTCGCCAGTGGGGAACCGCCGAGGAGGTCGTCATCGACAACTACTCGGTCGAGCTCATCGAGGAACTGAGGAGTGGCTCTGTTCGATCGGAGATCGAAGTCTCCCCGCTGCCACTCGAGGAGATCTTCATCGCGCTGGTGAAAGGTGATGCCATCACGAGTCCCGGAGGAGCAGGGACGCAGGTTTCAGGAGGAAACAATGCTGCGTGACATCATTACTGTCGCCACCCGAGAGGTTCTGGCCCGCAAGCTCCTGTTTCTCGGTGCCGGATTATGCGCCATCATGGCGCTCCTGACACCGTTTCTACCGGGCGCAAGAAACGAGTCCCCCCTCGACGTCATCACCACCGCGGCTCTGGTCCTCTGCATCCTCTTCATGATCGGCACTCCGCTGCTTCTCGGGATGGGCATCATCAGCAGAGATCTCGAACAGCGAAGAATGAGCTTCTATCTTTCGAGACCGATCAACGTCTTTTCGGTGTGGGCCGGAAAGACGCTCGCTGCCATCGGAATCGCATTCACTCTGACAGCGATCGTCGTCCTGATTCCCACCGCGCTCGGCGCCGGACTGCTCTCCATCGGTGGCTACGCGGAGAATGTTCGGGCCAGTGGCCTGGCCGGCTACGATCTCTTTGCCGGACCCCTGCCGAGCCTGATTCTTCTTTCCCTGTTCCTGCTGGCACTGGCGCAGTATTGGGGGCTCTGCCTTAGAGCTCGTACGGGGTGGCTCCTTCTCGACCTCGCGACCTTCATTGTCACACCGGTCATCCTCTGGACCGGGATACGCCCCTTTCTTCTGAACTCGTCGAACGTGGTTTCTTCCTCTGTCCTGACGGCCGCCCTGGTCACGAGCAACCGATTCACAATCGTCGCGGCCGTCCTCCTGTTCATCGGCAGCGCCGCCGGCCTGCAGCTCGGCCGGAGCGATCCGCGTAGCGTTCACAAGTGGACAAGCATCGTGACCGCGATCCTGCTGTTGGCCGGCGGAACGACATTCCTGCTCTATTCAGAATGGCGACGCGACCTCCACCCATCGGAATTCGTATACAGCGCCGTGACCGAGATTCCCGAACAGGGCCCGTGGATCGCGGTCGCCGGATCGAGACAGGACGAATGGAACGCTTTCAATACGGCCTACCTGATCAACACCCGGACCGGCGTGGAGATCGACATCACGAACAGTCGGCCGCTGATCAGCGACGACGGCAGAATTGCCGCGCTCTGGACCCGCGAAGCAATCAATCCCCCGTCCGCAACACTTCATTGGATCGATCTTGATGATCCCGAAGAGATTCATCGCACCGGCGCCACAATGGCGCTCGAGCAGAACGACACTCGGCGCATCAGATGGAGCGAGACCGACATCTCGTTCGATGGGAGTCGGATCGCATGGATTGAGGACGATACGCTCCACGTCTACGACCTGCGGGCTGATCAGAGCCTCTTTTCTGCGAAGCTACCCGCAGACACGTACTCGACCCCTTTGTTCGATGGTAATGCCACGGTGTACGCGTTCAGCAAATCGCGGATCGAGGGGACGTGGACGATCCGGACCGCAGACATCGAAGCCAGATCGTGGTCCGTCACCGGCACCATGCCGAGCGGCTACTTCATCGGGCCTTCGAAGGGCGCACTGCTCCGCTTCATATCGAGCAGGTCACCTGGAGAAGGTCGCACGGATCCGCGGCTGTATCAGCTGCGTCGCATGAGCGACGGCACCGTCGTCAGAAGCTTCTCGGCAGTCGGATGGGACTCTTCCTGAATGACGGACGTTTCGTCGAGGTCGAAGGCCCAAAACCCCGACTGCGGCTCCTCGGCCGGAGTGGCCAGACAGAAAAGATGATCGAGCTGCCTGACGACGGTCGTGTTTTCCATCTGGTGGAGGTAAGACCCGGGCTGGTCGCGGTGGCTTTCAACCATCAGGACGATCGAGCCGGACTCGTCACCCATCTGGTTGACCTCAGCACCTCGGAGGTCGCCACTCTCGCACCCGGACTCCATGTGCCCTATCAGCCGCTCTCGATCGGCGACGGAGGTATCGTGGTCACCGACGGGTACAGCATCTTTCTCCTGAATCCGGATGGCATGGCCCTCGACCCCATCACCGGACCTGCTACCACCCGTCCCGGAAGGGACGAAGGAAATTAGCCGGTGGTGGCCCCGGAGGGGCAACCACCGGTGCGATCGGGTTGATCCTATTCCCGATGCACCCTGAAGGGGTGCCGGAGATCGTCGCGTCGGTCGTGCCTGGCCTCCCGTATCCCTCCGGGATACATGTGATCAGGGGGCCGGTATGACCGGTGGTTGCCCCTCCGGGGCCACCACCGGCTAATCTCCGCCATTCCTCCGGAATGCGTACTTCCCGATCGTAAAGAGAATCCACCAGCCGGCCTTGATCACGCCGCTCACCGTTCCGCTGATCTTCGAGCGGCCGATTCGCTTGCGGTACGTCACAGGGACCTCGGTGACGCGTGCGCCGATCTGCAGCGCGCGGATCTGCATCTCTACGGTCCAGCCGTAGCGGCGGTCCTGCATGTTGATCGCTTCGAGCGTCGTGCGACGGATCGCGCGGAACGGGCCCAGATCCGTGTAGCGACGGCGGAAGAGAAGTCGAATCAGGCGGGTGGCGAGCCAGTTGCCGAAACGCTGCTGTGGGGTCAGCGCACCCGGCTCGACATGACCGAGCGTGCGGGAACCGATGACGAGATCAGCTTCACCGCGCTCGAGCGGCGCGAGAAGAGCGGGCACATCCGCCGGATCATCTGAACCGTCTCCGTCCACGAAGAGGATCGTGTCGATCTCCTGCCGGACGAGCTCCAGCGCTCCGGCGCAGGCGGCGCCGTACCCGCGCTCGTGCACCGTGACCACCTGCGCACCCGCGTCCGTCGCAACCTGTCTCGTCCGATCGGTGCTGCCGTTATCACCGACGATCACCTGATCGATCGAGGGATGGCTCATGTCGCTCACCACCTGCCCGATCGAGGCCTCCTCGTCGAGCGCGGGGATGATGACCGCCACCTTCATCTGGGGTCGCGATGCGGTTCTTCGTCCTGTCGCGGCGTCTCATTCGACGAGAAGATTTTCGGCAGCGGCTCCTCACGAGGAGGCGCGACTGGGCGATTCCCTCGGATGCCGCGATACGTAAACCAGATCGCCGCGGAGAACGAGACGATCGAAGCAATCACGACGAAAACGACCGGCATGTCCGGAACGCTCGCCCGAAATGAGATCCAGTTGAAAATCAGCACTGCGCCGAGCGCCAGACAGAGCAGCGCCCGCGCAAACAGCACGAACCGGAGAGTCTTGCGACGACGCAGCAGATCGTTCCACAACAGGTAGAGAACGATCACGATCGAGGCGAGCGGAAACGTGATCGAGACGACGGCTTCCATGATCAGAAATTGAAAATTGAAAATTGAAAATTGAAAATGCTGCCTCCCGCCCCTGCTGCGCTCGGGAGTCTCA
This sequence comes from uncultured Acidobacteriota bacterium, assembly GCA_963829355.1. GTDB lineage: Bacteria > Acidobacteriota > Thermoanaerobaculia > Gp7-AA8 > JAHWKK01 > CAWHHZ01. The sequence continues at coordinate 78,235 of CAWHHZ010000008.1, forward strand.
TCAGTTTCCGTTTTCCATTTTCCAGTATTCATTTCCGAATCCACCATGCGTCTTCGGGATCGTCGGCAGCAACGGGGGGAGCCTCCGCCCACCGCGCCTCGATCATCTCGAGAACCTTTGGAGTGCACGACCCACCGCACAGGCCAGTCGTCGCCGTGGTCTTCGCGGCGACCTCGGCGATGGTCTTCGCACCGTCAGCGATGGCTCTCTCGATCGTGCCGTACTTGATGTTGTTGCAGCGGCAGACGGTGATCAGCTTCTTCACCGCTGGATGGACGTTATTCATACTGCGCCCGACAACAGTAAGGGAAACGTTTCAATGCCCGTGACGAGGCCGGTCTTCTCCGGGTGGAGTTCGAGTTGCCGCTCCTCGAGAGCGGACTGTAGAGCCTTCAAAGCCGCTTCCGCTTCTTCGCGAGAACGACACATGATCACCATGTCATCTGCATAGCGGATCATCTTGAATCCGGCATCCCGCATGATCACGTCTACGGGATGGAAATAGATGTTTGCCAGCAGAGGACTGATGACGGCTCCCTGCGGAGTTCCTTTCTCCGGTTGCCATTGCTGCATCCCCTCCAGGACCCTTGTCGCAGAAAGAGACGGATCAGGTCGAGAACTCGTCCGTCAGCGATCTCCTTTGCGACCTCGTCGATGAGCTCATCATGTGGAATCGAGTCGAAGTAGGACTTGATGTCCACGTCGACAACCCACATGTGACCTTCTGCGAGCAGTCGGGCCACTTCTCGAAGCGCATCTTTGCATCCGCGCCCCGGTCTGAACCCGTAGCTCTGGTCAGCGAACTTCTTCTCGAAGATCGGTTCGATCACGTTGCGGAGAGCCGCCTGCACCACGCGATCTGCGATGGTCGGGATACCCAGAGGTCTGCGGCCATGGCCATCGGATTTGGGAATGTAAGTCCGCAAGACGGGCTGAGGCTCGTAGGTCCCATTCTGGAGTTGGGTCGAGAGTTTCCCCAGGCGTTGTTCGAGGTGATGCTCGAATTGGTGCAGCGACATCTTGTCGACGCCTCCGCATCCCTTTCGCTTATGCACCTCGCGCCACGCTGCCTGAAGATTGTCTCCTCGATGCACTTTGTCGATCAGACTATGCCACTTGCCTCCTTTGACCCCTCTTTCGAGGGCTTCCAGCATGCGTTCGGTCCAGACTCGGGCTTCGACCCATGGCCATCGGCCTCGGATCTCTCCGCCGCGCTCTAGGTCTCCCACTGCTCGCGGTTGGTCTTGCTCTTGTCTGTCTGTCACGCATTCACCTTCCTGCCCTCCTTTGCTCCACGCCCGTTACGACGCTTCCCAGCTCTTATGAGGGCTCTGACTTCCCGCCCACGGTCATCCGCCGCGGCGGGGGATCCCCGGTTCACTACACTCGAACTTCCTACCGTTCTGTCTCCAACCACACCCATGACTCCCTCGGTCGCTTTCTCTTCACGCTCTTTCCCTCAGCGCCAGGGCTCTCCCTTAGGGCCGTTTCCCGTCTGCACCCACCGGGTCTTCGGGCTTCGGACAAACCCCGCAGCCTCGCCAGTCATAAATGCCGAATCGAGTTTCTCTCGTACGGACCGGTAGTTCACCTCCAGTTGCTCTCCACCCCGCCTTACGGCGACGCAGTTACTTTCGGTTGTCAGCCAGTGAGCGGCTGGCTGGAAGGGACTCTCACCCTTCTGTTCAAGTGCGCTCCGAGCGCACGGGGTCGGGCGTCCCCGCCCGATGTCAGCCGGCGTCCCCGCCGGCTGATCCGGATCAGGCCCCGATGTTCATCACTCAGAGCCCGCCGCCGCTCGGTTCCTCAACTGCTTCTCATGATGCTGGATGTGACGCGAGCACAGGATCACGCCGTTCGCCACAGAGGAACGTCCGAAGTACGCATGCGTCACCTTCTGCTCCGGAGCCGCTGCGATCGCCATCTCCTCGAGCTTCTTCGCGCGCTCGCGGAACGCAGCAATCGCCGGCTCCCGATCGGGCACGTTCAACGGACGGATCTCCTTCGGAGCCACAGCGTTCTTCGGGAACGTCCCGCTCCTCATGATCCGCGGAACAATCGTCAGGCGCAGCAACAGACGTTGCCACGCTTTCGTTCGGATCCTCATTCCTACGCCGCCGCTCAGTTCGCTCAGAAGAATGTCGTACGTGTTGTTGAGATGCTCCACCAACTCCGCCGTCGACCACTTCCCTTCCTGCACCGGATTACGCCACTCTGCCTCCGGGATGCTCTCGGCCACTTCAAGCAGTTTGGCTGATGCCGATTCGTGCAGATCGAGCGCGCGTCTCAGTGTCTCGTCCATCGGGGCAGTCTACCCCTTCCCGGCGGCGGCGTCGCGCCTCCATTTGATCCAGCCGCGCAGGTTCACGAACAGAAAGATCGCGTTTCCCCAGATCATCGCCTGGCTCGCGGCGAGGACACCCACGACGATCCAGCAGGCGTTCGAAACCATGAACACGATGAATCCCCACCGGCTGTGATTGCCGAGCATGTAGACGGCGAGAAACGTCGTGGCCATCGCGGCCCAGTCGAAGAAGAGGTAGTCCATGGGGTTCAGGGGTTCAGGGTTCAAGGGTTCAGGGGTTCAGGGGACGGCGGGAGTCTAACAGGCAGTCATCCTGAGCGATTCTCCATGGGTTAGCCGCCTTCGAATCCGAGCTCCGAAACTCCCTCTAAGGATGCTCGATCTCTGATGCCTGAAGCGGGCGGCCCGGGTTCGGCTCACTGCGGACCTTCGCGATCGTCGAGGGTGAAACAGGCGGTGCGTCGTTTTCCCAGGAGGATCGGATGTACGTCAGGATCGCGGCGGCATCCTCATCGGTAAGCTGACGGTCGAACCCGATCATCAACCCTCGGAACTCCTGCCCCTTCACCTCGATCGGTCCCTGGAGACCATACAGGATGATCTTCGCGAGCAGTTCCTCGTCACCCTGGACCCACTCAGAACCGGAAAGTGGCGGGAACGACTTGCCGAGTCCCGTTCCAGCCGCTCCGTGGCACTGCGCACACAGGCTCGAGTAGAACGCGGCTCCACGTGCAGCAGGTCCCTCGGCGCGAGGAGAGGCGTCATGCTCACCACAGGCGACAGCACCGAGGAGCAGAATGATTAGCAGAAAGGAAGAGGTCCGGACTGGCATAGGGAAATGGCTCCGCAACAACCAGGCCGGACCTCGAAAGAAGATCCGTCAGATCCGGCCGGCGGCTCATCGTAACGACTACGACGACCGCCGGCAAGTGATTACATCGTGAGCTCGAGACGGTCCGTGACGCTGGTGACGAACTGGACGCTGCCAGCCAGCGAGATCGCCTTCGTCTTCTGAGCCTTCTCGAAGACGTTTCCCGTCAGAAGAACTTCACCGTTCTCGACCTCAACGCCGATGTTCGTGCCCTGCAGGCTGACGTCGTTCGCGATCCGTGCTTCGATCTGATCCTCGACCCATGCGTCACGCTCGGGACCAGCGGCGGTTGCGCAGGCTGCGAGAAGGGTGACTGCGAAAAGGGCGACGATGACTGCTTTGCTGTATTTCATGATGGTCTTCTCCTTGGTTTCGGGTTGATCGTCGGGTAAAACAAATTGACTTCCCCCCTACCAACGAAGAGCGACCCAGGAGGTTTCTGTTGAAAAGACAGGTTCAGTTAAGTTTCTGTAAACCCGCAGTTTCATCGAGGCCGTCCTCTGAAGGAGGCTGCTCTCCGGCTCCGCAGCACACTTACTTGCCAACGAGGCTCAAGTCCGAGCCATTGGGGCTAAACATCTCCATGGTCACGACGTAAACTTGGGTAGTGACCGACTCACCCTCCAGCGCCACCGAGAGCTCAGATGCTCCGCGCCGCCTTCGGCTGCTGTTGAAGGACCTGGCAGCCGTGATGATCCGCCCACGGCTCACGATCAGAAGGATCATCGACAGCGATCCGAACCGTTTCGTGAGATCGATCTTCTTTCTCGCGATCGTCTCGGCATTATTGAAGGATCTTGACCTTCAGGATGCGGAGGATCTCTCGGCGTTGCAGCCTCTGCTGCTCGCCCTCAACGTGACCGTCGCTCTCGTCTTCGCCGTTGTCTTCATGCTCGTGGCGTACTACGTGCTGGCATGGTCTGCGACGATCGTGGGCCGCTGGCTCGGGGGGACCGGAGCCTTCAGAGAAGTCAGGGCCGCCGTCGCGTGGGGACTCGCTCCATTCATCTGGGCTCTCATCTACCGAGTACCGGTCGCTCTCATCGCCCTCGTGACCCGGGCGGAGTCCGGACCACCACGACTACTGATCGAGGGAGGTCGCATCGAATGGAGCAAGGGATCGCTCGGGACGCTCGATCTCACATGGTTCCTTCTGCTCGTTCTGCTCGACTTCACCGTGCTCGTCTGGTACCTGATCGTCGCGAGCCGCACACTCTCCGAAGCGCATCGCGTCTCTTCCTGGCGCGGCCTCGGCATCCTGCTTCTCGCGTTCATCTTCCCATTCGCGGCAATCGCTACTCTGATCTTCGTCTCCTGGGTCTACGTGCAGAGACTCGGCTGACCGCCGCCTGTTGCTGAAGGGAAGTCGAAGCACCGTACCCGAGTCACTCCTGAGAATGCGGCGCCCCGGCGATCTCTCGCCGGGGCACCGGTTACGACCTACTGGCCACCATCCTCAGAAGCGGAAGCCGGCGGAGAACTGATACGTACGCGGCTGCTGGTAGCTCAGCGAGCTCGTCGCGTTGCCGAAGCTCGCTCTCTTGTCCCAGTGCACTCCCTCGATCGGTGTTTCGGTGAACGGGTCGAACGTCTCGTAACCGTTCGAACCATTCCCCACGATGATCGCGGTGCTTCCATTAATCTGTGCAGACTCGTCGAACAGGTTGATCACGTCGGCCTGAACGAACACACCGAAACTGGCGATGTCGAAGACCCAGTTGAGCGCGAGATCGGTCGCGGTCAGATTATCCCATCGATACTCACCGCGATCGCTGAAGTAGTACGTCGACGAGCTCGGCGGTGTCTCGTAACCCGGATTGTCGATGTAGCTGCTGACTCCGACATTTCCTAAAGCCGAATAGGGCTGTCCCGACTCGAATCGCTCGAGCAGAGTGATGTTGAGATTTCCAAGGCCACCCAGTGGCTGATCGTACGAAACGTACAGACGCGCCTTGTGGGTCTGATCCGCGAGGAGCAGGCCGACGGGGCTGTGCTGCGCGAACGCCTTGTACTCGGGATAGGAGTTGATGTTGTCCGACACCGGACCGCTTCCGCGATTCTCTCCGTCGGAATTACCCTCGAGCTCGGACCAGGTGTAGTTCCCGCCAACACTGAATCGAGGCATAAAGCGATAGCTCGCCTGGAGCTGAATCGCCTGATAGGTCCTCTGGAGATCGTCCGTGTTGCCAGTTGTCAGAACGTCGAAGGTCCCGAGGAGAGGATCGACAATCTGATCGCCAACCGTCGTGGATACTCCGTAGAATTCGCTCCAATCCCGGTCGATGTAGTCGGCGCGGAAGAAGCCCTTCGTACCGACCTGCGTACCGAATCCAATGGTGTACTCATCGGTGTAGGGAGACTTGAGATCGCCGGGGAAGCGCTGATTGACGCCCGGTACGCCCGCGGCGATCAGCAGGTCGAGATTGTCGCGTCCGCAGTTCCCGTCGGCATCACACTCGTTGAAGAACCAGGTGTACGCCTGCTCGATGACGTCGAAGGGACCGAGACCGCTGTTTGAACCACCGATATCGGGGCCACGATACTCGTAGATGAAGTATGCGGGATTGCCCCCGCCGTTGCCGCCGCCGATTCCTTCCTGGATCCTCGAGACGTAGCGACTGTAGCTCGCGTTGACCCTCATTCGTCCATCGCCGCCGATATCGTAGATGACACCTAGACGCGGGCTGAAGTTCGAGTCCTTCGAGATCGGATTGCCTGCGCTGTCGGCTCCGTCGTTCTTGTCATAGCGCACGCCGAGGTTGAAGCTCCATTGCGAATTGAAGTCCCACTTGTCGTTGATGTAGACCGAGTCGGTAACGAAGTCGGAACCCTGGGAAAGCGTCAGGATCGGCGTCCATAGGATCCAGTCCCCCTCGGAGATCACGGGACGAAGCTCGCCACCGGCCGTCCTCGTCGGAGCGACCCCGTTGTAGACGTAGATGTCGAGATTCGACCCCGACTGGTAGTTGTTTGCAAATCGCGACTCCGCAAAGTTCTCGTAACCAGCCACGATGTTGTGCGAGCCAGCTCCAGCGGTCGCCAGATAGTAGGTTCCCTTGATGTTGTAGTACTCGTTCTCGCGGCTCTCATCACTACAGACGCCGCAGAAGATCGGCGCACCCCAGGCGCCACCGAAGGTGATGTCATACGCCCAGCTTCCAAGTGCGACGTCGCGGGGGTCGTCATGATCGGTCGTGACGTAGTCTCCGCCACTTCCGGCAAACACCAGGTCACGGGTCGAGTAGCCCGCTTCCAGAAGGAAGTTGCTCGACAGAATCCCACTGTAGTTGGCCGTGATCATCTCGCGAGGAAGAGTCCGGCCGTTCAGATCCATCGTCTCCAGATTCCAGCAACCGAGGGCGCAGTGCGGAGTCTGCTCGACCGTATAGTCGAGATATGAACCTACGAGGCTGTGACCCTGACCGATCTGAGCCGTGAGCTTTCCTTCGAATCGCTCGTCGGTTTGGATCGTCGTGGGACGGGCGATCGCGGAGTTCGTGAAGAATCCCGGCCGGTCCTCCTCGAACATGCGGCCCGCCGTGAAGAACCAAAGCCTGTCCCTCAGGACAAACCCACCCAGGGTCGCCTCGTAAACCTGGTTGAGTACGCTCGCATCCTGCGGCTCGCCGTATGGTGTCGTCTCGTCCCATGACGGGTTCGAGAAGCTGTCGCGGAAGCTTCCGGAAAATTCGTTCCCGCCCGACTTGGTGATCGCCGAGACGACTCCGCCAGTGAATCGACCATACTCTGCCGAGATCGCTCCGGTCATGACCGAGGTCTCCTCGATCGCATCCTCGATGAACAGGTTGTCCGTCTGACCACGAATGTTCTCGTTGGTCACGGCACCGTTGATGAGAAACAGCGAGTCGTATGCGGCGGCACCCGAAATCGTGATCACCGGCGCGTCCGCCGTGCTGCCGGGGCCAGTCGCGTTCACGCCTGGCGCGAACGAGGTGATCTGCTGCACGGTTCGTCCGATCGGCAGTTGCTCGACCACATCTTCGGTGTAGTTCGACTGTATTTCGGTGGTCTCGATTACGGCGGGTGCTGCGGCCGTGACCGTAATCGACGACGTCACCGCCGACAACTGCATGTCCGCGTTGACGCGTTCGGTTTTCGCAAGAGCAACTCGGACCGTTCTGACGATCGGGGCCATCCCGTCCATCTCGAAGCTGACCGTGTAGTCGCCCGGTGGAATTGCCTGAATGTTGTAGTTGCCGTTGATGTCGGTACTGGTCACCCGCACCCCCTGCAAACTGGGGGAGCTGACCGTCACCGTCACGCCCGGCAACTCCTGACCTCCATGCTCCACGCGTCCGCTGAGGGCGCTTGTGGTTCCCTGCGCCAACAATGATCCGCTGGCGGCGAGAAGCGCCACGATCACCACTCCAATTCGTTTCAGACTACTCATACAATTTCCATCCTTTCTCCCGAGGGAGTTGATTTTCGAGAGAACGATGGAGCAACTGGATCTCCTGCTTTGCCCAGATTTCGTCGCTATGTGATGAGCGGGACGTGTGAGCGTCGAACCTCTCTTCGTGACAAGCCGAGTAGGACTGGCGAGGGATTGTCGAACGCGACTCAGGCACTTGCGATGAAGGGCGGGTCCAAGCTTACGAATTTCGGGAACGGTCAGCCGTACGATGTGCACCCGCGCATGTCATCGAGCCCGGTCGGGAGTGCATGCTCCGACTCAAGCGGTACCGGCGGGCCGCCGGGACCGATCGGACGGGACGTCCGGCCCACTCCCGAGCTCAGCGTCCCGTGAGCTCGGCCAGGCGATCGCGGTAGTGACGGCTCAACACCAGCTCTTCACCGCTTTGAAGGATGATGAGGAAGTCGCCATGGGAGGCCCGGTGCAGTTCCCGGACGGCGTCCAGCCTGACGAGTGCCGAACGCCGGATACGCAGGAACTGGTTCGGCGGCAGGAGATCCTCTTCGAGAGACTTCATCGTGACTCTCAGATAGAAGCGTCCCTTGCTCGTATGAAGCTTGACGTAGTTGCCGCACGCCTCGATCCATTCGATCTCTTCTGGCGCGACGAAAACCATGCGCTCACGCTCATCATCCTTGACCATGAACCTGGCGGGGCGATCCGGTGCCGGTTTCTCCCGATCGATGATCTCTCGAAGCGCATCGATCGTCGTCGTACCGAGGTCCTCTCGTTTTCCTCTCGCCCGGGATACGGCTCTCTCGAAGCGGTCCTCATCGAACGGCTTGAGCAGGTAGTCCACCGCTCCCAGGTCGAAGGCCTTGATGGCGTGAGCCTCGAATGCCGTCGTGAAGACGACCATCGTGCCCTGCTCCAGAGCGATCTTCGCAACCTCCAGCCCATCGACTCCCGGCATCCTGATATCGAGGAACATCAGATCGACCTCGCCTGTGCGGAGCAGCTCGATGGCGCCTTTTCCATCGCTCACGGTCCCCACCAGATCAAGATCAACGTGATCTCTCACCATCAGCTCCAGATGATTTCTTGCGAGAGGCTCGTCGTCGACGATCACTACGCGCATTCTTTCTCTCCATTCCTCGGAATGACGATGTCGACGCGATAGAGACCATGGTCGACACCAATTTCGAATCTGAAATCGTCGCCGTAACAGAATGCCAGGGTTCGAGCCGTGTTCTCCAGTCCCAGGCCGCCGCCGGAACGACCTTCACGATGACACGGATTCGTGACCGTCAACGATATTGCGCCGCCCACATCGCAGGCGCGCAATACGATCAGGGACCTGCTGGATGACGACTCGATACCGTGGATCAGCGCATTCTCGAGAAGAGGTTGAGTGATCAACGCCGGCACGCGGACATTTTCGATCTCCGTCGGCACATCGATCTCGTAGTCGACCCGGTCCCCATAGCGTACGGCGAGTACCGCCAGATACCTCCTCGCGGTCCTGATCTCATCGGACAACGTCACGAATCCTTCCTTCACGTACTCCGCCGTCTCCTCCATCAGATCCGCGATCTGAAGAGCGAGCGTCTCGGCTTGCTGTGGATCAGTACGGATCAATGCGTTCACGGCGTGGAGCGTGTTCAACAGAAAATGTGGCTGGAGCTGCGATCGAATCACTCGCAACCGGAGAAGCCGGTACTCACGCCGGAGTGATGCCGCGACCCTTTCCTCATCGAGAGCTCTGGCCACTTCCTCGAAGGAACCCAACACAATGACGCCGATGAACACGAAGCCGGCGCGAACCGCGAAGATCCATTGAAACACCTGGCTACCCAGAGTGGAGACAAAACTGCCATCGGAGTTGGCGAGGAGGATGAGAGTTTCGAGCAAAACCGGAGCGACGAGAAGTGCGAGCAAAAAAACCACGTGACTGAGCCTGCCTCTTCTGCCCGACCTCAGATAAAGATAGACGACGGCTCCTCCGACCACGCCCCATCCGCCCCAGTCCGCCAGAGCATTCAGAGCAAGGATCTTCCGTCCTCCCACCAGGACATCAATCGGAGCAATGACCACCTGCAGCATCGCCGTCAGTCCGATCATCGTGGCGGCTCCGGCAAACCAGAACGCCACCACGCGAGGCGTGAGTGAGCTGGGTTGAGAAGCAGGCTGCACCTCGTCGGTGGGGGTCTCTGGCTCCCCCCAGCGGCTGATGGTGTACGTCTCGAGCACTCCGGCGGACGGACTGGAGATGCTTTCGATCGAGATGATCAGACTCTCCTGGTCCGACTGCCGAATCGAAACCACACACGGATCGTGATCGGCCCTTTCGGATCTCACTCTCTCGAGCACCGCGAGGAGAGCACCAGCCCGTATGGTCCATTTGCGATCCACCTGGACATTGACTTCGACCCCCGGCTCCCCAGAAGAGCTGAGTGCCTTCCACGCTTCGAGCTCCTCCTCGAGACTCACACCTTCACGCCGCAGGTGCCCGATGAGGACCCTGAGATAGTCGCCGAGCTCCATGAGCTCGCTGACCGCTCTCTTCGGATCGCTCGCGATACGCGTGGTCAGCCGCCGAAGCATCTTCACGATCACTCGTGGCTGCACTCTCGCCAGCTCATCCTGCACTCTCGCATCACGCAGCTTCTCGCGAGTCGCCTCGGCAACCATCTCTTTCTCGGCCCGGTCGAGGTATAGCGATCCTCCATAGACGGCAAACACCACGAGCGTCCAGGCCTGAACGTCCGCGAGAAGATGAGAGGTATAGCGCCCCACGATCCATACACCTTCTCCCATCAGTCGCGCGGCAACCACGGGATCCAGGAAGGGCGCGATCAACGCCCTGCTCGCAATATCGACTACGATCTTGCCCCCGAGAACGAGCAATCCCACCCCGACGACTTTGGCAGAGAGAACGAGCCAGCTTCTAGACTGCTCGAACAGTACAAACACGACGATCAGCAGGGCCGGCGCGAGAACAACCCACCGAAACGGTGGCAGGAGAGCGAACACGTGAACCACGGGTCGCACGACAGGACGCAGTGGTGAGTGGTACCAGCCGTACGCTGAGATACAGGTCACCACCACGCTCACGAGAAGCCAGAGGCGGAACAGCAACCGCCGCCGTACAGCCTCAATCGAGATCGTCATGCCGACTATCAATATAGCGGTTGCCGTCGCACTCCGGGGCCATCGGAACATTCTCGGTGATACGCCCGTAGCCAAACCTCCTGTTTTGGACGAATGGGACCAGGGCGGGACGAGCAGCACCCTGTCGTGACCGAAGCGAAGGCGAGTCAGCCCATTGGCGCGGTGGCGAGTGAGGGGTGACGACGTTGCCCGGAACTGCGCAAGCTCTGCGGACGGCGTTCCCTCTCAATCCGCTCATCGATCGCTTCGACAGGCACGTGAATCCGTGCGCTGGAGAGATCGCTCCAGCTCTCATCTTCGGCGGAGCTGAGAACAATGACGGCGCTTCGCCGGTCGGACCTGTTGAAGAGCGATTCGATGATCGGACGCAATGTCGGCCGCAGCGAATCGCGACCGTCAACGACGATCCATGCTGGATCGGCGAGATTGAGGAGCGCGGCGCTCAAGGCCTGGCGCTCCACACGGTTGAGCCGTTTCACGACGGTATCGAGAGCAATGTCCAGATCGAACTGCTCCGCCACCTCAGCCACGATTGAATCAAACCTGTCATCGCCCCAGCCGTTGCGCATCGCCGCCCGGCTCAGGAGGATCCGCGGCGTGTCGGAATCACGAAAGATACGGGAGGAGAAAATCCACGGCCGATTCTCTCCCCCACGGAACGCGTCGATGCCCCGAATATCGCGGACGCCAATCGAAAGTGACCCCATCCACTCCAGATCCTGAAGACTCAGAATCCTCAGCACCGCCCGAAGCGAAGGGGCGTGCGGACAGGCGAGCTCGATCCTCTGCCCACCCGAGAGCTCGACCTCCAGAGGTCCGACTCGAAACCAGCCTTCACCTTCCCGGAAGAGCTTCTCCTCGAGCTTCAGGCGAATGCCCGGTGTCCTGCCTTTGCGAATGACTCCTGGTATTTCGAGCACATAGTGAGTGTAGCGGCGAAAACCGGCGGCTCAATCGATATGTGACGACGAGCGTTGGCGCGGTGGCAGCCGGGACCTGCGCAGCACGACCATCAACCTGTAGATCCATCCGCAAACTGAGAAAGAGACGAGCCGACGACGAGTATCGCCATTGTCATCGTACGCCAGGCCGTCTCGGCAGATCACCCCACTGCGCGGGATCGAACACGAGCTGTGCTGGCGTCGTTCCGAAGATGAGCTGCTCTTCGAGCGTGGCGTCCCCGAGGGTTGATGGCCAGTAATGTGGAGCGTCCGCCGATGCCGCGTAAACGATCGCAAGGCGGGAGTCTTTACTCAGACGGTTTCGATCGACCCTAAACTCGATCAATCCTCCCTCGCCCATGCCGTTCGTCGAGGCGACCCAGCCTTCCCTCTCCAGATGCTCGCGCCGCTCTGCACGTGCCGAGTCGCTCATCGTGCGATCGCGCACTCCCCACTCGAATTCGCGAATGGCCGTCCAGTGATCACCGTTCCGTCTGTACTCGGCCGTGCCGAGCGCCGCCGAGGCATGGAGGATCAGAATGCGATCGCCGGCCGACAGATAAACATGCGCCCATCCATCCTCCGGGCCGCGAACCGCGATCTGCAGTGAATCATCCGAGGGGAGCAGCATCGCCTCGCCACCATTCTCCAATTTGACGACATCGGCCTCAGACCACTCACCGGGAGTCGCTGTCCCGTCGATGACCACTTCTGCCATCGCGGGAAACGCGAAGACGAGCAATGCCATGTAGAGAACGACCGCCGCTTTCATCATTCCTCCACGGTCTCTCAACGTTTCATGTCCATGATCCAGATCGTGCGCCAGGTCTCGCCATCGTCAGAGGTGAAGTCGAGGTGCCAGTAAACGTGATCTTCGCTCTTGCGCTCGAAAACGATCTTCGACCATCGACCTCCCTCGGGTTTCGGACGTGGGACGAATTCTCCCTTCCCATTCTCGATCGAACCGAAGTGACCATCCGCGAGGAACGGGTTCATCGAATCCATCCACTGGATCCGCCACACGCCCTCGGATGGGAGAAAGTAGCGAAGGCTCAACCCCTCCATCTTCCGAGGCTCGTCCATCTGCTGCCAGGGGTATTGCACCTGCCCCTCCCACCGCTCGAGAAGGGCACATCCGTCGAGTATTTTCGACACCGACGTCTTCGCCGGCAGCGCGATCCACTCATCCTCACCAGCACGGAACTTCTGTGAGATTGTCCAGTCTCCCACCCAGAAATCGAAGCCCTCGTATTCGGGTCCTTCGCATTGACCTGCCGCATGGAGCGACAAGCTACTCAGAATCAGGATCAGTGCGGCTACGCGGCTTCCAGTCATCACTCTCTCTCCCTTCTTCGACGGCAACGACGTGGATGTCGAAGTCGCCGTCGCGATTCGTCGCGACGACGATGGACGCCCGTCCGGCGACCAGTCCGGCGAGACGTTCCGTCAATCCTCTTTTTCCTGCTTCGACGCGATCTGCTCGATCATCTTCGTAGCGTTCGAATTGTCGGGATTGAGCTCCAGAGACTTCCGGTAGTAGCGAATCGCTCGTTCGTCATGGCCAAGTTTCATATGAGCTTCGGCGAGACTGTCCCATGTGTTGAACTGCTCCGGAAAGGCTGCTGCGTTCGCGCTGAAGATCTCGAGTGCCTCCTCGAGATCTCCACGGAAGAGCGCCCGATACCCGTGTCCGTTGAGCAGACGCTGAATGGTGCGGTCGCTCGCCTCGGTCCGTGACTCGGACGAAAGATAGGAGGCCACGCCAACCTTCACGTCCCCCTGACTGACTCCTTCGAGAAACGAAGCGATCACTGGCTCGCGCTCCTCAAGGGCGGAACGGATCGCGTCGAGCCGCGCATCCAGATCCTCCCGGGAGTGCCATCGGCCGTTCTCCATCACTCCGGCCACGTTTCGTACGGCTGCGATCGACTCGAGCGGATTCGATCGCAGCAACACGAGGTCGGCTTCCTTTCCAACGGTGATCGATCCGGTTCTCTCTGTCACGCCCAGGGCTCGTGCCGGAGTCGTCGTCGCGGCTCGAATCGCCTCGACCGGGCTCAGCCCCGACGCAACGAGAAGCTCCATCTCATCGTGCAGAGACGCGCCGGGAACCACGAATGGCAGCGGAGCGTCCGTGCCGGCGAGAATCTCGACGCCCGCCTCGGCGAAGGCCCCGACGAGCCGTTGCTGGACCTCCACGCTCGTGGAAAGGAAACGGTGAATCGGGACGAGAATGCCGGACCATCCTCCATTCCGGTAGCGATTGAATGGCGGCATCCATTCAACCTTGAGGAAAGGATCGATGAATGCCAGCGCGGGCATTTCCACGAGATTGTCGATTTGCTCATCGGCCTGATCGCGTATCGTCCGAAATGCAATCAGGGTTGGAGTCACGGCAATCCCGGCCTCAGCCATACGGCGGGCCAATTCCTTCATGTCCTCATCGAGTCCTTCTATGGCAGGAGGCTCAGCGAGATCAGGCTGGTCCTCCAGCTTCACTCTGCCGAACTGCAGATCGAGCCATGGTCGAAACAACTCCGCCACGGGCGCCCACGTATAGACGATCTCCTCCATGTGATCGACCGAACGCTGACCATTGCGAAGAACCGTTTCGAACGAAAGGCTGCGCGGTGCATGACCGACGACCGGCAGATTCACTTTCATCGCAGCCTCGATGAGCGCCACATACGTCTCCTCGCTCATCGATCCCGAGCCGTTTCCGTACATCTTGATCGCGTCGTAACCAGCCGCGGCCTGCGCTTTGACGAAGTCCCGCGCTTCCTGTGGCGAGTCTACCCGCGCTGTCGCCGTCGTCGGTCCCGTCGTCCAGATCTCCGGCCCCTGCAGGGCGCCAGTCGCGACCGCGTCCCGCAATGCCAGGATGGCTTCATTACCATGCATGCTGCGAACACCCGTCACACCGTGGGCGAGGTAGAGATCCAGGAACTGCCGGTTGACCGCCGGATCGTCGCGGAAATGCACATGCATGTCGAAGAGGCCGGGAATGAGATATCCCCCGTCGCCGTCGATGACGGTCGCATCCGACACTGAGGTTTCTGGTCGAACGGCCACGATCGTTCCGTTCTCGACGACAATCTCCCGACCCGAAACGACATCGTCGCTCACCAGAGTCACAAGGTGAACGTTGCGGATTACAGTCTTCTGCTCGGTCGTGTCTTGCGCGTAGACAGCGATCGTGATGAGCACAGCCGTCGCGAACATCAACAGATCGCGGCCTCTCATGAGCAGTTTTGCTGAATGACGAGCCCGATCGTGAACCAGGTTCTCAAGGACGCCTGTGGATTTCATGCTCATCGGTAGAAGCTCCTTTTTTACAGATGCTACAGGAGCTATGCTAAAAAAACAGCACCAGCTCGTTCTTCGTCACACACTCGTCACTCAGTCACGATCTCGAATCTCGTTCAGCATCTCGTTTGCCGCCGCATCGAGGTTTCGTTTCACCATGAAGTGAACGCCTTCCCGCTCAATGAGCTCGAGTGTCCGGTGCGCCCGACGCTCCGCCTGCTCGAGGTCACCGGCGGCATGCGCCATCCTGGCGAGATTGAACTCCGCTCGCGGAGAGTCGGGATGAGCCTTCGCGTGCAACTGCGCGATCTGTGCGGCAGCGGCCGACTTGTCGTCGGAGATCAGGAGACCGGTGAACTGATCCATCGCCATGTCGCTGAAGATCTGATTGTCGGGATCGGTCTCGTGAAGACGATTCAGCTCGGCCAGAGCCGCCGCCTCGTCCTCGAGCATGAGGTAGTAGAGCCGGCTCGCCGTCATCGGTGGCATGTCGCGCGGGGTCGACTCGTCGAGATGAAACGCGAGGAACGCGAGCGTATCGCGGATGATCTGCCGTGATCGCTCCGTGTCGTCCCGCACGTCGAATGCATGCTGTCCCGTTGGGTAGTTGACGAGCTCCAGCTCGGCATCCGAGCGGATCGCCCGCTCCACGAAGTCGTCGATCAGCCGGTTGATTCCCGGAGCGTCGAGGCCTGCCCGCGCGACATACATCGGCAATCCCCTGCGTACCGGATCATCGGAGCTCATGATGCCGTAATAGAAAACGGCGGCGGCAAGATCATTCTCCGCATCGAGCGCGAACGGCAGCCCCACCTTCACGTTCGCCGAACAGGCCCAGATCGCGATGCGTGTACCATCGACACCGAGCTCGGCCGCATGAGCACGAACGTAGTCGATCAATCCCGCCAGGTTCTCGAGATTCGTCCCCTCGAGCGCATCGTAGGTCACGCCAGCGATGCCGGCACCTGCAGCCAAGCGCCCCCAGGACGTGTACTGTCCCCATCGCTTCGCGTCGAGACTCCCAACATTGACGAAGACGACGACAGGAGGACGCGCAATGCCTTCGGGCTTGTAGAGATCGAGCTCGTAGCTCTGCTCTCCGATCGTCTGGAAGACGATTCCCTCGACTGACGTCGACGCCCTTCTCGGGCGGAGCCAGAACCGTCCCCGGACCCTGGGCGAAGACATGTGCTTCCAAAGAGCAGAACCATGCGACAGGAGATCAGAAATCTCTTCATGGCACCTCCAGATGCCGTTTCAGGAACTCGATGGTTTCGCCGATGATCCTGCGCGAGCGCTCGGTATCATCGTATCCGTCGAAGCCGTGCCGTCCTGACGGATAGGTGACGAACTGCAGATCGACATTCTTCTCGATCGCCGATGTGATCGTCCGATCGAGCTCGGCGTTCAATTGGGGCGAGTCGATTCCGGTTCTCACGACGAACAGAGGCAGGTCTTCCCGCGGAGGTGCGGTCGACATCGGCCGGCCATAGTAGATGACGAGCGCACGAAGCTCTTGACCCTCGCCGCTCATTGCATATGGCCAGGCAACCGGGACATGACCCGACGACGCCCAGAGGGCAATTCTCGACGGATCGAGCCGAAGTTCCGCGGATCGTTCCCGCAGCGTGTCGATCAACTGACCAAGCTGCCGGTCGCCATCTCCTTCGTCTGCGTCGTAAACGACCGCCGCCATACCGGCGCCCGCGAGAAGGGTTGCCCACGACTGGTACCACTCCCATGTTCTCAGATCGGGGTAGCCACGATTCACGAACACCACCACGGGCATCTGCTCATCACGGCTTCCGCTCGGAAGATAAGGTCGAGCTCGCGTGACACGCCGGCAGCAGTCTCCGCATATGCGATCCCCGTCCGGATCACGGCGGCACCCTCGGGAACGCTGACCACGATCGGCTGTGCAGCAACCTGGGAAGATGAGATCGAACCCCGCGAGTCCGATCAACGAAAGAACGGCGACGGAGAAGACCCTTCCCTGCAGCATTGATCTCATGCGTGGGGCAAGTCTGACCGAACTCCGGACCCAGGGTCCAGAAAGTCGTGACGAGTGACACCAGAACGTGACGAGTGGCGTGACAGCAGTGACGACAGTTCAGTCCAGACGGAGTTTCATCCCATGGTGGGATGCCACGATCGCCAGGAGGTCGGATCTCACCGCCGGACGGAACTCTACAGACTCACTCATTCGCGTCCTCCCTCGCCCACTCGATCGTCGGGATCACCCACTCGTCGAGTGGCTTGTAAAGGATTCCGTGACCAGTCCCTATATCCAGTACCAGTTCCTCGTGCCGCCCAATCCCTTCAGAGAAGGCGAATGCGTCCTCGCACGAGCCGGCGAGCTCCCAGTCACTACGATCCCGGATGGCGAGAACGTTTCCCCACAGGTCGATCTGATTCGCTTTCATATGCTCCACGCTGTCGGGATGACATGTCGCGAGCAACACGAAGTTGAGATCGCGGTTGCGAGCGAGATGAGAGGTAAGCGTCGCGATGTACGCGCCTTTTGAGGCACCGACCACCGTGATGTTCTGTGGAGGAACGCCCGATTCGATCAGCGACTCGATCTGGCCGACCGTCCGCCTGGCATAGTCGACGACCTCGGTCCTCGGAGGCCGCGGTTCACTGATGACGACGAAACCCGCGTCTCTGAAACGATCGAGAATCTCCTCGTACTGATATGGGCCGTACTCGTCGCTGACTGCATGGATCCCCAGATCCTCGATGATGCGCCCGTGCAGATAGAAGAGATAGTGCTCGCCGGGATCGATCCGGCTCGGCAGCATCGAATCGCGTTCCCCCGATATTTCCGCGTACAGAGCAGTACTCTGGGCGCAGCTCCATGAGAGCGTCGCGAAGAGCAGGAAAACGACCGCGCGGAGGCGTGAGCCGCTCCTGGCGATCGCTGTCGTTACACCACGTTCCGTGTCCATATCCTTCACCGTACCTCGGCTCCCTGTTCACTCAATACCCGTCTCAGAACCGACCGGTGGCAACGGCTTTCGTCCTCGCAGTAGCATCCGAGAGAGAAACTGGTCTGTTGCGACAGCGCGGCCATCAGCACCAGCAACCTCGTATTGTCCGAGGCATTCAGCTCCTTCTGATACCTGCGCTCGAAGCTCTGCCACTCGGCCGGCGTCGTCGCAGATTGTCCCTGCTTTACAAGATCCGCACTCGGCGCGAGCTGCGGCAACCACACGTCATACCAGTCGTCGGTCGCGAAACGGTCCTTCGGCACACCACGCGGCGGACGCCGCACGGCACCGATGCGGAGCCCCTCATCCGGCTCTCGAGCCGAGCCGAGTCGAACGATGCGAATACTCATTGGTCACCTCTGGAAGAGTTCAAGGGTTCAAGGAAGGGCCCTTCAAAGTTCAAAGTTTAAAGTTTAAAGAAAAAAGTGGCAGCACGATGGCCGCTCGGCGACGATTTCCAGGAAGCATTCCCCCTTTCGCTGAAACAGAATTGTCACTCCGAAGCGAAGCGAGGAATCTGGGTGGGGAGTGGCAGGACGCTTCCCCTCCAAGATTCCTCAGTCGCGATGAAGCCGCTCCTTCGGAATGACAGTACGTCTTCCCACTCCAGCGGCAACAATCCCCTCTCTTTCACTCTTCACTTTGAACTTTAAACTTTGAGCTCCCTTCCCTTCTCGCAACCGGCCAGAGATTGTCCGATAATCAAACGATGTCCCGACGTCACCCCCAACTCGCTCCGATCGCGCTGGTCGCCTGCCTGCTGCTCACGTGCCTGGCGTGTTTCGAAGATCCGGTAGAGGAGGTCGTCGTGATCGAGCTCCATCCCGAGAATCACGCGACGATCACGGCGAGAATCGAGCTGCTTCCGATCTCGCCGGAGGAAAACATCGCAGCGTGGCGCAGAGTCGATCACTACCGGTCCACTCTGCTGGAGGGCTCGGATCCATGGACACGCCGTTTCGAAGGGCTCCAACCCCTGTCGGAGGCGTATCACTGGGAAAAGTCGAACGGAGTGCTGCGAGCGGTCGAGCGCACGGCGTTGATCGATGCGCGGCAGTTGAGTCTCTTCTTTGCCGACAGCGGCGTGTCAGTATTTGTGACCGGCACCGACGATTGGAGAGAACTTTCGATCTATCCCGGCGAAAGCACTCGCGCAACCCCCGAGCAGAAGAGTCTCCTGGCATCACGGACAGACCTCTGGACATCCGCTCTGGCGTCGTACTTCCGGGCTCTCGAGTCGGTGTACGCCTACATGAAAGAGCGTCCGGATCGAGAGGGAGCTCTTTTCACTCACGTCTTTCAGGAGTTCGTATCGGACGATGAGCTCGAGGCCGCGGCGGATCTCTCGGAAACGGAGATGGCTCTCGTCGACGATCTCAGAGCCGCGATGGAAGAGGCCTGGTCGGTGCTGGAGCTCCCCCCGGAGGAGGCGCACTCCCTCAACGAGATCAGCTATCTCGTCCATGATCCCTTTCCATCAGACGTCGAGATCATCCTCCCGATTGAGCCGTCGCAGGTGGAAGGTTTCGAGCAGGGCGACGGCCGCTACCTCATTCGCAGAACCGGGCTGAAGGAGGCGTTCGGAACACTCGAATCGACCTGGGCCACGCCAGACGTGCTGACCATCTGGATCGATGCCGCCCTCGGGAGCACGAACGTCGAGATCGAATCGGTCATGTCCTCTCCTCGATCAATCGACGTTCCATCGGCCGGCGAGATCGAGACCGCACTCGAAGAGATGCTGAAGCCGCTTCCCGTGTACCGCCTCCGATGGCGCGAGCCGTCGACGCGCTGAACCGGGCCGAGTACGACGCACGGAACGCTGACCCGTGACGGCAATCACGGTGCTCATCAATTCCCGGAGGGACCATTCAGACTGAACACTGGAGGATCCTTCCATGGCTGATGAACGTCACGAACCGGCACAGGAGTTATCCGAGAAGACCAGAGATCTGCACCGCGCGATCCGGTCGATCATCGAGGAGCTCGAGGCGGTAGACTGGTATAACCAGAGGATCGACGCTTCCTCGGATGATGAGCTGAAGGCGATTCTCGTCCACAACCGGGACGAGGAAAAAGAGCACGCTGCCATGCTTCTCGAGTGGCTCCGCCGGCGCGACGGCAAACTCGACGAGGAACTGCGCGACTATCTCTTCACCGAGGGATCGATCGTCGATCTGGAGGGCTAGCCCTCCCTGAGCCCGGTGTCCCATTCAGTTGGGGCGGTGATGAAAGAACGGTCGAGGTCGCGGACCGAGGCACATCCGAGGAGCTTCATGGTACGCGTGATGTCGGTGCGCAGGATATCGATCGCCCGTGTCACGCCCGCCACTCCCGCCGCACCGAGTCCGTAGGCGTATGCGCGCCCGATCAGGACGGCTTGCGCACCGAGGCAGAGCGCCTTCACGACATCGCTGCCGCGCCGGATTCCGCCGTCGACGAGCACCTCGATCCTTCCATCCACGGCGGCAACGATCTCCGGCAGAATCCGCAGCGTTGGTGCAACCCCATCGAGTTGACGACCACCATGATTGGAGACGACGACGGCGGAGGCGCCGTGCTCGATCGCGCGCCGTGCGTCGTCAGCCGAGTGAGCTCCCTTCGCGATGATCGGACCCTGCCAGGCCTCTCGAATCCACTCGAAGTCATCCCATGAGACCATCGCCGATTCGAGCGCGGCGGAGACGTCCGCATACGGCATCGGACCATCCTCGAGCTCGATGTTGGGGAAGCTCATCAGACCGCCGTCCGCCAGAAACGAGGCGAGCCAGCGCGGACGTGCGAGGAACTGAGAAACGTGCGGGAGCATCGTGAACGGCGCTCCCGACACGAGCTCTCTCACTCCGTTGCGGATGTCGCGCTCACGCATCCCCGCGACGGGAGTATCGATCGTGACGACGAGCGCCGTGCAGCCGCACGCTTTCGCGCGCTCGATCGCGGCGCAGGCGACATCACGACCGCCAATGATGTAGAGCTGATACCAGAGAGGTCCGCGAGTCGCCGCCTTCACGTCTCGCACAGCGCATCCGGAGAGCGTCGAGAGAGTGTAGATCGTGCCCGCCTCGCCTGCCACTCGTGCCGCGACCTCCTCACCTCGGGGATAGAACATCCTCGAACTGCCGACGGGCGCAAGGATGATGGGAATCTCGATATCGGTGCCGATCACGCTCGTACCGAGGTCGCAACTCTCCGTCGCGACGGCTGAGCGCGGGCGGAACATGACGTCATCGAAGACGCGGGAGTTCTCCCGCATCGTCCACTCTGCATCCGCGCCACCATCGATGTAATCAAACACTGCGCGAGGAAGACGCTTCTTCGCAAGGCGTCTCAAATCCGCGATGTTGACTGCGTGGGTGCTGTCGATCCGGGCCATGTGCCGCGTGTTTTCCCTGAAGTGATTCTAACGGCATCGTGCCGATCTCGAGAATGTGACGTCGCAGCGGAGGCGACGGTACACCGAGCCCGGAGGTGAGCGTTCAATTGACGGCGTCCGGAAGGTCGGACGATAATCGGCGATCCACAATATGTGCTCCAAACCAGGAGGTTTCGATGAGATCCGTCCGTGTGTCGTGTCTGTCCCTGCTCATTGTTCTCATGGCTACCCTGGGCGTCGTGGGTGCTGACGCCGAAGAGTGTGGGTGGCTGCCGGTCGAACGGTTGAACGAAGCGTTCCCCGATCAGGCGCCATGGTCGACGATGGTCGGCGGCTCGATCGGCTCATGCAAGTTTCTCGGGAGCGGCTTGCCTCACCTCTTCTCCGCGACTCAGATCGTGAAGGCGACGCCGAAAGAAGCTGAGGAGTACGTCAGCGCTCTGCGTGAGGGCATGAAGGAGAATTACGAGGTGACCGCAGCGCCGGAGCTCGGTGAGCTCGCCTTCCGCTACCGACCGCGCCCGGAGGTCGATGACAGCGGGCGTGCCGTCTTCTTCGTCGGACATCGAGACAGGGTCGTCGTGATGTCGTCGCTCAATTTCCAGAAGGCGATCACGGAGGAGCAGATGGTCGCGGCGCAGCCTCTCATTCACGCCGCACTCGCTCTGGCTGATGACGAGAAGGCGATCGAAGCCGCGACGAGTTGCCCCTGGTTCGACGAGACGGTTCTCGATGAGCTGTTCGGCGGTGCTTCCTACAGTGAGAATGTCTTCGGCGAAACGAGTTGTATGGCGAACGTCGACACGCGCGTGCTCATGGTCAAGATCCTCGAGACGGATAATCCCGCGGGGCTCATTGAATCGATGAGCAGCCTTGCAGGGGGTTCGTGCACGAGCGAGAGGTTGCCAGGCCTGGCCGGAGCGGCGGTGCTGGAGTATGCCTGCTCGAGCGGTAATCCACGAGCATCGGTGCGGCTGGCTGCCGGTGCCGCGATGATCGAATACACCTTCGCTCCCGGAGAGGAACCGACAGCTGAGGAGCGGGCTCTTCTGATCGAGCTGGCGCGGCATGCTCTGAAACGCGCCGGCGGCTGAAGCTGCGGGAGCGGATACCGCAGCTTGCCAGAGATCATGCGCCAGTCACTGCCCGGTCGCACGAAGATCCTCTCATCTCCGGTGACGGATGAGGCGCCCGCGCACTCCGGCGAGAAACGTGAGGTAGTAGCCGAGAACGATTCCACCGTGTTCAGCGACAATTAGACCTGCGGGCCAACGACAACTAGAACTGCGGGTCAACGACAATTAGATCTGCGGGGTCGGATCTCCACAGAACGACGCCGGGGTGATCGCGTAGAGTCCCCTCTCCGAAGGGAGGGCGATGAAGTCACGCCGGCAAGTGGAGACACTGATGAAAGAGTTGAGTGAGGGAGCGACGCTGGAGAGAGCGGCGCTGCGAGCGGACATGAGCGAGAACACGGCTCGCCGCTACCGTAATGGAGCCCCACCGCAGGGATCGCGGCCGGTGGAACGGGCGGGTTAGGAGCCGGCTACTTAGTCGCGGATTTCTTTTCGGGAAGGGCCGAGATGACTGAGCGGAGGAACGTGTTTACCGACTCGGCCGAATCGAAGACTTCCGCCACGTCGGGATCCAAGACCACTGCGACGGAGCCCTTCTCGAACTCCGCAGCGAAGCGGTTCGGTTTCGACTTCGAGTAGTCAAAGTCGTACTCATCGCGTATCTCGTCGGATCGTTCAGCGTTCCTCGTATCTTCGTCGCTCATGAGCAGTCACTTCTCTGGTTGAAAACAGCCGAATGCTGTTGGTTCTTTCCGTGAAGCATACCCGCAGGAGGCGTCCGCCTCGAATGACCGACGATGATCTCTCGCGACTCGCCCTCGGAATGATCGGGATCATGATGAATGCGGGCGAGAGAATCGCCGAAAACAGTCAACGCCTCGGCGAAGGTTACTGAATGATCCCTGAGGTTCAGCGCCGCCTTTCCCGGATCCCACGTAAATTTCACGCGGCGAGTCTACCTCGGAGAAACTGGAGCCCCTGACGGTAGAGCTGAGCCGCCAGCGCACGCCTCAGCAATGGTGCAAGATTGAGCAGTGGCAGCGCGTGCGCTGGCCGGCTCGAGCGACTTGTTATGCGGCCGTAGTTCAGACCGCGATCCGCTCGACGGTAGACTGAGGCTCCGGAATTGGATCTCCGTCCTCGCGAAGGCCTTCGAGGTGAAATTCGATCGCCTCGCGGATCAACTGGAGAGTTTCTTCGCGGGTCTCACCGACCGCAACGCAGCCGGGAAGATCCGGTACGTAGGCGCCGAATCCTGTTTCGCTCGGCTCGACAATGACCACGTATTCCATTTCGATCACCTCTTCTTCAGCCCCGCCTGCTTCAAAATGCTGTTCAGCGTCCCTGGCGGAACATCGAGACTTTCTTTCCCTGCCACTGTAACCGTTCCCGGCTTGGTGGAATGCCTGAACTGACGATGGCTTCCTCTGGTTCTAGCCCGTACACGAACCAGCGCCGAGGCGGCGGAGAGTCGTGCGGTTCCAGGCGCGCGAAGGCCTCCGTCATGATTTCTCGAACCTTCAACTCGAGGAAAGATACCAGCTTCGAGGCCAGCGTGCAGCAGGCGCATAACGGTCGTGGCTGAGCCGCCAGCGCACGCCCCAGCAATGGTTCAAGATTGAGCAGTGGTAGCGCGTGCGCTGGTCGGCTCGAGCCACTTTGTTATGCGTCGTTGTTCAGCGCCGGCTGAAACTCGACGACAGCATCATCTCAGATTCGACGGGGATGTTCCCATTAGATGCAGGCTCGAACCGCCACCGTTTGAGCGCCTTCATAGCCTTGGCTCATTCGTCGTCTTCTCTGTCCGACAGATCGTGTCGGTACAGACGACGACAAACCCGTCTCGCGGCCGCTGTGCTGTCGGCCGGACTGTGCACCGCAAGAGGGGCGGTTCAGGACGTGGCACACCATCGTAGTCTTCACGTCCTCGCGCGGGCCACTGGAACGGGATGACCTGTGAAAGAGCTCAAATATAGGTTTTCGGATGCCTTCGACCGCTAGGGAGAACTTCTGGTCCTTTCGCTGCAACGTCCTGGCCGTCTCCAGCATCTGGAAACGGCTGGGAGTGAAGATCGAAATCACTGCGACCTCGGGGACCAGGTCCTACGGTATCTATGCCTCTCAATGTCGCGCAGGACGCTGCCTGGCACCTCGCTCGTCCAGGACGAGTGTCGGCGTACCGATCGGGAGGATCTGCAGCGACTTCAGAAATTCGATCACGTCGTCCTGCTGGCTCGGGTCGAGATCGACGAAAGCATCTCTCGAGTCACGGGCATCTCCCCCGTGAAAGAGGATGGCATCAGTCAGCGTCGTCAGATCGCCTCGGTGTCCGTACGGGGCACTGCTGCCTGCGTCCCACAGCTTTCGGGTCAAAAACTCCTCGAGTGGGACCCCGCCCTGCATCACCTGTTCGTTGCAGAAGTGAGTCAGCTCATCGTCACACAGATTGTGTCGCTTCAGGTCCGTATACGCACGCACACGCGCCTTTCCGTCCGGCATCCTCTCGAGTCGCGGCAACTCACCCTCGCTCGTCAGGTCGAACGCGATCAACGCGTCCACGTCCTCGGGTCGCAGGTTTCCGGGAGGGTTGTACGGATTCGGTTCGCTGAACACTGGAGTGTCGAGCACCATCTCGGGGACGTGACAACTGCCGCACGAGATGCGCTCAAAGGTACTCTCGCCACGGATGATCGCCTCGGCTCGCAGCCGGTCATCCGGAATGAACTGCCCCGGT
Organism: uncultured Acidobacteriota bacterium; assembly: GCA_963829355.1. Classification (GTDB taxonomy): domain Bacteria; phylum Acidobacteriota; class Thermoanaerobaculia; order Gp7-AA8; family JAHWKK01; genus CAWHHZ01. The sequence goes on from CAWHHZ010000008.1 coordinate 103,377, forward strand.
ACGTTCATCGACGCCTGAAAGATCGTTGCGGCGGTGATGTCCCCCACCGTCAGCTCGTCGTAGACCCCATCCTGATCGAAGTCGTCCGTAGCGGTGCGCTGCGCCCCGAAGCGCTCCACCGCCTGCATACCGTGATGATGGTTGTACGCGTTATTGCTGAATTCTCGAATCGAAACGACCACACCCTTCTGGTGAAATGGTCGGACGATCAGGTCCGTGTTCACACCTTCCACGGCGGTCGTGTCGACAGTTCCGTCAGGATATGCCGTGATCGATCCGAACGACACGCCCTTCGGCATCAGTTCACTCGGTCACGGCTGTGCCGGTCTGTTTCGATTCCGCAAGCGCATTCTCACGGATCGCGATCATCTCGGTCGTCATCTCTCTCGCGAGCATCTCGATCGCGCCACTGCCCTGCATGCCGAGGGTGTTGCGCTCGTCGGAAAACTCCGGGCTCACCGACTCTGTGATGGGATCGAGGGTCTGCGCCAGAACGAACACGTTCGCCACGATGTCGCCAGCTCCGCCGGCCACTGGATCGTTGTGGCATCCGGCGCAGGAGTTGGCTTCGGGTGCCGATGTCCGAATGAAGGCAGGTGCACTGCCAGGCAGACGCGCCAGTCCACCCCCCGTCGTTCCTGGCCGGCCCTGCCCATCGAACCGATTGAACTTGGCCACGAAGAGCGCCTTGCCAGCCTCCATCATCGAGCGGAGATTCAACGCTCCCGATTCGAGCTCACGCTGGTCCAGGTGCTCCTCAATCACTGGACCATCACCGATACTCGCCCCAAACAGCGACAGCCCCGTTCCGATGAAGGCGATCAACACAAAACACACGACCAGCCTCTGCGTTCCCACAATACGCACAATTCCCCCTCGATTGATGGATGATTTTCCGGACGACCGAGGCGGCAGTATAGCAGCAGCGATGACGGGCTCGACATGAGACCCAAACAGACGGACGCAGAATGAGAACCGAGGTGTCTCGTTGTCCTCTCAGATCAGCCAGAAGGAGACGGCGATCAATATCACTGCCGAGAGGCAGCCGATCGGAATGGGGATGCATCCGACACACCCGCGAACCTTCACTCGTTCCCCTTGATTCGGATTCATGCTTCGCTGCCATTGCAACGAGAGGGCCTCCGCCGGTGACTGTTCCATCTTCTCGAATCTCGTGATCTCATGAACGCAACGACTGCAGCATCCATGGTCGCCAACCGGGGAGAAGCGCGTGAGAGATTCGATCAAAGTGAGGCGCCGCTTATTGATTGTCGCCGGACTGCTCTCGATGACAGTCGCCATTGAGGCACAACCGCAGGCGGGGTCGGTCGATGCGGTCGTGAAGGCGAATCCCGATGCTGCTCCTTCAGTCGTCGTAACACTATCCCGAGACTGCCACGAGCGCGCATCGTGCCGCCTGCTGTCGACCGCAAGCCACCATCCCGCTATTCTGCGACGCGCCTCAGACGTTCGTTACCGGGTTCAGGAATCGGAAGATCCACAGACCACTATCGCCGTGCATGATCCGAGTGGCGAGCTGATCGCCAGTTGGAAAGGCGATCAGGATCCGGAATCGCTGCGCCGCATCTGGAACATGATCGAGAACGCCCGCGAGTATCTCGTGGCGGCTGGTCGGAGTGCTCTGGAAGGCGACGTTGAGAAAGCGCTGCAACAGAGAGCTCTTGCATCATTCATGTTGGGAAATCTCGAGGCGGGCGAAGCTCGCTTGCAGCAGATGCTGCAAGGCTCACCCGAAAGCCGCCAGATCGCGTCGATATGGTCAATGCGTCTTGGGCTGCGGGAGGGCACCACACCAGATGAAGCCTTCCTGCTCGACCTAATCGAACGTGCCGAGACTGATTACGTCCGCTTCGAGTCGTGGATGCTCCTCGGCGAGCAGAGAGCTCGCGATGAACGGAACGAAGCCGCCATCGATGCGTTCCGTCAGGCCATGAAAACCGCCGGCACCGATGACGAGCGGAAGGTGGCGTGGCGTTCCCTCAGTGAGCTGACCGGCAGCAGCGGGTCCGTCGGCGGCCTGGGAGCATCGGGGAGTCTGATCGCGGGACAGCGCATCGTGCATTCCAGGTGGACCGGCAGCGACATCGAGTCAGTCACATATCGGCTGGATGGTCGCGACGTTGCGCGGGCCGAGACCGTACCGTATGTGGCTTCGATCGACTTTGGCCCTCTTCCGGAGCGACATGTCCTCGAAGTGTCAGCGCTCGATCCCAGAGGCAGCCAGGTCCGGAGCGAACAGCTCATCATCAATGGCTCGAGCCACGACCCTTCGATCCGCATGACCGTCTCCGCGGAGCAACCCGGCACCGATCTGTTCGAGGTCTCGCTCGTGGTCCGGATACCGGAGGACAGAACCGGCACTGTGCTTCTCGAGCTGGATGGACGCGTCATCCAGAAGTTCGACGCGCCTCCCTATATCACCAGGATCGGGGCTGACAGAAGCGGACCGGCCGTCCTGCGAGCCATTCTTCGACTGGAAGACGGCTCGGAGACCGAGGATGTGCGCCTCCTCAATGTCGAAACTCTCTCGATGCGCAGCGACGTACATCGCGTTGAAGTTCCCGTCTACTCGGATTCGCAGATCCGGGCCGATGAGCTGGTGGTGCTGGAGAACGGTCGCTCCAGACCGGTAAAGCGGCTGATCGCCGCGGGCGAATCACCTTTGATCGTCAGTCTTCTCATCGATGCTTCTTCCAGCGTGGCCGGAAACGTCCTCGATCTCGAGGAGGCCGCTCTGAGCTTCGTCGACTCACTCAATCCCGAGGATCAGGTGATGGTGGTTTCCTTCAACACGAATGCGCGAATCACGTTGTGGCCAACGAGCGATCGTATGAAGATCCGCCATGCAATCTGGAGCCTCCGAGCCGGAGGTCTGACCGCTGTGAACGACGCGATCATTTCCTCACTGCTTCACATGCAGCCGACCGGGTCGAGGCGTGCCATCCTGGTGATTACGGATGGACACGACACCGCCAGTCTCTTCTCTTTTCACGAGATCGCAACCGTCGGCGAACGGTATGCCACACCCATCTATGCGGCAATCATGAATCCTCAGATTCCTGCGGGTCCACGAAAACATCGGATGCCTCGATCATCACCCGTGGTCGCCGCCCAGAATCAACTTTCTAGAATCGCAAGAAGATCCGGCGGTGCCGCACTGCAGCTCTGGTCCCCCTCTGACCTCTCGTCCCTCTCCCGAAAAATCAGCGATGATCTGGCAAAGCAGCATCTGCTCGTTTACGAGCCTGCTACAACGGGTCCATCCCTTCGATCGCTCGAGGTCTCCCTGAACACTGGCAAACGCCTTCGCGCACCCGAAGTTGTCACCTTCTCTCGGGAGGGGGCGGAAGAGTAATGATCGGCGCGGCGCTGGTACTCGCGCTTCTCCTTACTGACCGCGCCGGGCCGGCTGCGGACGAACGCTTCTCCGAATCGATCTCGGTGACTCGCTACGTCGTGGAAGTCGGAGTCACCGATCATGCGGGGCGCGTTGCGGGAGAGCTCGGTCCTTCCGACTTCACCGTCGAAGTGAGCGGAATCCCCGCGAGCGTCGAAAGCGCCTTGTGGTTTGGCTCAGACGGTGAGGCCGGGGCTCCGGAACAAGGACGTCACCTCCTGATTTTTCTCCAGTCGGACTTCGCCCGCAATCGAGCGCGCATGCTCGGACACATGACCTTCGTCAATTCGTTCGCACCTTCAATCGTGGCAATGCTGCGCCCGCACGATGAAGTCGCCGTCGTCTCGTTCGATTCGCATCTGCGCGTGCTGTCGGATTTCACGAACGATGGGGACCGGATACTGGCTGCCGTCAAACGCTCTCTCAGCATCGGTGCAGGCGAGGCGGTGGTGGAAGCCGCGTCGGACGGAAGTCTCTCCACTGCACTCGAAACGACGAAGAGATCAACCGACGTCGAAGGCGCTCTACTCGACATTGCTCATGCACTGCAGAAGGTGAACGGCGAGAAGGTCGTGATCCTCGCCGGGTGGGGGTTCGGGGAGACTCTCTGGCGCAAAGGAGGTGGTTCCGGCGTGACACTTCCGGACGCGTGGGGCCGTGCGGTGAAGATCTTCCAGGACGAGCGAGTGAGGATCATCACCGTGAGTGCCGACACGGGTCAGCTTTCATACAGTCTGGCGATGTCCTCACGATCTACCGGTGGCGCGTTCGTTTCCTCTGCGGCGGGCTTCTCCACTCAGTCACTCGCCGTGATCGAAGGAGTCCTGACCGGCCGCTATGAACTGGTGCTGTCGCTTCCGGAAGCGCTCGAACCAGGAACGCATGATCTGATGGTCACGGTCGAGGGAGGCCGGCACGTCGTCGCTCCCGCAACGATCGTGGTTCAGAGCTCCAAGGCGGCGTACAGCGAGTCGATTGCGCTACTGAACGCGGGTCTCGAAGCAGAAGCACTCGCCGCTCTGCAGCAATGGATCGAGAACGATACCCCTGACTCTGATTCTCTTCGTTCGCATCTGGATGAGCTGGCTCGGGGGGAACAGTGGCGAAGTGCTCTGGCTGTTGCTCTCGAGTTGGAGCGGCGTCACGAACTCGACGACACGACGACGAGAGAACTGATGCAGGCACGCGCGGGCGTAGAGCGCGCCGACCGTCTGGCGGCGCAGGAACGAATGACAGCCGCGAGACGTGACTTGTTGGAGGGTTCCAGAGAGCTCGCGAAAGAGCATCTCGACGAGGCGCTGAGGCTCTTCCCTGACTTCGCCGAGGCTCTCTACGAGCGGGGAATGCTTCTTCTTGCTGAAGGGGCCTTGGAGAGTGCAGCGATCGATCTCGAGAGGTGTCTGCGCCTGGAACCGGCCGGCATGCATTCAACGGATGTCCGCGCTCTGTTGAAACAGATCCGGTAGGCGCTCCGCCTTTTCACCCTTCCGCTTCCGTGGCGTGACACTTTGCGTTCCAATGTTCTTCGATGGCTTGATCCTTTGGTGACGCGGCGGGACGCCGCATCACATCGCGCGGGACGCGCGACCCACACCACCTGCATCGAGATCGGGAGGCGATCCACGAGCGTTACGTTGCACCTTGACGGTGTTGTTGCGCCAGGCTGGATCGATCAGCAGGCGGCGCGGATCGATTCCGGCTGTGCCTGGCTCGAACGGGACGATGATGGTGACCTCGTGGCTGCCGGACGTGATCGGGTGCTGCCGGAGGTACAACAGCCTCGATCCGGACGCGTCATACACACCGATCTCGACGAGCTCGTTCATTGGCAGCACGGTCTCGGTCCCTTCCTCGTCCACCATCAGCTTCTCGGCGGTCACGTCCATCGCAACTCGCCACGAGCCATCAGTGAGAGGTTCCGCGGTTGCCCGTCGCGTGGAAAGATTCCAGTATGTGTTGTGCTCGAACAGATCAGCGAGTAGGGGATGGATCGACGCGGGCGACACTGCGCGAAGCTCTCGATAGAGATCGAGCGAGGTGGGCAGCGCCCCCTCGGAGCCCGCGTATTGTTGAAGCATCCTGCGAAGCGCCAGATTCACACGCTCCTCACCGATCATCGTCCGCAGCGTGAACATCGCGAACGGTCCGCGTCGGTATGCGTCGAGCCAGTCACTCGCTGTCAATAGCGGCGCGTCGGCCATCGGTCGCGGTGCGAGATACGCTTCGCGCATCACGTACAGAAAGCGATCGAGATACTCCTTGCCGAACGTCGCCTCCACCACGCCGAACGCGCTGTACCAGGCCAGGCTTTCGCTGAGCAGCGGCCCCCCTTCGACGTCCGCCGGGGTGAGCTGATTTCCCCACCATTGATGCGCGACCTCGTGTGCGACGACACCAAACAGAAAGTCCACGTCGCGCGGGTCCTTCTCCGGATTCATGAGACTGATCCCCTCGTAGTACCGGATGTTCATCGGATATGCGCGCAGTCCTGGCGACATCCCCGGCGCCGCGACGAGACGGATCTGGTCGTAGGGGTACGACCCGAACTGGCTCGTGTAGTACGCGAGTGACTCTTTCACGCTGCGCACCATCCGCTCCACGTTTCGGTCACTTCCCGGATCGTGCACAATCTCGATCTCGACGTCGTTCCATCGTGCCCGCTGCACCGCGTAGCCGGCAGAGAAGATGGCGTAGAGATTCCGAACCGGAGCGTCCGTCGCGTAGTGAAAGTAGCGGCGGCCATTCGCGCGCCATTCGCGCTGCAACGCACCGGGAGCGATCGCAATCTGATCCTCGGCCGTTCCCACGATCACCTCGAGATCAATCATGTCGCGGTCCGCGGTTCGTCTCACGCGAGCATCGCGTTCCTCGAGCGGCGTGACTTCCGGCCGCGGCGACAATTGATACGCTTCTCGATCGAACGCCTTCCGCAGACGCCGGTTCTCCTGATAGCCGATCGCAGGAATCCATTCGGTCGGCTCGAAGTAGGTCGCGCCGGGCAGCACTGCCTTCTGCGTCCCGCTGTTCGTAAATCCTCGCGGATCGTAGGTGATGTCGAAGCTGATATCGAGCTCGTCGCCCGGGAGCAAAGGGGGCTCAAGAGTGTAGATCGAGTGACCGAGATCGTCGTCCTGGAGCGTCGGGCGAGACGGCCGATCCAACTGCACGTCGCGAGTCTCGACTTCCGAGGCAGTCGCCAGATGCAGTGTCTCGATCGGCTGCCCCGTATCGTTGACGAGGCGATACTTCCCATTGATCAGCGCCTTCTGCTCCCGCGGGTAAAGCTCGACCTCCAGCCGAACCGACTCGAGGCGTGGCTGCGCAACATGCTCGTATTGTCCGTACTTGATTTCGTAGCGCGCTCGCCGCTCTTTGCGCTCATTGTCTCCGCGATAGTCGTTGAGGACGTTCGTGTTGTAGAAAATCGTGCCTCCTGCGATCCCCGTGAGCGCCAGGGCTACGGCGACGGTGACCGGAGAGACCGATGAGAATCGTCGCCGGGCGCCGCGGAGGCGGACGGCCAGCCCTGGCTGGACCGAGCGCACCCACAGCAGGCGCGCCGCGAACATCAGCAGCAGCGCCCAGCCAAACCAGTACGCCTTGAAGAGAACGACCGGGCCGAGCGGCGAAAACCCGGTCATTGCGGAGTAGCTCCACCCGGGATCGGAACCGAAGATCAGGAGCTTGTGCTCGATACCGATCAGAGGCGCCGCGACCGTGAACGCGTAGGCCATGATCGCGATCAGGTACCCGAGGTACTTCTGATTCACGATCACCTGAATGGCGATGGCGAGAGCGGCGAAGAGCAGGTAGTCGATCAGTTGATAACCGAAGAGGATCTTCAGGTAGGCCAGCGGGTCCAGACCGGCATGGCCCACTCTCAACTGGATCGCGATGCTGGTGAGCATCAGGAGTCCCTGAAACAGCGCGATCGCACATCCCAGGCCGAGCAGCTGTCCCCACAGGAATGCGGCATCCGGCACGGGCAAAGGGTCGACGATCAGGTTCATCCGCGCCTCCCGATCCCGCCAGACGAGCTCACCTGCATAGAGGATCGTGAGCAGGATGACGAGCGAGTCGTAGTGAAGCGTTGCTACTTTCGCGAGCAGGAGCGGCGTCTCGGGGACGAGAGGGACGCCGACATGCTCCATGAGCTCCGGGCCTGAAACGAAAAGCAGGATGAGCGCGGCAACCGGAAGAAGCCAGATGCGGCCGCCGATGATCTGGCGGAACGACATGGCAGCAATCTCGAGCGCTTTGCGGAGTCGCGCGACCAGACCGAATGAGCGGTTCGCGACGGGGACGACGATCGCGGACTGCCGCGGCGCATCTTTCTCGATTGGCGCGCGCTTCCCCCGTAATCTCCGGGAGCTGCCCGCCTGCCGGCTGAAGCGAAACCATTGCGGGACGAGACCGAGAACCAGAGCCGTCCCACCGATCCAGAGCACCCGGTTCCAGAGAAGAGCGCCGCCGATCGGAAGCCCGAGCGTGCTCCGCTCCGCGGTGCTCCATGTTCGGATAAGGCTCGCGGTAGCCGCGAATCCGAGAGGATCGAGATAGGTAGCCAGAGTCCACTGACCGAGGACCCCTCCGACGATCGACCAGATCATGATGGAACCGAAGCCGAGCGCGACACTCAAAGTGAGGCCTGCCACCAGACGTTTCGAGAGAAGAGCCGCGGTGAACAGCAGGACGCCGGTGATGAACAGGTTCGGCAGAACGATGATCACGTACGGCGTCAGATATGACGAGAGCCGGAACGGCACCATGGCCGCGTCCCCGCGATCGCTGAGACTTACGGCAGTGAATGCTCCCAGAGGAATGAGGCTCAGAATGATCAGGCCGATGAGGAGAGCGCCGAAGAAGCGCCCGAAGACGTACTGGCGCTCGCGGACGGAAGAACTGTAGAGCAGGGGCGCCGTGCCTGTCTGTGCATCCCGGCTTCCGGCATCGCCAAACAATGCGGCGAGCGCGACGAGTCCGAAGAGACTCGTGATCAGGACCGCGTTCAGGATGCTGACGGGAGCATTGATCGGAGTTCCACCCTCACGTGCCGTCGTCATGAAGTTCTGCATCAGGTAGAACGCGAGCACGTACATCGCCGCCATAAAGATCCACGTCATGCGCTGGCGGAACTGATAGAAGAGCTCGAATCTGATGACCTCGAGAAACTTCATGCCTCACCACCGGATTGTGGTTCGGGAGGGCGAGACGCCTGCCGGGCATGAGCATACGGGGGCGTCAAAATCTTCATTCTGTGCCGCCTTTGCGGAGGGCTGGAGCCCTCTGCGAGTCGTCCCTGGAGGGACGACCCCCAAGTCCGGACATCGTGCAGAAGTAGACGTCCTCGAGATCGGGCTCAACCTCTTCGAAGCCGGCACCGGGGGGGCTGTTGCTGAAGACGTGCGCAACGGTACGTCCCGCGAGGAGCTTCGTCGAGATCACCTCGTGCTCGCGCTCGATCGCCTCGAGCTCTTCCTTGCTGATGATCGTGCGCCAGATGCGGCCGCGAAGCTCGTCCACGGCACCGAGCGGCTCCGCTTCCAGAAGAATTCGCCCCTTGTTGATGATTGCCATACGGGTACAGAGCTCGGAGACGTCCTCGACGATGTGGGTCGAAAGAATGACGACGCTGTTTTCACCGAGCTCACTGAGCAGATTGAGGAAGCGGACACGCTCCGCGGGATCGAGCCCCGCGGTCGGCTCGTCGACGATCAGGAGTTTCGGGTTGCCGAGCAAAGCCACGGCGACACCGAACCTCTGCCGCATACCGCCCGAATAGCCGCCTAGTTTCTGCTTCCGGACGTCCCAAAGGTTCGTCTGCCGGAGCAGTGCCTCGACGACACCTTTTCGCTCGCCGCGGTTGATGATCCCTTTGAGAATCGCGAAGTGATCGAGCAGCTTCTCCGCGCTCACCTTCGAGTAGACCCCGAACTCCTGCGGAAGATAGCCGAGTGTCTTCCTCAGCTCGTCCTTCTGCCGCACGACGTCGATCTCTGCCGAGCCACGCTCCCCCGCTGTCGGGCTCCTGGAGCGTGGCAAGCGTCCGCATCAGCGTCGACTTGCCCGCGCCATTCGGACCAAGTAGCCCGAACATGCCGCGCGGAATGGTCAATGAAACATCCTTCAGTGCCTCGACTCCGTTCGAGTAGGTCTTCGAAAGATTGTCGATGCGGAGCTCGAGAGGTCGTGGTGCGAGTGCCGGTTCAGCCATGTTCGTCCTTTCATTTCCGAAATTCGCCTGCACTGGGGTACTACGTGGCGCCAACCATTCGGGTGTACGAGGTGGGACGAAACCCCGATTTGACGTGACGGAGCCATGGCCGCACACGGTGAGGAGACAGCCGCAGTCGGGCCTGAACGAACGTGACTGGCATACTCGGGTGTCAATGAGGACGCGACGATCCTGGCACATTGTCTGGATGACGACGGCCCCGAGGAATTCGCGGAACAAACGCATCGTCGTCACCGGCCAGCGTCGTGCTGGCGGTTCGAGCTTCGAGACAAATTCATCCCGCCCGTCGCAGAGTTCGTCCCGCCAACGCGCCCTTACCGCAACTCCTGCCCTCGGGAGGAGCCCGAGTCTGGAATGCTGAGTTTCATGACGGAGACTCCACAGTCTGATGAGACTTGCCACCGACAGTCCCTCAAAGGCGGTCGATGACCAGCTGGGGGTCGAGCGCAGAGTCCGATGTATGAGTGGGCTTCCCCGCGCGGCCATGAACGTTCCCTCTCTCCTGTGGGATGAGAACCTCGCTCACCACGGCTCCGTCCTCGGATCGCAGCTTCATCCACGCATCGTGTCCATAAAGGAGCTCGAGACGCCTTCGGGTGGACGAAAGCCCCACCCCCGTACCCGCGGGAGTTGTGATGCGTCGTGGAACAGGTCCGCGATCGATCACCTGCAACCGAAGCGATTCTCCATCGCCGAAGACCCGGACGACGATCTCTGCACGATCTCCGTCGGCCAGCGCGCCATGCTTGATGGCATTCTCCACCAGGGGCTGGAGCAGGAGAGGCGGAACGGGAATCTCCAGCAGATCATCGCCCGCCTCGAAGATGAACGTGAGGCGATCCCCGAACCGCATCTTCATCAGCTCGAGATAATCGTTCGCGATCCCGAGCTCCTCCGAGAGTGGAATCAGCGCAGCGGTGCGGATCTCCAGGCTCCGACGCAGGAGCTGGCTGAGCGTCATCAGCATTCTTTCTGCACTCTCCGGGTCGGCTTGAACGAGCGCGATGATCCCGTTGAGAGCATTGAACAGAAAGTGCGGCTGAAGGTCGGCCCTCAACTGTCGCAATTGAGCGCGATTGACCTCGGCTTCCAACTCCGTGGCAATCCGCTCGCGCTCGCGATTCTCACCCTGTACTCGCATCACGTTGGCGAGAGCGACGAGCCCCACCACAATCGCGATGTTCATGTCCAGCCGGAGCAGCCATGCCGCGACGACCTCTCTGGAATTCCAGAAAGTGCCCTGCAGAAGCTGTGAGATCACGGTGCCGATGACTTCCCTGCCGAGAGCGAGCAGAATGATGACTGGAATCAGAGTGAGTACCCTTCGCAGCCGATACGGCCTCTGAACCGGAAGTCGGTAGGCGATGAAGACGACGACCGGCGTGAGCACTGCCCACATCGCGCCTCGGATCAATCCGAGAAGAGCGGCGTCAGTCGGATGCACATTGATCGTGCTGAAGGCGTCGAGCTTCCAGAACTCGATGCCGGTGACGAGCAGGCCACCGATCACCCAGAGCCCGAAGATCGTCAGGGCCTTGATCAAGAGATCGAAAAGTCTTGTGTGGAGCCGAGTCATCACATCTTCACGAGCTCGACAACAATGGGGGTCACCGGCCATGTTTCACGAGGCCCTTCGTGTCATCCCGAGCACCCTTTATCCCAAAATGCCGGCCTCACGCATGCCAGACGGCTATCGGGGGAAATACTGGCGCGTGTCGGTCGGTAGTGGCCAGCGATGCGTTTATTGATCGTAGATGACGAACCGCTGGCTCGAATGCGAATTCGTGCACTCCTCTCCGAGGAAGTCGACGTAGAAGTCGTCGGCGAGGGGACCGATGGTCGCGAGGCAGTTTCACTCGTTCGCGAGTCGTCTCCGGACGTGCTCCTTCTCGACGTGCAGATGCCGCGAGGCAGCGGGTTCGACGTTCTTGATCGCCTGGGGGAAGCGCGTCCTCCCGTCATCATATTCACAACGGCTCACTCCGAGTTCGGTGCGCGGGCCTTCGATTTCAGCGCGACCGATTACCTCGTCAAACCGTTCGATCGTCAACGCGTACGACAAGCACTCGATCGCGCGCGCCGTCGCCTTGCTGGCGAGCCGGCGGAGCGTGGGGCAGTGTCCAGGGCGGCCTGGAAAGATCGGTTCGCGGTCCGAGTTCGTGGCCGGATCATCTTTGTCCGGACCTCAGAAATCGTCTGGATCGGGGCCGAAGGCAACTACGTTCGACTCCATACCGCGACTGGATCGTATCTCGAACGCGATTCGATGAAGCACCTCGAGAGCTCGCTCGACCCGTCCTCATTTCTTCGTGTCCACAGATCGGCAATCGTCAGCGTCGAGCACATCGTATCGATCGACTCGACATCCGACGGCTCGCTGCAGATCCAGATGTCCAGTGGTGAACGGGTGCCCCTGGGACCGAATTACCGAAAGAATCTTCAGGACCTCGCCGGTACTCGGTTCTGAGTCACGCCGCCCCAGGAGACAACATGATCGAGAACGAAACGACTGACCCTGTACCGATGATGATCACCTACCGGGCGAAAAAGGGCCACGAAGCTGCGCTTCTTCAGCTCGTGAGAAGCCACTGGCCCGTGATCAGAGATCTGGGGCTCGCCAGCACCACGCCGGCGCGCATATGGAAGACCACCGACCGCGACGGAAATGTCGCGTTCGTCGAGATGTTCGAGTGGCGCGACTCTTCGGCGCCGGACGTAGCTCACCAGACACCGGAGGTGATGGCGGTCTGGGAGCCGATGTCTGAGGTCATGGAGAGCATCGAGATCGCGCAGGCCGAGCTGCTCTGAGAACGAAATCGCCGCTTTCGTATGGCTGGTAAGCGCTCCACTCTCTGGCCCTGCGTGAAACAAGGGAGACGGGTGATCACGCCCCCACGTCTTTTGCCGGGAGGCGTACGCACGAAACGGCCAAAGCGACGGGCTGTCCTGCAGAGCTGACTTCAGCCTCCCGCCCGTCCCATGGACGACTCTCTCGGGATGAGTCGATCCCCACGCGGTGCGGACTCTCACCTCACTCGCACCATCTACAACGAGCGGATCGCGAGGTTCGAAGCTTTTTGTCACATCGACAAGGCACCTTCGTCACCAATTCTCGAACCCTATGCAACGGCGTCCGTATCCCTCGAGACAAAGTGACCATCTCAGGGGAGATCAATGGACGACACTGACTGGACGAACGGCATGGAGCTTCGGATCGAGCATCTATCCAAAACCTACGGGAATGGTGTGAGAGCGCTCGATGACGTCACCCTGACGATCCCCCGCGGGATGTATGGATTACTGGGACCGAATGGCGCCGGGAAGTCGACGCTGATGCGCACGATCGCGACACTTCAGGAGCCGGATCAAGGTGAGATCCACCTCGGGACGATCGATGTCGTTCGCCAGAAAGACGAGGTTCGGAAAACACTCGGGTACCTGCCACAGGAGTTCGGGGTGTACGCGAAGGTCAGCGCGATCTCCCTGCTCGACCACTTTGCAATCCTGAAGGGGATCACGAACCGTGGCGAAAGGAAGGACGTGGTCGAGGCGCTGTTGCGGCAGACGAACCTGTGGGGCGTCCGAAAGCAGAAACTCGGCGGCTACTCAGGCGGAATGAAGCAGCGCTTCGGCGTCGCCGTCGCTCTCATCGGGGACCCGAAGCTCCTCATCGTCGACGAGCCGACGGCCGGACTCGATCCTGCCGAGCGAGTGCGCTTTCTCAATCTCCTCAGCGAGCTCGGAGAGAACAGCGTCGTCATTCTCTCGACGCACATCGTCGAGGACGTCTCCGAGTTGTGCACACGCATGGCGATCATCAGCCGTGGGCGGATCCTGCTCGAGACCGAGCCACTGCGTGCCGTCGCAGATCTGGAAGGGTCGATCTGGCGAGCGATCATCTCGCGCACCGATCTCAAGGCGATCGAGCGCGAGCAGGCGGTGATCTCCACAAAACTGCTCGCCGGCCGGACAGTTGTCCACGTGTTCAGCAACACCAGCCCCGGCGCCGGTTTTGAGCCGGTCACCCCGGACCTCGAGGACGTGTACTTCAGCGCCATGACCGGACAGATCGGCCGGCTCGATGAGCCGTATACGGTAGTCATCTCATGATCAGCACGCGTCCGACAACTCATCTCGAGCCCAGCCCCAGCCGCGTCGGTGCGCTTCAGGGAAGCGTTCGCAAGCCAGCCATCGTACGAGCTCCCGCTACGCTGCACGATCCGGATGCAGCGGAATCTCGCGTGTCCGTCGCGGCGGAGGTGGTGCGATGAGAAAGATGCTGGAGGTGTTCCGTTTCGAGCTTACCTACCAGTTGCGGCGTCTCTCGACGCTGGTCTATTTCGTCATCGTTCTCGGCCTCTGCATCATGCTCATGCAGGTGATGGCCGAGGAGGAAACGTACTTCAATGCGCCCTACGTCGTCACGGTTGCGGTGGTGGTGGGGAGCCTGCTCGCGCTGCTGATCGTCGCCGCCTTCGCCGGGGACGCCGCGACACGGGACATCGAAGAGCGGATGCACCCGCTCTTCTACAGCTCACCCGTGGGGAAGGGCGCGTATCTGAGCGGGCGCTTCCTGGGAGCATTCGTCGTCAGCGCACTCGTCTTCTCCGCTCTTCCTTTCGGTGCACTCGTGGCGACGTGGATGCCGGGAGTCGAGCCGGAGACACTCGCCCCCTTCAGCGTCTCGGTGTATGTCGTGCCGTACCTTCTCTTTGCGCTGCCGAACGCATTCGTCGCGACAGCCTTGATGTTCGGTCTCGCGACGCTCACGCGCCGGTCGATCGCGAGCTATGCAGGTGCCGCGTTTCTCTTCTTCTTCTCCATGGTGTGCGGAAAACTCGTGGCGCCGCAGGTTGGCTGGAGCGTCGGAAAGCTACTCGATCCGATAGGCTACGCGACTGTCTGGGAGTTGTGGTTGTCGCTGAATCCGATCCAGAAGAACACGTTCGTTCTGACCCTGGATATGGCGCTGCTCAGAAATCGTCTGCTCTGGATCGGTTTGGGACTGGCGGTTCTCGGTGTGACGTATGCCCGGTTTCGATTCGCACACGGAGCCGCCTCCCGGCGACGAACATGGATTCGGCGGCAGCCGGCGGAGGTCGATGATCACGTCCGCCGGGAAGCCATCGCGGTACCGCCGACGAGACGAGTCTTCGACGTCTCGACCCGCGCGCGGCAACTGCTCACGATCACGACACGCTCGTTCCGCGACCTTCATACGAGCCGGGTGTGGTGGATCGTTCCCCTGGTGGTCATCTTCTTTTTGTTGAATGCGCCGGAGCTGACGACGCTGGAGATGGGAACCCCCGGACCGATGACCACGGCACGCCTCCTGGGGTTCGTCAGTGGGGACGTGTCGGTGTTGCTGACGATCCTGATCGCCCTGCTCGCCGGAGAGCTCGTCTGGCGCGAGCGCGACTCGCGTCTTCATCCGCTTACCGACGTCACTCCGGTACCTGGATGGATTCCGGTGGCGGGCAAGTTCCTCGCTCTCGCCCTGATGCTCGCCGTAACCCTCGGCATCTTCCTCCTCGCAGGCGTCTACCTGCAGACGGGCGTCGGTAGCGATCGAGTCGATCTGGCACTCTACGTTCAGGTCCTGTACGGACTCCAACTACCCGAATATCTGCTGATCGCCGCGCTTGCAATCGTGATTCACGTCGTGGTGAATCAGAAGTACGTCGCGAACGCCATCCTCGTGCTCCTTCCCGTCGTGAGAGAACACATCGGAGTCGACAGGCTTCTGCTCTACGGCAGTCTTCCGAAATGGGGGCACTCAGCGATCTCCGGTTTTGGTCCGGGCGTCGAAGCACGACTCTGGTTTACTCTCTACTTCGGCGGATGGGCGCTGCTCTTTGTGGTGGTGAGTCATCTCTTCTGGATCCGAGGCGAGGGAGGTGGCCTGAGGCGTAGAGGCGCGATCGCCCGGCGGCGCATGACGCGGGCGGCCGCCATGCTCGGCGCCGCCGGCCTTGCAACGATTGCCGGCGCCGGTGGCTTCATCCTCTACCAAACTTATATTCGGAACGAGTCTCCGTCGGCTGCCCGGATCGAGCAGCGGCGCGCGGAGTACGAGCGTCGCTACGGGCACTACGCGTCCCTCCCCCAGCCGGTTCCAACGGGGACGAAGCTACAGGTCGATTTCTACCCCCGTCGAGGCGAGGCCATGATTCGCGGGAGCTATCGTCTCGAGAATCGCAGCAACACGGCGATCGACGCGATCCATGTCGCCATCGCGGACGCGGCCAAAACGACCGTGGTGTCTTTCGATCGCGCCTCACGCGCGACGCTTACCGACGACGCGATGGAGTACAGGATCTACGCGCTCGATCAGGCGCTTGAAGCGGGCGAGTCGCTGCGTATGGATTTCGAGGTCGGTATCGAGACCAATGTGTTCAGCGATTACGTCCTCCCTCCAGCCGTGCGGAATGGTTCGGTGATCACACACAAGCCGCGAGACGGTCAACATTGGCTGCCAATCATCGGATATCAGACGTTTCGGGAGCTCGACAGCGCCGTCCTGCGCAAGAAGTACGGACTTCCTGAACGCCCGCCTTACCCACATCTCGGTGACAACCCTGTCGGCAATGAGCAGAAGGGGTATGAACAGGTCCAGCTCGAGACGATCGTCGGCACCGACGCCGGTCAGATCGGCGTTGCCCCCGGGGAGTTGCGCCGAACGTGGACCGAGAATGGTCGCCGCTATACCCACTACGCCACCGACGCACCGATCAGCAACGCCTGGGCGATCACCTCTGCGGACTATGCGGTGCACCGCGCCGAGTGGACGTCACCGTCCGGCGAGACGGTCGACATCGAGATCTTTCACCACCCGACACACACGGCGAATCTCGAGCGAATGGAGCACAGCGCGAAGGCTTCGCTCGATTACAACACGAAGCAGTTCGGCCCGTACCCGTACCGACAGCTCCGGTTTGTGGAAACACCGAGCGCATCGTTCTGGCTGGGGATGAGTGCGTACAGCGGTCTGATCACGTTCCAGGAGGGCTTCTCACTCCTTAGGCCCGAAGATGACTCGCGAGCGATCGATTTCCCGTTCGCCGTGGTAGCCCACGAAGTGGGACATCAGTGGTGGGGGCATCAGCTCACGCCGGCCCTCGTCGAAGGCGCGGCGTTTCTGGCGGAGAGTCTCTCCTGGTACAGCGGCATGCTCGTGGTGGAGGAGACCTTCGGCCGCGAGCATCTGCAGCGAATCCTCGACATGATGCGCGCGCAATACATGGGGCCGCACCAGCCGCGTGAGGTCCCGCTGCTTCGTGCCGTCGAGCAACTCGACGCCTATCGGGTGGGGCCGTTCGCGATGTACGCCCTGCGTGAAGCCGTCAGTGTCGACACTGTGAACGACGCACTGCGGAACCTGCTCGCGAAGTTCCCGCCGGGACGCGCACCGTACCCGACGACGCTCGACTTCTACGCGGAGCTGCGCACCGCGACTCCCCCCTCGATGCACTGGCTTCTGAAGGATCTATTCGAAGAGATCACGTTCTGGGATCTTCGTGCGAAGGGCATGGAGGTCGAGAGGGCGGAGACCGGTGGTCATCGCGTGAAATTCGAGGTGGAGGCTCAGAAGCTGAAGGGTGATGAAACAGGGACTGAGCGAGTCGTCCCCATGAACGATCCGGTCGAGGTGGTCTTCTACGACGGGGATGGCGATGCTGTCTACCGAAGGTCTCATCGCCTTCGCTCGGGAGCGCAGACGATCGAGGTCACCGTCGCTCGTCCTCCCGTGCGTGCGGCGCTCGATCCCGACCACGAGTTGCTGGATCGGAACACGGACGACAACGCGGTCGCGATCGGCAACGGGGCTCGCAATGAGTGATCGAAAGGACGAAGCCGAAGGTGCTCATTGGGTGACGCACCTCCCCGGCCTGCCTCGAAACCGGAACCGGCCGGGACGTTCGCGACGCGTCCTCACTCGAGCGCAAGCTCGATCGCCTTTTCCAGATCCTCGTCGCTTCCCGCGGCGACGCCAGCAATCGTTCGTGTGACTTCGACGTGAGGGATCAGACCCACCCGCTGAATTGACGTCCGTCGGCATGGCGGACATCCATAGCGGTGAACATGATCAGATTCTCACCGGGCAGCCTCGTGAAGCTGACGTTCCCGTTGGAGCCGGAGGTCGATGACCTCGATCGAGCGGCGGCTGACGAAGCCGTTCTATCGGATTCATCGTTCCACGATCGTCAATGCAGACGCCGTTCACGAGGTCGAAACCGATCGTGCCGGCACGACCGCGGTGATTCTCAAAGACGGTACCCGACTCAGCTCGAGTACCTCCTACCGCGACAGCGTGGAGGCAATGCTGGAGGATTCAACTAGCTTCTGAGTGGCCGTAGATAGGGGTAGGGAGAGGCCCTTAGTTAGGCCTCCCCCTCCCTCCGAACCGGACGTGCGGATCTCCCGCATCCGGCTCTCCGGTTGGTGAGTTACCTGCGATAGGGCTGTCGGACGTTCGCGTGTTCTGCGCTGAGGATGAACAGACCGCGATCGGCAAAGAAGCGGTTGGGCCAGCGATAATGGTCGTGTCCTCGTCCACTGCGACGGCGGTGAGAGCGTCGGAACTTGCGTCTGCTCAGCACCGCCCGAAGGCGATACCGAACGTACTGATCAAGCTGCGTGAACGCACCGCGTGAGCTGTGTTTGAAGAACGCGAACCATCCTCGCAGGACCGTTGCCTCCTTTGACCCCTCTTTCGAGGGCTTCCAGCATGCGTTCGGTCCAGACTCGGGCTTCGACCCATGGCCATCGGCCTCGGATCTCTCCGCCGCGCTCTAGGTCTCCCACTGCTCGCGGTTGGTCTTGCTCTTGTCTGTCTGTCACGCATTCACCTTCCTGCCCTCCTTTGCTCCACGCCCGTTACGACGCTTCCCAGCTCTTATGAGGGCTCTGACTTCCCGCCCACGGTCATCCGCCGCGGCGGGGGATCCCCGGTTCACTACACTCGAACTTCCTACCGTTCTGTCTCCAACCACACCCATGACTCCCTCGGTCGCTTTCTCTTCACGCTCTTTCCCTCAGCGCCAGGGCTCTCCCTTAGGGCCGTTTCCCGTCTGCACCCACCGGGTCTTCGGGCTTCGGACAAACCCCGCAGCCTCGCCAGTCATAAATGCCGAATCGAGTTTCTCTCGTACGGACCGGTAGTTCACCTCCAGTTGCTCTCCACCCCGCCTTACGGCGACGCAGTTACTTTCGGTTGTCAGCCAGTGAGCGGCTGGCTGGAAGGGACTCTCACCCTTCTGTTCAAGTGCGCTCCCGAGCGCACGGGGTCGGACGTCCTCGTCCGATGAGTCCCGGCGTCCTCGCCGAGGACCTCATGCTGCGCAGCGCCAACTTACGCGGAGCCGGGGACGGCTTCGCGCCATCGGACGGGGACGTCCGACCCCCACTGCGGGCTGCACCTCACCACTGCGCCGCGAGATCGGGACGGCCGAGACTTCGGTAGGCCTCGGCGATCATCGCTTTCGTCGAGGGTGATGGGTTGGAGGCCGAGAGGGCACGCATCGTTCGCTCGGCCTCGCCGGCATTTCTCTGAAGAAGCTGAATCGCGGCGAGTCGGATGTACGCTTCCCTGTTCTGAGGGAACTCGTCCGCTTCCCGGCGGAACGCTCCCTTCGCCTCGTCGAGCCGGCCCTGGCGCGCAAGGATGTCTGCTCGGGTGAACGATTCACCAGCAACCCGATCTCCCGGCGTCGACTCCAGTTGTTCGAGGATTGCGAGCGCCTCGTCGAGACGACGCTGCGCCACCAGCGCCTGCGCGCGGACGACGAGTGCATCATCCCGCGTGGCGCTGTCGGCGAGTGCCGCACCGAGGGCCCCGTCCGCTTCGGCGGCTCGACCGATCCCGATCAGAGCACGTGCTCGCACCAGCGCGGCACTCGACGGATGCGCATCTTCGCGCGAGATCAGCGTGATCGAGTGCCTCCTGGAACTGACCCAGCTTCAGATACACCTCTGCAAGAGAGAGAGCTGTTCCCGGGGCGAGCAGCGGTGAAACGTCGATGGTTCTGCGGTACGCATTGACCGCGTCCTCATACCGGCCCGACAGATCGTACGCGCGGCCGAGAAGGGTCCATGCGTCCGCAAAGGCCGGATTTCGCGACAACGATCTTCTCGAGCGCGACGACGGCGCTCGCACTATCGCCCTCCCGGATCGATCGGGTGGCCACCATGTAGGCTTCCAGATCACCGATACGCTCCTTTGGATCTGGCAGGGCGCCATTCGAGCTCGCACCTCCGCCACCGAGATACCCGAGCGCCGAGAGCTTCGAAGCTTCTTCAGACGAAATCGCGGTCGGAGCGGCGAGCGCGCGATCATACGTCAGCGAGCTCGTCCCGCATCGACGCGTACGTCCTTCGCTCGCCCGCGAGGATGTTGCGGGCCTCGCCCGGATCGCTCGACAGATCGTACAACTCCGGCGACGGTGCCTCGATGTAGTGGAACGTCGTGCCGACGAGCGACGCGAGATCGCTCCACCCGAGATGGATGCGCGGGTACATCGTCTCGCTGTAGATGCGACGTTCTTCAGCGTCGTCATCAGTGAGCAACGAATGCCCTGCGACCGCGGATGGATCGTAATCGAGACCGGCAAGCGTCGCGATCGTGGGAAAGATATCGATCAGTCCGACGGGCCGTTCGACTCTGGTCGCCGCCTGCTCGGAACCGGCAAGTTTGACGAACAGCGGAACGTGGATCGCTTCGCGGTAGAGAAAGATTCCGTGCTCGCTCTCGCCGTGATCACCGAGACCCTCTCCATGATCGGACATGAAGATGATCGTCGCTCCGTCGTAGAGACCGCTCTGGCGGAGATGGTCGAGGAACCGCCCCACGTAGGCATCTGCCGTGGCAATTTCGCCGTCGTATGGACGGTCGGCGTACGCTTTTGCAAACGGCTCCCCCGGCTCGTATGGGGTGTGAGGCTCGAACAGGTGGACGAACAGAAAGAATTGGTCGGAGCCAACTGAGTCGATCCACTCGAGTGCGGACGATACCGTGAGGTCACCGCTTCGCTGGATCTCTCCCACGATCGCACCGGGCATACTCTCCATCTCGTCGTCGTAGTGGTCGAACGCGGCTCCGAGACCGGTCTCCTTCCGCAGTACGTATGCCGACACGGCTCCCCCGGTCATGTATCCCTTTTTCTTCAGCAACAGAGGCAGCGACGGCATCGTCGGATCGAAGCGGTATCCGAGGTTGTTGCGGACTCCAGTCGCCGCGGGGAGCCTGCCCGTGAGCATCGATACGTGCGAGGGGAGCGTGAGCGGGACCTGCGAGTACGCATTCTCGAACACGATCGAGTCGGCAGCGAGCGCATCGATCGCAGGCGTCTCGACACCCGTTGCTCCGTAGACCGGAAGATGATCGGCCCGCAGAGTATCGACAGAAATGATAATGACCGGACCGGAGGCGGCAGGCGAGGACACGTCCTCGCGGCCACAGGCGGACGTCAGGAGAAGCAAGAGGACGAAAGATGAAAGATGAAAGATGAAAGATGAAGGTCGTGGCACTGCGGGGATTTCATTGCTCATCGTTATGCCTTCGCTCATAGCTCCGCCTCCATCGCTCCGCTCCGTCCTTTCATCGTTCATCTCATCGTTCATCTTTCATTCGTTCATCGTTCATCGTTCATCGTTCATCGTTCATCGTTCGTTCATCACCTGCCGTGCCTCGGCGGCGAGTGAGCGCATTTGCGGATCGTCGTTGGTCTCGATTGCCTGGTTGAGTACAGCATCTGCCTCAGTGGCACGTCCCTGTGCGCCAGTGACAAGCGCCAGGTTCACCCATGCCATCCGATGATCGGGAAACGCGGTGACCTCCGCACGGAACGCCTGCTCAGCTTCCGGTGTGCGCCGGAGCTGGAGAAGTGCCTGACCGCGACGGAACTCGAGCTCTCGAATCGGAGGCTTCGGACCGCTGGCAGTCTTCGCTCTCACCTGATTGAGAAGATCGAGCTCACGCGCGATTTCGCCCCGTTCATGCGCGATCAGAGACAGGAGCATGAGCGGTTCCGTACGCGAGGAATCCGCCGCCGCCGATGCATTCGCTGCTCGTTCGGCGGCCTCGGTATTGCCCCGGGCCATTTCGATTCGCGCGATCAGATCGTTCGCGATCGCAGGTGCGTAATCGAGCGCGAGCTCGGCATACGTCCTCGCCTCGTCATAACGTCTCATCTCGTACGTGACTGAAGAGAGCGCGAGCGCTGTTTGCGGATTCCCCGGCGACCGCTCCATCTGGGTCTCGAGGGCGCTGAGGGCCGTCGCGTAGTCTCCCTTCTTTCGGCTCGCCGACGAGATCAGACCCCACGCCTGCAGAAAGTCGGGATTCTCGGCGACGATCGAGCGTCCGATCTTCAGAGCCTGTTCGAGGTCGCCGCGCTGGAACGCTCCGGCCCCTTTCCCGAACTCAGTGAGGAGACCGATCTTGTCTTTTGGATCGGGTCGAGAGCCATCAGATGCGGCACTTCCACCACCGAGGTATCCGAGCGACTCGAGCTTCGCCAGATCCTCCGGATCCGCGACGGCTGGCTCCGAGAAGGGATGCGCAGCGACCGTCGAACGAAGCTGTTCGCGCATCGCCGCCACGAGCCGCCGCTGCTCCGCGGCAATGTTGTCCCGTTCCGCCGGATCGCGCTGGTAGTCGTAGAGCTCGACCACCGGTGCATCGATCAGGTGGTGACGATTGTCGATCTTCGAGAAGAGCTCGCTCCAGCCGTAGTGGAGCCGTGGATAGAACGTCTCGCTGTAGATCGCGCGGTCCGCGGGGATCTCTCCGAGCAGATCGATCCCCTCCGGCTGGTCCGGCGGCTCGATTCCCGTCAGCGCGAGGACTGTCGGGAAGATGTCCGTCAGAGACACCGGAGCAGCGACCGTCTCACCCGCGCGTCGATTACCGGGGAGCTTGACGAGAAGAGGAACCTGGATTGCCTCCCTGTAGAGAAACACGCCGTGCTCGAGCTCCCCGTGGTCCCCGAGTCCTTCTCCGTGATCGGACAGGATGACGATGAGCGACTCCTCGTAGAGGCTCTTTTCCCTGAGGAAGTCGAGAAACCGGCCCACGATCTCGTCCGACCGCGCGACCTCGCCATCGTAGGCATCGTCGACATCGGTGGCCCACGGTTCAGGCGGGGTGTATGGATAGTGAGGTTCGTAGATGTGGAGAAACCCGAAGATCTTCCGACCGGTGACTGAATCGATCCAGCCTTCCAGTTTCCCTGCCGACTCCTCGCCGTTTCTCTGCCACGAGCTGATCGTATCGACCGGCGCCTCGGTCATCTCGTCGTCGTAGAACGAAAAGCCGCGAGAGATGCCGGTATCGCTTCTCAGGACATAGCTCGAGACCGCGGCTCCTGTCTGATAGCCACTTCGCTGAAGGATCTCCTGAATCATTGGGAGATCCTCACCGATCGTATAGCCGATGTTGTCGCGGACACCGTGCCTGTACGGCTGGGCTCCGCTGAGGATCGTCGTGTGCGATGGCAGGGTCATCGGGACGCTGCTGAATGCACGCTCAAAGAGGATTCCATCGGAACGGAATTGATCGATTGCCGGAGTCGCGACGGCGTCGTATCCGTAGACTGGAAGACGATCCGATCGAAGCGTATCGATCGAGATAATGAAGACCGGCGGCGGCTCGATCACCGTGGCAGGCGCTGGGTCTTCGCCGCCACAGTTGATCAGCAAGGCGAGGATGCTCAACGGCAGGAGCAGAGTGGACAGGCAATTTCTCACGCTGACACTAACGAGAGGATGGGGCTCTCTGCTTCCTGAGGAGACCCGCCCTCGCGGAGTCGAGCTCTACAGAAGGTGTCATCCTGAGCCGCCGGATCCCGCGAAGCGGGAGGAGGACGGTCGAAGGATCTCGTGGAGCCTACCGGCCCGAAGTTCGGCTCCAGTCAGGACGTACCCGATCCTTCCCCCGCGGAGCGGGGTCAGGATGACAGTCCCTCTTGTTTCCAGTCATTTACGAAGAGGTTCATTAGAAGCGGCGTCATTCCCTCGTTCAAAATGACAGCCTGCTGACCCGGGTCACGGTCAATCGGCGGGACGCCGACTGACATCGGGCGGGGACGCCCGACCCACACAGAGGCACAAAAAAGGCCCCGGCGACTTCTCGTCGCCGGGGCCGGTGTGGCTTACATCAGACTACTGGTCGAATCAGAACCGCAGGCCGGCGGAGAACTGATACGTCCGCGGCTGCTGGTAGGAAAGCGAACTGGTGGCTTCACCGAAGCTCGCCCTCTTCTCCCAGTTGACGCCTTCAACTGGCGTCTCGGTGTAGGGGTTGAAGTCTTCGAGAACGCGGACACTCGTGCTTCCGGCGATCTGCGCCGACTCGTCGAACACGTTGATCACTTCACCCTGGATGAACAGGTCGAACTGACTGATGTTGAACACCCAGTTGAGGGCCAGGTCAGTCGCGCTCAGGTCATCCCAGCGGTACTCGCCACGATCGCTGAAGAAGTAGGTCAGCGTGGACGGGCTCTGCTGGTACCCAGGGTTGTCGATGTAAGAACCGACATCGACGTTGGCGGACGCAGAGTACGGCGAGCCTGACTCGAAGCGCTCCATCACAGTGATGTTGAGGCTGCCGAGTGCGCCCAGCGGCTGGTCGTACGAAGCCCAGAGACGGGCCTTGTGCGTCTGGTCCGTGAGGAGCAGACCGACCGGGTTGTGCTGCGCGAAGTTGCGGTACTCGACATACGTGTTCGTGTTGTCGGGACCCGGGCCGCTTCCACGTGTTTCACCTTCGGTATTTCCCTTGGTCTCGGACCAGGTGTAGTTGCCACCGAGGTTGAACTGCGGCATGACGCGATACATCGCCTGAAGCTGGACTGCCTGATACGTACGCGTCAGGTCGTTGGTGTTGCCGTATGTGACGATATCGAGGTCTCCGATGACCGGATCGCTGATGGAGTCACCAGGAGTCGTGTAGGTGGAGTAGAAGTCCGACCAGTCACGATCGATGAAATCGGCGCGGAAGAAGCCCTTCGTACCGATCTGCGTTCCGAAGCCGACAGTGAACTCGTCGGTGCTGGGCGAGAGGAGCTCACCGGTGAAACGCTGGTTGACTCCCGGGACGCCGGCAAAGAAGAGATGGCTGAGATTCTCGTAGCCGCAGTTGCCTGCACCGTCACAGTCGTTGAGGAACCATGTGTAGACCTGCTCGAGAACATCGAACGGTCCAAGACCGCTGTTCTCTCCACCGACTTCAGGTCCTGCATACTCGAACAGGAAGTAGGCCGGGTTTCCACCACCACCAGCGCCACCGACGGTCTCCTGAATGCGGGAGACGTACTTGCTGTAGCTGGCGTTGACGCGATAGCGACCGTCGCCGCCGATGTCGTAGATCAGTCCGAGACGCGGACTGACGTTCGAGTCCTTCGAGATCTGGTTTCCAGCGCTGTCGACACCGTCGTTCTTGTCATAGCGAAGGCCGAGGTTGAAGCTCCACTGGTTGCTGAGGTCCCACTTGTCGTTGATGAACAGTGAATCCGTTACGAAGTCAGATCCCTCGGAGAGCGTGAGGATCGGGCTCCAGAAGATCGTGTCGCCAGGCGCCACCACCGGACGAAGCTCGCCGTTGGCGGTTCTGGTCGGTTCAATACCGCTGTAGGTGTAGACCTGGATGTTCGCTCCCGACTGATAGTTGTTCGAGAGACGCGACTCGGCGAAGTTCTCGTAGCCGGCCACGATGTTGTGCGAGCCGAGGCCCGACGTTGCCAGGTAGTACGTACCCTTGAGGTTGTAGTACTCGTTTTCGCGAGACTCGTCATCACAGACGCCGCAGAAAATCGGCGCGCCCCAGGCTCCACCATAGGTGTAATCGTAGGCCCAGCTTCCGAGGGCGAGATCATGCGGATCGTTGAGATCCTGCGTGACGTAGTCGCCGCCGCTGCCGGAGAACACGAGGTCACGAGTGGAGTAACCGGCCTCGACGAGGAAGTTGCTCGAGAGAACACCGCTGTAGTTCGCGGTGATCATCTCGCGCGGGAGCTGACGGCCGTTGAGATCCATCGTCTCGAGGTTCCAGCAGCCGAACGCGCAATGAGGAGTCTGATCGACCGTGTAGTCGAGATACGATCCGACGAGGCTGTGGTTCTGGGTGAGCTGCCCCGTCAACTTGATCTCGTAACGCTCGTCAGTTTCGACGGTCGTCGGACGAGGAATCGTGGAGTTCGTGAAGAAGCCGGTGATGTCCTGCTCGAAGTAACGGCCTGCGGTGAAGAACCACAGACGATCACGGACGACGTAACCACCGAGGGTGGCTTCGTAGACCTCGTTGAGGGAGCTGTCCTGCTGCGGCTCTCCAAACGGGGTCGTTTCGTCCCAAGAAGGGTCGGTGAAACTGTCGCGGAAGCTTCCCGAGAACTCGTTTCCACCCGACTTGGTGATCGCCGAGACGACGCCACCCGTGAAGCGGCCGAACTCTGCCGAGATCGCTCCACTCATGACCGAGGTCTCTTCGATCGCGTCCTCGATGAACAGGTTGTCGGTCTGCCCACGAACGTTCTCGTTGGTCACGGCACCGTTGACGAGGAACAGAGAGTCGAACGACATCGCACCGGAGATCGTGATGTTACCGCCCGGTCCGGTGGTCGTGACGCCAGGGGCCATGTTGGTGATGGCCTGAACGGTACGACCGATCGGAAGCTCTTCGACGATCTGTTCGGTGTAGTTGGACTGGATCTCGGTGGTCTCGATCACTGCCGGCGCTGCTGCAGTGACCGTGATGGACGAGGTCACCGCGGTGAGCTGCATATCCGCGTTGACGCGCTCCGACGCATTGAGTGCGACACGAGTCGTCCTGACTACCGGGGCCATTCCTTCCATCTCGAAGGTGACGGTGTAATTTCCAGGCGGAATCGACGGGAAGATGTAACTACCGTTGACGTCCGTGGACGTTACTCGTACACCCTGAAGACTGGGTGAGCTGATCGTGACCGTCACGCCCGGCAGATTCTCTCCGCCGTGCTCGACGCGTCCGCCCAGCGAGCTTGTGGTTCCCTGCGCGAACACCGTACCGGTGACGAGCAGAAGCGCCACAATCACTACTGAAAAACGCTTCAAACTACTCATTAAAACCTCCTGTGAACGTTTAAAATCATCAGACACTGTTCTGCAACACCGCTATGCACATCAGCACGCATCCTGCCGGAGTGCCAGCAGCGCACAACTCTTTGTACTGCTTACGTTTAGACCGTTTTGTTACCGTTATTGGACCAGTCGCCGATTCAAGATCTTGAATGTGACACCGGAATCGGCACGGGAAAAACCCCGGATCGGGTCGAGGAACGGAATCTCGCGGCCTGTCTCAACCCGATTATGTCACAGAATCGTGAACGGAAAACAAGGGCATCGATCAGACGGCGTCGAAATTCGGGGAGTTGTCCGGAAGTCAAGGGCGCGAGAAAGGCTAAGCAGCGCAATCGTGTTACGGAACGGTAAACGCTCTCCTCCTTACCGGTTTTCGGAAGGGAAATTCAAACTGCCGAATTCGGGACCGCGAAATCGAGCAGAAAACGAGCCTCTGGTGACACTTCCGTCAAAGAGCTTCTACAAACAAAGGTCCATGGTGCGCGCGCGGCAGTCCGTGTGGACACCATCCTGCCGACTCCATCGGTTCGAACGCCGCCAACAACAGGACCAGCCGAAGCTCGCCGTACAAGGAACAGGGCGCGCCGTCCGTCAATCCTAGTTGCCGCCCGGCAATGAAGGCGTTTCCTGAACCGCACGTGATGCAGGAGGGATCTCACCGTATGAAGCCGCTGCCGCGCCGTGCTGGATATCGGCAGGAGCTGCGTCCTGGGCGACGTCCATGACCTCGGGCTCACCAATCGGTATGTCATCGGCAATGGAGTTATCTTCCTCCAGCTCCGTGCCGACGATCGGAGCCTCGTTGGCTGCGGCCTCTCTGATGGCAGGACCCTCTTCCTCGCAAGCCACGACGGCGACGGCCAACATCACTACCAGAAAGACTGATGATCTCTGCATTCGCTGCCTCCTGCGGCTGGGAGTGCAAGCTCCACGCAAGGGCTGGTTCTCTTGATGCGGAGGAACACGGGGTCGCGTCGCAAATCACCCGACCGGCTCCTCTCTTCCACGGAAACAGAGACGGCCTTCGCGGCGCGGTCGCCACATTGCGGATCTGCGGCGTGGCAGCTGCCGATGCTGCCTCGACATGAGTTCGAAGAAACTGTCATTCCGAAGGAGCAGCTTCATCGCGACTGAGGAATCTGGCGGGGGGCCAGCCGCTTCCCCCGGAGGCCCGCTGCTCTGCCCCGGTGCAGTCATCCTGAGCGCCAGCGAAGGATCGCGTACGGCTGACTCTACGGAAAGTACGTGGCAGTCGGGACGCACCCGATCCTTCACAGCCTCTCAGGATGACTGCACTTTCGTGGTCGCTGTCGAGGAACCCACTCCCTCCATTACACTTCACCCGTGAGCTCTCGTGTGGAAGTGGCTGCCCGTCTGATCTGCGCTGCCCGGCGTCTGGTGGTCGTGACCGGTGCGGAGATCAGCGTCGCGAGTGGACTGCCGATGTTCGTCGGGACGTCGTATTCGGTCGGGATCACAGCCCTGGCGCTCGACGCTGCCCGAATGCTCTCGATTCCCGTCACTTCAATCGATCCCGCGGGCAACGCGCCACCCGGGGCGATCAGCATCGAGCTGAACGCCGAGGACGCACTACCGCGAATCGTCCAAGAATGTCATTGAACCGAAAGCGGTTCAGATGATGAGACAAAGAAAGGCGGTTCTCATGAAACTTCGAAATGTCATCGTTCCCTTATTCATCCTGCTTCTTCTCTCAACGCCGGCTTTTGCCGGAGAGCTGGCCGGTATCAAGATGCCGGAGCAGATCTCCGTGGGCGGGAAGGCACTCGAGCTCTCCGGGATGGGCCTTCGTAAGAAGCTCTTCTTCAAGGTGTACGTTGCGGGACTCTACCTCCAGAACCCAACGAGTGACGCGGGAACCGTCGTCAGCTCCGACCAGATCAAGCAGGTCAACATGGTCATGATGCGCGACCTCGGGCGCAGCAAGATCACCGAAGCGGTCGAGGCCGGTTTCGAGAAGAACAACGCCGCGCAGATGCCGAAACTCCGGCAGCGTCTCGACAAGTTCAACGCAGGAATCCTCGACCTCGAGGAAGGTGATCACCTCACGATCACTTATCTCCCCGGTACCGGAACCGTTCTCGAAGGAAAAGGGAACGAGCGCCTCGTCATCGAAGGAAAAGACTTCGGCGACGCTCTCTTCTCGGTCTGGTTCGGCCAGCACCCGGTCGACGAGAACCTGAAAAGCGAGATGCTGGGGAGCTAGAGCGGGGTTCAGAGGTTCAGGGTTCAGGGGTTCAGGGGTTCAACTGAAAACGGTGGACGGGGAGGACGGGCGTGGACCCGGGTGGACGGAGTGGACAGAGACGTGGACGAAAGACTGGAAATGTCGCAGTGCCCATGGTCCACGTTTTTGTCCACGTCTCTGTCCACCCACGTCCACGCGTCCACGCCAGTCCACGAGTTTGAGCTCTTGAACCCTCAGCGTGCGTCGTACTCGAGTGCGAGGAGCGCGAGATCGTCCTCGAGCTCGAGCGTTCCACGGTGGGCGTCGAGAGCGTCAACGACGCTGGGACACGCGAGATCAAACTTTTCTTCTCGGGTCGACTCTGCCGCCTTGACGAGCCCCTCGATGCCGAACGGCTCTCCCGAGGAGTCAGCCTGCTCGATCAGACCATCGGTGTAGAGGAAGAGGCGGTCGCCGCGGTCGAGGGTGATCCTCATCTCCTCGCTCTCCGGGCGTCTTCCGACCCCGACCGGCGGCCCTCCAGCCTCGAGCAGCTCGAACGTATCCTTCCGCAACAACACGGGAGGTGGGTGTCCGGCGTTCGCGTACACCACCTCACCACTCGCCGGATCGATCATCAGGAGCACGATCGTGAAATACCTGTTGAACCGGCTCATCGGAAACTGGTCTTCGAGAGAACGAACGACCGCCTCGGGGGACGGCGCGTGAGAGCGGTCCAGAATGAATGCCGAGTGGAGCTCCTGAAGGATCGCCTGCGCGACTGAGATGGTCACGAGCGCGGGAGGGACTCCGTGACCTGCGACGTCGACCAGATACATCGCCCACCACCCGTTCCCGACCGGGGCAACATTGAAGATGTCGCCCCCTATGTGCGTCGAGGGCGTGAACTCCCATCTGATCGCGAAACCCGGGATCGACAGCCCTGGCTGAGGAAGAAACGTCTGCTGCACCATGCCCGCGGAGCGCAGATCCTCTTCGAGCATCTCCTGCTTTTCGGTCAGATCCCGGTTCGCATCGGTGAGCGACTGTGTCAGTTGCCGGATACGAAGCTGCGTCTTCACCCGCGCGAGCACTTCCTCGCGTTTGAACGGCTTCGTGACGTAGTCGGCAGCTCCGAGATCGAGGCCGCGTACCTTCGACGGAGTGTCGTCGAGTGCCGTGATGAAGATGACCGGCAGGTCCTCGTAGTCATCCTGCGCCTTGATCCAGCGACAAAGACCGAAACCGTCGAGCGCCCCCGGGAGCATCACGTCGAGCAGCACCAGATCCACTTTCGTTGATCGAATCCACTTGAGCGCCTCGGAGGCGTCTGCGGCCTCGACGATCGAATAGCCCGCCGCGGTCACAATCTCGACGAGCGCCTTCCGATTTGCGGCAACATCCTCGACGATCAGGATCTGCTGACTCATCCGCGCGAGTCCTCCGCGAGATGTGCGTCGCGAAGAAGATCGAACACCGTCTTGACGGGAGCAAACGTGAAGGCGGGCAGCTCGACAAAAATCGAGTTCCAGCCTGCCATCGCACCGTTCCAGAGTCCCGGATGCTCGAGGGCACGCAGCTCTCTGCCCTCGTGCGTCTTCTGCGCGACGAAGGCGGCATCATGATCGACGAACTTCGCCAGATCGTACGGCTCCCCCTTCGGGTCCCGCACTGCACATGCGATGGCGACCGGATTGAAGTGGGTGGATGAGCCGAAGATCTTCCTCTGCTTCGAATCATCCATGTCGATCTGCGACGACTCGACGATCTGGAGCGATTCCGATCCATCACGACCACGTACCCAGAACGGAGCCCCGCCCGGCTCTCCTTCGTTTCTCACGACGGCGCAAACACGCAGCGGATGCTGGAGAGCGTCACGGACGTGTCGTTTCATTGCTTCGACGTCATCGCGATCCCCTCGCCACGGGCGCCCGAATGTCTCGCTCACAAACGCCAGTGCGCGCGTCACCGCCGTATCGCCATCCTCGTCGATCGAGCGGAGCGCATTGCGAACGCGATCCTCGACACGACCCAGGTAGCCGATCAGTACCTGATACCAGCGAGCGACGGCTTCATGAGCGTGCTGCGGTCTCACGTTATCGATGTTCTTGATGAAGACGACATCGCCGTCGAGGCGACTGAGATTTCGCAACAGAGCGCCGTGCCCTCCCGGACGGAACAGAAGCCGCCTCTCATCAGTGCGAAACGGGTCCCCGGCCGGCGTGATGGCGAGAGTATCGGTGGAAGGATGCTGAACGGAGAAGGAGACGCGCGGTGTCAGACCGCTCTCCTGCTCCACTTCGACCGCGACACGCTTTTCCTCGATCGAAAAGCGACCGAGATCACTCTGCGGAACGGTGAAATGGAGAGACATTTCACGGCCGTCTCCGAGAAACGTGACCCCTTCGCGAATCTGTTCTTCAAACGCGGTTCGCGCCTCGTCGCCGTACCGGTGAAAGAGAATCAGCCCCTTCGCGAGGTCCGCATATCCGAGACCATCAGAAGTGAGGAGAAGCCGGATGATCGTCCGCTTCTCCTCATCGGAAAGGCCGGATTCGAAGGAGATGCCCTCCTGTAGCGTCCGCTCCTCGAGGTACCCAGCGAATGGAAACTCATCCAGATTGTCGATGAAGCGCTGCGGCGCGCCTGCGAGTGATTGGGATGGCTCGAGCGCCGGCATCAGCTCCGAGAACATTCTCGTTGCGGCTCCGGAAGCGGGAACGAACTTCTGCAACCGGCCTTTCCTGGCCATTTCCCCGGCTTTCTCGACGAGACTGTCCATCTCGGACTCCTCGATGATGACGATGCCGTCTCCCGCCGTCGCCGGACGGACGAGCTCCACACTGCTCGACGGTCGCCGCAGAAGATCGAGCTGACGTTCTGCTTCCTCCACCGTGATCTCCCGTCGTTCGAGCTCTTCCCTGTCGTGTTCGTTCCAGTCCATCTACCATCTCCGTTCGATCCGCGCTGTTCGCCAGCGGTCATCCGCGATTCACAATTTACAGAGAGCATCGTGGATTCACAAAATGATCCCGGCCGTCAGACTCCCCACTTCAACTACAAGTTACTGAAAGATGATGACCTGTCATCCTGAGCCGCCGGAGCGCAGCGGAGGACGGTCGAAGGATCGCGTACGGCCCGACTCTCAGCCCGGAAAGTACGCGACAGTCAGGCCTTACGCGATTCGCTCAGGATGACTGTCGCTTCTGCAATCGCTCCTGTCTCCGCGCGGCTCGTGAATTCTTCGTTACGGAGGACGCTCCGGTGCACTCTCATGACCGAGACTCTGACACTTGCGGAATTGAGGAATCGTGCTGCCGCTTCCGGAGAGATGAGATGAGGCAAATGGAGAGAATCATGTGCGTCCTTCCGGCCGTCCTTCTATGGGCGGTCTCGCTGCCGGCTCAGGAGCAACCCTCCTTCCGCGACAGTGTCGAGGTGCGCGTGATCAATCTCGACGTCGTCGTGGAGGACGCGGCCGGGAAACCCGTCACGGGACTCTCCCCCTCCGATTTCGAGATCCTCGAGAACGGAAAGGTCCAGCCGATCACGAATTTCGCGGAGTATCAATCGGGCACGTTCGTCGAGCCTCCCGAGGATGCTCCGGCAGCAACGCAGTACGTTCGTCCGGCGGAAACGCGCCAGCCGCGAACCATCGTGTTTCTGATCGATGCATTCAATCAGACGCCCAACGTGCGGGAGGAGCTGTTCACCCGCATCCGTGAGTTCACGCGTGACGGGCTGGAGCCGGGAGACCGGGCCGCCCTCTTCAATTGGCGCAAAAGCATCATGACCGTGGTGCCTCTCACTACCGATCTTCGTCTGATCGACCGGGCTCTATCTCAGATGGGGGGGATGCAGCTCCCTGCCGAGGATCAGGCGATGGACGGAATCGTTCAGTTTCTCGAGGAGGCTGACGCGTTCGAGCAAGGGTTGGGCGACGCGGGAGCCTCATCTCTCGCGGCCCAGATGGAAACGACGATCCGCCATTGCGCCGAGGAGTACCTCTCGGAGATGGAAGGCAAGAGTATCGCCCTGCGCAGCATGATTGATTCGCTGGCGGGAATCGAGGGCCGGAAAATACTCGTCTACGTCGCCGGACGCTTCCCCGCCGACACCGCCACGTACTGCCAGTCGATCCTCCGGACCCCGGCGCTGGGTCCGGCGAACTTCACATTCCGTGCGGGGACTTTCAGCACCGATCGCCTCGTGGACAAAGTGACGGACGCCGCGAATGCTGCCGGCGTCACGTTCTACCCCATCCGGCCGAGAACGAGTGCGCGCCGCACGACAGCGGTCGAGTACACGACCGAGTCGAGCACCGGAGCCAGCGAAGAGCTGGGCGACACGCTCGTGATGATGAACGATGCCGACGCGCTCGCCACACTCGCCGAGAAAACCGGAGGCCGTCTCGCGGTGGGAGATCACCTCATCGACGAGCTCCTCCCTTCCATCCTCTCCGATCTCGACAATTACTATTCACTCGGCTATCGCGCGACCTCGGATGGAGGTGATCGGCAGCGAGACCTCACCGTCCGGATGAAGAACCGTTCTCTCCGGGCCAGGGCCCGCGACGCCTTCGTCGAAAAGTCGCGACTCTCAGAAATCAAAGACCAGTTGATCGCCAATCTGTTCGGGGAGCCCCGAAAGGGTGACATCGAGCTCGATGTCATCGTCGGAGAGCCGGTCCCAGGCCGTCGTGGCCGCTCGACGCTTCCGGTGGAAGTGCGCATTCCGCTCGACCAGCTCATCTACGAGGGGCAGACTCCCGTCAGTGAGGTCCGCCTCCTCTCCGCCGCCGGAACGACTCCGGGATCCACGACCGAGATCTCCGAGACCGTGAAGCGCATCGAGAAACCACCGGCCGACCTGGACGCTCCTTTCATTACCTGGAAAGTCGACCTCGTGCTGCCGGAGGGAGGAACGAAGGTCGCGTTCGGCGTCCTCGACGAGGTCTCCGGCCTTGTTGGATTCGTGACAGTCGATCGGACGACCGAATCGATCGAGCGCGCTGAGGCCGCGGCCCTGGCAGGTCTGAGCGAGTGGGAACGGGTCCTCGAAAAAGGCCACCGCAAGGGTAAGCCGCTCCTCGTCTACTTCCGGCCGGAGCCATGCTATCGCCGTGAAGGGTTCAACAAGATTCCGATCTGTGACCAGTTCGAGAGTGACGTTCTCAGCCATCCGGAAATTGCGCAGCGTCTCCAGAGCTTCGAGCTCATTCGCTGGACACCGGGGGTGGGACTCGCCGACTGGCCGAAAGACCGGGCCGGTCTCGCCTTGATGAGAATCGACGGACAGCCGATCGTGCAGTGGACTGATCTTCTCGACGGCGCCAATCTCGCGAGGGTTCTCGACACGCTGATCCCGCACGCGCGGGAGTTCGTACGCATCAACGAACTGACCCGGCTGCACCGGATCGATGAGGCCGATCTGGCCACGGCGATGCTCAAGATCAGGTTCGGACTGCGGCGTGAAGCAATCGAGACACTCGAACGTCTGAAGAGAGAGAATCCGGAATTTCGCGAGATCTCGTCAGTGCGGCTCGCGTATCTGGATGCCGCCGAAAACAGAGGCCGCGGCCTTCGGGAGCTTCACACCTTGATCCCGAAGCTTTCGGATCCTACTGCAGTCGGTGAAGGGTGGCTTGCGGTCGCTGCGCTCACCTCAGGGGAGGAGAAGCTTCAGGCTCTGCGCTCGGCTCTGGAAATCTCGCCTGACGGCAGCTCGCAGAAGATCATCGCGCAGAGCGAGCTCGATGCGCTGGTTGCTCCTGAGCCAGACCAGTCCGTCATTCAGGTCGCACCGGTACCGATCGCATCGGGTCGCACCGAGATCCGCACCGTCGTGCGATCGTCGAAGGTCGACTCGGTCGAGTTCGTACTCGACGGCCGCTCCATCGCGAAAGATGAAGCCGCTCCGTTTCGCGCGAGCGTCGATCTCGAGCGTCTGCCGGCGAGGCATGATCTGAAGGTCATCGCTCGGGACCCCCGCGGTTCCGTGATCGGAGAAGACGTCCTCGTGCTCAATGGCAACAGCGACTCGCTCTGGGTGAGATTCATCGCGCCCGAGCTCGATCAGGCCTCAGGCGAAACGCCGGTGGAGCTCGTGCTGCAGGTTCCGCAGAACCAGATGCTCAGATCGGTGAAAATTGATCACGACGGCGATGTCATCGCGCTCGAGGGACCGCCCTACCGCACGAACGTCACGATTGACCCCGCTGCGGGAATCTCCGTGCTTCAGGCGACGGTCACACTGGAAAATGGTGAGACCGCGGGAGACACGAAGATTCTCAACGGCGCCGGGCTTGCCGAGACGACCGGTGTCCATCTGGTCGAGATTCCTCTCGTGCCAATGGGAAACCAGACCCCGAGGCTCGATCAGATCCGTCTGTTCGAGTCGGGCCAGGCGCGCGAGATCGAGGCTCTGATTGGTTCCGACGAGGCTCCGCTCACGCTCGGGCTCGTCATCGACACCTCCACCAGCATGAACGACCGTATCCTGGACGTGCAGTCGGCCGCCGTTACCTTCGTCGAACAGGTGCTCCGTCCCCAGGACCGCGGCTTCCTCATCTCCTTCGATTCCGAGCCTCATCTCGACGTGCAGCCGACCGCGGATCAGCCGCGCCTCGTCCGGGGGATCCGTGCGCTCTCCCCGGGCGGCAAGACGGCTCTGTTCGACGCAATGATGCTCGGCCTTCTGCAGTACGAGACTCTCGGCGGGCGCCGCGCGATGGTCGTGTTCAGCGATGGCGAGGACAGCATCAGCCGGTACAAACTCGAGGATATCTCCGAGGTTGCCAGAAGGACAGGAATCCCGATCTATCTGGTGCGTGCATGGTCCGAAGAGGAGCGGGAGCGTCTCGCACCGCAGAACGTTCCGACGTTTCGGAGCTCGTCGACCAACACGGTCCTGCAGCGGCAACAGCAACAGCGCCTGGAGCATCTGTCGCGTGAGACCGGCGGAACGTTTTTCGACCTGAGCTCGCTCTCGGCGATCGATGAAGTGTTCGCCGAGATCGGCCGCCTCGTCCGCCGCCAGGTGCTCCTGACTTACCTCACCGAGACCAGCCCGAACCAGGAGTGGCGCCCGATCGAAGTGAGAGTCGAAGGTCGCGCCGAAGTCAAAGCACCTCAGGGCTACTACGCGAGACCGAACTAGGCCGCCGATCTTTAGGAAGATCCCACGCATGTCATCCTGAGCCGCCGGATCCCGCGAAGCGGGAGGAGGCCTGCCCTGAGCGAAGCCGAAGGGACGGTCGAAGGATCGCGTACGATCCGACTGTCAGCACGGAAAGAACGCGACAGTCAGGACGTACGCGATCCTTCGCTTCGCTCAGGATGACATGTGCCAAATGGTCCATTAGAAGGCGCCGCGAGAGCTGGGGACACCGCTGACAGCTCGGGTTCAGCAGCCGGGTACGCGCCGGTAGTGCATGGCGACCGCGCCGTTGCGGAGCGGCGTCGCTGAAACCAGCTCGAGCCGTCGCCTGCCGGGCAGCCCACTCTGGTACAGGGTCGGCCCGTGACCGGCGATTCTGGGGTGGACGAGAAATTTGTATTCGTCGATCAGATCCAGCCGGTCCAGTTCGGTCGCAAGCCTGCCGCTTCCGAGGAGCACGCCGGCAGGGGTCGTGTCCTTGAGTTTCTGCACGCTCGCACGCAGGTCGCCGGTGATGTGGTGGCTGTTGGACCACGGGAAGTCAGTTCGGGTCGACGACACCACGTACTTCGGCTTGGCCTCCAGCTTGACCGCCCACTCGCGCATCGCCGGCGGCGCCTCTTCGTCACCGCGGGCGACCGCCGGCCAGTAGGCCTCCATCATCTCGTAGGTGACGCGACCCCAGAGCATCGCCCCGCCCTCGTCCATGAGGCGTGTGAAGAATGCGTGTGTTTCGTCGTCGGCGATCCCCTCCCGGTGGTCGACGCAGCCGTCCAGGGTGAGGTTGAGGCTGAAGGTCAGAAGTCCCATGCGTATTGACTCCGGCGTGTGCCCGGATCAGGTGCACCAACGCGATCGACATCTGTCATCGGGCCTACCGCTTCTTCCCCCCGACGCCAGGCACTGCCGTGACTTGGGTAATTCCTGTCTACCTTGCGGGCGGGCATGCTGGTCTCCTGTGCCTCGGAAGTGTGTCGGCCAACGATCCCCCGTTCACCGGCGCGGATACGCACCGGAGACGGTGAATTCATGCGTAATGGTACAGCGTGCCCGCGTCCGGTGGAACGGGTCGGTTGGCGGCAGGAGCGCTCAGGAGACGAGACCCACCACGACCATGAGCGCCCCGGCCACCGTGACAACCGCGCGAGTGTGCGACCGAGCGGAGCAAACTTTTTCTAAGGGCCTGCGCATTCTTGACTGGATCTCGCACGAAAGGTGTGCAGATCTTTCCTCTCCGCCCGCCCATTTCTGGCAACCCGATTGCACATGTTATTAGGCATAACGGAGGCAGCAAGCCTCCCCTCATCAGAACGAAAGGAGAACAGAAATGAAGGACCAAAACAGCAGAGAACGATCCATCCCGAGACATGGCGAGGAGAGCAGAACGGAGCGCGAAGGGTTCCGAGGTTCCTCACGGCCGGGACGCGAAGAGAGCCAAACCAGCCGCGAGAGAAGCGATCGAAGTGATCGGAACCGTTCGGACTCGCGTACGAGTCCCGACAGTCGCGATCTCGAGTAGCACATTGATCACTCCTGAACGCTGAAAGGCCGTGACATCGTCACGGCCTTTCTGTTCTGCGGCGAGCGTTTCTTCCAGGGCTCACAGCAGATTGCCAACGCCGTTCGCCGCTTTCTCCTTCAGACGCTCCCACCACGACCGCTTTTTGATAGAGAAACAGGACGGTGACTCCAGCCTCCGCGCGTTCGCACAGGATCTCCCGCACCTCGTCGGCCAGATCTCCCTCGCGGTACCAGAACACGAACCATGTGATCAGCTTCTCCGCCCGGCGCAGTTCCTCGAACAGGCGCGGGTACGTCCCGTTCCCGATGATGAGCAGAACAACCATCAGAGTGATCGGGTTCAAATGGCGAACCAGTCATCAATGATGGTTCCTGTCCTGGTTGAACAAACCTCAGTGCTGAATGCTGAATGCTGATGGAGTGATTGGCCGGCGCGGCAGCCGGGCCTACTGTGAACCGGCAGCAACGGGAGTGGCCATCGCCTCCACGACGACGCTGAGGTTAGTCGCGGCAAAGGGCGCGCTGTCTGGTGACGCTCGAAGCCAGACGACGATCGTGTAGATACCGCGCCCTTTAGTCGGAGCCAGATCGAAAGAGATCGTGTCGCCATCGACGTCGAGTATGTGCCGCGGGTAATGGTGAAGCGCGGCATCCAGAGGTGATGCGACCCGCTCCCTCTCGAGTCTCAGCCACTCTCCGGGGAGGGAGTAGCTGTCGATCATGTTTGCACGCTCCCGCGTCAGCCGGTACGGCATCGGTTCGTAGTGCACCGTCACTGCGTCGACATCGAGTCCCGGATCGAGAATGCGGGCGCGATATCGAAACGACTCGTCCCCGCGCAGTTTCTGCCGGACGACTTCCCATTCGACATATCGCCTCAGCAGTGCCTCGATTACGCGAACTTCCCGCCCACCCCACGACACGCCGATCCCGACATGAGTCGCATACGGATCGAGGATGGCCTTCCGGTGTCCGTCGCGGGGCGGGATCTCGGCGATCATCTCGCTGTGGGACCTCTGCGCGAGATCGGTGATGAGCTCCTCCGGAACGGGATCACGAGCGGACCACGAGGCGGCGTTCTCGAGCACCATGTCGTGGACCCCGTCAAATGAATAGCGCATGTAGGGAGAGAGGCCATCAGTCGTAAAGTGGCCGCGGGTCCCGGTCTCGACCTGCACTCCACAGTAGGTGTCGGCGACCGAGGACGCCTCCTCATCGAGAACCACCAGAGGAAGATGATGACGTGATCGGTCGCGGTTGATCCGGTCGAGCAGTTCGGTCCTCACCTCTTCACGAATCGGTTCCGCCCGGAGCGATTGCGTGAAGACCAGAACCGCGATGCACGCTACCCCGAGGGTGAGAAGTGATCCCGCCCGGCGCACGCCGTGTTCAACAGTTTCCGCAACCCAGCTCATCGTCTCAACCCCGACCCGTCACATCCCCGCCACTGACCGGGAGCTCGATCGACACCCTGAATCCCGGATTCAGATTTTCGGCGCGAATGGTACCACCGTGGAGCTCGATCGCCTTGCGGGAAATGGCGAGACCGAGTCCCGTTCCCGTCGATTTTGTCGAGAAGTACGGGTCGAAGATCCGCGCGAGGTTCTCGGGAGGAACCCCCTGCCCCTCGTCGGTGACCGTGATGATGAGCATGCCGTCCCGGCCTCGCGACGCGATCATGATTGCACCCTGATCGGCTGACTGCCGCGCATTCTCGATCAGATTGGCCATGACGCCCCGCAGCATCCGCTCGTCCGCCTCGATCCGCTCCGGTGTCGACGGGTCCATTTCGAGCCGCAGCGTCTCATCAGTTCCGTTGCCAGCCATGTAGTCATGCCTGAGCTCGGTCAGAAGCTCACCGACTGCCATCGCTCTCAGTTTCGGCTTCCTCTCTGATGCGTAATCGCCGAAATCGCGCGCCGTCTCCCGCAGTGTCTCGACCTGTCGCAGGATACTCGTCGATACGGACTCCACCATCTCCGGAAGCCTCTCGTCCCGTCTCTCGGCGAGCGTCCTGAGATGTTCGGTTGCGAGCTGAATCGGCGTCAGAGGGTTCTTGATCTCGTGCGCCACCTGTCTTGCCATCTCCGTCCATGCCTGCAGGCGGTTCGATCTGAGGATGTCCGTCACGTCCTCGACGATCAGCATCCGCTCTTCCGTTTCAGGAAGAGCCAGAAGAGCGATGCGGAATGCGCGGTCGGCTCCCTCGATCTCGAGCTCGATCTCCGAGCCCTCGAAGGAGTTCTGCCGGACGATTGCCACGATTCTGTCAGGCAGTTGATCCATCGTCAGGAGAGGATCACCGAAAAGAGCTCGAGCCGCGGCATTGGTGGCGACGACCTCACTACTTTCGTTGAAGACCACCACAGCCGAATCGATGTTCTCGAGCAGAGTTCGAAGTTTGTCGCGCTCGTAGCGGATCTCGTCCTGCTGTCTCCGGATCGACTGCGCCATCTCCCGGAAGGTGTTGACCAGAAGGCCGAACTCCGGATCCTTCGGGGCTTCTGGAATCTGATCGAACTCGCCCCGGCCGACTGATCGGGCGCTCATGACCAGGGCCTGTACAGGCCGCGATACCGAACGCGCGATCCATGTGGCGGTCAGGAGCGCGATCACGAGAATCAGGATGAGCACCAGGTAGATCGTCGTGGCCATGTCGTCCACTTCGTCACGGATCCTCTGCCCCTGAACGATCAGTGGCAACGCCAGTGTGTAGTTTTCACCGGCCGCGAGAAAGATCGGACTGTAGATCTCGAAGAAGCGCACGTCTCCCACCTGCCGGCGGTCGAGAACGAGTTGGGCTCCCTCGAAGACGACTTCCGAATAGACGGAGCCGGAAAGACGCGGCTCGTCCACCTGCGCACCGAAAAGATCGCGCCGGCTCGAGGCGATCACGTGATCGTCCTGGTAGAGATGAAGATCGTGTCCGACCACGCGGGCGAGCCACGTCAGAATCTCGTCATCGAGTGCCTCCGCCGGTGTCAGGTCCGGCTTGGAGGCCAGATAGTCCTCGATCACTCTCTGTGCAGCGCTCAGCGCCTCCTGTCCCCGTGCGAGAAAGGCCGTTTCGAGCCGGTCGGCGGTGTAGGCACGCGCAAGCACGACGAAAATGAGAACAGGGCCCATCGCCATGAGACTCATCATCAGAGCAGACCGCGCCTGGAACCGCATCCGGCCGGGGAAGCCCTTGAGGGAAGCCGCCAACCCACGCAACGAAGGTCTCGCCGCGATCAACACCAGAAGCACCAGCGCCCAGACCGCGGTACTTCCCCACCGCCGGAGGTGCTGGCCCCATGTCGGCAGTTCGAGCGGGAACGCGAACAGCACGTTCTCCACTCGCTGCAGGTAGACGAGCATCGACTCCGGACTCGCCGGGCGGACCCAGAATCCGGTCGTCGTCCCGAGCCGATCGAGGTACCGCAACGGGCTCCTCTCGAGTCTGAACGTCGGGCTCCCGTACACCGAGCCGTCGATCTCGAACACGACCGGCGCCTCCGTCTGCTCGAGGGGTCCGAGCTCCACTCCCCGGCCATGCCGGTACAGCTCGCGATAGACGTCTGAAATCGTCGTCGATCCCGGGTCAAGTGGGTTCGCCAGGTAGACAACCCCTTCCCCCACTGTCTGCTCGCCATACTGCAGGCTGAACTCGTGACGGAGGAGCTCCCGGCTGAGCGCACCAAGCCGCAACTCGTCCCCTTCTTCCGGAGATGACGCAAACTGGGGAAGCCCGACACCGAAGCGGCTGATCATCTCGCCCGTGCTGTTCCGCAGCACGACGGCCGACGGTATCTGCCAGGATGGGAGATCGGAGCGGGACCAGAGAACGAACGCGAGATCGGTCGGATCCATCCGGCCCAACTCCTCGGGAAGCACCCGAGAGAGATCGACGGCGGTGAAATCCGTCTCGAGCGTGTTCCGGATCATCGTCAGAAGCTGACCACCCTCGCCCGCCACGAGTGGAGCGTACGTATCGGAAACGAACTTCCGGACCGCGGCCTGCTCGAAGATCGCGACGGGTGGCTGTACGACGAGCGCGAGAAGGCACGCCGTGAGTGGAACGCGCACGAGACGGTAATTGATCGTATACCGCACGACAAAAAGCGCCGCAATGGTCAGCACGACGACGAGCCACGCCCTCCAGACGTTCTCTGTCGGCGCTGCGAGAGCAATCGCAGCGGCTCCCGCAATCACCGCCGACAACGCGGCTCCGAGGACTGATCTCCAGCGGGAAAGCTCACCAACGAGCTCGAACAGCGTCAGCGCCAGCAGGATCATCCCGGCGAGAAGGGTTGCCTGAACAAGACTCTCAGCCACCACGTGCTCAGCCACCGGCGACAAGCGCGCATTCTCGATCAGGTTTCTGACGAAGAGGACATAACCAGCCGAGCCCAGACCCGCGATCACTCCACTCGCAATCGAGTGGCCGCGAAGTGCTCGCGACAATGTCGAGATGATCAGAAAGAGTGCAGCAGCCGTCAGCAGCAGATCGAATGGGGAGCGGGCGAACGGGCCGAGCCAGCGCGAAGCGTAAGCCGCGAACCCGAACAGCTCCCA
The DNA here is from genome assembly GCA_963829355.1 of uncultured Acidobacteriota bacterium. GTDB lineage: Bacteria > Acidobacteriota > Thermoanaerobaculia > Gp7-AA8 > JAHWKK01 > CAWHHZ01. Next base: position 145,560 of record CAWHHZ010000008.1, read on the forward strand.
TGGATCGTCCGGGACGCGGACACCGAGGAGGGCGACGCGGGACGATGCAATGAGAACAGCCGCGACCACAGCCGATGATCGTGTGCCTCGTTGCCGGAGCTGCATGGCGAGGACGAGCAGCATCACGGCCAGAACAATCGAGATGGAGGTCCACGCTGCCGAGTCGATCCGAGCAGTGATCGAATCGAGACTTGCGGGCATGAGGTCGACCCATACTGCCGCATTTTGCGTCTGGTCGAGACGTTCGCGCCGGACCCCTTCATCCCTGTAAAGAGCTCCGCCATGAATGTGAACCGCCTCGACCCATCGATCTTCCAGCAGCCATTCCGGACGAAGCGGCATTCGTTTGAACGCCGTCCCCCGCAGCTTCAGATCTCCGGCAGCCCACTCCCTCTCAGCGACGACATACAGGCTCGTCGTGTCATAGCAGTACGATTCACATCGATCGAATGGGAAATACTCTCCCCACCACGCAAGGAGATCGCCTCGGGCGTTCGAGAGCCGCATGCCGCTCGCAGCACCGGAATCGCTCCTCGACAGGATGCGGAACAGCTCCGCCCGGGTCCGCGGGTTTGCAGAGCGCTGCTCGAGCTCCTCGAGCTCATTATCGAGACCGTCTCTTGCCTCTGCCAGTCTCGACTCGAGGAGTGTGACCCGCTCGCTCAGCTCGTGCTCGATCCGTTCGCCCCATCCGCGCCGGATGTTCCAGATCGCTGCTCTCGAGACGAGGAAGATCGCCCCGGCAATGAGCAGCGCCGCAACGACGACGCGAACGGGGCGCTGGATCACTTCTTACCGGACGAACGGATCGATGCGATCGACCATCTGTCCTCACGACTCTGCAGGGTCACGTACAGCTCGCGAACCTCTGACCCATCCCCTGTTCGAATCGTCCAGTTTGCGGTGACGTGGTACTGCCCCTGTGCACTCACCTTGCGGGCACTGCTCACCTCGAATCCGGAAGGGCTGACTTTCTGGAACAGCTGTTCGAGCAGGTATGACGCCTGGTCGCGCCCGAAGAATCCATCTTCGCTCATCAGACCAGGAAACTGGAGCATCACCTGATCGCCAACACCCGCAACGATCGGCGCGCTCTCACCGCGCTCGAATCCCCGCGCGAGCGAGGACATCGCCGTATCGAGATCCCGGTAGCTTTCCGCAAACGCCAGGGGCGCAAGCAGGACCAAAATCACACTCATCGCAATCTTCTTCATATCGTGATCCGATTCCAGATCCGCGCCACTTCCATCAGTCATTGACGAGAGCGCAGAACTGCTTGATTCCATTGATTTTAACCGAATCCGACATCGAAACGCGAGTCACACGTGTCACTCTCCTGTCACCATACGAGCTCACTCTGTCCCGATTCCCGACCATCCGAGGCCGAGGCTCTGCGCCTCTTCGGTGAAGTCTTGCGGCACTGGAGCCTGGATCGACAGGCGCTCTCCGGTCTCCGGATGATTCATCGACAAGGTCCACGCGTGAAGCATCGGTCTCTTCTCTTCCTGTTCCGTTCCGTACAACCAGTCGGCGACCAGGGGATGACCGATCGACGACAGATGGACCCGGATCTGATGTGTGCGTCCGGTCATGAGCTCGATACTCAGGAGCGTGGCCCTGCTGCTGTGCGCAAGTGGCGTCAGACGCGTCAGTGCCCGCTTTCCACCCGCGCCAACCGCGAATGAGATCGGTCCGACACGCTCGAGCGGCGCGTCGATGAGCTGCGGCACCGCAAGCTCCCCCTCGACGAGTGCGAGATAGGTCTTGTGCACGTCCTTCCGCTCGAACGCACGCGTCACGCGCGGATTCATCTCACTCTTTTTCGTGAAGAACATCACGCCGCTCGTCCCGCGGTCGAGCCGCTGCATGAGAAACACTTCCTCGCCGCGCTCCCGTGCCCGCTCGTCCATGATCGCGTGGAGGTTCGGCTCCTCAGCATCGTACGCCTGCTGGACCAGCAGCCCCGCGGGCTTGGCGATGAAAACGATGTAGTCGTCTTCGTAGAGGATCGGGGGGAGCATATCTGAACGATGAACGATGAACGATGAACGATGAACGATGAACGATGAACGATGAACGATGAACGATGAACGATGAAACCGAACGCTTAATGGTGAGCTACGTTAGCCTATGAATCACCATCAGGCAAAGCAGCTCCAGACGCCGTTTTTCCTCTCATCGTTCAGCGTTCAGCGTTCATCGTTCCAATCACTCCTCGTACAACAGAAACTCCTCGCGCGCTTTCGCGAACGACCTGAGGGAGTCCTCCCATTCGTGGATCCAGGCGTCCAGATCCTCTCCGTTTTCAACGAGGTGACGGAAGCGGGCGGTTCCGGCGAGGAGATCGATCGCCAGACGATCGGCGACGAACTCGTATGGCTCGCGGCGCCAGTCGAACTTCTCCGGATCGAGATCATGGGCGATCTTGATGCACCAGAGACCGGTGCGATATGGCTCGAAGGTGTTCCGGTCGGTGACGTGCAACTCGACACCGCCGCAGACTTTCCCCGCGTGTTTCTGAAACGTCGGCAGAAAGTAATGGGGCCTGAAGCGGACCCCTGGGAGCTCGAGATGATTCAGTGCCTCCGCGAGCCGGAAGGGGTCGAGCCACGGCGCGCCGAAGAACTCGAACGGATGAGTCGTACCACGTCCCTCGCTCAGATTGGTTCCCTCGACCAGACACATGCCGGGGTAAACGGTCGCCGTAAACACCGTCGGCATGTTCGGTGACGGAATGACCCAGGGCAGATCGGTGTCACCCCACCACATCGACCGTCGCCACCCGCGCATCGGCACCACGGTGAGTTTCGAATCGAGCTCAAAGGTTTTATTGAAATACCGGGCGAGCTCACCCGCGGTCATTCCATGCCGGGTAGGCAGAGGGAAAAGACCGACGAAGCTTTCGTATCCTTCCTCTCGCAGGTTTCCTTCGAGATGGATGCCGTCGATCGGGTTGGGGCGGTCGAGCACGATGACCTCGATGCCGAGCGGGGCCGCCACTTTCATGCAGAGCGCCATCGTATAGATGAATGTGTAGTACCGCGATCCGATGTCCTGAAGATCGATGACCAGCGCGTCGAGATTCGCAAGAAGTTCCGGTGGCGGCTCGAGTGCCTCCCGGCTCTTGCCGTAGAGCGAGTGAACGGGAAGACCCGTCAGCGGATCGCGCGAGCTCTCGACATGCGCCATATCCTGCTCCTCGCCCCAGATCCCGTGCTCGGGTCCGAAAAGCTGGACCAGCTTCCAACCCCTTCCCGCCTGGAGAAGCGACATCGAGTGCCGCAGGTCACGAGTTACGGCGCTCTGGTGGGTGACGAGCCCGATCCTCTTGCCCATGATCGGCTTCGGGTTCTCGATGAGGACTTCCAGTCCGGGTACCACGCTCATGCATCTCTCCTTGTCAATGTCGGGTCTCGCCGCCCAGCAACTTCAATGCGTGCGGAATCAGGTCGATGATCGCCTCGAGATTCTCCACTGCACCATCACGACTGCCGGGCAGGTTGATCACCAGAGCATCGCCGCGGACCGCCGCCTGTGCCCGCGACAGGGGAGCAAAGCGAGTCTTCTCGAGTGATCGAGTCCTCATCAGCTCTCCAAATCCGGGGAGGCGTTTCGTCGTCACCGCGTCGGTCGCTTCCGGTGTCACGTCTCTCTCTGCGATTCCCGTTCCGCCCGTGGTAATCACGAGCCGGCACCCGAAGCTCGTCGACAGCCTCGCGGATACGTGCCGAGATCTGATCGAGCTCGTCCGGCACGATGATGCGCTCGATTGGCTCGTACCCACGGTCCCGCAGCAGAGACTCGACTGCAGGACCGGACTCGTCCTCGAGCTCGCCTCTGGACGCGCGGTCACTGCATGTGATGACGATCGCTTTGATTTTCATGCCTTCCGAATCCTGAATGCTGAAAGAAAGGCAACGAGCATTCAACATTCAACGTCCCAGCCCCCCTTCTCCAAACCGACAACCGACAACCGCCAGAACTGCCGAGAACTGAGAACCGAGAACTGAGAATTGAGAACCGACTCTTCAGTATGACCCCTCAGCATTCCCCGTTCCACATCTCCGGCATATTCTTTCGGTTCTCTGCATTCAAGACACGCGTTCGCATGAAAAAGAGTGACTTCAATTACGAGCTCCCCCAGGAGCGGATCGCGCAGGAACCACGCCAGCGCGGGAAATCGAGGATGATGCTGGTCGATTCCGGAGACGGCTCGATCGCGCACCAGCACATCGCAGATCTCCCCCGCCATCTCGTCCCGGGCGACGTTCTCGTTCTCAACGATACGCGGGTCATCCCCGCACGACTCTTCGCCGCTCCCAGGCCGGGAATGACCCGGCCGATCGAGATTCTGCTCGCGAAGCGTCTCGCGCCCCACCGATGGGAATGTCTTGCAAAACCGGCGAAGAGACTGCGTCCGGGCGACCATCTCCAGATATCTGAGCAATTGCAGGCCACGATTATCGAGAAGAGCGAGGGAGGAATCGTCGTCGTCGCGTTCAGTACGGAGAGCGCGAGTGAAGACGCCTTCTGGCAGGCACTCGAGGCCGCCGGACGAATGCCCCTCCCTCCCTACATTCACCGTCAGTCCGCATCGGATGCGATCGAAGACCGGGTCGCGTATCAGACCGTGTATGCCGACCGGCCCGGTGCGGTCGCGGCACCGACGGCAGGACTCCACTTCACCAGGGAAATCCTCGACGAGATCGAACAACGCGGTGTCGAGATCGTGCGCGTCACCCTGCACGTCGGAATCGGCACCTTTCGCCCCGTGCAGGTCGACGATGTCAGAGATCACGTGATGGACGAAGAGTGGTACGAGGTCTCTCCCCCTGCTGCCGGGACGATCAACCGTGCCCTCGACGACAACCGTCGAGTCGTCGCGGTGGGAACGACCGCGGTGCGGACTCTCGAGAGCGCCACCGGCCACGATGGACGGCTTCAGCCCGGGGAAGGACGGACTCGGCTTTTCATCACGCCCGGCTACCGGTTCAGGGCTGTCGGCGCTCTGCTGACGAACTTTCATCTCCCGGAGAGCACGCTTCTGATGCTCGTCTCGGCATTCGCCGGCCGCGATCTGGTGTTGCGCGCGTACGCCGAAGCGATCGCTGAGTCGTACGCGTTCTACAGCTACGGCGACTGCATGTTCCTGCCACGAAGAGCGTGACCCGCCCCCTGGGCCCGCGCAGGCGGGCCGTGACAAACGGAGCGCTGTGTCGCCCGCCTGCGCCTCGCTCCAGGCAGCGCTGCGCCACTGTCATCCTGAGCGATGGGACATCGCGTGACGACGCGCCTGAGAGACAGAAACAGGTCTGTCATTCCGAACGATCCCGCAAAGCGGGAGAGGAGGAATCTGGGGTGCAATGCAGGTCTGCCGCCCAGATTCCTCAGTCGCGATGAGGCCGCTCCTTCGGAATGACAGGGAACGCCGAACCCGCATAGTTGCAGTACGCCATCCTTCGCTGACTCTCAGGACGACAAATTTTCGAACGGCTCCGGTTCAACCCGTGTTAGAACCTTCCGAGGACTGACCGCTTGAATCGAAACCCCTTCTCCTGGATCGCCTTCGGACTGGTGTGCTTCGTATGGGGCACGACCTATCTCGCCATTGCCGTGGCGATCCGCACGCTGCCGGACTTCCTGTTCCCTGCGCTCCGATTCATTCTCGGGGGGTTCATTCTTCTCGCAATCTGTATCGCTGCCGGGCAGAAGCTGCCGCGGAGACCAAAGGACTGGCTCAATCTGACGATCATCGGCTTTCTCATGGTCGTCGTAGGAAACGTCGCCGTGGTGTTCGCCGAGCGCGATGTGCCCAGCGGTATCGCAGCGCTCATGGTTGCCACGGCCCCGTTCTGGATGGCCCTTCTCGAATCGTTCCGGAAGAACGGCGAAAGAATGAATCCGAGGAAGATCGCCGGCATGCTCGTCGGGTTCGGAGGCGTGGCGATTCTCGTGGCCCCCGCCTTCCGAGGGATCCTGTCGGCCGGATTTCTGGTCGGCGCCTTCGTCATTCAGATCGGCAACTTCTCCTGGAACCTCGGAGCCTTCCGTTCAAAATACGCGATCCCGCGGGACATCCCTCCACTGGTCGCCGCGTCGATCCAGATGATCGCGGGCGGCATGATCGCCGGAGTCATCGGACTCGGACTCGGCGAGTGGCGCCAGTTTTCTTTTACGACGGATACATTTCTGGCGTTTCTCTACCTGGTCATCTTCGGCTCAGTCGTCGCGTACGGCGCCTACGTCTATGCACTCGCCCATCTTCCGACCTCGGTCGTGGCAACGCACACCTACATCAACCCCGTGATCGCGGTGATCGCCGGCCGCGTTCTGCTCGACGAGCCACTCGGCTGGCGCGCCGTGCTCTCGATGGCGGTCATCTTTGCCGGCGTCGCGATCGTGAAAACCGATCGTTCCCATGTCCCGCAGACTTCCACCGGCATTCTCCCGCCGGTCGAACCGGCCGCTGATTCGCAGCGAGGAATGAAAATCAGGGACTGACGAGGTCGCTGTTTCCGGCTAGGCATGCCTTCTGCTTTATTTCAAATAACATCAACAGAAAGGACATGTCATGAACAGAAAGCTCATTCAGCTGGCGATCACGATGGTCGCGGTCATCCTGCTGGCAGGGTGCGGGTCTTCGGGACTCGGAGACATTCTCGGTGGCGGAGACAGCGGCACCGTAACCAACGAACAGAACATGGTCAGAGGAACGGTGGATCGGGTCGATACGCGGAACCAGACGATCGTTCTGAGAAACGCCGACACCTATCGTTCGAATCTTCAGAACGGCGGCGGCAGCGATACGATCTACCTCGACTACGACAGCAACACGACCGTAGCGTACGGCGGACAGGATTACAGTCCAGCCGCTCTCGAGCCGGGCGATCAGATCGAAGCGAGTGCTGCGATGGTGGGTAACAGGCTCGTGGCGGATCGTATCAGCGTCACTCACGACGTTTCGGGCAACGGCACCACGACCAGTCCTTCCACCGTGACTGATCTGCGCGGGCGCGTCACCGACGTCGACACGAGAAGCCGGACGCTCTCGGTCCAGCAGGATTCGTGGAACCGCACCGGGCAGACCTATCGCGTCAGCTATGAAAGCAATACTCCGGTCTACTGGCAGGGGCGAGTCTACAGTCCCGAAAACCTCGAGCGCGGAGACCTGATCCAGATCGACTTCCGCCAATCCGGAAACGTTCTGATCGCACAGGAGATCGAGGTGATCGAAAGTTCCTCGACCACCCAGGGCACAACGAACAGTTTCCAGCCGGATCTTCGCGGAACGGTTCTGAGCGTGGATACCCGCAACAACACGATCACTGTTCAGCAGCCTACCTGGATGCAGAGATTCAGCACTGGCACGAACACGAGCAACAGCGTCACACTCCGGTATACATCTTCGACGACGGTCGAGTACAACGGCCAGCTCTATGCTCCCGAGAACCTCGAGCGTGGAGACACGGTGGAAATCGACGTCAGTGAGTATGGGAACACCCTGACGGCCGAAGCAATCGTGGTCACCAGTAACGCCCGCCAGTCGAACTTCTGACGCGGCGGCAATCGAACGACAGGGCGGCTCTCCGGAGCCGCCCTTTTTTTGCCAGAACCATGCATCGCCGCGGCGCCTGGCAAAAACCAGGTGTCATCCTGAGCCGCCGCAGGACGGCCGAAGGATCGCGTTCGGCCCGACTCTCAGGACGGAAAGTACGCGACAGTCAGGACGCACCCGATCCTTCGCTGCGCTCAGGATGACATATTCGTATTGACAAATCTGATCTGTGGCCTTATCTTCTATACATATTCGCTTGAACGAATTCTCAAGAGGAGTCAGATGAGTCAGACGGAAACCGCAGTAACCTTTCTCAAGCCCCACATCTCGATCAACGTCCGTAACCTGGAGGCGAGCCTCGATTTCTATCGACGCATGCTCGGTCTCGAGCCAGCAAAAGTGAGGACCGGGTACGCGAAGTTCGATGTCCAGAATCCACCACTGAACCTCGCCCTCAACGAGGTCCCTTCGCTCGAGGGGCCGGGAGCGCTCTCTCATCTCGGCTTCCAGGTCTCCACCACCGAAGACGTGCTCGCGATGCGTGCGCGCTGGTCGGAGGCGGGCCTGATTTCGCGGGACGAGATGCAGACGGACTGCTGCTATGCCACCCAGGACAAGACGTGGGTGAAGGACCCGGACGGAAACGAGTGGGAGGCGTTCGTGGTTCTCCAGGACAATCTTCCGGAGAACCAGGAGTATGCCGGGAGCTGCTGCTCCACCGTCACCAGCACATGCAGCACCACGGGAGGTGCGGCGTGATCGAGATGTTCCTCAGCGGGATGATCGCCGGATACGGAATCGCGATACCGGTCGGCGCCATCGCGGTACTGATCATCGACACGAGCATGCGTCACGGTTTCCGCCACGGCTTTGCAGCCGGGGCGGGAGCCGCCAGCGCCGATCTGCTCTATGCTTCCCTGGCGGCGGGAGCAGGCGGCCTGCTCGCGCCGCTCATCGCGCCCGCAGCGTCGGTCATCGGCACGGTAAGCGGTCTCGTCCTCTTCCTCATGGCTCTGTCCGGGCTCCGCGCGCTCAGACGGGACGCTGCAAGCTCGGGAACGCCCTCCGCGTCGGGGCGCTCGAGCCGATCGACCTTTCTCCGGTTCACTGCCCTGACGATCGTCAATCCCCTCACCGTCGTCTACTTCTCCGCGCTCCTGCTCGGAACGGGAGTCGGCCAGCTGACGACGCGCTCCCTGCTGGTGTTCATCGCCGGGGCATTCATCGCATCTCTGTCGTGGCAGACGATGCTCGCCGCGCTGGGAGCATGGGCTCACGTGGCAGCGGGAACCTCCTTCAGGCGTGTGAGTGGGCTTGTCGGCAATCTCGTCATCCTCGGCTTTGCCGTGACGACGCTGTTTCGCGCATGGGCGTGAGCAATGGACATCTGAGCGCATTGAGAGCCTGGCCCTGGCCTGGCAGATTGCTGTCATTCCGCCTGCCCTGAGGAGCGAAGCGACGTAGGGAACGAGCGAAGCGAGGAGGAATCTGTTGGGTGGACTCCACGCCGAGATTCCTCAGTCGCGATGAAACCGCTCCTTCGGAATGACAGAATGAGCAGGCACTCGAAAGGGTGTGGGCACGAGGTAAAGGAGCTGAACGCACCCGCCCACCACTGAGGAGCCATCAAAAAAATGCGCAGGCCTCGAGGCCTGCGCATCCGCCGGCTGATTGCCGGCACTTCCTTTTCTTCGATTCAGCGCTTGCCGTAGTTCATCTCCGTGCCCTTCCTCTGGGCGATGATGTAGGCCTCGAGCGCGCGCATGTTCGGATCATCCGGATCGAGCTTCGGGCCTTTCACAGCCTGCTCGATGCACCAGTTGATCATGTCGCGAAGGTGAGCGACACGCCCCATCTGCACCTGGAATTTCGGATATGTCTCGGGATGGGTATTCGACCCGTCGGGGTGGCACATGTCGCAGGAAACAGAGATCTCGCTCCCGAGCTCTCCGGCGCTATGAAACACCTCTGATCCGCGTACGACGAGCTTCAGCGTCTCATGCTCCCAGATCTTCGTGTCGAGCTCCGTGACTTTCCCGTAGGTATGTCCCGCCTGGTTGCCAATGACATCCGCGTTGTCGGCGGGCCTGACGATCTTGTGCTTCGACATTTCCTCTTCCATCCACCCGTCCTCGACGGGACGCTGCCACTGCGCATTCAGGTCCTGACTGACGGCGACGTCCTCGTCTCCGCCCGCCGCAGGTGCGGCCTCATTCGCCGGGACGTCCGTTGTGACACTCGCCGCGACGGGCGCCACGACTCCCGTGCTGGTACGGGCGCATCCCCATACGATGACGGCCGCCGCGAGCAGCAGGAGCATCATCGAGCCAATTCTCATCTTCATCGTTTTCATCGATCGTCTCCTCAGTAGCTCGCCAGGTTCGGTTTGGGAGGTGTCGCTTTCGCGCCGCGGCTCTTCACGTAGCTTCCGCTGACCTGGATCGGGTTGCGATTCCAGAGGTTGTAGACCTTGTCGACGAGGCCATCGGCGTGAACAGTCATCTGACCGTCCCCGAGGCCATCGTTGGTGTCGAACGGGTTCGCCCGATTCATCTGGATCGTCAGCTCCGGAAGCCCCTCGGGAGCATACGGCCAGGGCCAGGCCGTGGAGAGCATTCCGTGGAACTGAATGTTGCCGATCTGGTTGGTCAGCAACTGGTGTGTGTGCCCATGAATGACCGTGACACTGTCGAACGGTCTGAGGATTGCCTGAACCTCATCCGCATCATCCGTCCAGAAGTTCCACGGCTTGTAGTACTTGTAGAGAGGAGAGTGAGAGAACACCACCACGGGCTTGTTCTTCGGCACGGCCGCGAGGTCATTCGCCAGCCACTTCCTCTGCGGCTCACCCACCTTGAACCGTCCCTGAGTACCATTGTCGAGTCCCGCGACGGTGAGCATCCGCTCCATCGGCGTCATCCCCCTGGCCGTCCAGAAGTCGTCCTCGTAAATGCTGTTGAGCGTGACGAAATGAACACCCTTGTGGTCGAACGAATAGTTCGGTGCACCGAACAGCTCGCGCCACTTCTCGCCCATGTCGAAGAACCAGTCGTGCTCACCGACCATCATTCGGACCGGGACCTTTACATTCCTGAGGATCTCTGCCCCCAGCTCCAGCTCTTCCGGTTTTCCGAGTTGCGCCAGATCTCCGCCATAGAGCACGAAATCGGGTGCAGGCACCAGAGAATTGATGTCGTCCACGGCGCGAAGGAGCTGACGTACGAAGCGCTCGTTGACCACCTTCTCGTACAGGTGAGAGTCTGAGATGTACGCGATACGGAATGCCTCCCCACCCCCGGGCTCCTGAAAGAGAAGAGGCATGAAAGAGTGAGGATTGAAGAAGACGCCGTTGGTCGCAGCGGCCCCCATGGCGGCCATCGAAAGCTTCACGAAGTTACGACGGTCGAGATTCTTCAGGTCGCGGAAGACCTCGTCACGGGCTTCATAGTATTTGGTCTCGACGCTCCTGATCTTCGGTCTCCGTGTCATTGTCTGGCTCCTTCCTTGTGGTCCATGACGCGCTGCTCGAACGGCAGAACGCGTCCGGAAGCCATTGCCTCGTCCCGGAACGGTCGCTCTCTGCTCGCGATCTCGCGCTGCATCTCGAACTCCGCCTGGCTCTGCTCGGAAAAGCGTTCGTCGGTCATCGCAAACATCAGCGCAACGAGATCGTCAATCTCATCCTCGGTCAGACCCAGCGGCTCGATGCCGCCGTCGAGGAACGGGTTCGGCTCGCCCCCTTTGTTGTAGTGGTCGATCACGTCCCACAGCGTGCGCATCGAGCCGTCGTGCATGTAGGGAGCGGTGAGAGCGACGTTGCGGACTGCCTGGGTCCTGAATGCGCCGATATCGGCCCGGTCCTTCGTCACGAGGAATCGACCGAGCTCCGACATATCCGTCTCGAGAGCGAGTCTGTCGATCGCCTCGACGCTGTCGGACTCCGAAAGAGTCGTAAGAGCTCGGCGGGCGAGATCCTCGAAGTTCTGCTTGCGGGCGGAGACACCGACATTGTGATACCGGTTGTCAGTGCCGACCGGACTGGTGGGATTGAGCATGTGGCAGCTCATGCAGCGGCCCTTGCCGTTGTAGAGCACCCAGCCTCGTTTTGCAGAGTCGGAAATCGCATTCTCGTTCCCGGCGAGATACTCATCGAACGGCGATTGCAGAAAGACGAGCGTTCGCTCGAACGCGGCGATCGCACGGATCATATCGTCGTAGTTCGGTTCGCTCCCATACGCCTCGCGGAACATCCTGATGTACTGCGGATCGTTTGCAATCGCAGCGAGCACGTGTGCCTTTTCGCCGAATCCTCCCTCGACCGGATTGATCGGAGGAAGAGCGGCCTGTTCTTCGAGACTCGGCACGCGTCCGTCGAGAAAGAGCTCCTGATAGAACATCGCGTTCATGGACGCGGGAGCGTTGCGCTTGCCGAGCTGGTTGTCGAATCCTTCAGAGGTCGTTCGCTGGTCCGTGAAGCCGCGGCTGACGTCGTGGCAGGTGGCACACGACACCGTCGCGTCCTTGCCGAGCCTGGTATCGAAGTAGAGCGTGCGTCCCAGTTCGACACGTTCCGGCGTCATCTGATTGTCGGAGGGCACCAGCAACTTCCAGATGTACGCGTCTACGCCGGAAGGGACGGCAGTCGCATCAACCTTCGGCAGGAGCTCATGCAGAAGAGTGATCTGTTCGTCCATGGCCAGTGAGCCGTGCGGCGCAAGTTTGTTCGGATCGATCTCGTCTTCGGTGTACGGACCGAATCGTCCCTGAGCGCCCAGGGATGATGTGATCAGCAGCACGAACGCCCATGTGAGGACGCCCCTGAACCAGGTGCTTTGACTGGGGGAGAGTTCCCTGCTCGTCATCGAGAATCCTTTCTCGAGGCGGAGCATCCGCAGACGGGAAGCATCGATGAATCGCAGAGACGCGATACAGGATGAATGACCACCACGTTCTTCCTCCGCTCTCGTTCAAGCGACCTGAGAGGTCGCAGTCCTATCGAACAGCATCGCCGAGAGCGCCACGGTGATCAGCTGCGAGAAAAACAGTATCCCAGAACCGAACCATGCCGCAAGGCAAATGGTCACCAGGAAAGCTGCAGCCGAAATATCGGGCTTCCAATCTGCTTTCTGGTTCTTTCGGTCCAGCCGGACGAAAAACTCGTTATGCGCGAAGCGACTCTTCCACCAACCGCCGTCTCCGAGGCGTCCGTTACCCTGCGGTTCGATCGCGAAACCGATGAGGGTCAGCTCTCCGATCGGACTTTCCTGACGATCGGGACGGCGGGCTCACAGTTACCGCGGGCGGCGGGAGTGGTGCTGCCGGTCCCTTCGATCGGCCCGGGAAACGTGCTGGAGGTCTGGGAGTCGAGCCGCCCGGTATCGCGGATCCGGCACAACGGCATCAACGCAGCGTGTGCCGGAGGTTATCTTTTCGGAGCCGTAGCGGGACATCCCGAGGAGAAACTCTCGACCGCGACCGCAGAGATCTACAGCCGGATGCTCGAGCTCACACGGTCAGCCGGAATGCCTCACCTCGTACGGGTCTGGAACTACTTCCCGCGCATCAACGAGATTGAGTCGATCGAGCGTTACCAGGACTTCTGCAAGACGCGCTTCGAGATTTTCGAGTCCGCCCAGTACGACATGTCCCGGGACCTGCCGGCAGCTAGCGCCGTGGGCTCGGCGAGCGGCGCGCTCACCGTCGTCTTCCTCGCTTCGGAAGACAAACCCACATACATCGAGAATCCACGACAGATCAGCGCATTCCGCTACCCTGAAAAATATGGCCCACGCAGCCCCTCATTCTCGCGGGGCGCTCTTCTCCCGGATTCCCGTACTCTGTTCGTCTCCGGCACTGCCAGTATCGTGGGGCACGAAACCGTTCACGCGGGCGATCTACCGGCTCAGGTCGAGGAAACACTTCGCAACATCGACATCGTCATCGAGCGCGCGTTCGGGAAGGGAGCCTCGCTGCTGTCTCCACACTTCGAGAGCCATCTCAAAGTCTATGTACGCCACGCTGAGGACAAACTGGCCATCGCCGAGCGGCTCGAACGACTCATCCCTGCCGACCAGGTGATCTACCTGCGCGCCGACATCTGTCGCAGCGATCTGCTGGTCGAGATCGAAGCCCTCGTCCGCAGAAGCTGAGAGTGCTGCATGACGACCTGCGGGATGTGCGGAAACCCCTTTGACGCCGGGTCCGAGTGTCCCTACTGCGGAACGTTCCAGCATACGATGTCCTCGGGTACCTCGAAGCGCCGGCGCAGCATCGTGACGTTGAATCTCGAGACGGGAAAGCCGGGTGTCGAGGACGCACTGGGAAAACTCGATCGCGAGATCGCGGCGGCGAAGATGAAACAGATCCGGCTGATCCGGGTCATCCACGGATGGGGCTCCTCGGGCTCAGGCGGCGCGATCAAGATGGCGGTGGCCGCCCATCTCCAGGGACTCCTGCGACAGCGGACGATCCGATCCTTCACTCCCGGCGACGGATATTCCGACTACACGAACGCCGGCCGGGACCTCCTGTCCGCGTACCCGTCGTTGCGCGCATCACTCAGGACCGACCGCGAAAATCCCGGCATCACGTTCGTCGAGGTGTGACTCACCTCAGCAGGTAGATCACGTAGACCACGGCTGTCCCACCGAGGAGAGCCAGACCAGCGTACGAGAGCGCGATGAGCGCGCGGCCGGGGCGGTGCTCGACCGGCACCTCGGGACCGGTCACTGCGCGAAGATTGAGATAGCCGAGAGCGGGCGCGACGAGGAACGACACGATCGTCGCGAAGTCGATCATCGTTGCGAGAGTTCCGGCGAAGAGACCGAGAACTGCGACCGTTCCGAGTGCGAGCGTCAGGAGCCCGCTCCAGTAGACGCCGCCCATCCCCTCGTCCGTGCTCCCTCCGAAGCGGCCCGAGGTCAGCACGCGCACAGAACGATCGATCGCACGAGGATAGCCGTCGATCACTGTGACGGCTGTGGAGAGCATTGTCGTGAGGACGGCGGTGGCGACGATTGGCATGGTCCAGCTACCGAGCACCCTGCCGTAGAGCTCGATCAGTTCCGCTGAGAAGCGGGTACCCTGCGGACTGAACATCTGTCCGGATCGGTGCATGACGGCCGCCCCCAGAATCAGAAACGCGAACGCCATGACCACTGTGCCGATGTAGCCGATCCGGAAATCGAGGAGAACATGCCTCACGCTGGCTCTCGATCCGCCAGACTGATCTTTCGCCAGCGTCCAGAGTGAGCTCCACACCGCGATGTCGATCGCTGATGGCATCCACCCGACGAGTGCGAGCACGAAGGGGAACGGGATTCCGTCAGGACCGCCGATCGCGGGAATCAGTCGGAGCGTCGAGAAATCCGCTCGTGGCAGACTGACCACCGCTGCCGCGATCGTGGAAACCGCGAGGAGGACCAGAATGAACTTGATCAGCAGATCGAGCATTCGATACCTGCCGGCATACAGGAGCAGACCGCTGGCCAGACAAACGAGAGCACCCATCGCGGCAAGCGGCAACTCCAGACCGAATGCATACCCGAAAAGAAAGCTCGTCATCAGCACGATTGCCGATTGCACGATCAGTCCGGTCAGGATCGTGATCGCGATATAGAGCCACAGCGCCCACCTGCCAATTCTCCGGTAGCCCTCGACGAGGCTCTGGCCAGTCGCTGCCGCATAACGCGGACCGAACTCGAAGAAAGGGTACTTCAGTATGTTCGCGAGCAGGACGACTCCGGCGAGCCCGAACCCTGCCATCGCACCAGCTCTGGTCGACTGGACGAGATGCGATATGCCGATCGCCGCCGCGGCCCACAGCAAACCGGGTCCGAACGCGGACCAGAAGCTGTGCCTGCCGGAACTGACGTTTTCCATTCTCGTGCTTCCCTACGCCGTTGGAGAGAAGCTGAGCTTCGGATTTGCCCGAGACAGTTCCAGAAAATCACGAACTTCACGCACGAGCTCCGGTTGCGTCTCGGCGAGCTCCGAGATCTCTCTGAGATACGCGAGCGCCCGCTGCTGCTCTCGACGGGAGAAGCGTCCCGAGAGCACCTCGAGGCTCTTTCTCACTTCGTGCTCAGCCTCATCGATCCGCCCGAGAATCAGCAGCGACTCGTAGAGATCGAGACGCAGGAGACTCACTTCCTCGACCAGATCGAGACGACCGAAGCTGCCAACCAGTCCACGAAGCGCTTCGACCGACTCATCGAAACGTCCTTCGGCCATCATCACACGTGCCTGTCCCCATTCGGAGCGCAGCGCGTCTACCGCCATCCCGCGGCTGCGAAATGTCATGACTGCATCCTCGAAGAGCGCTGAAGCCTCTGCCGCCGCGCCCGTTCGCACCGAGATATGGCCCAGAGCACTCTTCACGCAGGCAACCGTGACTTCGTCGCCATCATCACGAAGAGCCCCGAGAAGATCTCTGAACGCTTCCGCAGCGGCCGCGGGAGAGCCCTCATTGAAATAACTGGCTGCGATCATGAACTTCGCCCGATTGAAGCGGCGTTTGTCGGCAAACTGCCGGAAGCCTTCGGTCGCGCGTGACGCCCACTCGCGCGCGGCCTCACATTCTCCGAGCTCGAGAAATACCCGTCCCCGCTCGTACCAGACACGCGCCAACTCCAGTTCGCTGATTGGAAGCTTCGCCGCGATCGTCTCGGCCTGGCGCAGGAGATTGAGGGCATTCTCGTACGCGGCTAGAGCACGGTGCGTACTCGCCAGTTCCCGCACGGCCCCGACCTCGAGTTGAAGCTGCAGAGAAGGGCTCTGACTCTCGAGAGATCTCACGAGATCGACGAGTGAGGACGCAGCGATCAGCGCCCTGCGCGGATTCGACCATCGCACTTGCGGGATCCAGTCCAGCAGCTCG
This sequence comes from uncultured Acidobacteriota bacterium, assembly GCA_963829355.1. Lineage (GTDB taxonomy): Bacteria > Acidobacteriota > Thermoanaerobaculia > Gp7-AA8 > JAHWKK01 > CAWHHZ01. The sequence continues at coordinate 161,993 of CAWHHZ010000008.1, forward strand.
AGCGCTCCCCCTTCGGTGCGAAGCTCTGGGCTCTCGAGCAGCCGTTTGCTGAGACCCGCCTCCGGGATCGACGGCAGATTCTTGATCGCACGATGGGCTTCATCTCGTTCTCGTTCGAGTCGCCGGGCGGGTGCAACGCTGCTCCCGTCATCGCCGCCGTGTCCGGCCTCACTCAGGAGCTGCCGGACGAGCTCGACGTGCTGCATGCATCTTTGGCATTGGACGAGATGATCCTCTACGCCGACCGTTTCGCCGGCGGCATATCGTGTAAGCAGGTCGTCCGATGGATGCGTCATACCTGTCGGGCCCCCGGACCTGTCCCGTGGGCGCAGCTCAGCCACTACCCTATCAATGCATTTCTGGATTCTTCAGGACCTTCGCCTGTCACGACGGATCCTTCTTGAGCCTGCCCCAATATATCCGATTTGCCATCAAATCGCCGTACGTCGTGGCGTCGGCGATTGATCGAAGGATGAACGGCAGAGCAGCGGCGGGGTCCGCTGATCATCCCCGCGGGCATCACAAAAAGTGGAGAGTGTCATCGACCCGAGGCCGCTTGAGCCGGTCGCGAATGGCTCCCGCTTTCTTTCGAAGCTGAAACCACTCGCTCAGATCCCCCTCATCGTCGAGATCGCCCATCTCCTGCTCGAGACTCTCCGGATCTTCACCCGACTCGAGACGGCTGAGCATCTCCTCCATGCGCGGACCCGCCTCCATTCCGGCGGCCTCGCCGAACCGCCGCAGCAGGCTGGCCATGGCGCGGGGGTCTTCCTCCCCTTCGCCCATCGAGTCCAGCTCGCCCGCCATCGATCCCATCATCTGCTCGAGGCGATCCTCATCCATTCCTGCAAATGGATCATCGCCTTCCGCTTCGAGATCACTCTCTCCTGCGGGCCGTCCAATCGCAAAACGGGAGGGGCGTCTCTCGAGTTCCGGACGCCCGCATCGAGGACATTCCGGACGCGCATCCGTATTGGCGGACTTCGAAAAGAAACTGAATATCGTGTTGCAGTCGGAACAGAAGAATTCGTAGATCGGCATTTGTCTGTACGATCTCCGCGCCGCAAGCGTCAGCGACGCCGGCTCAATCCATTTTCAGAGCCTTCTCGATCCTCTCGAGAGCCCAGTCGATCTCCTCACGCTTGATCACGAGAGGAGGAGCAATGCGAATGACGTGCTCGTGCGTTTCCTTGCAGAGCAGGCCGTCCCGCATCAGCGCCTCACAGAACCTTCGCGCCCCGCCCGCTTCCTTTTTCAGCTCGATACCGATCCAGAGCCCCTTACCGCGAATCTCTTTCACGTGCGGCGAATCGATCTTCTGAAGACGATCCATGAAGTAGGCGCCGAGCTCCGCCGACCGTTCGATCAGCTTTTCATCCGTCAGAACTTTCAGCGCAGCGCGTGCGACGGCGGAGGCTACAGGGTTGCCTCCATAGGTCGATCCGTGATCTCCCGGATTGAAAACGCTCATCACATCGTCGGTCGAAAGAAATCCGGAGACCGGGTAGAACCCGCCTGAGAGAGCCTTCCCCACAATCACTCCGTCCGGTCGAATCCCCTCGTGCTCAAACGCGAAGAGCTTGCCCGTCCGGCCGAGACCAGACTGAATCTCGTCGACGATCAGCAGGCAGTTGTTCTCGGAAGTGATCTCGCGAAGTCCCTGGAGATAGCCCGCCGGAGGAATGATGATTCCTCCTTCGCCCTGGATCGGTTCCACCAGCACGGCCACCACGTTCTCGTCCATCGCCTGTTTGACCGCATCGAGGTCGCCGTACGGCAGCAACTCGAATCCGGGCGTAAACGGTCCGAAGCCATCGCGATACTGCGGCTCGGAGGAGAACCCGACGATGGTCGTCGTGCGACCGTGAAAATTGTTCTCGAACACGAGAATCTTTGCCTTGCCCTCGGCAACTCCCTTTTTCTTGTAGCCCCATTTCCGAGCGGCCTTGATCGCGGTTTCCACCGCCTCGGCGCCGGTATTCATCAGCAGCACCTTGTCAAAGCCGGTCATCTCGCACAACTGCTCGTAAAAGTGTCCGAGCTGATCGTTGCGGAACGCTCGCGAGGTGAGAGAGACCTTCTTCGACTGCTCGATCATTGCCTCGAGAATCTTCGGATGAGAGTGTCCCTGATTGACGGCCGAGTAGGCGGCGAGAAAATCCATGTACCGATTGCCATCGACGTCCCAGACCCACACGCCTTCGGCCCGGCTCACGACGACGTCGAGTGGGTGATAGTTGTGGGCGCCGTACTTTTCTTCAAGCGCAATCAGTTCCTGGACCTTGCTGGTGGTGGCAGTGCTCATGGACAACTCTCCTGGATGACTTGTTTAGGCAAGAAGACCGCGCGCCACCCCGAGGGCAGCGGGTCTGCAGCGCCGCTTTTACCATGAGATGCCTCTCGAGGTCCACAGGCGAGCAAAGATCGCGCGGGCGGGTGTACGATTCCCCCGCATGAATGCACGGTCCGTTACACAGGAAGCATCTTCGACGCCATCGGACAAAGCACCTCCGAGCGATGGTGATCCAAATCTCGCCGCCATTCTCGAGGAGATCCGCGCGGAGGTCGCGCCTCTTCTTCGACGGGGCAGACAGGCGACCTACATCGAACCGCTTTCCCGCATTCCGCTCGAACGGTTCGGCCTCTCCCTCATCACGCTCGACGGGACGACTTACTCGACCGGGGACAGCGAGGAGCGCTTTTCGATCCAGAGCATCATGAAGGTCTTTCTGTTGAGCCTCGCGATGCAGTACGAGGGGGACGCCGTATGGGAACGGGTGGGACGCGAGCCCTCCGGCAGCCGGTTCAACTCGCTGGTCCAGCTCGAGTACGAGGAGGGGATGCCTCGGAATCCATTCATCAATGCCGGCGCCCTCGTCCTGACCGACCTGATCCTGTCACGCTCGGCGGGAGACGATCCTCTGCTCGAGCTCGTCCGCTCGTGCGCGGGGAATCCCGGGATCGGGTACGACCCGGTCGTCGCCGAGGCCGAGCATGAAAGCGGTCACAGAAACAGGGCGCTCGCTCATTTTCTCCGATCGTACGGCAACCTGAAGAATGACGTCGAGCAGGTGCTCGAACATTACTTCCGCTACTGTTCGATCTCGATGAGCTGCAGCGAGCTCTCCCGCGCGGTGAGCTTTCTCGCGCACGAAGGCCGGACGATCGGCGCTGAGATCGAGGTCGCGACGCCCCGGCAAGTCAAGAGGATCAACTCTCTGATGCTCACCTGTGGCGTCTACGATGAAGCCGGAGACTTCGCCTATCGGGTCGGACTGCCGGGAAAAAGCGGAGTTGGTGGAGGCATCGCGGCAGTGCTGCCGCGCCGTTTCTCCGTCGCGGTCTGGTCCCCTGGGCTCGACGGGAGTGGGAACTCGCTGGCCGGCACCATGGCGCTGGAGCTGTTGACGACCAAGACCTCTCAGTCGATCTTCTGAGGAATCCTGTCGTTCCGAGCGGGTCTGCAGGAAGGGCGAGGCTCCCGCAACCTGGATCGGGATCGCCGCGAATTACTGAAGCGCCTCGAGAAAACGCTCCCCCGCGACTTCGATCTGCCAGTTTCTCATCGCTTCGATCTCTCTGAGGTCATCGAGAGTCTCCACACCGGCCGTCGCAATCGAAGTCAGAAGATGCTTCGGTGCGAGTACCGATGCGTCGATCCCCAATTCCTCGGCGATCTCGTTGCGCACCGTCTTGAGACGGTTGACGACACGCTCCACCTTCCGGTCGGGCCGCCAGCTCGTCGCTTTCGCCTTCTGCGGGAGATCGTCCTCCGGCGTCGCGAGCCCGGCGTGAACTGCATCCAGAATCGCAGAGCCATACCTCCGCAACAGCCCCGGGCTCACGCCTTTGACGGTGCTCAGCGCCGACCTCTGCCGTGGATGTTCTTTCGCGATCGTCATCAACGCGTCGTTGGACAGGATGCGAAATGCCGGAACGTCGCGGCTTCGAGCTTCCCGGTCACGCCAGTCGTGAAGAACCCGCACCAGCTCCATCGAGCGCGGGTCGAGCCGTCCGGAGCCCTTGAGCTTCCGCCAGCCTTCGCCGTCGTTCTCGCTCGGGGTCCATCTGACCTCTTCGAGGCGCCGGAACTCTTCGAGCGCCCATTCCCAGCGACCCTTCTCCTCCAGTTGCGCCTTCAGAATCGAGGCGAGCTCCATCAGGTGTTTCGTGTCTTTCGCCGCGTAGTCACGCATATCTGCCGGCAGAGGCCGGCGCGACCAGTCGGCACGCTGATGTGCCTTGTCGAGCTCGACGCCGAGATACTTCTGGAGCAGCGCCGCCAGCCCGATGCCCGGCTCGCCGAGAAGCTGTGAACAGATCATCGTGTCGATCAGGTTGTGGATACGGATCCCGAAGTCCCGTCCGAGGATACGCAGGTCGTAATCCGCCCCGTGCAGCAGCTTCGTGACCGCCGGATCCTCGAGAACCAAGCCGAGTTTTCGGAGACTCAGGTCTTTCAGGGGGTCAATCAGGAGATCGCGACCTCCGGCAGTGATCTGAATGAGGCATACCTTGTCGAAGTAGCTGTGGAACGAATCCGCCTCCGTATCGATGGCGATGGTGTCACAGCCTTCCAGACGCTCGAGCTCCTTATCGAGCTCCGCCTGCCCGTCGATCCAGATCATGGTTCGAGCTGCCTCGATGAGAGGCCGAGCGATGCGAGACGTTCATTGAAGCCATCGACATCGAAGCTCGCTCCCGACTTTTCGACAATGGACTTCACTTTTCCAACGGCTTCCTCACTCTCATCCACCACCAGAAGCAGGGCGAGATCCTCGGCGCGCACGACTTTGAGAGGCTGATCGCCCATCGTCGTTTCGACGGCGTCGCGAATCATGATCGAGTACAGAGCATTGGAGGCGAACAATATATGGATCGGAATCGTCCGGCTCTCTGCGCTGTAGGACATTGGGATCAGATCGAGCTCACGCGCTGCTTCGACGGCGTCCTTGTCGACCTGAAAGCAGCGATCGTGAGCCATCGCCATCATGGGAATCTGTTGTCGCCGGTCGGGACCGATCACCGCGAGTACATCGACGGATCCCTTTTCGACAGGCTTGTCCAGCCATGCTGACTCGGCCACCTGTCCGACGAATGCACAATCGACCTTGAATTTGGCGAGCAGCGAGACGACAGCCCCGATCGCCAGCTCATGTCCCTTCGACGCAGTAACTTTCACATCCTCGTTCATTGCGCGTCAGTATATCGCTCAGAGTCTTCGAGCCGAACCCGAGGCGAAATCCTGCAGGGATGTCGTCCTGAGCCGTGGGAATGGCGCCGCTTCGCTACGCCAATGGAGTGAAATGAACCTTGTCATCCTGAGCGCAGCGAAGGATCTCGTACTTCCGGACCGATAAGAAGCGAGATCCTTCGCTGCGCTCAGAGGCTGTGAACCAATCCAGCGTACCCCCGACTGTCGGGACGGAAAGAACGCGACAGTCAGGACGGGACCCGATCCTTCGCTTCGCTCAGGATGACTGCCTGCGGGGGGCCTCCCGATCACTTCACGAGGAAGCGCCGGACGAGATCGAGGATGACTGCGACATCGCTCCAGACGGTCCGCCCGTTGCCGATCGCGACCCTGATTACCAGATGATCCTCGATGCGGGAGTGGGACACGAAACACTCCCCGGACGCATTCATCGCGTCCAGGAGATCCTGTGTCGCACGATCGGAAGCGCTCTCGTCGATCGCATCGCCTTGAACCACGACCCGGCGAAAAACGACGACACTCATCGACTGCGAAACAACTTCGATTCCATCGATCTTCGAGAGCTCGGAAGCGAGCCTCTCGGCATACTCGATGTGATCGCGGATCCGACCCGCCAGACGATCGATCCCGTAGTAACTCAGGACGAGCCACAGTTTCAGAGCCCTGAACCGGCGTCCGAGCTGAAGGCCGTAATCCATGTAGTTGGTCACGTCCTGCTCGGAAGATTTGAGGTATTCGGGAACGAGCGAGAACGTCTGCCTGAGCAACTCCGGCCGCCGCGTATACAGCAGGCTGCAGTCGATCGGTGTGAAGAGCCATTTGTGTGGGTTGAAGACGAGAGAGTCGACCTCCTCGATGCCATCCCAGATCCAGCGGTGATCGTGCAGAAGTCCGACAGCCCCACCATAGGCGGCGTCCGCATGGACCCACATCCCGTGCTCCTTTGCGATCTGCACGATCTCTGGAAGAGGATCGACCGCTGCCGTGGACGTCGTTCCGAGCGTCGGGACGACGGCAATCGGGAGTACTCCCCGTGAGATGTCGGCCTCGACTGCCACACGAAGCTTCGCCGGGTCGAGCCGGAATCGCGAGTCCGAAGCGATCCGCGAGATCCCGTGCAATCCGAGCCCGAGTGCGATCGCCGCCTTGTCGACTGAGGAGTGGGCATGCTCAGAGCAGTAGACACGCATGGCGGGTATGTTCCGCCCGCTCATTCCCAGGGTCCTTATGTCGAGCCCGGTCGCTTCGCGTGCGGCTGCGAGCGCTAGAAAGGTGTTGATCGAGGCGGTGTCATTGATGATGCCGAACCAGCCGGACGGAAGTCCGAGGCTCTCTGCAAGCCACGCGAGTGTACGTTCCTCGACTTCGGTCGCCGCTGGAGAGGTGCGCCACAGCATCCCATTGACATTGAGAGCTGCGGAGAGAAGCTCGCCGAGGATGCCTGCGCCCGATCCCGTGATGGAGAAATAGGCGAAAAAGCGGGGGTGATTCCAGTGGGTCACGCCGGGGAGGATCGCGTCGCGGTAGTGTGCGAGGAGCTCGCTCATGGCAGTTGGCTCCCGGTCGGTCCGCAATGCGGCGGCGATCTCGCCTGGCGAAGATCTCGAGAGAACGGGCACCTCGCGGATGTCGCCGAAATAGCGGACGATCTCTTCGATTACCGCATGCCCGTTGCGTCGCAGCTCTTCCAGGTCGTCATCGAGTGGCTCGTCGATCATGCGGGAGAGTTTATATGAGCGGCGCGGGCGTTGCGGGGCGGGCTCGGCGAAGCCCGGCCCTCATCCGTGACCAACGTCAACCGGCGGGACGCCGGCTGACATCGCGCGAGACGCGCGACCCACACACACACAGGAACCTCTACGAGGCGCCTTTGCCGCTCAGGACCGCGGGGATCGTCCGCAAGAGGATCTTCAGGTCGAGTGACGGCGACCAGTTGTCGATGTACTGAAGATCGAGCTCGATCCACCGCTCGAAGTCGACATTGTTCCTGCCGCTCACCTGCCACAGGCAAGTCAGACCCGGCTTCATCGAGAGACGCCGGCGCTGCCATCGTTCGTAGAGATTCACTTCCTCTGGAATTGGCGGTCTGGGGCCGACGAGACTCATGTCTCCCCGAAGCACGTTCCACAACTGCGGCAGCTCGTCGAGTGAAAACTTTCTGAGCCAGCGGCCGACCGAGGTCACCCGGGGATCGCTTCGCGTCTTGAACACGGGGCCGCGCATTTCATTCAGGTGTGCAACTTCGGAACGCCGGTCGTGCGCGTCCTCGAACATCGTGCGGAACTTGTAGAGCGTAAAGGTCCGGCCGTTCAATCCTACCCTCTGCTGCCGGAACAGGACTGCTCCGTGGGAAGTCAGGCGGATCAGGAGTGCCGCGGCGGTCATCACAGGCAACGCCAGCATCAGCATCAGTGCCGAGCCGCTGACGTCGAGGAGCCGCTTGCCGAGAAGATGCATCTCGTTGGAGGGAGTCGTCGTGTAGGTAACGAACGGGATGCCGTCGAGCTCCTCGAACTCCACCCGCGCGACGGTGTTGGGAAAGAAGTTCATCGCGATCCGTGTGCGAATCCCGAGCTCTTCACAGAGAGTGATGATCGATTCACACGCTTCGAGCTTACGACGGGTCAGCGCGAACACGATCTCGTCGACCGGCTCCGACTGGCCGTTGCTGGCACTTTCGACGATCTTCCTTAGATCGCCCATGTCGCCGAACACGCGGTGCCGGCCCCAGGGGCCAGGCAGCCGGTGACCATCGCTGATGAAGCCGAGAACCTTGTAACCCCAGCTGCGGTGCCGCTCGATCAACCGTACGATCTCGCGTCCCTGCCGGCCGGTCCCGACGATCAGGACCGTCCTGTAGTTGTAGCCGCGAACGCGGACCCATCGCGCGATCAGTCGCACGAAGAGCTTCTCGCTCATCAGAAACAGAGCGTTGAACAGTCCGAACAGGACGAACCAGAAGCGGGAGAGATGGACGAGCGGGACGAGCCACGCGATCGTCGCGAGGATGAAGATTCCGAGCGAGACCGTCCGCAGAGTCGTCCAGATCTCGCTGCTGATCGGAACCGTGCGGTGGCTGTGGTAAGCGTGATGGGAGAAGAAGAGAAGCGTCCAGATGATCAGGACGAGTGGGAGGATCCTGACGTACGTCTCGAGAGGATAGAGGCCCTCGGGAAATGTCTGGGGCATGAGGACCGGCAGGAGGGTGTCCCGCACGAGGAACGCCACGAAGAAAGCCGCGGCCGTCAATGCGAGATCGACCAGGAAAAACAGCCGTGCAATCACACTTGCCTGCTGCTTCAGCATTCTTTACCGTTCATCCTTCATCCAACTGCTCATTTTACGACTGGTTACACAACAGAACCTACCTGTCCGAACACTGATACGGAGCCCGAACGAGAAGCGTCTAAGAAAATGTTACAGAAGATTGTGACCACCCGGTCATCCTGAGAGGCTGTATCCCGCGAACTGGCAGAAGGACGGTCGAAGGATCGTGAGCTTGACCGACTGTCAGGACGGAAGTACGCGACAACTCAGGACGCAACCGATCCTTCGCTGCGCTCAGGATGACAGCCTTGGGTTCATTTTCAGAGCAGCGACGGGGCTCCGTGCTCCCTCAGATGATCTTCAGGAAAAGCTGCTCATACCTGCTGGTCACGTTCTCCCAGTCGAAAAGTTCCGCGGCGCGACGCCGTGCAGGGTCTCTCATCGACTCGAGCCGGCTGCGATCCTCGAGCAACTCACGCAACCGCCGGGAGAGAGTTTCGTTTCCTCCCAACTCGAAGTAACCGACGACATCGCCGCCGACTTCCCGATTCTCCGGTGTTCCGTTCGCCAGAACCGCCCCTCCCGACGCCATCGCTTCCACCAGCGCCGGGTGAGTGCCACCCACCTCGGTCGCCTGGATGTAGAGGAGTGCGTGTCTCTGAAGAGCCGCGTAATCGGCTCCGTAGACGCCTCCGGGAAAAAGGATCCGATCGCTCCGGTAGCCGTGGAGTCGCTCGGTCAGCTCCGACGAGTACGGGGCGCTGCCCACCATGACGAGCGGCACCTCAGTCTCCAGCCGGCTGTACGCCTCGACCACCGCCATTGGATTGTTCTCTGGCTCGAAGCGGCTGACGTACAGGATGTAGCCACGCGGCTCGATCCCCAGTTCGCCGAGGATGTTGGACTCACCCTCCGGCAGTGAGCTTCCGTACGGGATGACGACCGAGTCGGCAGCATGGTTGGCGAGGTAGTAATCACGGATCACACCGGCATCCGCCACGACTGCGTCCGAGAACCTCACCGCCCACGACTCGCCGATCTGATACACCATTCTCCCCAGGACGTTCCACTTCTTCCTGGCTCTCTCGATCCCGTCGACGTTGATGGCGACCGGCAGGCGAGAGGCCCGGAGAAACGGGAGCACGAAAGCGTTCGCCGCGTTGCAGACCAGAACCGCGTCGAATCGCCGTTCGCGGGCATCGACGGCCGAGAGCAGAGAATGTGAGACAGTCTCGAGATACTTGTGACCGATCGAGGGGAGCTCGATCCTCTGCACGCCCTCCCACGGTCCCTGCAGATCGGGATAGAGGCTGCTGCGGCAGTACACGGTGACCTCGTGTCCCCGCTCCACGAGCCGCCGGCTCAACTCCGCGGCGAATGTCTCGAACCCCCCGTATCTCGCTGGAACACCCCGGGTACCGAGAATCGCCAGGTGAAACCGCGGCCCGCTCACGTGAACCACTCCAGGATCTCCGCGTCATCCACTGAACGGCGCTCCTGAATCTCCCGTCTCTTCCGCAACACCCGCCGGCGGTTCCGCAGCAGCCAGCCCCATGCGGGAAACGAGGTGCGCTCGACGGTCATGGTCGCGCCGATCACCAGGATGTCACGCAGAAATGTCCGCGGAAACGTGCGGAAAAGAAGCGGCCATCCGGCGTTCTTGATCCGCAACAGAAATCTGTTCTTCACCCCGTGGTAGTTGATGATCGCCGGAAGTCTGCGCCTCACCTCGGGAGTCACGGTCCGCACGTGATAGCCGACGGCGTCGGGAGCACAGATCGAGCTCCAGCCGAACAGTCGCGCGCGCCACGCCAGATCGGCATCTTCGCGGTAGGTAAAGAAATCGTCGTCGAATACTTCACCGTCGATCTCGACGTCCTGAATCAGCTCGCGCCTCAAAACGATCGCGGCCCCGCTGACTCCGAATACTTCTCTCGGTGCGCTCCACTCAGGGTCGGGCTCTCCTGCATTGATATCGAAGTGCCGGCCACCTCGGGTCATCCGGATGCCCATCGAGTCGACGACTTTCGTCGGTTCAATGCCAGGCCCGACTCCCCGCATCAGCCGGCCTGCACCAGTTCCGACGTCAGGACCGCCCGTCTTCATCGCATCGATGACCCGCTCGAGATAATCGGGCTCGAGAAAAAGGTCGGGGTTGAGGATGCAGGCGAAGGGGCTGTTCGTCGCATTGAGCCCCTGATTCGCTGCCTTCGCGAATCCTTCGTTGCGCTCGTTTCGGATCAGGAGATCTGGCGACTCCAGTTCGACACGCTCGAGCGTCCCGTCCGTCGAAGCATTGTCCACGACGATCAGCCGCGTCTCGAGAGTCTGGCTGCGGATCCCCTCGAAGCAGCGATCGAGATAGCGCAAGCTGTTCCATGTAATCAGAATCAGCTCGACGACTTCCATCCTCGGATGGCCTCCCTCAGGACACGGCGGTGAGTTTTGAGCGCCGCTCCGCGCTCGAGCGACATCGTATTCAAACCGATGATGAGTGCACCGATGCGCAGAATCATACCCGCGACGATCATCCATCGGACGAATCCGCTCGAGATCGGAGACATCCACTTTCTCGCGTAGAGATAGAGGTTGCGATACCAGATCGGAAGAAATGCCTCGAGACCCATCGTGTCGAGTGACGCCGCTCCACGATGAACGACCCGCGCCTCAGGGATCAGCACGAGGCGCTCCCCCCGATCGAGCAGACGCCGGCAGTAGTCGACGTCCTCGAACCAGGCGGGAGTGAATCGCTCGTCGAGCGGCCCGACACTGCGAATGATCTCGCTGCGCAGCAGAAGTGCTGCCGCTGCCGGCTGCTCGATCTCGACGACGTCGCCATCCAGATCGATCCTCGAGTATGGATGGTGGGCATGCAGCCGGTTGCGGGGGAAGAGACGGTTCAGCAACAGGATCTCGGCGATGAGGGTCCGCAGGGTCGGCAGCCTGCGCAACTGGAAGGCCGCTTGAGGGACTCCGTCCTCGCCGAGAAGAAGCGGTGCCGCACCGGCGATCTCCGGTTCGCGGTCGAGATGAGAGACGAGCTTGGTGATTGAGCGGACCGCAGGGACCGAGTCGGGATTGAGCAGGAGAGTGTAACGGCCGCGGGTCGTCTCCAGAGCCTGATTGACAGCGGCGGCGAAGCCCTCGTTCGCATCATTGAGAATCAGCCGCACATCACCCCCCTGCCGATCGACGCGACTGACCGTATCGTCAGCAGAGGCATTGTCGACCACGACTGCCTCCCAGGAGAGATCTCCGATCGCGGCAGGGAGGCTCTGAAGGCATCGCTCGATCCAGGGCCCGCTGTTCCAGGTGACGATCACGACCGACAGATCGAGTGCATCCGCTTCCGCGGCCTCCCCGGCTCTCGCTTCTTCTACGGTCACTTGTTCAGTCATCGGCTCGATTGGCGGAAGTCGTCCCCGGCCCCGCCTCGATTGCAGCGAGAAGGGGCTTACAAACTTCGCTCCACTGGTAGCGCCGGCGCAACGCCGTCAAGGCTGATACGGATCTCGTTCGCATTTCGTCGTCCTGCAAAAGAGTGACGATCGCCTCGGAGACGCCAGAAACGTCACCGGGCTCCACGACGATTCCGAGTCCCTCACGTTCGACGAGCTCCGCCGCGAAGCCGCCGCGGCTGGCAATCACTGGAACTCCACACCAGATCGAGTCGAACAACCTCGTCCGGATCGAGTAGTCGGCCTCCCGAGTGCGTCGGTGAAGCATCAGCGAGAGCGAGGCTCGTCCGATGACGCTTGATCGCTCCCCGTACGGTACCCAGTCCGCATTCCAGAACACATTCTCCGAGTCGTCCGCGGCGAGTGCAGGAAGTGCCCCGGCAACGTCCGCGTTCGGGCGGGAGGTTCCCATGAACTCGAGCCTGGCTCGCACACCCCGGCGGTTCACCTCGTCGATCGCCTTCACTGCCGTGTCCGGATCGAGCCACGGCCACACACCACCGTTCCAGATGACGACGGGCGGCACAGTCTTGTCGACGACTGCCGGCTCTCCCGCCGGAACTCCGAACGGCACGATGAGCCAGCGATCGTCATCGATCTGCAGGTTCTTCTTTCGGGCGATCGTCGTATACAGCTCGCGCTGTCTCCCGGTCGCCGCGATGAGACGACTTCCGCTCCCGAGAGCCCTCAGCAGCCGTCGGTACTCGAGCATGCGATGGATCCGCCCGCGCAGACCAGCCGCCAATTCGTCCAGCTCGAGAATCACGGGATCAAAGAGGTCGAAGATCAGTTCCGGCCCCCTGTCGAGCAGGCGGAGAGTGGAGCGATGCGGCTGCCCGATGACGACGTCTGCCGACTCGAGGAGGGAAGCCGATTCCCGGGTGTTCACCACCACCGTCCGGACTCCCTCCAGATCGAGCGAATCCTCATTCTGGAACGCAGCGATCAGGCAGACATCGTGACGTTCCCGTAGCGCCCTCGCAAGCTCATAGGCACGGATCCCCGGCCCCGCCATGCGGGCCCCGACGACATCAGGCGTGATGATCACGACATTCCGCGACATTCCGGGGATGATACATGTGGGTCGCGCGTCTCGCGCGATCCGGGCGCCAATCGCGGCACACGGGTGATGGTTCGCGGACAGGTCCTGGAAATCGTATCGCGGCGAGACGCCGCGATACATCGCGCGGGACGCGCGACCCACACGACGCTCGCAACGCAGCGCTCCGCTGGCACATCGTCTGCTCAACCAGGCTGCATGAAAGTACTCATTACGGGCGGAACCGGTGTCATCGGACGAGGACTCATCCCGGCGCTGAAGCTGGCGGGAGCTGAGCAGATCAGACTCCTCACGAGAAACGCGATGGAAGACGCCGCCGAGTGGGAGGGCGTCGAGCCTTATCCGGGCGACATCACGGATCCGCCCACCGTCGGCGAATCGGCCGAGGAGATGGATGTCGTGGTTCACATCGCGGGGATCGAGGAGGAACGGCCTCCCGAGATCACCTTCGAGGGCGTCAATGTCCGCGGCACCGAACTGATCGTTTCCGAATGCGAGAGGGCCGGTGTGAAGAAGCTCGTGTTCGTCTCGACACTCAACGCGAATCGTCCGGCAACCGGATATCAGAATTCGAAGAGAAAAGCGGAGGAGATCATCCGGACCTTCTCCCGCGACTGGGTCATCCTGCGTCCGTCCGCCATCTACGGCCCCGGCGACCGGCACGTCACAACGCTCCTTGGCCTGATCCGCACGCTTCCGGCGATCCCGGTCCTGGGGGACGGGTCTCAATGCATCCAGCCGATCTGGTACGAGGACATGGGCCGTGTGATCGTCCGGTCGATCGAGAGCGAAGAGATCACGCACGTCACCCTCCCCGTCGGCGGCAATCGCACCACCGTCCGTCAGCTCGTGGACGAGCTCTCACTGGTGGCAGGAAAGCAGCCGCGCATCGTGTCGATACCACCGGACATCGCGCTTACGGGATCAGCGATTGCCGATCTGCTCGGATTCGATCTGCCGATCAGCGAGACACAGATCCGTCTCCTTCTCCAGGAGAGCTGTATCGACGGGTCGGAGTCGAATGCCCTCATCGGGACATTCGGCATCGAACCATTCGATCTCCGTGAATCGCTGAAGACTCTCGCGGAGTCGCTTCCTGAGCAAACAACCGACGAGGGAGTCGGGAGTGTGCGACGAAAGATCTTCACTGCTCTCGTGGCCGGCCCGGGAGTGACTGCCGAATCGATGTTCGCAACGATCCGCAGAGAGCTCCCTCGGTTGATGCCAATTCCCTTCGCCGGGGAAGCCGACGGCGCTCCTCTCGAGAAGGGCGCTACACTCACCGCCGAGCTCGGCCCGCGCGGCACCATTCAGATGCGGGTGGAACAGCTCGATTCGAATCATCTGACACTCGTGACCGTCGAAGGACACCCCCTCGCGGGAGCAGTACGGTTCATCACGGAGCCGCGACCTGCAGGCGCCACGCTCCGGATCGAGGTCTATGCTCGTCCGTCCGATCTTCCGCACTGGCTCGCGATGAAGGCTGGATCGAGTCAGATGCAGTCCGACATGTGGCGCACCACGATGCGGAACATCATCGACCAAAGCGCCGGTCAGCTCGAGCGGGAAATCACGGAAGAGGAAACCACGCTCGACGAATCCCGCGGCGATCTCATCGACGAGTGGGTCAACCGCATCGTCAACGCGAGGCGACGGGAAGAAGGAGTCTAGGTCGAGCGAGCCCGAGCCCTGGAGGCTTGTCATCCTGAGCGCCAGCGAAGGATCGGGTACGTCCTGACTGTCCCGTTCTTTCCGTCCTGAGAGTCGGGCCGTACGAGATCCTTCAACCGTCCCTTCGGCTTCGCTCAGGGCAGGCCTCCGCTGCGCTCCGGCGGCTCAGAGGCTGTGAAAGAATCCAGCCTCTCAGGATGACAGTGGGTTTTCTACGATTCCAATCGGCACAACGCGTCGTAAAAAGGCTCGTGACGACATGATGGAGCCCCAACCACCGAAGCTTCAGATCCATCCGAGGAAGCCGCCCGTGACTCCTGCCGCGATGGTGACGGCACGCTTCAGCTCGAATCGGAACACCGCACGGATGATCTTCCGGCAATCTTCCAGAAGAAGTGAGGGGTAGCTGCTGACACCCGGGTGGAGCCGTCTTACGAAGTAGCGGTTTCTCGTCCTCAGGTAGTCGGCACGCAGTCCCAGACGAGGAGCAGTTTTCGATCCCGCGTGGACGGCGAGCGGACGATGTACCAGCAGCAGACGCCAGCCCGAGTCGTGGAGCCGCGCACAGAGCTCCACGTCCTCATAGTAGGCAAAGAAAGCGGGGTGGAGCATCCGTCCCCGAACTGCAACGTCCTCGAGCGCATCCCGCCGGTACATGGCCGCCGTGGCCGAGACACCCCACGGTTCTTCCTGCACTGAAATCTCCGGCTCTCCATGCGCCAGTTGCAGGAATCTTCCTCCCGACACCTCGATCCCCGCGCCGTCGATCAGACCGTCCGGTGTCACGATGATCGATTGTGTGGCCGCGACATGATCGTCTTCCTGCATGCCTTTGATCAGAGCTTCTGCCCATTGAGGCGCGAGATCCACGTCGTTGTTGACCAGAGCAACGAGCGGGGCCGCCGATTCACGCCAGCCGAGGTTGACGCCGCCGGTGAAACCAAGATTGTGCTCGACCCGCAATTGATGAACCGGTACGTCGCGATCCTCGATCCTCTCGGAGACTGGAACGGAGGACCCGTTGTCGACGACGATGATCCTGGAAGGGGGATGCGTCTGTGCCTCGATCGACCGCAGGCAGCGTTCGAACCGCTCTCCTCCGTCGAGATCGAGGACGATCGCTTCCCAATCACTCATGAATCACCCGGTCGATCACCGCTGCCCCCTCAATGACACGAAGCTCCACTTCCTCTTCCGGAATCTCGATCCGGGCGGTCCCGAACGGCTCCGTGGGCGGAAGGCTCCACTGAAGATCACCAATCCCTATGGTCACCCCGTGTTCAGACGAATAATCGATCGATGCCGTCCCGGGCTTCATTCGGAATGTCGCGACGGATGACTCGTCCATCGACCAGCCGCCTCGGAACCTGAAACGTGCCACGGTCCACCGCTCCGGATAGAGTTGTCCGCCCCGGTGACCGACATGGGCATCTTCCATCTCCACGATCCGCGACGGCTGTTTCGCGACCAGAGCAACGCTCGTGATGCCGGTGGCGAATGCAATCGCCAGAGCGGCCGCGGGGATTCGTGTCTTCCACCGGGCGACGATCGCCATTGCGGTGATGGCCATCAGGAGCCAGACGATGGCCGCAGAATTGAAGCGGATCAGGCTCGGGAGAGCCTGCGAGAAATTCTGTCCGGTCGAACGCGAGAGAGCTTCGGCCAGGACGCTCTCACCGCTGGCGATGTGAAAGAGTCTCCACGGAAAGGCGATGCCGTGAATCACGAGCCCTGCCGTCCAGGCACTCGCAAACCACCGGATCTGAGACGGGAGCCATTCGAGAACCCGCGCCAGACCGAGCGCGAAGAGCGGCGCCAGAACGACCACATACCGAAGAGGAGGCGACCACCCTCCGTGCCACTCCGCGCGGGGCGCGAGAAGGAGGAGATACGGGACTGCCGTCAGCCACAATGCTCCCACGCCTCGGCGGTCTCTTCCCCGGAAAAAAACCAGAAGACCGAGCAACCATAGGGGTGCCTGAAACAGCAGACCTGCCTGTGCGTCGATGATCAGGCCCCCGAACCCGCGTAGATACCAGAGCGGACTCATCGGAAGAATCTCGAACAACCGGTGCACTCCGAAGGGCCTGCCCGTCGCGATCCACAACACGACGAAGGGGACGATCATCGCCGCGACCCCGACAGCGATCTTCTTCGGCGAAGGCCGGTGAAGCACCACCGCCGCCACGAGCAGTGCGATCGCGAGAGCTCCGAAACGGAGCTGCAGGAGTGAGAGCACGAGGAGCCACACGACGAATCTCTTCCACTTTCGCGCCTGCATCGCCCGGATCGCTTCGCTGAATGCCAGCGCCCCCGGCACCTCGGTCCACAACCGGGTCGAATAAAACAGAACGGGCGGCGCGAGAGCGATGGCGGGCCACACCAGCGATCGGGAAACCAGTGGAGAGCCTCCTTCCTCGCACAACTTCAGGACCGATACGACCATCAAGCCGCCGAAAAGGGCGATCGTCGCGACGGCTCCATGCAGACCGCCCACGAGATACCCAGGGACCATGAGCACCGACAGAAAGGGCTCGTGACGCGAGTAGAGCTGGCCCTCCTCTCCCACAGGATCGCCGAGCTGCGGCTGAAGATCCAGACGGCCGGTTTCCGACTCTGCCAGCGCTCCGTACTGGTTCGCCAGATCGAGATCGAGGTCCTGGACGATCGACTCCGTCAGAAGGAGAAAATACGGCTCGTCCCCGTCGATGGGCAGATGAAGGACGTGGGGAATGAGAATCAGATACACGAAGGTGGCCGCGAGACCTGCCCTCACCGCATTCCATCTCAACGCGTTTCCGTCCGAGCTGAGAATCAGTCCGACGAAAAGTCCTGACCTCATCACGAAGACGATTGCGAACAGAAGGTCCCCCGGAAGTGTGATCTCCAGAACGCGGAGTGTTGAGATGCCCAGCGTCAGAATCACCCAGAACGCCGCTTCCGCAATCCCCCACCGCTGGCCCATCCCGCTCCGACGCAGCAGGAGAAGAGGAACAACCGCCGTCGCCAGGAGGAGACAGCCGAGAATCACGATGTCGTGCATCGCCATCATCGTCGGAAGCCCATCTCCTCGATGATGAGGTTCTCGTTCTTCTTCAATCCCGGCGCTGCCGTGATGACGATCCAGCGTGGACTGTCGACAGACGGAATGCGGACGCGGCCCGTCCCGCGGGGCCACGCGCCCACCCCATACCCTTCGATTGCAGTGGGCTCATCAGGCCTCGGATTCTGCGTTTCGAGAACGTGGCCGGGCCGGAAAGCACCCCAATCCGCAATCTCACCAATCGTGATCATCCTGGCGTACCCGCGAGCATCCGACCCGAGAATCTCGACTTTCGCCACTCGATATCCCGGAGGGGCATCTCCGAGATTCGCTCCCGCGATACGCAGCTCGAGCTCACCGGCTCCGGGATCGACCGGAATCGTGATCTGCTCGCCGCCAGCGAGATACGAGTCGATCAGTATGCGATCGGTGGGCGGCGCAGGATGACTGGTGAGCAGGAACGCCCCGAACAGCGCGGCTCCCGCAATACCCGCCCAGCTCCGAAGACTCACGGGTAACAGCGCCAGGGCAGCAAGGAGCAGCACGGCCAGGAGCGGCAGTGGGCCCGGAGGCCGCGGAATGATGGCACCCGACCACGGCAGGAAAACCAGGATCGTGCCGACGAGAACCAGAGCGGGCAGGTCGGCCAGCACGCCACACTGATCCGCCTCCTCACCTCCCGCGCTCCAGAGGGAACATGCGGCGACGATCCCCACCGCAACAATCGGCGCGGTGAGAGACGGCCTCACAAGCAGGGCGAGCGCCGTTGATGTGAAGACCACCGCTCCGGGCATTGCCGAACGGTACAGCGAAGGGAAGAATGGCAGCGCCGCGGCCGCGCAAGCTGCATTCGAGGTGGTCCTCTGAACCAATGGCAGGAACGCGTGTGAGCCGGGGCGGATGGAACGACTCGCCATCCAATTCGTGGCGACAATCACGGCCACGGCCGCGGCCATCCACTTCAGGAACAGACCGGCGACGACGATGGAGATCCCCTTCATAAGCCACGACTCGCGTCGGAGAGCGATCACGAGAAGCAGGACCAGCCATGGGATGAGAGAGGCTCTGGCCGAGTGGGAGGGGATCGTCACCGTCAGAAGCAGAACGGCCGCGGCCACGGTAGCGGGAGGCGCCCCTCCTCTTCTGAGAAATCGCCAGAGCGCTACCGCACCTGCGACGACGATCGTCTGAATCAGCACCGGAGTCCAACCACTCGCGACGATCCTGAGAGGAGCCAAGATCGCCGCCGCCGTGAGCATCTCGAACGGCTCCCACTCTCTTCCGGCTCCGGCGAGATGAACGGCGACGGCCAACGCAACGCTCACGCCCAGGAGCAGCAATCGGAGATCGTCCCGGGGGACCGCCACCTCGATCGCAAAGATGACCGGGATCAGTACGAGGAGAGGCTCACGCCAGCGCGCGGGGGTCCGCAGCGCAAGAACCCAGATCGAGAGTGCAAGCAGTGGAAGAGCCGCATCAATGATGGTCGGCCGGGACTGGTACGAGGCCAGCAGGATCGCTGCAATCACGACGATGACGCCGCCCAGAGATGCACCGATCGCTCTGGCCGGTTCGGTGTCGCGCAGGTGGAACACTATTCGACCGGCTTCCGCACCCACTCCGGGTCGAAACCGGTGAGCGTCTCCGGCATGAAGGCTGACTCGAACACGATTCTGGCGTCCCCGCGGAGTTTCATTGCTCCGATACGCTCTCCCTCGATCTCGAAGGAGACGGTCAGAACGATCCCGCTCCTCGTCGTCACTTTTACGGGAGAGCGGACCTTGCCGTTTAGAGCCGCCGCTGCGACCGAGGCCGTCACTCCGGAGCCGCAGGCCATGGTCTCGCCCTCGACACCACGTTCCCAGGTTCTCACGGAGATCGCGTCGGGCGAGTCGAGCCGGACGAAGTTCACGTTCGCACCCGCCTCTCCGAGATCGCGGTGATGCCTGATCTCCGCACCCAGAGTATCGATGGACCGCGTCCAGAAATCGTTTTCCGCGCTCCAGATGACGTAGTGCGGGACACCCACCATCATCGAGCTTCCCTCCACCACGCCTGCCGCCTTCGTCTCCAGGGGCCGGTCCCGCTGCCATTCACGCGGAGGCTGCAGGGTAAGCTCGACGTCACCGTCGATCAGCCGCGCCTCGACCCTGCCGGCTCCCGTCTCGATCGACATCTCCTCGCCGGCGGCCCCGATATGGTGAGCGAAACGGGCTGCGCAGCGTGTTCCATTTGCACAGAAATCCGCTTCCGAGCCATCAGCATTGAAATACCTCATCCGGAACGTCTCCGATTTAGATGGCTCGATGAGGATCATTCCGTCGGCGCCAACCGACAGTCTCCTGGTGCAGACAGTCCGCGCCAGTGACGAGGGATCGTCGATTCGGTGCTGCCTGTGATCGATCGCCACAAAGTCGTTTCCAGCGCCGGACATCTTCGCAAACTGCGTGTTCATGAGGAGTTCCACGAGATTCCTTTCTTGAAATAATCAGACTCTCTTCACCGATAGACAGTGATGTTCGAGCGGACGACGATGTTGTCTTCGCCCGGGCGTGTCCTGACGGCCCGACAATCGTCTCAACAGTGTACCCGTCCGCGTCTCCAGCCGGACAGGAATGAAGCTCAGAGGTGGATGAATGATGGAATCGACCCGCACGAAATTGCGAGCAGTCACCCGCAATGTCGCGATGTTACTGGCAGCCACGATGGCGCTGTCCTCTCCTCTTGCTGCCCAGCAGATGCAGGAAGGTGAGCAGACTCAGGCCCCGCCGCTGCTCGAGACCGTGGACGTACAGGTCATCAACATCGATGCGGTCGTCACCGACCGGCGTGGCAATCCGGTTACCGGACTCACCATCGACGATTTCGAGTTGTACGAGAACGGCAGACCCCAGAAGATCACCAACTTCTACGAAGTCAACGAGACCAGCATCCGGCGCGTCGAACAGGGCCCCGGCCAGGAAAAGCCAGTCGAGTCGATCGAGGAGAACGCCCCTGCCGGGCGTCCACCATACCTCCAGCGCCGCCTGATCTTCTTCGTCGACAACCTTTCTCTGCACCCGTTCAACCGCAACCGGGTATTCAAGGCATTTCAGGAATTCATCGACGAGACGATGCAGGAAGGCGACGAAGCGATGATCGCCACCTGGAACCGCAGCATGAAGATCAGGGTTCCATTCACGTCCGACCGCCAGTATCTCAAGGATGAATTCGACGCGATGGCGGGGGAAAGTGGCTTCGGAACTCACTACCAGTCGGAAAAACAGCAGATCCAGCAGCGGATACGGGACGCCTCATCCGTGCAGCAGGCCGTCGTCGAAGCGCGGCAGTTCGCCCTGTCAGTCGAACACGACCTGCGGCAGACAGTGAGAGCCGTCAATGGCCTTCTCGAGCAGCTCGCGGGCGTCGAAGGGAAGAAGGCGCTCGTGATGACGAGCGAAGGCTTCTTCATCCAGCCAGGCAGGGAGATGTTTTACTTCGTCGATGCGATCAGGAATCAGCAAACGAATTGGGGACAGTCGACCGGGGGCATCCTTCTCGAAGGAATGGGATTCAATTCCGCAAACCTGATCCGATCAATTGCTCAGACCGCCAACGCGAATGACATCACCCTCTACACGCTTCACGCCGGCGGACTCATGGGCATGGAAGCAGCCTCGGCCGAGAACCGGGAGCCGATGCCACTGAATGTGCAGCAGGCGGCTCTGTCGAACAGCACCGAAGCGCTTCAGCTGATGGCCGACATGACCGGTGGCATCGCTACGGTCGGCACGAACAACTTCTCCGGCGCCATGGACAAGATCGAGCAGGATCTCAATTCCTACTACTCCCTCGGCTACCGCTCAGGGACGCAGAGGGTCGACCGGCAACGGACTATCGAGGTGAAGCCGAAGAACAGGGACTATCGCGTTCGATCGAAGCGAACATTCGTCGAGAAGTCGATCGGCACCGAAATGACCGACAAAGTCATCGCGAAACTGTTCTTCGACAGCCAGGAAAACGATCTCGGAATCGTTCTCACGACCGGCATGCCGACACAGGTCGAAGAAGACATCTTTCTCGTCCCGTTGTCGATTCACATTCCGATCAAGAATCTGACACTGCTTCCCCAGGGCACCGCACAGAATCGCGGTGGATTCTCGCTCTGGCTCGTCGCCGCCGACGAGCAGAACGACATGTCGGACGTCACGACGCAGGCGCACACGATCTCCCTCACGGACGAACAGCTCGCCGCACTGGAGGGTCGCCACTACATCTACGACGTCGAGCTCCGAATGAGAAGGGGCCGAAACACGATCTCGGTAGGTGTCATCGACGACATCTCGAAGGTGAAAGGCTTCCGAAGTCAGTCGGTGCTCGCAATGAGCCGAAGGTAGGGGCGCCGCCATGCTCGAGCTCTGCGACGTCGCGCCGGGGAGAGTCTCGTGGCCCGGTTTCTACTGACGGTTCAGTACATCGGCACGCGCTACGCTGGCTGGCAGAGTCAGCAGAATGCGGAAGGCGTCCAGGATGTCGTGGAGCGAAGCCTTGCGACGATGTGCCAGCAGCCGGTCGTCCTTTACGGGGCCGGGAGGACAGACTCGGGCGTTCACGCGCGAGCTCAGCGCGCGCACGTCGATCTCCCGATCGAGATCGAACCGTGGGGATTCGTTCGCGGCATCAACACAATGCTCCCGGACGACGTGCGCATCACCGCCGCCGAGATCGTTCCCGACGATTTCCACGCGCGCTACCATTCGAGGGGCAAGACCTACGTCTACAGAATCTGGAACTCCGACGTCCTGGACGTGTTCACGGCTCCGACCCACGGTCAGGTGAAAGATCCTCTGGACGAGCAGTTGATGCAGGATGCGGCGGACCAGTTCATCGGAGAGCACGACTATCGCGCGTTCACGGTCGCGACTCCCGCGGTGAAATCGACGATCCGCACCATACGCGAGATTCAGGTGACCCGAACCGGCCCTGCAATCGAGGTTCTGGTGCGGGGCGACGGCTTCCTTCGCTACATGGTGCGTCGCATCGTGGGACTGCTCATCGAGATCGGTGCCGGGCGGCTGCCGGCCAGCAGCGCTGCATCGTTTCTGGGCCCGGAGCCCGGCGATGTCCGCTGGACAGCTCCCGCCAGGGGACTGACACTCGAGCGGGTCGAGTACTGATCGTTTCTGGCGTGCCGGTTGCGCTGGACCCGCCCACTCCCAATTCTGCTAACATGAATGCCTGTCAGAAATGATCGATCTGAGCAAACTCTACGAGCCGGGATCGATCGAGCAAGCGCTTCTCGAGAAGCTTGATCTCACTCGTCTTCCACGGCACGTCGCAGTCATCATGGACGGCAATGGACGGTGGGCTCGATCCCGGAAACTGCCTCGCGTCGAGGGACATCGCGCGGGGATTGCCTCGGTGCGCGAAACCGTTGAGACGGCGGCACGTCTGGAGCTCGAAGCGATCACCCTGTACGCCTTCTCGGTCGAGAACTGGAAGCGCCCCCGCCTCGAAGTCGCGACATTGATGATGCTCCTCAAGGAGTACATCAATCGTGAGCTCCACACGCTCATGGAGAACGACATCCGGTTCGAGCCGATCGGGCGCATCGACGGACTCGAGCGCTCCGTTCGGAGAGAGCTCGACAAGGCAGTCGATGCAACCCGGGACAATCGAGGTCTGCTCTTCCAGATCGCTCTCAACTATGGCGGCCGCGCCGAGATCGTCGATACGGTCAATCGCATCGCCCGCATTCTCCGGGAAAAGGACCTGCATGACTTCGAGGTGACCGAGGAGTTTTTCGCCAGTCATCTCTATACCGCAGGAGTGCCGGACCCCGATCTCATGATCCGGACCAGCGGCGAGCTCAGAATCTCGAACTTCCTTCTGTGGCAACTCGCCTACGCGGAAATCTATGTGACAAAGGTCCTGTGGCCCGACTTCCGGCGCCAGCACCTGTTCGAGGCGATCATCGACTTCCAGAGTCGAGAGAGACGCTATGGCGGAGTCGGCGGTGAAGACTCCGCCGAGAGCGAGATCTTCGTCGAGGCCGAGAGCCCGGAATGACCAGCACCCCCGGCACCGGCCCTGAGCAGACAGCTCCGCGCAAAGAAGGAAGGTTCACCCGTGAGATCACCTCGATCATCGCAGGACCGCTTCTGGTGTTCATCATTGGCTGGACTCACGGACTCGTCATGGCCGCTCTCGTCGGCCTGGTAGCGGTTCTCGGACTGTGGGAGTTTCTCGTCATGGGAGAGAAAAAGGGTCTGCCGGTGCAGAAGATCCTCTCGACCTTGCTGCTGCTGTTTCTGCTCGCGAACTTCCTGCTTCCGGGCCTATCGGTCGAGATCGGCGTGTTCGCCGTACTTCTCCTGATTCCGATGGCTTACGTCTTCTCCAACAGCGACCTCGCCGAGGCGTTGCCGGCAAGCGCGGTGTGCGTACTGGGAATCCTCTACATCGGTCTCCTCTCGGGCGCACTCATCAGATTGCGCCTCGACTTCGAACCGTTCGGATCAGAGCTCATCTTCTTCCTGCTGCTCGTCGTCTGGTCAGGCGACACCTTCGCCTACTACACGGGAAAGAAGTTCGGGCGCACTAAACTCCTTCCCCGCGTAAGCCCGAAGAAGACCGTCGAGGGAATGATGGGGGGCGTGGCCGGTTCTCTGGTCGCCGCGACGGTCATACATTTCTCGTTCTTCGGCGAGTTTCCGCTCGTTCATGCACTCATATGTGCCTCCCTTCTCTCGCTTTCCGGCGTTGTGGGGGACCTGGCGGAATCAGCATGGAAGCGAAGCGCCGCAGTCAAGGACTCCGGCTCCCTCATTCCCGGCCACGGAGGAATTCTCGACCGGCTCGATTCGATCCTGTTCACCGCGCCGGTTCTCTACGCGTATTGGTTTCTCCTCCACGAACCGATTAGACTCACCTGAAAACGGAAGGGTTCGAGGGTTCAAGAGGTCAAGGGTAGTTCAAAGGCTCAAGAGTCAAGGGTTGAAGTGGCGACGGTTGAGCTTCTGAGAACAGGCAAAGCACCTTCTCTTTTGTTTCGTCACGTTTCAATCTCGATTGCTTTATTGCTCTGAACCTGGAAGCTCAATCCCACATGCACAAGGTATCCATACTCGGAAGCACGGGCTCGATCGGCACCAGCACTCTGCAGGTGGTCGATACCTTCGCCGACCATTTGAAAGTCGTCGGCCTCGCCGCAGGCTCGAACATCGATCTGCTGGCTCAGCAGATCCGGAAGTACCGTCCCGAGCTCGTTTCAGTGGTTTCCTCGGATCTGATCAGGCAGCTCCAGGAGATGCTCGGCCCCGAGTTCAGTTCGCTCGAAATCGTGTGCGGCCCTGAAGGGGCATCGGCGGTCGCGGCGCTGCCCTCCGCGGATGCCGTCGTCGCCGGAATCGTCGGGGCGGCCGGAATCCCTCCGGTACACGCCGCACTTCAGGCGGGCAAACGCGTCGGTATTGCGAACAAGGAGGTGCTGGTTGCTGCGGGCGACGTGATGATCCGTAGCTGCCACCGCATCTGGCGGTGAGATCCTGCCGATCGACTCGGAGCATTGCGCCGTACACCAGGCGATGATGGCCGGAAGACGATCCGAAGTGGAGCGGATCATTCTTACCGCCTCGGGAGGTCCCTTCCTCAGAACCGAGCTCGACGACTTTCAGTCGATCTCGATCACCGACGCGCTCAACCATCCAACCTGGAAGATGGGTAACAAGATCACGATCGACTCGGCGACCATGATGAACAAGGGACTCGAGGTCATCGAGGCTCATCACCTCTTCCACATGCCGGCCGATCGCATCGGGATCCTCATCCACCCACAGTCGATCGTGCACTCGATGGTCGAGTACGTCGATGGCTCGATCATCGCCCAGCTCTCGACCACTGACATGAAGTTTCCCATCCAGTACTGCCTCCTGTTTCCGGATCGGATCGCCGCCCCGTATGAAAAACTCGATCTCGCGCGCATCTCGAGCCTCGAGTTTCTCGAAGTCGATCAGAGACGTTTCCCGGCGGTGCGCCTCGCCTACGACGCCTGCCGCACGGGCGGCTCGATGCCGGCTGTCCTCAACGCCGCGAATGAAATCGCGGTCGAGCGCTTCCTCGGCGGCGAGATCGGATTCACGCAGATCCCGGAGCTCGTCTCCGAAGTCATGGACAGGCACGCCGGAGAAGTCTCTGCCATCGAAACCGTCGACGATGCCCTTGGCTGGGACTCCTGGGCCCGCCAGGAGGCGCGAACCGTCGCACTGGACCAGAAGGTTCGCTGAAACGACTCACCCGCGGTGCCCCGATCGGAGCGTTAGAAACCGCATGTCATCCTGAGAGGCTGTGAAAAAATCCAGCGTGCCCTGCGCTGGTGGTGCTTACGGTTCGAGCTCAAGGAATGAGGAGGAGTCGCGGTGGTTCCTCGGTGACGACGAGTGACGCAGAGATCGGGCCGTAACCACCACCAGCCCAAAGGGTTACGGGCGGGGCGTCGCCGATCGCAGCGCCTGCCCTGAGCGAGCGTCAGCGAGTCGAAGGGTCGCAGTTCCTTTCCGATGAACCACATCGCTGCGTCACTGCTTCGCGCGCTCGAGACTCGCCGCGCCCGTAACGCAGGGTACGCTGGATTCTTTCACAGCCTCTGAGCCGCCGGATCCCGCGACGCGGGAGGAGGACGGTCGAAGGATCGCGTACGGCCTGACTGTCGCGTTCTTCCGTTCTGAGAGTCGGACCGTGCGCGATCCTTCGCTTCGCTCAGGATGACGGTTGAGCTCCTGCACCCACTGGTCGTCCTGATGGCCCGCGGGGAAGAGGAAGGGTCCGTGAAACCTTATGATCTCCAGATCGTCTGTCCGGACAGGACGAGAGATCTCTCGAATCATGCTCGCTAATATCCCGTCAAACCTGATTGCGTTCGTCATCGTTCTCGGCATCCTCGTATTCGCACACGAGTCGGGACACTTTCTCGTCGCAAAACTGTTCCGCGTACGGGTGATCGTCTATTCATTCGGATTCGGCACTCGACTGTTCGGATTCAGGCGTGGTGACACCGACTACCGCGTGTCCCTGATCCCCCTCGGCGGCTACGTCCGTATGGCGGGCGACATGACCGATGAGGACAGAACGGGAGCGGATGACGAGTATCTCTCGAAACCGAAGTGGCAGCGGCTTCTGATTCTGCTCGCAGGACCGCTCGCGAATCTGATTCTCGCCGTCCTCTTTCTGGCCGTTTTCTTCATGGGAGGCACCGAGGAACTGAAGGAGAACCAGCCAGTGCTCGGGAGCGTGGTCGATGGAACTCCTGCTGCCGAGGCGGGTCTGCAGGCTGGCGATCGGATCCTCCGTGCGAATGACGAGTCCGTCCAGACGTGGGACGACCTCAAGATGATCGTCGGACTGAATGCTGAGACGCCGGTGCCGCTCGTGGTCGAGAGGGACGGTGCTCGTCTCGAGACCGTCATCACACCCGAGCGGGTGATGACGCCGTACGGTTCGACCGGGCAGATCGGTGTGACCCAGTGGCTCTCCACCGAGATCGGACGCATTCTTCCCGGAACGGCAGCAGAGCGCGCGGGACTCCAGCCCGGCGATCGAATCGTGAGGGTCGAGGGTGAGACGGTCACACAGATGAGGGATCTGGATCAGTTTCTCGAAGATTCTTCCAGTCCCGTTGAGATGACGGTGGCCAGAAATGGCACACAGTTGAGCCTGACACTTCCTCCTGCCACCGAGGGTGCGACATGGCCTGGATTCGGATTGCCGACGATCACGCGCGAGTTCACCTGGCGTGAAGCCGTGATCGAGAGCGCCGAGCAGAACTGGAAGATGACGAAGTTCATCTTCTTCACACTCGGTCGTCTTTTCCGGATGCAGGGCAGCGTCGACGACTTCAGCGGGCCGATCTCGATCGCTCGAATCTCGGGTGAGATGCTCAGAACCGGATGGACTGCAATGGTTTACCTTCTGGCGGTCATCTCACTGAATCTCGGTATCCTCAATCTGCTGCCGATTCCGGTTCTCGACGGCGGTCACATCGCCATCCTGGGAGTGGAAGGGATCATGCGCAGAGAGCTCTCGGCGAATGCCAAGGAGCGTATCTACCAGGTGGGATTCGCGCTGATCGCCGTACTGATGATCGTCGTGATCTGGAATGATGTCGTTCAGAACATCACAATGATGCGGCAATAGTCTTCGCTCAGGGTCACCCTGAACGAAGACTTCACCGGCCTTCAGCCTCCGGCCCACCGGAAAGTTGTCATCCTGAGCGCCAGCGAAGGATCGCGTACGGCATGACTCGAGGTTGAATTGCGGAGGGAACGAGGGCGAGTATGACTCCACGAGATCCTTCGACCGTCCTTCTCCCGCTTTGCGGGATCCGGCGGCTCAGGATGACAGCCGGGGCGGGGGCGTATTTTCAGAGCGAAGCGAAGGATCCGGGCGACCTCTCGCTCTCTACACCGAACGATTTCGCAGCATCACCACTCTCAGAAGGTCGAGTGCAATTTGAGTCGTGAGGTGCTTGATCCGCTCTCGCGGCGGCGGAAGGACGAAGTGGCGGTGGGTGACATCGTTCTCCGAGGCGACCGCGACATGGACCGTGCCGACAGGCTTCTGTCTGGTGCCACCGGTGGGCCCGGCGATCCCTGTTATCCCGATGCCGTAGGTCGATCCGTACAACTCCCTGACTCTGGAGGCCATCGCTTTTGAGGTTTCCTCGGAGACCTGTCCATACTGATCGATCAGGTTGGAGTCGACACCGAGTTGCACCTGCTTGGCCTCGCGCGAGTAAACCACGAGGCCTCCCACGTAATAGGCAGAGCTGCCGCTGACGTCGGTGATTCGGGAGCCGAGCAGACCACCCGTGCAGGACTCGGCTGTTGCGACCGTTCCCATCCGGGCCACCAGCATGCGGCCCACGACGCACTCGAGGTCATCGTTGTCGACACCATAGATTCTCTCGCCGAACAGATCACGCAGCTCGGATTCGAGTCGCGTGAGATTCGCGAACGCGTCATCGGCGTTGCCTTCTGCCCGCAGATGAATCTGGATGTCGCTGGCGGTGCTCAGGATCGTCACTGGCTCCCCCTGATGATCCCGGTAAAAGGGCTCGAGCTTCTGCTCGACCGCCGATTCGCTGAGCCCGGCAATCTTGATCAATCGGCGAAAGACGCCGGACGGAGACGGAAACACCGACCGGAGCCACGGTTCGAGATCACGATCGAGCATCCCTTCCATTTCCCACGGCACTCCGGGAAAAATCCAGATGTGCCGCGGACCTGCGTCGTGCGAGAGGTTCAGATGAAATCCTGGCGCCGTACCGCGCGGATTCTTCAGCATCCTTTGACCGGTGAAGACTCGCGCCTGCCGCGTATTCACTTCCGGCATCTCCATGCCGCGATCCTCGAACCGCTTTCTTATCTCGCCGAGAATCGAGTCGTCCATCTCCAGCGCCAGAGCGAAGGCGTCGGCGACCGCATCTTTCGTGCAGTCATCCTCGGTCGGACCGAGCCCCCCTGTGATCAGGACGATGTCGGCTTCATCGACGCAACGTCTCAGCTCAGCGGCGATCTGTGATCGGTCGTCGCCGACGACTGACTTCCTCACCACGCTCACGCCATACCGCTCGAGCACCGACGTAATCTTCAGCGAGTTCGTGTCGAGCCGTGTGGGGCCGAGCAGCTCCGATCCGACCGCAACGATGGCAGCATCCATCAATCAGCTTCCTTTGATCGCACCAAGCTCGTCCCACTCCCGGTAGAGAGCCTCCAGCTTCGAGCGGTGCTTCCGGTTCTCGTCCTGTATCGCTTTCACTCGATCACCATTCTCATAGACCTCGGGGCTGCACAAGAGCATTTCGTTCTTCTCGCACTCCTTCTCGAGATTCCCGATTTCCTGCTCGATGGCGCCGATCCGCTGATCGATCCGTCGCAGCTCGCGATCTCTTTCTTTCTGCTGGCGCCGGTCGAGCTCCTTCGGTGCAGTTTCTTTCACGACCGGTGCCGGAGAGCTCGCCTTCGACGGCTCGATCTGCTTTTCCAGCCTCTCCATGACCTCGGTGTAGTTGCCGTAATGCAGCTCCGCTTCTCCGTCGCTGACCTTGATGATCCGGTCGACGATGCGGTCGACGAAGTAGCGATCATGGGACACGACGACCAGAACCCCTGTGAATTTCTCGAGAGCACCCTCCAGAGCTTCCCGCGTATAGACGTCGAGGTGGTTCGTCGGCTCGTCAAGGAGGAGAAGATTCCCTCCGACGTACATGATCTTGGCGAGCGCCAGCCGGCCTCTCTCGCCTCCGGAGAGGTTCTCGACCTTCTTGAACACGTCGTCTCCGGAAAATGAGAAGCGGGCAAGATAGTCCCGGATCTGCTCCTCACTCCGCGAATGGTCGATATCCCATATCTCATCGAGCACGCGCACGGACGGTCGCAGATCTCCCAGAGTCTGATCGTAGTATCCCACCTGGATATTGGCGCCGTATCGCAGCTCTCCGTCGACCGGTTCGAGTTTCCCCGCCAGCGTCTTGAGCAGCGTCGACTTTCCCGACCCGTTCGGGCCGACGATCGCATATCGCTCGCCCCGCCGTATCTGCAGATCGAGCGGTCCGACGATTGGATCGCCGTGATAGCCGGCCATCAGGCCTTCCGTGGTGAGGGCGACGGAAGACGAGCGCGGGCCTGCATCCAGGTGAAAGTGAGCAAACGTCTCGTCAGTCTGAGGCCGCCCGACGCGCTCGACCTTCTCGAGCATCTTCCGGCGGCTCTGAGCCTGCTTGGTCTTCTGCCCCGCAAGATTCCGGCGGATGAAGTCCTCGGTGCGCCCGATCATGTCCTGCTGGCGCTCGTACTCGGTCTCCATCTGCTCGAGTCGGGCCGTCCGAAGCTCGAGGAAGCGCTCATAGTTGCCGGGGTACACCGTGAGCTGTCCATGGGCGAGCTCGACGATTTCGCTGACGGTGCGATTGAGAAAGGTCCGGTCGTGCGAGATCAGCACGAAGCTGCCCTTGAACTCCGAGAGAAACTGCTCGAGAAACTCGATCCCAGCGAGATCGAGATGGTTAGTGGGCTCGTCGAGAAAAAGAACATCCACCGGGCTCAGCAGAAGCCGCGCGAGCATCGCACGGTTCTGCTGGCCGCCACTGAACTGTCCGATCGGACGCTCCCACTCGGACGAGTCGTCGAAGCCGATTCCAGTCAGAACCCGCTCGACCTCCGAATGGATCGTGTAGCCATCGGCGTGCTCGTAATCGTGCTGTAGTGCAGCATACCGATCGAGCAGCTTTCCATGATCCTGGTCGGCTGCCTCGGCGAGCTCATGCTCCAGCTCTCGCATCTTCCGTTCAATCCCCAGCACCCGTTCGAATGCTCCGAGAACATAGTTGAAAAGCGTCGTCTCCTCCGGCGCTTCGAGATGCTGTCTGCAGGTAGCCGATGCGGAGCCCCGAAAGACGGATGATGCGGCCATGATCAGGCTCGTCCTGGCCGGAAATGAGGCGGAACAAGGTCGTCTTGCCGGCACCGTTTCTGCCGACGAGACCGATCTTCTCGCCCGGGTTGTGCTGCCAGGTCACCTCTCGAAGAATCTCGTGAGGACCGTAGGACTTGGAAACGCTTTCGAGTCTGTAGAGCATTTTTGGGGTTCAGCGGTACCTTTAGTTTTGAACTTTGAACTTCGAACTCTCTATACTGCCTGCGCCATGCGCCTTTCAGTGAACATCGATCACGTCGCAACCATTCGCGAGGCTCGTCACACGGACGAGCCCGATCCGGTATTGGCTGCCTCCATCTGCGAGCTCGCCGGCGCCGAGGGAATCACGGTCCACCTGAGAGCGGACCGCCGGCACATCCAGGAACGCGATGTCGAAATCCTGAGAAGAACAGTCACGACGAGACTGAACGTCGAGATGTCGGCGACTCGGGAGATGGTTCGTGTCGCGCAGACTCACAAACCCCACCAGGTGACGCTCGTACCCGAAAGGCGCGACGAGCTGACAACCGAGGGCGGGCTCGACGTACTCCTTCACAGCGGCAACATTCAGCAGGTCGTCGCGGAGCTTCTCGACTCAGGGATCGATGTCTCTGTCTTCGTGGACCCGGATCTCGAACAGCTGCGGGGATGCCACAAGATCGGCATCCATCGCGTGGAGATCAATACGGGAAAGTTCGCGGACAGCTGGCGGGGTCCGAAGTTTCAAGATGAGCTGAGCAAGGTCACGACGGCCGCCAAGGCCGCTCGGAAGCTCGGCTTCACCGTTCTCGCAGGGCACGGCCTCACCTACCGGAACATCGACGCCATCGCGAAAATCGACGAAATCGAGGAGCTCAACATCGGTCATTCGATCATCTCACGATCCGTTCTCGTCGGGCTCGACAAGGCGGTCAGGGAAATGATCGCCCTGATGCGCTATCCGCGTTGATCTGTCGTCAGCTCAGGACGACACCACTTCCAAATCTCTCAAAACACCGGGCTGTCATTCCGAAGCGAAGCGAGGAATCTGGGCGGCGGGATTGACCGGGCCAGCTTCCCCCAGCCAGATTCTTCAGTCGCGATGAGGCCGCTCCTTCCCTTCGTCGCTTCGCTCCTCAAGGCAGGCGGAATGACAGAGACAAGAACTGCGAGGGCGGCCAGCCGTCGCACGAGCACAATCGATCGAGCTTCGGGGATCACTCGGTCGATTTGTGGAGATTGAACTCGACGCTCACATTGTGGGATACACGCACCGGCTCACCATCCATGGTCGCCGGCTTGAAATGCCAGCGATTCACCGCTTCCGCGGCGGCCTCACTGAGACCGAAGGGAAGGCCTTTGACGATGCGGGTACTCGTTACGGCCCCAGTCTCGTCAATCGTGGCCTCCAGGATTACGACACCTGAGACACGGTAGGACTTCGCTTCTTCGGGATAGACCGGTTCGACATGCCGGATGAGCTCCGGGGCCAGAACCCGTCCTCCCACTCTCAGGACGTTAGAGTCGGAGGTCTCGCCCGAGGAGATACCCTGTCTGGCCTCGTTCTCGAAGACTCCCCGCACATACTCGATCGGCTCACCGTCCGCTCGAATCTCGAGCCTGCTCTCGAGTCCAGCTCTCTTCACCGTGATCGAAAATCGGTACTCCCGCTGGTCGAGCCCTGAATCGTCAGATCCTTGCGGCGTTCGGTATAGGCGACAGCCGACCGCGACAGGAGCGGGACATCACTGGAATGGTCAAAAACCCGAACTTCGAGGCTCCACGTGTCCCTGGCAGTTTCCTTCGCGACCGTCTGGACACGGAGCTGCGAGGTCCACGATTCCCCGCCTACTGTTTCTTCGCCGAAAACCGGTAAAGAGAAGCCAATGGCCAGAGCAAACAGCACAGCGGTGGCGGATCTGCCGGAGGCGCTATTCATTTCGCAGATCGTAGCACAGCCGTATGCTCGTCATTCGACGATGCGTATCGGTTCCCAGGAACATCTCATCGCGGTTGCGATGCCAGTGGCGATGCCGGGGAAGTCTCATCGATCGCGACCCCGATCTCGTCCTCCATCACGATCAACTCGCCATCCCGGGCCTTCTCGTCATGATGGAACCGCATCGCCAGAAGCCGGTACGTTGAAGGGTCGAAGTAGTAGTACCAGACGTCGGATCCGACAGATTCCTCGTACGTGACCCGCACCCGCAGGGCCCGCTTCTGATCGATCACGTCCCACTCGACCTCGTCTTCGATGATCGTTCCGGGATCCATCAGCTTCATCGGTGCGCCGAGCAGGTACTCGTAGTAGTCCCGCAAGGGTCCGGATCTCATCGCAGGAGGCCCTGTACTTCTCCGCCAGATCGGAGCTCGTGATCCCGACCCCGTCAATCGAGGACGAACATTGATCTCCGACGGTCTCCTTGATGATCGCCACGCCATCGACTCCGCCTTCGTACCTGAAGGCGGACCGAGGATGATCGAGGGTGATGAGGAGGTGCCTCGCTGATCCGTCAGGACGGGATTCCCGGAGCGAGAATGTGTGGTCCAGCTCTCCCCATACGCCCTGGGGATCGTGATAGCGGATCGAGCGCTCCACGACCTGAGTTGCGGTGGGAAGACTCGACATCTGCATCAGAAGCAGGAAAATCAGCATGGTTCCTCAGTACGCGACCAGCCGCCGTGCGGCGTCCACGATCTGCTCATGGCTCACGAGAAATGCCTTCTCGAGTGGCGGCGAATACGGCACGGGAGTGTCTAGCGCACCAAGCACCCGGATCGGCGCATCGAGCCAGTCGAAGGCGGCCTCCTGGATGATGGCCGCAACCGATTCGCCGATCCCTCCGGTGCGGCTGTCTTCGTGAACGATCATGACACGGTTGCAGTGTCGCACCATCTTCAGAATGGAAGCGTGGTCCAGCGGAGAAATGGTCCGCAGGTCGAGGACCGCCGTTTCGATCCCCTCTCCAGACAACTCCTGCGCAACTGTCATACACCGATGAACGTAGGCGCCATATGTCACGATCAGAAGATCGCGACCCGAGCGTCTCAGCGCCGCACGCCCGATCTCCATCGGCTCAGGAGGAGCTTCATCCATCTGCTGTCTGATCTTCGGGTCGCGATATAGACCGATGTGCTCATAGAAGAGAACCGGATCGGGATCGGCGACGGCGCTCGCCATCAGTGCACGAGCATCATGGGGCGTCGAAGGAGCGACGATCTTCAGCCCCGGCGTCCGATAGAACCAGGGCTCCGTGTTCTGGCTGTGGTACGGGCCGGCACTCCGGAGACCGCCCCACGGCATACGCACGACCATCGGCACGGAGCCGCCCCAGCGATAACGGATCTTCGCTGCATTGTTCACGAGCTGATTGAAGCCGGTCGCGACGAAGTCGTTGAACTGGATCTCGCCGATCGGCCGCTGCCCCGCCAGAGCGCGCTCCCACGCAGACGCCGAGCACGCCGGCTTCGGCGATCGGTGAATTGATGATGCGATCGCCGAAGTCATCGAGCAGCGGACGGAGAAGAAGAAACGCGTTCCCATACTGGCCACCGACATCCTCGCCGTAGACGAACACGCGATCATCCGATGAGAGTGCATCACGAACACCGAGCATCACGGCTTCGAGGAAGGTCTTTCCCTTCGGGTCGAACGGCGGCGAGCTCTCGACCTCGAGCGGCGGATCGGGCTCGGTGACCTCGTTGTGAGCCAGGATCTCGACATGCGTGCGCGGCTGCTCGCCTGCGAAGACGCCTTCTCCGACGGTTTCAGGGGAAGGCCAGTCGGCCTCAACAACCTGCTTAGCCTGCTCCTCGACGAGCCGCTCCGCCTCACTCTTGAAGCGATCGAGATCCCCCTCCTGAATGGCTCCTTCCCTGACGAGCCGTGCTGCGTACGCGGGAATCGGGTCCTTCTCACGCCAGAACTCCCAGGCGGGACGGCTGGCGTATCCCTGTTCGGTGAGCTCGGGATAGTCCCACGACAGATGGGGCTCCTTGCCGAGATAGAGCATGTCGTCGTGATGAGCGTGACCGCACATCCGCATGCAGACGAGCTCGATCAGTGCGGGGCCATGGCCCTCCCTCGCCCGGTCCGCCGCCCAGGTAAAGGCCGCCGCAATCGCTTCCGGGTCCGTCCCATCGATCGTGAGCCCCGGAATCCCGTACCCCTGAGCCTTGTCCGCAAATGTGCGCACCGCACTCTGGTCGGCGACTGGAGTCGACAGTGCCGTCTGATTATTCTGGATACAGAAGACGGCGGGGAGCTTCCGCGCAGCGCAGAGGTTGATCGCCTCGTGCCACTCACCAAGCGACGCTCCGCCTTCGCCGATGAACGTCACTGCAACCCGGCCTGACCGGTCGCGCTGGAACGCCATCGCGAGTCCTGCCGCGGTCATGGCTGATATGGCGAGAGGTGCCGCGGCAGGAAGGATGCCCCATCCGAAGTCGCCGACATGGAGATCGCGTCCGTTCATCGGCGGCCCGGATTTTCCCATCTGGGCACTGAGCACCATGCGGATCGTTTCGCCATCCGGCTTCATGGCGAGGGCAGCACCGAGATCACGGATCAAAGGGGCGACGACGTCCCCGGCCCACCCGTCATCGCGACGGAAATCAGCTCCGCGACGAAGACGGATCGCAGCAGCGTAGATCGCTTCCTGGCCCAGCGACCGGAACCCCTTTCCCTGGAATCCTCCCGCTCCCCACCGAACTTCACCCGAGGAGAAGAAAGCCTTGAGACGATTGTCGACGGCGCGGGTGAGGATCATTCCGCGGAGGATCTCCCGCCGCTCGAGATCGGTCAGAGATGCAGCGATCGACTGACGGGCGAGGAAGAACGACGATTCATCAACAATCCGGTCGATCTCCCGGCGCAACCGCTCACCGACCGGCACGGAGGGGGAAGCGGGGAATCGCGCGATCGACTCGTCCGACTCCAGCGAACGCTCGAGCGCGTGTCGCAGACGTGAGGTCAACCCTTCGGCAACTGAAGCGATTCTCTGCGGGTCGCGCCCCGGATCACCACCGGCGCCATCAATGGTCTGCCGAAGCGCTTCGAGTGCGAGCGGCAGTGCGAACGGAAATCGTTCGGCGATGAAGGCAGCGTACTGATGATCGAGGTTCTGGCGCGTCGGGGTCTGCGTCGTCATTGTCGGGTGGTTCTATCACGGGCGAGCCGGGAGTGGAACGGCAGGAGACGTGTGGACGATGCGCTACTTTTCGTAATCCGCACGAACGACAGTCTTGATTCCGCCGCGCACCCAGAAGTCGCCTTCCACTTCCATCCATCGCGGGGAGATCGCCTCGACCAGGTCGTCGAGAATCTGATTCGTGACGGTCTCGTGGAATGTTCCCTCATCGCGGAACGACCAGAGGTAGAGCTTGAGCGATTTCAGCTCCACGCAGAGCTCGTCCGGAATATAGCGGATATGGATCGTCGCGAAATCCGGCTGTCCCGTCATCGGGCAGACGCAGGTGAATTCAGGAGCCTCGAAATGGATCTCGTAATCACGCTCCGGATTCGGATTCGGGAACGTCTCGAGGTCCTTCGATGCGCTTTTCTTTTTTCGTTTCGTCATGATAGGTCCAAAGTGGATACGGTCCCAACACTGTCATCCTGAGCGCCAGCGAAGGATCACGTCAGGAATGACTCTACCGAAATTGTCCAGAAAACTAGGGCGAGGATAACGCGACGCGATCCTTCACTTCGCTCAGGATGACAGTGCTACCTGCCCCAGCCTTCACTCTTCGAACTGCACTCTCTCTGTCCGGTCACTTCCCCATCAGCTTCTGGTTCAGATCCCTGATCCTCTCCTGAAGCTGCTGGATCTTTGCCTGACCTTCCTGCCGGAGTCGTTCATTCTCCGATTTCAGCTTCTGGACTTCCTCACTATTGCCGCTCGCGTTCTCGAGGCGCTCCTTGAGCGCGTTGATCTGGTACTCGAAATCGTGCCGGACATTCTCGATCTCTTCGTCCTTCTCCA
Source organism: uncultured Acidobacteriota bacterium (assembly GCA_963829355.1). GTDB lineage: Bacteria > Acidobacteriota > Thermoanaerobaculia > Gp7-AA8 > JAHWKK01 > CAWHHZ01. Next base: position 199,119 of record CAWHHZ010000008.1, read on the forward strand.
TGAGCCGGAGGCGGTTGCGCTCCTCCTGCTCCTCATAGAGCTTCTTGATGTCCATCAGTTCTGCGATCTGGGAAAAATCTGCCTTGCTCGGTGCCACTTGTCCACCCCCCTGCCTGACTCGGTCCTCGATCTGAGGGAAGAGTTTGCGCAACTTCAATGATAGGTCGTCCGGATCACTCGCCAGTTCCATCGCCTCGGCGTACGTGATCCGCTGATGCACGAGGAGTGAGAGCAGCGACTGGTTCATCGACTGCATCCGATAGAAGGCGACCGAACCCTCCATCTCCTCGAGAATTTCCTTGGTATGACCATCCTCGACCAGCTTTGCGATCTTCGGCGAGTTCTTCAGAATCTCCACCGCGGCAGTCATGCCTCCGTCAGTGGTCTTGATCAGCTTCAGCGAGACGATTCCGCGCAGCACCAGCGCGAGCTGTGACCGCACCTGCTTGTGCTGGTCGGCCGGAAATGCGTCGACAATGCGATCGATCGTCTGGGCCGCATTGTTCGTATGCAGGGTGGAGAAGACGAGATGACCGGTCTCTGCAGCCGTAAGAACGGTTTCGATGGTCTCCGGGTCTCTCATCTCGCCGACCATGATCACATCCGGGTCCTGACGCATGGCGTTCTTCAGAGCTTCCCGGAAGGTCGGCGTATCCGTCCCGACCTCGCGCTGCGTGATCGCCGACATCGAGTCAGACATGAGAAACTCGATCGGATCCTCGATGGTCACGATATGAAGGGGCTCGCTCGCCGAGATCAACTTGATCATCGCCGCAAGAGTTGTCGACTTGCCGCTTCCGGTCGGACCGGTCACGATCACGAGTCCATCCGGTATTTTCGCGAAATCCTTCACTGCCTCGGGCAATTCGAGGTCGTCGATCGACTTGATGTCGATCGGGATCCGGCGAAACACCGCGCCGACGGTACCCCTCTGCCTGAAGATATTCCCACGGAATCGAGCCACACCGGGAACGCCGTAGCCGACGTCGACCGAATGATTCTGATCGAAACGCTGACGCTGTGAGGGCGTAAGGATCGGAAGAAGCATCGACTCGAGCTGCGGAGGTTTCAGCGGCCCCGTCTTCACGGGCAGGAGTTTTCCCTGCATGCGCAACAGAGGAGGACGCATCGGCTTGAGATGAAGATCAGAAGCCTGCTGTTGTGCCGTGAACGCGAGCAGCTCGTTGAGCGTAAACTGCCGCTCCGAAGGCTGTTCAGGTTCGGTCGTAGGCGATGAAGACATCTCGGGCGGTTGATCGGTCATGATGATCTGTAGGACGCCGGTGCGGCTGGCATCCGGCTGGAGTGAGCTATTCTCTCACAACCGATGCGACTGACAAGAGGCGCACCGGCGGCTACCCGGCCTCCGTCCGCCGATTCTCGCCTATTTTGCGCGTGTCATCCTGAGCCGCCGGAGCGCAGCGAAGGACGGTCGAAGGATCGCGGACGGTCCGACTGTCGGGACCGAAAGTACGAGACAGTCAGGACGTGCCCGATCCTTCGCTGCGCTCAGGATGACAGGTGGGGTGAGGCGCTATTTGCGCTTGTCATCCTGAGCCGCCGGAGCGCAGCGGAGGACGGTCGAAGGATCGCGGACGGTCCGACTGTCAGGACCGAAAGTACGAGACAGTCAGGACGTGCCCGATCCTTCGCTGCGCTCAGGATGACAGGCGCGGGTGAGCGCTATTTGCGCATGACCGAATCGAGAATCATCAGGAAGGCTTCCTGCTGTTTCGGCTCGGTCTTGTTGATCACGGCCATCGTCTCACCGATCTGAAATCTTCGGTGCAGCTCATCGGAATGGTGAGAAGAGGTCACGATGATCCGCTTCGGCGATACGCCCTTCTGTCTGGCAAACATGCAGAACTTTTTGCCGTCCATCCCGGGCATCTCGAGATCCACGATCAGCAGATCGATCGAGTCGTCGATTTTCGGCAGTGCATCGTATGGATGCTTGTAGGTCTCGACCGCCACGACCTCGCCGTAGCGCTCCTCCATCACGTTCGACCAGAGATCACAGAACGCGACGGAGTCGTCGACGATCACGACCCGCTTCGGAATTTTCATTTTCGACGGCTCGACGACTTGCTGCTCTTGCCTGAGGTCTTCTTCCGTGCGTTCGCCCGCGGGTGGGCAGACCGTTCCGAGGGTGCATCCTCGTCGCGGTAGCGGACGTTCCCCTCCACGATCGTGGAGATGATCCGGCCCCGGTAAGTGCGACCGGTAAAGGGAGAGTTCTTCGATTTGGAGGCAAATGACTCGAACGAGACTTCCCCCTCGGGATCGATGATCGTCACGTCCCCGGCCGAGCCCTTTTCGAGAGTGCCACCCGGAAGATCGAACACTCTCGCCGGACCGCAGGAGAAAAGATCGACGAGTCGTGCGAGATCGACTCTCCCACTGTGCAGGAGAACCTCTGCCGTGACGGCAAACGCAGTTTCGAGTCCGATGATCCCGAAGGGAGCGAGATCGAACTCGACGTCCTTCTCGTCGGGATGATGAGGAGCGTGGTCGGTCGCCACGACATCGATCGTGCCGTCCGCCACGGCCTCGATGAGCGCTTCGATGTGATCCTGCGACCGCAACGGTGGCTTCATCTTCATCGATGTCGAGTAGGAGATCACCTCCTCGTCGGCCAGTGCGAGGTGATGCGGCGTCACTTCAGCCGTCACCGCCAAACCCTTCGCCTTGGCCGCTCTCACGGCCTCGACGGCTCCTCTCGTCGACAGGTGGGCGATGTGCAGACGCCCTCCCGTCAGCTCGGCGAGAACCACGTCCCGCCAAGTCATCGTCTCTTCGGAGGCGGCGGGGATACCGGAAAGGCCGAGCAGTGTCGAGTAGTAGCCCTCGTGCATCACGCCTTCCTCGGTGAGAAGTGGATCCTCCTCGTGAACCACGATCGGGAGGCCGAGCATCCGGCTGTACTCGAGCGCACGACGCATGAGCTGGGCATTCGCCACCGGCATTCCATCGTCGCTGAACGCGACACAGCCGGCGTACTTCAGGTCAGCCAGCTCCGCGAGCGCCTCGCCTCGGAGACCCCGGGAGACGGCACCGATCGGATAGACCCGACAGAAACCCTGACGCTGCGACTCCGCGACGATCATCTCGGTCACGGCGCGCTCGTCGTTGGGAGGTACCGTGTTCGCCATTGCGCAGACTGCGGTGTACCCCCCGCGAACCGCCGCGGTGGTGCCGGTGAGGATCGTTTCCTTGTGTTCCTGTCCGGGCTCGCGGAGGTGCGTGTGGAGGTCGATGAATCCGGGTGCCACCACCAGACCTTTTGCGTCGAACACCTCAACCGAGGAGGGGGCGGAAAGCGATGATCCGAGCTTCTCGATCGATCCGTTTCGGATCAGTACGTCGCGAACATCATCGATATCCTGCGATGGGTCGACGACGCGGCCATTCTTTATGAGCAGGTCCATGCAGACTCCCGTGGCGAAAGATGAATGCTGAAAGATGAAAGATGAACGACGCATCTCGAATCATGGGACAGGCGTTGAACCCGATCCTTCGCTGCGCTTCCAAGAGACTCAGTTTTGTTCGCGCCTGTCATTCCGAAACCCAGCGAGGAATCTGGGTGGGGGAAACGTGGTCGGGCTGGCATCGCCCTCCACTCAGATTCCTCAGTCGCGATGAAGCCACTCCTTCGGAATGACAGTTTTTTCGAGTTCATTTCGACGCACCGCGTCGTCCCACGGCTCAGGACGACACTCTCTGGTTCACCATCCACCGTTCCACTTCATCTTTCATCTTTCATCTTTCACTTCATTTCCAGAAAGGTCGTCCTCCGGCCAGAAGATAGAGAACCGCCATTCTCACTGCGATACCGTTGGTCACCTGTTCGAGAATGACCGAGTAAGGTCCATCGGCGACGTCCGAGGCGATCTCCACGCCGCGGTTCATCGGACCGGGGTGCATCACGACCACGTCGTCCTTTGCCAGCTTCAACCGCTGCTCGGTAAGTCCGAACGTGTTGAAGTACTCCCTCAGGGAAGGAAACCTCAGTTTGCCCTGACGTTCGAGCTGCATGCGAAGCATCATCACGACGTCCGCACCCTCGAGTGATTCGTCGAGCGTGTGAACAACCCGGACACCGAGCTTCTCGACCTCGACCGGCATGAGAGTGGGAGGCGCCGCCAGCGTGACGTTGGCCCCCATCTTCGTCAGAAGGTGAATATTCGATCGAACGACACGCGAATGAGCGATGTCGCCAACGATCGAGATGTTGAGGTCCTTCAGACGGCCGCGACGCTCCCGGATCGTGAAGGCATCGAGAAGTGCCTGAGTCGGATGTTCGTGCGATCCGTCGCCGGCATTGATGATCGAGGCGGGAAGCCGTTCGGCGAGCATCTTCGGGGCTCCAGGATGCTTGTGCCGGACCACGATCATGTTCGGCGACATCGCCATCAGATTCATCGCGGTGTCGATGAACGTCTCGCCCTTCTCGACCGAGGAACCGGATGCCGCAAAATTCAGCGTGTCGGCCGAGAGCCGCTTTTCGGCGATCTCAAACGACACCCTGGTGCGGGTCGACGCCTCCATGAAGAAGTTGATGACGAGTTGTCCGCGGAGAGTCGGGACCTTCTTGATCGGTCGCTCACTGACCTCCTTGAAGCCCTCGGCGGTGTCCAGGATGAGCTCGATCTCTTCAGCAGTGAGTGGCTCGATTCCGAGCAGATCTTTCGAACGAAGTGCGCTACTTGCCGTCCTCATTTTTCTCCATGATCAGAACTTCGTCTTCGCCGTCAATTTCCTTGACCTTCACCTTGATGACCTCTGAGCGGTCGGTCGGAACCTGGCGACCGATTACATCAGCGTGAACAGGAAGCTCCCGATGGCCGCGATCGATAAGAACCGCGAGCTGAACCGCGCGCGGACGTCCGAAGTCGATCAGGGCATCGAGAGCAGCTCGCACGGTTCTTCCCGTGTAGAGCACGTCATCGACCAGGACGACGAGCTTGTCGTCGATCGACTCGGGGAGCTTGGTCGGCTTCACGAGCGGCTGGGGAGCCACAGTGGTCAGATCGTCCCGATAAAGCGTGATGTCGAGGATTCCCAGAGGAACATCAACACCGTCCGACTTCCTGATCTGCTCGACAATTCTCTCCGCGATCGGCACTCCCCGGCTCCGGATCCCGATGATGACGAGATCCTCGGTACCGTGGTTGCGCTCGAGGATTTCCAGCGCCATGCGTTGGATCACCCGCTTCATTTTCGCGGCATCGAGTAGTCTCTTTTTCTGCTTCATCGGACGTGCGCCTCCGTAGTGGACCAGCTTCGACAGCGCAGCATAGCAGATGGACAACGCCTGTCAACGCGGCCATTTTATGCTTTTATGACATATATTATGTCATAGTAAATAAACCGACTTAGGGGAGCTTCATGCTGCCGAAGCATGGAAGCGAGCCGCTCCGGATCACCGCAACCCGTTTCTCCAGAATGGGTTACGTTGACAACTCTTCGAGATTGCGTAGAATGGTCCCCCACCTCACCCGTGAGGTGTCTCGGCCAATCCACGCACTCAGGAGTTTCAATGAGCGGACGTTTCTCAACGATCATCTTCGTTCCGCACGCCAGGGCGAAATTCAGGAAGCTTCGAATCTCGCACCGCGTGCTGGGCATCGCCAGCTTCATGCTGGGCAGCTCGCTCGTTCTCTCTCTCTTCTTCTCGGTCCAGTACTTCACCTCACTCTCTCAGGTCCACGAACTGAACCGCCTGAAGTCGGAGAACCGCGAGCTCCAGATCGCGAACGAGCAATTCAGCAAGTCAGTCGAAGATCTCCAGACGGAGCTCAAGTCCGTCGAAGAACGAACACGTAAGCTGGCCATCGTGGCCGGAATCAACCCCGTCGAGATGCGTACTCCGGGCGGCGTCGGCGGTATCGGCTCAGAGACGGAGATCGGGAGTCCTTATCAGGATGAGATCGATCGGATGAGCTTTCGCTCCCGCCGGCTCAAGACCGACATTTCCGTCCTCGAGCGCCGGCTGACCGAGCGCGATCGACTCTGGTCATCGACGCCGTCGATCGCACCGGTTCGCGGCATCCTCACCGACGGGTTCGGCAATCGTTCCGACCCATTCACGGGACGCCCCGCGAGCCATGGCGGCATCGACATCTCCACGGGCCAGGGTCGCCCGATCATTGCACCGGCCGACGGAATCGTGGCCAAAGCCGATTGGGCTTCCGGCTACGGGCAGGTCGTCTACCTCTCTCACGGATACGGCTACTCGAGCCGCTACGGCCACCTCTCAAAGATTGCCGTAAAGCCAGGCCAGAAGATCAAGCGTGGCGACACGATCGGCTACGTCGGATCCACCGGCCGGTCAACCGGACCGCACCTCCACTACGAAGTGCGAGTCAACGGCAACCCGGTCAATCCCTTCGAGTACATCCTCGACGCCTTCTGATCCCGAGCCCGAACTCATCAAAGCCGCCGCCCGAAAGGCCGGCGGCTTTTTTTGTTCGGCGGCCCTTCCCATCCACCCGACGGCCTTCGACCTCCGGACCACCAATCACGAAAACCCGTCATCCTGAGCGCCTGCGAAGGATCTCGTACGGCATGACTCGAGGGAACTTTCGGCGAGTATGATCCACGCGATCCTTCGCTGCGCTCAGAGGCTGTGAAAGAATCCAGCGTACCCTGCGTTACGGGCGCGGCGAGCGTCGAGCGCGCGAAGCAGTGACGAAGCGATGTGGTTCATCGGAAAGGAACTGCGACAACGCGATCGGCGACGCCCCGCCCGTAACCCTTTGGGCTGGTGGTGGTTACGGCCCGATCTCTGCGTCACTCGTCGTCACCGAGGAACCACCGCGACTCCTCCTCATTCCTTGAGCTCGAACCGTAAGCACCACCAGCGCAGGGCACGCTGGATTTTTTCACAGCCTCTCAGGATGACAGTTCCGCCCCGACTCGCTCAGGACTCCGGACTTCTTTACTCGACCGGCAACGTCACGACGAAGCTCGCGCCACTTCCTTCCCCTTGGCTCTCCGCACTCACGGACCCTCCATGGAGGTCTACGTAGTGCTTCACGAGAGACAAGCCCAGACCCAGCCCCTGAGATGCCTGGACCCCATCGGCCTGATGCAACCGCTCGAAGATCAGGGGAAGCGTCTCCTGGTCGATTCCGATCCCCGTATCCCGCACGACAATCGACATCTCGCCATCTCCCTTCACCAGATGGACCGAGACATCTCCCCCCTCGGGTGTGAACTTGATCGCGTTCGACAGAAGGTTCCACACCACCTGCCGCAGACGGTTTCGGTCTCCTTCGAGTCTTGCCGGCCCGTCAGACAGCCGCGTCTCGAAGTTCATCCGCTTCGAGTCGGCGGCAGGCCGCAGCATGTCGCTCGCTTCGCGGACGATCTCGTTGAGCTCCACGACTTCCCGCTCGAGCTTGATCTTGCCCGTCAGGATGCGTGAGACCTCCAGCAACTGATCGATGAGGTTGCTGAGCGCTTCACCGCTCTTCCGGATCGAGGAGATGGCGGTCGCTTCCTCGGTTCCCAGCTCCGCATCCTTGAGAAAACTCGTCCACCCGAGGATCGATGTGAGCGGTGTGCGCAACTCGTGAGAGAGCAGAGCGAAGAAATCGTCGCGGGCGCGATTGGCTGCCTCCGCCTCTTCTCTCGCCACTCGCTCGCGATCGAGCGCACCGAGCAGTTCCTGGTTCTGGCGCTGGATCTCCTCGATCGGCGATCGCGGTCTGCCCCTGGTGAGCTCCCGGACCAGACTGGCGGTCCTCTCGGGACTCAGAGCAGGAGCGTCCTCCGGGAGCCATCTGGTGAGCCGGATCGTGGTTCCCTCTTTCGAGGTCTCGATATCGAGCTCGTCCATCAGTCGCCTGGAGCCGACGATTCCGAGGCCGAGACCGGAGCTCGACTGGTAACGACCCTCGAGTATCGCTCCGAGATCCTGAATGCCGCCGCCCGAGTCGCTCACGAAGATGTCGAGCCGGCCCCGTTCATGGTCATCCGTCGCGACGAACTCCACCTTGCCTCCGCCTGCGTACTGCAGAGCATTCCGTGCGATTTCCGAGACGGCAGTCGCGATCCTCGTGGCGTCTGCGCGAGAGAATGAGAGCTCGCCGGCGATCTGGTCCGCGCGCTGGCGGACCATCACTACATCCTGCTCATTGGCAATTCTGACGGTAAGCAGCACCTCTCTCATCCGCCAGTCCTCCTCCACACGGTGACGCAGACATCATCCGTGCGCCGTTCGCAATCACGCAGCAGCACACCGGCGATGACCGCGGGATGTCTCACCCTCAGTCCCCGGAAGTCGTCGAGACTCCACTTCGTCCTCAACCCGTCGCTGTGGATGATCAGGATCGAGTCCTCGGGGCAATCGTAGCTGAACTGCCGGTTCCTGCCTGCGCGGTGCCCCGCAGTCCCGTTCATCGAAACGAGCGACTGCGTCTGTTCCTCTTCCACCAGAATGCCGCGGACGTTGCCGAGCCCGCAGTAGTCGATCCTTCCGCCATTCCCCACATCTGCAATCGATACGGCCGCTCCTCTCGTGTGCCGGAGCGCCTCATGGATTCGCTCGAGACTCGACACGGGCGATTCGGACGTGGTGGTGCGAAAGCGCCGGACCGCCTCGATCGATGCCTCTGCCGCCGCGTACCCATGCCCGAGGCCATCGGCCACGATGATGCGAAACCCTCCGTCGACCGGGCTTGCCGCCCAGGAGTCGCCGGACACTTCCTCGCCATTTCGCGGGAGGCAGATCGCGGAGAGCGACCGGATCGGCTCCGGCAGATGTTCCCGGTCGCGGGTGATCCGCGACATCATCACCGTTCCCTCCCCATTCCGGGAATGAGCGTCGAATTGATCGGACAGACGTCGAATACCTCCGAGTCCAACCCCGCTCGTTCCCGCCGTGGAGTGCCCGTCCTGCAGCGCCCGTGGGATGTCCGGAATCCCGGGGCCCGAGTCGATCGAGATGATCTCGAGCGCCGGAAGAGGTCCTGAGATCTTCGTGACGACAATCGCTCCCTCTCCCGCATGGCGCACGATATTGTTCCCGTACTCGGTCACGACCAGCGCTGTTCGTTCGGCGTCTTCCTCGTCAAAACCCGCTCGAACCGCGGCTCCCCGAACCGCACGGCGCGCCTCACCCACGTCCGCATCATGACCGATCGGCAATCGGACAGACTGAGTGCCGTCATCGAATCTCTGCCCCTGGGGTGAGTCTTCCCTGACGAAAAAGTGCATTACCTGCGACCTCTTTTCAAGATCGTGACCACCGTTCCCTCGTTTGCGGCCGATTTGATCTCGAAGTGATCCACGAGCCGCTTCGCCCCTCCGAGCCCGAGGCCGAGGCCCTTGGCCGTCGTGAATCCATCCGTCATCGCGAGATCGATCTCCGCGATCCCGGCACCACGGTCCTCGAAAATCACCCGCAGCGCGGGAACACCCTTGTCATCGAGGAGCTCGATTCGAGCTTCGCCTCCCCCGCCATGCCGGAGAACGTTGCGGCTGAGCTCACTGACGGCTGTTGCGAACTTCGTCTGCTCCAGAACGGAAAGGTTGATCTCGGCCGAGAGATCCTTGATCCGCTTTCTAATCGCTAGCAGATCGGGATTGTTCTTGAGCTGAAACAGTTCCTCGCGCGGCGCGCCCATCAGAGATTCAGGAAGCGTTCTTCTGAAGAAGCTGCATTCCCCGCTCGACGTCGAGCGCCGTTCGAACCCCGTCGAGTGAGAGCCCGAGCTCGACCATGGTGATCGCGACGGCGGGCCGCATTCCGACCACCACGGTCTCGGCATCGAGCACGCGCGCCATCGAGGCAATATTCGCGATCATTCTTCCCATGAAGGAGTCGACGACATCGAGCGACGAGATGTCGAGAAGAACTCCTTTGGCGTGAGTGTCGGCGATCCTGGAAGTCAGATCGTCCTGGAGCTGCAGGGCGAGCTGGTCGTGCATGTCGACCTGGATGGACACGATCAGGAACTTGTCCATCTTGAGAATGGGGATCTTCTCCATGGAAAGATCAGCCTCCGATCCTGGTGATGCCGTAGCCAACCTTCTTCAGAGCGGTCGTGAACGCGTCGGAGATCGAAGACTTCGTCACGACGGTTCCGAGATCCACTCCGAGGTGCACGATTGTCTGCGCGATCTGGGGACGGATCCCACTGATGATGCACTCCGCCCCCATCAGTTTGGCAGCCGCGATCGTCTTGAGCAGATGCTGCGCAACCAGCGTATCCACGGTGGGCACGCCCGTTATATCGATAATGGCGATCGATGCACCCGTACGCACGATCTCCTCGAGAAGACTCTCGGTGACGACCTGTGCGCGGGAGCTGTCGAGCGTTCCGATCAGCGGCAGCGCCAGGATCTCATCCCAGAGCTGGACCACCGGCGTCGAGAGCTCCATCAGCTCCTGTTGCTGGCGGGCGATGATCTGCTCCCGGCTCTCGATATAGATCTGATTGGTGTAGAGGCCGAGCCTGTCGAAGAGCATCGAGGTGTTCCAGATCTCGTCGGAGAGGGATTCCCAGTCGTCGCCATACGACTCGCGAAGCTCGTCGATCAAAGGCTGCTTGAGCGCCAGGGTGAACAGCGCATTCTCGGTGGGAGAGAGTCCCTTCTTGACACGCGACCGGGTCTGCCCTTCCAGAAAGCCCCGTACCTCGTCCCATTCGCCCGCATCGAAGTCGGAGGTCGCGCTCCTCTTCAGAGCCGCTCCCAGAAGCGACAGAAACTCCTTCGACTCTTTCTTGACCTCCGCTTCCTTCAGCACGTCGGTGCGAAGTTCCTCCTCCGTGAGTTGCAGATTGATCCATTCGCGGAGAATCTCCGGTTCCTTTTCCTCGATGATCCGGGAGAGTCTTTCAAGGCTGTTCGGCATATGTGAGCTCCTTCCGATCTGAGCGACCGGCGGTTTTTGTATTCAATCGCCGTACCTCCCAATAAGACTGCACTTCCCCTCCCATAGACCGAGTGCAGCCAGTATCGTCCGGCGGCAACACGAAGATGATGACGCCGGCTTTGGTCGACGACCATCCGACCGACCGACGACAGCCGCGTCTTACTCTCACCCTCTTCTATTGTGATCACCTTCGCGTACAATGAGGGAATCTTGTCGAGCCTCAAGATCCCCGACGGTACTCTGATCTCGCACTATCGAATTGATTCCCAGATCGGTGCGGGAGGAATGGGCGAGGTCTACAAGGCGCACGACACCACACTCGAGCGGTTCATCGCCCTCAAGGTCCTCCCGCCCTCGGTTCTCACCTCCTCCGACAGGGTCCGCCGCTTCGTCGGTGAGGCGAAATCCGCTTCGGCGCTCAACCATCCTCACATCGTCACGATTCATGAGATCGGTCAGGCCACCCTCGAGTACGAGGGAACGGGCGAAGAGAAGATCCACTACATCGCGATGGAGTTCATCGACGGGACAACTCTTCGAAATCACATCTATCGCGACACCGAGCTCAAGCGGCTCGTCGAACTGATGGCGCAGTGCGCCGATGGCCTGGCCAAGGCGCACAACGCCGGAATCGTCCATAGAGATCTGAAACCGGACAACATCATGATCACGACCGATGGCTACGCCAAGATCGTGGACTTCGGTCTCGCCAAGCTGACCGAGAAGGAATCGGGCAGAGGGGACAACGTGGAGAACACCGAGGAGGGGATGATTCTCGGTACCGCGGGCTATATGTCTCCCGAGCAGGTCCAGGGAAAGCTCGTCGACCAGCGCTCCGATATCTTCTCGTTCGGCTGCATCCTTTTCGAGTGCGCGACACAGACCAAACCGTTTCAATCGGAGACCGCCATCGACACGATGCATCGGATCGTCTTCGGACAGCCTCACGCAATCGGCGAACTGAATCCTGACGCTCCCGAAGAGCTCGCACGGATCGTCCGGAAGTGTCTGGCGAAAGATCCGGACGAGCGCTATCAGTCGATCAAGGAAATTGCCGTAGACCTGAAGAACCTCGCGCGAAACTGGGATCAGCAGTTGACGATCAGCGGACACGCCATGTCGTTCGCTCCTGCATTTCCCACCGCTGGCGGCCGGACCACATCCCCCGGCACGCAGTCGCTCGAGGATATCCAGCAGAAGCCAGCCTCACTTCCTGCTGCTCCGAGCGAGTCGCCGGAAAGAGATCCCCATCCCGCGCCGCCACATCCCGGTCGGTCGCTGGGTCTTCCGAACCGTACTGCTGCTCGTCATCGTGACGGTCGGGTGGCTCTGGTACAGCCACCCGGACCTGTCCGGACTCGACTCCGGACCACTCGAGACTCTGCCGGCGACAGCAGGGCACGAGCCGGGAGAGGTCGAGTGGAGCTGGCTCGCGCGCGAAGAAATCGCCGTGCCCGTCCGCGTGGCAGCCGTAGCCGCTCTCGATCCGGGCTTCATGAATCGCAAACCCCCGACGAGTCAATGATCTCAAAAAGGAAGGCGCCATTGCCGAGCTCTTCCAACAGCGCCGGATTCCCGGACTGAGTCCGATCAGCCGGGCCGTTGCGAGCAACGTCGTGCTCGAGCCCGGCCCCCTGAACGGTCTGCAGTCGTACGTCGTCGCTTTCGACCTCGAGCGCTCGCTTCCCCGCACGCGAATTCTCGAGCTCTACATCAACTCCATCGAGTTCCAGCCGGATCTGATCGGCGTCGATGCGGCGGCCAGACATTACTTCGGCAAATCTGCAGCGAATCTGAACGAGAAGGAGGCAGCTCTCCTGATCGCATCGATCGGAGAGCCCGATGCGGATCTGCGCCAGCCACCCGAATGGCTTGTCGCCAAGAGCGACTCGCTGCTGGAGCAGATGAAGGACTGATCCGTTTGCAATCCGGGACTCGCCACGCCTCAGTCCGGCCCGATAGCCCTGCCCCCCATTTCTTACCAGCCTTCTACTGCGGCGACGGACAGCGGCGCGGCTGCTGTGTTGCGCTCGGCTCGAGACTGTCTGAAAACTCAGATCGGGATTCGCGACCGCTTCCTTTGGAGTGCTGCGCTCGCCGAAGGACGAGCTCAGCTTTACATCAGGCCACCTTGCAGGCTACGGAGAGTTTCAAATCGCGATGGAAATGTCATATTTGTGCCGATTGCGGCCTCGATAACGATTTCCCGGGACCAAAGCGGTGCTCGTCCTTCGGCGAGCACCGCACTCCAAATGAGAGCCTCGATCGTAGCTACTTCGCATACTCAGCCGCCTCGGGAACGGGCTCGCCCGCGGCAGAATCAAACAAATGCACCTTTCCGTCGTCACCTCTGAAAATCAGCCAGAGAACTGGCGGGAGAACATAGAGCGTCGCCAGGAGCATCCACGACGTACCCTCTGCCGGAAGTAGGTAGGCGAGTGGGGTGACGTAGCGCGTAAATGATCCAGAGCGACTGCCTGGCGGCGAGCGCGAATGGAATGAGCAGAAGCCATCCGGCGGGTGAGAACATCGCCGTGAGAAGGAAGAACGCTGCGAAACAGTTCGCCACGGCGGCATCGGGACCGGCGGAGCGTTTGGTCACGAAGATCAGTACGACAAGGAAAATCAGGGCGACGACAGTAGCCGCCAGATCAGGCGCTGATACTGCACCAAAAAAATCAGCCAGTGGTTTCCACGCGATTTTTTCGCCGTTCGCCGCGATCGATTCTGCGATCCGTGAGCGATCGATGCGTTCGGTCAGCCACACGAGCCCCATGCCACTCAATTCCGGACCGAAGAGCAGGTCTCTAAGTCTTTCCGTAATCCGGCCATCCCGTGGCAAAAATCGCGAAAGGAACGATCGCCGCGACCAGCGTCGCCGCGATCATGCGCAGCATTCTGTCCGCCGTGCCCCAGAGCGCCGGCAGAGCAGCGATGCCGAAGAAGCTCGTTCCAGCGCCAATGCCGGCCAGCGCCCCTGCCCACAGGGCTGCGCGTCGTCTCGCGGCGAGCGATGCCGCGACGATCAGGGCGAGCACGATGACTTCAATGCGTCCATTCCAGATCCCCTCGAGAGCAATGAAGGGACACGTCGCGTAGAGCATCATCGCGTGACCTGATTTCTCTCGCGAGAGAAGCCTGATCGTCACGAGATCCACGGCGAGCAGAATCAGCTTCCAGAAAACCAGACCTCCCCCGATCCAGGCGACGACCATGAACATCAGCAGCGCCCACGGCGGGGTGGTGGTGGGGTCTCCCGGAGCGGCGAGCAGGCTGAACCACGCCGGTCGCTCCATCGCGACCTCGGGAGCCACCGGTGCGACCAGATACGGATTGAGCCCATTCGCGACCATTCTCCCGTCCCACAGGCCACGAAGGGACTCTGCGGCCACGACCGGAGGAACGAACACCAGCGCCAGCCGGAGCAGAAGGCCAACGATAAGCGCATGTCTCAGCGTAAAGAGGCTCGACCCTCTCAGCAGCCATATCCAGGCAAGAACTGCAGCAAGGTAGAGGGCCAGGTATACCGGCACGCCCCCTACGTGACTGAGCAGCGCCGCACCGACGACGCAGAGCGAGCAGCACGCCCGCCGGGACCCAGGACCCGGCGACTCCTCCGGTGCGGATACGTTGTCCGGGAGCACTCGCCTCGACGGGTTTCGCTGGTCGGGGAGCCGGCGGTTCAGCGATCGGCGCCGCACCCGGAGCATACGCGGCCGTTCTTGCGGTCCGCTCAGATGTCGCGGCGGGGGCGCTCGTACCAGCAGCTCCTCTGCGCCTTCCATCGTCGATGATCGTTTTCTCGGCACCAGGGTCCTCTTCGCTCGGCGACTTCCTTCCGAATGCCTTCATGACGGCGGTACGCATCCGGCTCGTCGGCTCATCTGCCTGCGGAGGATCTGGTGAGGCCGCAGGTTGTTCGGCTCTCTCGCGGGAGGCGAAGCGGGTCGGACGCTGTGCCGCCGACTTCGGTCTCATATCAGGAGACGGCGGTCTGCATCGGAGGGAAGGGCTTTCATCTGCTCGGTCGGAGTCTCCGCGGCTCCAGACAGCGGAACGGCTCGCGCAGTCTGCTCCTGCGGTTCGCCGGCCGTTTCGTGCCCTGTTCCGGATCGGCGGATCTCGGTGCGATCGCCACCATCAGGCCTCCTCGCCCGCGCCAGCCTTCATCACCTGAGCGGCGGGAACCTTCTTCGTGTCGAGCGGAGGACCGGCCGCAGGCGAAGGGGTCATGGCTCCGGCCGAATATGGATTGGCCGTCGAGGAGATTCCGGCGTCCTCCTGAAACGTATGGGCCGGGGCTTCACCCTCTTTTGACGCGAACGTCTGATAAGCCAGAGTCTGCCGAAAGGCCTCGAGCGCTTTTCCGAGCTCTCCGGGGCTCTGATAGCGATCCTTTACGTCTCGCGCCATCGCCTTGAGGATGATCGGGTCGATCTCGTGCGGCAGATCCGCGACACTCGACAGAGGTTTCGGATACTTGTCGGACAGGACTTTCGTCACAACGTCCGAATAGGTCGTGCCCGGGAACGCCCGCTGCGAGGTCAGGAGCTCGTAAGCCACTGCACCGAGCGCAAAGACATCATCGGACGTACCGGCGTCTCCCCGCATTCGTTCCGGGGACATGTAGGCGATCGTGCCACTCGTGAAACCGGTCTTCGTCAACCGGGATGCATCCACACGAGCGAGTCCGAAATCGAGAATCTTCGCCGTCCCGCGAGCAGTGACAGCGATGTTGCCGGGCTTGATGTCGCGGTGGGTGACATTCAGCCCGTGCGCGTAGTCGAGTCCCTGGCACAACTGCATGATGATGTCGATCTTCATCGAGAACGGCATCTGGTGCTCACTCTTGATGATGCGGGCGAGGTTTCTCCCCTCGACGTACTCCATGACGAGATAGGTGAGATTCTCCTCCTCTCCGAAGTCATGAATCACCACGATGTTCGGGTGCTGGAGTTTTCCGGCAGAACGCGCCTCCATCTGGAGTCGCTTGAGGAGCTCGTCGCGGTCGGCTTTGTCGTCCGCTCGGATCGTCTTGATCGCCACCACCCGGTCGATCAGCGGATCGCGGCCTTTGTAGACGATCCCCATTCCGCCCTCGCCGATAACTCCCTCGATGTCGTACTTGCCGATCCGCCCCGGGATGCCCGTCCATTTTCTTCCTCCGATGAGCGACCATTGTACGAGATGAAAGAGCGTCCTTTACGATCCTCCGATGCTGCGCGATAATGAACGATCACCGGAGGTGCTCGTTGGGGGAGGATTCACAGGCTCGAGTGGTGCCATTACCGATCGATGAGGATCGGCGTGTGGATTCTCTGCATCGACTCAATCTGCTCGACACTCCCGCCGAGGAACGTTTTGACCGGGTCACCCGTCTGGCAAGACGGGTCCTCGACGTGCCGGTCGTGACGATAGGTCTGGTCGATTCGACTCGTGAATGGTTCAAGTCCGCGATCGGAATGCCGTACGAACAGATCGCACGGCGCGCGTCCTTCTCGACCCTGGTCGTGGCGGATGAGCGCACAGTCGTCAGCAGCGATACCCGCAAGGATCCGAGGTTCGAGGGGAATCCCCTTGTCACGGGTGAACCTTATGTTCGTTCCTTCGCGGGTCATCCCCTCCGGTCGAAGGATGGGAGCACTGTAGGAGCTCTCGTAGTTTACGATTTCCGGCCGCGGGATCTGAGTGAAGCGGATCTTTCCTCACTGCGGGACCTCGCAGCGATCATCGACAGCGAGATCAGCGTTTCGACGCTGACGCCGGCGCTGCGGGAGCTCATGACCCAAACGAAGGAGAGCGGCGAGACGAGGATTGATTCGTTGACTCGTTTGTGGAATCGCTCCGCGGTTCTCGACATTATCGACAGAGAGATCCTCTATGCGAAGGAGGTCGAACGGCCTCTGTCGCTCGTCCTGGTCGACATCGACCAGCTCAAGACGGTCAACGACAAGTTCGGAACGGAAAAGGGCGACGAGGTGCTCGTGGAAGTCGCTCGGAGGATGCGGGCTACGCTCAGGCCCTACGACTCGACCGGGCGTTACGGTGGGGAGGAGTTTCTCATCCTCCTTCCCGATGCCGATCAGCAGTCGGCGTGGAGTGCGGCAGAGAGAGTCCGCGCCGACATCGCCGAGGCGGAAATCCTCCCCGGGATCTGCATCACGGTGGCGATCGGCATCGCGACGGGAGCTCGCGACACATCCCGCGCAGGAGATCTGGTCCGGCAGGCAGAGCGCTCTCTGTTCGAAGCAAAGAAGAGCGGCGGCAATCGCGTGTACGCCGGGAAATGAATTCGGATGACAAGGTCCAGACAAGGCGGCGATGCAAGGCAACAGGCAGACTCGAGAATCCAGTATTCTCATCATCGAAGATGACTTTCTCAAGGCGAGGCTTCTCGTGGCCTCTCTTCAGACCCATCTCGGTTCGAGGCAGATATTCGTCGCCAGAGACGGCGATCAGGCCTTCAGCATCATCAGAGAGCATGATCCCGACGTGATTCTGTTGAACATGAATCTGTCTCGTCCCAGCGGCGTCGAATTTCTTCGTCTGCTCAAGACGAGCATGAACGGCAACCTTTTCAACATCGTAGCCATGACCCAGCGAGGGACAGGGTGATCTGAGAAATGCGGCATCGACGTTCGGTGCCACACACTTCGTCGAGTCACCGTATTCTCCATCCGATCTTTCGGCCAGCATTGGACGCGCAGCAAAGGAGATCGCATGAGATACGCACAGGAAGCGCTAGCCCAGTCACAGGCGCTCCGGGCCATCGCCTACGGCGTGGGCATTCTTTCTCTGATCGTATTCGGCTTTGTTGGTGCTCGTATTCGTCCATCACCTGATCAGCGACAGCCGCCGGGAAAAGAATCGCAGACAGTTTCAGCAGGCAGCCGACTTTCTCGCGCCCTACATCGTGACGAGCCATTCGGAGATCAGGAAAGTGGTCAACGATGCTCGTTCCCGGTTCGGCGATCGTGCCGTGGCTCTGGTGCTGCGCAGGGCGCGCTACGACCTCAAGGGAGAAGCCGCGGATGCGATCTCGTCGACTCTCGAGGAGATGGGGTCTGTACGCGCTCTGGTTCGTGAGGCACGCAATCGAAAGGAATGGAAGCGCATGAACGGCGTTCGAGGGCTCGGCGAATGCGGCGGTGGAATTGCCCGCGCCGCGATGATCGAAGCCGCCACGGATCCCTCTCCGGGGGTGCGGCGCTCCGCCCGCGACGGTCTGCTCAACGACGGCAGTCCTCATGCACTCCAGGCAGCCATCGCCTCATTCCTGCAGGACCTGCCCCGCCGTGCCGGCTGGCGTCGGTCCTTTTACGCGCGGCTCGCCTCGGTCGCTTCCGACTCGCTGCTGGAGCTCGTCGGGAGCAGGAAGCTGAATCTCGAGGAGCAGAAACTCGCAATCGAGGCACTGGCAGACGCTGGCGCGGCGGACGCCATGCCGTTGTCGGTCGAGCTGCTCGAATCGAAGGAGCCCGAGCTTCGCGCCACCGCGGTCCGTGGCATCGGCAAGCTGGGGAGCGCAGCGGAGATCCCTCTGGCTCTCGAGCGGCTCGATGATCCCGAGTGGTTCGTCCGGGCTGCCGCCGCTCGAGCCATCGAAACGATTCTCACCGCCCACGCGCGGCAGGTCTCGATCAATCAGGCCAACAAGATTGCGGAGAAGCTCGGTGCGAAGCTAGGGGACCGGTCCTGGTGGGTCCGCGCGAACGCTGCGCGCGCCCTCGCCCGCACCGGACAGATCGGGGCGGATGTCCTGATCAGCACGGCAGAGGGAGAGGATACCTACGCCAGAGACGCTGCCCTGGCGGCGCTTGCGATGGCTGAGCTGAACCAGAGCGCGCGCGAGAAACTCGACGGAATCATCAGACGATTGCTCGCGCGTCAGAGCGAGGGTGGGGAGGTCGCGACAGCATGACGCTCGGATATATTTTCTTCTTTCTGCAGGTTGCCATCCTCATCTATTTCGTGGCGATCAACAGCGTCTACCTGGTCTTCACGATCATCGCGTTCCTCGATCTGCTTTCATTTGACCGCCGCTCGCGACGCCGCGGGATCGGCGATCTGGTTTCAGGCACCACCTTCAAACCGATCTCGATTCTGATTCCTGCTCATAACGAGGAGGAGACGATCGTCTCGAACGTCTACTCGATGCTGGAGGTGGGATATCCCGAATTCGAGGTCATCGTCATCAACGATGGATCGAAAGACGGAACGATGGAGACGCTCAAGGAGTCGTTCTCCCTCTTCCCCGTAACCGATGCGACCCGGCAGCAGATCGAGACCCGCCGGGTCCGCGGGATCTACCGTTCCCTCGACTACCCGAACCTCACGGTCGTCGACAAGGATCAGGGGGGGAAGAGCGATGCTCTGAACGCCGGCGTGAATGTTTCTGTTTTCCCGCTTTTCTGTTCCGTCGATGCCGATTCGCTTCTCAACGCCGATGCGCTCCTCCGAATCGCGAAGCCCTTCGTCGAGGACGAGCGGATCGTGGCGGCGGGCGGAATCGTGCGCGTGCTCAATGGCTCCATCGTCGAAAAGCACCGGGTGGTCGCCTCGCGCGCACCCAATTCATTCCTGCTTCTTTGTCAGGCGATCGAATACGTGCGCGGGTTCCTCACCGGCCGCACCGCACTCGCGCGACTCAACTCACTCCTGATCATCTCGGGCGCTTTCGGGCTCTTCCAGAAGCGCGCCGTGATCGACGCCGGCGGCTATGACACATCAACGGTCGTCGAAGACATGGAGCTCGTCGTCCGGCTCCACCGGCTCGCCCGTGAGAGAGGCGAAGCCGGAAAGCTGATCTTCGTTCCCGACCCGGTCTGCTGGACGCAGGTCCCGGAGGACTGGAAGTCTCTTCTCCGCCAGCGGGACCGCTGGCAGCGTGGTCTGATCGAGACGCTCTGGATGCACAAGAAGATGCTGTTCAATCCGAAGTATGGCGCGGTCGGGATGATCGCGATGCCGTTCTACGCTCTGTTCGAAGCGATCGGTCCGGTCATCGAGGTCTTCGGCTACCTTCTGATTCCGATCCTTCTGATCTTCGGCCGCTTCGACATGACCTTCGCCCTGCTCTTCTTCGCACTGGCCGTTCTCTACAACATCATGCTCTCGCTCCTGGCGCTGATTGTCGACGATCTTCTCTTCCTCCGTTACGACAGGGCGCGTGATCTTGCCAAGATGACGATGAGCGCCTTCCTCGAGTTCATCGGCTACCGCCAGATCGTGGCGGCAAGAAGGGCCGTGGCCTTCTTCACCGGTTTGTTCCGCCGGGGGCATTGGGGACACATCAAACGCGCACCACTCGAGCCACAACCTGCAGATACGAAAGCGGCATCTTGACGAAGTTGCGCCCGACACATAGACCGGCCATCTGGGCCGTCCTTCTTCTCCTGGTCGTGGGCGTCTCGGTCCTCACGCCCTCCTTCGCCCAGTTTCTTCCCCGTCCCCCGAAGGATCCTCGTCCGGAAAAGGCAAGACTGGCTTTCGAAGCAGGACGCTTCAGCGAAGCGGCCGCGATGCTGGAGTCTTATGTAGCCGGGAATCCCGACAATGCAGAGGCGTGGCTCTTCCTCGGTTGGTCGCACTATCGTCTCGGCGATTTCGAGAAGGCGCGGCGCGGGTTCGCCAGATCTCTCGAGGTCGAGCCCCGCTCGCCGGACGCACTCACGGGTCTGGGATACGCCTCTCTCCAGACCGACGGCAGCGAAATCGCCGGGAACCTCTTCAAGCAGGTACTGGAACAGGAGCCTGATCGCGGCGATGCTCTGCGCGGGCTCGTACTCGCCGGAAGGCGCCCTGATGCTCCGGCGTGGCTGATTCAGGAAGGCCATGAGGCCGCGAGCATGCTCGAGTCACGAGAAGGAAAAGACATCGAGATTCTGATGGCCTCCACGACGCTCGAGCCGGGACAGGAAAAGCGACTGCGCCGAAGCAAGATCGACGGGCCAATCCAGGTTCGCTATCGCGCGGGCGTCGATTACCTCGAGGAGCTCGGACCCGACGAGAACTGGAGACCGGTGTTCGTCAAGGGAGTCAATCTCGGTACTGCGCTGCCCGGCCGGTTCGCCGGAGAAGCTCCCGCGGATGAGCAGCCGTATCGTGAATGGCTCGCTGCAATATCCGAGATCGGCGCCAACACGGTTCGCATCTATACGTTGCTTCCGCCCGCCTTCTACGCCGCGCTCGAATGGCACAACTCGCAACCCGGGCAGAGCCGTATATGGCTGATTCAGGGAGTGTGGACCGAACTTCCTCCCAAACACGATTTTTCCAACACCGAGTACGTCAGGGAGCTCAAGGCCGAGATCGCCAGAACCATCGATGTGGTGCACGGCAACATCGCTCTCGGACCGCGACGCTCACATGCGTGGGGGACCTACGACGCGGATGTCAGCAAATATCTTCTCGCCTATGTGATCGGTCGTGAATGGGAGCCGTTTGCGGTGCAGGATTACAACGAGATGTATCCAGGGCGAACGAGCTGGTCCGGCCGCTGGCTGACCGTCGAAGACGCACACCCGATGGAATGCTGGGTGGCGGAGATGTGCGATTTTGCCGCGGGCTACGAAGCGCAGAGGTACCGCACACTCCATCCGCTGACCTTCGCCAACTGGCCCACGCTCGACCCGCTCCGCCACCCTGCCGAGCCAACCCGCGCAGAAGAGGATCACTGGAAGAAAGAGGCGGGGCTGCCTGTGCCTGATCACTACGATCAGCGCCCCTGGGAAAACGATGGCGTCAGTCTCGACTCGACATTGATTCATCCCACCCCGGAGATGGAGGCCGGCCTCTTTGCCGCATATCACATCTATCCGAACTATCCGGACTTCATGAACAACGAGTATGGAGAGAGCCGCGATGCCGAAGGCCCCAACCGCTACGTCGGCTACCTGAGAGCTCTCAAGGAGTACCACGGGGACCAGCCCGTGCTGGTGGCAGAGTTCGGAATCTCGACCAGCCGCGGCATTGCACACGTGCAGCCGGAAGGGTGGCACCACGGCGGACTGACCGAGCCGCTGCAGGGAGAGCTCGTCGCCAGAATGTTCCGCAACATCCATGATGAACATCTCGCCGGGGGCGTGGTGTTCGAGCTCCTCGACGAATGGTTCAAGGGCGTCTGGAGCGTCGCGCCTTACGAGATCCCGGAAGAGCGGCGCAACCTCTGGTTCAATGCTGAAAACCCCGAACAGGCTTACGGCCTCTTCGCGGTCGAGCCCGATTCCTCGCCGGTCGTCATCGACGGAAGCGGCGCGGACTGGGCCGAGATCTCCGCACATCTGTATGACTGAAAAGAAACAGAAGCCCGAAGGCGCCGTCGAACGGCCTGACTTCAAGTTCGGCCCGGCATACGACTCGGTCCACCGGGATGGAAAGCCTCGCGTCGCCGCCAGCCCTTCCGCGATCGACTGGCGGCTGCCGTTGATCATTCTGCCCCTGCTCGGAATCATTGCCTTCGCCCTGTTCAATGCCTTCGAGCGCGCGGAGCCCTCCGAACCCTGGCTCGATCTGGAATCGCTGAAACTCAGCTCCGATGAAGCCTATCTGTACCTGCTGCTCGACACGCGAGGGACCGGGCAACCTGACTGGGAGTCGGTGTCGTACCGGCTGGCGTTCGATACCTACGATGCGGATCGCGGTGAACGCTCGCTCCCGGCACCGCTGTCCGCGAAGCTCGAAACCGGAGCCGAGTTTCTTCTGGAACTGAATGGCCCGGGCAGCAGACTTCTCGCGACTCCCTCCTACGATCCGTACAGGCCGGAAGCGTGGGGAGATCTGGAGCCCGTTCAGTCACCACGGGAGCCATCCGGCCACTTCCAGCCGCTGCGATTCGAGGCGAACCCACCACGTTTCACGAGAGCGGGAGAATCGATTCCGGCGAAAACTGTCGATCGCGGGATCATCCGATGGGGGAGCGAAAACCCGGAGGATGCGGGCTATGACACTCTCGCGGACGCAGCCGTCGGCGACGGATTCATCGAGATCAGGATTCCGTGGGGACTCCTCAACATAAGCGATCCTTCTTCTCTCCAGGTCATTCACTCGAGCGAAGCGGGTCGCGCTAATGTCGGATCGGTCAGGACCAATGGGATCAGGGTTTACGCGTTTTCGTTCGATCCGCGGAAAGATTCGAAGCGACCTGCCGATGCTCTTCCGGACTATGGAGACGTCTCCCCGATCTACAGATGGGAGGGCTGGGATTCACCCTCTTTTACGGTTCGCAAGAAAGCAGGATGGGAAGCGCTGCGCAAGACAATCTCATCGCTACCTGATTACATCGAAACTCGAGAGCTCGAGACCGCATCAGGACCAACGACTGGAGAATCACCATGAACGAGACCGGAAGAAGCGGAAAATTGAACGAGCGACTTCATGCGGACCGTGATCTGTGGCACCCTTTCAAGGTCCTTCGATCTGATCGAACACTACAGAATGGAAGTCCGCTGATGCGCTACCGATTGTCGATCCTCTTCGCCATCTTCCTCCTGCTGAGCCTCGGAAGCATGACAGCCAGTGGGCAGGACCTGCTCTCACAGGCTGATGCCGCCTTCAACACCGGCAAGCACGAAGAGGCCCTCCGCCTCTATGACGAGTTGCTGGAGGCTGAGCCTGACAACCTGCGCGCTCTGATCCAGTCCGGCAAGCTGCTCTCCTGGAGCCAGCGCTTCGATGAAGCGATCAACAGGTATGAACGTGCTCTCGCGATCGATCCTGCCGAGGAGACCGCCAGAATGGAGCGGGCAAAAGTCCTCTCCTGGTCCGGGCGCTACGATGCAGCCCTCGAAGCGTTCAGGGGAATCCTCAGGGATGATCCTGACAATGTAGATGCCCAGCTCGGTATCGCCCGCGTGAAATCGTGGAGTGGCAACCAGTCGGCCGCACGAACAGAATACGAGACGATTCTCGACAAGGACCCCAGGAACATCAGCGCCATGGTCGGAGTGGCGCAAACCTACGCATGGTCGGGAGACGAAGCCACAGCACGAGAGTGGTACGACGCCATTCTGGCCGCCGATCCTGAACAGCGCTCGGCACTGCTCGGAACAGCGTATCTGGATCTCTCCATCGGCGATCGCTACGCGGCAAAGAAGAAGGCCGTGCTTCTGCAGGAGCGCTTCCCTGATGACGACGAAATCGTCGCGCTTCGGGAGGCGATCGACCGCTCCTCCGCCCCCACCTTCCAGCTTACCGGCTATCACATCGAAGATACCGACAACAACGAGGTCGATCGCTACGGCATCCTCGCAGGCTTCTCTTTCCCTCGCCGGGTCGATCTCGACTTCGGCTACTATCGCTACGAGCTCACCAACGGGAACAACGGCACCGCAGGACGCATCGACAATGCTTACGCTTCATTGCTGCTGCGTCCGACTCCATCGCAACGTCTGATGATCCGAGGGGGGGTCGACCAACTCGAGTCCACCACGGGAGAGAGCGAGAGCGAGCCTACCGGCATGCTCGTCTACACGATCGGCGCGGGAAGCAGGATCACGAGCACTCTGGTCGCTGAACGGCGTTCGCTTCGCTACACCACGACGAGCCTCGACAAGGGCATCCTGGTCGACGCGTACTCCGGATCGATTCTCTTCCGACCAACTCCGTCCTGGAGCATCCAGGCCGGCGCAGGTCTCTGGGACGTGTCCGACGGAAACGAGAGAACTGCCTACGACGCGGAGCTCTCGTATCGCTGGCCTGTCCGATCGTGGCGAATCTCAACCGATTATCAGTACCGATTCTTCGACTACGACCTCGATCTCAATAACGGGTATTTCGATCCCGACGACTTCGAATCGCACTCGATCCGCTTGAACGGGAACCGCGACTTTGCAGAGCGCTTCTACGTCAATGGGACAATCGAGACCGGCATCCAGTCCTTCACCCTGGGCACGGTCGAAATCTCTGAGGATCAGTTTCTGACGACCAGGCTTCTCCTCGGTGTGAGATTCACTCCGGAGCTCGCTTTCGAGATCCAGGGCACGTCCAGCGATGCGGCCGTGCAAAGCGCGACTGGCTTCGAGAGTGATGAGCTGTTCGCCCGGATCCGATGGCAGCCGGGCAGATGATTCTCAAAGCTGCGGCAGTAGCTCACGGAGCGCTTCGGAGAACGTCACGACGGGAACGCCAGCGCTCCTGAGGATCTCGAGATGTTGCTCGAAATCCGCCTCCCGGGAATCGTACGGACTCGGGTTGTCACCTCCGACGCGGTGGTACACCAGAACGAGCCATAGACGCTCCTCCGATGCCTTCTGTGCCCACTCCCGCACCTCTGACACCGGCGTGTCGAGCAAAACGTTCTGCACTCTCACGTTCCAGACATTGAAATCATTCTTCGAGTTGTAGCCGGTATCAACCGACCGGTGCAGCGAATAACCTGCGGCACGGATCCGATCGACAACATCCGAATTGTAGGCGCCAAATGGTGATGCGAAGGACGACACGCCGTCCCGGTAATCGATTCCAGATACGCTTTCGAATGTTGCAACTCGTAGTCGAGCTCCTCGGGCGCCAGGTCACGCAGATCCTCGTGATTGACCGAGTGCGAACCGATCTCATGGCCCGCTGCATACAGCTCTCTGACTCCTCGATCGTCGACTCCCTCTACGAATTTCGTTGCGAAAAACTGTACTGACGGAAATTCTTCCTGAGCCAGTCGGGGAAGCACCGTTTCGAGATTTGTTTCCCAGCCATCATCAAAGGTGAGGGTGACGAGGCCCCGCGCAAAACCCTCCGGGGTATGAGGACGCAGAGCCATGTCGTCCGTGATCAGGTATCCGTCCCGCGCCAGCAGATGAAACATCACCACCTGCCCAACGTCCGACGGGATCGAGAAACTGGTGGCATACTGACGCCAATCGGCGCTCGCCGGGGCATTTGGGAGCGCCTGGTATGTCCGGCGTCCTCCTTCGTGGTGCAACTCGGCAACGACCTGCGTATCGATGTCGGACTTATAGAAATCGCTGTACTGGTAGTCGCTCCCTGGGATTACAGAGACCGGCTCGTGGATCCATTTCGCATCGCCGTCTTCGAGGTTCGACATCGTTACCTTGAGGCTCCGCCCACCCGTATGGGCTGAATCGAGGTACTCGAACGTGGGGTTATTCGATCCCCACTTGCTCTGACGCCAAGCCACCGGGCGTCCCGGTTCCTCGATGGAAGCCTGCTCGACTGAGTCGTTGGGAATCAGATTGCCGGTCGAGAGGATCGGTTCGGGATCGAGCACCGCGGGCTGCTCGAGTCCGAGACGACTCCGCATCACCTGAGAGTCGAGAAGGCCGAGAACCAGCAGAGCAACGATCGCCAGAACGCCGATGATCAACTGATTCAGCCCGGCAAATCCGGGTTTCTCCACGGACACGACCGTCCCGCACTTCGGACAGGGCTTTTCCGCCGAAGAGGCTTTGCGTCTGAAGATCCCTCTCATCGTTCTCCCCTGAAGGGGCTCAAGTCCGCCACAGCAGTCGTCTCCTCGTCAGAAATCCAATGATTCCCGCAGTAATGATCAGCCAGAGCGCGATTCGAACGGCGGTACCAGGAATGGTCGAAGCATTCGGCGTGAAGTTCGGTACGAGTTGCAGAAGCGGCAGAATCAGCATCGGCATCAGCATATACGCCGCCATCGGATTCTGTCCGACATCCGTGATCGGTGCCACGATGTCGCGGCCGACTCGGAGCACATCGAGAAGAATGATCGCCCCCGCCAGAAGACAGATGCCAATGCCCGTGACGATGAAGTAGTAGCTCAGGGTACCCGGAACTTTCGTGACGCCCCCTTCAAACGGCTCGAGCAGCAGACCGATCAGCGACCAGAAGAAACCCCAGTGCACCAGCTTCGATACGAGCGCTTCGTTGGGAGTCGACGGACGGCTCACCAGATAGAACGCGGCCAGACCAACCATTACGAGCACCACAGAAGTCGCCTCGACCCATCGCTTGTAGAGTCCGTACACGAGAAGCGGCTCCACGACTAGTAGTACGGCCAGAATGCCCCAGAGCCGTCTTCGCGTCCAGATCACCGCCGTCCCGATCCTCTGCTCGTGATCCTCCCGGCTCCATACCACGATCAGATCACCAATGATCGTTCCCGGGATGATCACGAGCAGCGTGTCGATAAAGCTCCAGTGAAAGAGCCAGGGAACCGGAGAAAGCGACCACAGGTTCTCCACCCATCCAGGCCAGCGTGAAGAGAGCCGGAGCGCGACGATTACCGACAGCACCGCAAGCCTCGCCTCCACCCTCGTCCTCGTGAACAGCCAGATCAGAATTCCGGCCACCGCTGCAAACGCGAGCAAGGCGATGATGTCGTCCCGCCGTGCCGGATCGAATGACGCACCGAACAGGCGGGGCCAGAGACCGATCAATACGACAACCCCGGCCCAGCCAGCCATCTGCAGTCGCTGCCAGATCCGGAGGCTCCAGTTCGGAGGACATCTCGTGAAGACGACGACGCACAACAGATAACCAATGATCGCTGTGAGAAGGCCCTTCGAGGTGTAATCGCCGGTGAAATGAGCCGCCGAGTGCCCGATGATCAGAGCGAACGCGAACAGCATGAACCCGCGCCGGAGAGCGACGATCAATATGTCCCTGACCGTCGCCCCGCGTTCCAGTCGGACACTCATGGTGAGCGGGATCGCAGCCGCGAGCGTAAACAGAAACCCGCCGAGGGTGACGTCCCTCCACGTCATCCCTACGATCGCCGCATACTCATCGCCGCCCGGGTACTGCCGGTGATACATCCAGTTCGGCAGCACTCCGCCCGGAATCGCGAAGCCGACCGTCATCAACAGGATGAAGATTCCGCGGAGAAGGTCGATGCTGACTGTGCGCACCGGTTTCCGGGCGACCGCTCGAGACGGTTCCGAAGACTCCACGTGCCTGTCTGCCGTATCGATCAGCTTCCCTGTCATGGATGCTCAGTGGAACGGAGGGATCGTAACATTCCGGCCAATGAGCGTCACCAACTATCGGTGAACTCTACCTCCCCAATCCGAGCGATACGAAATCGCCGTCCTCTTCCATCTCCCTCGCGAAACGCTCGGCGTCGAGCTCGAGCTCGATGACCACCACCTCGTTCCCATCGCTCGAGGCGATCAGCAGACCGATGTTGTCCCCCCGCTCCTGAACGAAGATGTGGGAGTCTTCCGTTCGGGACTGCGCCCGCACCATCGGGCTCCACTCGTCGAGATCGACGTGGCGCTGGATCAGGCGATTCAGATCCACCGTCGTGGTGCTGCGCCGCTTCTCGAACACCGCAAGCTTGATGTCATGAACGCCATCAGGATGGGTGGCTTTGACGAACATCCGACCGATCCCCATGAACGGAATCCAGACGCGGTCCAGATCCTGATTCATGCTGATCTCGTTCGCCATCGATCGGAAGCCGGCGTGAGCCGGCAACGCGATCGTGCACATCAGGAGAAACAGTATCGAAGCAATCAGCGCTCGTTTCATCGATTGGTCCTCCTCTCCACCGACTTCGTGGACTCCATGTCGAGCTCGGGGATGCCGAACTGCCCCTCGAGGCGACTCAACTTGTCGATGTCGATCGAGCCGACGATATTGACTACCGTGAACTCACGAGGCTCGGCCGCGACGATGAAGATGCCATCGAGCGCCGTTACGCCCGGACGGACCCAGATGTCGACATTCTCCTTCGTACGGCTCCGTACAGTGATCATCTTCTCCCAGCCCGTCCCGATCTGTCCGCGAATCGCCTCAGCCACTGACTTGTCGTACTCCCAGTCGTTGTCGAACGTGAAGCTGTAGATGTAGATCCCCTGGAGTCCCTTGACGATTTCGCGGACCTCGCGCTCGTCGGCATCCTCGCTCGAGAGAAACTTCGAAGCCAGCGCAAGCATCTTTCCATCGAGCTTCACCTCGACCGACTCATTTGCCTTCCGTGCGAGCGAACTGAAATCGAACTTCCATCCCTGCTGCGCCGAGAGCGAACCCGACATCACCGTCATTACCACAACCAATACCGCACTTCTGATCAGCGTTCTCACTGATTTCTCCTTATCTGTCCATGCTGCCGGCGCCGAGAGCGACGACTTCGTGTCTTGCCAGATTCGTCTTCTCACTCGCGATTCTCATCGCGATCATGAGTTCCTGCTTCGCT
This sequence comes from uncultured Acidobacteriota bacterium, assembly GCA_963829355.1. GTDB lineage: Bacteria > Acidobacteriota > Thermoanaerobaculia > Gp7-AA8 > JAHWKK01 > CAWHHZ01. The sequence goes on from CAWHHZ010000008.1 coordinate 228,125, forward strand.
CGCTCGCCGGCCGCCTCCTGTCGTATCTGTCCGACATAAATGGAAGAGAGAAGGCCCGTCGATACAACGAGCAGAATCGCCGCCGCGATTCGGGCCCATCCACCGGCGTACGCGGCGCTCTCGCGATTCACCGAAGACGTCTCTTCGTGAATCCTCTCGAGGACCCGGTCGCTGAATCCGGCTGGCGGCGCTTTTCTGCGAAGCGCGTGCGTCAGATCCTTTTCGATGTTCATCGAGCTTCCCCTTCCATGTTCAATCGCTCCCGCAACCGGGCGAGCCCGCGTCGCAGATTGCTCTTGACTGTGTTGATCGGCACCTCGAGCGCGTCGGCAATCTCCGACAACTGCATCTCTTCGCCGAATCTCAGAACGACGGCCATCCGCTGACTCACCGGCAACTCCGCGACGAGATCACGCAGCCGGTCGCGCAGGAGCGGGTCGCGAAACGGGTGACGCGTCTCGAGCTCCGGAACGAGCTCCAGACTCACACCTGCGTCATTCGTCGCACGGCACGCATCGATCACCCGGTGAGTCGCCGTCCGCCGCAGCCAGTTGACGACGTGCTGCTGCGATTCGAGGCGGTCGAGATTCCGGTAGAGCTGGAGAAAGACCTCCTGCGCCACTTCCTCCGCCCGTCCCCGGTCGCGGAGCGCGTGCAGGCAGATGCTGAAGACCATCCCCTCGTTCTCCTTCACGATCTCCGCGAACGCCTCGTCGCAGCCGTGCTGCGCCCGTGCGAGAGAACCAGCCCTGTCAGGCCACCGACCGAGTGCCGTTACCGTCATCCTGGTTGCTATATACGGAGTCGGACGGGAAAAGGGTGCAGTCGGAACGATGAACGATGAACGATGAACGATGAACGATGAACGATGAACGATGAACGATGAAAGTTGAAAGTTGAGCTCCTGAACCTCTGAACCCAAAAACGGCTGTCATCCTGAGCCGCCGGAGCGGAGCGGAGGACGGTCGAAGGATCTCGTACGTCCCGACTCTCAGGCCGGGAATTACGCGATAGTCAGGACGTACCCGATCCGTCGCTTCGCTCCGGATGACAAATTCAGAGTAACTCTGCCTCTCCGTTCATCGTTCATCGTTCATCGTTCATCCTTCATCGTTCCGTCAGAACTGCTGGAACGGGTCGGCGGCGCTCATCGCATTGGCCGCGACGAACATCCGGCGCAACGGCCCGGCGCTGTAGGCCCAGTCGTGGCTGATGCCGATCGCCATGAGCGAGTCATCCGGGCAGAGCTCACCGAGAGCCTTTCCGAGCGTCTGAACGTCGGTGGTGTCGCTCGAGTCGATCACGAAAGTAGATTCGAACGGCAGCTCCATGACCGTACCGAGCCTGTCCAGAGCTCGGTGGAGCTCGCTGTAGTCCGAACCCGGCGTGAGGCTGTGGCGAATCAGCAGGAAATCGCGACTGATGGTGAAGTGTGTGCGCGCCACGAGAAGCCGGGCGTCGCCACCGATGAGCATCCGGAGATAGCGGACCAGAGGGGCTGCATGCCTATCCTCCGAGAGCAGCACCTGCCAGCTCGAATCGAAGTTCGGTTCGGCACCGAGTCTCCGCAACGCTTCGCAGACCTCCATGGTGAGGTCGCCTTCGTAGCAGATCTGGAACAGTCGTTCTCCACCCATCACACCCTCCCTACGGTTCCATTGGATGACGCTGTATTAGTTTAGCAGAGGTTCGCACCGCGGCACAGGGGGCCTTCGGCGGGGAACGACAGGAGCTCCAATCGAACTGACGCGAACAAACGTTCTTGATGCCCCGGCCGAGCGAAGCGACGGTCCCGCCCCGCCGAAGCCCGTCCCCACGAAGCCCGCCCCACCCAAACGCCAGGAACAACTCACTAGCTCGTCCGCGTTTGCAGGAACGAATGCGTCCTCTCCACATCCTCCTCCTCCTGACTGCGGCCCTCACCGTGCCGCTGCATGCGGACCTCGTGATTCTCGATAACGACCGGCACATCAAGGTCGAGGACTACCGTGTAGAGAACGGCCAGGTTCATCTCCGCACCTATGAGGGGGGAGAAATCGAAATCCCTCTGCAACGAGTCGAGAGAATCGTGGATGACGAGGTCGCTTTCGAGCTCGCACCGCCAATGCCCTCCGCGGAACGGCTGGATCGCGACTGGAGCTATCGCCGCGATCAGCGACCGATTTTCCGCAGCAGTTACGACGACTGGATCATGCAGCTTGCCATGGAAGCGAACGTCGACGCCGCGCTCGTCTCCGCCGTCATCAAAGCGGAATCCGATTTCAATCCCGTCATCGTTTCTCACAAGGGCGCCCAGGGCCTGATGCAACTCATGCCCGCAACGGCTTCCCGCTTCGGCGTGAGCAACGCCTTCGATCCCGTCGACAACATTCGCGGAGGGACAAAGTACCTGCGCGTCCTTCTCGACATGTTCGACGGCAGAGTGGAGCTCGCACTCGCCGCGTACAACGCAGGGGAAGGCAATGTCCGGAAGTACGACGGCATACCCCCTTTCCGCGAGACACAGAACTACGTGCGGAAAATCACCGGGTACCTGAATCGCTCGTCCGATCCGTCCCCCAGAGCAGTCGCCTCCGTACGCTGAGGTTCAGCCGTCGCACATCACACGCCTGAGTGATGTGCGAAACGGGCTCCCCGCTCCCCTCAACCTAGACTGGACCAGGATGATCTCTGTCCTCCGCCCCGGCGATGAGCCGGTTGGCCGGGGAAGGATCCATCAATGGTCGCAACGCCTCTCAGGGAAGAGATCGACAAGAACGGGCGAGTACCGGACGGTCGAACCTCGTCCGCAGCTCCGATCACCCTCAAACGTCGCCTTCTCGGCCTGCTTCTGCGATGGTTCATCCTCTTCCTCGTCGTTGCGATCATCGTGGGAGCCTGGATGCTCTCGCAGGTTCGTTCCTGGATGACCGAAGGGCACCGGCTCCTCGCCGAGACCGTCGCGGAATATGTCGACGCGACACTCTCAGATGCTCTGCGGGATCTCGAGCGTGTCTCGACCGAGCTTGGCGATATCGACACGAGTGCTGGCTCACGCCTCAGAGCCGCGAGACTCAGAAGTGTGTTCAATCACACGACCTACATCATGGACAGCACCGGAGAAATCATCGTTTCTGATCCTGCCATGACTCGTTTCCCTGATGTCGAGTGGCGCCGGAAGCAGCTCGGACACACCGGTATCTCCTCGCGCAACGAACATCCGGCGGCACTCGTCGCAGTCAAGAGCTTCAGAAGAGATGGAAAACTGTACGCACTCGTCGCGGAGGCCCAGCCGACGGGATCAGGTCTGAGTACGATGCTGCAGGATCTGGCGTCCGATCCCTCTCTTCATCTCGTCATCGTCGATTCGGATGCACGCGTTATCGCTGCTCCGAACCAGCGGCAGATCGGCCGTGGGATGCACACAATCCCGGGGCTGCTCGATCGTATCGAAGCTCGCCTCCCCCTGATCTCTGAAAGCACCCACTGTCCGCTCTGCGCATACGAAGGAGGCTTCGACAAGCGCAACCTCGCCGTCATGGTCCCGCTCGACACTGCGCCGTGGGCAATCATCGTCCAGCAGCACGAACCGACGATCCTCTCTCTCGCCGAAACGTTTCTCGTGGGGTTCGTATCGGTGACGTCCATTCTCGGATTCATGGGACTCCTCCTCTCCCGGAGCTTCTCTCAATCGGTAATTTTCCCGATTCACGATCTGTCGGCCCAGGCGGAGCGTCTCACCGAGGGGGACCTCGAGTCACCGATCGAGGTCGAAGGTGACCTCGAGATCCAGGTGCTGGCCAACAGCCTCAACGACGCCCGCACGAAGATCCGCGATTCGATGGGCCAGTTGCGAGGTCTCAATGAGGAACTGGAAGTACAGGTTGATCAGCGGACCGATGAGCTCAGAAGCAGGATCGAGGACCTTCGAATTCTGCTCGAGATCTCGACTCTTGCGGGTCACGAGCGCGACCCGCAGATATTCGTTCCGGCAGCCCTCGGAGAGCTCCAGCGAAAATTCTCGCTCGATCAGATCCTGCTGATTGCCATCGACGAAGACCTCGCGACCCGCCGGGTATTCACCGTCTCCGACGAGACGCTGCCGGAATGGGCCGAAACTGGCAGCCCCCCTCCCGCGGACTGGCACAGCCGACAGCTCGTCCATCTCGATCGAAAGCAGGGCGAGCTCTTCTATCACGACGGTCCGCCAGCCGACCATCCTCTTCTCGACGCGATGTGCAGAGAGATCGCCGGCGCACTTCACAGCGCCTCACTGCTCGAGCGGATCCTCGCGCACGATGCGCGCCGTCAGGAACTGGTGCGCCGTCTTCTACAGGCGGGCGAGGAAGAGCGGCGAAGGATCGCCCGGGAGCTCCACGACGAGATCTCGCAGTTGCTCACGGTCATCCAGATTTCGCTCGAGCAGGTGCAATCGGGCGAGACGACCGAGGTGGAGCACACGCTCCAGATTCTCTCGCGCACTCAGACCGAGGTTCATCGAATCATCCACGACCTGCGTCCCTCTCTCCTCGATGATCTCGGCCTCCCTGCGGCGGTGAAATGGTATGCAGAGAGCGATCTCCTGCGGCGTGGAATCCAGGTCGATTTCGAGGTCGAAGACGAGCTCGATCTTCCGGAGGAAGTGGAGATCACGGCATTCAGGATTCTTCAGGAGTGCATCACCAATATCCTCCGCCATGCAAAGGCCCAGAACGTCTCGATCGAGCTCTTCAGGACATCCGACCGCCTCGAACTGATGGTGGAGGACGACGGCGTGGGCTTCGATCCCAGAACACATCAGGATGGCTCAGGACTCACAGGTATGAAGGAACGGGCAGCTCTGGTGGGCGGTCGGATCCAGGTCGACAGCGATCCGGAACAGGGAACATCCGTACACCTGACGATTCCATTGGAGAACTCTGTATGATCCGGATTCTGATCGTCGACGATCACGACCTCGTAAGAGAAGGGGTGCGCGCGCTGCTCGAACGGGAAGCCGACTTCGAGGTGGTCGGGGATGTAGGAGACGGCCAGGAAGCGCTCCGCGTCGTCCGGCAACTGCGTCCGGAAGTCGTGCTGATGGACGTCAATCTTCCGGGAGGACTCGGCGGTCTCGAAACGGCCGAAGCAGTTCTCTCGGAGCTTCCCGAAACAAAGATCATCATGCTCACCCAGTACGAGAACCGCGAGTACATTCGACGAGCTCTGGGCATCGGCGCACAGGGGTATCTTCCGAAGCGGAGCGTGTCGCACGAACTGATCGATGCAATAAGAGCGGTCATGCGAGGACGGCGCTATCTTCACCCCATCGCCGCAGACGAGCTCGTCGAGATCGCCTCCCGTGGCGAATCCCTCAAGGATAATACGGACGAGATCGAGAAGCTGACCCCGAGAGAGCGCCAGGTATTCAAGCTCCTCGCCGAAGGCAAGACGAGCCGAGAGATCGCCCGGTACCTCGGCGTCTCCATCAAGACCGCGATGAGCCACCGCTCCAATCTGATGACCAAACTTCACGCTCACTCCCGCGCCGAGCTGATCCGAATCGCGATTCGCAAAGGGATTCTCGAAGCGTAGGGCAACTCGACGGTTCAAGAGTGAACCTCTGAACTTCTGAACCCTTGAACCCTTGAACCCGCCTCCTCGCTCACCTCACCTCCGTGAGCGGCACCAGGGTCGAGACGATCCTCAGTGCGTCCTCTCTCGAGAGGTCGGTCCGAAGAGTGAAGTTGATTTGCCGGGTTGTGCCGGCAGCGCAGACCACCTCTCCCCGTCGCCAGAGATGGAGCTGGCGATCGTCCGAGTTGCTCTGCATCATCCGGAACGTCGAATTCAGCGCCATTCGGCGGATCGTTCGACGAGCTCCAGAAAGCGCTCGTCCCGCCACACGATCGTCGCCTCCGGTTGCGGTTCGCGGACCGCACGGATCAGTGTCGGCGCGGTTCCCAGTTCCTCGGGATGATAGAGAGGCAGGCGCGCCGGGAATCCGGTGATCGCCTCGACCTCGGAAAGGTCGTCGAGCACGAAGGGCCCTGGCAAAACCTCCGGCTGAAGCACAGGGAGCAGAAAATGGACGGCACGCATCGCGATCCAGACGGTCGCGACGATAAGAATCAGGCTCGGCAGTCCCTTCAGCTTCGTCATCGAATCTCCTCAGATCACCCACGAGAGCATCACTGCCATCAGCGCCCCGGCCAGCAGAAGGGAAGTCGATGGAAGCTGCGCCAGACGATGCGATTCGCCCGATCGGCCGAGCAGGATGTCGATCCGTCTCTGCAGAACGCGACGCCGCGCTGAATCGTAACCCCCCACCGCCTCATAGATATCGAACAACACCCGCGCGAGAGGCCTCGGGTCACCGCCCTCTCCAACCGCCTCGGCATCACAGGCGATCTCGGTCTCTACGCCGTACTCCCTCGACACCCACATGGCGAATGGATTGGCAATCTGAACCAGACGTGCGGCGTACAACAGATGAACCCACCACCATCGAGAGGGGATGAGGTGGGCGTGCTCATGACGCACCACGGCGTGCATCTCCTCCTGTTCCAGCGACTCGGCGAGACTGGCTGACAGGTACAGTTTCGGCCGCGCCGGCGTTCCGCCAGCCGCGGCCGCAAGGTGATCGTGGATCATGATGACCTCGACATCCTGCCAGCCCGGCTGCGCGCGCGCAGTTTCCAGAAGTTCTGAGGGAGCTTCATGATCGGATCGCTTCGGCGGAAAGAAGCTGGGGATGACTTCCTGGAGCAGGGTCATCACGGCGGTGATGATGGCGACGGCAGCCACGAGGTGAGCTACCTCATATCCTCCGGCGACCGGAATCCTGAGAAGGCGGAAGCTGTCGAACCAGGCGCTCTCCGGTTCTGCCAGCCGCCGCAACAGTGCGACCGTCGCGGTCGCGAGGGGGAACACGAGAATCATCGAAAGCAACCAGCGTCGGGAGCGGCCGGGCGCGAGAGCCTGGGATCTGGTCCAGGCAAAGAATACGAGGCCCATCAGAAACGAGTGAAGGGCCACCTGCCATAGCCAGGTGGCCCCCATTGTCAGTAGCTGTGCCCCGGTCATTGATCAGCGGCGAGCGACTCTCCTCCCGTTTCACCGTGCTCGTTTCCGTGCGCGGGGATCTCTCCGAAGATCTCCTCGAACTCGAGCGGATGTTCATGGGCGAGTCGTTCTCTGCTGATCTTACCTGTGAAGATACTCGTATCAAAAGGAAACACGTCCGGGTTGAGGTGGGCGCCGTAGAGATGCCAGACCAGAATGATCAGCATCGCGAGCAGCGCCTCGTTGCTGTGCATCACCTTGGCGGCCGGAATCAGCTCCGCCGGCAGAACCCGTGACATCAGAATCGGGTAGTAGAGGATGAAGCCGCTCCCGACCATGATGATGCTTCCGAAAATCAGCCCCCAATACTCGAACTTCTGCCGGTAGTCGTAGCGTCCGAACAGCGGCGGATTCTGCTTCGCTCCGAGGTAATAGCGGAGATTGTCGATTGCATCGGTGAAGTCTTTTCGTGTGAGGAACATCGTCGGTTTGCTCTCGCGTCGGACGATCTGGGCGACGGCAACCGCGATATGGGCGACCGTCATTGCCGCGAAGACGAGACCCGAGATCCTGTGGATCCAGCGGGTGACGAAGATGCCGCCGAATACATCGATGATCCATCGGCTGATCTCCGCGTGCGGCCACTTCTGCGGCATTCCCGTCGTCAGTAGCAGCACGAACAGCAGGATCATGACCGCATGCTGGAAGATCGCCCAGCTCGAAAACCGGCGGACAGGTGCGTGAGACTTTTCTGCTTTCATGATGTCGATCCTCCTCAGCGCCTTGTCGCGACCCGGTAGAGATGAAGCCCGACCTGCAGAGCCAGCCCCAGCACCATGAACGGGATGAAGAATTTGTAGCCGAGCTCGATCAGGTACACGAGCGGCGCATGTGTGAGACTTGGCCGGTAGTGCGAGAGCCACGCGTCCTGAAAGTCCGGCGCGGCGCCTTCATGGCAATCCGCGCAGACCTGCCGGACCTTCTCCTTCATCTCCCCCTGAGCCATCGTGGCCGGCGACCGGATGTCATGCACTCCGTGACAATCCACGCACGTGACGACCAGTTGCCGCTCGTCCACGCTTCCTCGATCAGCAAGCGCCGCGGTGACGCCGTGGAAATCCGACATATAGGTCGACGCGACGTCGGTAGGAATGCCGAACGGCTTCATCAGAACTGCGTCGCCATGACAGTTGATGCAGATCTCCGGCGTGCTCATGTGGAATGCCGCGGTACCCGGATCCGCGATCGAGTGTGCATTGTGACAATCGGTGCATGTCGGAACCGCCTGGATCCCCTCCTCGATCAGGGCCTGACCATGCACGCTCTGTTCGTAGACTTCGAACACGTCGTAATGACAGGTGGCGCAGCTCCTCGACATCATCGCTTCCTTCTCATGCGGATCGCTGATGTCATGAGCGCCGTGGCAGTCCGTGCAGACGGGAGCGTTACTCTCACCCCCCTCGAGCAGCTTGTAGTGAATGCTCTCGAGCATTCTCGTGTAGGTGTCGAAGTGGCAGGATCGGCAGACGTCATAACGTGCCCTGACATAGGCAGAACGGCTCTCGAACGTGACACCGGCGGGGTGCACTGAATCGTCTTCGTATCCTTCGTGACAGTCTGTGCAGACGAGCTGGTTTCCGTGGATCGAGCTCATGAACGGGTCGGCGGAGACAGCGATCGACATCTCCTTTCCGTTCTCCAGCTCCATGGTCATCGACTCGTCGTCATGACACATCAGGCAGTACTCCACTGCCTCGGAGACCTCCTGCCCATAAGACGTTGCAACGCCGAAAAACGGAATGGCCAGGACTGCCAGTACCGCTCGGTGCCACCGGATGCCATTCCGGCGGACTCTCTTACTCCACATGTCTTTCCTCCAGCAGAGCGCAAAACTCGACCCGGACCTGTGTCCGGGTCGATTTCGTGGGACGTTTTCGAGGCTCTACTTGTCGTTCTGGTCGAGCTGCCGGCGAACCTCGTCGGCCCATTCGCTGTCCTCGGCGGCTGGCTTCTCACTCTTTGCCTGACCACGTCGGCCGCGGCTGAGGAAAGCCAGAGCAGGCTGCCACACCGGGCGGACGGCGCGTCCAGCGCTGTTGAGGATGATCGCGGTGATGTGTGCTGCCCACTTGAGCATCAGAGCGCCGATCAGCACGAATCCGATGAGCGGGAGGAACAGAGCGAAAGCGCCGCCGATTACCGGGGCGACGATCAACATGAAGAGCGCGGGGACGTTCCGCCACGTCTCAGTCTCGGGCCCGGGGAGGGGCGATTCCTCGTCGAGCGAGGTGAAGCTGAGGTTGCGGAAGTTGAAGTAGATTCCAGGTCCTGCCAGTTCGTTGCCGTTGTACCGTGTCATTGTCGTAACTCCCTTCTTTCACTACTAAAGATAGGCTTCCACACACGGCATCACACTCGGTCAAATGCCCTAGATCCGTCTCGGCAATCACCTATTTTTCAGATTTTTGCCCAGGAACGCCGACATCTTGCCTGCGAGATTGGAGTCGAATCGGGAAAAAGGCGGAGACCGTACCGGCCTGCAGCGCAGCAGGCGAGGGCCGCAGGCCCTCACGACACCGACGAACGCCGGAGGCGCTACGTCAGCGTTCCGTCCGCAAAAACAAATCGACCCGGACACACCGCCCGGGCCGATCTCGGAAAGCTGTTCCTCTGTTGGGGATCTACTTGTCGTTCTCGTCGAGCTGTCTGCGAACCTCGTCAGCCCATTCGCTGTCCTCGGCGGCAGGCTTTTCACTCTTTGTCTCACCGCGACGCCCGCGGCTCAGGAACGCCAGAGCTGGCTGCCACACCGGGCGCGCGGCTCGTCCTGCGCTGCTGAGCGCCGTGGCCGCGATGCGAGCTGCCCACCTCGTCATCAGCGCACCGATCAGGACGAATCCGATGAGGGGGAGGAAAAGTGCGAAGGCGCCGCCGATTACCGGGGCGACGATCAACATGAAGAGCGCAGGGACGTTCCGCCACGTATCCGTCTCGGGCCCGGGAAGGCGCGATTCCTCGTCGAGCGATGCAAAGCTCAGGTGGCGGAAGTTGAAGTAGATTCCAGGTCCTGCGATGTCGTTGCCGTTGTACCGTGTCATTGTCGTATCTCCCTTCTTTCACTACTCAAGATAGGCCTCTCCGCACGGCATCACACTCGGTCAGACACCCTAGATCCACCTCGCCAGTCACCTATTTTTCGAATTGAAAGACACGACGCCGGCGAACGCCGGAGGCGCTGCGTCAGCGTTCCGTCACCGAGGCCCCTTCGCTCAGAGCATTGCTGGGATGGAGAACCACGACATCGCCTTCCTCGAGCCCGGAGACGACCTCCGCGGTGAGGTCGGTCTGGTGGCCGATCTTCACGTCTCGAACCGCAACCGTGTCGCCCTCGACGACGAACAGCGCCCACTGGTCGTTCTTGCGGAAGAGGGTACTGATCGGCACCTGCAAGGCATCTTCGGCGCTCCAGATCAGCACGCGGGCCTCCACCCGGTACCCGTCTCCGAGAGAGGAGGGCACCTCTGCCAGATCCACGACCACGTTCACCCGCTGCTCTTCGATACCGAGCGCCGAGATCTTCGTGAACCCGGACGGCTCGACGGTGCGAACCGTTCCCTTCAGTGACTCGGGCCCTCCCCAGTCCTCGATGATCACCGGATCGCCGGGAGCGACCTTCACGGCTTCTTTCGAGAGCATCTCGATGACGACCTCGATCTGGCGGGCGTTTGAGATCTCGAGAAGACGCTCCCCGGGTTGAACGACGCGCCCGCTTCTGTCCGGTACCGCAAACACCTCACCCTCGACGGGGGAGCGAACCTCGATCAGCCCGGTGCCTCCCGGTGAGCGCCCCGATATCAGTCCCGCCCGCGCGGCTTCGAACTGGGCAACAGCGACACGCTCACGGTCCCGCGCCGCTTCGAGCTCCTCCCGCGCAGTCGCTTCCGCAGTCTCCGCCCTCTCCAGATCCTCCGCCGAGACCACTCCCTCGCTGGCAAGAGCGGCCATTCTGCGCCGCTCGCTGACCGCCAGCGAAAGCGCAGACTCGGCGCCGGACACCATCGCACGCGCCTCCCCCACGGCCGATTCCGCCCCAGCGACCTGAGCCGCGATCTCCTTCTGCTTCCGCTGATCGAGCGGTAGAGGCTCAATGACGGCGACAACGTCACCCTCGGCGACGCGATCACCCTCCCGAAGGTCGATCCGGCGCAACTCGCCTGCCACTGGCGCCGTTACCGTAAAACGATCCCGGACCCGCGTCTCCCCCTTCTCGTCGATCGTCACCCGCATCGGTCCACGCTCCGCGACCGCCGTGTCCACCTCGATCGGATCAGGTAGAAGCGACATGACGATCACGACCACGATCAGAAGCCCGATCGCCGCATAGATCAAAGTTCTCGTCTCAGGTCTCTTCATCAACAAGCCCACCCCGCACAAGGATAGCGTTCACTCTCATCATTCCGTTCACAACTCAGCGTTACCGCCATACTTTCATCGTTCATCGTTCATCGTTCATCGTTCATCTTTCACCCCTCACTCTCGCGTCTTGAGAACCTCCACGAGGTCCAGAGCCCGTATACGACGGTAAATCAGCGCGCCGGAGAAGACTGCTGACGCAACGACGACAATGAGCGCGAATCCCCAGGTCTTTCCCGAGATGACGAGTGGTATCCGATAGATTTCCGAATCGTAGAAGCTCGAGATGAGCGCAGCCAGTCCATAGCCGATCGCGAAGCCGACAGGGATCGACGCCGCGGTGAGAATCGCCTGCTCTCCGAAGAGCATCGTCGCGACTTCCCTCCGCGTAAAGCCGAGAACACGGAGACTCGCGAGCTCCCGTCCCCGCTCGGACAGGGCGATCCGTGCAGAGTTGTAAACCATCCCGACCGCGATGACACACGAGAAGAATATGATCATGAAGGTCGAGATCGACAGGTTCTTCGCGACTGTCTCCTCGAAACTCTCCAGCACGGCCTGACGCAACGAGACTCCTCCCACGGCAGGAATCCTCTTCAACATTTCGTTGAGATCATCCTCGCGCGCCGGATCGACGGCCAGCCATGCACCGGAGGCCGTCTTCGGCTCCATGAGGAGCTGCGCGAGCGCATCCTCGTGCATGTACGCCCCGATCCCCATCAATTCGGCAACGATTCTGGCGACTACGACATCGCGCCTCGGACGATGCCCTTCCAGAACCTCGACGTGCACGAGATCTCCTTCCCGGACGCCGAGAATCTCTGCGAGCTTACGGTTCAGCACGAGTCCAGCCGGAGGAAGTGAGGCGATGTTCCCTTCTTCGTCTACGAGTCGCCGGAGGTCTGCATCGGGACTGAACCCCGTGATCGAGGCACGCTTCGTTCTGTGCTCATGAGTGAAGCGCACCGGCACTGAACGGTACGGCTCCACCCGCATGACGCCGGGAAGATTGCCGAGATCGTGAACGACCGTCCAGGACCTGGGAAGGTTGAAGATCACGTTCACGTCCTCACGCTGGGCCTTGTGAAACTGCAGCTCCATCATCAGATCGATCGCGTCGAACATGAATCGTCCCACGACGAGAATCGCAACCGCCATGGCGATGCCGAGAATGGAGATGACGGCTTTCCCCCGTGCCCGGGCGAGATTCCGTACGATGATCCGCCCCGAGGACCCGAGAAACCGGAAGAGACCGAGTCCCTCGATGATCCCTGGCCGGAATGTCGGCGGCGATTCGGGACGCATCGCCTCGGCCGGAGGGAGCGACACACCCCGCCGCACCGCATTGACCGCACCAACGATTGCCGCGAGAGCACTCACGCCGACCCCGGCGGAGATCAGGAGAGGGTCGTAGCTCACCTCCAGCACCGGCAGGTTGAAGTAGTCCGCATAGATGACGGCGAACTGTTTCGCCAGCCACAGGCCGAGCGGAACTCCGACGATGGTCCCGATGAACACGATGACCAGAGCGAGCTCGGTGTAGTGAAGACCGACATCGGCGTTCGTATAGCCGAACGCCTTGAGGATCGCGATCTGATCGCGCTGGGTCTGTACGAGTCTCGTCAGAACGATATGAATCAGGAAGGCGGCAACCGCGAGAAAAATCGTAGGAACGATCGTTCCGGAGACCCGGTTCCCGGCGATCTCATCCGAGAGAAACCGATGGGAAATCTGCTCCTCGCGATCGTACGCTCCGGTCCCTCCCCACGGCTCGAGAAGCCTGTCGAGAGCGTCGATGATCTCCTGAACGTCTGCGCCCGGGGCCAGCGTCAGCGTGACATCGTTGAACGCACCCTCCATGTCCCAGGCCGACTCCAGAGCCTCGTGACTCATCCACATCACACCGAACCGGCGCCGGTCGGGGAAGATGTCAGTCGGCCTGATCTCGTATACATACTCGGGCGAAAGACCGATTCCGGCGACCCGGAGATCACGCCACGTTCCATTGATCACGGCTCCCAATGTTGATCCGATCTCCAGTTCGTTGGCCTTCGCGAAGATCTCGCTGACGATCACCTCGTCATCCCGGTCCGGATCGATCCATCGACCTTCCCGTAGCAGGATGTCGTTCATCATCGGACGCCGGTGCTCCGGAATCGACGAGAGGCGGCCGGTTGCGGGTTCGTCGAGGCCCGGAATGTCGAGCGTCACGTCCACGACGATGCGCGAGCGCACGGCCGCGACGCCGGAGATCTTTCTGATGTCAGTCTCGAGTGACGCCGGCGCCCGGCGTGCGTGAGCAAAAACATCGGCGAAACGGTGGCTCGAGTAGTAGCTCTGCTGGGAGCGCAGCAGCATCTGGTACGCGCTCCACATCGTGACGAGCATCGCGATCCCGCACGCCACGACGAGCGCCACCGCGATCACCTGTCCCCGAAGGTGAAGAAGGTCGCGAAACAGCTTTCGGTCAAGGGCACGCATTTCAGGGATGGTTCAGCTCAAATGAAAGTGAAGACGCCGCTCCCGTCATCCGAAGTGAATTGCGGAGGGACCGAGGGCGAGTATGACTCGACGCGATCCTTCGACCGTCCTCCGCTGCGCTCCGGCGGCTCAGGATGACTGGCTTTCTTTTTCATCTCAACCCACCTCGGCCTTCACCACGAAATCTCCGCTGGCGAGATCTTCGCGGTGTTTTTCTCCACTTTGACGATCTGCCCGGATCGCATGTGCAGGACACGGTCGGCCATCGCGGCGATCGCGGCATTGTGCGTGATGACCGCCGTGGTGGTACCGAGAGACTCGTTCACCCGCTGGATGACCTCGAGCACGATCTTTCCGGTCCTGTAGTCGAGTGCACCCGTGGGCTCGTCGCAGAGAAGTACCTCAGGATTCTTCGCCACCGCGCGAGCGATCGCCACACGCTGTTGCTCTCCACCCGACATCTGCGCCGGAAAGTGATCGACGCGATCTTCGAGACCGACGAGCGCGAGTGCATCACGAGGATCCATCGGAGCTGTCGCGATCTCGGTGACGAGAGATACGTTCTCGAGTGCGGTGAGGGACGGAATCAGGTTGTAGAACTGGAAGACGAAGCCGACGTGCTCACGGCGGTACTTGGTGAGTGTCCTGTCATCGTCTGCCGTGAGATCGTGATCGCGATAGGAGACCGTGCCGCTCGTCGGGACGTCGAGCCCGCCGAGAATGTTCAGCAATGTCGATTTCCCACTGCCGGACGCTCCGAGGAGAACGATGAGCTCCCCTTCGAACAGATCGAGGTCGACCGAGCGAAGAGCCTGAACCTCGACCTCCCCCATCTGATAGATCTTCGTCAGACCGCGGGCGCGGAAAACCGCATCCCCCTGAGGCTGCTCGCTCACGCCGCTATCGTATGACAATCGGCCACCGCGCCTAGGTGTCATCTGGAATGCCGACAGGCAGGACGTACGCGATCTTCGCTCTGAGTGCCGCCGGAGCGCAGCGGGAGGACGGTCGAAGGATCTTGGGATTATGCGATACAGAGTCCGGGAGATTTGCCGGCAGTCAGGACGTACGCGATCCTTCGCTGCGCTCAGGATGACGATCGGCGAATCAGATCAGCACGGGCTGCGACTCTGCGAGAACAGGTTCTTCGGCTTTCACCGGGCACTCGAATTTCAGGATCATGATCGTGCGGTCGTCGTCGGGAGCGATCCCTTTGCTGTGGTCGGCGACTGCGAGCAGAATCGATTCCTTGATGCGCTCCGGATCGTCCTCGACCATGAACGAAAGAATCTCTTCCAGCCGGTCGAAACCGAACGGGTTTCCTTCCGGATCGAGCGCCTCGATGATGCCGTCGGACAAGTACACCACGCAGTCACCATAGAGAAGATCGAGCTCCACTGTCTTCGACTGCAGCTTCGGCCGCACACCGAGGGGGAGCGACGGAACCTCCATCGCGCGGGGCGGCTCTCCCTTTCGCAGAACGTAAGGAAAGAGATGTCCGGCATTTGTGTGGCGGATCGTGCCCAGCTCCATGTCGAAGACAGTGAATGCGAGAGTCATGAAGGCACGCTTCTCGGTCGAGTCGAAGACGAGCTCGTTCAGCCGGCGGAAGAGAGAGCTCTCATCGGCTCCTTCGTCGACGAGCGTGGTGAGAGCCGCCTTCACCATGGCCATGACGAGTCCCGTCGAAAGACCGTGCCCCGAGACGTCGCCGATTGCGACCGCGAATCGTCTCCCCTCCAGATCGAAGACGTCGTAGTAATCACCGCCGATCGATGCGGTCGGCTCGAAATGGGCGGAGAACGAGATTCCCTCGAAGTCCGGTCCTCCCTTCGGAAGCAGGTTCTGCTGGATGTCGGCGGCAATCGCGATTTCGCTCTGCAGACGCTCCTTCTCCGCCACACTCTCCAGTAGCGAGGAGATCGATCCGGTCATCCGGTCGAACGACTGGGCCAGATCACCGAGCTGGTTACGGCGAGGCATATTGATCCGGTAGCTGAAGTCTCCCCGCTCGACCGCACTGGTTCCCTTCTCGATTCGGTTGATCGCTCTGGTGATCGAGAAAATCAGTCCCGCCGCCAGTAGCGTCGCCAGAATGTAAACGAGCAGAAGGGAGAGCGACAGCCCGAGAATCGTCCCGAGGAGGATGTCGAGATACCTGGAGCTTCCGAGATAGAAGTTGAAGAGATTCGTGTACGGGTTGAGGATTGCGAACAGGAGAATCTGGTCAGTCTCTTCTCCGGTACTCCAGCCGATCAGAGCCGGTGTCGAGTCGGCCCAGAAGATCGCTCTCATGCTCAAACCACTCGTGAAAAACTCACCCAGAAGATTCTCGTCGACAGACTCAGCGGTCTCGAAGCTGTAGGAGTCGGGACCATCCTGCCGCGCGATCGTTCTGATGAACTTCATGCCGCTCCGGTGCTCGAAGTAGGACCGGTAGGTATCGTCGAGAGGGACGACGAGCGCGACTGTCCTGCTCCGCCCGTCGAGGTCGTACCGCTTCGCGGAAACGATGACGGGCTTCTCTTCGCGTTCAAGCAGCCCGAGGAACGAGCCGGAGCGAAGCCACTCTGGAAGGGTCGCGGCCGAACCGCGAGACGTGTCGTAGACCTCGACGCTGCTCGGCAGCTCACCCGGAAGCTGGCCGGTGAGCGCGTACTCGACATTCGCCTGCTCGAGTCTCGAAAGATCCGATCTCCGCTCAGAGCGGAATGAGGCCTGGCTGAGAACACCCGCTCCGATATAACCGGTCACCACGAGCAGAATCGCGAAAAAGATGAATGGCAGGACCCCGATCAGCGCATAGCTGAGTGCCAGCCTCGACCCCACTCTCCAGAACAGCTTGTGAAGAATGAAGCGGAACACCGCGATGATCAGCAGGAAGCTCGTGACGATCAGGACGAGCAGCGCCGAGGAGTAGCTGAACGCGAGGATGCGATCGAGTGGACCGAAGCCGGAGACCAGCGCGTCGACGCGGCTCAGCACGACCACGGCTGCAATCGAGATCAGCCAGATCGTGAGCAGGGATTTTTTTCTCGTCGTCATCTAAATCACTGTAGAAGCAGATTCCTCGGCTAACATTATGGCAGCCGATCGCATCAGTCGGAGAGGCGTCTATGAACTCATACGAAACAGGACCGCAGGAGTTCCGCCCGAAACCGACCTTTCTCTCCCTGCTGTTCTTCGGTATTGCAGCATTCCTCCTCGCGGACCTCGCTCAGGCGATCCTCACCTGGATGATCGAAACTGCCATCGCGTGGAACAGCGGATGGAAGGAGGTCTGGATCGTCGATATCGCAGTTCTGACAGATCCCGGCTCTCCCTTCTACGTCTCACCGCCTCTGGATGCACCATGGATTTACGCGACTCACATCGTTGCGGTTTCATTTCTGGTGCTGGGCGCGGCGCTCGTCTATCTGTGGCCCACCCAGTCCACGCTTGCATCGAGGATGTACGTCCACCTGAGCGCGATTCTGTTCATTCTGAAAGGGACGATCGCCATTCCTCTCGAGCGGACTGAGATTCTGAAGCGTGCGGATCACATCACCATTGTGGCAGCCGTTGCCATCATCACTCTCGGAGCCATCACGCTACTCGCAGTTCAACGCAGCCTCCTCGTCCTGCTTCAGCAGTTCTGGGACCTGTTCACCTGGCGGGAACGAATCGCTCTCTTCGCGATTGTCGAGCTCCCCGGACTGCTCCTTCTCGCCATCGTCTACTGGTTCAATGCTTTCGTGGGGGGTGCGGCGGCGGTTTTGCTGACCGCGATCGTCCTGATCGTCGGAACGCTCCGGTACTCGCGGCGGACCATCTATGAGCGGGTCCGCACCCACACCATCGTGCGGGCCACCGTCGTTCTCTGGATCCTCGCAACCGCCGGCATCACCGTGACAGCCTGGTTCTTCGGGGCTCCTCTGATCGAGCGTCCACGCCACGCTCTCACATGGTCCGCAACGAGAGGCGTCGCTCTGCAGTCGCACTCGGAAATACTCCAGCAACAACTCCGCGACCCAGCAAAACTCGACGACGAACCAGCCATCCGGTGGTCAAAAGAACGCTGAGGTCAGTCGTCAGTCAACAGTCGACAGTCGACTGTTGACTGACGACTGACGACTGACGACTGAACCCCTTGACCGGAGGCGCGCGCTTCGCAAAGACTCACGGCCATGAAGATCGCCACGTGGAACGTAAACGGAATCCGAGCCAGGGAACAGCAGTTCGCCGACTGGATCGCGGAAGAAGCGCCCGACATCGTCTGCCTGCAGGAGATCAAGGCATCTCTCGAGAAGATCCCCGAGACCATCTGCGAGATGGCGGACTTCAACTGCTACTGGCACGGATCCGGTGGCTATTCCGGTGTCGGCCTTCACATCCGCACCTCTCTCGCCGACAGCGTCGAATTCTTTCATCCGGACTTCGATCTCGAGAACCGTATCGTCTGCGCCCGCTTCGGATCGACGACCGTCGCCTCAATCTACGTTCCGAACGGAGGGAAGGACTTCGAGGCGAAGATGGAGTTCCTCGAGCAGATGGAGCAGTTCTCCCGGGACGAGATCCGCGCCGGCCGTGAGCTCATCCTGTGTGGGGACATGAATGTCACCCGCTCGGACATGGACGTGCATCCGAAGGAGCGGAAGCCGCGCTCGATTGGACAACTGCCCATCGAAAGAGAGATCTTCAACCGCATGATCGATGACCATTTCGAAGATCTCGGCCGAAAATTCGCGCCAGAAGACGACGGTCTCTTCACGTGGTGGGCCCCGTGGAGAAACATGCGCCAACGCAACATCGGCTGGCGGCTCGACTATATCTTCGCCACACCCGCGACCGCTGCCCGCGCAACCTCATGCGTGGTCCGACCGGAAATCGGGACGAGCGACCACGCACCCGTCGTCGCCGAGATCTCCGAGTGATGAGATCGTCATTCCCCCTTCTCCCTCTGCTCGGTCTGCTGACCATCGCCGGCATCTCGGGCTGCTGCACATCGCGGCCATCCATCCCGGAATCAGCGCCTCTCGAGACTCAGATCGAAGGAGTGGCCGTGTTGAATGTCGACCTCGACCTCGTCGACGAGAAGCGCTCGCGCGAGGTACCGATCCGCATCTATCTCCCGGAAGACCAGAAGGGCCCGATGCCAATCGTCTTCGTCTCCCATGGAATCGGCGAGTCCCGCTCCTCCTACGAGTGGCTGGGGCGCGCCCTCGCTTCCCGTGGTTACGTCGTGATCCATCCGACCCATCGTGGCACCGATCGAGACAAACTCGAGGAGGGGTGGATCGCGATGTACAAGGCCACCAAAAACAGGGAGAACTGGATCAACCGGCCCCTCGACATCACCTTCATCCTCGACCAGATTGAATCGATCGAAGCTGCCGATCCGCGGCTGAAGGGCGCCTTCGATATCGATCGTGTCGGAGTCGTCGGTCATTCCGCAGGTGCATGGACCGCGGCGGCAATTGGAGGAGTCGACCTCGAATCGGGCGACAACCTGCGCGACCCGAGAGTCGACGCTATCGCCCCGCTCTCGATGCCGAAGACCAGATCAGTGGAGCCGGAAGAGGCATGGTCGTCCCTCACACTGCCGGCACTTCACATGACCGGCACCTGCGACCGCCAGATCATCTGGGTGACATTCCCTTCTCATCGACGGATTCCGTGGGAGAACGGCGTCGCCGACGATCAGTATCTGCTGACGCTCGAGGGAGGGCAGCACACGACCTTCTCAAACAAGTTCGATCCCGCGAAGCGAACCCAGGCGGCGCTCCAGGTCGTGACCGTTCAGGCGGTCGCTGCCTTTCTCGACGCGTACGTCGCGGGTGACGAAAAGCGTCGCGAAGAGCTGCGCTCTGGAGCGTTCGAAGAGATTGCTCCAACGCTGATGCAGGTCGAACAAAGACCGCCGATCGAGTGACCCCTGATCGACACCGTGACGATCGCCGGTATAAACTTGCGCGGAATTCGTCTGAACCAAAGCAATGGACGCCCGACAAGGTCATTCCGAGGAGGAGCGTGCGGCTGCGGGACGGCGCTATCGTGGGGGTGAGCCACCGCTCGATCAGGCGCTTTCCGAGATCGTGGCCCTCGCAAGTCGAATCGCCGGCACTCCGGTCTCTCTGATCGGCGTGCTCGACGACAGTTCCGAGCAGATTCTCGCTCATCACCGCTGGAACATCGCCGAGCTCGAACGCTCCCGCAGTTTTCTCCCGCATGTGGTGGCTTCCGGTCCGGACCCTCTGATCATCGCGGACGCCACAAAGGATGACCGGACGCGCTCGAATCCCCTGGTGACGGACAAGCCCGGAGTCCGGTTCTACGCCGCATTTCCTGTTTCGACCCCCGGGGGCCATATCATTGGTGCTCTCCAGGTGCTCGACCAGAAACCGCGGATGCTGAGCGGGCAGCAACTCGAAGCTCTCCAGTCTCTTGCTCGGCTCGTCTTCCGGCACCTCGAGGATTCGCGCCGGGTCCGAGAGCTCGAGCAGGCTCAGCGCGACGAGCTCGAATCGAAACAGGCGCTGAAGGAGAGCGAGGAGAGATTCCGCGATCTGTTCGAGTCGGTCGATGACATCATCATGACGATCCTCCCGAACGGTGCGCTCTTCCACCTCAACCAGGCGGGAGCGGATCATCTCGGCCTCTCCGGCGGCCCGCCGTCCCAAAAGCGTATTCGATCTGGTTCACTACGAAGATCTTCCCGATTTCCGCGAAACGTTCAGCCGCGTCGTCAGACTTGCCGACAAAGAGTCGGTCGAAACAACCTTTCTCACCGACTTCGGCAAGCGGCTGACGGTCCACGGCACGCTGATCCCGAAGATCGTAGACGGAGAGACCGTGTTGCTCCGGGTCATCTTCCGCGACATCACTGACCGGAAGAAGGCGACGCTCGAGCTGGGAAAAGCGAGGGACGCCGCTCTGGAGGCTTCGCGAGCAAAAACAAAGTTCCTGACGAATATGTCGCACGAGCTCAGAACACCGATGAACCTCATCATCGGAATGCTCGAGCTGCTGCTCCACAGCGAGCTCGACGAGGAGCAGCGCGATCTGGCGTCGACGGCGTTCGCGAGTGCAGAGTCATTGCTCACGACCCTGAGCAACATCCTGCACATTTCGAAGGTCGAATCCGGCAGCCTCACCGTCTCCAAGGCTGACTTCGATCCTCGCTCGATGCTCGAGCGGCTCTCGATGGTGACCGAACTGCTCGCCGCCGAAGTGGGCTGCAGGCTCGTGGTCGACATCGATGAGAACCTTCCCCTCGTTCTTCGGGGGGACGTCACACGAGTCAGACAGACCCTGACGAACCTGCTTTCGAACGCGATCAAGTTCAATCCCGCATCCGAGGTGACTATCAGAGCACTCCGGATCAACGACACCGAGACCCATACGATCGTCCGATTCGAGGTCAGTGACAACGGTTCAGGGATACCCTCCGACGTCGTCCCAAAGCTCTTCACGCCTTTTACGCAAGCCGACGAAAGCTATACGCGTGTTCACCAGGGTGCGGGACTCGGCCTCGCCACGGCAAAACAGCTCGTCGAGATGATGGGCGGCGTGATCAGTGTCGACACGGAGGAGGGGGAGGGATCAACCTTCTGGTTCACTCTTCCATTCCAGCGGGTCGCCACCGAAACCATGATCGGTAGGCGCGCGAAAGGGCGGATTTCCCGAGCTCCGAGTCCTGCTTCTCGACCGGAGTGAAACGAGCCGGAAGATACTCCGTCACCACCTGACCGCCTGGGATGTCGACGCGACGTTCGTCGACACTGCGGCCGAGGCGCTCGAGGCATTGCGCAATGCCTCATCGGCAGGGAAAGCTGTACCGTCTGTTCATACTCGATCACCGTCTCCCCGATCGGCAGGGGATCGATCTGGCCCGTGAGATCTCGCGCGATCCCTCCCTCGAGGAGATTCGCGTGATGATGATGACCCCACTCGGTGAAGAGGTGAACGACACCGAACTTCGCGAAGCGGGAATCGACGCGATCGTGGCGAAACCAGTCGAGCAGGCCGAGCTTTTCGAACGGATCTCCGGCCTTTTCGCTTCCGATATGATCGGAGAGTCCTTTGAGCAGATTCCCTCCGGACTGATTCCACCATACGACGCAACCGAGCCGATCGAACTTCCGGCCGATTTGCGGATTCTTCTCGCCGAGGATAAGCCGCTGAACCAGAAACTGACCTTGTCACAGCTCAAGCAGCTCGGACTCGAAGCGCGAGTCGTTGCGAACGGCAGTGAGGCACTCGCTGCAGTGAAAAATGACCATTACGACATCGTTCTCATGGACTGTCAGATGCCGGTGATGGATGGATACGAGGCGACGATGCGTATCCGTGAGCACGAAACGGATGAGCGGAAAGTCCACATCATCGCGCTCACGGCACACGCGATGGACGGTGAGCGGGAGCGGTGCATCGCCGCCGGCATGGACGACTATCTCTCCAAACCGACACGGCAGCACGAGTTGGCAGCCGCGCTCAAGCGTTCGCTCACGCCGCGAAACTAAAATCGCCGCCCTCTCCCGGAGTTGAGCCCTCCCTCATCCCCCCGCTCCTCCGACTATAATCCGGGCATGAATGATGTACAGCCACTCGTCGGCGTGATCATGGGAAGCCGTTCCGACTGGGAGACGATGAAGAATGCGACAGAGATTCTGGAGTCTTTCGAGATTCCATTCGAGGCGCGGATCGTATCTGCCCACCGGACTCCCGACTGGATGCGCCAGTATGCGATCGAAGCCGCGAAACGAGGACTCGAAGTGATCATAGCCGGAGCGGGAGGTGCGGCCCATCTTCCAGGTATGGTGGCGGCATTCACCGTTCTTCCCGTCATTGGAGTCCCGGTTCAGAGCCGTACACTCAATGGCCTCGACTCACTTCTCTCCATCGTGCAGATGCCCGCAGGCGTGCCTGTCGGGACGGTTGCGATCGGAAGTGCCGGTGCGACCAATGCAGGCCTTTATGCGGCCGCCATCCTCGGAACGACCCGGCCGGAGATTCAGGACGCATCTCTGCGTACCGCTCCGAACGCGCGGATCAGGTGATGGGAGACACCCTGGAATGATGACTTCGATTCTCCCGGGCTCCACCGTTGGCGTTTTCGGAAGCGGCCAGCTCGGCCGGATGTTCGCCGTCGAGGCCCGCAAGCTCGGATACAGCGTCCACACCCTGTCACCGGCATCCGAGACTCCGACGGGCGCGATCGCGGATGTCGAGATCTCGGCCGATTACGACGATCTGGATCAGGTACGCACCTTTGCCCGAGGCGTGGACGTCATCACGTTCGAGTTCGAGAACATCTCCACCGCCGCCACCTCGGCCGCGGCCGAGATCGTTCCCGTCCGTCCCGATGGCAGTCTCCTCTACACGACACAGAACCGGCTTCGCGAAAAGGACTATCTCCGTCAACACGGATTTCCGGTGACTGACTACCGACCGGTCCGGAACGTCGATGAGCTGCGCGAGGCTCAGACCGTCATGGGGGAGCTGATCCTCAAGACGGCCTCCTGGGGCTACGACGGAAAGGGTCAGGTCCGCGTTCTTCCCGAAGACTCACCGGATCGTGGATGGGAACGGATCAACACTACCGAGGCGATCGCGGAGCGCATCGTCGAGTTCGAGGCCGAGCTCTCCGTCGTCGTCGCCAGAAATGAGGATGGTGAGGTTCGGTGCTTCGAGGTCACGCGAAACGACCACGTGAACGCCATACTCGATGTGTCGGTGTGTCCCGCAGGCTTCGACGAGCGCGTGCTCGATGAAGCCACGCGCATCGCTTCCGGAATCGCGAGAAGCTGTGACCTCATCGGCGTTCTCTGCGTCGAGATGTTCCTCGTCGAAGGGGGCCGACTGCTCGTGAACGAGCTCGCTCCGCGTCCCCACAACTCCGGGCACTGGACTTTCGATGCCGCCGTGACGAGCCAGTTCGAGCAGCAGCTCCGCGCCGTCTGCGGCCTTCCCCTCGGTCAGACGAGACGCACCGTTCCCGCGGTCGCCATGGCAAATCTCCTGGGAGACCTCTGGGAGGATGGCGAGCCGGACTGGGCTGCGGCGCTCGCCATGGATAGCGTCAAACTTCACCTCTACGGAAAGCTCGACGCACGCCCGGGGCGGAAGATGGGACACCTCACCGCCTTTGGGAACTCGCCTGCGCAGGCCCGCGAGCGCGTCGTCGAAGCGCGCGCCCGTGTGGCCCGCAAATTATGATTGAAAACACAGAGGGACTGTCATCCTGAGCGCAAACCGATCGGCTTCGCGACCGTCTTTTTTGGAGTGCTGAGCTCGCCGAAGGACGAGCTCAGCTTTACATCACGCCACCTTACGGGCTGCGGCGGGTTGCAAGCTGCAGTGGAAATTTCCTGACTTGTCCCGATTGCGGCCTCGATGGTGGTTGCCACGGGATCCAAAGCGGGGCTCGTCCTCCGGCGAGCACCGCACTCCAAAGTCACAGCCTCGATTCACGAGGCGTTCTCACACAGTCTCGCGAAGCGAAGGATCGCGTTCGTCCTGACTCTAGCCGAACTTCGGGCCGGTAGGCTCCGCGAGATCCTTCGACCGTCCCTTCGGCTTCGCTCAGAGCAGGCCTCTCCCGCTTCGCGGGATCCGGCGGCTCAGGATGATGAATCCTTAACGCGAAAAGCGCCCGCCGCGATCGAGCGACGGGCGCTTCTCGATCAACTACTGTCCCGACTCAGCTACGGCTTCGTCGTGCAGATCGTGTAGCTGCCACTGCCGCTGTAGGAGTAGATTCTCCATACGTAGTAGCCGGAGGAACCGGAGTACGAGATGCTCTCCGTCGAGGTGGAGCTCTCCGACTTGGCCACATTCGACCAGCCGCTGCCGTTCCACTTCTGCAGGTACAGATCGAAGTCCGCAGAGGACGGTCCGGTCATGGATGCGGTATGTGTTCCGCTGGTGCTGCTGTAGTAGTAGGTTCCATTCGGCTGGTAGCTCTGCTGCCCGGTTCCGGAGAGACTTCCGGTATACGAGGTGCAGCTACCGCCGCCACCACCACCGCCGCCACCACCACTCGGAGGAGTGTAGGTTCCGACCAGGGTCACGCCGGAGTAGGACGAGTAGCCCCTGATGCCGACGTACCAGTCGCCGGAAGCAGGACTGCTCACCGTAACGGTCTCGTTGTTGCCGCTCTTGTACGGACGGTAGTCGTACGAGCTCGTCGTGGGCAGCGCGCCACGCTTCACGTACAGATCGGCGTCACCCGAACCGCCGGAGGTCTTGATCTCGAGCGAGGTCTGACCGGACGGAACCGAGAGTACGTAGTAAAGCCACGATCCGCTTCCGCCGGAGAGATTGCCGACGCTCTGACCATTGCTCAGCGCTGTGACCTGCGCTGATCCGCCCGGGACACCGACTGCATCCCATGCCTTGTGAACGTTTGCTTCGTATGTCGTTCCGTAAAGATCCTTCGCGGCCTGGGCCGTGGCGCTGCGGGCTCCCTCGAAATTCGTGCTCGAGGTCATGTAGACCGTCAATGCGCGATAGAAGATCTTTTCCGCGCGCGTCATGCCAATGGCAGGAACGCTGACGCTGGTCTTTCCTCTCGGATGAGT
This sequence comes from uncultured Acidobacteriota bacterium, assembly GCA_963829355.1. Classification (GTDB taxonomy): domain Bacteria; phylum Acidobacteriota; class Thermoanaerobaculia; order Gp7-AA8; family JAHWKK01; genus CAWHHZ01. The sequence goes on from CAWHHZ010000008.1 coordinate 253,603, forward strand.
TCCGCCGTTCACCATCAGGTAGAACGAGAGATTCGCGATACCGGAGTTCAGATGAACGCCGCCATTGTCACCACTCCCCGTGTAGCGCTCGGGATAGTAGTCGTAGGAGCTGCCATCCGCGGTCGGATTGTTCATGTAGCGAAGCGCGTCTCCCGAGGTGCCCGGGGTGTAGATGTCTTCGCCGATCTTCCATGTGTTCGAGTTGACGCCGCCGTCGCTGTACGCTTCGGCCGCGGCACCAAAGATGTCTGACATCGCCTCGTTCAGGGCTCCCGACTCGTAGGAGTAGGTGAGATTCGCCTCATATTGAGTCACCGCGTGCGTCAGCTCATGCGCGACGACGTCGAGCGCCTTCGACAGCGGCGCGAAGGTGGATCCATCGCCATCGCCATAGACCATCTGCGAACCGTTCCAGTACGCATTGTTGTAGTTGCTGCTGTAGTGCACGGTCTGAGTGATCGTCGCTCCGGAGCCGTTGTATGAGTCACGGCTGTGCTTCGACGAGTAGTAGTTGTACGTCGTGCCGGCATTGTTGTACGCCGCCATCGCGGTCGAGTCGGAGGAGGATCCTCCCTCGTTGAACAGCAGTGATCCAGGCAGCGAGCTGCCGTTGTTGGCGCTGTAGGTCTTCCGGTACAGACCGTAGTAAACCTGCGGATGGCGCGCGACGAGATCTCCCGTCACTGCACTCGCGAAAATGTCGTCGATCTCCGGCCCGCGGTCACTGACATACTCGATCCGCGACTTCCACGCGAGGTACACGCGCCCCTTGTCATTGATGACATAAACCAGCTCGGGAGCAGACACGACCTCGTGCGAGGCGACACCCAGTTGGCGGGCAGCTTCCTCCACGGCGACTGATCCGTCGACACGGGGGTGACGCTCGAGCCCGAAGTCCGGAGCCATCCGGCCGTTGATCACCTTGATCGCGCCCGTGGTCGCGTCGGCGTGGACGATGAGCTCTCCGCCGACCACGGGAAGACCCCGGATCGACTGCTGCATCCGGATGTGGACATCACCCAGATCGTCGAAGCTCACGCGCTCCGAATCCCACTCCTCGGTGCCCTGCGCGCCGAGCTCTGCTCCCCGTGCACGCAGGAATCCGCGCGCAGCTGCGCTCCATCGGCTGCCCGGCTCTCCCTGGGCGTGCATCCCCTTCTGATTCTGCAGTTCGAGGTGACCCAGATCTCCCTGAATGAACCTGTAACCCACCTCAGGTTGCACGGAAATACCCTGGACACCGGCGCCCGCTGCGGTCATCGCCATCAGAACGATGGCCGCCATTAACGTCATGATTCGAGTAAGCCTCACAAATCCTCCTCTTACAATAGATGTTACGGTTTGGTTGCAGGTTCACCACATTGCAAGTTCGTGCCCAAAGAGGATTCCATGTCTTAACTTACTGACAGCATGGGAGTTGTGCGGTCTGCGCCGCGTAGTTGGATCAGATACTGACCCTAAGCGGCGCATACGGTGGGTCACGGACAGTACCAGCCGGGACTGATCATGACCCTCTCGTCGCGAGCGCAAGATCCAAAGCCGTCACCCTGAGCCGCCGGAGCGCAGCGGAGGCCTGGCCTGAGCGAAGCCGAAGGGACGGTCGAAGGATCGCGTACGGTCCGACTGCCAGCACGGAAAGAACGCTACTGTCAGGACGGAAAGAACGCGTCAGTCGGGACTTACCCGATCCTTCGCTGCGCTCAGAGGCTGTGAAAGAATCCAGCGTACCCTGCGTTACGGGCGCGGCGAGTCTCGAGCGCGCGAAGCAGTGACGCAGCGATGTGGTTCATCGGAAAGGAACTGCGACAACGCGATCGGCGACGCCCCGCCCGTAACCCTTTGGGCTGGTGGTGGTTACGGCCCGATCTCCGCGTCACTCGTCGTCACCGAGGAACCACCGCGACTCCTCCTCATTCCTTGAGCTCGAACCGTAAGCACCACCAGCGCAGGGCACGCTGGATTTTTTCACAGCCTCTCAGGATGACAAGCTTTTCAATGGCTGGAAACAGCTTCATTAGAAGCCGCCTATCGCCCCTTCCACTCCGGCTTTCGCTTTTCGAGAAACGCCTGCATTCCCTCGTGCGCATCCTCGGTCTTCATCAGCTCGTCGAGATAGAACCGCTCGGTCTCGGCCAGTCTGCGGTCGAAATCATTTGTCGAAGCGAGACGAAATGCTCGTTTGAGAAACCAGAGTGAGGACGGGCTGTGGCGGTCAACTCTCTCGATCCACTCGACTGTACGGTCGCGAAACTCGCTGGCTGGGAACACGGCATTCACCATCCCGAGCTCGTAGGCTCGCTGAGCGGAGATCGGGTCGCCGGTCATGAGCATCTCGAGTCCGATTCTCTCCGGCACCTGCCGCGACATCTGATACACACCGGCGGGAGGGTACACCCCGAGATGGATCTCAGGCTGACCGAACACCGCGCGGTCCGAGGCGAGCACGAAGTCGCAACTGAGCGCCAGCTCGCACCCGCCCCCCAGAGCGGGCGCTTCGACGAAGGCCACGGTGACCATGCCGAGCCGGTGGATTCGCCGGCAGCACTCATGAAACACGTGCAGCATCTCACCCACACGCTCCGGCAGGTGGTCCTGCACGCTCGCTCCCGCGGAGAACACCCTGTCTCCCGCGGCATCGATGACGAGGATCGAGTGTTCCGTCTCGACACCCTTGAGCGCCACAAGGAGCTCCTCCATCATCGCGATGTCGAGGATATTCAACGGAGGATCGGCGAGAGTGATCCGGTAGTAGCGCTCCGTCTGGGACGTTTCAATTTTCGGCATGCGAAGGATGATCTCAAAATTCTCGAGAAAATGCTCTCCCGGTCGAAGACTCGCCTCGAATCGATCAGTCCATCGCCCCCGCCTTTCAGGCGCGAGCGACGTTCTGCCGGTACTCCCGCACGGCGTCATCTCACGGCCCGTCTCCTCTTCAGCGGAGGATCGAGACTGAAGAGCTCGATCGAGAAGTCGGTCAGAACGATGACGGTCGCTCCGTCGCGGATGATCTGGCGAGGGGTCGAGGGAAGAGCGATCGTCCGCTCGAGACTCCAGATTCCCGGCGCTTCCATGCGATAGACCTGCAGACTCGACGAGCGCCCGATGACGTATGCCTGGTCACCCTCGATCTCCACACCCTGATCGAGCGCCGTCAGACCGGCGGCCGGATCGAGAGGAGGAAGAACTTCCCCCAGCTCGATCATCGACGGCGCGGCGAAGGCTTTCAACTTTTCGCCCGCCACGTAGATCGTACCGCCCTCCTCACTCATCGCCACCGAGAAAAACTTCTCCGTGAGCGGCGTCGCCGCGACGAGAACGGGATCTGATGACGACGCCGCCAGATCGTACAGACGGAGCTCCTTCGGGAGATCCGTCACGACCGCCAATCGGCTTCCCACCTGGTCGAGCGCCAGGACTTCGCCCTCGATCTGTCCACCGGCGTGGAACGTGCCGGCGCTGATGGTTCCGAACACCGTCCGTTTCCGGCACCCGGAACCGAAGCAGCCTTCGAGCAGCGAAACCAGAACGGTATCGTGTGCCGCGTGAACCGAGAGGAACGTGGCGTCATCGAGCGCCGCGATGTCGCCCCCTCCTGTCGCACGTCCTGCCGAGTCGAAGCAGTCGAGATGACCGACACTATCGAGTCCGCAGAAACCGTCCGGCGTGGCGGTGACGTCCAGCAGGTCCGTCGCAAAGGCCGTCGTTGCTGACAGTCCAGTCAGAGACTGGTTCTGCAGGATCCCCGAATGGATCGTCTCCCCCTCGACAAGATGAACGTGACCATCGCTGCCCACGATATCCTCGAAGAAAAGAGGCTTCCGCAACCTTTCGAGCCGGACCGGCTGCACAGCATCGGTCTGGAGATCGAGGAGATACACGCCCTCCGCCGCCCCCACCGCAACCTTTCCCGAGCCCTCCTCCGCGCTGACCGACAGCCCCGAAGAGAGCAATGTGACCTCGGCGATCAGCGAGCCGTCGGACACCGCACGCCGATGAAGCTTTTCAGAGCCGAGAATGATCACCTCGTCGCTCGTCATTTCGATCGAGCGCGGCACCATCCCCTCACCCAGAGCGTAGACGCGTTCGGTCGCGGTCGTGATGTTCAGAATGCTCAACCCCCTGAACGTCGCGACCGCGACGGCCGCCGCATTGACCCCGCCGCCGCTCGTCGCGAGTCCGGGAATCGTCATGGACGGTGACGCTGCTGGATTCGCTGGATCGATCTGGTGAAGCGTGGTGGTGCCGTCATCGTTGAGGCTGCCGAGCACGATTCTCCCGGCGCCCCTGGCCAGCCACGAAGGATTGGCTCCCGCGATCTGGATCTTCTCCGGCGCACCGCCAGTCAGAGCAACTTTCCACAGTGTGCGATCGGCAAGCGTGAGCCACAACTGGTCCCCAACGACGACCGCCGTGGAAACTGCTGCGCCGAATGAGAACTGGCCGACGACTGAAGCACTCGGCCGGACGAGACGCACCGTTCCCGCCTGTGCGACGATGGTCACCTCGTTCCAGTGGTCGAGCAGGGTCACCCCTGCCTGGTCCTGCCAGCGCGTGACTTCCCGGAGGGCACCCGATTGGTCAATGCTGTAGAGACGGGGCGGCCCGTCCCGGCGCGCCGCCACGATCTGGCCCGTTCCGAGGTCCACCACCGAGTCGGCACGATCCACGAAGGATCGCACGACGGGAAAGGGCACTCCGAAATCAACGATGTCGTAAGTCTGCAGACCGAGGTCGCCGGCGGCGACGTACACGCGGTTCCCGTCCGAGCGGATGCGTGAGATCCGGTTGATCGTTCCTCCCGATGGAGGGATGCGGTCCTCGAAGAGAATGGCTGGGCGTCCGGCAGACAGGCGCAGGTCGATCGTCCTGACCGTCGTGTCGAGACCGGCCGCAAACACGATCCCCGGCGATGACACCGCCGCCGTCGATGCCCCGAATGACAAAGTTCCGAGGCTCGTGAACGGGGGGCGCAGGCTACCGAACAACTGGCTCTCCCGCCCGTTGGAGACGAGCAGATTCCCGCTGACGTCATACACGCGGTTCGCTCCGGCAATGGAGTGCTCCGCGACACCGATCTTCTGGGGGAGCACGGGAAACTCGATCGTATAGACCTCGACCGTATTGTCACCGTCGGCCGCAAGCAGAGTAGAACCGTCCGTCGCGAGTGAGATCGCCAGCCCGGCGGTCGTGTTGAGGACGGTGCGACTCCCTTCGATCGCCGTGTCGATCTGCACGACACCGCTCCGTGTTGCGAGATAGAGAAAGCCGCGGGACGCGACGATGTCGAACACTGTCTCACCCAGTTCCCGGCTGCTCTTCAGGACGATCGTCTTCCCGTCCCAAGAGGCACGAAAAAGGGTGGTGCCGCTCACGATCCAGGCGTCCCCACCATCGATCACGACGTGGGACGTGTCGCCGGGAAACGCGCGGGAGCTGACGAGCGCTGGCGGAGTCTCCCGCGTCGCCACGGTGACACCATATCCATCCGCAATCCAGACCATTTCGTCGTCGATCGCCACATCGAGGGCCGGCCTGCGGAACGCTTCGCTGTGAGTATGCCGCAGCTCCTGCGGGTAGGCGTTCAGGCTGAGAAGAAGCAGCGGGATCGTACACAGTAAACGTCGCATATCTGGAAATTCTACTGTGCACGACTCGGGAATCAATTATTTTGTTGAACCGGAGCTCGAGACCGACGCTTCAGTGGAGCCCCTGCTTCACTCAGAGCTCTCGAGCTTCTCACCCGTGTCGAGAAAATGATTCATCGCGCTCTCCCACCGCTCCATGAACTTCTGCCATTGCTCCGAGGAGAGCGACTCGAGGAGCCTCTGGCCGTCACTGGTGAGGGCCGTGTGCGTATAGGAGATCTCGGCGACGCTCTGACCCTCCCCCGCATCTGCCACCTCGATCCGTACACGAGTGAGCAGTGAGTCCGGCACGACCTTGATCAGTCCCAGCTGCCGCGATTCTGAATCGAAGTGGTCGTAGATCCAGACCGCCTTTCGTCCGGACTCGTGAGGCGTTACAAAGATACAGTCTTTCTCCGCGACTCCGGTCCGGCTCCACACGACGAGAGGGTCCCATCCTGCCACCCATTCGGTCTCGCGGACCGGACAGAGAAGCGCAAACACTTCATCAGCCGTTCCACGAAGCTCCTGGCGGTATCGGTGCTCGACCCTGACTGGATTCTCGACTTTCATAGACACATACTCCGGCGCCTCTAATGATGCCGCTTGAGCTCTCGAATCACAATGTGAGCGGATTCGATGTCGGAAGGATCTTCCGCAACATCAAATGTGTCGATCGTACACGCGACCCCGAAGTTCCCGGGCCTCAGCTCGTCCACCCGGATGACCTCACCCCTGCAGTCGATGTTGACGGCTTCGGGGATCACCATCGAGAAAGAAATCTGATCGCCCGCCTGAAAATCGGCGCTGGCCGTCTCGAAGTAGACGCCGAGCCCGCTGACGTCCCGGCTGAGACCGGAGCCGCTGTCGAACTCGATCCTCAGTTCCATCGGGATCCTTCGTGCGCGCCGCCTCTCGTGTCCTTCCACTTTCTTCACCTCACCTCACGCCGCCAGCTCGGATGTGCAATGCGGGCAGCGACTCGCCTTGATCGGTATTTCCGTGCGGCAGAAATCGCAGACTTTCGTCGTCGGATCCTCGGGAAGCGGATCCTCCTTCCGATTGAGTCGATTGATCGCACGAATCAAAAAGAATACGGCCACCGCAACGATGAGAAACGTGACGACGTTGTTGACGAACACTCCCCAGTTCATCGTGACCGCGCCGGCAGCCTGCGCATCCGCCAGCGTGAGGTACGGCCCCGCCGGCTCCCCCTGCCTGAGGAGAAGGAACTTGTCCGCGAATGCTACCTCGCCGGTCATCAGTCCGATCGGCGGCATCACGATGTCCGTCACGAGAGATTTGGCAATCGTCCCGAACGCGCCACCGATGATGATTCCGACCGCCATGTCCACGACATTGCCGCGAAGAGCAAAAATCTTGAATTCCTTGATGATCGACATCGGTTCTCCGGGTCAGAAGTCAGAGGTTAGAGCGTCATTATCCGCCGCAAACAGTACGTGAAAGGAGCGTAAGAATAAAGCGAGCTGCGGGGACACCACTCCATAAAATCCTGTCATCCTGAGAGGCTGTGAAAAAATCCAGTGTGCCCTGCGCTGGTGGTGCTTACGGTTCGAGCTCAAGGAACGAGGAGGAGTCGCGGTGGTTCCTCGGTGACGACGAGTGACGCGGAGATCGGGCCGTAACCACCGACCAGCCCAAAGGGTTACGGGCGGGGCGTCGCCGATCGCGTTGTCGCAGCTCCTTTCCGATGAACCACATCGCTGCGTCGCTGCTCCGCGCGCTCGACGTCGCCGCGCCCGTAACGCAGGGTACGCTGGATTCTTTCACAGCCTCTGAGCGCAGCGAAGGATCGGGTACGTCCTGACTGTCGCGTACTTTCCGTCCTGACAGTCGGGCCGTACGCGATCCTTCGACCGTCCTCCGCTGCGCTCCGGCGGCTCAGGATGACAACCCGGGGGGCATTCTCAGAGCAGCGGCGAAGGATGACTACACGAAGCGTCTCAGATGCTCTCTCCACCACGGCCAGTCGTGACCGAACTGGCCGGGCCAGATCTCGAGATGGTTCGGAATGCCCTTGCCCCACAGCATCTCGGAAAACCAGCGGTTACGGTCGGCGAGATGATCGTGCTCGCCAGTGGCGATGATCCACTCGACTGACGCGAGCCGTCCGGCATTCTCACGATCCATATTCGGGATGGCAGCCGCCGGAGTGTGAAAGTAGCAGCCGTCGTCCCAGTAGCCATCGAGAAACGAGTGCGTGTCGTAGATACCGGAGAAAAGAATCGCGCGCGAGATCACATCGGGATAGCGCGTGGCGAGGTTCGCAGCATGGTATGCACCGAAGCTCGCCCCATACACGATCACATCATCGCGCCCCGCCCGGTTCGTCACATACGGCATCAACTCGTGCCGCAGGTACGCGTCGTACTGCTCGTGCCGACGGATCCGGTAATAGGGATGCGCTCCCCGGTTGTACCAGCTCTCGTCATTGACCGTGTCGACGCAGATCGCCTGCACCTCGCCGGCTTCGATCTTGTCGGCGATCGAGTCGACCAGATGAAAGTCTTCGTTCTCCCAGAATCGCCCCGCAGAAGTTGGAAAAAGAAGGACGGGGCGGCCCCAGTGCCCGAACCACAGGAACTCCATTCGCCTGCCGAGCCGCGGGCTGTCCCACTGAACATGATCTCGCTTCAATTCCACCCCTCTTCGTTGTATCCGGTCCGGCGATTCTACTACGATAGCTCCACCAATCATGGCACCACGCCCCGGGCAGCCGGGGAAAGAGAGAGGCGGCTCCGGGATGAAGGCGAAGCGCGTTGGGATTCTTTTCGGTATGGAAGACAACTTTCCGTGGGCTCTCATGGAAGCGATCGGCCACCGCAGCGAAGGGAGAGTCGAGGCGACGAAGGTCGAAGTCGGCGAGATTCGCGACGAACCCGTCACCGATTACGATCTGATCGTCGACCGGATCAGTCACGATGTCCCGTTCTACCGCACGTTCGTCAAGTGCGCGGCCGCCAGCGGCACGACCGTCATCAACAATCCCTTCTGGTGGTCGGCGGACGACAAGTTCATCGACAATCTGATCGCGAAGGCCGCCGGTGTGGCCGTACCGAAGACATTCCTTCTCCCGCACAAGGAGCATCCCGCCAACACGCAGGCCACGTCGTTCCGCAATCTTCGATTCGTCAACTGGGATGACATGTTCCGGGAGCTCGGATTTCCGATCTATCTGAAAGATGCAAACGGCGGTGGATGGCGGGACGTCTACAAGTGTGAAAACGAGGAAGAGTTCTTCGCCGCTTACGACCGCACACGCGACCTGTGCATGATGGCCCAGGAGTCGATCGACTTCACCGAGTACTTCCGCTGCTACGTGATCGGCCGCAAGCACGTTCGCATCATGCCGTACGACCCACGCAAGCCGTTCCACGAGCGCTACGTCCGCAACACCACTTCTTCAGACAGCCCGCTCTGGAAGAAGGTCGAGCGCGATGCAATCGCCCTCTGCGAGGCCCTCGGCTACGACATGAACACCGTCGAGCTCGCGGTCCGCGACGGCATCCCCTACGCCATCGACTTCATGAACCCGGCTCCCGACGCCGACCCGTTCTCGGTTGGTGACGACAACTATCGCTGGGTGATCGAGACCACGGCCGACGTCGTCATCGACAAGGCGCTCAACCCTCCCCCCTTCGAAGCGACCGGAAGCTGGCCCTCGCTCATGCGCCCGTCGCGCACCAGGCAGGCCGGGAGCGGGACGAAGAAGACGACCAGAGGGAGCGGTTCGAAGAAGCCTGCTCCGAGGAAGCGCTCGAAATGATTCGCCCCTCATTCACCCTCGGAATCGAAGAAGAGTTCCAGGTCGTCGACCCGGAGACACGCTCCCTGCGCTCGCACATCCAGGAGATGTTCGCGACCGGAGCAGACCGGCTCGGAGACGAAATCAAGCGCGAGATGCACGACTCCGTCATCGAGGTCGGAACGCCGATCTGCGCCGACATCGGTGAGGCGCGCCGTGAGGTCACCAGATTGCGTGGCGAGATCCTGCGGCTCTGCAAGGAGAACGATCTCTGCGTGGCAGCGGCCGGAACTCACCCGTTCACGCATTGGTCGGAAGTTCCGATCGTCGACGCACCGCGGTACATGAAGATCGTGTCCGATCTCGGGATGATCGCAAGAGCGAACCTGATCTTCGGACTACACGTCCACGTCGCGGTCGAAGACAACGAACAGCGTGTGCACATCCTGAATCAGGCGCGCTACTTTCTCCCGCACATCCTCGCACTCTCGGTGAACTCGCCATTCTGGTGCGGACGCGAAACGGGGTGGAAGAGCTACCGCACGAAAGTGTTCGAGCGCTTTCCGCGTACCGGCATCCCGGACCCGTTCAGATCCTGGGGCGAGTACGACGAGCTGATCAACCTACTGGTGCAGGCCGACTGCATCGATACCCCGAAGAAGATCTGGTGGGACCTCCGTATCCATCCGAACTTCCCGACGATCGAGTACCGGATCTGCGACGTTCCGATGCGGGTCGAGGAGACGATCTGCTTCGCCGCGCTCTTCCAGGCGCTCACTCACACGCTCTGGAAACTCCATACGAAGAACATGAGCTGGCGCCTCTACCGGCGATCGCTGATCATGGAGAACAAGACACGCGCGGCGCGTTACGGCCTCGACGACAAGCTGATCGACTTCGGCATCACCGAACAGATTCCAACCAGACAACTGATCGAGGAGCTCCTCGAGCTCGTGATGGATTCCGCCGAGGAGCTCGGCTGCCGCGAAGAGATCGAGTACGCCCATACCATCATGGAGCGGGGGACTGGCGCGGACCGGCAGTTGAAGGTCTGGCAGGAAACTGGCGATCTCAAGGCGGTCGTGGATTACATCATCGAAGAGACATCACACGGGGTGCCGGTCATTCCGGCGAGCTGAGAACCAGGAGATCATGCAAGAGCCTGCGACACACAAATCAGTAGATTTCGAAATGTTCCGTTACACGAGCATCAGCACTCCCGCCGACTTGCCTGCTCCCGATGACGAGATCATCGATGTCGTTCTGCTCGACATGAATCACGGCCTCGCGAACCTCGGGCACGATTCGCTCGTCCACGCCATTCACGAGAGCGCTCGTCCTCTCGAGAAGGAGCTCGGCCTCCGCGTCCGTGTGCTCTCGATCGACGTCAGACGCTCCAGCGATTTCCCTGCTCTCGATCCGGAACGATTCACGCTCTTCATCGGCACTGGCGGGCCGGGGCACCTCGATCCACGACAGAACACCGGCGTGGAAGAATGGTGCGAAGGTATCTGTGAGACCACCGACTGGGAAAAGCCGCTGTTCGAGCTTTTCGACCGTATCCTGGCCGACGACCGAATGGCACTGATCGGCTTCTGCCACTCGTTCGGTCTCATCTGCCGATGGGCCGGAATCGCCGACCCTGTGCTCCGCGACGCCACCAAAGGCAAGAGCCAGGGCATCGTCGCATACCGCCTGACCGAGGCGGCACTCGAGCATCCGTGGTTCGCCCGGTTCGCTGACGAGCTCGTCGATTCACCAAACTTTCGTGTTCTCGACAGCCGCCTCTTCGACCTGGTCGCGAACGGCCGATTGCCCGCAGGGGCCGCGATCCTCGCCACGGAGCAGGGCCCGGCAAACGGTGGCACTCCGGCGATGACGATGGTCGAGCTCGCCCGCGACTCAAACGGCGTCATGCCGCGGATCCTCGGTGCGAATCATCATCCGGAAGTCGTCGATCTCCACCACATGGAGGAGGTCCTCGACGAGAAACTGGAGAAGGGTGAGGTCGATGAGGCGTGGCATCTGGAACGGGGAAACTTCCTGCGTCAGTTCTGGAGCGAGCCCGATACGGACGAGCGAATGCGACGCACCTCCCGCTACACCCTGCTCGACCCGATCCAATTCTATGTCCGCAAGGCGATGCTCGCCCGACTCGGACAGAATGCGCGCGTGAGCTGACCAATGGATCGCGCGATCCGACAGGAGTTCAATCGTCGATTCTCTCAGGAGATGTACGACGACTACCGTCGAACCCTCGAATCGATGGTGGGAGAGCCGGTCGAGTTCCGGCTCGCCGAGACGCCATTCTTTCTCAGCAGTGATCTGAGGGAACAGCTCGTCCAGGCCTCCGACCAGATCATCGATCAACTCTCCAACGCCGCGATGACGGCGAAGCTCTCGAGTGTCGTGCCTCCCGCGTGGCGGGTCCCCAATCTCGATTCCCTCCCGCGGATGGCGACAGTCGACTTCGCCGTAGTCGCGGATGAGGATGGCCGTCTCGTCCCGAGACTGATCGAGCTGCAGGGATTTCCTTCACTCAACGCATTCGAGGTTCTGCAGCGTGATGCATGGAACGAGACTCTCGAGCGAAACGGCATGGGGGGCGACTGGTCGTGCTGGTTCTCCGGACTGGATCGCGAATCGTTCATCGATCTGCTGCGGCGAACAATGCTCGGTGATCACGGACCAGAGGACGTCGCACTGGTCGATATCCGTCCGGAGACACAGAAAACCAGATGTGATTTCGCCGCGACCCGGAAGCTCCTCGGCGTCGAGACCGTGGGAATCGAGGATCTGGTCCGCGATGGGCGCAAGCTCTTCCGGAAAGATCACGACGGATCGCTCCGGCGCATACTCCGTATTCACAACCGGGCCATCCCCGATGAGCTGATGCAGAAGAAGGCGATGCTGCCGTTCGAGTTCTCGGACGACCTCGACGTCGAATGGGTCCCTCATCCGAACTGGTACTGGATCTGGTCGAAGTACGCCGTCATGTTCCTCGACCATCCGACCATTCCGGAGTCGGTCGATCTCTCTTCGATCGATCACGTTCCGGACGATCTGACGGAGGGCTGGGTTCTCAAGCCGCTCTTCTCGTTCGCGGGCGGCGGGGTGAAGATCGATCCCACGCCTGCCGACATCGATGCGAATCGCCGTGGACGACCGGCCGCTCTGGTGCCTCCAGCGAAAGGTCTGTCTACGCACCCGCGCTCGAGGCTGCCGACGGTGGAGGCGTGAAGGCGGAAGTCCGCATGATGTATCTCCGTCCCGACGATGGGGACAAGCTGATCCTTGCAGAGAATCTCGTCCGCCTCTCCCGCGGCAAGATGCTCGGAGTCGACTTCAACAAGGACTTCACCTGGGTCGGCTCCTCCGTCGGCCTCTACCGCCCCTGAACGATGTCATCCTGAGCCGCCGGAGCGCAGCGGAGGGACGGTCGAAGGATCGCGTACGGCCCGACTGTCAGCCCGGAAAGTACGCGACAGTCAGGACGCAACCGATCCTTCGCTTCGCTCAGGATGACACGAATTTCTCGGTGCGCCGGGAGGGCGACGGCCACCATCCGGAACATATCCTGCAGCCTTATCGAGACGTGATGATTCAACGCTTTCTCGTTCCAACTCTCGCGATCGTTCTTTCCCTTCTCCCAATCTCGTGCGGCAACGAGCTCGAAACCGAAAAAGCTCCTCCTCCAGTCACCAGAGACCTGGATCAGATTCTCGAAGGAGGAACGCTCAACGCGCTCGTCACCTACAACTCCACCGGCTACTTCATCTACCGGGGAGAGCCGATGGGATACGAGTACGAACTGCTCAAGGCATTCGCGAAAGATCACGATCTGGAGCTGAATGTCACTGTGATCCGGGACCGGGACGAGCTCTGGCCTGAACTGAACAAGGGGAACGCCGACGTTGCAGCGGCAAGGCTGCTGGAGACGGTGGTGGATGAGAAGGTCGTGGCGTTCACCGATCCGCTCTACCAGACGAGGCCCGCTCTCATCCAGCGCAATGGCCCTCCATCGACGATTCCCCTTCCCGAGCAGATCGACGATGCGCTCGAGATTCCCGAGTCCTCCGACTCGGTGGAGGTGGATGCGAAATTGATTCAAAAGCCTGCAGAGCTCGGCGGAACTACGGTGCATGTGGTTCATCAGTCTCCTTACAGAGAGCGGCTCCTCGAACTGGAGGAGCAGATCACGGGCGATATCGAGATCGTCGAGGTCGAGGATATTGCCTCGGTCGAACCACTCATCCGGCGCGTCGCAAAAGGAGAAATCCGCCTGACTGTGTCGCCTCGGAACGTTGCGGAGCTGAACGATGAATACTTCACCAATCTCGAAGATCGACCCCGCAATCGGCCCTCCGCAGCACGTCGTCTGGGCTGTCCGGCAGAATGCTCCCGTGCTGCTCGCAGAAATTGAACGAATGGATCGACGATCCAGACAACGAGCAGCTCTTCGATGAGCTCTACAACAAATACTTCAAGGAACGCGAAAACTATCGCGAGCGCGTCGACGACGAGTATCTCACCTCGGAAACCGGTCGTCTCTCCGAATACGACGAGCTATTCAAACAGCAATCAGAGAGCCTCGGCTGGGACTGGCGCCTTCTCGCTTCCCAGTCCTTTCAGGAGTCGCGATTCGATCCGGCTGCACGTTCATGGGCGGGCGCCGAGGGACTGATGCAGCTCATGCCCGCAACCGCTCGAGAGGTCGGCACGCGCAACTCGAACGATCCTCACAGAATGTTGCCGGCGGCGTCCGTTATCTCAAGAAGCTCGAAAAGATGTGGAGCGACGAGATCGCGAATGAAGAGGAGCGGCGCAAGTTCGTCTTCGCCTCATACAATGCCGGGCGTGGACATATCCTGGACGCCCAGCGACTCGCGGAGAAGAACGGTGACAATCCGGACTCGTGGGAGGACGTTTCGTACTGGCTCCTCCAGCTATCGAAGAAGAAGTATTACAACGATCCCGTCGTGAAGTACGGGTTCGTCCGCGGCCTCGAGCCAGTCACGTATGTCGAGCTGATCCTGGAACGGTTCGATCACTACAAGCAGTTCGTTCATCCCGATGGGGACGAGCCCGCGGCCGGTAAGTCGTAACCGTGTCATCCTGAGCGCAGCGAAGGATCGGGTGCGTCCTGACTGTCGCGTTCTTTCCGCCCTGACAGTCGGGCCTTACGCGATCCTTCGACCGTCCCTTCGGCTTCGCTCAGGGCAGGCCTGCGCTGCGCTCCGGCGGCTCAGGATGACGCCTGCCGGCTTTCTACCCGCTCGGGGAGACCGGATTCAGGTTGAGCGCGGAGACTCCCAGCAGAAGGCGGCGGACGAGCTCCGCCTGCCGGCTCGTACCGGTGCGGTCGAACAACTGCCGCAGATGACTTCTCACGGTCGTCACCTCGATCTGCAACTCTTCAGCGATCTCATCAGTCGAGAGTCCGGCAATGAGCAGCGCGGCGACCGCGGCCGCCGCCGGGGTCAGATCATAGATTCGCGCGAGCATTTCCGGACTCGCTTCACGCTCCTGATGAGGCTGCGTCAGAAAGATTACGGCTCCGGCATCGGGTGCATGAGAATTCTCGCTCAGCGACACCTTCAACATCTGGAAAGCTCCCCGGATGGTCGTCCTGTCGAAGCTCAGCGAATGAAAGGAGAGATCGATCTCCGCGGAGTTCTGAAGAATCTGCTGGAGAACATCTTTGAGATCCTCCGCGCTTTCGGTTTGTCCCCTCTCGTCGATTTCCTCTTCGAGGTCACCGAGGAGCACGCGGGCCGCGTGATTGCGATGTCGTTCGTTCCCTTCAGGATCCAGCACCACGACCCCGACGGGAAAGTAGTCGAGAACCGAAGCGAGGGCCTCCCGCTCGAACCTGATCTTGAGAAGCTCCTCCTTCCGCATCCAATCGGAAGTCGTTCGGAACTGGGATCTGTCCTGGTCGTCGCCCATGCCTGACACACCAAGTATGTCGGATCGACCTCACACCGCGCATCCTTCATTTGGGGGAGGAAGAACGGAAAGTCCTCTCAATTTCAATCGCACGCAACAGCTTTTGTGCCAAATCGTTGAAGTTTCTCTACACCCGATTCAGGTGCGAATGACCGGAAAGACGTGAAAGACCCTGCATCAGCAAACGGACGAGATCGGACTGACGATGCGTCTCGGTCTTGTTGAACACCCTCTTGAGGTGGGATCGGGCGGTGCTCGTTTCGACGCCGAGCTCGTCGGCAATGTCCTCGATCGAGTGTCCATCGACAATCATCGAGGCAACGACGGCTTCGCTCCTCGTCAGCCCATAGGTTTCCTGCAGAATCTCGACGTCTGCCACACCCGTCTGCTTCGGATCGCAGAGAAAGATGACGGTCGGCGTTCGATCCCGCGGCTGATCGTTGAGCGACACGAGCAACATCTCGTACGCCTGCTTGAGAGGTCTTTTCGTGCCGGCGATCCGATGAAAGCTAACCGGTTTGTCCGATTGCTGCTCCATCAGATCACCGATGATCCCCATGAGCTGGGGCATCGAGGGCCCATCCGGACTCGATTCCCTGGACGCAGGCGGCACGCGATCGAGCAGCTCGCGAGCCAGCCGGTTCATCTGCACGGGCTGAAGCTCGTCGTCGAGAACCACGATCCCGATCGGGAAGTAATCGAGTACGGCGGCGAGGGCGTCACGCTCGAACTTCAGATCGAGAATCTCACTTCGGCGAACGCGGTCGGATTCAGTCTTCAGTTCGCGAGTCATCGCGCCTCATTTCGGAAAAGGAAGGCCCCACAGAAACTTGCTGAACCATACCATTGGTGGGTCTGAAACTTCCCTCTCCGCCTCATCCAGGTCATGAACGATGTCGTTGATCCGGGCAAGCTCGGCTGCCTGGACCCAGAAGCCGCGGCACGTTTCACAGTAGTCGAGGATGACGTTCGTGTAGATATTGAACTCGACCTTTTTCATCGGTGTGCCGGGATCGGCCGGACACTCGATGATTCCCTGGTCGTCATCATGCTCGAACGAGTCGAGATCGACGGTGGAGAACTCCAGATCCCCCGAGTGCGGCTCCGCGATCTTGTCGAGCTCGCCCCGGTCGAGATACATCCCACCCCCGACGGGGCACCGATCGACTTCGGCACCATGAACTTCAATCTTCTCGAGCTCCGCTCCATGACCAGGACATTTCATGCAGCGATTATAATGAACGAAGCGTGCCGGAGAAACGATGAACGCTGAACGATGAACGATGAATGACCAACGATGAACGATGAACGATGAACGGTGAACGAAAGAGCAAAAGGCAGCGATTGACCAGAGACAGCGGATCAGGCACGATCAGGAAAGCGTTTCACAACTCGAGCACCACAACGTACACTCGCCCAGTAGCAGTCGCCCCTCCCCGCAATTCATCGTTCATCATTCATCGTTGCCTTTTTTGTCGTTCATCGTTCATCGTTCATCGTTCATCGTTGCCTTTTTTGTCGTTCATCGTTCATCGTTCATCTTTCATCGTTCATCGTTCAAATCCATGCCTCGTCTCATCATCCTTCTCGGTACCGTCGCGATTTCCTTCTCCGCAATCTTCGTGCGGCAGGCCGGCGTCTCGCCATCGACCGCTGCGTTCTTTCGCGCTGCGTACGCTCTGCCGGTCCTCCTTGCAGGCTGGCTCGCAATCCGGCAACGCGATCATCGGACGCGCCGCGAGCGGATCCTCGCCGTCGTCGCCGGTGTCGTGCTCGCGCTCGACTTCACGTTCTGGCATCGCGCGATCAATCTGATCGGCGCCGGACTGGCCACCGTCCTCGGCAACACCCAGGTCGCATTCGTCGGGATCGTCGGATGGCTCGTGCTGAAGGAAAGACCCTCTCGCACTGCCCTCTTTGTCGTCCCCATCATGTTCGGTGGAGTGGTTCTCATCTCCGGGCTCGGCCGGATGGACGCATACGGTGCCGATCCGGCGATGGGCGTGATCTACGGCGTACTGACAGGCGTCACCTACGCCGGATTTCTTCTCCTGTTCCGCAACTCGAACCGTCGCGCCCTCGCACCCTCCGTCGGACCACTTCTCGACGCCACGATCGGAGCGACTGCCGGTTCTCTTCTGTTCGCCGTGACCGATCCGCACTTCTCTCTTGCATGGCAATGGCCGCAGCACGGATGGCTCATCGCCCTCGCTCTGGTCGCTCAGTGCCTCGGATGGCTCATGATCTCGGCATCACTTCCCCGGCTCCCGGCGCTCGAAACGTCGGTCGTGCTCCTGATCCAGCCGATGCTGACCGTCCTGTGGGGCTGGATCATCTTCTCCGAGCATCTCTCCCCCATCCAGTGGACCGGCGTCGTTCTCGTGCTCGGGGGAGTCTCCCTCATCTCCATATTCGGCGCCATGCAGAAGGAACACTGAGGGAGGCGAAGGATCGGGTACGTCCTGACTCGAGCCGAACTTCGGGCCTGCAGGTTCCACGCGATCCTTCGGCCGTCCTCCTCCCGCTTTGCGGGATCCGGCGGCTCAGGATGACGTAGCGAAGTGCGCGGAGAGCTAGCCCGCATTTCTCACCAGATATCGTAGCGAGGCGGCGGAGAGTGGTGCGGATGCAAGGCGCGCGAAGGTTCGGCCCCGCAGGCATAGTCGACACTATGTCGAGGAGCCGAATCGAGCGCAACGCAGCAGCCGCGCCGCTATCCGTCGCCGCAGTAGAAGGCTGGTGAGAAATGCGGGCTAGTCCACGAGTCCCACGATCGCGCGCCGCGTCAGATCCGTGACCGCGCCGTAGATCAGGTGTGCAAAGAGCGCTTCCGCGTGCGTCGAGGCCGGAATCTCGCGCGGCGGATCCGACAGACCCGCGAGGGGCACGGCAATCTCATCGGCGATCGCCCACAGCGCGGCGCCGAACGGTATCCCATATCCCGTTCCTGCGATCGGCACGGCGGCCGTGATCATCCCGTAGGCCGCTCCACTTCCGATCCCCATCGTCCAGTGCATCACCTGTCCAGCCACTGCCTTCTCGTCATCATCGAGCTCGTAGTCGAAGATCGCGTCGATGAGTACGTCGGCCGCCTTCGTGGTCGCCGGCTCCTCCGAGTCATCCTGCTCTCCCGACTCGCTCTGCTGATCGTCATCCTCCCGGAGCGGTACGTACTCCTCGATGCGGCTCCACGCCTGGTGCGCGTAGTTCATGATGAAGGTTCCCACTGCCCCGGCAATGGCCCCCGCCAGCGCACCCTTCAGAATCGTCGTCCGCTCCGCCATCATGAGCTCCTTTCGGTCATGCCGGAGATCGCAGCAAAAACCGATCCGAGTAAATACGAGACAGTCATGCCTTACGCGATCCTTCGCTGGCGCTCAGGATGACCTGCGTTCGCAGCAGCCGACGACACAGCGGTCTACGGCCGCCTGACGCTTCTCCGTCTGGATACCTCCACCGACACGAACGCGGTTGCGCTGTTGATCTCGCCGCAATCATTCGACACCTTCACCCAGTAGCTCGACTCCTTCGCGGCCGGGATCACGAGCGTCGACGCGTTGGCGCCCGCGATCGGGATTGACGGCAAACCACTCTTTCCTTCGAACCACTTGTACGTGAGAGGAGCCGTTCCGGTGGCGGTGACACTCAGCACGACGCGCGATCCGCCGGCGGCCGATACGCTCCGCGGCTGTGTCGTGATCGTTGGACCGGTGCACTGGCTGACGATCACCAGCACCTGATTGCTGTTGACCAGCCCGCAATTGTTCGTGACCTGGACGAGATACGCCTTCGTCGACGACAGCGCCGGCGTCTTGTAGGACGCCGCATTCGCACCCGGAATCGGAACGAACGTCGTGCCTCCGCCCTGGACCTCGTACCATTGGTACGACAAACCCGTACCCGTCACGACGACTGTCAGCGTCGCAGTCTGGCCGGGCTGTATCGTCTTCTGCTGAGGCTGCTGCGTGATCTGCGGTGCCACGCACTGGCCCACGACAACCTGAACCTGATTGCTGTTGGCGAGACCGCAACCGTTGGTGACCTGGACGAGATACGCCTTCGTCGACGACAGCGGAGGCGTCGTGTAACTCGACGAGTTCGCGCCCGAGATCGGAACGAAGGTCGTGCCTCCGCCCTGAACCTCGTACCACTGATACGCCAGAGAAGTTCCCGTGGCGCTCACCGTGAGCGTCGCAGTCTGTCCGGCGTCGATCGTCTTCTGCTGAGGCTGCTGCGTGATCTGCGGCGCGACGCACCCACCGACGACGGTGACCGTTACCTGACGCGTATCGTCCTGACCGCAGGAGTTGGAGGCGCGTGCCCAGTACTGCGTATTGGTCGTCGGCGAGACATTGACCGACGAGCTCGTCGCAATGAGATTCGACGTATTGCCGACAGTGCCTCGGTACCAGCGGATGGTCGGGCTGGTACCGCTGGCGGCCGTGGAGAGTGTGACACTGTTCCCCGATTCGACGCTCCTGTCCGGTGGCTGTTCCGTGATCGTTGGCGGAACACATATCGTGACCGTCACGGTACTGCTGTTCTTGGAGGTGCCGCCGTTGCATTGATCTGTAACGCGGACCCAGTAGCTCGTCGTTGTGGCAGGACTCACGACAGTCGATGAGCCCGTTGCCCCACCGATCGGATTGCCCGTCTGACCGCTGCTTCCGATGTACCACTGGTACGAGAGCGGTCCCTCACTCGCGGAGGCCGCGATCGACAGCGTGCTCGATCCACCGGAATTGATGACGGAAGGATTCGCCACGGGCGTCGCGAGGCCTGGTCCGCCGCACCCCTGCTGAACCGTCACCATCACGGCATTGCTGTCCACGCTCGAGCAGCCATCGGTCACGCGCACCCAGTACGAGTTGGAGGTCGTCGGCGAGACCTGAATCGAAGAGCCGGTTCCGACCTGGTTGCTGGTCTGTCCGACAGGAGTTCGGTACCACTTGTACGAGAGCGAGCCCGTACCCGCCGTCGCTGTGACCGAGAGTGTGGACGACTGCCCGGACGTGATACTCGACGGAGTTGCGGAAGGCTGCTGCGTGATGGTGGGACCGGAGCACGGTTCTTCTTGCGCCGTGATCCGCCAGGAAGCGCTCGGGCTGCTGCGATACCAGGGCTTGTTCTGACCAGCGTTGATGATCTGATAATCAGGATCGGGCGAACTGCCGTAGCTGCTGTTTACCGCCGCGCTATCCCAGGACTGAAGATTGCCGTTGAGGCCGTTGATGACCGACGAGTTCATGATGGCGCTCGAAGAGCATGGGAGGGGGGCGCTGCAACTCGTCCCCGATTCGCTGAACTTGTTCTGGTTCGAGTGGCGGAAACCGAGTGTATGCCCCATCTCATGGGTCATCGTGCTGTTGTAGTTGCTTTGACTGAGTGTGGACGAGGAGACTCCATCCTGAACCACGATGTCGGATTCGTCTATGTTTACGCGGTCAGCCAGAATATTTCCGCCGAAGAATGCGGTCGCGACGACGCCAGAGCCGCCGAAAGTCCCCCCGATGTCCCCGTGAGGGTCGTCGATGATGATCCGCTCCTGACCATCAGTGAGATTCTTCGTGTCACCCGTGGCGGGCGTGCCACTGACCGAATAATTCACCGTGGTGCCGCCACTCCACGCGCTGGCACCGGCCGCGGCGGCTGATGCTGTATCGAGATCGTTGGCCTGCGGTGAGATTGCCACGTTGCTCTGGGCGGAGAATGCACCGTCACGTTTCACCTGCTGACGAATCGTCTCGATGAAATTCTTCGGCGGACGCACCATCGGCAATCCCCGGCCCGACAGATCGAGAATTTCGTCCCGATCCCTCTCGAGCACCTGCTGCCCCTGATGATTTATGAACCTGAACTGGCCGAGGGCAAGATCGAGAGTCGTGAGCCGACCATCGCGGAACGGAGTCATGAAGATGAGGTAACGCTTTCCGATCTCGTACTGCGGTGCACCGCTCATCACCATGAAGCGATCGCCGACCACACCGCCCCATTCGCGAATCTCGATGATCGAATCCGCCTGTCCCTTGAGAACCTCATCGACCGCGATCCGGTAAACCGTCTCGATGTCGCCCTGCTCCTCGTATTGAACATGCGAGTCGAGCACCGTGCCGGTGACGATGACATCAGCCTTTCGGATGAACGTCTCGTCATCCGGAACGACAAATGTCGCCGCCAACACGGGAAGTGTGAGAAGGGAAATGATCGCGATCGCGCGGATACAACTCTGCCGGCTCATATCTGAAGACCTCCGAAAACCTTGAATCCGTTCTTCTGGATAACGTGAATCCATAAGAATACGTCTGACCCGCGAAAGAAATCCAGCAACGTCACCAACGCTCGCCGAACGGCGGGCGCCGCACTGAATGGCTCTGCAATGCACCGCTGCATACGCAGGCTTCTCAATATCCTCGGCTGCACCACCCCACGACAGCCATCCGACCCTCGTTGACCGTTCCTCCCTCTGCTACACTCCGCCCCGTATGCAAGCCTCCCTAAACGAGCAACTACTCCGCATCGTCGAAGCGGCGGGTGCCGCCATACTGGCCGTCAAAGACCATCACGTGGTCGCCAAGATCGACGGATCTCCTGTGACCGCCGCGGATCACGCCGCACACGATCTCGTCATGCGCGAGCTCCCTCAGATTTCCTCGGTGCCGATCATCTCCGAGGAGTCCGAGACTCTGCCGGGCGAGATCCCGGACGAGTTCTGGCTGCTCGATCCACTCGACGGGACCAAGGAGCTCCTGAAGGACTCCGGCGAGTTCACCGTCAATCTCGCGCTCATCCGCGATGGGCGCCCTGTCATGGGTATCGTTCATCTCCCCGCGAGCGACATCACCTACATTGCCGACGGCGGAGGGGCCTTCATGCGACGCGGTGCTGGTGAGTTGCAGCCGATTCGCGTCGCCCGTGCGACGGATGGCGTGATCCGCATCGCGATCAGCCGCGATCACATCACTTCGGAGGATGAAGAGGTGATCGCACGGTTCGAAGGCTGCGACCGCATCCCCGCAGGGAGTGCGCTGAAGCTCTGCCTGGTCGCAGACGGTTCCGCCGACCTCTACGTCCGGTGCGGCAACACCATGGAGTGGGACATCGCCGCCGCGCACGCGATCCTCAATGCCGCCGGAGGCACTCTCCGCACACTCGACGGCAACGAGCTGAGGTACGGCAAGCCCACCCTCCGCAATCCTGGCTTCATCGCCGCGAGTGACGAAGAGTTGCTCGCACGAGCGCTCGCGTAGCGACGAGGGGCGGACTCGCCCTTGCGGGCTTCGCGGGGCGGGCTGGCGCGGGGCAGGGCCTTCGCTGGCGCTCGGCCGGGGCATGAATGACGTTGCTCGGGTTTGCTTCGGCCAAGGACACTGTCGTTCGATCCTCGCGGAACCGAGTCACACTGCAATCGAACGGCAGAAGCCACACCAGCGCGTCCTGCAACACCCGTAATAAATGCCCCGGCCGAGCGAAGCGAAGACCCCGCCCCGCGACAGCCGCCCCGCGAGCGCCAGCGAGCCCGCCCCTCCCCGAAAATGCGAGCTAGTTCCGCATCTCCACGAGCCCTCGCTCTCGCAACAGCTCCAACACGCGCTCCACGCTCTCGTCGACGCTCCATTCATCTGTCGACAGTCGCAGGTCGGCGTTCGCGGGAGGTTCGTACTCGTAGTTGATACCGGTGACGTTCGTGATCTCACCCGTTCTCGCGCGCTCATAAAGTCTGTCCGTATCGCGTGACTCGCAAACCTCCAGAGGCGCGTCGCAGAAGATCTCGATGAAGTGGGCCTTCCCGATAACCTGCCGTGCGATCTCACGCTGCTCTTCCGACTGCGACACCATCGCCACGATCACCTGAAGCCCCTGATCCATCAGCAGCCTCGCGACCTCGGCGGTCCGTCTCACGTTCTCCTTACGGTCCGTGTCGCTGAACCCGAGGTCGGAGCTGATCGTGCTGCGGATCGTCTCGCCGTCGAGAACCGTCGGCATCATGCCGTGGCTGAACAGCCGCTCCTCGAGGGCGAATGCGATCGAGGACTTACCCGACCGCGGCAGTCCCGTCAGCCACGCGACGAACGGCGTCTGCCCAAGTCGTTCGGCCCGCGCTTCGGGACGGATGCGCCCCTGCTGCTCGCGCAGATTCGTCCCCGCATCGATCGAGCGGCGGTGCCCGGTCTCTGCCGTGTCACGGTCCAGGATCATTCCGGCGGCGACGGTGGCATTCGTGATCCGGTCGATCAGGATGAACGAACCTGTGAAGCGGTTGCGCGTGTACGGATCGAATACGAGGGGCCGCGGCGTCTCGATGCGGGCCCGCCCGATCTCGTTGAGCGCGAGCTGTTCAGCATCTTCGCGATGCAGCGAGTCGACATTGATACGGTAACGCAGATCGGTGACTACCGCGGGAGATTGATTCGTCCCCTGCTTGATGATGAGCGAGCGGTGTTCCCTCAGTGGCTCGTCGATCATCCACACGACCATTGCCTCGACGTGCTGCGAGACGTTCGGAGTATTCTTTGCGGGAGCAATCATGTCGCCGCGGCTGATATCGATCTCGTCCTGGAGCGTGATCGTGACGGCCATCGGTGCAAACGCCTCGTTGACCGGCCCTTCTGCCGTCTCGACTGTGCGGACCCTCGATCGACGTCCCGAGGGCAGGACGACAATCTCTTCTCCGGGGTGAATGACGCCCGATGCGATGGTGCCTGCATACCCGCGAAAGTCGAGATTCGGCCGGACTACGTACTGGACGGGGAACCTCATGTCGATGAGGTTCCGGTCGCTCGCTATATGGACTGTCTCGAGATAGGCGAGGAGGGTCGAGCCCTGGTACCAGTCCATCTTCGTCGAGCGCTCGACGACGTTGTCACCGCGCAGTGCCGAGAGCGGGATGAACTCCAGATCGGAGACCTGAAGCTTCGCCGCGAAATCGGACACGTCCTGTCGAATTCTCTCGAAGGTGAGCTCGTCGTAGTCGACCAGATCCATCTTGTTGATCGCCACGACGACGTGCTTGATGCCGAGCAGTGACGCGATGAACATGTGGCGCCGGGTCTGCCGCAGGATTCCCTTGCGGGCATCGACGAGAATGATGGCGAGGTCGCAGTTCGATGCGCCGGTGACCATGTTGCGCGTGTACTGCTCGTGCCCCGGTGTGTCGGCGATGATGAACTTCCGCTTCGAGGTCGAGAAGTAGCGGTAGGCCACATCGATGGTGATTCCCTGTTCGCGCTCCGCCTGGAGTCCGTCGAGCAGCAGCGAGTAGTCGAACTCTTCGTCGACCCCATCCTTCGTGTCCCGTTTCGCGGCCGCGAGCTGGTCCTCGTAGACCAATTTCGAATCATGCAGCAGCCGCCCGATCAGCGTCGATTTTCCGTCGTCCACGCTCCCGCACGTGAGGAACCGCAACAGATCCCGCTCCTCGTACGCCTGCAGCGTCTGCACGATTGTCGTTTCGTCGATCGTCACGTGGGGTTCACTCATTCGGTCCTCAGTAGAGAATAAGAGATTAGTGAAACACTACACCAGCTCGCCGCTCCGATCATTCTCTTCCCGCACAACACCTTGTCCCGTCGCCAGACCATCCCGAGGTACAATGCCCTTGATGGCCGATGACATCTCACAACTTTTGGGCCGGCTCCAATCGGAGATCGTTTCCGGTTTTGATGGAGTACGCAAAGACGTTTCTGATCTTCGAGATGAGATGAACGGGCGCTTTCGCGACGTGTTCAACCATTTTGATGGTGTGTACACCAAGCTCGACAGACTGGAGAGCGAGAGCCAGGCCCTGAAAGCCGGCCTCAATCGACTCGAAGAGCGCATGGATCTGCTAGAGAGCCGAATGAAACACCTGGAGACGGAGGGTGGTCCAACTGTAATTCGAGAAGAGATTGAAGACCTGAAATCTCGCGTTTCCGAGCTCCAGAAACGGATCAATCACCTCGAATCCCAGCTCTGACCTGACCATCGTTCATCAACCAAACTTTGAGCTCTGAACCTCCCGTTTCGTTCATCGTTCATCGTTCATCGTTCATCGTTCATCGTTCATCGTTCATCGTTCATCGTTCATCGTTCATCGTTCATCGTTCAAAAATACCCTTCTCTCTTCTTCTCCTCCATCGATCCCGACTCGTCGTAATCGATGACGCGTCCCTGGCGCTCCGAGACGCGGCTGGACAACATCTCCGCGATCACCTTCTCCAGGGTGTCGGCTTCAGACTCCACCGCTCCCGTCAGCGGATAGCATCCGAGGGTCCGGAACCTCACCATCCTCATCTCCGGGGTCTCCCCCTCGGCGAGTGGCAGCCGGTCGTCGTCGACCATGATCAGCGCGCCTTCGCGCTCGACGATTGGCCGCCGTGCAGCGAGATACAACGGAACGACCGGAATCTCCTCGCGCAGGATGTAGAGCCAGATATCGAGCTCTGTCCAGTTCGACAGCGGAAAGACTCGGATCGATTCACCTTTGCGGACGCGGGGGTTGTAGAGGTTCCACAGCTCGGGCCGCTGATTTTTTGGGTCCCACTGGTGAAACCTGTCGCGGAATGAGAACACCCGCTCCTTGGCGCGCGACTTCTCCTCGTCCCGCCGCGCGCCACCGAATGCCGCATCAAAGCCGTGGTGCTCGAGCGCCTGCTTCAGCGCCTCGGTCTTCATGATGTGCGTGTATCGCTGTGATCCGTAGTCGAACGGATTGACGTTCTGCGCCCGCCCCTCCTCGTTCGTCCACACGATGAGATCGAGCTCCATCTCGCGCGCCATGCGCGTGCGAAACTCGATCATCTCGCGGAACTTGAAGGTCGTGTCGACATGCAGCACGGGAAACGGGATCCGCCCCGGCGCAAACGCCTTCCGCGCCACGTGCAGCAGAACCCCGGAGTCCTTTCCAATCGAGTACAGCATGACCGGCTTCGAGCATTCTGCCGCCACTTCACGAAAGATGTGAATCGATTCAGCCTCGAGCTGCTCGAGGTGTGACAACGTTCGTCTATTCATAGTCTCTCCCCCTCTCCCCGCAAACAGTGCCGGCGAGGAGCCAGCATCTGGATTCGGGGAGAGGGCCGGGGTGAGGGGCAGTGGTTCGGAGCTGTGTACGATTCACTCCTCACGCAGTTCGGACTGCCCCTGCTTCTCTCTCCAGTGTATCCAAAGAAACACGATCAGATGCAACAGAACGACGAGCCCGGCTGCCCCGGCCCTCGAAGCCTCCCCGAGGTCTTCCCACACGATTGCAGGAACTGCCGACACGAGAGCCAGTAATGTCCAGAGACTGGAGACCCTCGCGTGAGACCATCCGCTCTGATTCAGCCGCTGGTAGAAATGGGTTCTGTGTGCCGAGAAGACCCTCTCCCTGTTCACCACACGTCGGGCGAAGGTGATGGCCGGGTCGAGGATGAAAGGCGTCAGCGGGAGGAGTGCAGGGAGAAACGCGCCCCCGTGAACGAGAGAGTGCCGGACAACCAGCGACGCCAGTAGAAAGCCGAGCGTTGCACTTCCTATATCACCCATGAAAATCGATCCGAACGGCAGGTTCCACGGAAGAAAACCCGCGGCTCCTCCGGCGATCGCCAGCCCCAGGACGGCGCCGCCCGAATCACCATGCCGGGCGGCGAGCGCTGCGAGCACGCCTCCCGCGACGATCGCGTGTGCGCTCGCGATTCCGTTGACACCGTCCATGAAGTTGAACGCGTTGGTGTAGCCGACGAGCCAGAGCAGTGTCAGAGGGACGGCGATCAACACCGAATCGAGCTCGAGCCCGTACGCTCCGAGGTCCCTCACGATCAGTCCGCCCGCGAACATCACGATGGCGGCGGCGACACACTGGCTGACGAACTTGGGACCCTGCGAA
Organism: uncultured Acidobacteriota bacterium; assembly: GCA_963829355.1. Lineage (GTDB taxonomy): Bacteria > Acidobacteriota > Thermoanaerobaculia > Gp7-AA8 > JAHWKK01 > CAWHHZ01. Next base: position 280,784 of record CAWHHZ010000008.1, read on the forward strand.
AGGTGGCGCCGATCATCGATGCCACCGACGACCGCGATCAGAGCCGCCGCCGCAATGATCATGCAGGCCCGCTGGTCGAGAGTCCTCATCCCGAAGCTGATTCCGACGATCACTCCCGCGAGGACTGCATATCCGCCGGTTCGTGGCGTGGGTATGAGATGCGAGCTGCGTTCATTCGGCTGATCGATGAGCCCCAGTCTTCTGCCGGCCGAGCGGACGACCGGAGTGGCGAGTGAGGCAACGGCAAGCGCCGTCAGGAACACCAGAGTCAGCATGCGGAAAGGATAAGCGATGACGGTGATGGGCGCATGATCAGACCTTCGTGGCGCGATACCACGCACACGTCCGGCGGATGGCGTCTGCCGGATCGACGCGGGGCTGCCACTCGAGCTCGTTTCTGATCGATGAGGCGTCGACCGGAAGTGAATCAATGAGACGGCTCGCGGCGGCCGGCACTCCTGCCGCGCGTGCCATGAGGCGAAGAAGTCGCGGAGGAAAGGGAAAGAGTCTGGCCGGCACGCCGAGGCCTCCGGCGATCGTTCTGATCAGGCCAGGGGTCGAGAAGTCGGACCCGTCGGCGACGTGAAAGGTTCGACCATCTGCACGGTCGTCATCCGCGGTGAGCATTGCGTCGACGAGATTGTCGAGAAAGACGAAACTGCGGCAGTTCTCCACGGATGCGAGCGGCAGGGGGAGACCCCGGGCGACGAGCCGGATCAGTGTCCGGAAGTTCGCGCGGACGCCTGGTCCGTATACGAGAGGAGGCCGGATGATTACCAATCGTGTATCCGAGTCTTCGAGTGCCGCGCTCAGAGCGAGCTCTGCATCCGCCTTGCTTCGTCCGTAGAGTTCAGAGGGCCGGAGAGGAGCATCTTCACCCAGCGGCTCATCGCTCTCGTCGGCGACCGCCTTGATGCTGCTCATGAAGATCACTCTGCGTGCGCCCTTCTCGGAGGCAAGACGGGCGAGTGCCAGCGCATCGTCGACGTTTGCTCTGCGGATGTCTTCGGCGCTCACATCCCGCGCGTGCGCGATGGCTCCAAGATGAAAAAGTGTTTCCACACCGCTGAGTGCATCTGCGGTTTTGAATCTATCGATACTGATGCGGGGCACCTCCCGCACGACATTGCCACGCTCGCGGAGCATCTCGACGGTTCTTCTGCCGATGAACCCGCCGGATCCGGAGACGGCCACGGTTCTCATTCTGCCGAAGCGCGCTCCACTCGCGGATCATGACTCGGATCGCGGGAACCACGTGCCGCCGCCAGCGGAATGAGCGCGACGAACGCGAAGACCATCTCGCGGTGACGGAACAGGGTCCCGAAATTATCGACCGCGTAGACGATCGGCAACGTCAGAGCTGCCGCGCACAGCAGAAGAAACCACGGCATCAGCGATACACCCTTCGCGGTGCTCCGGTGCATGCGAACGAACATGAGCAGCGCCGCCGCGCAGGTTGCGATGAACCACAGCGTCGTCAATTCTGCAAAAAACCAGAGCCCCCTTCCCCCTTCGATGACGACGAGCCCGAGGCTCTGGAGCAGAAGCCGCGGGATGAAGAACGCGAGCAGTCCGGCAATGAGCCGCTCCGCCGGACTCATGCTGTTATGTTCGGCCGTCATGGGTGCCTTACGATTCGTGCCGTCCTGTTCGGGAGCTCTCGTCCGGGCCGGCCGAGTCGTCCCCTGCTCAGGTTGCGAGATTCGCTCGCCCTGCCCTGGCGCTACTGAGGTTTCCCGCGTCGGCTCCACGGTCAGTGACGTCGCCGGGATGTCCCCGGCCACGGGTTCCAGAGTGCCCGATACTTCCCCTGGCGAAGCGGGTTCGTCAATGGCAGACACTTGCCGGTCAGGACTGGAGGCGAAGGTCCCGGCCGATTGAACTTCCTCGTCAGGGTCGAGAGTCTCGCCCAATTGGATCTTGGTCGCGGCAGGCGTGGACTCGAATCCGCCGCGGAGGACCTCGAGATAGGCCAGGTTCTCAGCGACCGGATTCCGGAGATCCTGGATCATCCGATGTGGCTGCAGCGTTTTCTGGACGTGGAGTGGAACATAGGCTCCGCCTCCGTAGAAGATCCCCTGCGTCACCACCAGCACAAAAAGCATGAACCAGCCGATCTTCGCGAGCAGCCGGAGATTGGTGCCGCGAATGATCAGCATCAGGACGAGCAGCACTGCTGGCATGACGATGAGCGGGACATACCAGCGGATTCCGGCCATCGCCCAGGTCGTGACAGCGAGGGCCGCCGCAGTCGCCAGCAACACTCCGCTGCTGGTCTGCTCCCGAGCAACCCGGAGATAGAGCATCTGGATCGCATAGACGAGGGCCACGACCAGGAACAGGAACAATGGATCCTTCAGCGCCTGGGTCGACCACAGGATGAGGGACGGTGAAGCGGCAATGGCTGTCGTGGTCACGAGCGGCCCGCGGCTGTCAGGGTCAATTTCTTTCCGCATCAACCAGGATCGAATCAGGTGCATCGTTGCCAGATAAGCGAAGAGGTTCAGGAGAATCGCCGTGGAGATGTGTGACCCGAAGAGCCAGTAGAAGAATGACAGGAGCTTGATGTACACCACCGACGGATTCGTATCGCTGAGAAACAGGATGGCGCGGAGGCCTCGGGCTGCCGTCGGCTCGGCAACGCCGGTATAGAGAACGCCGTCCGCGCCGTAAAACCAGAGCCCATCGCCCATCTGAAGACTTCGCGCAAACGGAAGCTGCAGGTAAGAGATCCAGAAGGTGGCCTGACCGGCGAGAGCTCTGACAATGAAACCGGCCAGTGCGATGAGCCCGAGCCAGCCACCCCGCAGGGAGCGGCAGCTCTTCCAGAGCAGCAACCCGGCCACAGCCAGCGTCAGCAGGTGAATGAAAAAACGAAATTCGACCATCAGCGTCCCGGCGCAAGCGAGCGTGAATCGATCCCTGCGGGGAGAATGTCACTATACAGGTTGAGCGTCGCCCCCACGACTCCCTCGATCGAGAATCTCTTCTCGGCGATCTTCCGGCTCTCCCGTCCCATACGCTCCCGCAAACTGGCATCCTCGATGAGCGTTTTCAGACACCTCGCCAACGGTCCCACCCGTCTCTCCGGAACCAGAAAGCCATTTCGCCCCTCTTCGACGACGTCGCGACAACCCGGTACGTCAGTCGTGACGATCGGCAGCCCGGCCGCGGCAGCCTCGATGAGACTCTTCGGCAGTCCTTCACGGTACGACGGGAGGCAGGCGATATGACTCTCTCCGAGCAGGACCCGCATGTCACGTCCCTTTCCAAAGTGCTCGACGACACCCTCCTTCTCCCACTCGGACAACTGCTCGAGCGGAATGGAGGCGGGGTTGTCGGGGTCGGTGTCACCCACAAGGAGAAAACGGGCGCCGGTGAGCCGGAGAGCTCGGGCAGCATCGACGAATTCCCGAACGCCCTTGCTCCAGAGCATACGGGAGTGGAGAATCACCACCGTTCTTCCATTTGGCCGTTTCGTCACTGGAGAAAACTCGTCGAGGTCGACGCCCGAGCCTCGAATCAGAACCGTCTGCTCGGGCCGCATCGCAGCAGAGTCGATGAACACGCGGCGGTCGTCTTCGTTCTGAAAGATGAAGCGCACGTTGGGATGACCGGCAGCGATACGGTAGCCTGAGCGCAGAATCCGGCTGATCAGGCGCGACTTGAGAGTCCCCTGAATGAACACCTCTCCCAGACCCGTCACGGCATTGACGACCGCCGGCACTCTGGCAATGCGCGCCGCCAGAGTGCCGTAAAGAATTGGCTTCGCCGTCACATGGTGGACCAGATCCGGACGGAGTCGCCGGTACAGCGATACGAGTCCCGTCATGGAACGGATTTCGGAAAAAGGATTCAGCCTGGATCGATGGAGCGGAAGAGTGTATGTCTGCTCAACGTGTTCCTTCAGGCGGGGGTAATCGGCACTGTCCGGCGCGGCGAGATGGACGTCGAATCCGGCACGTGCAGCGGCCACCGCAAGAGGCATCCGGTGAGACAGAAAGAAACCCGCGTGATTGACCACATAGAGCAGTCGCGGCGCACCCTCCGCTGTACTTCTACTCTTTGTCATCGTCACGGTTTGCGGCTCCTTTCGCTTCCCGCTTCCCACCCACCGCGCCCCGGATCGCGTCTGCGACTTCCGACGCATACCAGTTCAGCGAATAGTGCTCGACTACATGAGATCTGCCCGCCGCTCCCATTTGCTTCCGGAGTTCGGTCGAAGTAAGCAGCCTTTCCAGCGCGTCGAGCCACTCCTCATCGCTCGAAGCAGAAAAATGGGTCACGCCCGGTATGCCGATTTCGTGCACGATCCCCACGGGTGAGGCGACGTAAGGCGCCCCGACCGAGAGATACTGCAGCGCCTTGAGTCCCGATTTGCCGGCCGCCCACGCGTCGTTCGACAGAGGGTAGAGACCGATGTCGATCTCCTGGAAGTCGGAAACTTCACGATCGAGCTTCCACGGCCTCAGATCCACATCCAACTCCGTTGCGGGGAGCGAATCGACGCCTGATCCGACGATGAGAAGACGGAATCTCCGTCGGCGGCCCAGCTCCTCGAGGAGGGGCAGGATTCGCTCCAGGTAAGGGAAGGCTGATGGAGATCCGATCCAGCCGACGACGGGATGCGGACTGCGGCTCTCTTCAGGGCGCGGGGCGAAGAGATCCGTGTCGACCACAGTCGGCACGACACGCGTCCGCGCACCTCCCTTTCTGGCGTATTCTGCAACTGCAGGACTGCCGCACACCACCTCGGAAGCCAGCGCGATCAGTTCATCCGTCTTCGACGGCCACTTGAGCAATGTCGCGAGCCGCCCATACACGAGACTCTTCTGGGAAATGTATGTCGCGTCGTCAAGATCCAGCACCATCGGCTTCCGAAGAGCCCGAATCGCCAGCCACTCATAGAGTCCCGGCCCGACGAGCATCGCCTCCCTCTGAACGAGAATCGCGTCGGCCCGGACGAGTGATGGCAACTGCACGAGCCTGCGCAGGAGGCCCATCATGATTCCGCCCGCTGTCCGCAGAGCCTTCCGCCGGTCGTAGAGCGCAGCGTAGGTTGCAGAGCTGAGGAAGGGGTGAACCCTCAGATCGATCCCATGCAGTCGCAACGGCTCGATGAGCTGGCAGAGACGGTACCGCGTCGACGCTGCCTCGTACGGGTACGTCGCGAGACCGTATACGACGAGATCAGTCACCAGCGCTCCCCACTACCGGAGGAGAACCGGCTCGTTCGGTCTCGCGCAGGACAGCTCCGTAGAGCCGCGAGTAGAGCAGATCAGCCACCCCGTTCAACGCGAACAGGTCGTTCGCAGCGCGACGGCACTTTGCCGCAGTCTCCGGGTCGTCGATCAGCTTTTCGAGCTGCTCCAGTCCCCTCTCGTAATCGTCTTCACTGTAGCCGTCGAGAAGTACACCGATCTCCTCCGATAGCTGTTGATCGAGATCTCCGATCCCGCGATTCGAGAGGACTGGCAGTCCCGCGGCCAGATACTCGGCGATTTTCGTCGGGGATGAGGCAATCTTCGAGAAGGCAGGCTTGATGAATGAGACCGCGGCGTCACCCAGAGCGAGGTAGTGAGGAACCTCCCCGGGTTCGGCACTCAGCAGGCGGTAGTCGCTCTTCGACAGGCCGTTCCGGACGAACCGCTCTTCGAGTCGCGATGAGTCACCCCGGGTCAGGATGAGCGGAACGATGCCCCTGGTTCGAGAAGCGTGCGAGAAGAAATCCGCCATCTGCTCCGGAAGGTAGAAGCCTTCAACACCTCCGGTGTAGAGGAGCACCCGTCTTCCCCCGAGCCGATGGCGCTGGAGCAATTCGCTCACGACCGCCGTTGAAAATGACCCGAACTTCTCGAGATCGACGCAGCACGGGATGACCTCAACGGGCCTGTGGCCGGCATGATCTGCCATGAACAGGTGCTCTTTCGCCCGCTCCGTGAGTACGACGAATCCGTCGGCATATGCAAGAAGACGATTCTCGGCCCACTTGGTGATGCGGTAGAACAGGCCGTCCCGCGTCCAGTGCTCTGCGTCCACGTACTCGTCGGCCAGCAGTCCACGAATGTCGAACACAAGACGGCAGCCGGTGATCCATTTTGCAATGGCACCGATCGCCGTCGGAAGGTGACTGCGTCCGTGAACGATCTGAATATCGCGCTCGCGCACAATCCGGCAGGTGCTGATCACTCCCGATACGAGATCGTAGATCTTCGCCAGGCCGGGCGGTCTGGAGTGGTACCGCCTCGAGCGCCACTCGATACCTTCTTCTCTCAGACGATTTTTCAATGCATCGTGGTCATCTCTGTCACGATCGAAGGTAAGAAGCGTGATGTCGAAACCGGCTCTCGTCAGGCCACGAAGATACGGCAGCACCTGATTCTGCACGAGCGGCTCACGAAGTCCGAAGTAGCAGATGTAGAGCGCCCGTCCAGCATTGGGTCGAGCCGCAGCGTCAGCCATGGCTCGTCACTCCTCGGGGACCGCGACCCACGCGTCGATTCAACAACCCGAGCCACTCCTCGACGCCACTCTCGATCGAAAATTCTCGCGCTCTCATTCTCTGTCGCTCCGAGTCCGGAGGGCGCTGCAACGCCCTGGTCATCGCGGCCGACAATGCATCGGAGTCGCCCACAGGAACCAGAGCACCGTATCTGCCCGAGTCGAGAATCTCGCGCGGTCCGGCCGGGCAGTCTGTCGAGACGATCGGAAGTCCTGCCTGCAGTGCCTCCACCAGAACATTGCCGAACCCTTCACTGGTTGAACTGAGCACGAAGAGGTCGGCAGCCTCGTAACACGAACGAGGATCGGCGACGAATCCAGGCATCCACACCCTCGACTCGAGCCCGAGCTCGTTCACCCGGCGACTGGTCGAGTCCCGGAGCGGACCTTCTCCGAGGATCAGTAGCCCTGATGATTGAGCTCCGAAGCGCGAGAATGCTTCCAATAGCGTCAGGTGATCCTTCTCTGGCTTCAGCGAACCTACCGTCAGCACTCGCGGCTTCGTTTCGAGCCAGGATGCGAGATCGTGCGGTACTTCATCGCTCGGGCTTCTCACATCGGCGACCGGATTGTGGATCACGGTGATGGAATTACGAGGGATCAGGGCGAGACTGGAAATGTCGTCCGCGACGCCGCGTGACACCGCAACAACTGCTTCCGCCCATCGGTAACTGAGGATCATCGCCAGTTGCATCAATAAGCGCCTCATCCATCCCTGCGCCTGGGACGACATTGAGAGCACCCCATGATCCGCCGTGATGATCAGGCTCTCCGATCGGGCGAGCTTCGCAGCCCAGACCGCTATCGATGTGAGAGGCCACATGTTTGCGACCATAGCTGCCGGACGTCGTAGCCTGAGGTAGCGAACGAGTGGTCGAAGAGCTCCTCGAAGTCGTTCGACGCGGAGCTCGTGCACTTCGATCTCTTCGTGCAGCATCGGGAGCAGTTCGCCACTCTCCTCCATGACGACGAGATCGATGCCGTAGCCGCGTCGTACAAGCTCGTTCGCGAGACGAATCGTCACGATCTCAGCCCCCCCACCTCGCAGGTCGGGCAAAAGAAACGCAAACCTCCGAACGCTCTCATCTACCACGGCAAACTCCGAATGCCGGTCAGACGCCACGCCCGATAAGTCAGCAGCACGTTCCACGTCACGATCGACGCCGCAAGACCGGTCGCCGCACCAACCGCACCATGGTCCGGTACCAGTGCGATGTCCACGACCAGGTTCACGAGAAGGGCCAGGACGAGAGAACCGAGAACCACCGCTTCATGACCGGTCATCGTCATCAACGAACCGACTGCGCCCGTGGCTGAATTGAATGTCTGCGCAACGGCGACGATGGCGAAGGCCGAAAACGCGGGAAGATACTCGACCCCGATCAGAGTCGCGATGAAGAACTCGCCGAACAGCAGTCCAACAGAGGCGACGGCCACCGCGCTCAGCAGCATAGCTCTCGTGAACGAGATGATCTGGCGCTGAAGCGTCTTCACTTGATTCGCGGCATAGAGCGTGGCGATGCGCGGTGCCAGGACCATTTCCCCCGCGATCATTCCTATGAGCACGAGCGTCCCTCCGAGCTCTGCGATCCGATAATGAGCGATGTCGACGTCGGAGGCCAACACCTTGAGGAGCAGAATACCTACCGAAGCATTCGCTACCTGTACGCCTGCAATCAGGCTGAAAGGTCCGAGACTTCGCAGCCACTCACGAGACCGGTACTCCCGCACCGCTGACCGAGATCGCCCGGACAGGGCGAAGTGCGTCAACACGGCACCCACGACGAATGCGACGCTCGCAGCGAAGACATGCAGCTTCATCGCTGCGGTTGCCGTGTGGGAGTCAACGAGCCATACGAGCGCGAGCGCTCCGAGACAGACTGGACGGACGATGCCATCGGAGAGCTGGCCGATGACGACTCTACCAAGACCTCGGAGCGTCGCATCGCGTAGCGTGGCGAGACAGATGAGTGGAAGAAGCAAGCCACTCCAGAGCCAGAGGCTGCTCCCTCCGCCTCGAACCATGAGCACCCCGGCACCCGTAAAGACAGCCAGTAGTGACATGGCGGTCACTCCGGCGTTGCTGAAGAATCGGATGCCCCTCACCCGGCCCCATGCTTCTTCTGCAGAGGCCCGCGCAACTTCGCGCACGACCAGGGTCGCCAGCCCCGACTGCATCGGTACCGCCACCAGGGTCACGATCATCAGGGCAAAGACGTACCGCCCGTACTCGCCGGGGCCAAGCAGTCTCGCGACGATGGTGGTAACGACGAATCCGAGAGCCAGAGTTCCAGCGCGTACGAAAATGCTGCCGGCGAATGAGCTGCGGGCCGTCCTGAAGGCCGCCGCACCCAGGCTCTTGAACAACAGCGGCTGACTCTCTCTCATGAGTCGAGCATACGGTTTGAGAACCCGTGTATGTCAATCTTCATCGACACCTCAGGATGCCAGAACCCGATCATCAGACAGTCACCCTTTTTCGAGCGATGAGCAGGCGCATGTCGCTGCACGACGACGCATAGTGTCGCCATACCTCTTCGGGGTAATGCGCCCGGTAGAGCAGGTAGTCGCTCTTCCGCACGATCTCGAACGAGCAGTCCTCCAGTACCCTCTCGATGAGTGGCCACTCGATATGATCGTCCGCAAAGACATGAATGTCCCCCTCTGGCTGGTAGCGCGGATCGAGAAGAAGCTTCAGCTTCAGGTAGTAGTTGTATGGGTCGATGAAACGTTTAAAGGTCCGACGCGGCGCGACGCTGCGCCGAAACTCACGGTAGGCGTCGGAGGGCGACCAGAACCCCTCGGTCACCTCGTGGTCGAGGAATACAACGCCTCCGGGCTTCACCACTCGGGCCAGTTCTCGAACGGAAAGCAGGTAGTCGGGAATGTGATGAAGAACTGAATAGGCCGAAGCGAATTCAAACGAATCATCCGCCAGCTCCCGCAGGTCGGTTCCGTTCAACTGAAACGTCCGAAGCCTGTCGGATTCGCCACAGCACTCTTCGACCGCTTCGAGACACCTGACAGAGACGTCGGCGGCAGTGACATCCAAGCCTAGTGCGATCAGATGACGGGTGACGTTGCCAACGCCTGCGCCAAAATCGAGCGCCCTGGGAGCCCGATCACCTGTCATCTGGATCGCCCCTACCGCACGCGCCAGTTCGTCTCGCAGACGCGCCTGCTCGTGCCGGTTGTAGATCTCGTCGTGACGGACTTCATAATCGCCCGAGACCCGGTCATGCGCTCTGATATTGCGTTCTAGATCCCTCGACATCGTCACTCAGCCTTCACCCGGGCGTGCGTCTTTACAATGCAGTTTCCGCGGCGACCGCTGCTCCTCCCACGCGCTGTACATGAGAACGAACCACAGGTGGTGCTGAAAGCTGCCCGCCCCGTTCAGGTGCTCCGACCAGGCCTTTCTCACAGGCTCCACGGAGAGGCCGAGATCACGTAGCCGCGACTCGTGAAGATGAGACTCCGACCACTCCCGCAACGGGCCTCTCAGCCATTCTCCAAGCGGAATTCCGAACCCCATCTTCGGTCGATCGATCAGCTCATCCGGAACATAGCGGGAGAGAACCTTCCGGAGCGCGAGCTTTCCCCGGCCCTTTCGCAAACGCATCGATATCGGGAGGCTCCACGCAAGCTCGATCAAACGGTGGTCGAGAAGAGGCTCCCGCGACTCGAGACCGACCGCCATGCTCGCCCTGTCGACTTTTGTCAGGATGTCCCCCGGAAGATAGCTGACGAGATCGAGATACATCATCTGCTCGATGCCGCCGTCGAGCCGCGGCCATGAAGCCTCTTCGTCGATCAGTGACGAAGGCTCCTCCACGCCTTCAACGATTCCGTTCCAGTGACTCACGACCTGCCGGTAGTAGTTCGCGGGACCGCTCTCGACCACTCCGGCCAGTTTGTGCATTTTGTCCCCGATCCGCTGCTGGCGAAGGACCGCCGGTGTCACGCGGCCCATCGCGCTGATGATCCGGTCCCAGGTTGAAGGCTTCAGGAATCGCAGGAGCTGCGCCGTCGGGCGTCTGAGACCAGGCGGAATCAGCTTCAACCTGCCGAGCACCATCTCGCCGACGAAGTAACGGTTGTAGCCGGCGAACAACTCGTCGCCTCCATCTCCGGAGAGGCTCACTGTCACATGCTGTCGTGCCAGGGACGAGACGAGATATGTCGGAATCTGCGAGGAATCACCGAACGGCTCGTCCCATATCAATGGAAGCTTCGGGATGACCGCCATCGCCTGCTCGGGACTCACGTACATCTCCGTGTGATCGGTGCCGAGATGCCTTGCCACCGCGGCCGCGAACGGCGCCTCATCGTACTCCTTTTCGGTGAAGCCGATCGAGAACGTCCGGATCCTGCGTGTACTCTGTGCCTGCATGGCCGCCGCGACCAGGGACGAATCGATCCCCCCCGAGAGGAAAACACCGAGAGGAACGTCCGCCACCATACGGAGAGAAACCGAATCGCGAATGAGCTGATCGAGCTCCTCAATGAGCTCGGACTCCGGTTCCGAGCGCCGCTGTTCGAAGGCCCGCTCAACGACGGCCGAGGCATCCCAGTACGGGACAGGGCTGGCGTCGACGTCTTCGGGGGTGGAAATTTCGAGCAGCGTCCCGGGGGGAAGTTTTCGAAAGCGGCTGTAGATGCTGTCTGGAGAAGGTACGTAACCGAAGCGCATGTAGAGCGCGAGCGCTTCACGGTCGATCGTGTCATCGCTGGCGGGATGCTCGAGTAGGGACTTCAGCTCAGAGCCGAACAGCAGAGTCCCTCCCGAAATCCCGTAGTAGAGCGGCTTGATTCCTACTCGGTCACGCACCAGCGTCAGACGACGCTCCTGCCGGTCCCACAACGCGATCGAGAACATACCGATGAATCGCTCCACGGCGAAACGCAGCCCCCACGCCTCGATCGCCGCCAGCATCACCTCGGTATCGGAATGCCCCCTCCACGGAGGCGCCTGCTCTCGTTGCTCGAGCTCCTTGCGCAGACGCTGGAAGTTGTAGATCTCCCCGTTGAACACGACGACGTAGCGCCCCGAATGGGAACGCATCGGCTGGTGTCCGGCCGGAGATAGATCGATGATCGCCAGGCGGCGGAAACCGAGAGCGATACCAGCTGAGGCGTCGACGAACTCACCGCTGTCGTCGGGGCCCCGATGTTCGACCGCGCGAGCCATACGCCGCACGGTATCCGTCATGGAGTCCGGAGATCCGGAGGCATCAAAGGCCAGATAACCTGTAAGTCCGCACATAGTGATCCGTCACGAGGTTACCCGTAGAACCGGAAAGGAGTCGTCAGCTGCCACTCCTCGTGCCTCCGCCCGAGGAACAGGCAGGTGGAACGGCCTGCTGCAAGCGACCTGATCAATCCTGATCGATATTTATTCAGTATAGTCCAAAACCGCAGGCCAACCGTCACGAGATCGAGCCGGAATCCGAGTCGGCTATCCTCGGTCCAGGTCTCGTCGACTTTTCCTCTGGCGCAGACTCCTCCGCCTCCTCTTCGAGCATCCATTCGTACCGCGTTCCTCGCACGACCTCTGCCACCTCGTCCCAGTTGAGAATCATCTCTCGCAGAGGGAAGGGGTTCGTTCTCGTGAAGCGAACGTGCACCGAGGCCGGCTCGAGCCCGATGAACCGGCAGACTGCATCGTACGCGGCTTCGGGCTTGCGCAGAATCTCGTTCTCGTAGGTAAGCCAGAGCGTCGCATCGTCCTGCAGTTCCCTTCTGATCTCGGTGTACACCTCGTCCCGCGATTCGAAGCTCTCGAGAAGTGACAGGCGAAAGCCGCCAACGCGCAGGTTGTCGACCGGCAGCGAGACGGATTGAAGCACCGGCTCGGTCCCCACCTTCTGATGCCAGACCCTTCCCCGCTCGCGCCCGAGCTCTTCGGAGAGCTGCTGACGAAGATAGTTCTGTCTCTCGAGCACGACAAAGCGATCGAAACCGGCTCTCCGCAACAAATCCACGTATCGCGATATGGACATGTCGAGCACATCGTTGTTGAGGTGATAGGCCGGGTGGAGCTTCGTCTCGAACCCGTAACCGAGTCGCCACCAGCGCCACATCCGGAGTCGCAGCAGAAGTGCGGGATAGCCGAGCAGCAGACGTCCCATTCGCATGTTGCCGGTGAAGGCCTTCTCGAACACCTCCCCGTCCCACCGCAGTGCCGGATGCTGACCGAGAAGATTACCGACGACTGTGCTTCCGCAGCGACCGAAGTGAAACATCGCGACCCGGATCGACGACACGCGTGACCGGTTCGCAGACGGTTCCTCGATCATCCCGCAGGTCTCGTCAGCGCCACAGCTCCAGGCGAAAGCAAGCCGTTCGAGGCTCCCGGCCCGGTGGGAGTGACGAACTCCGGGACGAAGTCACGCAGGACGGCGATCGGAGACTCGATATTCGAAATCACCGACATCTGAAGCCGATGCAGAAACTGATTTACCTGCTGGCTGTCGGGCTGCGGCGCAGCAGTGATCACGATCTGCGGGTGATCGGTGGGAGTGATCGATTCGCCCTCGAGACGAACCTCCTCGAACAGCTTCTCCCCTGGACGCAGGCCAGTGAAGCGGATCTCGATCGAATCGTCACCCGCCAGCCGGATGAGGTCCTTTGCCAGCTCTGCGATCAGGATCGGCTCTCCCATATCGAGCATGAAAATCTCGCGATCCCGACCCAGGGCTGCAGCCTGGAGGACCAGTGAGATCGCTTCAGACTGCCTTAGGAAATAGCGTGTGACATCCGGGTGTGTGACGGTCAGGGGCCCGCCACTCTGGATCTGCTCGAGAAACAGAGGTACGACGCTGCCGGATGAGCCGAGGACGTTTCCGAACCGGACGATCGTCATTCGCATATCGCACTGAAATGCAAAATCGAGTAGTGCGATCTCTGCAGCCCGCTTGGTCGCACCCATGACGCTCGTAGGATTGATTGCCTTGTCGCTCGAGATGAATACGAAGCGCTCGACTCCGAAACGGGCGCCCATCTCCGCGAGTTTACGGGTTGCCAGCGTATTGTTCCGGATGTACTCCTTCGGGTTCTCCTCGCCGAGCGGAACGTGCTTGTGTGCTGCCGCGTGAAGGATGATCTCCGGACGGAAGGCCTCCATTGTACGGAGAAGGGAATCTTCATCACGAATGTCTACGAGGTGACGCGAGACGAGGCTGATCAACCATGCTCGCTCCTGACGAAGCCGCTTGTCCACCTGATAGAGAGCATGCTCACTTCTCTCGACGAGAGCCAGACGAGACGGCTCCAGCTCGAGAATCTGGACCGCCAGCTCGGAGCCGATCGTTCCGCCGGCTCCCGTGATCAGCACCCGCTTCCCGCGGAACAAGCTCCGGACCGGGTCCCCGGGCAGCTCGATGACGTCTCGTCGGATGAGGTCTTCGATATTCACCGGGCGAAGCTGCGACACGTGGACCCGGCCGCTCACGACGTGATCGATCCCGGGAATCGTTTTGAACTCGAGGCCCGCTTCATCCAGAAGACGGATCACCTCTCTCATCCGACTCCCTGATGCGCTCGGCATCGCGATCAACGCTTCGTCGATCTGCTTGTCACGCGCGATCTCATCGACATTCTGAATCGGCCCGAGAACCGGCACACCTCGAATGTACGATGACCATTTGACACCCTTGTCATCGAGAAAGCCGACCACCTTCATCCCCATCTGCGGCCGGTGCTGGATCTCCCGCAGCAGAGCTTCACCAGCATCGCCGGCGCCGATGATCACGACCCGGGAAGCGGACTGCGGTACACCCCCGCTGCGAATGCGGTCCCGGAAGAGACGGAGCGCGACGCGTGCTCCGAACAAGGCCAGAAGGACAAAAGCCCAGTCGATGAGCAGCGCACCGCGGGAGACTCCTTCGATACTCGGCGGCAGTCCGAGATCCGCACCAAAGAAACGGAGGATCAGAAGCACCATCTGCGCTGTGGTCAGACCGGCGACGAGTCGGATGACATCGGCAATACCGACGTAGCGCCACCATCCCCGATAGAAGCCGAAAAAGACCCCCGCCAGCAGTTGAATGCCAACGATGATCGGCATCGTCTCCGTGAAGTAGCGCTCGTAATACCGAGGGACATCGAACTCGAAGCGAACGAGCGTGGCGAACGCATATCCTGACCAGAAGACGAATGCGTGGAAAATGAACAGCAGAGCCACGCGAGCGGCAGCGAGCCGGTCGATCAGTTGGCGAAAAGACATCGTGAAGGGTGAGCCAGCATGACGAGAATAACAATCTGTCCTTGAGATCAGGACGATTCTAGCACTTGAGAGAACCGGCCCCTCTTACGGCTCTCGATGAGAAACATCTTCACCCGTCGGTGATGAATCATCGGGGCGAGCACAATCCACGGCGAGCGGGATCAGAGCGATGCATATGAAGACCATGTCCCGGTACCGGATCAGGGTTCCCATATTGTCCACCGCGTAAACAATCGGCACGGTCAAAGTGAGCGCCCACGCCATCAGAGCCCACGGGACGGGATCGCGCCAATGTCCCCGCCTGACGTGCTTCAACAGCCAGATCGATGCGAGGACGAAGATCGTGGAAAACAACGCCGTGGCAAAATCAGCAAGAGTCCAGAGACCGCGCCCTCCCCGCATCTGCACCAGGCCGATCGGTTGAGCGACGAACCGCGGCACGCTAAAGGCTATGGTCTGCGTGACGAGCTCCCTCCCTCGCGATAGAGCTTTCCCCTGTCCCTTGCTCCTGATTCTGTTCCCCGCGGTCACCGAAGCCGGCGGTCGTGGGCTGCCATTCTCTGCATTCGACCTGCTCTTCTGATCAGGTTTCGACGCCCGCCCCGAGCTCGAATCCACCGGTTCTTCAAAGCTGTTCTCTTCAGGGACTCCTTCGTCAAGCAAGGGACCTGGGGCTATCTTCGTAGTCCCCTCGAGTTTGTCGAAATTCCGTCGATTTTGCTCCAACCGAGCTCTCACGCGAGGGAGTATTCCTCCCGTCGACACCAGCTCAGTCCACGGGCGAGCTCCGCGATGGAGCTTAAACAAATCCGGTGTATTCAGCAGGAAGCCAAGGGAGAGTACTCCGGCAAACGACAGCGCCCACAGTAGCTTCTGCCACCACTGCATACGGATTCGAAGCGTCATGGCCGCCAGTGCCGGGAATCCAAAAAGAACAACCGCGGCGGCCACCTCCCATCTGACACCGGTGAGAATGAACACACATACAGACAAGGCTCCCGCCGAGAAGGCGAACGATCTGTGCAGACCCACCGCCGGGGATCCGACCCTGCCGACTCTAGCGATACAGTACGCCGCAGCCACAATCAGAAAAAACGTCACCGCCTCCTTCATAGGCTGCGTCTCCCACAGGACCAGGGTCGGGGAAAACGCGATCACGACCGCGGTGATCATAGTGCCGGAGGGCCCCACCTTCGAGACCGGACAGCGACTGGCCCATCTTTCAATCAGGAGCGCGATCCCCAGATATGCGAACAGGTTGAGGAGAATGGCGCTCGAGACATAGGACCCGAGCAATTGAAAGGGGACGAGAAGCTGGAGATAGGTTCCATACCGGAAACCGGACAGTGCGAGGAAGGTTCCGTACCCGTTCTCGTACGCACGCTGCGCCCACGCGACATACCCATCACCGTCGATCCCCCAGAACCAGTAGCCGTCGCCCACCTGCATGGCCCGGGCGATCGGCAGGTTGAACCAGGAGATCAGGAACAGACCCGCTCCTGCCAGAGCTCTCACCGCGAAGCCGAGCGCCATGATTCTGCCCACGACTGATCCTCTGGCCAGGCGGAGACCGATCCGCAGAAGAAGAGCACCTGCAGCCAGAAAGGCCAGAATCTGAACGATCAGCACGATGACGTTACCTTGTCGTAAAGCTCCTGATGTCGCCGCACGGCCTTTTCGAGACTGTACCCTTTCACGATACGTGTGCGGGATGCTGCTCCGAGCTCCTCCCTTTGCAGTGGGGCGAGAGCCATGATCGATTCGATGCCCCGCGCCAACTGCTCCGGCACTGCGGGATCCACGACATGATCCTTCCGTCCGACGAGTGTCGCCGAATCACCGGAATCCGTGACGACGCACGGGACACCGCAGGCCATGGCCTCCGCGATGACGTTGGGGAAGCCCTCTCCCCAGGCGGATGACGAAACGATCACATCGCAGGAGGCGTAGAAGGGTCTTGGATCGTCGAATCGACTGAGGAGACGGACGCGGCTCTCGATCCCGAGCTCTGAGATCAATCGCATCAATTCCTCATTGTCCTCATCCACGCCCGCGCCCGCGAGAAGAAACCTCGTGTCGGCGTGTCTGCCGGCAACGAGTGCCGCTGCGTGAAGAAATGTCTGAAAGTCCTTCTTCGGGTGATATCGCGCGGCGCGCCCGACGACGAACGTCTGCGGATCGAGCCCCTGGCCCGCGCGCATGGAAACTCGCATCTCCGGGGACGGTCGGAACCACTCAGTATCGATGCCGTTCGGGATCATCTGCCACTCGTCGACTCTGTATCCGTAGTCCCGGTAATACTCCAATCCTGCCTGAGAATTTGCGACGACGACCTGCGGCCGGCGCGACATCATCCTCGAGAGGCCGTAAACGAATCGTCGCATGATCGCGCCGGCACCCGGCCCCGGCCCTGATTCCCGGATCCCCCATATCAACGGCGTCGATCGGGCAGTCATGAGCGCTGCCATCACGTTCGAATGGACCATCCAGGAGTGGACGAGGTCAGGCCGGTACGTCCTCAGAATCGTGTGGAGACGCCAAAGAGCAGCCAGATCGCTCGCACGCCCGTTCATATCGAGCGTACGCACGGCTGCTCTACCCTCGATCTCGCCGGCCACGACGCCACGCCCCTTCATCGAAATCACCAGATGCTCAAAGCGCTTACGGTCGGTCGCTGCAATGAGCCGCGACAGAAAACGCTGCGCGCCGTCTGCATCGAGGCTCGTGATCAGATGCGCGACGCGAATCAGGCCCTGACTATCCACGTGATATGCCGAGCATCTCGTCGTAGATATGGAGCGTTCTCCCTTTGACGCTCTCGAGGCCGAACTCCTCCTCGGCCCGTCTTCGACTTGCCCGTCCCATCCGCTGACGCACTTCAGGTGAGTCGATCAGCGTCCTCAAGGCGTTCGCGAGCGCCGCAGGATCTCGTTCCCGAACCAGAAGCCCATTCGTGCCAGCATCCACCACGTCGCGACATCCTCTGACGTCGGTCGTGACAATCGCCAGACCAGCAGCCGCAGCCTCGATCAGGCTCTTCGGCACACCCTCACCGTAGAACGATGGCAGACAGGCGATCGAGCTCTGACGAAGTAGATCAGGGATGTCGTCGCGCCTGCCGAGATACTCCACCACACCCTCCCGATGCCACTCCTCGAGTTGTCTCGTACTGACCGAGTCGCGACTTCCGGGGTCCGGCTGGCCCGCGAGAAGGAATCGTACATTGCAATCGCGGAGGAGACGTGCCGCTTCGACAAAGACACCAACTCCCTTGCTCCAGAGCATTCTCGCGTGGAGAATGACAGAGACTTCGGCGCGCGGCGAAGGAGCAGGCGAGAACAGCTCGAGATCGACCCCCGCTCCTCCGATCAGTTCGACCTGGTTCGAGCGAACCCACCCCAGACCGATGAAGGACTGCTGATCATCCTGATTCTGAAAGACGAACCGGGTCCGGGGATGGAGTGATGCGAGACGATAGCCTACAGACATCGCGCGGTGAACCAGCCACGAGCGCCACCACCGCGTGGCGTAACTTCCTCCGATCCCTGGAACGGCATTCACGACCGCCGGGACATGACATGCGAATGCCGCCAACGTGCCGTAGAGGACGGGCTTGACCGTGACATGATGAACGAGGTCAGGCCGGAGCCGGCGGTAGAGCCGGACCAGAGCTGCAACTGACCGGAGCTCGCGAAACAAGCCGAGACTCGATCGCTCGAGAGGATAGCGATGCCACCGAATTTGATCGCTATACGCTTCCTGTACCGTGTCGGGCCCGTCAGGTGTTGCCACATGAACTTCATACCCCGCATCCGCAGCAGCCTGGGCCAGCGGAAGTCGATGACTTCTGAAATATTCGAACTGGTTCACAACGAAGAGCAGCTTCCTGCCGGCTCCGCTCCTCGATAGCTCCCCGCTTTCCGGTTCGACGCATGGCTCACTGTCGACGAACCCTGTCCGCGCCTCCGTCAACCTGAGGTTCGACGCACCCACGATCATCTACCTCCTGCCGCCTTCCTGACTCTCCTGATTAATCGATCTCTGCTGGTAGCGCAGGACCGGGAACACCACGGATAAGTGTAGGGGAGAAACGGTTCGCTTTCATGAGGAGATTCTTCGACCGGTCCAGGTCTCCCGCTCTCCACTGGTACAGAGCGGCCTCCACGATCACCTCCGGCAACACACGCTGGTCGAGGGCCTCCTCATATTTTCTCCGGGCTCTTTCCGGGGCCTCCAGAGCCACCCACCCTCGCGCCTCCAGAACATCGAGGAGTCCTCTGATGTAAGGATCCATCGGCGGCAGAGACTCCAGGGTCTCAACAGTCTCCCGGCGCTCCGCGGCCGACCGCTGTCCCTCGTCCATTCTGATCTCCGCCCACTTCGCCACCAGGTTCCCCTGTCGCTGATTCAGTACGATCTGCTCCCAGAGCAGAAGTGCAAGGAAAGCGATTCCCAGCGTCAGCGCCGACTTGATGAACTTACCTCGCATCGCTACCCCATCCGATGAGAATCGCGATCGTGCCGTACACACCCGCCAGTTGCATCGGAAACAGGATCAGCGCGGCAAGCGCAGAACTGATCAGCGCCAGAAGAACCGCCATCGCCGGCGTCCGCCCTTCGCCTTTCAACACTCTGCGAAGCGACGAGCCTCC
Source organism: uncultured Acidobacteriota bacterium (assembly GCA_963829355.1). GTDB lineage: Bacteria > Acidobacteriota > Thermoanaerobaculia > Gp7-AA8 > JAHWKK01 > CAWHHZ01. Next base: position 300,164 of record CAWHHZ010000008.1, read on the forward strand.
GATCACCGCCATCAGAGCCAGTGCAGCCGCAAGTACCACGAGCCCAGCCTCGGCCGCCGTCTCCAGGTAGTCGTTGTGAACCATATCGAAGAGTTGGGCCTCACCACGATCAACGATCCCGGGGTATCGTTCCCTGACCTCGATCGATCTCTCCACATACTCGATCGGAAAACGACCGGGGCCGATTCCGATCAGGGGCCGCTCGGCTGCAGCAGTCGCGGCGACCAGGTACGGCCCGACCCTGGATCCCGAGGCGGATCCCCACTGCCCTGCCTCCAGCTTCGATGCATAGTAGGCGATGCGCCGCGAGACGTCTCTCTGAGAGAGGAGGATTCCGACACCGAGGGCGGGCAACAAAAGCAGCACGAGGACCCGGACGGCGACAGCTCTCCGGCTGAGGGTCATGTACATGGCAGCCGCGACCCAGCAGATTGCGGTCGCAGCCACGATCGCGGTGATCGTGGTCGTGACGACTATGCTCGCCCCCAGGATCACAGCCGTGCCGCCACCAGCGAGCCGCAACCATCGACGATCGCTGAACAGCAGGGCAACAGAAACCGAGAATGGGATGAGCAGGTAGAGACTCGAGTCGTTTCGATTCCCGGATAGTGCGGATTTCCTCAGCATCTCCGCGTCTTCGTAGTCCGCCAGTTCCTCAACCCGGACCAGCGGGGTCCAGATGCCGGCATCTTCAACGAAGAGTACTCCCGCATTGATCAGACCCGGAAGGAGAAAGACCAGCAGTAGACGTTCGTCACGAAAGTAGCGGGCACAATCGCGCGCGGCGAACAGGAGCGCGAATCCGGCAGCGACGTCCAGCCAGGCCCACCACGATACATCCGGCTGCGGGGAGAGGGCCGCCGAGAGGGCCGTCCATCCAACGATCACGAGGCCCAGGACCAGAATCCAGTCTCTCGAGAACATCCCGAGAGTTGGTCTCTTCGGATACCAGATCTGCGCAGCAAGGTAGATCGTAATCAGCAGGAGTGCTGCAGAACGAACGACGAGCACTTTCGGGAACCGCCAGGCATCCCAGCCATACGGGTCGATCGTGATGGGAAGAATGATCACGGTCAGACCGAGGACGAGGCCAGCCAGGCGGTGCTGCCACTGTTTGAACGATTCTTCGGACATGTGGACGATCTGGTCGAGAGGATAGCGGGAACCGGAGTGGAAGTGAATCCCGTGAAACGCGGCAGCAGTCGCAGCGGGCGTCTACGAGCGACCTGGACGAAGATTGCTCGTGGGCGTTCGCCTCTCAAAGCACTGCATCGGGTGTCAGCAACCAGTAGTCGGGAGGTTTCCCTGCATAGGAGAGCAACTCGAGACTGTCTTCGCGCACCTTGCCGAGCGCCCACTCAGCCGTCTGTCGATCCCATACGGCTTCGGGAGCCGGTCGGCGCCACAGCCGTCGAAGACCTCCACGCATTCCGAAAGGCACGAGATGATGAACATTCAACCGCGCCAGCAGCGGCAGAAGAATTCGAACAACGTGATGACGGGGAGCACCCTTGTCCACGGTACGGTTGATCGCTTCGACACGCCGGTGATCCGGCCGCTTCTGCGGATCGACTCCGAGAAAAGCGTCACAGCGATGCAGCATGTCGACGGGTGACCGCTTCAGGTCCTCGAGGAAGAGCACCAGGATCTGCTCGTCGCTGAAGTAGCGCCGGAAGGCGTTGAGATTGCGCGAGTAAAGCGTCGCGTCGACGATGCCGCTATGAGTTCTGACGGCCTCGGAAAAGGAATCCGGGAGCGGCCATCCCTTCGCGAGATTAAAGCGCCATGCAGACTCGAGCCGTTTGAGGGGATGACGCACGATGTAGAGGAGGCGAGCGTCCGGCAGAGCACGGGCAATCCTCTCCGGCGCCGACGGATTACGCGCGATCACCGAATACTGCACACTTGCCTCACCTACCGCGAGATGATCCCGTCCCGGTTCGAAAAGAGACAGGTACCATGACCAGTCCCCATAGTGTTCGTTCCGCTCGCAGAAGTACATCGGCTCCTTCAGAGAGGGCATGAACACGTCGGGGTGCTGTCGCAGGTAGTACCAGAGCGTCGTCGAACCGCACTTCGGGACTCCGAACAGGAGGAAGTCGGGCGATCTTCGAGAACCAGTGCTCACCTGCTCTGCTCCATCAGACGCTTGAGCTTTCTCATGACCGGCAGAATTCCGGCGATCCGGAGTAGCTGCAGGTTCACGACCAGAATAGTGCGCCTGTCGATGCCGGAACGAAGAAGCCTCAGGACGTATCGAAGCGATTCCCGGCGCGAGGCGTGGCTGAGAAAGTAGGGAGAAGCATAGAGCGATTCGAAGCAGTCGACCCCGACGTCCTCCCGAGCGACTATCCCCTCAACGTACTCGTTCAGTACTTCGTAGTGCCGCCGCGTTCGCGGATCGTCAAGACGGCGGTAGAAACGATTTTCGCCATGAATACGATAGGCGCCGAGGCTCTGGCTGATCCCGACAACGTCTCCCACCAGGTGAGCTCCGTTGAAGACGAAGACATCCGAGCAGACTCGCACACCACTCGCTGGCAGCGGGAAGATCCTGCCGGCAACCGCTCTCGTGATCGAGATCGCGGAGCTCGGAATCGGCCTGCTGGAGAACCATCCATTCTCAGACAGTTCCCGGATGGCAGCGGCGCGCGTCGAGGTTCGCAGCGAGATGGTTCGTCCTCCGGTTGCCGTGCCGTCTCCCGTCACGTGATCCATTCTGTGACCGATCATCAGACGGGGCTCGTCTCCCGCCCCCCGCGCGCTCAGCTCTTCGACGACCGCTGCAACTTTCCCGGGATAGAAGGAATCATCGGCATCGAGAAAACAGAGGATGTCGCCACGACTCTCCTCGACGCCCCTGTTCATCGCCGAAGCCTGCCCCTGGTTGCTCTGGAAGATCGGTCGGATCCGCGAGCCGTAGGAACGAATGAGGTCGTGAGATTCGTCGGTCGATCCATCATCGACGACGATCACCTCTGTATCCGCATAGCTCTGGGCAAGCGCACTGTCGATCGAATCGCTCAGAAACCTCGCGTAGTTGTAGTTGTTGATCAGAATCGAAACGAGAGGCTGGGATGGCATCGGGCGTAATAGTAACGCGGAAGGATCTGGCCCATGCGCAGCCGGGGACGAAACTGTCCCGCTGATCTGCCGGCTGATTTCAGGACCTCTCACCAAAACTCGCCGTGAAGAAATCGCGTGCTCCCCGTATCGTCGCCCCAGCACCGGGCCGCCGGAGGATCACTCTCCTGACGAGGCGGGCCACGTACCGGAGCAGACTCACCATGAAGGCGCCGCGACTCCCGTGCTTACGGAGAAACAGCAGATGGTTCCTCGTCATGTAGTAAGCCCGGGCCGGGGAGTCGGCACCACCGAGGGAGCGCGATACGTGATGAAGAACCCGGGAGCGTGGCTCGATGACCACTCTGTAGCCAGCCTCGCGGGCGGCAACACAGAAGTCGATATCCTCGAAGTAGATGAAGTAATCGTCGTCGAAGCGCCCGATGCGATCAGTCACGGCTGCACGTACCATCAGAAGACATCCCGGCACCCAGTCGACCGGGAAGGGCTCCCGCGCGACTTCGGCCGGATCGACTCCATAATGGAGCGATGGCGTATAACCATCGCCTCGTATCACACCTCCCGCAGCCCACACCGTCTGCGGCGGCTCCGCGTGAAGAATGACGCCACCGCAGATCGCCACCTCCGTTTCGCCATCCATCAGTTCGACCAGTGGCGTGAGGAAGTCGGGCATGACCTCTGTGTCATTGTCGAGAAAGAGAACGTACGTGAAGTCTCGAGCGGTGGCCCACTCCAGACCCGCATTCCGTCCTCCAGAGCATCCACGATTCACATCGAGATCGACGACATGGACCTCCGGGAAACGTTCGCGAACCACATCGACGGAGCCATCGGCGGAGCCGTTGTCGACGACTACGATCGAGGCTCTGCCGAGCTCCGCCCGTCTGAGCGACTCGAGGCAACGAACGGTATCGTCGCGCTGATTCCAGTTGAGGAGGACGATCGCAGTCGACGATTCAGTCATGACGCGGGAGGCACCGATCGGGACCGCCTCCCGATTGGCCATCCGAGCGGAGTCCGGGCGGCGAGACGAGCCAGCAAACCGTAGATGCGGACTCCCCTTTCGAGCCCGAACAGACGGAACAGAATCCAGGACTTCTGCGACCGTGGCGGCCGGAAATCGGGCTTCAGCGCGAGTATCCATCGAGCGACCTGAGCAGCGGTGTCAGGGAAGGCGTAGGCTGCATTGCGCAACTGCCGATAGTACAAACGCGCAAGCTTCTCGCGGCGAGCGTCGGTGAGCTCTCCCCTCTCCCGGACCACTTCATCCATCATCCTGATGACACCCGGCTGCTCGGCTGTTATGTCAGTTTTCCCCCAGCTATTCTGACAGCGTTCCTCCGTGTGATGGCACCACACGTACGAGTCCAGGTCCAGAGAGACCACCGACTCTGCGTGAAGCGCAACACGGGAAAAATACTCCCAGTCGACGAGCAGCTTCATCCTCCGCGAGCGATGCTTCCTGGCCAGATCGCCCCGATAGAGTGCCGCTGAGTTGACGACCGTCTTGTGGTCCAGAATTGCGTCGACGATCGGGTCGAATGTCGGAACCGGGCGGCGTTTCGTGATCGTGATCTCATCTCCCACACGATCTGCCTCGAGCATCGAGGTCACGACGATGTCGGCACCCGTCGCATCACCGAGACGCACTTCCTCCTCGAGCGTTCCGTCGAGGAGAATATCGTCGGAGTCCAGGTACTTGACCCATCGGCCAGTGGCCCGGGCGAGACCCTCGTTTCTTGCCCCGGAGTTCCCGACATTCGTGTCGAGCCGAACCAGCTTTATCCAGTCATGGTCCGGCAGCGAAAGAGGGGGATCGGAGCCATCATCGACCACGATGTACTCGACACTGAGGGAGCTGGAACGCTGCCTCGCGACTGAGTCCACCGCGGTCTCCAGCATTCGCTGGCGCCCCTTCGAAGGGGTAATGATCGTGACGTCTGGATCAGACACGGAGCGGATGGTACCGCAAAGAAAACGTGTCGCTGAAGTCTTTCCGGGACTCCCTCTAATGGAGCCGGCAGAAGCTGCTGAGAAGCGAGTCGAGGATCCCGGCGAATGCCGGTATGGCGTTCAGTTCATAACGCTGCGCAACCCTTTCGGCAGCGGTGCGGCCCATCTGCTCCCAGTCGTTCCTTCGCTCCCACGCACGTTCCATCGCGTCTTCAAACGATTGCGCTGTCGGTGCGGAGGCGAGAAATCCGGTCACGCCGTCGTCCACGAGCTCAGGATTGATACCGCAAGCCGTGACAATCGGAATTCTGCCGCAGAGCATCGCTTCGACCGTCACCATCGGCATTCCCTCGTAACGCGAGGAAAGGATGAAGCCATGGTGACGAGCCCAGATCGAGCGCCGGTCCATTCATACCCCGCCAACTCGGCCCTTCCCTGGAGTCCGTGAAGGCGGATGAGTCCTTCGATCTGTTCCCGGCTTCCCTGGTCTTCTCCAAAGAACCGCACGATGAGGTTCCTCTTTCTCCAGCGTTCGCCGCTCGAGGACCCTCAAAAGAATATCCTGACCTTTCGAGCGGAAATGAAGTCGTCCGACACACGCCAGCGCCCATCCTCCGTCCTCGCCCGGCCAGGGAGGGAGCTCGTCGTAGGAAAGAAGAACCGGATTCGCAATCACCTGAGCGTTCTTCAGGCGGACGCAGATGTTCTCTTCGATGATCTCCCGGTTTTCGTTCGACACGAAGAAAAGACGCTCCGCGCCCTCGAATGACGCCCTGAAGCGTCCGACCCACGATCCCTCGAACCACTCCGACCACGACGCCGCGTGGAGAACCACCGCGTATGGGATCGACAGGCGCTGACACGCCTCGGCTGCGTAGACCGTCTCCTTGTCCTTGTGGTAGCCGCTCGAGATCAGAACGAAATCGGGTTTCTGCCCCCTCAGCCAGTGTTCGGCGGGAGAGCGGGGTACGCCGTAGCGCCTGCTGAGGATGCCGCGCAGCTTTGCCGGAATCGAGCGGCTCCTGAGCGCGATCCCGACCCCGGCCGCGTCGAGCTCCCGCAGCTGAGGTGCGGTATCGGTCCAGTACTTGTAGTTCAGCGCTACCTGATGCCCCCGGCTCTGGAGAAGTGGAACGGTCTTGCTCCATAAAAGCTCGCTGCCGCCCCACGGTAGCCCGTCCATCGTCGAATAGATCCCCAACTTCATCTCGTTTCCCACATCCTCGCGTGCATCATTTGACGCCTTCCCGGACCACTCCCATTCGCACCGGTTCGGCAGCTTCCTTCCGTGCGGCAGCTTCCTCGGCCCGCCTCAGCCAGGCGGTCGTGGGACCGCCGAACCGGTCGTGGATCCTGTGCAGTTCACCGAGGTAACGGTGCGCGATATCGGTCTCCAGGTCGGAGGGCACATCGATGTCGACCTTCCTGCGATTGAATCGCTTGGTGAGTCGCCCATCGGCCGGACGCCACTGAGGGAGATCCAGAAATTGCAGAATCGTGGCGAGGTGATGGTCGGGATCGTCGGCCAGATCGTCGTAGAAGCCAACATGGATCTGCTCTGGCGAAAAATGCTCTTCCCACCGGGCCAGATTCTCGAGATACATCCCGGACTTCCAGACATGCTCGATTTCATCCGGCGAATCGAGCAGGACTCGTCTCGCGACCTCCTCGGTTACCCGGAAGGCATCACCACCGACGTAGTTCCTGCAGTGAAGGAGCAGCTCGGACCAGAAGCGTTCGATCGGATCCCGCAGCAGGTAAATGATGCGAGCGCCGGGTACGAGCGTACGTACGTATGCCACGTCTTCGGAATCCATGGTGGCGTACGTCGGTGTAATGTCGCCGGTCATGCGATCCCCCGCGTCGGCAAAGAGCCTCATGTACCACGAAGATGTCCGAGGAAAGAGGAAGAAGTGGACGTAGAACCGGAAATCCTTCAGAAGCCGCCGCGGATGGCGGAGTGTCGTGCGGAATTGCTGGCGCCATTGTCTGAATCGCTCATCACGGCACCTTCGAAGCACGGTTCGACGATCAGCCGCTGCCTCGTTGAAGTAGCGAATTTCCTTGATCGGGGTCAGCCAGACGTCCGGATGATGCTTGAGGACGCCGTGGAGCCAGGACGTGCCACTCTTGACGGCTCCGATACAGAGGAAGAAGCGGTCGGTGCGGCTCGGATCAGGCCCGCTCAATCGTCACCGCTCTCTCTGGTACTTCTCTGGGATCCGGTTTTCAAACCAGGCAATCCTTTCCGCCTCCCGCAGCCAGTCCGTGGTTGGTCCTCCGAATCGCTTCTCGATCTTCACGAGCTCGGGCAGATATCGGCGCGCGATGAATGCCTCGAGATCGCGAGGAAGCCCCAGCGAGGTCCTCTTTTTATTGAACCGCGTTGTGAGTCTTCCATCTGAAGGGCGCCAGCTCGGCAACCCGAGAAAGTCGAGGATTCCGTCAAGGTACTCGTCCGGCCGGCGCTTCAGATCGTCGTAGAAACCGATGTGGATCTGCTCAGCCGGAAAATGCTCCTCCCACCGCGTCAGATTCTCGTCGTACATCCCGCTCTGCCACAGGTGATCGTTTCGTTCGCTCTCATCGAGGACTACCTGACGAACGAGCTCCTCGGTGATGCGAGAAAAATCTCCCCTCACGCGGTTCTTGCAATAGAGGAGAACGTGCGACCAGAAGCGATCGATCGGGTTTCGGAGCAGATAGATGACTCGCGCGTGAGGCACAACGGAGCGCACGAACGCGACCTCCTCGCTCGAGATCGTGGCGTACATCGGCGTGATGTCACCGGTGAGCTTCTCTCCGGCTCCAACGAACAGATTGCTGTACCAGGCCGGGGTTCGCGGCAGCAGAAAGAAACGCAGATGAAAGAACGGTGCGGTTGGGGTGAGTAGTCGCCGCGGGTGCCGGATCGTCGAGGCCAACTGGTAACGCCAGTGAGCGAAGCGATGACCACGGAAGCGGCGCAGAACCATTCTGCGCTCCCTCTCCGACTCGTTGAAGTAGCGGATCTCCTTGATCGGCGTCAGCCACACGTCGGGATGATGCTTGAGAACGCTGTGCAGCCATGTCGTACCGCTCTTGACCGCGCCAATACACAGGAAGAAACGATCGCTCTGATTTTCAGGCGTGTCTCGACCAGTCATGAACCTCCCCGGGTCCTCCCCTGAGCCTTGATCCATCTCCTCGGACATATCACTCTGATCCCGGACTTCAGGGCGGACTCCTGCTCGCGGCGCGCGCCCACTCGACTACCGAGAGATTCGTAGCTCTGAGCTTGACTCTGCTCGCCTACGACATGAAACCGAATCAGATCAACCGCGGTGATCGTTCCAGACCTCATTCATGCTGCAACGTTTTCACGATCCGGGCGGCACGTCCACGACATCATCCTCGCGTGCTCGATCCAGCACCACCACCACGATCAGCACCGCTGGCATCGCAATCAGCATGATCAGAACGCCGATCAGCAAGAGCCTGGCGACCGAGAGCGATCGAGCGATCGCAAAGCTCACTGGTCCAGTGATCGTGTACAGCAAACGTGAGGCATTGAGGTTCTCCGAGGCGAGTGCATAGATTTCGTTGGCCTTCTCGACCGCCTCGATCACCTGCTTCCGGGCCTGTTCTATTGTCCGATGCGATTTGCTGACCGAGCCCGCCGAGCCCGCACTTGCCTGGAGGTCATCGAGAAGTTGCTCGTAGTAATCAATCTCAGTTTCGTACGGGACCAGCTTCAGAGATTCCTCGGAGATCCTGTCGACGAGCTCCTGCCGGTACTCCTGATCTTCAGAAAGTCCCGCCAACCGTACGATGCGATCGAGGAAAGAATCCCCGAGCTGCGGCATGATCGTCTCCCCCGCGCCGGGAGCCTGCTGGGTCATCCCTGCTCCGGAACCAGCACCTCCCTCCCGATAGAGGGCGAGCGCCTGGCGCAGAGCATCGACACGTGCAGCGGCGTCATCACGCCGCATCTGCACGTGATCGAGCTGACTCTGGACGAAACGGATCGCAGACTGCCGATCTCCCGCGTAGCGTCCCGCTCTGAACTCGTTGACGAGCGGCCGTACGTAAAGACGGACGATGTCATCGAGTCGAAGCTCCAGTTCCGCCAGTGTCAGACCTTCGCTTGTGCGGAGACCTTCGGCGCCAGGGATCGCCCGCAACGTCTGAATGTTGCGAATGATGTCCCATATGCGGGAGCGAAGCATGTCGAGTGCGACGATTGGCTCGTCGGCCTCAGCAGGCAATACCCTCGCCGATAGCACGGGGAGCTGATATCGCATCGCTCCCTTCTCCTCGGTCGCATAAAGCGCCCACGTCTCCAGCGTATCGCGCAGCACCTTCTGCACGATCTCCTGCGGAACCTGAACGCCGGAAACATCGGCGACGTAGTTCAGCTCATAACTGTTCCGGGCGAGGCTCTCCCTCTTCGTTGCGAACTCCTGCTCGAGTCGAGCGCGGTCAACAGCCGACAGCTTTGGATCGGCCAGTTTCGCCCGATATTCGTTCGTCAACTGCCGCAGTGCCTCGTTCTCTTCGACCACGAAGACCGATGCCGAAAAATCGGCGAACGGGACGAACCGTTCGAGATCGTTTCTCTCGTAGACCGTTCGCAGCACCGGAACAGCCACGATATCCGCGGTCGTAAACGGAACACCGCTCGGATACAACCTTTCTCGGCCCCCTGAAACTCGAGTCTGAAGGCCAGCGAGGCCACCCTCTCCGACGGGGTCAACAGATACGCTGCGATCATGCCGATCGCCAGCAGCAGGACAATCACTGCCACGCTCAGCACGATCACCGAACGTTGCCGGCGAACGCTTCTCAGAAGGTCACGGAGGGATACGGTCTCGTACTCCTCCTCATAGTGATGTGTGTCGTCGATCATTGATTACTCGTTTCGGAAAGGTCGCGGGTCAATATAGCACTGGCGCAGGTCCGGCATTCACCTGGGGGCGTCAACCGCCGCTCTCCTCGGTTCGCGGCATTGTGAACGGACAGCAATCGATGGCGTCGTAACGATTCCATAATTGCCGATATGGAACTGGATGCTATCTTTGGTGGCTTCTCGGACGTCCAATTCCTATGGTACAGTCGATCTCTTAGCGTGTATTCAGTGTCCGCCATCACACATCCGTGTGAGTGCTATTTTGGCGCCGGCAGTTTGACCGAAACAGGGAAGTTAAAATGAAAAATCTGAAGATCGTCCTCCTACAGCTCTCATATGCGGTCCTCGGTCTGCCTTTGGCCGCCCAGGGTCTCTCCGAGAGTGGGCCGATCGAATCGATATCGGTCAATGCCTCGCAGATCACATGGCAGCCGCGCGCTGGCAAAGGCTGGGTCACCGTGACGGTGACGGGTCCCGGTGAATATGCTTTCACCGCATCGTTCCCTCCCGGGAAGCTTCCGATTTTCCGCGCCCTGGAGCCGGATGGAAAGCCACTTCCCGATGGATCCTACAACTACAGATATCCGAGCGGCCGTCGGGCTGTCGAAGCCAGAGCGGACAATGATCCACAGGGACTCCCGGGGAAGATGTCGGGACATGGACCTCTATCCAGACTCAATCCGGAACGTTCACGGTGCTGGGTGGTTCGATCGTCGACTCCGGACTGCAGGAGAAGGCAGGCGCCAAACAGGGCGGGGTCACGACGAATGCTGTTGGTCCGGTGATGGGTACCCAGCAGGAAATCAATGGAGATCTGACCGTCCATGACAGCCTCTGCGTCGGTCAAGACTGCGTGGCGAATGAGAACTTCGGTTTCGACACGATACGGCTGAAGGAGAACAACACCCGCATCAAGTTCGAGGACACCAGCAACTCCGCCAGCTTTCCGAGCAACGACTGGCAGCTGACGGCGAATGACAGTGCGAACGGAGGAGCGAACAAATTCTCCATCGACGACGTCACGAATGGCAAGACCCCCTTCACGGTCGAGGCGAACAGCCCGAATCACACACTTTACATCGACAGCACCGGAAGGATCGGCGTCGGCACGAGCACGCCCGTGGTCCAGATTCACACCACCGACGGCAACACCCCGGCCCTCCGTCTGGACCAGGATGGAAGCTCCGGCTTCACACCACAGGTCTGGGACGTCGCCGGCAACGAAGCGAACTTCTTCGTTCGCGACGTGACCAACGGCAGCAAGCTCCCTTTCAAGATCAAACCCGGTGCACCGGACAACTCGATCTACATCAACGCTAACGGTGATGTCGGAATTGGGACAGCGAGTCCCGATGAAGATCTTCACGTCAAGAAGAGCGTCAATGGCGCAATCATCGCCGAGGTGGAAAATACGAATACGGGATCTTCGGCGGTTTCGGTGATTCGTACATCATCCGACACGGCAGGCTTCAACATGAGCTCCCATGCTGGCGCGAGAACGCTTTCGCGCTTTGGGGAGACGCTCGGCGGCTGGACCGAGATTCTCACCTTCACCGGGAACGGAATGGCGGTCGGCACCTCCGGCGCGGTACCACTGATTCTGGGAACGAACAGCGTAAACCGACTCGAGATCGGTGGAAGTGGCGGCGTTACGGTCACCGGTGACTTCACCGTTTCCGGAGGCACGAAAAATTTCGCCGTCGTCAACCCATCTGATCCGGCAAAGGCGATCTACTACGCGGCTCTCGAGGGGCCCGAGGCGGGAACGTACTTCCGTGGTACTGCGAAGACGGTGGACGGGAACGCCGTCATCAAACTGCCCGAGTACTTCTCTTCCATCACCGAGAAGGAACGGATGACGGTCCAGCTCACTCCCGTAGGGGGATGGGGACAGCTCTACGTTGCCGAGAGCTCACCCGAGCAGGTGATCGTCAAACTCGCACCGGGATCTGGCGATGATCTGGAGTTCCACTATCTCGTGCAGGGCGTCAGGCTTGGATACCTGGAGTACGAGGTCGAGCGCAGGAACGATCTTCCTCCCCTCAACTGATCTCGAACAGTGCGGACGCAACCTCGAGGTTGCGTCCGCACTTCTCTCCCCTGAACTGACCTCGTAAACCGACCGACCTCAGTAATCGCCATGATCAGCCATCAAAGAGATCTCGCGGCTATTGGCAGCCTTCAGTTCCTGAGACGACAGGTGAACGCCAACGAGACACCTTTTGAGGGCGGAAGCAAAGAATGGTCGAGCCGGCCAGAAACCACCGCTGTTCACCGAAATCCACCCGAGCATCCGACCAGGCAGCAGCTTTCCGGCGTCCCGATTCCATTACCTACGGGGTAGCGACCACCGGCTATATCCTCATGGCCTGGGGGTCGGAAAATTGTGGTAGAGTCGGTCTCTTCATCAAAAATATTTAATGCTCGACATCTCACAATCGTGTGTGCCGTGGGGCATGGGCAGCCTGACCGACGTTAGGGAAATCGAAAATGAAGAACTTCAAGCTTATCGTGCTGACTGCTCTCGTACTCATCATTGGGCTGCCGCTGGCCGCGCAGGATTTCTCTGCTGGCGGTCCGATCGAATCGATGTCGATCGGCGCCTCTCAGATCACCTGGCAACCTCAGGCGGGAAAAGGCTGGGTCACCGTGACAGTCACCGGTCCCGGAGACTATTCTTTCACAGCCGAGTTCCCTCCCGGGAAGCTGCCGATCTTCAGCGCCCTTGACGATGAGGGCAAGCCTCTTCCGGATGGTTCCTATAACTACGAAATCGGAGAGCGGCCGAAAAACACCCGCACCCGAGCCGAAAACGATCCGCAGGGACTCCCGGGGAAGAGCGTCGGGAAGGGGCCTGTCTACCAGACGCAGTCGGGAACATTCACCGTCGCGGGCGGTTCGATCGTCGACCCCGGGCTGCCGGAGGGATCGAGTGCGAAACAGTCCGGAGCCACGACCGAGGCCATCGGGCCAGAAGTGGGCACCCAGCAGACAATCAGCGGTGACCTGAGCGTGTACAACAGCCTCTGCGTCGGCTTTGACTGCTTGGCTGCTGAATCATACGGTTCGGACACGGTACGACTGAAGGAAAATAATCTTCGCATCCACTTTGAGGACACCAGCACCGGCAGCTTCCCTTCAACCGATTGGCGACTGACGGCAAACGATTCCGCCAGCGGCGGAGCGAATCGCTTCTCGATCGAGGACGTAACCGCCTCGCGGGTTCCTTTCACAGTCGAAGGCAACTCCCGCAGCCACTCGCTTTACGTGGATAGCGGCGGCCGCGTCGGCTTCGGGACGTCCACACCGGTCGTCGAGCTCCACACGAAGGACGGCGATTCGCCGGCCCTCCGCCTCGAGCAGGACGCCAGCGCAGGGTTCGCACCCCAGGCCTGGGACCTCGCGGGCAACGAGACGAGTTTCTTCATCCGCGACGTTACGAATGGAAGCACGCTACCGTTCCGCGTTTTCCCCGGTTCCCCGAGTAATAGTCTCGTGATCAAGAACGGTGATGTCGGACTGGGAACGACGAGCCCCGATGAAGATCTTCACATCAAGAAGAGCGTCAATGGCGCGATCATCGCCGAAGTGGAAAATACGAACGCGGGATCATCAGCCGTCTCGGTGATCCGTACCTCATCGGACACGGCTGGCTTCAACATGAGCTCGCACGCCGGCGCGAGAACGCTTTCCCGCTTCGGCCAGACACTCGGCGGATGGACTGAGATTCTCACCTTCACCGGGAATGGCATGGCTATCGGTACCTCAGGTCCGCTCCCCATGATCCTGGGAACGAATAGCGTTAACCGAATCGAAATCGGCGCAAACGGTGGCGTCACCGTTACCGGCGACTTCACCGTTTCTGGCGGGACCAAGAACTTCGCGGTCATCGACCCGACCAACAGTGCCAACGCGATTTACTACGCCGCACTCGAAGGTCCCGAAGCGGGCACCTATGTCCGGGGAACCGCGAAGACGGTAGACGGCGTGGCAGTCATCGAGCTCCCCCGATATTTCTCATCCATCACCGAGCAGGAGCGGATGACCGTCCAACTCACGCCCTTCGGTGGTTGGGGCCAGGTCTATGTCGCGGAACGTTCGCCAGAGCGGATCGTCGTGAAACTCGCCCCAGGCTCGAGCGAAGAGCTGGAGTTCGACTACTTCGTTCAGGGAATCCGGCTCGGCTACCTCGATTTCGAGGTCGAGCGCAAGAACGATCTTCCGCCGCTCAACTGATTTCTTCAGAGGGCGGGGGCGGCCAGCGCTGCCCCTGCCCTGCTTTGGGACTTTCCACATCCGGACCGTGCCCCGAGAAACGTTCACTCCACGCCCGTGACAGGCGCCTCTCGACATGGCTGATATCGCCCGGTTCAGCCACTCGCTCCGACTCTCTGACGAAGGTATCTGGTTCGCGGACACCATCGAATCCATTTCCTACCCGCCGGATGCAAACGACTCATGCTTCACCGTAGAGGAGGGATCGTTCTGGTTCGAGCATCGCAACCGCTGCATCACGGCGGTCGTTCGCCAGCATCCTCCCCGCTCTCACGGTCCGATCTTCGACGTCGGAGGAGGTAACGGATTCGTTGCTAAAGCACTCGAATCGGTGGGGTTCGAAGCGGTCGTCGTCGAGCCCGGCGTGGCGGGGGCACGCAACGCCCGGAAACGGGGAATCTCCGATGTGATCTGTTCCAGCCTCAAAGCCGCCGACTTCCTGCCGGGATCGCTCCCGGCGGCAGGACTCTTCGATGTTCTCGAGCACGTTGAAGACGACGTGGCGTTTCTCACTTCTCTCCGGCGAGTCATGAACGCGAGCGGCCGGCTCTACCTCACCGTTCCCTCCTACCAGTTCCTGTGGTCGGCAAATGACGTTTCGGCGGGCCACTACCGGCGTCACACGTTACGAACCATTGAAACGACGCTGCGCCGGGGCGGCTTCAGCGTCGATTTCGCCTCCTACATCTTTTGTCCGTTGCCGGTCGCTCTTCTGCTTACCCGCACCATTCCCTACCGAATCGGACTCACACGTCCCACGCGGAACAGAACGAGAACAGCGCGGGATCATGCCGTACGGGCGAGCGCGAGAGCGCGTTTGCTGCGGTTCCTCCTCCATTCCGAACCGGAGCGGTTGAGCAGAGGCGAGACGATTCCGTTTGGCAGCAGTTGTCTTGTGGCGGCCTCGGCCGCTTGACTCGGCGACGATCCGGGACTCACGGGAATGTGATCCAGAAATCGTCATCGCTGTAACGAATCAGCCGTGGCTCCCCGGGATCGGACGGCCGGCATGGTTCCGGATTCACGGCGTTCCGAACCTCCTCGAACCGCTCCCAGCTCGTCTTGAAGGACTTCTTATTGCGTTTAGGCAACGATTTGAAGTCTTTTGAACCGATGACCTCTTCATGGGCGTCCGCGTGCATCTCATAGACACCACATCTGCGCATCCAACGCGCGAACCCGTACTGGTATGAGAAGAGCGGAGCAATCTGCCGGGGACGTGCAAGCGTGAGCCGATTGACGGTGGACCTCGACGATCTCCACATCGTGTCAGGGACCACACTTTGAAGTGGATGCTCGAGCAGCCACTCCCGATCCTGGCCAAAATCATAAGTTCCTACGATGGCATAGTGTCCTGCTTGATGATCGAACCCTGACCCCGAAAGTACCGGCCGCAATACCATACCCAAAGCAGTCACCCACAGAAGTACATATGCGAGGACAGGACGTGACAACGCGGGAGCGTTGCACAGCGAGTCCGTCACGGTCTTCACCAGCCAGGTAACAGCGATGCCGACCAACAGCGTTCCCTCGTAACCTTCGAGTGAGCGAAGATCGAGTCTTGCTCCGGCGAGCAGATTGAGATTCGAGATGATCAGAGCACCGGCAGTCGCAGAGGCAAACACCATTCGTTCGGCGCGAAGAAGTTGCCGACGTCTCAACAGCCCGACGATCTCCAGGATTGCCCACGAGACTCCGATGCAAACTGCGACGAATGACAGACGCGGCACATCCTCGGCGTACACGACATTCTCTCTCCAGACAGGCCATCTCGCTGCGACGATGCGAAAGCCCAGAGATACGAAGCCGACATAGAGAACAGCGGTGAGGCTTAGAATCGCAACGATCGACCGCTTGATGCGGGGTAGCCGCGATACCTCGTACGCAAACAACCCAAAAACGCACCACGCCCCAGTTGTCCAGTACAGCAGGGGCACAACGAGCCAGAACGATCGGGGGGAACGTCCGCGTGCGACCGCGACGGCTGTCAGGGATATCAGTAACCAACTCAGCTGAGGCTGTGGCGTCCTGAGGAGTGGAAGAAAGTTGTGTTGTGGCGCCACGATCCAGTCCGAGTTCAACCACGCACTCTCCGCCAGCAACTGGTTCGAAAAATTGACCGCCGGACCGAAGAAGATCGCAATGACAGAAAGGATGTAGGCGGCGACTCGGGACACGCCCAGTCGCTTCAGCACTTCTGCGACTGACAACCACATCAGGAAAGGGATCACGGAATCGAACAGGACATTCTGGGCTGCCCCGGAAAGGCCAGCGCCATGAAGAATCAGCACGATCCAGGAGGAGAACCAATATCCCGGGCGAAACTTTTGAACCCCCGCCCCCTGAAACGAGAGATAGGTGATCTCGTCCGACGCATTGGTGTAGACGAAAGGATCCGTGCGCAAGTAGTTGACGACGGCAGGTATGCTGTACGCTGCGACGCAAATTCCAAAAAGGACGAGGCCCGGGATCAAAGCCGCGAAGCGCTTGCTCGAGGTCTCGCTCATACGCTACCGTGACCGCCGGAAGCCTCATATTCAAGACTCCGACCACTACCGCTTCTTTCTATCTTCGCAACCATCCTAATGAGATTGAACATCATAGAGCCGGCGGTCACGTCACGCAAAGATGAATGAGCATCCACATCAGGCAGGGCTCATCTGGGCGATTACAGGCGCCTCGGGCTTTGTGGGTACCAACCTCTCTCAGCATCTCGGAAGGCATCAAGTCCCTCTCCGACTGCTCGTGAGGACGACTCGACCGGTTGGAGTCGAAGCCACGACTGTCGAGGGCGACCTTGCCAGCCGCGCCGCGCTCTCATTATTGACGCGAGACGCCGATGTAGTTGTTCATGCCGCCGCGTACGTCCACCGACCGACTCCTTCGCACAGCGAGCAGGAGGCCTGCTGGCAGACGAACGTGGAGGGAACCCGTCACCTGCTCGACGCGATCGCGGACAATGGACGAGATTCCTTCGTCATCTTCATCAGCACCGTCAACGTGTACAAACCCGACGACGGTCCACTCAGGGAAGGATCAGTACTGGGGCCGAATTCTGTTTACGGATCGACGAAGCTCGAAGCAGAGAAACTTATTCTCTCCGCCTGCAAACAGGGTCGAATTCGGGCTGCAATCCTCCGCCCCTCTGTCATCATCGGCCCGGGAGCCCCGGGCAATGTCGGGCGACTGATCAGCATGGCGAAACGAAAGGTGTTCCTGCAGGTCGCCGGCAAAGAGGTCCGTAAATCACTGCTTCCCGTCGAAAACCTGATCGCCGCTATCGAGGCCGTCGCTGCAGAACAGCCATCCGGTGGCATCTTCAATGTCGCCGGAGGCGATCCAATGTCGCTCTCCGAGATCCGGCAGACCCTCTCCGAAACACTCCGTACGAGACTCCTCACCATCCCCTTGCCCTTCCTGCTGCTTCGTCTGATGGAGCCGGTCTTCCGGGTCGCAGGTCCCGTCCTGCCGACCGCGGGCCGGCTGAGAGACCAGATCCTGACCTACGCGAGACCGGTCATCGTCGACGACACGAAGCTGAGAACGGAGATCCCGTACAGCGATGAGATCACTCCTCGGGACGCCCTGAGGCGACAGATCATCAGCGCGGTGGAGCAATCGTGAATCTCACCAGGTGACTTCGGGTAGCTCGCTCCCGCTGGCGACCGCCTCGAGGATTCGCTCGGTACGATCAGCGATCCGATCCCGATCGAATCGAGCCGCGAGCGCGAACCCGCGAGCTCTCATCGCTTTCAGATCCTCCGACGATGCAATCATCACGATTGCGTCAGCCAGTGACCTCCCATCTTGCGGCTCGTAGGCGGCACCACAACGATTCTCCTCGACCAGCGTTTCCGCCTCACACCCTCGTGTCACGATCGGAGGAGCTCCCGCAGCCAGAGCTTCATAGATCTTGGATGGCATCGTCCCGGGAAGTCGGTGGCTCAGAGGAGCAAGCATTGCGTCACACGATGCAACGATCGATCTGATCTCCCTCCGCGGACGTCCCTCAAAGAATGCAACGTTCGTCAGCCCTCGCCGCTCCGCATCCCTCTGTAAAGCCTCCTTCACCGGTCCCTCGCCCATCATCACGATCCGGACACGCGAGTTGTCGAGCAGGCGTTCCGCGGCATCCAGCACGGCCTCGAGACCCTGAGCCATCCCATGCAGACCGCAGTAGCCAACGAGGAACGTCTCGTCAACGGCACCGAGCTCCCGACGGACATCCTCGCTTCGCAGATCGGGCGAGAAGAATTGCGTATCGACACCATTGCTGATCACCGTGACCGCCACCCGCGGGAACCGCTCGCGCACCTGCTCCATCGCTCCGGGATTCGTCAGCGCTACCGCCTCGGAATGCTCGTACGCCCACCGTTCGAGCCAGAGCATCCCCTTCAGCTTTACCCCTCCGCTGATTCTTCCCATACGGACCAGGATATCGGGCCAGATGTCGGAGACCATCAACACCATGGGAGCTTTCAGAAGCTTGCTCAGGAATCTTCCCGACGGTGCGATGAACGGCGGCGACCCCTCCAGAAGGATCACGCCCGGCTTCATCAACCCCCACCGGCCGAACAGCAGGACCGAAACGGCAAACGAAATAAAGCTCAGCAGCCGTGGAAGCGTTCGAGTCGACTTTGAGGGATAGATCGGTATCCGAATCACCCGGACGCCGTCGATCTCCTCTTTCATCCTGATCCGACCTCGGTAACCCTCGAAGATCCGGCCGGTCGGGTAGTTGGGCATCGCGGTGAGCACCGTGAGATCGTGTCCCTTCTTCAGAAACCGGACGGCCATCTCGTGCAGCCGCGCCTGCGGCGCGCCGTACTCCGGAGGGTAATACTGCGTGATGATCAGAATCTTCATCGTCCTCTCCGTCGGCTGGTCATTCGATTGAACCCTCTACCATTCGAACGTCATCCGGGAGTCATCATCGAACCTAACGGCAATCCCCGCGGCCGGTACCTCCCGCCCGAACTCGGGATGGTACGAGCCCTCGAACAGCTCGACCCTTCGGTCATGGCGCCACCGGACAGCTCCCCGCAGGCCTTCGATGACTCCATCTCCTCCACCATTGATCTTCAAACTCATTCCCGGATGGACGTGGAAGCGGGCCACCGCAGAAGCCGACCCGCCCACACTGTCGCGGACGATCAACCGGCCTGCCGAGAGAGACCATTTGCGGGTATGAACCGCAGGAGAGGCCAGGCGAGTATAGCCGTCGTGGCTGCACGCAACCTTCATCTCCCCCGGTGACACCTCGAGCCCGAAGGGGTATGCGCGCCGCGCGACCCGGAAAGCACTCCAGACCTCCGAAGAGTCGTGACCGTCGATCGACACGGTGTTGTGGGCGGCGGTTCCCCTCTGCCGCAGGCGCTCCGCTCCGGCGCTGTAGGTCGACGTCCCGCTATTGACGAGTATCCGCTGCGAACCGATCGAGAACTCGAATGAAAGTGTGTCGGCGTGGCCGTGTCCCGGAAGGTAATCCGGCCCGATCGGGGCAACGTCAATAATTAACACCGCCTCCCCAGCCTGCATCCGGATATATCCGCTCTGCTCGAGATGATACGAGCCCATCCCCGGGCGACTGACGCCTGGACTCATGCCGAGCCGGCCTGGTAGGCATCGAGCTCGTCGGTCGTCGGCGCGACGCCGAACGCGGCGTCATTGAAAAAGGAGATCTTACCGTCGGGATGGCTCATCACGCGGAGCCAGCGCGACATTCGCGCGATCACCGCCTCCAGCGAAAGTGTCGTCCCGTACGTCCGTGGACAGATTCTCGAGATCGAGCAGATCCTCGAGAATGATCGCGTGGTACATCGGGCTTCGCTCGAAGTGCCCCCCGTCCGGCAGCACCTGTTCGGGAAGCTCGCTGTCGAGAATCGTGCGCCCCCGGTACAGCCAGCGCTGCGCATCCGGTCCTTCGAAAAAGAACCCTGCGAAGACGAGCGCCTTGGCATTCGCCAGGAGATGATTGCCGAGCAGGTGAAACTCGAGACGCCGTTCGAGGACCCGGACCTGATCGGCGAGGCTGTCAAGCCACTCCGGCTCCGGCGACGCCCCGGCGAGGAACCATTTGATCCAGTTGACCACGCGAAGAGAAATTGGATACGGCTCCCAACCCGTACCAGTGGCCGCAGGGTTCTCAGCAATCCAGCGCTGGACGAGCGCCCTGTGCCACGACTCCTCTCTCGGCCGCGTCGCTCGCGCACAAGATCATCGAAATAGTGAAGGTTGTAGCGCCACAATGGCGCTCCAGTCGTCACGATTCCAGTCGTCTCTCGTTCGGACAACCTCGACACGGTTCAGGAATCGGAACTGATCTGGCCCGGTCATTCGAGGGTCTTTCGCCACGGGCTCGACCCATTCCCGCCTGCTCTCCTCCTCCTCGGGGCAGGAGAGAATTGATGCCTCCCCCACTCGAGCTGCCGGACCACACGACCACTGATCTGTTCCGGCCGCAAGTGGCGGACGTGTTCCAGACCAGCAGTGGCCTCTTTCAGTGGATTCACAGCTCTCGGGCGATCTCTATGGTCCTGCGACTGACCTCGAACAGCTCCTCAGCCGGAATCGGCGGAACACCGTCACCACTGACCGCGCCGATGAACGCGGCAGCGCATGCATCCTGACCCTTGTCCTGCTTCCAGAGGTTCATCGACCGGAAGCCCGGCCACCCGAAACCACGAAGCTTCCGAAAGTTGTCGAGCTGCAGTACTCGGCCGGAGGTAAATACTTCGAGCCTCTCCTTTGGAAACGATTTGTGGCCGTTGGCGAAGTAATGAACAGTTCCGATCGAACCGTCCGCAAAGCTGAGCGAGATCGTGACGTTATCGGCAGATCATCCCCCCCGGACCGGCCGGTCGCGACGTCGAAATCTCGGATCGTCGCACCCGCGAGATATCGCAGCAGATCGATGAAATGGCACGCCTCGCCAATGACCCGTCCCTCCACCGATCGCCGGATCCTGCGTCCAGTGGCTCGAGGGGATCTCGCCGGCGTTGACCGTCATCACGAATGCTTTCGGTCCGGAAGCGCGTGGCGAGGAGCTCTCGGACCTTCACGACGTGCGGAGCGAATCTGCGGTTGAAGCCAACCATCAGGAGCGGAGGCCTGGCACCCGAGGCGACCCTGCGCTCATGCTCGTCTCGATACGACTTGCTCGAGATGCTCGAGCTCATCGAGTGTTAGTGGCGAGCGGTTTCTCGACGAACACATCCTTACCGGACTGGAGCACGCGGGCGGCCAGCATGGCGTGACTGTCATGACGCGTCGCGATCACGACTGCATCGACATCGGCTTCCGAGAGCACTGAATCGATGTCGGTCGTAACCCGCTGAAAGCCGTGCTTCCGTCCGTAATGCGCGACACCGACCCCGCTGGTCGCGCTGACGGCCGCCAGAGTTGCGCCACTCTTTCGAAACGCCGGGATCAGAATGCGACCGGCGTAGTTTCCAGCGCCGATGAAACTCACCACGGCTCCGTCTCGCGGGGTTGCCGGTGCGGTCTGCAAAGCCCGCGTGCGCTCCGTCACGGGGTCCGCATCGTCCCCATAGACCAGCAGAGTGCCGAGACCGGCCGTACCAGCCGAAAGCCGTTCGTAGGCCTTCGGGGCTTCCAGGATCGAAACCCTCTGGCTGATCAACGGCTTGACATCGATCAGACCTCGCGCCATCAGATCGAGAACGGCTTCGAAGTTTCGTTGCTCCGTCCACCGAACGAACGGAAGTGGATAGTCATGCCCCCCCTCCTCGTATTCTGGATCGTACCGGCCGGGACCGTAAGAGCAGGAGACCTGGAAGGTGAGCTCCTTCTCGTAGAAGTCTGCCCGGGACAGCTCGAGCCCAGTGACGCCCACCAGAACGATTCGTCCGCGCTTGCGAGACATCTTCGCCGCCTGCGAGACCGGTTCGCTGCTGCTGGTTGCCGCGGTCAGCAGCACACCGTCGACGCCGCGACCGTCGGTGAACGCGAGAGCTGCTGCGACTGGATCCTCTCCTTTCGCGAGGTTGACCGTCATGGCTCCGAACTGCTCGGCGAGCTCGAGCTTCGCCTCGTCGAAATCGATGCCGATGACCCGGCAACCGTTTGCCCGGAGAATCTGGACGGCGAGGAGTCCGATCAGCCCGAGCCCGGTGACGGCAATCGTCTCTCCGAGGGTCGGGTGCAATCAGCCGGATTCCCTGCAATGCGATAGAGGCCACGACGGTGAAGGCGGCGCTGTCGTCATCAACCGCGTCGGGAACCTTTGCGCAGAGGTGTTTCGGCACTGCCACGATCTCCGCATGCGGACCATTCGACACGACCCGATCGCCGGGGGCGAATCCTTCCACGCCCGTCCCGGCCTCGGAGACGACACCGACATTGCTGTACCCGAGAGGGAGAGGCTGGCCGAGCTTGTGCCGGACGGCGTCCACGGTCGTCGCAAGGCCATCGGTGCGCACCTTCTGGAGAACTTCTCTCACCTTGTCCGGCTGCTGCCGTGCCTTGCCGATGAATCCCAGCCTTGCCGAAATCGACGAGCATTCGCTCTGTCCCGGCCGAGAGAAGCGAGCGGCGCGTCCTGATCAGCAACCTCCCCCGTCCTGCCTGCGGAGCCGGCACATCAGCCAGTTCGGTCTCTCCCGAGCTCAGGTTCTGCAATACCTGCTTCATGACTGCCTCGTTCCTGCTTCTATTCTTGTTTGGGCCGGGCGGCTTCGAGTCGCCATCAGCGAGCGGTACATCTCAATAAGTGCTCTGGCCTCCGACTCCCAGTTGTAGCGATCGAGTACAGCCTTCCTTCCGTCCTGCCCCATCTTTTCACGAAGCTCCTGATCTTCGGCCAGCCGGTCGAGCGCCTCGGCGATCTTCCGCGGTTCGGTCGTGTCGACGAGAATTCCACATCTGGCGTCTTCGACGATTTCAGCCACTTCTATCGCGAAATCCGGAGCGATCACTGGAAGGCCTGCGAGCATGTAATCGAAGAGCTTGTGAGGTAGCGCGTTGATGAAGTTGTCGTGCACCGGCTGGAACACCACCAAGCCGATATCGGACGAAGCAGCAATTTTCCGCACTTCGTCGTACGGCACCCATGGAGTGAACTCCACACGATCGCTCAACCCCAGTGCCTTCACCTCGTCCAGAAAATCCGCTTCACTACCGTCTCCAAACTGACCCACAACTCGGACGCGCAGGTGTTGGTTTTGACTGAGCGTCATGGCTTGCAGCAACTCAGGCCAGCCACGCGCGCGATTGATGGCGCCGAGGTGCAGAGCTGTAACGGACGCCCCGGAGGGTTTGTCCACACACACTGGATCGAAACCGGCAACCTCGACGTAGTTTCGAACGAGGGTTATCTTGTCGAGTTTGGGGGGAAAGTCCTTTCGGACAGATCCTTTGGCAAAAACCAGAGCGTCAGTGAAACGCGTCAGCATTCTCATGTAAAGCCTTACAACGGTCCGAACAAACGGCTGAAATACCGGGGGCACGAGCCGTTCGGCTACATTCGTCGAATACACCTCATGGACGTCGAAGACGACTCCTCCGGCGACCTTCCACGCAGCCAGGACTCCAACCGCCCACGACTCGAGCTCGTTACAGTGATACACGTCCGCGTCCTGGGCGACCGCCAGCCGGTACAGCAGGACGAGTTGTCTGATCCGTCCCCAGAGACTCCGCCTGCCGGTGAACGGCACGATTTCACTCCATCCAACTCACGAGGACCGCCCGGCCCGGGTGCGACGTGTGTGACTTTGAAGCCGGCATTGACGAGGCTTCTCGCCTCCTTGTAGTGCACCCGCTTGTCATCCGGGGGATGAAGCGATGACACGAAGCAGATATGGCGGAGCGATTCGGCAGCAGGGGTATCGCTGCTCTCACCGGACGTCATATCCCAGCCTCCGCACGATATCTTCCCCGTGGTGGTTGACGCGCTCGATGGTCCATGCGTCGATATCCCTCTCGTAACGGTCGTTGACGTTTTTCCGTATCGGATACCACCGGTCGCGGAACCTGCTCCCGAGAGGCAACCGGTGATGAGCGGCCGGAAGCAAATCCTCACGAAAATCGAGCCCGACGAAATCACATACCCCCCGCAGCTCTACCTCAGGATTCTCGATGAGATCCTCGAAGCGCACGACCTTCAGAGGGAGAGAGAGCGAGTCGGCATCCTCCAGCGTCGCGCGCATCGTGTTAGCGTAGTGTTCCGCACAGATGTCGATTCGCTCCTTGTAACTGATCGTGTCCTGCAGGCGTCGCATGTCTCCAGCCTTGCCCGTAGCGGCACGATACACGGACACATAAGGCTCTCTCGGTACGAGGATGAAGTGAGGGCAATACTCCTTAAGGAGCGCCCAAATCAAACCCACGCGAACACTAAACGACTGACTCTTGTCAACGAATCGGATGGTTTGATCGGCGCCGCCGAACCTGGATACACTATACCGAATCACGCGCTCCAACGACTGCTTCAACTCAGCAGTCGCATCTTCCGGGGTCTTCCTGTAATGAGGCAAGAGGTCCCGCGCTGCGAACGTCCAACTCCGGGGGGCCGTCAATATCTCGTGAGAGGGAGCTTTATAGCGGAGACCCGTCAACGCGGCAGGCAATACTGGTCCATAAACGTTCTGAAGCTCATCGGCAGCCGACCAGTAGTTGCTCCCCCCGGCCGGCCCTACGACGGAGGGATGCCGATGTAACATTCTCGACAGCAGTGTGAGCCCGCCCCCCTGCGTCCCCAGCAGGAACACCGGTCGCGTTATGTGACAGTGCCGGTTGGCTCGATAGAAGCGAGGATCAATGATCCATGACATCATCCTCAACGCGTAAAGACCTCGCTCGGCGCGCTCCATTGATACCCTCATGATCTCACCATCCCGACATCAGGTATCCCTTGCGTCACGGTCACGACAATGTGTACCGCTAAATGCCTATCGATCACGATCATAACCCAGTAGTTCCGCCGCCTCGCCCACTCCACCAAACACTGTACCCCACGTCGTTGAGTCGAAATGGCCACGCCACTGACCGACAACGCCTTTTCTAAAGGTCCTACCCATCCCGTACATCCCCTCCGAGACAGCGGCGAGTTCGGAAGTACTCATTTGCAAGCCGATATGCTGCGCCAACGCCTCTAATACACCTCGCTGTGTTGTTTCATCTCCGCCCCCTAAGGGGCCCACCAAGTCTTCAAACCTGATCGCGAGCACCTCCGAACGCATCAACCAACCGTTCATCAACAGAGCCTGATCTTTGATTCCCAAGAAGTGCTCCCCCTCATCTGTTAGCCCGCCCTCCGCCATAGCCAGTACTTGTTTTCCGAAATCCGCGATACGAACCATAGTTTGGTGCATGAAGTGGTCAGGACGCCTCAATGCATGATGCACTGAAGACAGCACAACATCCCTCGGGTCACGCACAATGACGATCACCCGGACACCAAGCCGGCTCGCGGCCTCCGCCAACCGAACATCAAAAGGCAAGTGTGACAAAGCATAGCGACCCCCGAGGAATCAACCGCAGTGCCATCACGAGGCCCCGGATTTTTACACGTTTTGGACGAGCTACCCCGGCGTAGCATGTCTCGGACTCAAAAAAGACCAAGCGATTGAGAGGATGTCCTCTGAAACGAGCATTCAGCGAAAGTCCCCGGATCTCCCTGAGACCCGGCAAAAGGCGTAAAGCGCTTTCTACCAGATTCGTTCCCGATTTGGGAATGCTGGTGACCAATATCGGGGCAATACGACGGGCGCTAGGCCTCCTAACAATGGACGCGGTTCTCATAGCGATTGTCCAGGCCCGGAGGGTTTACGTGTCTGTATTCGACGCCGATTGGGACACCGCCGCCTTACCTGAACGTTAGCTGCGAACAGAAATAGTACAGCGAAGAAGGTCGCCGAGTCAGCCATATTGGTCCAGAAGTGATTCGTAACGAGCGCTTTCGACGTTACTATCAAGAAGATCGCAACGGCCGCCCAAAATAGTCCTCTATCCCGACCTTGAGAGAAATAAGTGAGACACGGCGGACCCATGCGAGCGATCCAAGCCATCCACCCCAGGAGGGCGAATAGAACACCGTACGCTAGCGTCATGTCGAGAATAACATTATGCGTCCCAATCTCCCTGACATCATCATTGCGAATCACTTCGACTTGCTGCGGCGCACCGTAACCTACAATCACGCGACCGAGACCTTCAGCGCGAATTTCTTGAATCGCAGTCTGCCAGATACCACTTCGGCCAGAGGAAACATCTTCTCTTGCCATAATATAGGGTCTATAAAACGCTTCATTAAGACGCACGGCAATGCCGACCGTCGCGATCGCCAGTACTCCCACCGCGAGAAGGGTCCTGAACCGGCGTGTATACACTAAGTGACCCACTGCTAGTCCAACCAGTAGCCCAGCGGCAGATCGTGAGCCCGACAGAAGAACGGCTATCACGAAGACAGCAGTGATCAAGGGTGATCGCCTACGAAACGCGCTCACCACCACCGCAATCAACTGGTAGTATCCAAACACGCCCCCTTTCAAGGGGAACCCCAGACGATGAATCGCACCTTCACTACCCAGGAAATAGACGAGCGAGGTCACCAACAGAGCTCCTGACAATACAAGGTAAGCGTCACACGCGCCCTGCAACATGGCCGGGGTGAACAGGAATTTATTGGCAAGCAACGGTAGTACGCACAGCACAAATGCGATATGCACAGCCAGCAGTAATCCGTATGCGATATCCTCCATCGGAACTGCATTCACGACTAACGATATCGCTATAATACAGATCATCAGCGCGGCCAAGCCGACACCGCTACCGTACCTGACCTGATTTGGTATACCGTTCGACGGAAACCAAAGGAGAAGAAACGACGACACTGAATACGTGATTACCAGAGAGATGACCCGCGCAACTGACACCAGACTACTCGGAGGCTCGATAATTTGGCTCACCGTGGTAATTATGATGGGCCAAGGGCACAGCAACAGAAACAGCAGGAACCCGATCCTCCGCCCACTACTCCGGGTCGAAGCCCTGAACCGGCGACGGATGGTCGCTTCACTCATACAATCACCATAAGTTGTCGGATTCGGAGCGATTGAGCCCGGAGATACCCCGGCGTCTCGCTTCGCCCTGATAAGAGTCCGTGCAGCCCTGCGCACTTGCCTGTACTAATCTCAAGACATCCTGGTCTTTCCGTCCGTATCTCGCCATTCGGCGAACGCCGCGAATTCCTTACGTAGAATGGGTATTAATCTCACCGCGAGGAGCGTCAGCGCCAACATGGCACCCAAGTTGACCGCCACCACCATTGCTGGATTCGCTGCCTGTGCCATCGCGGCGAGAGCCAACATAAGCACAAGGCTCCCCCCGCCGATCGCAACACAATACGCTCCCTTCCATGGCGTGATCCCTACGGTTCTATACAGTGTCATCTGTCGCACCATCGTCGTCAGAACCGATCTTCCCGAATTCCCAAACACAGCTCCAGCGAGGCCGAAATACCAAATTAGGGGGACGACAAGGAGAAACTGCAATAGCGAGTCTAATGTGGCCAGCGCCAATACGGTTTTTCTTAATCGGCATGCTATGAGTACCTGGCCCACCGGTCCGGCAGCTACCTCAATGCTTTTCGCACCGAACAGCCACGCTAGGACCCAACCATTGCTGGCATACGGGTTACCAAAGTGGCTAAATATCTGATCTCTGTTCAGAACAATCGGAGCTGCTACGGCAAGGACGATTAGGCTTAGAGAGGTTGCAAGGACTCGAAACATCTGACCAAGCCTCCGCTGGTCGTGCAGGTGATTAAGACGAACAAACTCGACGGCAGATGCCGAGTTGACCACGGTCTGAGGAAAGTCAAGAATGTTCGAAAATCGATAGGCGAGAGCAAGGATGCCGAGACTCGAAGCAGGAAGTATAGTACCGGCGATGACGACAGAAAGCCGATTCGAAGTCTTCTGCAGAACCTGCCACAGAAAAAGAGGTCCGGAGAATACCATGAGAACCTTAAATTGTGAGAGTACCCACGACCATGGAAGGGGATTCGTAATCTCCCGCCGGAGCATCCAGAGACCGAGAGCCGTTCCGACCGCCGTACCTACTCCCATGACCAGGAATGCGCTGGTTAAGGTCAATCCACCGAACAGGGCCAGAGGAAAGCAGAGCAGCAGCCCACCGTTTCGCGCCCCATCTACAGCGACCAGATGCAACTTATAGCGTTCAGTGGCGCGAAAGATCGCACTCATGTTCTGATTGAGACCCTCCAGCGGAATCATGATTCCACAGAGTCTCAGGACGTCAGTCAGCTGCTCGTTATCAAACACGGCCGAGGCAATGAACTGCGCGTTCCAGTATAGAAGCGCACCCACCGACAGGGAAACCAGCCCAACTATGAGTAGGCTGGCTCGTATGACTACATCACGACCGGCGTTGTCTCCTGATTCTATCGACGTTCCAATATACTGAATCACCCCAAAACCAAGGCCTGCCTGGCTGAGGGTGGAGAGCACCAGCAGCAAAGCCAGCCCGACCGAGTACAGTCCATATCCAGCCGCGCCAAGCGACCACGCGAGATAGAACTCGGTCGCTATCAGCGCCGCCTTTGATACGGCAGACCCGGCAGCAATCGTTTTGAGGCCACGAATCAGCCGCGCCCCAGTCGTACCGAAGCGCTTTGGGTGCCCCGGACTCATCTGTGATACCCGAGCTTACGATTCAACGTACCCGCGATTTTCTCGAATGTCCGAAGGTCGTCTTCGCTCAGCTCGGATCGCCATCTGTCATCGCGTCGGATTTCATGTTGCTGTCTTCGGAACCTCATGGGGTTCCCGCCCAGATTGTGACGATCACTCCTGAACTCCAGCATCCGCGGCTCAAATTCGATGTCTAGAAACCTGCATATATTTCCTACCACAGCGGGAGGGTTATCGGTCAGATCCTCGTAGCGAATCGAGAGAACCCGATTATTTGGAATAGACAGTAATGCAGCTCGACGAGCTCGATGCTCTCGCTTCCAGATCCTGGCCGCCGTGGCCATACTCGTCCTTTCTCGTTTCATTCTGGAGCGACAAACCGCTCGACCATCTCTCAGAAGAACTATGAACCTCATGACAACGTCCGCCTGGAGATAGACTCGTTTAAAGGCACCTGGGTTCTTGGTAGAGTCAACGATAACCGGCGTATGGTGAGCCGAGCGCACCAGGCTATACAGGGAGACAGTATCTTTACCAATCCGCCGGGAGCGGTCCACCGATGCCCACAGTAAGCTTGCAAGTTTCTGCAGCCTCGTCGAGCCCAGGACCAGGATACCGTCATCGATCAGGCTCCTCGCGGGGCCCGGAGCCCATTCTTTGACGTTGTCTTTCTTCAGAACATTGAACTCCACTTGCTGCTGATGAAAATTCAGGGCGCGTCGCGGGTCGGAAACCATCAGGTTCTCGAGCGCCGGGTGGCGAGCTGTCGGCCACCTTCGCCTTGCCTCCGTCTCGACCGCCAACCAAAAAGGACAGTCGCCGACTGACTCACCACATGTACACAAATAGCCTGGGCCAGACCCTCGCAACAGAAAGTAAAGGGAGTGAACCTCTCCGAGAGATGAGACTTGACTGTGGCCGCCAAGAATCATATCGAGAAGCGTCGAACCGGAATGGCCGCTGCCGATAATATGAACGATTGAGGAGGAGGTGGCCACTATAGAGTCGCCTCCCACCGGATGACGTTGTACACCACCCACAGCTGAAATGACTCATTCACGGTGCGGGGTCCCCTTCCGATTCTGACGCCGAGTTCCTTTACATCCAGGAATTCCAGAGCCGATCCTTTATTACCCATGAGCAGATCCCGGAAAAGCTTGTCCCAAATCGCCTTTGAGCCACTCCCGGATCGGTAGGCCAAAGCCTGTCTTCGGCCGGTACACCGCCGCCCGCCCAACTCTCTGCGCTGCCAGACGTTTCAGAGGCTCTTTCGACACGCCATCTCTCAACTTGTACTCGTCAGGCACTCTCATAGCGAAGTCCATCAGGTCCCGGTCCAGAAACGGGACGCGCAGCTCCACCGCGTTCGCCATCGACATTTTATCCGCCCGCATCAGCAATAGCTCAGGCAGACGTAGCTGCAAGCTCGATGAACGTCATCGTCTGCAGAAAGGTCGCGTCCGGTCTTTCACTCTTCAGTCGCTCATAGAGGGGCGCCACCACATCGAACGAATCCATTCCACGGCGGGACTGACGAAACTCCGCGGAGAGGACCGCCTGCTTCTCTTTCTCATAATAAGCAACGGCCGATGACATGAAGAGCTCCTGCCCCTTTGCTCGTCGAAGCAGGACGTCCCGGATCTTTCTGAGCTTCGAGGATCGCCCCCCCACCACTGAGGTCACGCTTGATGCGAACTGGCTGACGCTGCGAGGCAGCACGCTCAGGGGTCGCCACATCGTCCTGTGTCGTCGCAGCATGTTGCGATAGTTGTCGTACCCGCAGAACAGCTCGTCTGCTCCCTCACCGGCATGAACCACCGTGACACCGCACTCCTTCGCCAGCTTCGTCACGAAGTAGATCGGTATGCCGACGGGGTCGGACACCGGCTCGTCCTGCATGCTCGCCAGCTCCGCGGAAGCATTCAGGAGATCGGTGTCGCTGATCCTGATCTCGTGATGATCGGTCCCGAGACGCGCGGCCATATCCTTGGCGATCGCCGCATCGTCGTGAAAGCCCGCGGCATTGTCCATCCCAACGGTGAAGGTCGACACCCTCCGGGGAGCGATAAGTTTCGAGAATGATGTGACGTTCAGAGTGGAGTCGACTCCTCCCGAGAATAGCGCTCCTACCGGGACGTCGGACATCAGCCGCTTCTCCACCGAGCGGTTGTACAGATGGGCAAGCTCTTCGTCGAGGTCCTCCCAGGAAGTCGTGAGATCCACATCAGGAAACGGCTCCCAATACTTGAACGGCTCAGAGAGCCCCCCCTTGCCTGCATCGACCACCAGCGCACTCGCAGCGCCAAGCTTGTAGATGCCTCGAATCAATGTTCGTGGAGGCGGAGCGACCAGATAGGTCAGATAATGATAGAACGCCTCGGGATCGATCTCTTTGCCCACCTCCGGATGCCGGAGAATCGCCCTCACTTCCGAGGCGAAGACGACCCGTCCACCCACTTCGGCGTAGTACAGCGGCTTCACACCGGCACGGTCGCGAGCCAGAATGAGACGACGTGCCCCCTCGTCCCACAGACCTATGGCAAAGTCTCCGTCCAGGTGCTCGTAGAAGGACGGACCGTGAACGCGGTAGAGATATGGAAGAACCTCTGTGTCCGATTCCGAGCGAAACACGTAACCGCGGGACTCGAGATCCCTCTTCAGTTCCGGATAGTTGTAGATCTCACCATTGAACGTCACCCACACCCTGCCATCGGGTGTGGACATCGGCTGATGCCCCGCCGCACTCGTGTCGACGATCGACAGCCGGCGATGAGCGAGCCCCACCTGCCCATGCTCCGGCACCCAGACACCCCGGTCGTCCGGCCCACGATGTTCCATCGTATCGGCCATACTGAGGAGCAGACCGGAGCTCACCGGCTCATCGGTGCTGAGATTGACGACTCCGACGATTCCGCACATCAGACCGTACCGGTTTCTCCCTGGGGCGCTTTGGTGAACTCGAAAGCCATGTACCAGCGAGTGCGCTCCGGCATCAGACGTTGCAGCAGCCGTCTTGCCCCTTCAAAACGTGCTCCATCTCTTATCTTCTGATCCCAGAATGAAACCTGAAGATCCTCATGGGGGAGCGATCGCAGCATCTCCCGTACTTCCCGCCAGCTATAGACCTTCGTGGCGTAACTCTCCTGGTGGTGATAGACGGCCCAACGCACCCCTTTCGTCAGCTTGCCTCGAAGGAGTACATACCGCAGGTAGAGATAGAGCGCATGAAGCGAGCGCAGGTTGTAGACCATGATCTTGACGCGCCCCCCGGGCCTGGCCACGCGATAGATTTCTCGAAGCACGGACTGCATGTCGTCGGCATGATGGATGACACCCCAACTGTAGACCAGATCGAAGTTGTCGTCCGGGAAGGGGAGGTTCTCAGCGTTGCATTGCTGGAGAGAGGATGCCTCAAGCTCGTAAAGGCTGAGGCGAGCTGAGGCGTTCTGGATGCCTTCGTCAGTCAGATCTACACCATGAACACGCGCACCCGCTCTGGCGAATTGAAGAAAGTCCGTCCCCGCACCAACGCCGACCTCCAGCACCTCCTTGCCGCGCCACCTGCTGAACTGCGCGAAGGAGTGGATGAATGGCTCGTGACTGTATCGAAATGCCTCGATCTCCTCGAAGTACTCTCTTGAATGCTTTGGGTGAGTCGTTCGGTCCGTTCCACAACTGGCCCTCTCCCAATAGCCACGGACTTCTCGTTTCGTACTCGATTCGTCAGCCATGCCGGGCCTCCTCAGCTTCGTATCGTCTCGAAGCCAGCATCGCCTCCTTGAAAATCCATGTCGCGGAACGTCCCGAACGGGCATCAGCTCCTGCTGGATCTCGCTCGAGCTGCTTCCTCATCGCACCCGCAAACTCCGCCAGACACTCTTTCTGTCCCTTGTCAGCTCGGCGCGCACCTGATCGGACAGTCTTTCCGTCGAGCTGAAGAGCGTTGAAGTCGTCGACCCGAACAGAACGTCCGTTCCCGAAGCCTTCGAAGTACTCCTTCCCGAACGCCTTGTTGCCGAGGGTCGTGTAGAGGATCGAGCAAACCGAGCCATCGCGGTAACGGAGGACGACGTTGGCGTTCGGGTTCGTGGGATCCGTCGGACCCGCCAGTGCGCTCAGTACCTGCTCCGGCTCGTCGCCGATGAGCCAGTTGGCCAGGTCGAAGAAATGCACGCCCTCTCCGAGGAGCCGTCCTCCCTCCTCTTCGGTGTTGCTCCAGTCCTTACCGAGCGATCCGACATTCACCCTCATCGACACCATGCGGGTGCCGGAGGTTCCCAGCGCGTTGCGGAATGCCGCCATCCATGGAGAGAACCGGCGGTTGAATCCGACCCGGACGATCAGGCCGGTCCGCTCTGCGGCCTCGACGATCGCGTCTCCCTCCTCGACCGTCACACACATCGGCTTCTCCACGAACACATGCTTGCCCGCCTCCAGCGCCTCGAGAACGAAGCGGGCATGACTCGCATGGCGGGTGGCGATCAGTACGGCCTCGATGTCGGGATTCTCCAGGATCTGGCGATGATCGCTGCCGACGAGGGGAATGTCGAAGCGGCGGCCAGCCGCGGCGGCACTCGCACCCGACCGGCTCACGATCGCCCGGACGTCGAATTCGGACGACAGCCTTTGAAGCTGTGGAAGGTGCATCCCTTTCACGTAGCCTCCGGCGCCGATGATTCCGAGCCGTACCGGCCCCTGTTCTGCACTCCCGATGACGGCCGGCGCACCGCTGACGATACTCCGGCCTGTCTCCACCGTCTTCTGCACCGCTTCGAGAGCGGGGCTGACACCGTAATCGAGCAGGACGCCCAGCGTCGCTGGATTGCCACCCTTGATCTCGGCATACGCACGGTCGGCTTCGTCGATCTCGAATTTGTGGGTGACGAGATCCGAGAGATCCAACGTCCGCTGCTCGAGCATCCAGAGAAAGTGCTCCAGGTTGCGCCCTTCGCTCCAGCGCACGTGCGCCAGCGGATAATCCTCGCCACGAATCTCGTACCGGTCGTCGTAGCGTCCCGGCCCGTAGGAGGTCGACATCCGCAGCTCGAGCTCCTTTGCGTACATCCTGCTCACGCTCCAGTCCGAGGCCGACGTCTCCCACGATCGAGACACGACCCGACTTACGGCACAGGTCGAATGCCAGGTTGACCGGATCGTTGCTCTCAGTGGCCGCGCAGATCAAGACCCCGTCCAGACCCTGGTGGCCTGTCGCTTCGTTCGATCTGGCGATAACGTCAGTCTCACCCAACACCCAACCGTCTACATTGCCAGAGCGCTTCGCAAGCGCCACGCGCTCGGCCGACAGATCGATTCCGTACGCGCGGTAGCCCATCCC
The DNA here is from genome assembly GCA_963829355.1 of uncultured Acidobacteriota bacterium. Taxonomy (GTDB): domain Bacteria; phylum Acidobacteriota; class Thermoanaerobaculia; order Gp7-AA8; family JAHWKK01; genus CAWHHZ01. Next base: position 334,371 of record CAWHHZ010000008.1, read on the forward strand.
CATCAGAAGACGAACCGCAATCTGACCAATCAGCCCCAGCCCGATGACGCCGACTCTCTCCCCCGGAGTCAGCTCCAGTCGCCGGATCCCCTGCATCGCGATGCAGGCGAGAGCCCCGAAAGCGGCCTGCTCGGACGGCACACCCATCGGAACCCTCGCAGCCAGATTACGCGGTACCGTCACGAACTCAGCGTGGGACGCGAACCCCGCCCCCATGCAGGCAACTTCGTCTCCGGGCCGGAACGGCAGGGAATCGTCGTCGACCTCGATGACCGTTCCCACGCTGCTGTATCCGAGAGGCGTGAAGTCAGACAACTTGTTCCGGACGATCTCGAATGTCTGGGCGGGACCCTGGGACTGGACGAGAGACCAGACCTGCTGGAGCCGATCGCCCGAGGAGACCGCCTTCTCGTACAGGCCGAGGATCCCCTTGCGCCGCGTCACGGCAGCCCCTTCGGTTCCGCTGCTGATCAACGAGTATCGGTTTCGCACGAGGATCGAGCCTCGAAGACGCCCGGGAATCGGTGCATCCAGGAGACTGATTTCTCCCTGGCCTGACAAGAACGCCTGCTTCATTGAATGGTCTCCTCCCGAGGCTCGATCTCCAGCGTCAGGGTGCTTCTGTCCGAGAGCTCCGAGCGGAGCTCCAGAGTCACAGATGGTTCGAGCTCGCCGAAGTAAGGACTGACGACGTCGTCCAGCAAGGTAGCTTCCGATGCCGTATCCCATGTGACGCCAAAGGATCGACCTGCGCCGGTCGCCTCGAGCTCCCTTTCATGGAGCTGCACATCGATCGACGGATCGAAATGGATGTAACGCCGCACGTCGTGCGACGCTTCCATCTCGAGATGGTCGTCGCAGCGGAGGCGGCCGCGATCGAGGTCGATCGTGATCTCACGTCTGACTCGCACCGGATCCGGCAGCCGCTCGAAACCCGAGTGTGAAGCTGCCACGCCCGTCCGGTTATCTGTCCTCGGGAGTTGGACGTCTTTCGGGATCGCGGTTCCGGCGATGCGGAAGTGTCCTTGAATCTCGGCGATCTCCTCACCGTCGACGACGATTCCGTTGTGGGCGCGGGTCGTTCGAAGGTCGTCGTGCGCAGGAAAATCGCCGCTGTACAAATAGGATCCAGGATCGACAACCAGAGGAACGCCGTTCAGCATCAGCTCGAACCCGAGCAGATCATTGTGCCCGTGCCCGCCATGGCCGTTCTGCCCGACCTCACCCACGTCCACGAAGAGGTAGTTCCGTTCGTTCTTCGCGACGAAGACCCCTCCCTCCGGAAAGAAGTGCGTCGTGTCGTTGATGGATGGTTTCGGAGTGGAGAGCCACCGTTCCGGCGCCATTTCTCCGAACAGCCACACTGCCGCGACGGACAATCCGGAGACGGTCTCTTTCAGAATCGGATCGCCGCTCATCACGGCCATGGCACTGAGGCCCGGGTCATGATCTCGAACGTTGCACCCATCGAAGCCGAAGACGACCGCATCATCGGAGTCTCCGACGATCGGACACAGTCCGTCTGGCCGGATGAAGGCTGCATTGTAGAGCGCGGCCGCGTGGAGGCGCTCCATCGACTTCACGCCCAGCGGTTTCCCGGCACGCTCGAGAGCCACGGCGGCCAGAAGGAACAGGTCGAGCACGAGGTGATGGTAGGTCGTCGACTTCTCGAAGTTGACGCCATCCTCGAGGAACTGCCTCGCGATCTCCGCCCCAATTCTCCGTTCAGCAAAGCGGAACCATGACTTTGCGGGAGGGTAGATCCCTTCGAGCGTTCGACCGAGAAGCAGGAGCGCAACGAGCTCCGCCGCGAGGTGATTGCCTGCGTTGTCAGTCACCTCGATCGTTCGCGCGATGAACTCGCCATGTTGGGCAAGAACCTCCAGCAGAAGTTCGGCGCCGGATCCTTCTTCCGGATCGATCTGACGAACCATATCCGCAAAGAATACGAGCTGGATCGCGCGCATAGCGGCTTCCATCGGATACCAGTTGACGCAGTGTGCGAGGGGATTCTCCCTGTGCCAGTCGGAGAGAATCTCCAGAGCGTGACGGGTGCGCTCACATCGCTGGTCAATCGCGTCCGCCTGCGCGAGAAGGGGCAGGAACGTCAGCCGGGACAGCTCCCACGGGAACTTGACCTCCCCGGAAGCCGGAGCATTCCCGTGATGATCGTACGACCGGAAGTAGGAGGGTGGCCAATCGCGGCCGAGGCGCCAGTCCTGGTGCCACGGGAATGAAGCCGTGCCGGGAACGGACGCCTGAAAGACGTTGAAATCCCGGGCCACGACGGCGTCACCCAGGGCGGTCAGTCGATCGAGTGAGATCAACCCCTGCAGACGCTCCGATCGCAGTGTCGCAGCTCCTCCGGGACTGAGGGCTCCCAGCGACCCGGCGGCCCACCATTCAGCGGCCCCGGAGCGCGCTGCATCTCGCGTCTTTCGACGCAAGCGGTCCCAGCCGCCGGACCGGTGAGCCCACTCGAGCCATAGCTCCTGCCAGCCGCGAAAGAGAATGGTTCGCGGGGACTTACTCAGTACACGACGGGGGGGCAGCGTTCGAACGTCTCGACTCGCGGATGATCCATCGGAATGCCAGGACCCGCTTCCGCCCGACTGTGATGGACTCAGTGCCATATGCCCCGGGTATCGATGACGACCTTCTCCGCAAGATCTACCGCACTGATCCGCTTGAACGCCTTGTGATCGACGAGGCCAACGATGATGTCCGCTTCGGCGACGGCTTCCTGCTGACTGACAAGCCGGATGTTCTTCCGGGCGAGAGAAGGGGGTAGTGATCGGATATACGGTTCGACCGCCAGCACTGAACCGATTCCCAGATCGACGATCCTGGCGGTAATCGAGAGAGCGGGGCTCTCTCTCAGGTCATCGATGTCGGCCTTGTACGAGAGCCCCATGCACGCGATGACCGGGTCCTTGATCCGCTCAGCCCGGGAGCGGACCCGTTGCACCACCCAGTCCGGCTTGCCATCATTGACCTCTCGCGCGGTCCTGATCAGGCGAGCCTGCTCCGGAGCAGAATCCACGATGAACCATGGATCGACAGCGATGCAGTGGCCACCTACGCCCGGGCCGGGCTGCAGCACATTGACGCGCGGGTGGTGATTGGCGAGATCGATCAGCTCCCACACATTGACGTTCAGCCGGTCGCAGATCAGCGAAAGTTCGTTAGCGAGTGCGATATTGACGTCCCGAAAGGTGTTTTCGGTGAGCTTCGCCAGCTCCGCCGTTTCGCAACTCGTGGTCAGAACTTCTCCTGAAACGAATGCGCGATAGAACTCCGCGGCCACTTCGGTCGAGGTATCGTCGATACCGCCCACGATGCGATCATTCGTCACGAGCTCCTTGATGATCTGGCCCGGCAGGACTCTCTCCGGACAATGTGCAATATGAACGTCACCGGCTTTCAGGTCGTTCCTCTCTTCCAGGAGCCACTCGGCGATCTTCCTCGTCGTACCGACCGGACTGGTGGATTCCAGAATCAAAACGTTGCCCGGCCTCAAATAAGGAGCGACCGCTCTCGTCGCATTCTCCACGTACTGCAGGTCGGGGACATGACCATCCTTGAATGGTGTCGGGACCGCCAGAATGAAGAGGTCCGCGGCCACCGGTTCCAGTGAGGCCCGCAGGTTGCCGCTCTGAACGGCGGATCGCACGAGAATGTCGAGCTCGGGTTCCCGGATGTGAATTTCGCCCGCGTTGATGATGTCGATGATGTCGGGGTTGATGTCGACCCCGTGCACCTCAAAACCTTTCGTTGCCAGCAGGCTTGCGGTGGGCAGTCCGATATAGCCGAGCCCGACTACACAGACTTCCTTAATCTTCACCATTCATGATCTCCTTGACGATGCGCTGCGCAGCCAGACCATCGCCGTATGGATTGTGAGCGCGAGACATCGATTGGTATTCGGCAGGATGGTCGAGAAGCAGGTTCACCTGGGATACGATCAGATTCACGTCCGTCCCCACGAGGCGGACAGTTCCCGCCTCGACGGCCTCCGGCCTCTCCGTCGTTTCTCGCATCACTAGCACAGGCTTCCCGAGAGACGGCGCCTCTTCCTGGACGCCCCCCGAATCAGTCAGGATCAGATGAGCCCTGTCCATCAGGTAGACGAAGGGGAGATAGTCCAGCGGTTCGATAAGGTGCACCCGAGGATGGGTGTCCAGAGCTGCGCGTACGGGTCCTTTCACGTTCGGGTTAAGGTGGACTGGGTAAATGATCTCTATATCGTCCCGCTCCGCCAGAGAGCCTAGCGCCGCGCAGATTCTCCTGAAACCATCACCAAAGCTCTCCCGCCTGTGTCCTGTGACAAGGATCAGACGTCGCTCCGGCGAAAGGAAGGAAAAACGCTGGGGCAGATCGGCGACCGCGGCTGTTCCGGATCGGAGGATCTGGACGACTTCGAGCAGCGCATCGATGACCGTGTTGCCTGTCACACAGATGCTTTCGGGGCGCACGCCCTCACTCAGAAGGTTCTGTCGAGCCCCCTCGGTAGGGGCGAAGTGATAGGTCGCAATGGTACCCGTCACCTTACGGTTGATCTCTTCCGGCCATGGTGAGTAGATGTTGCCGGTCCGGAGCCCTGCCTCCACATGCCCTACAGGGATCCGCTTGTAGTAGGACGCCAGGCTTCCCGCGAGAGTCGTCGTGGTGTCGCCGTGGACGAGAACCAGATCCGGCTCCACCTCTCGAAAGACGTCACGAAGGCCGTGAAGGACGACGCTCGTAATTTCGGTGAGGTCCTGGCCCGGCTGCATCGCATTGAGATCGTGATCGGGCCGTATTGCGAACAACTCCAGGACCTGATCCAGCATCTCCCGGTGCTGCGCCGTGACGCAGACATGGGATTCGATCTCATCGGAGGCCTCGAGGGCCTTGACGACCGGCGCCATCTTGATCGCCTCGGGACGGGTGCCAAAGACGCTCAGCACCCTCTTCGGGCTTCTCAAAGCGTCCCCCCCTGGCCGCACGGTTCTACACCAGCCCGCCCATGCCCAAGATGATCGCAACAGCAAACCATGTCGTACATCGTGAAAGACCTAACTCCCGGATTGTTCCCGTTTCAGCATCTGATTTCTCAACCGCTCGATCTCATCGCGGAGGTCGTCGAACTCTTCCGCCTTGCGCCTGAGGAACTTGAGCGTGACACGCAACCGCTCCTCGGCACCGCTCGGTGCCACACGTACACGTACTGCGCTTTGCGCTGGTTATTCTTGAAATTACGGACCTTGACGAACCCTTCTCCGATGAGTGCCTGCAGACAGTAGTTCGCCTTGCCGAGGCTCACGCCCAGCCGCCGGGCGAGATCTCTTTGAGTAATGGACGGCTCTTCTTCCAGGATCTGCAAAACCCTGTAGCTGACCTCGAAATCGATATGTTCAATCATTGAACGGAGCTACGGTAGAGGAAGCAACTGACCGAGTCAATCGACGCTGTCAACAATGATCAGCCGGACCTGTCTATCGCCTCACATTCAAATCCTTCATGAAATTACGAAAACCCTCTCCGACGCTGAAGAGCAGGTCGAGAACACTTACATCATGCCTGAATGGTGGGTGTAGCTGCTCGTACTCGGGGTAGCCGTCATAGCTCACGAACCGCAGATCGATGCCTTCCCGTTCGAACTGTTCACGGTCGAGATAGCTTTCAGCCGTGGGTCCCGTAAGATAGACGTTGGAGGATGTCAGACGGCATAACTCGACCAGCTTTCCCGTTCGATCTGAAACACTCAAGGGGAGAGTCCGCGAGAACCGTATCGGCGTTTCGATTTCCATCAACGCGCAGAGCCTTCGCAGAAACAGGGCATTGATTTCGGACAGCATCGTCATCTCCGAAGCCTGGGCGTATAACTCTCGAATGGTCGACTCCAAAACCTGGAAATGAGGAGCAGATTTGTAGGTCTGCTCCAGGAGGCTCCAGTGCCGTCTGGCCCAAGAAGGATCGTTTAGCTCAGTATCCTGAACCAGTTGATGCAATCTTCCCCTGGTCACGACGGGAATCGTCAACCATCTGACATTCCGGAGGGGATCAGGAAACTTCACCCGGTTCCTGTTTCTCCAAGTCTGTTTTACGAACTGGACATTGTCGTAGAGGATGAATTCATCAGCCGCCCTGATGAGATCGAAGTAGCCCTTCCAGGGGATGTAACTGGACTGCACGACTGCTAGTGTCTTCATGGTCTCCGCTAAACGTATGATCAGAACAGGCCCAGCATATTAACGCGGAAGAGGCGTCAGGTAACCTGCTGCCGCAGAAATCCTCAGCCGGGAAAGGGTGGAGAGGTCCGGCGATAGGGTAAGCTCGCGAAACCATGAGCAACAGAACACGATTGTTTGTCACGGGGATGCCTCGATCCGGGACAACGCTGGTCGACAAGATCCTGTCTTCACATCCCGAGATCGTCGTTCATTCCCAGCCTCTCCCGCTCCTCTACGTCGAGCTCAAGCGTATGTTCCTGAAGGAACGTTCCGAACGTCCGGATTCTGCGTCGCTCCGATACCCGTTGAATGATATGTTCGGGGAACATCATTATCCAGCGTCTCGATTCGCAAGATTCCTCAACTCACTCGATTCGATGCTCTCTCCTCTTCGGGAAATCTCGCACGCGGCCCGATCATTCTCTGGGCAACTCTCAGAATTCAAGCATCAGATCGCCACCGAATGCTCAAATCAACCTTTGAGTCAATTTCTTGATTGTTACCTGGGGGTCCTGACAGAAGATTCTCCGCGAATCGTCGGGTCCAAAGAGGTCTTCTGCGAAGAATTCATACCGTACGAGGTGGAACATCGCACGAAGGTCGTTCTGATTCTCAGAGACATCAGAGATGTGATCACGTCGCTGAACTTCGGAGAGGCTGCAATCTGGTCGGGGACGGCGAGACCCGATCTGTTCAACATCAGGCAATGGAGAAAAAGCGTCGCGTTTGCGACACGTTATGAGGCAGACGACCGTGTCCACGTCATCCGCTATGAAGACGTGGTTCAACAACCGGTCCGGACGATCGAAGAAATCACAACCTTCCTGGAGGTTTCTCCGCTGCACCGATCCATCCTCCAGGGCGAGCTTCGAGATCAGAACGGGGAGGTCTGGGAGGGAAACTCATCTCACAGTCCTAATCCATCCATCACCAGCGACTCGATTGGACGCTATGTGCATCATTTGTCTCCAGCACGCAGGGCATGGATCGAAGCGTTGTGTCTTCCCGAATTGAGATACCTCAACTACACAGCGGAGGTCGACGTGCCGGCCGCGCTCGCGACAATCGCCAGCTACGTCGATGAGACCGCGAACACGAGAGAAGAGCTGTGCAAATACCGCTGGACTGAATCGAGAGCGTTCGAGGAAACGGAGCGTCTGGCACTCCTTACCGAACCAAGGTTCCGTGAGGATCGCTTTCTGTTTCATGAGACATTCGACGTGTTGTCCTCCATGAGCCGGCTACCGTAGGCGCTTCATTTTGCGCTACTCTGAAAACCACTCCATGAAGTTTATCTTCCTGATTTGCACGGAGAGATCCGGCAGCAATCTCGTCACGTCCCTGATGAACGCGCACTCCCGGGTATGCGGACCGCCGCCGACTCACCTCTTCCGGCTCTTTGGGACGAATCGCGGCAACTACGGAGACCTCTCCGTCGACACAAACTGGAGATTGCTGGGAAAGGACTTCGAGCTCAACTTCCACGCAAAATTGGGTGCTTGGTCGACAACCATTTCATCCCCCCAGCTCCTCGCACAATGCTCGTATCGCTCACCTGCCGAGCTGCTGCGGTTGACTTATGTCCAGGAGGCAGCCGCAGCAGCAGCCGACCACGTATTCGTGAAGGAAAATCATACCTACCAGCTCGCGCCCTTCCTGCTCGCGAATTTCGAGGGCTGCCAGTTCGTCTACATGGTTCGGGACCCCAGGGACGTTGCCAGCTCCTGGATCAACACTGCTACCAGCGAAGGCGGGGTCGCGAGAGCGGTCGACGTCTGGGCGCACGACCAGGAGCAGGCGCTCCTGCTCTACGACCAGTTGCGAGACTCCGGCAGAATCATCATGACCACATATGAAGCGCTGATCCGAAAACCGTCTGAAGTGCTGTCGATTCTCTGCAAGTCCGCGGGCCTTCAGTTCGAGGAAGAAATGCTTCAGTTCCATCATAAGGGACAGACCGTCGAGAATTCGATGAGGGTGGGAGCATGGTCCAACCTTCAGCGCCCCATCATCGCTGGAAACAGTGGCAAATTCCGTTCGGGTCTCACCTCCGTCGACATCCGGTACGTCGAGTTGCGGTGTGGACAACTGATGGATCGACTCGGCTATACGCGGTTGACTCCAACGCCGGATTCCGAGGAGCAGACGACCCGGGAAGCGAGCGCACTGCACTCTCAGCTCAGTTCAGGACCCGGCCTTGCCGGAGCCGAGGACGAGCGCATCCGGCGCCAAACCAGGCTGACGGCAATCAGAACGGTACTGGAGAGACGGCTTTGACGGCAGAGCACGGAAGACCGATGTACTCCGTAGTCGTTCCGGTCTACAACAGCAGCCGATCGCTGGTCGAATTGCATGAGAGACTGCGAGTTGTCTTCGGTGAAATGGGTGATCCGTGGGAGCTCATATTAGTCGACGATGGCTCCCGGGATCATTCGGCCTGGAGCACATGCCAGGACCTGGCGCGCCGGGAGAATGTCCGGGGAGTCCGCCTGGCAAGAAACTTCGGTAAGCCCGCCGCCGTGCTTTGTGGGATCGGACTGGCTCGGGGCCAGTGGATCATCACGATCGACGACGATCTGCAACAGAGACCCGAGGATATCCCCGCTCTTCTCCGCTACAGAGACCACGATGTCGTCGTGGCAAACTATCAGGATCGCAAGCATGGGGCTCTCGCCGTCGCAGCGAGCCGCGTCACTGATGTATTTCGCCGGACGATTCTCGAGTTGCCGTGCAGCATGTCTCCACTCAAAGTTTTCAAGGCGGACGTCGCCAGGGCAATGTTGATGATCCGAACCCCCCATCCCTTCATCCCCGCCTTGATGTCGCAGGTCACCGACGACTTCCATTCCACAACCGTCCTGCATGAGCAGAGCCTCCACGGAAACAGCCGGTACACGTTTCGGAAGAAAACGAAGCAACTGTCGAACTTGATGATCAGCAACTCGTCACTGTTGCTCCGGCTGCTGGCTCTCACAGGTACAGTTCTGGCCAGCGCCGGATTCGCCTACGCGCTGCTCGTCATCGTCAGAAAGATCGCCGGTGCTCCTATTCAGCCAGGGTGGTCATCCCTGATCGTGATCAACCTCGTGTTCGGCGGGCTGACGCTGATCGGGCTCGGAATCATCGGAGAGTATCTCATTCGAATTCTGGATGGGCTGAGTATGCGTCCTCCCTACGTCATTCGTGAACTGGCGGGAGCCGAATCCGAAGAGAGCCCGGATACTCAGGGGGGGATTCGACTTGAGAACCGAGACTGAGGAGACGGGGACAGAGGGACTCGATCCTGTTCCATTCAATCGAGCTATGGTTACCGGGAGAGAGTCGGAATACCTGTCGCAAGCCATCGCCAACCACAAATTTTCCGGCGGTGGACCGTTCTCACTTCGATGTGACGACTGGATGACGAGGGCGTTCGAGGCACAGTCTTTCACCGTGACTTCCGGAACTCATGCTCTCGAGATGGCAGCACTGCTCGCCGGCCTCGGTCCTGGTGAGGAAGTGATCCTGCCCTCCTTCGCCTTTTCCTCTACTGCGACATGCTTCATTCGCTCCGGCGCGACTGCCGTGTTCGTTGACATCGAGCCAGAGACGATGAACATCGATCCAGCTCTCGTTGCTTCGGCTTTCACTCCACGAACAAGAGCAGTCATTGCGCTTCACTACGCAGGCGTCGCATGCGATATGGATGCGCTGAACGAGATCGCCCGGCACACGGGGCTATGCGTCATCGAGGACGCGGCCCAGGCAATTCTCTCCACTTACAAAGGAAGATTCTGCGGAACCCTTGGTACCTTCGGCTGCTTGAGCTTTCATGAAACCAAGAACATTCATTGTGGAGAGGGTGGGGCCATACTCCTCAATCGAGAATCCGACGTGGCGCGCGCAGAGATCATCCGCGAAAAGGGGACCGACAGATCTCGATTCTTCAGAGGAGAGATCGACAAGTACACATGGAGGGACATCGGCTCATCCTATGTGCTCAGCGAGCTCAATGCCGCGTTCCTTCTCGCTCAACTCGAGCATAGTGAAGAGGTCACACGAGGTCGTCTTCAGGCATGGCACAAATACGAATCGGCACTGGAGCCACTGGAGGCGCGAGGCGATCTGGAGATCATGAGGGTGCCAGAAGACAGGCGGCACAACGGCCACATATTCTGGATCAAAACCCTTGATGCCCAGACGCAACGAATGCTGCTCGACTGGCTGCACTCAAAAAATATTGGCGCGCTGTTCCACTACGTGCCGCTGCACGATACCGACGCCGGCCGTCGATACGGTCGCTTTCACGGCGACGACAACTACACGACGCGCGAATCATCCCGCCTCATTCGTCTCCCTCTCTACTACGGCTTCACTGGTATAGAGAGGGTCGTGGACGCGATCGACCGGTTTTTCCGCGGATAGTTGATGTCCAATCTCAAGCGCTCCATTACACACCGCTCCACCATCTTCATCAAGGCCGCAATCTCGGTTGCCCTCCTGACTGCGATACTCGTCCGCGTCGACTGGCATCAGCTGGCCGACAGCTTCAAGAGACTCGAGCCGATTCCTCTGACCGGCGCAGTGCTCTCCTTCGCGGTCGTCGCCGGCTTGGAGGCATTGCGACTTCAGGTCGCCCTCAGAGCTCACAATCTGTCGTTCGGGGAGTCTCTTCGCCTGCATCTGATCGGCGTGCTCTTCGGAAACTTCCTTCCAGGACAAACCGGAGGAGATGTCTACCGCGTTGTCGCAATCCGGAGACTCGAACGGTCGACCGCTCGGGCGGCTTCGGTCATCGTCGTGCTACGTGGTCTCGCTCTAATGACCACACTTGCCGTGGCGATGCTCGCGGCTCACTGGATACTGCCAAAGCTCATCAGGCACCTTCCACCCTCAGTAACTCTCACGCGGTCTTTTCCGCTTCCAGTCACGCTTTCGGCTCTCCTGGCCATAGCTCTTCTCACCATCCTGCTGGCGCGAGCTCCGCGGTGGCGCGAAGGACTCTGGCGGTTCACACGTACGTTCCTCGCCGTGCTTCAATCATTTTCTCTTTCTCAACTTGCTGCTCTCGTGCTGCTCTCGGCCCTCGTCACAGCCTTGCGGGGAATCGTCCTCGCCCTGCTGTTGCACTCTGCTGCTGTTTCCATGACGATTGCGGCAGCGATATTCATTGCAGCTCTATCCCAGTTGAGCGGCCTCATCCCATTGACTCTCTCAGGGCTCGGTATCAGAGAGGGAGTGATCGTCGGCCTTCTCACTCTTGCCGGCGTCTCCTATGAGCCTTCCGTTTTGACCGCGATCCTCGGGCGAGCTCTCCAAATCGTGATGGCGGTCGTTGGTGCGATTCTCCTGGTCTTGCCCTCTCGCCGCCCTCGCGATATCCCGGTCCCGCCCGACTAGTAGAGGCCTTGGCGTCCTCTACTCGGTACCCACCATCTTCCTCACCTGCCGCCTCATCGCCGGATCACTGATCGATTGCCTGAAGTCAAATCGAAACGCCGCAGCCATTCGGAGCCGCTTCATTGCATCGTCAGAGTATCCGAGCTCGAGCTCGTATAACCCCAGCTCCACCCAATGATCCAGGGGAAGCCTCCCCTCAATGGCAATGCGGTACATGTGGAGAGCCTCCTGATCTCTTCCGAGACGTCTCAGAATGCGCGCCCGGGCAAGATCACCGCGCGCCTCGAGGTATGGATCCCACAAGGCAGGGAGGTCCAGAAGTGCAAGCGCCTCGCGCTGACGGAAGGTCTCTGACAATTGATGAGCGTTGGCGAATTTGACGAACTGGTTCTGGCGATACGGCTCCAAGACGAGTGCCCAGCCGAGGATCAGGCATCCGCCCAGCAGCGCGACGCTGAGACTACTCCTCAATACGCTCTGCATGACCGAGCACCAGTCCGGAAATCATCAGATAGGAACCGTACACTGCTCCGATCTGAAAGGGAAAAAGCGTCATCGCCCCGGCAAGCATCGCCACTGTGGACAACAGGCCAGTGTCACGAGCGATACGAGCTTCGGGATCGACAGGTCGCCATCTGTAGAGAAGAGACAGATAGAGAATGATCACGGCAGTTGCGGCAAAAAAAACCGGGAGCCCTCCTTCTGCGGCCACCTCGAGATAGTCGTTGTGAACCATGTCGAAATAGATCCATTCGCGCTCGTGAATATCTGGCACCGTCGCCACCATCTCTTCCGCGACGGCAAAGAAACGAAACGGGTACTGGCCCGGGCCCACGCCGAAGAGAGGCGCGCGAGCGATCATGTTTGCCGCACTCATGTAAGCGACGGCGCGCCCCCCCGAAATCTCACGGAAATCTCCTTCCTCCGCGGCGCGTAGGTACTTTCCGATGCGTCTGCCCAGCTCGGCTTGGCTTCCGAGCCACCAGCTGGAGCCGATGGCCACGATGATGAGCACGGCGAGGGATGGCACCAGCATACGCCGGTGCTTGTACAACATCCTCACTGACTGCCAGAAGGCCAGGACCGCCGCTACGGCGATAGCAGTCAGTGTAGTGGATAAAAGGATACCGAATCCGATTGCAGCGCTCGCTGCGGTTCCTGCGACTCGAAAGCGCCTTGTTGATGCCAGAGCACACGAGAACGGCAGCAGCAGATACAAGCCTACATCGTCCCGGTTACCGAGAAGAGAGGCTCGCTCCAGGATGGTCCTGTCCTCGAGGGGTAAATCATCAAGCTGGGAAGGCGAGGTGAGTGGGTGCCAGAGGTTGGCCATCTGCAGAATCAGTGTAGTCGTGACGACGAGACCCGGAAGAAGGGTGACCATGAGTAACCGCACAACATCGTGCCGGCGGCCGATTGCCCGGGTGGATAGAAACAGTATCACCGCCACCAGAACATCCACGACAGCCCAGAGCGAAGTTCCGGGACGATCCGAGAGGATCGCTGAAATCAACAACCAGACGCAGATCCCTGACAACAACCAGAGGATTCGGTCGTGGGGACGTGTCCGGGACTCGGCTTTCCTCCTCCAGATCCAACCCAATCCCAGGATCAGGATCAGCAGAATCGCCAGGGCCCGCAACAACAGAACCTTCGGGAACCGGAACGCGTCGTAGCCGCTCGGGACCAGGATCAGGGGAAGCACGCCAAGTGCGACGCCCACGATGAGAATCAGCAATCGCTGCTGCAAGAGTCGAAAATCCGGCCCCTTGCTCATGGGAACTGCCCTCGTGGAGGGATGGCAGTCGATGCCGGGGTTCCGCCGAAGCCATTCTCAGCGCACATACGCTTGAGTCATCAATGACAACGTCCCGCGATCCTTCTGTGACGCGAGCGAGCACAACTTCATCTCTTCCGGTATCAAATCCTTCAGAACCGCCATCGGTTCTTCGAGATTCGAGACGGTCGTGAGCTCCAGACGCCTGAGTATCTCGCCAACGACTTCACTTTTCGGTTGCGGTGCCTTCGTGATCACGATCTGCGGATGCTCGGTCGGAACGCTCGTCTCCCCGTCAAGACGAAGCTCCTCGAAGAGCTTCTCGCCGGGCCTGAGCCCCGTGAATCGAAGCTCGATGTCTTCGTCCTCACTCGTCAATCTGATGAGATCCTGTGCGAGATCGGCGATCCGAATCGGTTCACCCATGTCGAGCATGAAGATGTTCCTGTCGTCTCCCAGCGTCGACGCCTGGAGGACCAGGGAGATGGCCTCTGACTGCCGGAGGAAATAGCGGGTGACCTCCGGGTGAGTCACGGTCACCGGACCGCCAGCCTTGATCTGCTCGAGGAACAGAGGCACGACACTGCCCGATGAGCCGAGAACGTTCCCAAAGCGGACGATCGTCATCCGCATCGGGGAACGTTCCGCAAAATCCAGCAGAGCAATCTCTGCCGCCCGCTTTGAAGCGCCCATGACACTGGTGGGATTGATCGCCTTGTCGGTGGAGATCAGAACGAATCTGCCAACCTGATAGCGATCAGCTGATCTCCGCCAGCTTCACTGTGGCGAGCGTGTTGTTCCTGAAGTACTCGGCCGGATTTTCCTCGCCCAGGGGAACGTGCTTGTGAGCTGCTGCATGCAGCACGATCTCCGGCTTGATGTGATCAAACACACGCTGAACGGCGTCGGAGTCGCAGACGTCGACCAGATGTCGTGACACGAGAGGCGCAAGCCATTGCCGCTCCGTTCTGAGTCGCTTGTCCACCTGGTACAACGCGAATTCGCTGCGTTCCACCAATGCGAGGTGAGCCGGCTCGAATCCGAGAATCTGGAAGGCGAGCTCCGATCCGATCGTTCCTCCTGCGCCGGTGACGAGGACACGTTTCCCAGCGAACATCTTCCTGACCCGGTCACCGGGGAGCTTGATCTCCTCGCGCCGAATCAGATCCTCGATGTTGACAGGACGAAGCTGGGAAACATGCACTTTTCCGCTCACGAGGTGATCCACAGCAGGAATCGTCTTGAACTCGATGCTCGAATCGTCGAGCATCCTGACGATCTCGCGAATCCGTTTACCGGAAGCCGTCGGAATCGCGATCAGAGCTTCGGCCACATCCATGTCTTCGATGATTTCCGGAGCGCGATCGATCGAGCCCAGAACCGGAACTCCCCGGATCTGTGAGTTCCACTTCGCCTGGTGGTCGTCAAGAAAACCCACCACCTTCATCCCGAGCTGTGGGCGATGCTGGATCTCTCGCACAAGCGTCTCACCAGCGTCCCCGGCACCGATGATGATGACGTTTCGAGACGCTCCTCGGAAGCGATCTTTCCTCGTACGGTCCCGGAACAGCCGAACCGCCACACTGACTCCAAACAGAGCAAGCAGCGCAAAGGCCCAGTCGATCAGAAGAGCACCTCGCGAGACCCCCCTCAACCGACTGGTGATGTCAAGCTCAGGCCCAACGAACCAGATCGCGAGCAGGATAATTTGTGCAGTGGTGAGTCCGACGACCAGGCGGATAACATCCGTGATTCCGACGTAGCGCCACCAGCCTCGGTAAAACCCAAAGAGCAAGCCCACGACGAGCTGGACGCCAACAACCAAGCGGAAGACTCGTTTCGAACCCTACGATCTGGTTCTTCGGGATCTCGAACTCGAAGCGCACCAGCATCGCAAAGACATAGCTGATCCAGAACACGAACGCGTGAAAAAGGAAAAGGATCAGCACCCGCGCGCCTGCGAGACGCTCAAGGATCTGGTCAACTCTCGACATCTTTAGCTGTTTTCATAGGACTGAAGAGGTGCTCAGCCTCACATTGTGTTCGGCGAAAGCAGAGAATCCGCACGGAGTTCAGATCATTCCGGCAGCCGGAACGCATTCACCGGATGCTCGTCGCATCGGAGATCGAACGTTATTGTAGCTCAGAGGGCGGATTGACGACAGGATTTTTGCTGACGCCGAGATTCCCCCGCGAATAAACGCCGCTGCGCTCTCCATCCTTTTGAGATGGGCGCAAAATGACGATCGTCTCTCCTGTTGAACCGCCCCGAAACCGCGTCTCGTGAAGACGTTCATTCACTTGCCGGGGAGATCCTCGGAGGGATACCAGGTCAACCTCAGCCACGGCAAGCCCGGGACTACTTCTCCACCGCGAGAACCGTGGGCCTGGACGGTGGTCGAGTCCCTGAGGACGTTGATATCGCTCATGATCCAGTCGTCGAGCTGTCGATCGCAGAGCGGTTCGCACGCACCGATCAGCTCGAGAAGCTTCGCGAAGCAGAACCTCGTTTCTTCGCAGTTCCAGCTCTCGATCCTCGACGACCCAGCACCTCGTTCAAGATTCGCGGCAGGGACCTGCGTGTCGACTTTCTCACGCCGGGCAGCGAAGGTGGGGTTGCAGTCGATCTTCCCAGCTTCGACGTCGCGGCGGTACCGCTTCCACACCTGGACTATCTGATGGAGCGACCCGAGCAGGCGGTGGTCCTGACCGGAAGCGGTGTTCTGGTGGAAGTTCCGTCGCCGGCACGCTTCGCCCTGCACAAGCTGTGGACAAGCCAGCAGCGACCCATCTCGGAACGCACCAAGTCGAGAAAAGACGTCGCGCAGGCCTCTTTTCTCCTGGGGATTCTGCTCGAGGACAATCAGCAGGAACTCTCACTTGCGTGGAAGGCAACCGAAGGTCGTAGCGGAATGCGCAAAGGAATCCGGGCGGCACTGAGCTCGCTGCCTGAGAACATCTCCAAGGGCGTCCGGAGGTTGTGAAAGGGGCGGACTTCGTGGGACGGGGCCGCAAGCGGCCGGGGCGGGGCCTTCGCTGTTCAACCCTCCAGAGCCTGGAGGGAGGCGACGATCTCTGCTCGAAATGTCCGGAAATCGTCGAGTCGCGTGGTGAGGAAACTGAAGACCAGATCGTCGTCGATCTTTCCGTACTCGTGGACCAGGATGTTCCGGAAGCCCTTCATGCTCTTGAGCGTCTCGGCGAGCTCGGACGAGATCAGACGTTCCCGGGCCAGCTTTTCAAAGAGATCGTTCTCTTCGGCGGGGAGTCCCAGCCGCAGTCCCGAGACCAGAAGCTGAGAAATGGTGACCACCGTCTCGACCGAAATCTGGAGCAGTCGCTCGCATGCACGCCTCTTCTCGATCTCTTCATAAGCCGTACGGTTCGCAGGCATGATCTGATCGAGCTCCCGCAGGTATCCGTCCAGCTCGTCGAGACGGCTCGCGATTCTCTCCCGATCAACCATTCACGACCTCGTCCAGGTACTCCCGGTAAAACGGTCTGAAGTCCTCGAAAGCCCGAATCGTGCGAAAGGCAACCTCGTACAACTGGTCCTCGTCCCTGACGTACAGCACACGTCCGTCCTTCAGGATCCGTTGGCGGACGTAGAGCGGAAGACGCTGGTAAACACGAACGTCGAGCTCGTGAAACCGCAGGTAGTCGAGCTGGGTCTGCATTCCGTCGGTGGACGGCTCGATCTCCGGTTGCAGGACCAGACACACGTCCTGATCCGAGGAAGGACGAGCCTCTCCTCGCGCAACGCTGCCGTAGAGCATCACGGCGAGAACGCGCGGGTCGCCTGCAGCGGCTTTGACGAGATCGTCGAGCATCGATTCCATGATAACGCGTCGGGGCGGACTTCGTGGGGCGGGCTCGCTGCGCTCGCGGGGCGGGGCCTTCGCGGAGCCTGTCCTGAGCGAGCGAAGCGAGTCGAAGGGCTCGGCCGGGGCGTTGATTGCGGTTGTTGGTGCACGTACGAGTATCGATGCTGTCCATCTAGTTTGGCGGGGCGGGTTCTGCGTTGATCGTACGACAGTGGCCTTGAGCGAACGGGATGCGGACGCGCGTGATCCATGCCCCGTAGTCAGCGATGGACAGAAGCTGCTATTCGACGGCCGCTTCTGCGAGGAGCTCGAAGAGCTCGAGAAGATCGGCCCGTCCCTCGGTCAGTACTTCGTAGACAATGACGGGGTCGATGTCGTCGTAGAGGTGAACGATCCTGTTCCGGAAGCCGATGATCGGACCCCACCGAGTCTCGGCATCCGCAGGAAGAATGCCCCCCTCCGCGAGGATCTCGAGGACAGCTCTGCTCGTCCCGGGTGCGGGAAGCCCCCTCGCCGAAATGATCCAACTTCCGATGTCGATCGTCGCCTGGATCGTCGTCTGAAGGCGTCTGAGCGCGCTGTCGAGATTCCTGAAATCGGAGAGAAACTGATCGAGTGACTCCTGAGGGATGTGGCGGAGCTTCTCGAGGTTGTCCCTCGCCTGATCAACCTTCGAGTGGAGCTCGCTGTTCGTCATCGACGCTCCATCGAATCCAGAACTCGTTCGATGCGCCCCCGCGTGGCAATCTCCCACGTAGGGCGGAAATCGAATGCCTCCGTATAGGTGCGGGACTCGAAGTCGATGCGCCTGTCGCGATCGATCTCGATCAGGAGGTTCCCCCCGAGGAGTACCTCGTGTCTGACGAGTGGCCCCTGGTCATCCAGCAGGACAAGGTCGACGACACGGCCCGGCGCCAGATCCTCGAGACGACCTGCAAGATCGCCTCTCCACTTCCACCCGGGCCTGGGCGAGCTCGGATCCTTCAGTACCAGGCCGTAGTCGACGTCGCTCTCCTCTGCAAGCGCGCCCCGGGCCGCCGAACCGAAAAGATAGACGGCCGCAACCTCAGGAAACTGCTCGATGATCCGCCGCAGCCGCTCGCGATCGATCTGCATAGGGGCATTATAGAGTGCGGTCGGTGCGTACCGCTCAGAGGCCTGCACGCGCCGCTCACCGGAAGATCACAGCAGAGGGATTCCGCCCCACCCAGATTCCTCGCTGCGCTTCGGAATGACAGGCGCCAACGGACCACCGTCAGCCGGCGAGACGCCGACTGACATCGGACGAGACGTCCGACCCACACTGCAGAAGCGGCGTAGAAAACTGAGCGGATGGCCGACATTGTCGTGCACTGGATCACGTACAAGCTCGGGACTCGAAAAATGTCCGCCGGCGAGACGCCGGCGGACATCGGGCGGGGCGTCCGCCCTATTGCAACCGTCAGCTCATTCTGGTCAGCGCCACTCCTGCGAGGATGGCGGCCATCAGGAGCAGCATCCAGGTGCCGAGGGTCGGGATGTCGATCAAACCGACGGCTGCCGGGTTGATCACGAGATTCGCTTCGGCTGCGGTTCCGGCCTCGGCCAGGCCGGAGGTGATCGGACTGGTGATGTTGACGTAGACCCCTTCAACGGCATCGGCTGGCGCCTGCAGGTCGACGATGATGGTGCAGGTCTCCCCCGGTCCGAGAGAACCATTGGTCAGCGTGATCACACTGGTTCCCGTCAAGGTGGATCCGAAACCGCACACATTGTTCCTCGGCAGTCCGACCGCGACCAGACCCGGCAGGACTGCATCGAGATCGTCGCTGAACCCTATCCCCGATACGGATGAGGTCGAATCCGGATTCACGATGGTGAAGCTCAGCCGCACCGCTCCTCCCGGAGGCGTCTCGCCGCTGAACCTCTTGCTGAACTGCAGGTAGTTGATCAGGAGATCATCCGTCGCTGCCTCTCCCTGCAAGCTCGTTCCTCCGAGCATCCCGTCGATGGGGCTCGTCATATTGATCACGGGCGGTCCCGGCGCGATCCCGGACGGCACTGCGAGAGTCACCGAGAAGGTGCACGATCCTCCGCCGGCCAGAGATCCCGCCGAGAGAGTGATCAGACTGGTTCCAGCCAGACTCGATCCGGTGCCGCAAACATCACTCATCGGCAGACCGGTTGCGACGAGCCCCGAGAGCGCGGCATCCAGATCATCAGTGAACGTGATGTCGGTGATCGGCTCGGTCGGGTTCGGATTGGTGATCGTGAACTCGAGCTCCACGGTTCCGCCCGGAATGGCAGGATCGTCGACGAAGCTCTTGGTCAGCACGGCAGGTTCGGCGACGACCAGGTCATCCGATCCGCCTGCTGCAGATACGGCCCCCCCCGACACCGTGGCCGTGACATCGCTCGTCGTGTTGGTGTAGGTGCCGGGAGTGGCGCCCGTCGGGACGTCGAGCACCACCTGGAAGGTGCAGGAGTCACCCGGGGCGAGGGTTCCGCCGGTGAAACTGAGTAGTCCCGTTCCACTGATCTGGGAGCCAGCCCCGCAGACATCGCTGGCCGGCAGTCCCGTGGCCACAAGACCGCTCAGAGCGGCGTCGAGATCGTCTGTGAAGCTGATCGACGTCGCATTGCCGGGCGCGCTCGCCGCGAGCGAGATGGTGAGCTCCAGAGTCGCGGTCCCGCCGGCTGCCACCGGGTCGTCAATGAACGTCTTTGTGATCGACGGCGCCTCGATGATCAGCAGGTCGTCCGACGCCGGCAACTCACTGACCGGGACGCTGCTCATGGTGGCAGAGACTGCGCTCGTGGTGTTCACGTACGTTCCGGTTGCGGCGGCGGCGGGCACCTGAAGCGTGACACTGAACGTGCAGCTTCCGCCGGGAGCGAGGACGCCGTCGGCCAGCGTGATGGTGCTCGTACCTGAAAGGGTCGAACCAGCGCCACATATGTTGGACTGAGGCAGGCCGGTTGCTACGAGCCCGCTCAACACTGCGTCGAGATCATCGCTGAAGGAGATCGAAGTCGCGTCGGCCGGAGCGCCAGCGTCGAGACTCAACGTGAACTCCACCGCGACCGTGCCGCCAGCCTCGGCGGGACCCGCAAAGGTCTTGGTCAGGACCGGGGCCCCTACAACGACCAGAGAATCGGAACCGGGCGGTCCGGTCTCGACACGGGAGTCGACCGTTGCCGTCACGTCGCTGGTCGTGTTCAGACTCGAGCCGAGCGGCGCATCAGTGGGGAGTTGGACCGTCACGGAAAAGGTGCAGCTCCCGCTCGCCGGCAGCGTGGCACTCGTGAGTGTCAGCAGACTTGTTCCGGACAGAGTCGATCCGGCACCGCAGACGTCGTTCTGAGGAAGCCCGACGGCGACCATTCCCGCCATCGCCGCATCGAGATCATCCGTGAATGCGATGTCTGTTGCGGAGAATGCCGTATTCAGGTTCTGCAGGGCGAACTCGAGAGTCGCAGTTCCGCCGCTCTCCACCGGGTCATCCGTAAAGGTCTTCGTAATGGACACGGCCTGGGTGACCACGAGATTATCCGATAGTGCACCGATCGAGAATGCCGTTTCTTCTACTGAGGCGGTAATCTCGCTCGTGGTGTTCGAGTAGACAC
This sequence comes from uncultured Acidobacteriota bacterium, assembly GCA_963829355.1. Lineage (GTDB taxonomy): Bacteria > Acidobacteriota > Thermoanaerobaculia > Gp7-AA8 > JAHWKK01 > CAWHHZ01. The sequence goes on from CAWHHZ010000008.1 coordinate 355,172, forward strand.
CAGTCCCCGCCAGCACGGGAACGGTGACCGTCACATTGAACGTGCAGGACGCTCCGGCGGTTAAATGTCCACCCGTGAGCGTCAGGACGCTCGTCCCTGAGAGGGTCGATCCGACGCCGCAGACGTCGTTCTGAGGAAGCCCTGTGGCGACCAGTCCGGCCATGACGGCGTTCAGGTCGTCCGTAAATGTAATGGAGTCGACATCAGCCGAGCTGCTGGTGTTCTGGAACGTGAATTCCATTGTCGCCGGTTCGCCTGGACGCACCGGGTCGTCAGTAAAGGTCTTCGATCCGATCAGGGGGGCACCAACGACGAGCCGGTCGCTGGCCGGCCTCCCCGTAAGACCCCCGGCATCCGCGCTGATGTTGCTCGTGACATTGACATATTCACCCGCCGCCGCGACGCTCGGAAGCTGGAGTGGAACATTAATCACACAACTGCTGCCCGGTGGGAGACTGCCGCCTGTCAATGTCAGGAGGCTCGTACCCGACAGTTGTGAGCCAGCACCACACACATCCGCAACGACACCGGCCGTCGAAACGAGTCCGGACAACACGGCGTCCAGATCATCCGTGAAGGTGATATCGGTCGCTGTATCGGTGGGATGAGCATTCGAGATGACGAAGCGGAGATTGACCGTTCCGCCGGCCACCGAAGGATCGTCGGTGAACGCCTTGGAAAGAGTCAGACCATTGATATCGAGATCGTCCACGGCTGGTGCGCCGGTGACCGCGAGTCCGGAGACGGTCGCCGCGATCGCGCTGGTGGTGTTCGGGTAAGAACCCGGCGTCGCGCCGGCAGGAACCTGTACGTCGACGGTGAACGTGCAGCTGTCGCCCGGAACGAGCGTGCCACCCGTGAGCGTGAGAACACTCGTTCCACTGAGCTGAGAGCCTGTTCCGCAGACGTCGTTGAGCGGAAGCCCGGTCGCGACGAGACCGCTGAGGGTGGCATTGAGATCATCCGTGAAGGTAATCCCCGTTGCGTCGGCTGGCGCGTTCTCGTTGTGCGTGATGGTGAATTCCAGAGTCGTGGCGGCGCCCGGATCGACAGGATCAGTGAACGATTTCATGAGCTGCGGCGCGGCGACGACCTGCGCAGTGTCGCTCGCTGGAGCACCCGTCACCACGTTGCCTCCTACTGTCGCCTCGATCGGGCTGGTGGTGTTGGCATACGTGCCGTTCGAGAGTCCGGCCGCCATGTCGAGGCTGACCTGGAAGGTGCAGGACGCTCCCGCCGCCAGGTTGGCGCCGTTGACCAGGAAGGCGAACTCACCGGTGGTCGGACTGAATGGAGTGGCGGTCGATCCCGCTCCGCAGAAACCGGCGGCTGGAAGAGCGGAGACGGTTGTTCCCGCCGCGAATGCGCTCACGTTGTCGGTAAAATTGATGTTCGTCGCGGAGTCTGTGATGCTGGTGTTGGTGATCGTGAACTCGGCCGTGACCGTGCCTCCGGCGATGACGGGGTCGTCGATGAAGGTCTTGGTCAGACGTGGAATCGGCTGCACGAAGAGCTGATCGGTGGCGGAGGACCCGCGAACGGCACTCCACCGAGAGCGGCGCTCACAGCAGCTCGTCGTGTTGGCGTAGATCCCCGGCGTCGCTGCGGCCGGGACCTGGGAACCGTGACGTCGAACGTGCAGGAGCCTCCGGGGCGAGCGTCTCCGCCGGAAGTGTCAGAACAGGACGCCTGCTCAGACAGGAGCCGGCGCCGCAAGACGTCGCTGGCTGGAGGGCCCGTGGCGACTGAAGACCGCTCAATGTAGCGTCGAGGTCATCGGTGAACGTCATGCCTGTGGCCGTGTCGGTACGGCTCCGGTTGAGGATGGTGAAACCGCAGAGTCGACTGTGTCACCGGGCGGGACCGGATCATCGACGAACTTTTTGACATGATCAGGTCTGCGGCCGTAACGGTCAAGCGCGGCGTTGGCGTGGCCAATCGGCCAGGGTCGCGGCCGCTAGTGGTTCCAGTGAGATCGCCGCGCAGAGTTCACGAATTCTCCTATCGAGGACGTCTCGACGCGACCGAGATCGTGCAGATAGCGCCTGAGGGAACGAGCCCCCCGGTCCACGAAATCGTGCCCGAACCTCGGACGCGGTGAGGGTTCCGCTGCAACCATTCGTCACGCCCGAAGGGTCAGCGATGACCATCCCGGCCGGCAACGAATCTGAAAAGCTAGACTTTGGGAAAAGGACGGGTTGGCACTGTTATCGATCGTGAAGGTCAGCGTCGCGCCTGGCCGAAGCCGACTGAGCTCGGTGAAAAGCTCTTGCTGAAGCCAGGGATGTTGAATTACTGACTGTCAGATCCGAGTTCGCGGGCCCGCTGTTTCCTGCCGACGACGTAAGATCTCCCGAAACATTCGAATGGGTACCTACGGCGCTGGAGGTGACATCCACCTTGACCGTGCAGCACGCCGCCGGCGGCGAGCGTTCCGCGCTGAAGCGATGATCGTTGACCCTCCCGAAGGAGCCGAGATGCGTTCCGCCGCAGGTGGAGCTTATCGCCGTCGCGATCGGAAATCATAACGCCTGCAGGCAAGGTGTCGACGAACGCTAGGTCCGAGACGATTCCGCCGCCAGTATTGTCGATCGTAAACGTGAGCGTGGACGTGCTGCCCGGTCCGATCGTGGCGGGCGAGAACGCCTTCGAGAATGCAGGCTGCGCCCAGAGGGCCGGAGCGAAAACAAGGACCGCAAAAAATGCTGCACACGAAAGTACGGCGGGCTGCTTCTGCTTCGACATCGGGGCTCCTCGGTTCTGGGGGGCGGGTGAACGGACAGTTGTATCACATCAGCGAGGGGCGGGGAGAGGGGCGGGCTGGCGCGGGACAGGCTGCGCGGCGAGTTTTGGTTGCGGGTGGTTGTCTACCGGGAAGATGAGTGACACCCACGCCTGAACGACTGGGAAGACGATCGCGTGGCATGGCTGCTGAGTCTGACATCAGCCGGCGGGGACGCCGGCTGATCATCGGGCGGAAACCCGACCCCGTCAGGCTAGACTCCGTAATAGTCGCGGTACCAGGTGACGAAGCGGGTGATGCCGGTCTTGATGGGAGTGGCCGGCCGAAAGCCTACGTCGCGTGTCAGATCATCGACGTCGGCGTATGTTGCGGGGACGTCGCCGGGCTGCATCGGCATGTAATTGATCTCGGCCTTCTTCCCCACCGCCTCCTCGATCGTGTGGATGAAGTCCATCAGCTCCACCGGGCTGTTGTTGCCGATGTTGTAGATGCGGTACGGGGCGCGGCTGGTCCCGGGATCGGGCTGGTCGGAGCTCCAGTCAGGATTCGGCGTGGCGACATTGTCGGCGGTCCGCACCACACCCTCGACGATGTCGTCGATGTAGGTGAAGTCGCGACGCATCTTCCCGTGATTGAAAACATCGATCGGCTCGCCCGCCACGATCGCCTTCGTGAAGAGAAAGAGCGCCATGTCGGGCCTCCCCCACGGTCCGTAGACGGTGAAGAAGCGCAGGCCCGTCGTCGGCAGACCGTACAGATGCGAGTAGGTGTGCGCCATCAGCTCGTTCGATTTCTTCGATGCGGCATAAAGACTGAGCGGATGATCGACGTTGTCGTGCACGGAGAACGGCATGCTCGTATTGCCACCGTAGACCGAGCTCGACGACGCATACACGAGATGCTTCACGCCGTTGTGCCGGCAACCTTCGAGGATGTTCGCGAATCCGACGAGGTTCGCCTGGATGTAGGCCATCGGGTTCTGCAGCGAATACCGGACACCCGCCTGCGCCGCGAGATGGATCACGATCTCCGGTTCATGGTCACGGAAGATCCGCTCCATCGCCTCGGTGTCGGCAACGTCGGCACGCTCCATCACGAAACCGTCGCGCGGATCGAGACGCGCGGCGCGATCTTCCTTCAGCGCCGGATCGTAGTAGTCGTTGAAGTCATCAACGCCGATGACATGGTCACCGCGATCGAGAAGCGCGTGAGCGGTGTGGGATCCGATGAAGCCGGCGGCGCCGGTGAGGAGATAACGGGTCATGCGGGGGATAGTAAATTGAAAATTGAAAATTGAAAAAGGGCGGGCTGCGCGGGGCGGGTTCTGCGACAGCCGAACGACAGTGGCCTCGATCGAACGGGATGCGCAAACACATCATTCATGCCCCGGCCGAGCGCCAGCGAAGGCCCCGCCCCGCGAGCGAAGCGAGCCCGCCCCCTCACGACGCCGACGAACGCCGGAGGCGCTACTTCAGCGTTCCGAGCTTCTCGTCCTTCTCGCGCCAGATCGACTCGAACCACGAGCGGAATCGGGTGCGGAGCTCCTCGTTCTCGAGAAGATCGGGAATCGTGAGCTCGGGCGGGATCGGCCGTTCGACGACGTCGATGATCACCCGTTCGATCTCCCCGTTCGCCATCCGCCACAGAACCCATCCTTCGCCGGGATAGATGATGGTCACATCGACGAGAGATCGGAGTCGCTCCCCTACCGTCGCCATCACGAGCGATACACCACCGAGCTTCGGCCGGAGCAGGTGCCGGTACGGCGATTCCTGCGCGTCGTGCTTTGCCCGCGTCCGTCGCGTCCCTTCTGCGAAACTGAGAAGCGACTCGGGACGGCGGAGCCCGAAATACCTGCAGGCTCGTCTCGTGGTCGCCAGGTCGAGCTCGCGGAGAGAAGGGTCCTTCTCGATCCGCTCCCGCGGCATCCGCCGCACCATCGGCATCTCGAGCGCCCAGAGCGCAGCGCCGACGATCGGAAACCACCTCAGCTCACGCTTGGCAAAAAAGCGGATGAAGGAGGTGCGATCGATCAGAAGATCCTCGATGATCGGGATATCGAGCCACGATACGTGATTCGCCACGATCAGGTAGTTTGCGTCAGGCGTCAGTGAATCGATTCCCCTCACCTGCCATTCGACATCGAGCATCTCGTCCGAAATGCGCCGGTGCCCTCTGGCCCACATCTGAACGATCCGCTGCAGCATCCCCGTGACCGCCGCGCGGGAGCCGGGGATCAACCGCAGCAAGATCGTCAGCAGCAGCAATGTTCCGAAGAAAAAGAGGTTGAGAGCCCAGAGAGTGACGGTGACGATGCCGCGCATTAAGAGTCGCATTGTAGGACGATCGGGGCTGCGCGGGGCGGGCTGCGCGGGGCGGGGCCTTCGCTTCGCTCGGCCGGGGCATTTATGGCGACTGATCGTAAGCGGACGGGTCCGGCCACTGTCGTTCGATGCTCACGGGATCTGGTCTTGCGAAAATCGAACGACAGCCGCCTCGATCGAACCAGATGCAAACACCCGCAGTCACGCCCCGCGATGGCGAAGCCGAGCCCGCCCCGGCCGCTCCGCGGCCCCGACCCGCCGAAGGCCCGCCCCTCCTCACCCTTCAATACGAGAGATCTTCAGCGACGTCGAGCGCTGCACGCAATGTCGATCGAGGAATGACGACGCTCACTGACTCCTGATAGCCATCGACATCGATGTGGAGCGATCCCTCACGCACATCAATCGTGACATGATCGTCGCCGTCATCCACGGTCAGCAACCGGAAATCCTCTCCCTCGAGCTCCTCGGCGAGCACCGCGAAGAGCTCTGCCAACTCCCGGTCACCGCGCCAATGGATCTCGAACGGCCCGTCGTCAAAGAGAACGCGCACTCTCCACAGGTCATCCAACAGACCGGTCATGCGGATCGCGCCGTTCGCGAGTCCCGCCGGGACATACAACTTGAAACTCCGGTTGACGTTCCAGTCGCGTTCGGTGACTTTGACTTCGATCATTCCGGGACGAACAAAGACGGCATACGCAGCCCACGCTGCGGCCCCGACCATGAGGAACCAGACGGTCAGGAGAATGATGACGATGCGCGACGCTTTCACCGGACACCTCCGCGGATCACTTTGTCGCGATCGATCCAGACACGCACCCGCGCGTCGTCACCCGTCGAGACCAGAATCTCACCGCCGCCGCGTCTCGACAGCATCTGCAGGGCAGCAGCAAAATCGACACGGCGGTCATCCTGGAAAGCCGCCAGGAACAGATCCGCCGGCACCGTGGTCACCACGCTGTCCCATCCGTCATCGGCGACGATCTCGATATCCCGACCGACCCGCCGGATTCTCAGCTCTTCCCGATCGGAGCTCACGATCGTGGCTTCGTCGCCATCACGAACTGCCTGCGCGATCGCGCGAACCTCGCGGACGTCGAAGTCATGGTCGTCGATCTCGATCCGGCAGTGTCCGCGCAGATCCGCCTCGGCGAGGATCTCTGCGGCCTTTTCCACAAACGCGAACGGCAGCGTCATCTCCACCGTCGCACGTCCATCCTCCTCGATGGCCGTGACATGTACGTAAAGCTTCTCTCCATACAAGGGTGCCGAGAGCAGAAGGACGATGGCGCTGATGATCGCGTTGCGCATAGATAGAGGTACGGAGGGGGACGATGAGGGTTTCAGGCGGGCTGCGGCGGGGCGAGGGGGCGGACCTTCGGCGGGGCGTTTAGGATATATGTTCGAATTCCTCTCGATCATGGCGACCTCCCTCAATTTTCTCGGAATCCCCGAGGATCGAAAGACAGTGGTCAGATCCGTCCGTTTGCGAGCACTCGCAATCAATGCTCCGCCGAAGGCCCGCCCCCCAAAGCTTTGTTGTAAGCTTTCCGCATGCCCCAGGACCCACACGACCACCACTCTCTCGAGACGAGACTCGTCCACGCGGGCGACTCTGAACAGCGGGTCGACGGAGCCCTCACCACGCCGATTTTTCAGAGTTCGACATTCGAGTACGAACCGAAGGGTGAACGCTACGACGACATCCGCTACGGGCGTCTGAGCAACACTCCCACACATCACGCGCTCCACGCCAAGCTCGCTTCGATCGAGAGCGCCGAGGATGCTCTGGCGGCCGCGAGCGGCATGGCGGCGATCAGCACGACCGTCCTCACTTTTCTGCAGACGGGCGACCACCTGCTCGCACAGAATGTCCTCTACGGTGGCACGTGGGATCTGTTCACGAAGGATTTTCCCGCACTGGGCATCGACGTCGACTTCTTCGATGCCAGGGATCCTTCCGGATGGAAGGAGAAGGTCCGGCCGGAGACGAAAGCAATCTATGCCGAATCGATCACCAACCCTCTTATGGGCGTGGCCGATCATCACGCGATCGTCGCGTTCGCCCGGGAGCACGGGCTCGTCTCGATCATCGACAATACCTTCGCCAGCCCCATCAACTTCAGACCGATCGAGCATGGCTATGACGTGGTCGTTCACAGCGCCACGAAGTACCTCAACGGCCACACTGATCTGATCGCCGGAGCGATCGTCAGCTCAACCGAGATGATCGCGACGATACGCCACAAGATGAACCACCTCGGCGGGAGCCTCGATCCACACGCATGCTTCCTGCTCTCGCGCGGCATCAAGACTCTCGCGCTCCGGGTGCGGCAGCAGAACGCCTCTGCAATTCAGCTCGCGCGAGCGCTCGATGCGAGTCCGAAGGTCTCCTGGGTCTACTATCCCGGTCTCGACTGTCACCGCGATCATCGACGTGCTCGTAAGCTGCTCAGCGGTTTTGGCGGCATGCTCAGCTTCGAGCTCGACGGCGATCTCGAGGAAACGGAACGCGTCATCTCGCGGCTCCGGCTGGCGACCCAGGCGCCGAGCCTCGGAGGGCTCGAGACGCTCGTAAGCCGTCCGGCCGTCACCTCGCACGCAGGTCTCTCGGCCGAGGAGCTGAAGACTGCAGGAATCCGCGACACGCTGGTGAGAGTGTCCGTGGGTATCGAAGGCATCGACGATCTGATCGAAGACTTCCTGAACGCGCTGGAGTAGTGGGAGGGGTTGGCGAGGGGCGGGACCTGATCGGCGGGGCGGGCTGACGCGGGGCGGGGCCTTCGCTTCGCTCGGCCGGGGCATTGATGGCGATTGATCGTAAGCGGACGGGTCTGGCCACTATCGTTCGATGCTCGCGGGATCTGGTCTTGCGAAAATCGAACGACAGCCGCCTCGATCGAACCAGATGCAAACACCCGCAGTTCACGCCCCGCGATGGCGAAGCCGAGCCCGACCCCGCGTAGCCCGCCCCGCAAAGCCCGCCCCAGCCGCTCCGCGACCCGAAGGCAAAATCGAGCATCACACGCGCAACGGAATGCCTGAGCGGATCTCTCGATTGTCAGCACGGGCATGAGCAACGGCTACTGGAATCTTCTCCGCTCGAATCGCGACTTCCGGCTCTTCTATCTCTCATCGATGGTGAGTCTCGGCGGGGATTGGTTCCTTACCGTAGCCATGCTCGATCTGGTACTGGAGCTCACCGGATCGGCGACTCTGATGTCGATCGTGATCGTCTGTCAGAGCCTGCCCGTGTTTCTGATCACGCCTGTCGCCGGACATCTCATCGATTCGATCAACCGGCGGAAGCTGATGGTGGCGACCGACTTGATCCGTGCCGGTGCGGCTCTGCTACCTCTTCTGGTGACCTCTACAGCATTGCTCCCGCTGGCGTATCTCTCCATGATCATCATCGCCCTCGGAGCTGGCTGTTTTCAGCCTGCCGCCGCGGCCGCTCTCCCGAACCTCGTCTCCGAAGAGGACCTGCCGAAGGCGAGCGTTCTCTTCGGCTCTCTGTGGGGAGCAATGCTGGCGATCGGAGCGGCGGTGGGTGGGATCGTCGCCACCACGATGGGCCGCGACAGCTCGTTCATGATCGACTCGCTCACGTTTCTGGTCTCGGCATTTCTGCTGTACAGAATCAGACGGTCGTTCTCCGTTCCAAGGGACAGCCAGCACGAGGTTCCGTCGTTCCTGGAGTCGCTGAAAGAGACGATCTCGTACTCGTTTGCACATCCTCGAGTGCTCGCGTTTCTGAGCTCGAAGAGTGGGTTCGGAATCGCAGGAGGAGTCGTGGCGATGTTGAGCGTCTTCGGCCGCGACGTCTTCGGGGCGGGAGCGTTCGGAATCGGCCTGCTCTTCTCCGCGCGAGGGGTCGGTGCGCTCGTTGGACCATTCATCGTTCGCGGCGTCACCCGCACCGACGAGGCGCAGTACCGCACCATCCCCTTTTCCATCGCCGTTTTCGGCCTCGGGTATCTCGCGCTCACGGTCAGCCCGGTTCTGTGGATCGGCTTCGTCGCCATCCTCCTCGGACACATCGGAGGGGGCGCCCAGTGGATGACGTCGACCTACGGGCTCCAGCGGGAGGTTCCGGATCACATCCGAGGACGCGTGCTGTCGGCCGATTTCGGGCTGGTCACGCTGATGATCAGCATCTCGAGTGTCATCACTGGATTCGCGGCCGACCGCGTCGGCGCAGTGACCGCGACCGCGATCGTGTCGTCGGTGTCGCTCTTGTTTGCGCTGGTGTGGTGGTGGTTCACGCGGCGGTTGTGGGTGAGAGACAATGAAAAAAAATTGAAAATTGAAAATTGAAAATTGAAAATGCCGGCCGCCCACCCGTCCTTGTCCGGCATCGGTTCTTGGGGAAGTCGTCGTGCGAAGATACGATCGTTCCAACGGCTCTTCATTTTCAATTCTCAATTTTCAATTTCTTTATGTGTCTGATTGCGCTCGCATGGAAGCCTGACCCGCGGCACCAGCTCGTCATTGCGGCGAACCGGGATGAGCGGCACGACCGGGCGACGGCGCCTCTGCATCGGTGGGAGGATAATCCCGAGATCTTTGCCGGAAGGGATCTCGAGGGTCGCGGCACGTGGATGGGCGTGACCGCCAGCGGTCGTTTTGCTGCGATCACGAATTTCCGGGAGCTGACTCCCCCTCCGCCCGACGCTCCTTCGCGTGGATCGATCGTCGCGGATTTTCTCGTAAGCTCGCTCGAGCCGCGGGCGTGGCTCGAATCACTCCGCAAGCGGGCCTCCCATTTCGCCGGCTTCAACCTGTTTGCGGGAACCCGGGATACCCTTTCATTTCTGTCGAACCGAAGTGACAACGTGCTCACGCTCGAGCCCGGGATCTACGGGCTGAGCAACGGCACATGGGACTCGAGCTGGCCGAAGGTTTCGAAAGCTGTCGAAGCCATGAGAGCGTCTCTGAGGAGGGAGCAGACCGAACACGATCTGTTCCACCTGCTGCGCGACGAGTCGCGGGCGAGCGACGAGCTGCTGCCAGAGACTGGAGTCGGTCTCGAGATGGAGAAGTTCCTCTCGCCGGTCTTCATCCGCAGCGACGAGTACGGAACACGCTCGTCGACGGTCGTGATCGCCGACTCGACAGGATCGGTGCGAATGCGAGAAAAGAGCTGGGCGCCGGATGGTGCCCTCGCGGGTGAGGCGGTGGAATCGTTCGATTGGTGAGGGCGGGCTGCGCCAGGGAATGCATCATTGCCCGGCGGACGGTGGGCCCAACATTGACTAGCCCCCGGCGCAGTCGTAATGGCGTTGAATTAAAGGATTGTCACCCCGAGCGGGCGCACCCTTAATTAACTCAACGCCATTACGACGCAGCCGGGGACCGCGGGCGTGACGCCGACGAACGCCTGAGGCGTTATGTCAGCGTTCCGGTGGCCAACTGTTCGGTGGTGGAGATGTCGTGGACGGTTGCCATCGGATCGAACGAGATCACGACGAGGGTCTGGTCGTCCTCGGGCGGGCGGTTGCGCGTGAATTTCTTTACCGCGTCCAGCAGGGACTTCCTGATCTCCGTGGCGGTACGGCTGCTTGCCGACATCAGAGTCTTCTCGAAGCGCTCGAAACCAAAGGGCTCCCCATCGTCGTTGAGCGCCTCGATGAGGCCGTCGCTGTAGAGGATCAGCCGGTCGCCGGGAAAGAAGTCGACTTCGACCTCTGGAAATGGTTCGCGTCGTCTGATGCCGAGTGGGTAGCCCCACGCGGAGAGCTCCTCGAGTTTGCCTGTCCGCTTGCGAAAGACATACGGATCGAGGTGACCCGCGGAGGAGAACACGAGCTTCCGGTCGGTTGGATTCAGCATGCCGAAGAAGAAGGTCATCATCATTCGAGATGGACCAGTGCGCAGAACGACCTCGTTCATCACCTCCATGACCTTCTTCGGCGAGGAGTCGTACTCGAGCTGCACCAGGAGGGCCGACTTCGCCATCGCCATCACGATGCCGCTCGTCAGACCGTGCCCCGCCACGTCGCCGAAGGCAATGCCGACCAGACCGCTCTTCATCTGCAGAAAGTCGAAGTAGTCGCCCCCGATCTCGGTCGCAGCCCTGTAGTGGGAGGCGACGGACAGCCCCGCAATCTCCGGCTCTCCGTCCGGCAGAAGTGCTGCCTGAATTCTGTTGGCCGCGTCGATTTCAGCCTTCACCCGCTCCCGCTCCACGATTCTGCGCACGTGTGGAGCCATGTCCTCGTATTCGTACGAGATCTCGCGTCTCGTGAGGGCTCCTGCCGCTCCGATCAGGGCGACGATCCCGAATGGAACGGCCAGCGCAAGCGCCGGACCTGTGAGCGCGGGACCGTGCGCCGCGCTCATGAAGGGGAGCGTACCGAGCAGCATCCAGCCGAGCGCGAGCGCCGTCACAGAGGAGAGCAGGTCCACCCGGAGAAAGATGACGCATCCGACGAGCACGGATCCCATGCCGAGGAGAACCTTCGGAATCTCTGGCTGAAGGGGGGCCAGGTTCATGCCGATCATGACACCGACGAGGCACGCGAGGGCGACTCCGAACCAGACCGAGCGGAATCTCCTGAGGGACGCGAGCACGAACATGATCGCAACGACGCCCACGAGCAGCGCGAAGTTCGTGGTGTAAACGATGAGGGTGAACGGCCCTCCGCTGCTCGCCAGCAGCGAAAGCGATCCCGTACCCAGCGCCGGCGATGCCACCTTCAACAAGACTGCGATGGCCGCAAGGAACAGCTCGGCCGCGGCCACGAGAGGGGCGAGCGTCAGACCGATCAGGAGCGCCTTGCCCGCAGTCGCATTGAACGGGTCTCGACGAAGAATCGAGTCGAACGAAGCGAGACGGTGCCCCCACCGCTCCCGCGCATACCCCTCTCCGACGGACCAGCCGACAAACAGAAGAATGGCCACCGGAAGCTCGAAGAAGAGGAACCTGAACCCGCCCATCGCGAGAGCGGTGCGTGGCGCGTCGAGCGGCCCGAACTGAGTGCCGACGGAATCCTGCGCGATGGACATGATCGAGCCGGCCACCGAGAGGATGACGAAGAGCAGAAAAAGATAGCTGGCGGTCCGGACGCCCACCTCGCCCGCGTGGTACTTCCGGAGAAAAATGACCATCAGCACGATGAACAAGGCACCGAGCACGATGTAGCGCAGGAACGTACCCACGATCTGATCGCCGAATCCGGGCTGAAACACCGTACCGTCGGTACTCTCTTCGGCGAGTGTCCATCCGGCGAGCTCGTCTCCGATGAAATGGACGTCGAGGTAGTACGAGATGTTGTCGAGCGGGAAATCGATCGCGGTCTCGTAGCGGATGCGATGGTCCGCCCGCGCTCTGAGAACGGTGGGGTGCACCGAAACGAATTCGAGCTCCGGCGCTCCCGGAAAGTCCATGGAGGCGATGAACTCATCGGCGATCGCGTGGAGATCCTCTGCCTCTGGAGACTCACCCTCGACCTCTCCCCGCTCGAACCGCCTCACTTCCTGGATGGCGCCGGTCCGGCCGACGATGACGTAGCCGAAAGGAGGGTTCTTCTCCCTCCCTATGCGGTAGTACTGCGTGATGAACCCACCGAGGCGCGGAGACAGAGACGGGTCCAGCTCCGCCCGCTGCCTCAGAGCCACTTTCCGCCAGCCGCTTATCGAGAAGCGGCGACTGCGCCCAATACGTCACCGGCCATGAATCTTCCACCGGAATCGAGTACTGGCGAGCCGTGCGATCCGCGATCTCGCGCGCTTCTCCTCTCGTAATTTCAATCCCGTGAGGTTGTGCGTCGTCGACGATCGGGATGGCCCACCAGAGCAATCCGATCGCGACGACACTGATCAAAACGTATATGGCGCCCTGTTTCATCGCAGTTCCGTCAGAGGAGGATACGCGAGAGAAGACCGAATGTTCCAGAAGCGGGATGGATCACCATGGAGCTGGTGATGAATTCCTCCGTCTCAGGGACGAGCATCGCCCACAGCATCGATCTTGCTGGGAAATCAGCAGGAGGAAATTGATGGACACGACGGATCGAGCATCGAACGCGGCCTCTCGGGCGGCAATGGAAGCTTCGCCCTGGATCGAAAAACTGGCCAGGATCGGGTACTACTGCAAGGGGATCGTCTACACGATCGTCGGCATCATCGCATTTCGAGCCGCTTTCGACATGACTTCATCGTCTCCCGATTCCGGCAGCGCCCTGCGAACGATCCTGATGCAGCCATTTGGAAGGATCATGCTCGGCTTCATCGGCGTCGGTCTGTTCGGGTATGTCCTCTGGCGCTTCGTTCAGGCCACGACCGATCCGGAGAATCGGGGGACCGACGCGAAGGGGATCGCCTACCGGATCTCCTACGTCGTCAGCGGACTGATCTATGGCTCGCTCGCCATCGAGGCACTTCGCATGGCGTCTTGGCTCATCGGCCGGAGGCGGCGGGGAGAGCACGTCCCAGAAAGCATCCGGGATCATGGCGAATGACTGGGGCGTCTGGCTGATCGGCCTCGTCGGGGTACTGATTGCTGCCTACGGAATCCACCAACTCATCAAAGCATGGACATCGGACATCAGCAACAAGTTTCAGCTTTCGCAGGTGTCTGCGGGCTGGCGCAAATGGGTCGTGCGGCTCAGCCGATTCGGAATGGCCGCGCGCGGTGTGGTCTTCGTCATCATCGGCTGGTTCTTTCTCGAGGCGGCATGGCAGCATGATGCAAGTGAGGCAAAAGGGCTCTCCGGAGCGCTGCGATCGATCGAGCAGACGGCGTACGGACCATGGCTGGCGGGACTCGTTGCGCTGGGCCTGATCGCTTACGGCATTTTCACGTTCCTGAAGGGACGGTATCGACGCATCGATGTGAGTTAGCGTCGGGGCTGGCGCACCTTCCGAAACTAGAACAGACGCGGCTGGTTCTTTCCCTTCGTGGAGTAACCGAGATGATCGTAGGCTGCTTTGGTCGCTACGCGTCCGCGGGGAGTTCGCTGCATGAAACCGATCTGGATCAGGTACGGCTCGTAGAGATCCTCGATCGTGCCTTTGTCCTCCGCGATCGAGGAGGCGAGCGAACCGAGGCCGACCGGGCCCCCGCCAAACCTCTCGATCATCGTGCTGAGGATCTTGCGGTCGATCTCGTCGAGACCGAAGTCATCGACCTCCAGCATCCTGAGCGCATCGCACGCTGTCTCGAGCGTGATTTTCCCATCGTGCCGAACCTCGGCGTAGTCGCGGACTCGCCGCAGAAGTCGGTTCGCAATCCTCGGAGTTCCGCGTGAGCGGCGCGCCAGCTCCTTCGCTCCCTCCGAGGAGATCGAGAGCTTCAGAATCTCGGCCGAACGCTCGACGATGATCGTCAGAGCGGTCACGTCGTAGAAGTCGAGACGATGGACGATGCCGAAACGTGCACGCAACGGCGCGGTCAGGAGCCCGGCGCGCGTCGTCGCTCCGATCAGGGTGAACGGAGGGAGATCGACGCTCACTGTACGCGCGGCGGGACCCTGCCCGATGATGATGTCGAGCTGAAAGTCCTCCATCGCCGAGTAGAGGATCTCCTCGACCTGCGGGTGGAGCCGGTGGATTTCGTCGATGAAGAAGACGTCCCCTTCCTCGAGGTTGGTGAGAATGGCGGCGAGATCTCCTGCTTTTTCGATGACGGGCCCGGACGAGTTCTTGATGCCGGCGCCCATTTCGTTCGCGAGGATGTTTGCGAGTGTGGTCTTCCCGAGCCCGGGTGGTCCGAACAGAAGCGTGTGATCGAGGACCTCGCGCCGCTGACGCGCGGCGGTGACCGAGATCTCGAGATTCTCCTTGATCTTGTCCTGACCGATGTACTCACGCAATCTTCGCGGGCGCAGCGAGAGCTCTTCGCGCAGTTCCTCGTCGTCTACGTCTGCAGAGAGAAGTCTGTCATCCATCAGGTCAGTCCTTGTACGGCAGTCGCCGTGGCCGCCGTCGCGGTCGGGAGTGCAATCGTGATCGTGGTTCCTCCGCCAGGCTGAGTCTCGACCTCGATCGCGCCGGCATGCTCCTGAACGATACGATACGAGATCGCCATCCCCAAACCTGTTCCTGCCGCGCTGGTCGTTCTGAACGGCTGGAACAGTCTCTGCCGCTCATCGGCCGACATGCCGGTGCCCTCATCACTGAACGCGATCCGGTACTGATTGTCGCGGAGCGCGGTCCTCACCACCAGGGCTCCACCGTCAGGCATCGCCTGGATCGCGTTCTTGGCGACGTTCCAGAATACCTGCCGGATCTGGTTCGGATCTCCGAAGAGCTCATAGTGCTCCGGGTCGATCTCCGCCACGATCCGGTGTTCAGGACTGAGCTCGACCGAGTTCTGGAGCAGTTCGAGCGTCTCAGTCAGACTCGCCGCCACATCGAACGCCTCCGGACTACGCTCCTGTGGCTTCACGAATCGCAGGAATGAGGCGATCGACTGGTTCAGCCGTTCCGACTCCGTCAGGATGATCGACATCAGCCGCTGTTCTTTTGTGGTCAGTTGTTCCGACTTCCGGAGGACCTGGGCCGAGCCGGAGATGGCTGCGAGCGGATTTCTGATCTCGTGGGCGATGCCGGCGGAGAGCTCGCCGACAGCCGCCATCCGGTCCTTCATCCGGACCTGTTCTTCGAGCTTGCGTCGTTCCGTGAGGTCCTGGAAGATCAGAGCCATGCCGTACGGCTCGCCCTCGAGTGTGCGGAGAGGTGTCAGAGCGTAGCCGATGATCTCCTCCTCACCATCCTGTCGAATCACACCGCGCTCTCCCCGGTCGATCGACTCGCGCGCCACTGCGGCGAGGCTCTGGTCCCAGCTCAGTCGATCGAAGAAGCCCGTCTCGATGATGTGGCGCCCGATGGGATCGATCCCGATCCGATCGAGCTTCGCCCGCGCCGCCGGGTTGGCGAACATCACGGTTCCATCGTACGTGAGAGTCAGCACACCCGACGGAATCGACTCGATGACGTTCTCATTGAGCGCCTTGAGCTGCGCCAGATTCTGTCGGTTCACGTCGAGCTCGAATGCCGCCTGGCGCAACTGCTCCGACACGTACGAGGCCAGAAGTGCCGTGGCGTAGAAGCCGGCGAAGTTCGTCGCCAGGTTGAGATACAGCTTCAGCTCGTTCCATGGAGTGGGCGCGAACACGCTCGGCATCGGGTACGGAATGACTCGCCAGTACATCAGGTCGACGAGAAGCCCGTAGAAGATCACCGACGCCGACGCGACGATCAATCCACCGCGGCGATACAGGAGCATTGACGCCGTAATGATCGTGACGAGATACAGAAACGAAAATGGAGAATCGACCGCGCCCGTGAAGTAGACGAGCAGGGTCTCGAGCATGATGTCGCCGACGAACTGGATATAGAGGTTGAGCGACCGCCTGTGGACATACCGGCCGATGACGATGTAGAAGATCGTGAGGGCGTAGGTCAGTCCCGTCACGAGATACAGATAGTTGAGCGGCAGCAGAACGTCGGAAGTCGACTGGATGATCAACGCCGCGAGGAGGAGCGTCGTGACGACGACGACACGGATGGCGACGAGACTGCGGACCTCCCCCGCGATTCCCGTTCGCGCCGCCGCGCCGCCCGTCTCTCTTGTCGTACTCATACTCATCGCTGCTGGTCAACAGTATCGGTGATCTCGTTATGCTACGCGAGATGGGGCTTCGGGGGGCGGGCTGGCGCGGGGCAGGCTAGCCCGCATTTCTCACCAGCTCTCTACTGCGTCGGCGGATAGCGGCGCGTCTGCTGCGTTGCGCTCGATCCGGCTCCTCGACATAGTGTCGACTATGCCTGCGGGGCCGAATCTTCGCGCGCCTTGCATCCACACCACTCTCCGCCGCCTCGCTACGACATCTGGTGAGAAATGCGGGCTAGCGCGGAGCGGGCTTCGCTTCGCTCGGCCGGGGCATTCATGACGTTTTGGTGCAGTGAGGATGATCCACGAAAAGCCTAACGACAGCGGCCGCAATCGCAAGACTACGAACAGCCGTGATATACGCCCCGCGAAGGCGAAGCCGAGCCCGCCCCACGACCCTCACGACGCCGACGAACGCCGGAGGCGTTACGTCGGCGTTCCTGAGCGTGACTAGCCGATCTGGCCGATCAGGGAGAACATCGGCATGTACATCGCGATGACGATGAATCCGATCGACACACCGAGGAACGCGATCAGGACCGGCTCGAGAAGCTTCATGAGACCGGCCACTGCGGTGTCGACTTCGTCCTCGTAGAAATCGGCGATCTTCGAGAGCATGGCGTCGAGCGCACCGGTCTGCTCCCCGACGCCGATCATCTGGACGACCATGTTGGGAAAGACGCCCGTGTCCTCGAGCGGCTCGGAGATCGTCTTTCCTTCCTCGACCGATTTGCGGGTGGCCATGATGGCGTCTTCGATGATCGCATTTCCCGCCGTCTTGGCCGTGATCTCGAGTCCGTCGAGAATAGGAACGCCGGAAGAGACGAGCGTCGCGAGCGTACGGCAGAAGCGAGCGACGGCGATCTTGCGGAGGAGCATGCCGAGAACAGGGGTCTTGAGCTGGATCTGATCGAGAACCCGGCGACCCTTTTCCGTCCGGTGGTACTGCTTGACGAAAACGACCAGAGCGATGACTGCAAGGGTCATCAGCCACCAGAAGTCCCCAATGAAGTCCGACATCGCGATGACGATCCTCGTCGGCATCGGAAGCTCTGCGCCGAGACTCTTGAAGAGTGAGCCGAAGACCGGGATGACCTTCCACATGATGACCATGATGACGAGTGCGGCGATGCCGATGACCGCCACCGGATAGATCATGGCGGACTTGACCTGCTGGTTGAGCTTGACCGCTTTCTCGATGTAGACCGAGAGACGCTGGAGAATCGTGTCGAGGATACCTCCCGCCTCTCCGGCGGCCACCATGTTGGTGTAGAGGTTGTCGAAGATCCTCGGGTGCTTGCGCAGAGCGTCGGCGAGATTGGAGCCGGTCTCGACGTCCTGGCGGACCTGGGTGAGGGTTCTCTGAAACGACTTGTTCTCCTGCTGCTGGGAGAGAATCTCGAGGCACTGGACGAGCGGAAGACCGGCGTCGATCATGACCGAGAACTGCCGGGTGAAAATGGCGGTTTCCTTCGGTGAGACGCCACCGCCGAATTTCGGGAAGGCGATCTCCTTCCCCTTTTCCTTGACGATGGAGGGAACGATCTGCTGGCGCCGCAGTGTGGCAATCGCGGCTTCCTTGGAGTCAGCAACGAGAACGCCGGATTGATCCTGCCCACCCCGGCCCCGGCCCTTCCATTCAAAACTAGGCATCGTAATCCCCCCGAATGCTGAGGTCGGAATGCGGAACGGTGAACGGAGGAACAATGCGCGCCTTCCGATTCATCATCACCACCACCCTCACCCAGCCCTCATCCATGATTCCACTCGAATGCTGAATGCTCAATGCTGAAGCGAAGAGACCTCTCCATCAGCATCTCATTTCTCACATCCAGCGTCGTTCCGTGGTTCCATCATTCTCGATACATCACTTCAAATCGTCAAAACTTCAGCATGCATTCAGCATTCTAAATCACGCTCGTGCCGGACGCGCGGCCGCAGCACCCTGCAGCGTTCCAGCGCCGCGAGAGATCATCTCCTGGAGCTCGTCCGCGTTGGACGACCGCGCAAGCGCCGTCTGCAAGTGTAATCTGGCGCTTGAAGTATAGCGTTGCCAGCGACTGATTGAACGTCTGCATTCCATACTTCGACTGTCCAGTCTGCATCATCGAGTAGATCTGGTGCACCTTGTCTTCGCGGATCAGGTTGCGGATCGCCGCGTTCGGAACCAGGATCTCCATCGCCATGGCGCGACCTTTCCCATTTGCGCGAGGCAGAAGAGCCTGACAGAGGATCCCTTCCAGAACGAAGGACAACTGCGCACGAATCTGCGGCTGCTGGTGCGCAGGGAAGACGTCGACGACACGGTTGATCGTCTGCGCAGCGGAGTTCGTGTGCAGTGTCCCAAAGGTCAAATGGCCGGTCTCGGCGATTCTGAGAGCGGACTCGATGGTCTCGAGGTCGCGCATCTCACCGATGAGCACGACGTCCGGATCCTGACGCAGCGCAGATTTGAGCGCCGCGGTGAACGAATGCGTATCCGCGTGCAGCTCTCTCTGGTTCACAACGCAAGCCTTGTGGGAGTGGAGAAACTCGACCGGATCTTCGATCGTGATGATGTGCTCGTGGCGCTCGCGATTGATCTTGTCGATCATCGCGGCGAGCGTGGTCGACTTGCCGGAGCCGGTCGGACCGGTCACGAGGACCAGACCGCGAGGTCGGGCGCTGATCTCCTCGACCACGGGGGGAAGACCGAGATCGCGGAAGCCGAGAATCTCGTAGGGGATCTGGCGATAGACTGCCGCGACCGCACCACGCTGATTGAAGATATTTGCGCGGAACCGTGCGAGTCCCTTGATGCCGAATGAGAGGTCGAGCTCGAGCGCTTCCTCGAAACGGTGCTTCTGCGCATCGGTCAGCACCGAATACGCGAGGGTCTTGGTCTCGGGAGCAGTCAGTGGCGGCAGGTCGAGAGGCGTGAGCTTGCCATCGATACGGATCTGCGGGGGAGAATTCGTGGTGACGTGAAGGTCGGAGCCTCCGCGCTCGACCATCGTCTTCAACAACTGATGAAGGGTTACCTGGGCCATTCCTCGCTCCTCTTCAGAGGACCGTCTCTCTCACGACCTCTTCGATTGTGGTCATTCCGAGTTTTATTTTAGCCAAACCCGAACGTCTGAGGCTAATCATTCCGTTTTCCAGGGCTGCGCGCTTCAGCTCGATCGCCGTTCCGCCGGACAGGATCAGGTCGCGCAGCTCGTCATCGATCCCCATGACCTCGATCAGCGCCGTTCGCCCCTTGTAGCCGGTGTTGTTGCACTTCTCGCAGCCGCGTCCCTTGAAAGCGGTGAACGAACCGATCTCGTCCTTTTTGTATCCGAGCTTGAGCAATGCCGGCTCGGCAATCTCGACCTCTTCCTTGCAATTGCTGCAGACCCTTCGCACGAGTCGCTGCGCCGCGATCAGATGCACCGAAGTCGCGACGAGGAACGGCTCGATACCCATGTTCATCAGACGATTGACCGTCGAGGGAGCGTCATTCGTGTGCAGGGTGGAGAGCACGAGGTGGCCCGTAAGCGCTGCCTTGATGGCGATCTCGGCAGTCTCGAAGTCGCGGATCTCTCCGACGAGCACGATGTTCGGGTCCTGCCGGAGGAACGATCGGAGAGTGGCCGCAAAGTTCAGACCGATGCTCTCCTTCATCTGCACCTGGTTGATCCCCGGCAGGTTGAACTCCACCGGATCCTCGGCGGTCATGATGTTGACCTCCGGCGAGTTGACCTTCGAGAGCGCCGAGTAGAGCGTGTTGGTCTTTCCCGAACCGGTCGGACCGGTGACGAGCACCATTCCCCACGGCTTGAAAATAGCTTCCTCGAACATCGCCATCGACTCGGGCTCGAAGCCGAGCTTGGTGAGGTCGAGCATCAGGTTGTCCTTGTCGAGAAGACGGAGGACGATCTTTTCTCCAAAGAGAGTGGGCAGAACGGAGACACGGAAATCGAGTTCCTTGTTCTTGTCGTTCAGCCTCATCTTCAGCTTGATGCGGCCGTCCTGAGGCAACCGCTTCTCGGAGATGTCGAGCTTCGCGAGAATCTTCATGCGCGAGGTGATCGCGTCGCGGAGCTTGAGAGGGGGGTTCATGATCTCGTACAGAACGCCGTCGATCCGGAACCGGACTCGGTACTCCTTCTCATACGGTTCGATGTGGATGTCGGAAGCTCCACGCTTGATCGCATCGGTGAGGATCAGGTTCACGAGCTTGACGACGGGAGCTTCTTCCGACTCCGCGGCCAGCGTTTCGACGTCGAGCTCTTCCTCTTCCTCGAGAACTTCGAGATCTTCGGCCTCGGAGGTCTGGAGGTCCTCCATGACCTTCTTGAGCTCGAGGGCGTGCGTCGCGCCGTAGTACTGGTCGATCGCCTGCTTGATGCCGACCTCTGAGGCAACCACCGGCTCCACGTTGTAGCCGGTCATGAACTTGATGTCGTCCATGGCGAACACGTTGGTCGGGTCGGCCATGGCGATGGTGAGCGTGGCCCCGGTCTTGTTGACAGGGATGATGTTGTACTTGCGCGCCACGTCGCTCGGAATCAGCTTGATGACGTTCTCGTCGATTTCGAAGTGCTGAAGGCTGATCGACGGCACCCCGAACTGCTGCGAGAGACACTCGGTGATGTCCTCTTCCGACACGAGGCCGAGGTTGATGATGGTCTCTCCGAGCTTCGCACCCGTCTCCCGTTGCCGGTCGAGCGCCTCCTTCAACTGATCCGGCGCCAGCAGATTGGCTTTGACCAGCAATTCACCCAGTCGCACACTCATCGAAAAGACACACTCCTAAGTCGCGGACACTGACACCACCGCGAGCCGCATTGATCTTCGCTGCAACAACCTGCGACAACCGGTTGAGCACTGTGGAAACTACGGGCAGTTCTTAACTTATCGTCCTTCACCGATTGGTTCAGCGAGTCTACAGCCCTCACCATTTGCAGTCAACGAGACTCATAAGGGAGATTCTGCCAGCACCGACTGCACCCTCTGCATAACATCGTCTGCCTGAATTTCATCCATCCGCCGGCTGCCCGACCACGTTTCCACGCATCGGTCGATCTGACCCCATGGTCCATTGCGCGCAGGGTCGGTGGGTCCGTAGAGCCCCACCACGGGCACCTTGAGCGCTGCGGCCAGGTGCAACGGACCAGTATCACCACCGATCACACAAGAAGCTTTTCCGAGGATGAACGCGAGCTCACGCAGGTCGCTCGGGGGGGCAACTCTGACGACACCTGTGCGTCCCGCGATGTCGCGTGCAAGGCTTTCCTCGCCAGGACCCCACCCCACGACCACCTCCCGCCCGGTCTCGACGACGATTCTCCTCGCAAGACTGGCGAAGTGTTCCGTCGGCCACTGTTTCTCCTTTCTTCCCGTCCCGGGCAGAAGAACGACAGGGCCGTTGTGCATCAGCACCGACAAGGCGCCGGAGCGGTCACGAGAATACTTGCTGAAATCGACGCTGAGCGGATCGATGGGCGTCGCGCCGATCGCGGCAGCGAGCTGCATGTTCCACTCGATGACATGGCGGCGACGATCGATCACGATCTGCCGGTTCGTGAACCAGGTCGACACGCCCTCTCGAGTCGCGGCATATTCGAATCCGATCCGGACACGGGCCTTCGAGAGACGTCCGATCAGAGACGACTTCATCAGACCCTGAAAATCGAGTGATGTTCCCTTCCTGCCGAATCGCCTGATCTGTCTCACCGCACTGAGAGCCTGCCGGATCGTGGCAATGCGGAATGGGGACTGGCGCCAGCGTCGGGTGTCGACGGTGAACACGCGGTCGACCGGGGCAACCGCCTCGACGATGTCGCGATTCGGACCCTCCACGACCCAGCCGATGGCGAAACCCGGCTGGCTCCGTCGTATGGCAACCACGGCCGGAATCGTGTGGATGATGTCCCCCAGGGCACTGAGCCGAAGCACCAGGAGAGGGTGTCTTGCCTCGACTCTCAACGTCGGGTTCGCGTCTTTTCGATCAGATCCGTCGTGGAATGATCCTTAGGATCGCCCACGATGGCGATCCGACCTCCGTAGCTGCGCACGACCTCCCCCTCGGGGACACTCTTCTCGGAGTAATCGGTCCCTTTGCAGTGAACGTCGGGTTTCATCTGCTCGATCAGCTCGACCGGACTCTCCTCGTCGAAGATGACGACGACGTCGGGCCAGAGCAGACCGGCGATCAGCTCTGCCCGCTCCGAGGCGGCCATGACCGGACGTCCTTCCCCTTTCAACTTTCTTACGGAGTCGTCTCCGTTCACTCCGACCACGAGAATGTCCGCCTCCCCGGCCGCTCCCTCGAGATACCGAAGATGACCGACATGCAGGATGTCGAAACAGCCATTCGCGAACGCAACCGTGCGCCCGGTGCTGCGTGCACGCTCCACCCGCTGCAACGCCTCCTCGCGGCTGACGACCTTGTCCAGTGACTTCGCTTTCAAACTCATCCCCTCTTCGAACCATTACAGAGCGCTGCTATTCTTGCTCGCATGTCGACCCGTGAAAGACTAATCGAGATCCTCGAGAGAATGCATGGCAAGCAGATCGTCGTCTACGGAGATCTGGTTGCGGATCGGTTCGTGTACGGCACACCGAAACGGATCTCCCGGGAAGCTCCGGTGCTCATCCTACGACAGGAAAGGGAAGATCTGATTCTCGGCGGAGGGGGAAATGCGGTCAACAACATCCGGTCGCTCGGGGGCAGGCCACGCCCGGTCTCGATCATCGGACGTGATCCGGTCGGCGCACAATTGGTCGAAGCACTCGAGCAGCGGGCGATCGACACGTCTCTCGTCCTCCGGATCGATGGCTATCACACCCCGACGAAAACCCGCGTCCTCGCCGGCATGCCCCACGCCGCCCGCCAGCAGATCGTCCGGTTCGATCGCGAAGAGGATCTCGAAGTCGACGACTCGATGCTCGAGCTGATCGAGAGCAATCTTCGTCTGGCGATCGATGAGGCCGACGGCGCGCTCATCTCTGACTACGGATACGGCTCGGTACGACGCGAGCTCGCGCCAGTGTTCTCGGACCTGGCTTCGTCCATGCCCGTCACGCTCGACTCCCGATACGACCTACTCTCCTACCCCGGAGTCACGGCCGCTACGCCCAATGAGGAAGAAGCTGAGGCCGCAGCCGGGCAGGAGCTGTTTGGACAAAATGAAGATCGGGTGCTGCGCCGCGTGGGAGATCTCCTGCTGAACGAGCTGCGATCCGAGGCGCTGCTGATCACCCGCGGAAGCCGCGGCATGGCGCTGTTCCAGCCTGACAGCGATCCGCTGCTGATTCCGGTTCACGGGACCGACCAGATTGCCGACGTGACCGGAGCAGGCGACACCGTCATCGCGACCTTCACGATGGCCCTCGCGTCGGGTGCCAGTTTTTCGGACGCGGCCCTGCTCGCAAACTACGCCGCTTCCGTCGTCGTGATGAAGATGGGAACCGCGACCGTCACCCGCGAAGAAATCGCCGCCGTGATCCAGAAAGACGAGGCACTGGAATCGCAAAACCTGTCATCCTGAGCCGCCGGATCCCGCGAAGCGGGAGGAGGACGGCGAAGGATCGGGGACGTCCTGACTGTCGCGTACTTCCGTCCTGAGAGTCGCAAATTCCGCGATTCTTCGACCGTCCTTCGCTCCGCTCCGGCGGCTCAGAATGACAGCCTGCTGGCGGCAGGTCAGAGCGCGGGGGATACCGGGACTGCCTTTGCGGCATCGGCGGCGGCTTTGAAGTCTTCGGATTGCAGGGCGCCGCGCTCTTCCGAGGAGAGCAGAGCATCCAGGTCGAGGAGCAGGTAGACCCCTTCTTCGCGCTTGATGAATCCGATGAAGAGCTCTCCCCTCAGACCGTGAATGACTTTCGGCGCCTCCATGATCTCGTCGACCTTCACGTTCAGAATCCGCCGGACGTCGTCGACCTTGAGACCGATCAGTCCGGCGGGAGTGCGCGTCACGAGGGTGAGCGGGTCCGCTGCAGGCCCCAGCGCCGGGAAAAAGCGCTTTCTCAGATCGACGATCGGGATCACCTCGTCCCGCAGAACGGTGATCCCCTCGATGAACTCCGGGGCTCGGGGGACGGGAGTCGAGCCCGAGTACGGGACGATCTGACGGACGCGCATGATGTCGAATACGAAAACCTCTTCTCCGATGGAGAAGGTGATGAGCCGGACCGTGCGCGAGTCACTCATGGCACGAGTGTAGTGACCGGCGCCGATGTTCTGCAACAGAAACCCGTTTGGCCGCGAGGGACGTCATCGAATATTCTTCTGCTCCATGCCTCTGATCCGTTGCGCGAACTGCAGCAGGCCGTACGACTTTCCACCGGCGCTCGCCGTCCGCCTTCCTTCGTCTGTGGCGCGATGTGCCTGTGGCGAACTTTTGTTCGGCAACAAGGAAGCGATGATCAACCAGCTCTTCGCGGCCGGCGACCTCGAGGAGATCGATGTCTCGCGCTACGAGGTCGATCCGGAATCGATTTCGCGGGCGACGATCGAGCGGGAGCTTCCGGCGGCGACCGAGGGAGAGCCGAGAAGCATCCGCGTCATTGCCCGGGGAGCCAGCAAGGCAATCGACGAAGTGTTCACGATCGATGCGGATCCACTACTGATTGGCAGGATGGGTTGCCACATTGAGATCGAGGACGCAGAGCTCTCCATCCGCCACTGCGAGATCGCCAGGAGCGGCAATGAGCTCGTGCTGCGCGATCTCGGATCGCACACCGGCGTCTTCGTCGATGGCGAGCCGGTGAGTGAGAAGACCCTGTCGGACCGCATGCATCTGATCAGGATCGGCAGCGCGATGATCTGCGTTGAGCCCGCCGCGGAGACGGGCGTGGCAGTCGAAGCTCTCGAGATTCAGACCGAGAAACTTCTGGCGGCTTCGCCGATGGTGATGAAGCGGCTCCTCGAGCGCGGTGCGCGGGAGGCGAAGACGGCTACTGAGAGCCGACTGGTACTCGTCTGCACGAAAGGACCTTGCGCAGGGCAGGAGTACGAAGTCCCACCCGAGGGAGGAATCGTGGGCCGGAAAGGAACTGTGAAGATTCCGGACGAGTTTCTCTCGCGGAAGCATTTCGCCTTCTATCGGGACGAGTCTGACGGAGCACTTCGCATCCGCGATCTCGGGAGCAGCAACGGTACGTTCCTGAACACGTTGCCGGCTCGCGATACGAAAGTCCAGGATGGGGATCAGATCCGCGCCGGCTACAGTGAGTTTCGACTCGAGCGACGGCCGCTCTGATCCGCCGCGGCTCCGCGGCCCGAAGCTCCCATTTGCGGCAGGACCCGTGGGGGTTACAATATTTTGGTCCAATGTCGAACGTCGTGCCGAGCGATGACCTCCAGCAACTGATGGAATCCCTTCAGGCGGTCACCGGAGATCAGATCACCTTTTTCAGCGGTGAGGCTCGTCCTGCCAACATCGAGCATTCGTGGGACGTGATCTCGGCGACTGGCGTTCGCCACGGGGTTCTGAGGGTCCGTCCTGCCGGCGATTCCTTCGGAACCGAACAGCATCGCCTCTACACGAGCCTGAGCCAGATCATCGCCGAGAGCCTCGAGTTGCACGGCATGCACAGCGACCTGCTGGCACGGTTCGAAGTGGCGGGACAGAAGAATGAGGAACTGACCCGGACGAATGAGCGTCTGAAGGAAAGCGCGTTCGAAGACACCGTCACGGGTCTGTACAGACGTTCCTATCTTCATGAACAACTTCGTCTCGAGATCTCCCGTGCGCAGCGTTACGAGCGCCCGTTCGCGATCCTCCTCGCCGATATCGATCACTTCAAGACGATTAACGATACCTGGGGACACGCGGCGGGGGATACCGGGCTCCGCCATCTTTCCCGTCTGATGAAGCAAAGCAGCCGGACGTCTGACATCGTCTCGAGGCTCGGAGGAGACGAATTCTGTCTCCTCCTCACCGACACGGACGCCTCCGGAAGTCTGGAGGTCGCGAAGAGGGTCCTGGGACGCTGTATGAGCTCCCCTGTTCGCTGGGGCGAGATCAGCTTCGAACTTTCGATATCGGTCGGCCTCGGAACCTTCGAGCATGATGGAATCACCGAAAAGCTCGACCCCGAAGACCTCCTGAATCACGTCGATCAGGCACTCTACCGCTCGAAGAACGAGGGACGTGGCCGACTCACGGTTGCTCCCCGGATGACATTCGCAGAAACGGTCTGAGCGCGATGTCACTCGATTCGGGCGACAGCATCGACCTCGCCATCGACAAGCTTGTGGCTGGAGGAGAAGCGCTGGGACGCGCAGAGGGGATGGTCGTCTTCACCCGCCCTGCCTACCCGGGCGATCGCGTCACCGTCCGGCTCACGGAAAAAAAGAAACGATTTGCACGCGGTCACGTCGAATCGCTCATCGTCGAGAGCCCGGATCGGAAGGCCGAGCCATGTCCCATTGCCGAATCGTGTGGCGGCTGCGACTGGACCGGGTATCGCCTCGATGCGCAGCTCCGCGCCAAGGAACAGATCCTCCGCGAGTCCATCCACCGAATCGGAAAGCTCGAGATGAGGCGTTGCTCCCTCCGATCCGGCTCCATGGCTCGCCGCTCAACTACCGCCTCCGCAGCCGGCTGCACTGTGACGAGAATGGCCGCCCCGGCTTCTACGAGCTTCGCTCCCACACGGTGGTGCCCATCGTTCCCGAGTGTGAGGTCGTCGGGCCGCTGCTCCGCGGGGCGATCGAGCGAGACGAGATCCGAGGAGAGCCGGGTACCGACATTCTCTTTCTCGAGAACGAGCACACTCTGATCAGGAGCGACGTGGATGGACCCGCCGCATCCCTGCCGATCGAGGTCCGGGGACACGAGATGGATGTCGCGGTCGATTCGTTCTTCCAGGTGAATCGGCATCTGCTCGGGCTTCTGGTCGATCTGGTGTCGGGGCACGCGTCCTCGACGACCTCGACGAATCGCGCCCTCGACTTGTACGGAGGCGCCGGATTTTTCGCAATCCCGCTCGCTCGCCACTTCCAGTCGATCGTGACTGTGGAGAGCGACTCCAAGGGGCACGAGCTTGCTCTCGGGAACATCGTGGGGCTTCCGGTGCAGGCAGTTCATTCTGACGTGCTCGAATACCTCAAGCGTGAGACACAGCGTCCTGATTTCGCCTTCGTCGATCCCCCCAGATCGGGAGTGCACCATTCCGTGATCGATGAGCTCGACCGCCTCTCACCCGAAGTGATTTCGTATCTCTCGTGCGATCCGGTTCACCTCGCGCGTGATCTCGCACGCTTCAGCGAGCGGGGATGGGAGGTGGTGACCATCGACCTCATCGATCTCTTCCCAAACACGCATCACATCGAGACCCTGGTGTCGCTCATCCGCGGCGAGTCTGCCGTGCTCCCGTCGGCTCACCTCGACCGCCGCGACGCAGTAGCCTGACGACCGCCCCTCTGTCCGGCAGTAGCGGCGACAAAGCGTCTCGTGAGATACTGGCGACTCACACGCCGGTGCCGCTCGCGGATCCCGCCGGTCGTCGTGTCTTCAGAGCTCAATCGTCATCCCGCCTCGATCCTGTTCCTCGGTATCGTGGGCGGGCTCACCGTCGCTCCGCACCTCGATTCTGCAGCTCTGTCAGTTGCTGCCGTACTCGCCTGCGCAACTCTCGCTCTCCTGCTTCGGGGCAGCAGGCGGCTGCTCGTGATTCTGGGGTTCGTTTCGCTCTCAATCGGACTCTGGGCAGCGGATCACGCCGCGAGTCGCGCGGCGGACAATCGTGAGATCGTGCGGTCTCTTTCCCGGGATCGATTCGTGACAGTACGGGCAGTCATCGATGACGACTGGCGGCCCGGACGGGACGGGATGTTCACAAGCGTTCCAGAGTTCGAGATTCTGTCCGGCGATGGATCGGTGAAGATCACTGAAAGACTTTCTCTCTACGTCCCGGGGGATGCTCCCTCGATCGGCGCAAGCGATCTCATCAGCTGCGGAAGGATTTCTGAAGGAATCGCAAACGGGCGCAATTTACCTTTCGGTGAAGTCCCGCCGTCTCCTCGCGCTCTCCTCCATACGACCGCGATGGCATCCTCGCTTCTGGAATCGCTGGATGCGCAGCGCTCTCGATCGCCATGTCGTGTCGTTCCCGGAGCACGAGCGAGCTGCCGCGCTCCTTCGTGCCGTCGCGCTCGGAGACGGGTCCGCGCTTTCGTCCGAGATCAAGGATTCGTATCGCCGTGGAGGCACCTACCACCTCCTCGTCTTCTCGGGGATGCAGATCGCCTTTGCGGCGGCTCTCATTGCACTCATCCTGAGGTCACTGCGGATGCAGTTTGCCACCGATCTTTCCCTTGTGGCTCTCGCGTTGATGGCACCGGTGTTCGCCGGCAATGATGCGTCGGTCGGACGTTCCGCGACGATGATCGGTGTCTACGGCATCTCGAGGCTCCTGGGGCGGCCGACGCGTATGGCGAATCTCCTCTTCCTGTCGGCGGCCTTGCGGCTGGTCATGCGACCGGAGGAGCTCAGCTCACCCGGATTCTTCCTGACATACGCGGCGACGTTCGGACTGGTCGTGGTGGGACGCTCGCTCGCCGACACCGTCGATCACCCGATCGCGAAGACAGCCGCCTACGGAGTGGGAGCCGAGTTGTGCACACAACCTCTGACGCTCCTGTTCTTCCGCCACTATGTGATCGGCGGCTTTGCCGTCACGATGATTTTGTCGCCACTGCTCGCGACGGTCCTTCTGCTCGCCGTTCCCATCGCGGCCGGTCTGGCCGCCGGAAGCGATTTGACGTGGCTGCTGATCGAGCTGGTCTCGCAGATCGACCGCCTGGCGATTGCGATCAACGAGCTCTGGAGCGGAATGAGACTCTCGGGCTTCGCTCCCGCGCCGCCCCCGCTGCTCGTCATTGCCTCGTTTGCGTGCGCGTGGATCGCTTCACTGTCGATCGCACGCTCCACTTGAAAGCTGCGGCGGTCGCGGCCATTCTCCTCACCGTCCCGGCGTCTTCGTGGCTTCTGCAGATCGCGGCGCGTCGAGGAGGGCCGGCGATCGAATTTCTCGACGTCGGGCAGGGCGATGCCACGCTTCTGCGCGGAGCGAAGACCATTCTCGTCGACGGAGGCGGATCTCCGAACGATCCCGACTTCGGCCGTCGGTTCGCTGATCCCCCTGCTGGCCGATCGTGGAATCTCGTCCGTGGACGTCGTCGTCATGTCGCATCCGGACGCCGACCATTGCGGAGGACTCGTGTCATTGGTCAGAACCATCCCCGTCGGCGAGGTCTGGATCTCTCCCCGCCATATCGCGAGCGCGGTGCACGGGAGAGCTGCTCGAGAGCCTCCACGGCTATACCCGCCTCCGTTTCGTCAGTGACGGAGAAGTGATCCGGACCGGTGATATCGAAACGCAGGTGACGCTCGCTCGCCTGCGCTTCAAGAAGTCGCCGATGAACAACGGCTCGGTGATCCTGACGGCACATCTCGGAGGGGTCCGCGCGATCCTGGCCGGCGACGTGGAACGCGAGGCGGAAGTCATGATTGCCGACGAAGCGGGGGTGCGGCTGAGAGGAGAGATTCTCAAGGTTCCTCATCATGGAAGCCGTACGTCCTCCAGCCTGAGTCTTCTGAAAGCCGTGCAGCCTCACAT
The DNA here is from genome assembly GCA_963829355.1 of uncultured Acidobacteriota bacterium. Lineage (GTDB taxonomy): Bacteria > Acidobacteriota > Thermoanaerobaculia > Gp7-AA8 > JAHWKK01 > CAWHHZ01. Next base: position 385,455 of record CAWHHZ010000008.1, read on the forward strand.
CGCGGTGATTTCGTGTGGGATTGACAACCTCTACGGTCACCCTTCTCCGGAGGTAGTCGAGCGACTCAGGCAGAGCGGCGCTCACGTTCTCCGAACAGATCAGTCGGGATCGATCCGCATCGAGATCTGCAGCGGCGGGTCGTCACCGAAACGCCATGTCCGGGTCCGGATCAAATTGACGGAGAATGATGGCTGTCCGTAAGATTGTTCACAGACTCAAACGAATATGTCGATGGCAATCCTCAGAGCGGCGCTGTGGTCGCTCGTCGCAATTCTGGCGCTGTACGTCTTCACCGCAACCTTGCCGGACTCTCCGGTCGCGGCCGTGGTGACGGGAGAGCTGCTGTTTCTGCTGACAAAGGTCGCCCTGGCCACTCTGGCTCTCGGCGCGATCGCCGCTCTCGTCGAGAAGCTGTGGAAAGAGCGTCCCGGCAAGTGCCAGACATGCGGGCGATCGATTCCTCCCAAGGCGATCTTCTGCCGGCTCCACCTCAATCAGGTCCTGGAAGAGGAAGATCTCCGCCGCCGCACGATGAACGTCAAACTTCCGGAGTGAAGACGCTGGAGACCCGACCGCCTCTGGCCGCTCCACACTGGAATTACGAATACACTCTGAGCCGTGGCAGCTTCTGAACCGCTTCTGATTCTGATCTCCGGACCTACCGGGACCGGGAAGAGCGATGTGGCGGCGGCACTGGCAGGTGCAATCGGCGGAGATGTGATCAACGCCGATTCGATCCAGATCTACCGAGGACTCGACATCGGGAGCGCCAAGCCGGACCGCGAGCTGATGCGGCGCGTCCCTCACCACCTCTACGATCGGCTCGATCCGGATGAGCCCCTCGACGTCGCGAGCCTGGGTAGAGCTTGCCGATGAAGCGATCGGACACTGCCTGACACATCACCGCCAGCCGATCATCGTCGGAGGAACGAACTTCTATCTTCGCGCCCTGCTGCGAGGGCTTCCCGCGCTCCCGGGGCGTCAGCCGGAGCTTCGGAGCCGCCTGGACGAAATCCTTCAAGCACCCCGTGGCAGCGGTCATCTTCACCGCCTGCTGCGAAAGATCGATCCTGTTTCGGCAGAGCGGATCGAGCGCAACGACAGACATCGCATCGAGCGGGCGATCGAGGTGTTTGCGTCCAGCGGCCGCCCGATCTCATCATTCGAAGCGCCTTCGCCGGACTCTCCTTCCCGGTACCGCTTCATTCAGTTCGCCCTCTCTCTCGATCGCGAGCTTCTCCGTCATAAGCTCGAGACCCGGGTACGGGCGATGTTCGAGGGAGGGCTGATCGAGGAAACACGAAGACTGTCTGATGAAGTATCCTCACGACCTGCGCCCGCTCGGATCGATCGGATATCGTGAGGCGATCGCCCTGATCGAAGGAACCATCAATCAGGACGAGGCGATCGCAATGACGACCCGACGGACGAAAGCGTATGCGAGGCGTCAGATGACGTGGCTCAGAGCGGAACGGGACGTGCATTGGGTCGATGCCTCGGGAACGACCGAATCGATCGTCAGCACGGATGATCGAGATCGTCCAGAGCTACCGGAAGGAGTCGGGCCAGATAAAGCCTGACACGACAGAAACTTGATGACGACCAGACGACTTTCTCTGCTCTTTTCGATACTCATTACCACCCTAGCGATTTCGTGCACGACTGCGGCACCTCCACCACCCGAGCCCGTCTCCGCGACGGCGAAACGACTGATCGATCCCGCGACCGGGGCAGAGGGGCTCGATCCTGCCGTGCTGGAGGCTTCCGCTACCGCGTGGCAGGCGTTCCGGACCGGGCATATCTCCGAGGCGGAGCGCCAGTGGCAGAAGGTTCTGCTCGAGAACCCGAGCTCTCCCGTCGCCACCGTGGGTCTCGCGTCGGTGGCGATCGCGCGCGACCAGTTCGAGCGGGCGGAGCAGCTGATCGCCACCGTGCCGCCGTATCCCGCCGCCAACGTCCTGCGCGCCGAGATTCTCGTCGAGCGCGGTCATGTGGTCGAAGCAGCCGAACTGCTTCGCGACGCAGCCTCTCTACCCGCCGTCCCCTCCAGCGTTTCGCTTCACTATGACGAGCTCCGTGATCGTGCGACTGCAGAGCTTTCAGCGCAGGCGGCCGGAGAGCAGAACGTCGCAGAGCGGATCGAGATCCTTCGACGGGCGGTCGAGCTCTCCCCCCGCGACTCCGATCTCCGTCTGCGTCTGGTGGAGGACCTCCTCGCACAGAAGCGGTATCCGGAAGCCCGCACGAGCCTGCAGCCGATGGTCGAGTACGATGCCGCGCTAAACCGGGTTCAGGCCGCTCTTGCCGAGATCGAGATCAGCGAAGGAAAGCACCAGAGCGCCATCAAGCGCTACGAACGCCTCGTGGAGCGGACGGGAGATTCGGTTTACCGGGAGCGGTTGGAGAACGCGAAGCGGCTCTGGCACGAGTCGACTCTCCCTCAGCAGTTCCATCTGGCGCTACGCTCTCCCAACATCACTCGCGAACAACTGGCTGTGCTGCTTGTTCTGGAAGTTGCCGTCGATACGATTCGCTCAGAATCTGACCCAGTCACCGATCATCGTCGACATCGGGGATGCTCTCGGCCGAGAAGAGCTGATCCGCGTGACGACGATCGGACTCATTTCGATCGATCGCCCCACACGAAGCGTGCGCCCTCGCAAGACCGTCACCGCGACAGAGTTTCTCGCAACGGCCGCCTCTGCTCTTCGAAACGGGTCAAACGACCCCTGCACGACACCCCGCGAGGGAGCCACTCCCGCGCAGCAGCTCAAAGCCTGCGGGATCGACACGATGGGAGTGGAGCGCGACCCGGGCGGATTCGTGACCGGGGCAGCGGCCGCCTCGATCCTGGATCAGATCGCGGCGATGGGTTAGCCCTAGCCGGTTCACGCGCGCCCGTCAGTCAGCCGAAGAGACTGAGCCTGGGAAGCGCGAGCTCCCGACGCAGTATTCTGCGCAGATTCGCCTGCCGCGTGCGTTCTCGCGTCGCATCGTCGCGAAACTCCGCCTCGCTCAGTGACCTCGCCAGCTTCTCGTCGATGGACTGACGAGTTTCGGGGGGCAGAAGCACGTCCAGATCCTCATACAGTTTCTCTTCGATCTCGATCAGCGCATTCTCGATCTCCGGAACTGACTTCCCACGCATTCCGCCAACGGCCGCTGCCGCCTTCGCGAGTCGATCGCCGACCGATGTGTCCGAAGCCTCTCGAGCACTCTGCTCGATGGCAGACGCGAGCGCTTCGAGTCCGGCCGCCGGAGCCTGTTCCGGGACTGACCCTTCTGCCCCCACCTGGAGCTCACGCCTCTCCGCCCAGAGATCTTTTACGGCGTGGCGACAGTAGGACAGGCTCGAGATTGTCCGACGACGTGCCGTCTCAGCCCGTTTATCGAAGCAGGAGTCGATCGCCTCGATGACGATCGACAAAGGGATCCCTGACTCTTTCCACTCCCGGATCAGAGCCCAGTCACGCGCCGAAAAGATAAATGGGGTCCCTCTCCGGTCCGAGAAGTGGGACTCGATCTCGAGATAGTAGTCGTCGGGGGGCGGCGGCAGATCAGCGGACTTCGTCAATGATGGCTCGGATGGTCTGCGAAAGTTCCACGATCTCGAACGGCTTGTCGATGACCGCGCGAATCGCGTATTCGGCGAGGCCGGCCATCTTCTTCGATCCCACGGCGGTCAGGACGACGACTGGAATCGCCGGGAGAAGATCCTTTTCTCGCATCCACTGCAGAACCTGCCACCCGCTGATCACGAGGCATCATGAGATCGAGGACCATGATGTCTGGACGCCGCTCCTCGATCGCCTCGATCGCTTCCTGTCCGTTCGTCGCTTCGCGGGAATCGACATCGAGTCTCTTGACGATCTGCCGGATGAGATTACGGATCGGACGGTCATCGTCCACGACGAGCACGTCGATTCTGCGTACCGCTCCCTCGGCGGGGACGTCGCTGACGAGGTCGACCGAACGCTCGTGAGCGTCGCTTCGGGTCTCACTCACCGTCTTACCTCTGCCACAGAAGTGAGCCCTCTGAGCTCGCACACCGGATCGCCCCTGCGGCTCTGATCGCGTCTTTTCAAGTTACTCAAGCCTCCAACCATGATCGTGTAACCAGTCGCACGCGATCAGGATGCCATCCGCGTCGCGGAATTTCAAAATTGGACTTATGGCTACAATCCGAGTCGCGGCGACGAGAGTCGATCTGGCAGCTTTCTTGAAATCTTCCCGGCATTCCATCAGTGTAGTGCACTAGAATCTTCCGGAATTCGCGAGACAGACCAGATGGAACAGAACACTCATCGATACGAGCTCACCATCCTGAATCCTCTCCATCCGATGGAGCGAAAGGATCTGAGTCCCGACAAACCGACATCCATAGGACGATCGGTCGAATGCGTCATCCCGATCCGTGACCGATACCTGTCGAGGCACCACATCGACCTGATCCCCGGGAGCGCTGGTGAGAGCTGGCTCGTGCAGGATCGCGGCAGCGCGAACGGTACCTATGTCAACGGACGGCGGATCGAGGACCGGCAACCGATCGTGTCCGGCGACAGGATCAGAATCGGCGACACGGAGCTGGTTTTCCACATCGACTATCGTACGGACCGGTTCCTCAGCGTCCGGGACGAGGCTTCGGCGGAGGCGACCATCTCGATTCCCGTCCGTGACATCACCGGTGAAATACGACATCGGCTCCGATCTCTCGCGTAAAAGCATCGAACGGCTCGCTACACTCAATATTCTCGCAGCCGAGCTGATCGAGGATCAGCCGACCGATCGGCTGTTCGGGTTCGTGCTCGATCGAATCATCGAGCATCTCAAACCATCGCGAGCCGCGATCGCGATTCTCGGCGAGGACAGACAGACCTTCAGTTACGTCGAGGTAAGACGACGGGACAGTGACGACGTGAGCGAGCTCACGATCTCACGCACGCTCCTTGGAGAAATCGTCGAAGGAAAGAAGGCGCTCGCCTACCTCGACGTCTCCGAGAGCGAGAAGCTCAGTCAGGCAAAGTCGATCGTTACTCAGGGCATCCATTCGGTTCTCTGCGCCCCGATCGTCATCAACGATTCCGTCGAGGGCGTTCTGTACGTCGATTATCAGTTCACGCAGAAGAGCATGTCGAAAGAAGATGTGCGGCTGGTCGCACAGATCGCACAGTTCGCCGCGATGAAACTCGAGACGACGAGGCTTCGTGAGGAATCTCTGCAGAAACGTCTGATGGAAGAGGAGCTCAAGACCGCATACACGGTACAGCGCGGGCTGCTGCCTCAAGCCCCGCCCTCGGTCGAAGGCTACACGTTTCATGGCGTCCATCGCCCCTGCCACACCGTCAGCGGTGACTACTACGACTTCGTGGTCCGGCCCGATGGCACGATCTACTTCGTGATCGCGGATGTCAGCGGCAAGGGCATTACGGCGGCACTCCTGATGGCCGGGCTTCAGTCCGCATTCCGCATCTTCGCAAAGGGAGACCCCAGCCCGGCGGAGCTCATCTCTCAACTGAACATCGCGATGAAAGAGTCACTCCCTCCTTCGCGTTTCGTCACGATCTTCGTCGGTCAACTCCATACCGCCACAGGCCGCGTGATCTATGCGAACGCCGGCCATACGCCACCGATCCACTACAGTTCCGATACGGCCGAGGAAAAGAGCGAGACCGATCTGCTGCTGGCGATGTTCTCGCGTGCAGACTACCGGAACCAGGAAATGCAGCTCGCTCCCGGCGATTCGCTCGTCCTGTTCACCGACGGCGCCACCGAAGCCGAGAGCACGACCGGAGAGGAGCTCGGAACACGACTGTTCCGCGGCCTCGCCCCTGCGCTTCACGGCAAGGACGCGAGCACCGTCGCCTTCGCACTCGAGGAGATCGTTCTCGACTTCATCGGCGGAAGACCGCTCCAGGACGACATCACGATGGTCGTCGTCAGCAGAGAGAGCGCTTCCGACGCGTAGGCTCCCGATCGGCGTCATGCAGGCCCGCGGAGGCGGGCCGGAACAACCTGGCCCAGAGGCGTAAGCCCTGGGACATCGGGCAGGCGATATTTTCAGGATGCCGTGGAGACGGCCGATACAAGAGAATGGAGCAGCGGCGAGAGACGTGTCACCCGCCTGCGCGGGCTCCAGGGCGTTGTTGCGTTTCCATGCCCCCAGGGCTTACGCCGCTGGGCTGTGTGTTGTCGCGCCGCCTGCGCGGCGCTGCAAGGAGTCGTATGCAGCTCCACCGGCTGCGTCATCCACCCCATGAAGCACGCACCTGTACAATAGAAGTCGTGAGTGACTTCGAGCTCAGCCTGGACCCGCCGTTTTTTCTCGTGGCGATGCCACAGGTCCTCGATCCGTTCTTTCATCGAACCGTCGTCATCGTGCTCGAGCACAGGGGCGAGGGAAGCTTTGGATACATCGTCAACCGTGCGACCGACTTCACCGTCGGTGATCTTCTCGGGGGGCTCGACATGGAGTGGAACGGTCCCGCGGAGACGATCGGATGGTTCGGCGGTCCGGTTCAGCCGCAGATGGGAACCGCCCTGTTCATCTCCGCCGAGGCCGACCTCGAGGGGCAGGTCATGCCGGTCAGACCACCGACGCACCTGACCGCCGACCTCAACGTCATCCGGCAACTCGCAGCCGATCCTCCCGACCGGTTCAAGCTGATTCTCGGATACTCAGGCTGGAGTGCGGGACAGCTCGACGAGGAGATGAATCGCAACGATTGGCTCGTCGCGCCGTTTGACGAAGACATTCTTTTCACAGTGGATCCCGACACGACGTGGACCCGCGCGCTCGCACTGATCGACGTGAAACCGGAATCTCTCGCCGCGTGGAGCCCGAGCGAGCCCGGATCGAGCAATTGAGCCGGAGCTGCGAGTGCATCCCATCTCGCGCGGCTGGCATTGAATCAGCCATGAATATTCATCGATGACGGACCGGAACATAGCAACTCTCGATATCGATATTGTTTCCACCAGCGATCTGGTGAAGATGATTCAGCGCGAGGACGCGACGATCGCGGACGCCGTGGCGACGGTAAGCGACCGGATCGCCCACGCCATCGACGAGATCGTAGAGCGACTGCGACATGATGGCCGCATGTTCTACGTCGGCGCCGGCACGAGCGGTCGTATCGCAATGCTCGACGCCGCGGAGCTTCCACCGACCTTCGGCGTTTCTCATGATCTCGTGCGCGTGATACTCGCCGGTGGCCCGTCCGCATTCACGAGCGCCGTCGAAGGTGCAGAGGACAGCGAAGAGGAAGCGATCAGGCAGATCGACGCGGAAGTCTCTGCAAATGACGCGGTCGTCGGTGTCGCCGCGTCCGGTACGACCCCTTTCACGGTCGCAGCCGTACGCCGCGCGAACATGCTCGGTGCCCTCACGATCGGAATCACGTCGAAGTCGCAGTCGCCCCTGAGCCGGGAAGTCGACATCCCAATCGTGGTCGAGACCGGTCCCGAGGTGATCATGGGATCGAGCAGAATGAAGAGCGGTACCGCGCAGAAGCTCGTGCTCAATACTCTCTCCACCGGAGTAATGATAAAGCTGGGACACACCTACTCGAATCTGATGATCGACATGCCCGCAACCAACGAGAAGCTTCGTGCGCGAGCGGTCTCGATGGTCGAGATCGCTGCCGGAGTGCCGAGGCAGAAGGCAGTCGAAGCACTGGGGGCTGCGAATGGCGACGTGCGTCTCGCGGTCATCATCGCGGCAAAGAATCTCCCGGAGACCGAGGCACGCGTGATCCTCGAAAGGGCGAATCGCAATCTGAGGGAGATTCTCGGACGGTGAGCAGGATCGATCGACTCCTGGAAGTCATTCGCAAGCCCGTCCGAAATGTCGTAGGGCTGATGTCAGGCACCTCCGTCGACGCCATCGATGTCGTGCTGATTGAGATCAACGGCCACGCCTCCGCCACGAAAATCCGCCAGATTGCATTCGAATCTTTCCCGTACCCGAGTGATCTCCGTCTCGCGGTCTTCGAGCAGTTCAAGCCGAAGAGCTCCTCAGTCGATCAGATCTGTCATCTCGACTTTCTGCTCGGAGAGATCTTTGCGGAGGCAATCCTCGCCACTCTCCGGAAGCACGAGATCGAGCCCTCCGAGGTCGACCTCGTGGGAACGGTGGGGCAGACCATCTGGCACGATCCCACCAGCGTGTCGAAAGAGACTCACGTCGACTGGATCGATCATCCCGTCGCAACGAGATCCACTCTCGCGATCGGTCAGAGTGCCGTCATCGCCGAGAGAACCGGAATCCTGACAGTCGGAGAATTGCGCGTGCGGGACGTCGCAGCAGGCGGCGAGGGAGCACCTCTGGTCGCGTATGCCGACTGGGTCCTGCTCCGCCACCCGGAGAAAAGCCGGTGCGTGCAGAATATCGGCGGAATCGGTAACGTCACGTGGCTACCCGCGGGGGGAGACATCAGCGATGTGATCGCATTCGATACCGGCCCGGGCAACATGATCATCGATGCGCTCGTCGAGATCTCCTCGCGAGGTGCGGCTCAGTTCGATCGGGATGGGGCGATCGCCAGCTCCGGTACGGTGCACGAGGATCTGATCGAACAGTGGCTTCGCGATCCTTACTTCGCCCTCGAGCCGCCGAAGACGACCGGACGCGAACGGTTCGGGACTCATCACGCGATGGGTCTGATCGAGGGCGCGCCTGAGGTGTCGTTCGAAGATCTGATCGCGTCCGCGACGGCTCTGACTGCCAGATCGATTGCTGACGCCTATTCGAGGTTCATCCGTCCGCGCGGCACGATCGACGAGGTCGTGATCAGTGGTGGGGGTGCGCGTAATCCTGCGTTGATGAGCATGATCCGTGACTCGCTCCCCGACTCCCGTGTCCTCCTGCCTGAAGACCTCGGCTATGACAACCGCGCAAAGGAAGCCGTAGCGATCGCCGTGATGGCGAACGACTCACTCGCGGGGCTTACGACGAATGTTCCCGGAGCGACGGGAGGAAGGCCCGCCATTCTCGGGAAGATCAATCTATGAGCGAGTCACTCCAGATCACCGGAAGAACGCTGCTGCCGGATGGTCAGATCGCGCCGTGCAGGATCGCGATCGATCAGGGAGCCATCATTTCCGTGGAGCCCCTCACCGGCGAGTTCGAGGCGCGGGGACCGGATGACCAGCTCATCGTTCCGGCCTTTATCGACCTCCATGTCCACGGCGGAGGTGGCTACGACTTTTCGACCGCCACACCAGACGAGATTCCCGCGATTCTACAGACCCATGGCCTGGGCGGCACCTGCGCTCTGGCCGCCACGGTCGTCTCCTCGTCACCTGAAGCGACACTCGCCGCAATCCGCTCGATCGTCAGCTCCGAGCCGGATGATCGGCGGAGCTGAGATCGTTGGCAATTCACCTCGAGGGGCCGTTTCTCGACCCGTCGCGTTGCGGCGCACAGAATCCGGCAGTGATCCGTCGTGGCGGACCCGCGAGAGATCGAGTCATGGCTCTCCGCCGCCGACGGGATGCCGCTGATCGTGACCATCGCACCAGACCATGACGAAGCGTTGCGTGTCATCGAGCAGTTTCCCGAGATCAGGTTCTCGATCGGTCATACGGACGCCGGCTACGAGAGAGCGACGGAAAGCTTCTGCGCGCGGCGCCCGAAGAGTCACGCATCTCTTCAACGCGATGAGCGGACTGCACCATCGCGAGCCCGGACTCGTCGGCGCCACGTTGCTCGACCCAGCCATCACCGCGGAACTGATTGCCGATGGTCATCACGTCCATCCCGCCGTCCTCCAGATTGCTGCAAGATCGATGGCCGACAGGATCATTCTCGTCACCGACGCAATCGCCGCCGCTGGCTCGTCGAATGCAACCGCGACACTCGGAGGGCTCGACGTGAACATTGAGAACGGAGCGGCACGACTCGCCGACGGAACGCTCGCGGGAAGTGTCATCACGATGCGCGATGCGCTGGTGACGATGGTCGAGCAGGCCGGAGTCCCGATCGAGCATGTGCTCCCCATGATGGCAGGCAACCCTGCGAAATCGATAGGAATCGAGAACCGCAAGGGAGCCGTCGCCGCTGGAATGGACGCCGATCTTCTCGTGCTCGACGACGAGATGAGAATCGTGCGCAGGATCGTGCGAGGCCGGGAAGCATGATCGAGTGGAGCGTTGTCGAAGACTATGACACTCTCTCTCGCGAAGCGGCGCGACTTCTCCTCGATGCCGTCGATCGCAACCCGTCGATCCGGCTCGGTCTGCCGACCGGTTCGACGCCAGTCGGCATGTACGCCGAGATCGTGAGATTCTGTGGCTCCCGCTACCACTGCTTCCGCGACGTCGTCACATTCAATCTGGACGAGTACGTAGGTCTCCCTCGCACCGATCCCGGGAGCTACTACAGCTTCATGAAGCAGCACCTGTACGATCACGTCGACATCGATGCTTCCAATACCCACGTTCCGTGCGGTGATCCGGAGCTCCTGGCTGCGATGCACCGAGAGGACATGGATCGAGCTCTCGAGCGTGAGTGTGAGCGATACGAGAGCCTCATCCGCGATGAAGGTGGGATCGACCTCACGATCCTTGGGCTCGGCTCGAATGCTCACATTGCCTTCAACGAGCCCGGGACCTCGTTCGCCTCGACGACGCATCTGGTCGATCTGGACGAGTCGACCATCCGCGCGAACTCCCGCTACTTTCCCGACCGCAAGGTACCCCGCCGAGCGATCACCATGGGCCTCGGTACGATTCTCAAATCAAAAAGGATCGTGCTTCTGGCCGCCGGCGAGAAAAAGAGCTCCGCAATCGAACAACTGCGGTCCGGTGAGGTTTCGGAGAGAATCCCGGCGTCTGTACTTCATCGTCATGAGGATGTGCTGGTTCTCTGTGATCGGAGCGCCGGTGGTGATCAATAGAACACTCTTCTTCGTCTTGATCGTCATGATCGGTTTCACTCGATGCACACCGGAAACGGACGCGCTGACTGAGCTGCCAGCCGAAAAGCTCGAGGTCAAACCGGCCGCCGCGACAACGTCTGTCCAGTCTCTCACCGTCATGAGCTGGAACATCCACGGGAGTGCCGCTCGTTCGGATCCCGACCACATCGAGAAAGTCGTCGAGACGATCAGGACCCTGGACCCGGACGTGGTCATGCTCCAGGAGGTGCACCGGAAAACGCAGGCGGCCGGAGGGATCGATCAGTTCGAGATTCTTGCGAGAACGCTTCGAATGAATGGATGTTTCGGAGAGAGTCTCGAGGTCGGCGAGCATGGATCGTATGGCAACGCGATCCTAACCGATGGGGACATCGTTTCGACCCGCCGATTTGCTCTTCCCGGCCGCGGTGAACCACGAACGATGCTCGAGTGCAGAGGCAAATGGCAGAACATTGAAGTCCCTCTTCTGACGACGCACCTCACCGCCTGGGACCGCGCCAATCGAAGAACCCGTGCAAGACAGGCACAGGCGATCGAGATGAAATTGAACGAGGATGCATCCCCACTGACCATCCTCGGTGGCGACTTCAACGCGTCACTCACCTCGCCCGAGCTCGCGCCCATCGCCACCGGGACATTCCTCCGCCCCGCGATCTCCCGCTATGTTGTGACACATCCCGGCACGGGCAGGAGCTATGATCATCTGCTGATGGGAGACGCCTGGACTGTCGATGAGGGCAGAGTCATCCGCCAGGGGCCGTCCGACCACTGGCCGTTGCTCGCCACCGTGCGGCTCGCCGAAGGAGATGGATCATGAGCAAAGCTGGCAAGGCCACGCCACTCAAGGTTCCACGGCAGGTCCATGTGGGCTGGTCGGCTGGCGCGGTCACGGTCATCCTGGCGCTCGTACTCATTCTGTGGTCGGTGGTGAACCATCAACGCTTCAAGCTCGGCGCCGCACATGCCGGAGCTCTCGAGGAAGAGCTCGACGCGATCGCTGCACTGACCGGCAGCAGCCTCACACCGGGAAACTCGATCGACATCGGACAGAACGGCGAATTCTTCGATCGTCTACTCGAGGATCTTTCCTCCGCCAAAGAAACGATCCATCTGGAGACGTACGTGTGGTGGCCGGGCGAGATCTCCCAGACGGTTGCCCGAGTTCTCGCCGCTCGCGCCGCCGAGGGAGTCGAAGTCCGCGTTCTGCTCGACTGGGCGGGAGGGCACGACATCGAGGATGACATTCTCGCGCTGATGCGGGACGCCGGAGCCGAAGTCGTCTTCTACCAGCCCCCGACTCTCAGAACGATCGGCAAGATCAACTTCAGAACTCACAGAAAGATCGTGGTGATCGACGGTAATCTCGCCTACCTGAGTGGTCACGGAATTGCGGACGAGTGGACCGGAGACGCGGAGCGGAAGGATCGCTACCGTGACACTTTCGCGCGCATACGAGGTCCTGTCGTACGGCAGATCCAGGCAGCGTTTTTCGAGAACTGGCTCCAGGAAACCCGGACTCTTCCGCTCGGCAACAAGTATTTTCCCGCGATCCCTCCAGCGGGAAACGTGACGGCCCATGTCGCGTACTACAAGTCGATTGGCGACATCTCCTCGGTCGAGACGCTCTTCTACACCGTCGTCGCCTCGGCGACGCGAGACGTCATGATCCAGAACCCCTACTTCGTCGTTGAGGAGACCATGCTCGATCTTTTCGAGGATGCGATCGACCGCGGCGTTCGTGTACGCGTCATGATCCCCTCGGTGCTCGCCACCGACAATCCAATCGTGCAGCACGCATCTCACCGCCAGTTCCACCGTCTTCTCGAGGAGGGAGTCGAGCTCTATGTCTACGATAAGACTCTTCTTCACCAGAAAGTGATGGTGGTCGATGGCGTCTGGTCGGCGATCGGCTCGACCAACTTCGATGCCCGATCCTTCGAGCTGAATGACGAGATTCAGATGGGCGTCGTGGATCCAGGTATAGCTGCCGAGCTCGAACGGGAGTGGGAACAGGACATGCGGTTCGCGCGTCGCATCACTATGGATGAGTGGAAGGAGAGGGGCTGGTGGCACCGGCTCAAGGATCAACTGGCGTATCTCGTGAACGAGCAGCTCTGAGATTTTAGCGATGACCATGGAAGCACTCGATACCCGGTGGACCGTACGTGCTCTGCAGAGAAGAGAGCTCGAGACGGCGCGGGAGTTTCTGGACAGGGAGCATGCACTCAACATCTATCTCGCTGCCAGGCTCCACGACGCATCAGCGGCGCAGCCGCCGTCGGTACTCGCCGTCTTCCGCGGCGACCAGCTTGCGGCAGTGGCCACGGCCTCCGCGAATCTGGCCGTCGCCACCGATCCTTCCCTTTCCGGCGGTGAGATTGAACAGGTCGCGACGTTGCTGGGGAGCGAGATCATTCAGCGAAGCACGTATCTCCGCGCGATCATCGCCCCAGCCGTGATCGTCGAGCCCCTGTGGAATCACCTCGAGGCCCACTACGATCCTCCTACGGTCGTGAGACTCAGTCAGCCCGTCTACCTTCTCGAGACGGGCACAGGAGCCCGGCTCCAGCATGTCCGCTTCAGTCGTCTCGATGAGCTCGATCTGCTCGTCCCCGCGTGCGCTGCAATGCATCGCGAGGAAATCGGAATCGACCCTCTCGACCGCGATGCATTCGGCTATCGCCAGCGGGTTCGCGATCTGGTCGAGCAACGGCGATCTTTCGTGACACTCGAGAAGGGGGAGATCGCGTTCAAGTGCGAGATCTCGGCCGAGACTCCACAGGCGGTCCAGTTGATGGGCGTGTGGACGGCTCCCCATCTGAGAGGGCGCGGCTATGCGACACGCGGGCTCGTAGAAGTGTGCAGCCATATCATCGGGCGAGGGCAGGCGGTCACACTGTTCGTCAATGACTTCAATCAGCCCGCGAGACAACTCTACGAGAAGCTCGGCTTCCGGCAGATCGGCGAGAACCGCGCGCTGATCTGGTAGGCAGTCGTCAGTTGTCAGTCGTCAGTCGTCAGTCGTTGGTCGTTGGTCGTTGGTCGTTGGTCGTTGGTCGTTGGTCGATACTCAGTCGGCAATGTCACACATCATCCTGAGGTGCGCTGGATCGGACATGGATGCCGGGAAACTGTCATTCCGAAGGAGCGGCTTTATCGCGACTGAGGAATCTGGGCGGGTGGACGCTGCCGTCACGACGACGTTTCCCCCTCCCAGATTCCTCGCTTCGCGTCGGAATGACAGGTGCGGCGACCCCGGAAAATCGATACGTCGTACGCACTCGTGAGATCCCCCCAGCCGGTCGCGATTTTCAACTGTGCCTCGACCGGCGCTTTCTCTGTCGACTGACGACTGACCGACCTGACGACTGCCCCCCTACATCCTCTCCGGAACCACGATCCCGAGCAGTCCCATGATTCCCTTCATCGTATCGAGAAATACCGACGCACACGCTGCGCGACGGCGCCGCTCAGCCGCGTCATGCTCATTGAGGATCGGATACTTGTGGTAGAACGAGTTGAACTTCTGGCAGAGCTCGAGCGCATGGTGTGTGATCATCGAGAACTCCAGCGAGTCGACCGCCCGTCTCACCACGCTCGAAGTCGTCGATGCCTGACGCACGATCTCCCAGATCTCGTCGTTCACGGCATCGCCGATCGTGAGCTGCTCACTCTCCTGCGGACCGAGACCCGCGGACACCCCACGCTCCTCCATCTTCCGAAAGATGTTCTGGGCACGAACCGTCGAGTACTGGAGATATGGACCAGAGTCTCCCTCGAAGGTGAGCGCCTCGTCCATATCGAATGCAATGACGCGGTTGCGACCGAACTTGAGCATGAAGTAGCGAAGGGCTGCGACCGCAATCTGATGGCCGAGTTTCTCGAGATCGTCTTCGGTCATTCCGGCCGCTCGCTCCTCGGAGAGCCCCTGCTTCACGGCTTCGGCCGCCTTCGCTTCGAGCTCGTCGAGAAGATCATCCGCCTTGATGCCGAGGCCCTTGCGGCCGGACATCTCCAGAACGGCCTTGTCCTGATCGTCCTCGCTGATCTCGACCCCGAGGGTCCTTGCGGTCTCGGAACTGAGAGCGACCATCTCGTAGGCGAAGTGGATCGAGTTGTCGGCTTCCTTCTCGTGACCGAGCAGGCGAAGCCCTTCTCTTACGATCTTCTGCAGGTACGACTGACGATTGTCGATGACGTTGTAGACTCTGTCGGCGCCGCCGAATTTGGGAGCAGACGGATCAGCATCATCGTCACTGGTGCTCTGCCAGAGCACATGACCGTCCGGATAGGTAAGAAACTTCCGGTATCCGAAGCTTCGATCGAGCAATCCGAACTTCCAGAGCTGGTACGCGATGTCTTTTCCGACGTAGGTAACCGTCCCGTTCGAGCGGACGATGACCTTGTCGGGATCTTCGAGCCCGGCAAACTCCGGTGATTCGGAGAGTTTCATCGTCCAGCAACCAGCGTTCTTCCCCTCGGTTTCCTTCACCACGGCGCCCGACTCCTTGAGAAGCTCGAACGCGTGCTGCCAGAACCGATGCTTGATGATGTCGCTCTCCTCGGTGAGAGCGTCGTACCGGATGTCGAGTCGCCACATCGTCTGAACATGGCGGCTCACGATCGCATCCGCGACCAGAGCACCCAGCTCCGCCGTCGCTCCCTCCTGCGACTCGATCTCGTGGAGCGTGTCGAGTCGCCACTGCTTCGCCTCGGGCTTCTCCTCGTAGAGCTTCGCCACACTCGCGTACAGATCCCAGCAGAAGTAGTCGAACGGCTGATCTTCCGCGACGATGCGGCGCCGGACATCCTCGGCGTCCTCTCCAAGAATCTTCTGGAATCCAACGACGACATCCGCCACCTGAACGCCGGTGTCGTCGATGTAGTTCTGCGTCTCGACCGTATAGCCGAGCCACCGCATGCACCGAACGAGCGTGTCGCCGAGCACGGCGTTTCTTAGATGGCCGATGTGTGCGGCCTTGTTCGGATTGATGTTGGTGTGCTCGACGAGGATCGTCTCGTCCTCTTTGCCGGCCACCTCGAAGGGAATGCCGATGAGACTGGCGACGAACAGCTTTCGATCGACGCGGAAATTGATGTAGCCCGCGCCTTCGACGCTCGCATCCGTCACGATGACCGGCAGCTTCATCCCCTCGACGATCTTCGTCGCGATCTCGCGCGGCGAACGCTTCAGCTGCCGGGCCAGCTCCATCGCAACCGGAGTGGCGAGGTCTCCCATCTCCAGTCTCGGCGGTACCTCCAGGGATACCCGATCGACCGCATGCCCCCACACCACGAGGATCCGGTCCCGGAGCAACGTCTCGAGCTCATTGGTAATCTCTTCGAAAGTCATTCGTTTCCCTCGATCAGGCAATGCGTCGCATCGTTCCAGGTTCTCAAGAAGTAATCATTACCCCGACGCTCGAGAACGTTGATGGCGGCGTTCTGCTGCATCAGCTTCCTCGATAGCGCCATGGGCAGACCCACTAGCTCGCAGGTGACGAGCCGGATCGCCGTCCCGTGCGACACGATCACCGGCCGCACACCCGTACCGTTGTGCCCCACAATCGCCTCGATGGCGCGTTTCATTCTCGCCGCCACCTGACTGAAGGACTCACCACCCGGACACGCAACGGTCGGGTCGGAGGTCCAGCGGTCGTACAGGTCCTTCTCCGTCGCTCTGACTTCGTCGAACGACACCCCTTCCCATCTGCCACAGTTCATCTCGCGCAGATCATCGAGAGGCTCGACCTCGTGCGACAATTCCGCCGCGATCGCCTGCGCCGTCGTGAGAGCCCGCGGAAGAGTCGAAGACCACAGCGAGGTCGGCTTGAACTCACGGAGCCTCTGCGCGAGCCTTCCGTACCTGATTGCGGCCGGTGTCGGTAAGAGGGCTGTCGCTCCATCCCTGCGCGACGCCGTTGACGTTGTCGACGGTCTCGCCGTGCCGTACCAGGATGATGCGGGTCATTCCTGGGGCACCTTCTCCAGAAGGGACGGGGCCGTCATCTCCGCAGGTATCTCGAGCCCGAGAATCTGCAGGAGCGTCGGTGCCACGTTCGATAGCGCCCCCCCGTTCTTCCGGAGAGTGAATCGTCTGAGGGAGTCGTACAGAACGAAGGGTACCGGACTCGTGGTGTGAGCCGTGTGTGGCTGCTTCGTCGCGAAATCGTACATCTGCTCGCAGTTGCCGTGATCCGCCGTGATCAGACAGACGCCGTCCACCTCGTCCACCGCCTCGAGTATCCGTCCTATCGCGTGGTCAGTCGCCTTGACGGCGTCGATCGCAGCCTCCATTACACCCGTGTGTCCGACCATGTCGGGATTGGCAATGTTGAGGATGATGACGTCGTAATTCCGGGCGCGGATCTCCTCGACGACGCGGTCGGTCAGAGACCCGACCGACATCTCCGGCTGCAGATCGTACGTCGCGACTTTGGGCGACGGAATCAGAACGCGATCCTCCCCCTCGGAGATCTCATCGGAGCCGCCATTGAAGAAGAAGGTCACATGGGCGTACTTCTCGGTCTCGGCAATCCGCAATTGCTTCAGCCCGTTCTCGGCCAGAACCTCACCGAGATAATGGGGGACGCGAACCGGCTCGAAAATCACCGGAATCTCGAATGATTTCTGATAGCTCGTCATGGAAACCAGATGGACCTCCGGATGGACGGCTCGCTCAAAACCGTCGAACTGGTCGAGAAGAAACGCCGAAACGATCTGCCTCATGCGGTCCGCGCGGAAGTTGAAAAAGATGACTGTGTCGCCGTCCGCGATCTTTCCGCGATGCGCTCCCTGTGCATCGAATACGCTGATCGCTCCCATGAACTCGTCCGTTACACCCGACTCGTAGAATCGCTCGATCGAGGCGAGGGGATCAGAGGTCTCCGTGCCGATCCCGAGCGTCATCAGGTCGTAGCCTCTCTGCGTTCTCTCCCAGCGGTTGTCCCGATCCATCGTGTAATAGCGGCCGATGATGGTGGAGAGTGCGACCTGCGGGCGCTCATCGATGAACTCGATGAGCTCACGGAGATACCGGTCGGCAGATCGCGGTGGAGTGTCTCGACCATCGAGAATGGCATGGACGAAGATCGATGGTTCACCCTCTCCTCCGACACCCGCCCGGATCGCGGATTCGATCAGACCGTGAAGATGCTTCTGGAGCGAATGGACGCCGCCATCTGAAACGAGTCCGACGAGGTGAATCGACTTGTTCTGCTCTCTCGATCTCTCATAGACGTTCTCGAGAACCGGATTACGGTCAATCTCCTCAGAGTCGATCGCCTTGCTGATCCGGATGACGTCCTGATCGACGACGCGGCCGGCTCCGATGTTCAGATGGCCGACTTCGGAGTTGCCCATCTGCCCCTCGGGAAGGCCGACCGAGAGGCCGGAAGCCTCGAGTGGCACCCACGGATGCTCCTCGAACAGTGTTGCGAATACCGGCCCGTGAGCCTGGGCGATCGCATTCCACTCGGATTCGTCGCGCAGGCCGAATCCATCCAGCACTGCGAGAATGACAAAGGGTCTCTCGTTCGACATGTCGATCCTGTTGATGAGATTTGCACGCCAGCTCGAGCGCTGACCGCGGCAGCGCACCGCGCGGCTGGTGTGGGGACGGATGAGTTGCCCCGTCAGATCGAGAGAACGGATTTTGCGACGATCAGGACTGCTTCTCGCGTTTGAAGACCATACCGATGTGATCCGTCGCGCCGGTCTTGAAGTTGATCGAAGTGATACTCACGAGCTCCCAGCCCTCGTCTCCGAGCCTGTTGAGCTCTTCCGCGCGCCGCGGATCCATCGAGTAATTCTCCGAGCGAATGTTGATGATTTTGTACTCCCACTTCTTCATGACCGCCTCCCCCAAATTCCCTCCCTGTCGGGCGATCCCAGAGTTTAGCATCAAAAAATGATCAATGCTGCACGTCATGGCCGGGAGCCGTCATCCCTGGAACTGTGATCGATCCACGTAACCCCGTTGCTTTTGAGAAAGTTGGAGGCCTCACAGTCGTTGACTTGCCATCGACATCGGTGCTAGGTTGCTGAAAACTTTGCGCAACTGAACGGAGCTGACACCATGTCCAAAAAAATCCTTCTTGCCGACGACTCCATCACGATCCAGAAGGTCGTCGAGCTGACGTTCTCGGACGGTGACTATGAAGTCATCGCCACAAGCAACGGAACGAGAGCGATCGAAGAGATTCCCAGGGTCAAGCCCGACATCATTCTCTCGGACATCATCATGCCCGAGAAAAACGGCTATGAGCTCTGCGAATGGGTCAAGTCCCATCCGGAATACCGCCACATCCCGGTGATTCTTCTCACCGGCACGTTCGAGCCGTTTGATCCCGACCGTGCAGAAAAGGCTGGTTGTGATGCCGTCGTCACCAAACCGTTCGAATCGCAAAGCCTGATCCAGAAAGTCGAAGAGCTGATCTCCCGCACGAAAGACGATCAGACTGCATCCGGGGGTTCATCCGATGAACCGTTTGCGGTAGGAGATGAACGCGGCGACGAGCCGGCGGTGCCACCCTTCTCTCCTCCTCAGCAGCCGGAAAAGCCGGAACCGATCGCTGCGAATCCTCCCGAGATGAATGCTCCCCCCCCACCGCCTCCGCTTCAGCAGTCGCCCTCCTTCGAGATGGGCCAGCCCGACTTCGGGGAATCGGCACCATTCGAAGGCAGTGAGTCGGCCTCTGTCCAGCCGGAGGAATCGTCGACACACTTCCCGAAGGAAGAAGAAGAGCCGAAACCTCAGGGAGACATCTTCGGCGAACAGGCTTCCCCTTCTGCCGAGGATGATGAGGCCGCAACGAGAATGATCCCCAGGATGTCGATGGAGGACATCGAGAGGATCCGCAGCGAGCAGCAGGATCAACCTGACGACACGGCCGAGGTCGAGCCATCTTCACCATTCGGCGGAGACTCTTCTCCGATGGAAACAGGGGGCGAGACTGAAGAGACTATGGAGTCTCCTCAGATCGCTTCGCCATCGTTCGACGACGAGCCGGAGTCTTCACCGTTCGACGCACCGGCTGAAGACTCCTCGATCGAGGATGACGCCACCAGGATGATTCCGAAGATGTCGATGGAAGACATTCAGCGCCTTCAGCAGCAGGAGGAGGGAGACGAAGCTCCATCCGATTCAGCTTCTTCGCCCTTCGGCGAAGAAGCGAAACCGGAAGCCGACGAGGAAGAATCGCCATTCGCTTCCGAACCGACCGCCGACACGCCGTCACCTTTCCCGGCGCCGGGGGACGTCGATCAGGAGGAAACCGGGCAGCAGTCGGCTACCGAGGAATTCGACGACTCCTCGACTCGAATGATTCCGAAGATGGCCTTCGACGACATCCAGCGCCTGCAACAGGAGAGCGAAGAAGCCGAGCAATCAGAGGCCGCCCCCGAGCAGCCTGAATCGGCGTTCGGAATGGGACTCCCGGCGCCCGCCGACGACTCCGCGGCAGCAAATCCCTTTGCCGCCGAAGCAGAAGCAGAGTCGGAAGCGGAGGAATCATTCGCCGCGTCCGAAGAGCAGGCTTCACCCTTTTCGGACGAGGAGGAGACAGCCGCTTCCGTCGAGGAGGAGCCCGTGCACTCTGGAGAGCAGGAGCCTGGCTCGCTTGAAGAGCAGGAACAGCCGCAGCTCTCGGACGAAGAGGATCCAGGAGTGGCGTTCGGAGGAGACGAGCCTCCCGCCCCATTTGCCGAGGAAGCGCCGGAGCTTCTGCCTCCACCCCCGCATCCGCCCGAAGAGCCGGTCATGCAGGAGCCCGAACCGGAAGCGACGGCGGGGACGGCAAGAGCAGATGAGCCCGCCACCTCAGGTGCCCTGTCGGAGGAGCAGATCGACACGATCGCCCGCAGGGTCGTCGAGCTTCTCTCCGACAAGGTCATCCGCGAAATCGCCTGGGACGTGATACCCGAGACCGCGGAGATGATCGTCCGGGAGAGAATCAGAGAGCTCGAAGGCGAAGAGTGAGCAGGTCGCAGGGACGATGAAGATCTACACCCGCACGGGTGATGAGGGAACGACGTCCCTTCTCGGCAATGAGCGCGTGTCGAAAGACGACCGGCGTGTCGAGGCATACGGATCCGTCGATGAGCTGAGCGCAGTCCTCGGACTGGTCAGGAGCGCCTGGAGAGACAGCCCGATTGGCGATGAGCTTCACCAGGTTCAGACCGATCTGTTCGAGATCGGAGCACAGCTCGCATCCGTCCAGGACAAGCGCCCCTTCGAGGATGTCGCCGACCGAAGAATCGCGGAGCTCGAGCGATCGATCGATCGAATGGAAGAGAAGCTCGAGCCCCTGCGCAACTTCATCTTCCCCGGCGGAAGCCTTCCAGCGGCTCACCTGCATCTCGCCCGTACCGTCTGCCGTCGCGCGGAACGACAGGTGATCGCCGTCGGAGAGAACGAACGGCACGCTTCGGCGATCCGCTATCTCAACAGGCTCTCCGACTACCTCTTCGTCGCAGCACGTTTTGCGAATCGCGTGATGGACGTCGAGGACGTTCCGTGGAAGCCTCGGTAAAGAAATCAGGCCGCGCTAATCTTTGGACAGGCCGCGAGTCTCACGATTCTCGATCAAGGAGCTCCGGCTTCCCTGATCTGTCCCGTTCCCTTCAGATACGCCGACCACCAGAGATCTCTCAGCACCGAGGCCGCGAGAGAAAGCCGCCCCACGGCTAAATCGTACGCCTCCTCAGAGCCCGACGCAGGATCGAAACCGCCGCGGGAATCGATCGAGTAGATCTCTTCGACCAGAGAGTTCGAGTCGCGGATCAGAGCCAGCGCGGTGGAAAAGTAATCGGTTCTCACAGTTGCCGGCTGGAGTGACGCGTACACGTCCGCCGGCTTCACCGCTTTGCTCACGTAAAAAGTCTCGAACCGGAAGTGCGTCGAACAATCCGTCGCGAACCCCTCTGGTGCGGGAGCGTATGCCCAACCGTTGTAATGAACGGTCGCATGATGAGGATTCGCGGCATCTCCCACGAAATGGCCGAGAACTCCCGAAAGAAGAACGATGGTTTTCTCTACACCCGCGCGTTCTTCTGCCGTCAAATCGTCACGCGACCAGATCTCCCACTCCTTTTCGAGCAACTGACCGAGCTCTGCAACCCGCCATGGCAGAAAGCCCGAGGTGTCGTTGTCGATGCCGTATTCGGCGAGCGTACCGGATCTGTAGAGCAGATCGATGAATTCGTACCGCTCGTCCGGGAGATCGAGTCCGGCGACGTACTCGTAGTCGAGGAAATGGTTCGTCGCGTTGAAGGCGTCCGCCGAATCTCCCGCCCCTCGCAGACGGTCCGGCTCGTAGCCAAGCCAGATCAGACGGGGATATGCCTCGTGAAAAAACGCTGGCATCTCCACCGGAACGTCGTGCGTAGCACCTTCGTTGACGATGCCGTGCCCGACGAATCCCCAGCCCCAGAGAGGAGCGCTGCAGAGGAGTGCAACCGCGAAGAGCGCGAGACGTCTCATGGCGTAGCCTGCTTTCGAAACTTACTCGAGAGAGAAAGAGGAGAGTGGAAATGGTCGGGGCAAGAGGATTTGAACCTCCGACCTCACGGACCCGAACCGTGCGCTCTGCCAGGCTGAGCTATGCCCCGTTTCCAGTGGTGCCTATTCGATCCTCATCGGCATCGCCGGATACAACGCCAACGATGGAACAGTAACCGGGAACCCCCGGACTTGATTCCACCGCTGGACGTAGTGGCACCTGTTCAGGACACATGTGTCACCGGATCAGGATGCGGGAGTGGGCTGCAGCGATTCGTGGCCAGCCGTAACCATCACCGAAACAGAGTCTTAGCGGAAATGCCGTAGTGGCACGGCATCGGCTCCACATGAGCTCCGAACCCGACGACTGCCGGGGTCAATCCGGAAAGGATCACTCATGCGAATCACTCCGATGATCACGACGCTCGCACTCCTCTGCAGCCTCTCACTCATGGCACAGGAGCGCCCCGCCTCGTTTGAGGAGAAGGTCGACGTCAACCTCGTATTGATCGACGCGATCGTCACCGGATCGGGCGGTGACCAGATCCTCGGACTGAACAAGGATGACTTCGTCGTCATGGAAGATGGCGAAGTCAGGGAGATCGAATCGGTCGACTACTACACGAACCGGCGCCTTCTTACCTCTCCCGAAGCAAAAGCAGGCTTCGACGTCGAGCAGGTTCGCGAACCGAGATACTTCGTATTCTTCTTCGACAAATTCTCAGGTCCCTCTCCGATTGAAGGATTCGACAATGAGTTGTGGCTCGCGATCCGGAACGCGAAGGAGTTCGTCAGCAAAGAGCTGATGGACCAGGATTACGTCGCAGTCCTTGGCCACGATGCGAGACTGGAGATCTACACGGACTTCACGCGAGACCGCGAGAAGATCATCGATGCACTCGAGCAGGCACGCCGGTTCGGCAACGGCAACTTCGAGCCCGCCGACGGACCGTCGATCGTCGAGCACCTGGACGAGAAAGCCGTCCGCAACGACAGCGGATGGGTGTGGGACGGCCTCGAGATGGTCGGCGAAGCCCTGCAGCCGATTCGTGGTCGCAAGATCCTGGCGATGTTCTCCCCCGGCATCTTCGGCCGGCGCGGAGGAATCATCCCGCTCGAGAGCCAGTACTACGACCCGATGGTCCAGGCGCTTAACGCGGCGAACACGACTGTTTACGCCATGAATCTGCTTCCGGGCTTCGACAACAACAGCGGCGAGATGACTCTGACACGGCTGGTCGACGACACGGGCGGCAACTACTACCGCCACACCGTAAGCTACCTCACACCCCTCAGGCAGATCGAGAACCGCAACAATGGCTACTACCTGATCACCTATCGCTCACCGAGGAAAGAAGGGGAGAGCGGCTATCAAAAGGTTGACGTATCCGTGAAGAACCCCGAGTTCAGAATCGAGGCCCGGCAGGGCTACCTCTACGGGGAACGCTGACGCAACACCGTTCTGGCTCAAACCACGGAACGCTGACGCAACGCCTCCGGCGTTTGTCGGCGTCGTGAGGGCTTTCCAAAGCCCTCGCATCGGCACACGCGAATCGCTCCGAGCGACGTCCCGGACTCTGGCAATCCGGTAGAGCTCCTCGTCCTGGCGCAAACTTTGGAGGTGAGGGTTTGAAACCCTCACGACGCCGACGAACGCCAGGAGGCGTTACGTCAGCGTTCCATGCACCAGGCACAATAGGACACTATGAGCGAACGACGACACGACGCTACAGTACTCTTTGAAATTGCGCGACAGGCGCTGATCGATCACGACTTCCTTCCGGATTTCTCGAAGGCAGTGCACCGGGAGGTCGCGGAGCTTCGCGCCGACCCTCCGCTCGATAAGAGCGCCGTCGACCTCAGACGCCTTCCCTGGTGCTCGATCGACAACGACGACACCCGCGACATCGATCAGATCACTCACGCCGAGGAGGAGCGGAACAATTCGATCCGCGTGTGGGTCGGAATCGCGGACGTCGACTGGCTGGTAGAGATCGATTCGGCAATCGACCGGCATGCCGCGCACAACACCACCACTGTCTACACGCCTGCCCATAATTTTCTCATGCTCCCACCGGAGCTCTGCACCGACCGCACCTCGCTCTCCGAGGGTGAGGATCGGATGGGGATGGTGATGGAGATGGTGGTCGACGAAGAGGGCGCGATCACGTGGGAGTCGGTGTATCCCGCGCGGATCAGGAACCAGTCGAAACTTGCTTACGACAGTATTTCCCGCTGGCTCGACGGCGAGGTTGATGAACTGGAAGGGGTGACGGGCAACCCCGACATCGAACGCTCCCTCCGGCTCCAGAACGAAGCCGCCGGACGCCTTCACAGGCACCGCTTTCAACTTGGTGCGCTCGACCTCGAGACCATCGAGCCTCACGCGGTCATCAGCGATGACGAGGTCACTGATCTCGTCGAACAGCCAAAGAACACCGGCCGCCGCCTGATCGAGAACCTCATGATCGCCGCCAACGGCATCACGACGCGTTTTCTCGAGCAGAAGAGCTTCCCGACCTTCCGGCGGGTCGTGCGCGAGCCGAAGAGGTGGGACCGGATCGTTGCGATCGCGGACGAACGTGGATGGAAGCTTTCTCCCGAACCCGACTCCGGCTCCCTCGATGAATTTCTTGCGGCGGAACGGGCAAAAGACCCGATCGGTTTTCCCGACCTGTCGCTCACCATCGTCAAGCTGATCGGCAGTGGCGAGTACGCGGTAGAGGTTCCGGGCGGCGAGAAGCTCGGGCACTTCGGTCTGGCGGTCAAGGACTACTCGCATTCCACCGCTCCGAACCGGCGATTTCCCGACCTCATCACACACCGCCTCGTGAAGGCGGCGCTCAAGGATGAGAAGGCACCCTACACCGTCGATCGCCTCCACGCACTCGCGGAACGCTGTACGGATATGGAGGACGACGCGAACAAGGTCGAGCGCCACGTGCGCAAATCGGCATCGGCGCTTCTGCTGCGAAGGAAGATCGGAGAGCAGTTCTCGGGAATCGTCACCGGCGCCTCACAGAAGGGAACCTGGGTCAGAGTCTTCCATCCCCCGTTCGAAGGAAAAGTGATGAAAGGCGAGGAAGGCCTCGACGTCGGGGACCGCGTGCGGGTGAAGCTGACACACGTCGACGTCGAACGGGGCTTCATCGATCTCGTCCGGATTTGAGAGGCCTTTCTGCTCCGAAGAGAGAGTCCGCGAATATTGACCGGCCCTGAATCGTTCGTGTAGTGTCCAGACCGCGAAAGCGGTTATCCCCTCGGGGCGACGTAGCCAAGTGGTAAGGCAGGGGTCTGCAAAACCCTTATCCGTGGGTTCGATTCCCACCGTCGCCTCCATTTCATCTCTTCCGCAGTGCCTCTTCGCCATCCGGACCGGGAAGAGTACCCCCGGCTCCCGCTCCCGTGGGATCAGAAACTCAGCCGCAGTCCCGCTCGCAGCATGCCGCGGATCCTGAAGATTCATGATGCGCGCTCCGTACGGAGTCTGCAGTCCATCGCGATAGATTTCTCCCTCCCGCTCGAGAACCGTCCGCTGATCCGTCAGATTGAAAGCCTCGAGGGAGACGGTCAGATCTGAAGTCGTCGGAAACAGGAAATGCTTTCGCGAGACGAAGATCGAGCTGAAAGACGTCGTCGAGACGGCCGGCCTCCACGCCATCTACGAGCACGTACTTTCGTCCCTCGGAGCTCGACACCGAATGCACGTAGGGAAGAGGGTAGCCATTTCGCGCGAACATGCTGAGACTGACGTCCAGGTCGATGAACGGGATCTGGTAGAGCGCGGCGACGCCGTACGCCCAGCCCGGCGTCACGAACGCGCCAGCTCGATCATCGACGCCGTTGCCCGGCCCCTCTCCAACTGTCGAGCCGTCACAACTCGAGCATCCGTACTCGGTGAGAAGAGGCGTCGGATCGATCACTCCATGCGTGCCGATCTCCTGGGTCGATTGGTTCGCCGAAACGAATGCTCGCGCCATCCAGCCGTTCGACAGACGTTTGACGAGACTGAGCTCGATACCCTCGAATTTCCGTTCGTAATCGGGGCGATTCATCAGCACGAAATAGACGGGTGGCGGGACCCCACTTCGCAGCGCGTAGTGGGTGACCGTCGTCGTGTCCCCGCCCGGGAGGGTCTGCGTCAGCATCCCAGCTGGCTCGTAATCCTCAGACGAATAGAGCTCGCCACTGCCGGCGCCCTTCTCCGGAGCTTCCCAGATCGCATCTTTGTAGGTGCGGTCCGCGACGTCCAGCCGAACCGTAAACTCCGGCAGCACCTCGTACTCGACACCGAGAATGATCTCGTCGGTCCGAGGGGCCTGGAGGTCGGGAGCGTAACGATAAAACGGCCCATCCGCAGCCGGGCTCGCTGGATCCAGACCCGACCAGTCGACAATGCCGTTACCGAAAGGGCCCTCGTCGAACAGCAGTTCCTCCCGCTCCGCGCGACCGTTCCCGTTCACGTCGTCGAACTCATAAAGAGCGAACTGGTACCTGCCGAGCGGGGTCGACCGCTTCACGAGCTCACTGCCGAGCCGATCGATGTACCGGTTGTAGCCTGCGCGTAGAAGCAGCCGGTGCTCGTCGCCCAACGTGTACGTCGCACCGAATCGCGGACTGAAATCCTCCCACTGCACCACGCCGCCCGCTGCAGGCTCGTACTGGAGTCCCGGCAGGACCTCCGGGATCAGGGGGTTCTGCTCCGCCCGTCCCGGACGTCCGGTCCCATTCTGAAGATCGTAGCGAAGGCCGAACTGGATTGTCGCCCTTCCGAGAAGCACGGTGTCCCCGAGATAGAAGTCAGTCGCTTTCGTGATGAAATTTGCATCGGAGCTCCGCACCAGTGCAACGGTGTCCACGGAGCCCTCATCGGAGATCACGAACTGGTCCCCGGGCCATCCGGAGCTGGAGCTCGAGATCCCCTCGCGGTACCCGAAGCCGAATCCCAACTCGTGCGTCAACGCACTTCCGCCCACAAACGCCCCGCCGTCAGCTCGGAATGTCTCCAGAGATTCGCTGCTCTGATGATGAGAGAACGTTTCGCTCCAGAGGCCTCTCGAGAGGTCGAAGTGAGCCACAGATCCGCTCGCGCGGCTGCACTCGATCGTGCGGCATCCTTCGCCGCTGTCCGGAATCTGCTCGAACGAGTGATTGATCTTCGAGTAACTCCCGCTCAGGTACAGCTCCGGCGAGAAGAGGTGGCTATCCTCGAAGCGGTAGTTGTCGCGGTCCCCGAAGGGCGTACTGTTCCAGCCCGCGGCTAGATCCCGGCGAGCTCCGACACCCACGCCCGACGCCCTCTCACCCGAGCGCCAGTACGCGCCCTCGATATTGTTGTGTGATGTAATGCTGCCGTTGAGCCTCACCGCCACGTTGTCGAGCTCCGTGCGGGTCCGGAACGGGTTCTCGTAGCCCGCCGGCTGCAGGGAAAACGTCTCAATCTCCCGTTCGGACCAGGCCCCCCAGCCCCAGAGGCGTTCATCGAGGAGGGGACCTCCTGCCTCCAGACCATACTCGGTGATCTCGCCCACTCCCCCTGCTCCCTCCAGGTACTCGCGGGGATTGGAGGAAACTCCGTCGTCCGGATCGACGGCAGGCACAATCGGGTCGGTCTGAAACCAGTCATCCGAAAGGAACATTCGCGCCGACCCCAGGAGCTCGTCCGTGCCTCGGCCGGTCACGAGATTGACGTGGACACCCGGGCTCCCGAATCGAGGGTCAGATGATCCAGTAACGACCCGTATCTCTTCGAGAGCGCCAAAGTCGAAATAGAACGGGGAGCGGCCTGGAGATTCGACATCGGTGATCTCGATGCCATCGAGATAGAAGACCGTCTGCTCCGTTGCAGCCCCTCCGCTGATTACACCTGCCTGTGTGCCCGCCGCAGAGCCACCGACGTCGAGGCGATCCGTAAAAATCCCGGGAACATGCCGCAGAACCGCCCACGGATCGCGACCCGACGGAATCTCCCGCAGCTCCGCCTCGGTAAAAACCGTTCCCGCTCCGACGTTTCTGACATCGAGCAGAGCGGTCTCTGCCGTGACCGTAATCGTGTAGTCTTTGTCGGCCCTGAGATCAATCGTCACCGTGGTGGTCCTTCCGGTATCGACCTGCACGCCACTGCTGATGACCGTCGAGAAGCCTTCACGTGCTGCTTCGAGCGTGTAGTAACCCGGCGCCAGATCCACGAAGCGGAAAATACCGACATCGTCGGTCACGACCGGACGAAGATTCTCCGGCCCCACCCCCGTGACGGTGACGCCCTCGAGCACCGCTCCATCATCGTCCTCGACCGTTCCAAAAATATCTCCGCCCTGCAACTGCGCAAACGCACCGGAGGCCGAGCCAATCGTCATCACGGCACTCATCAGAACAATCAACGGCCAGTTCAGCGGCCATTTCAGGTGCATCAGCGGTCTCCTTAACGGATATCGGCACATGAGGGTGTCGTGCCGACGAGATTGTAACTCCCGGCATGGTCGCGGTCTGCGCACGACCGCAGTAAACTTCCGGGCCTTGAGACTCCAACTGCAACGGCCCGACGACTTCGATCTCGAGGCTGTCGTGACTTCGCACGGCTGGTACCGGCTCGCACCCTTCTCCTGGAACGAACAGAAAGGCGTGCTCTCGCATCGTGACTCCTACGCCGGGACCGTGGCTCTTCTGATGATCCGGCAGACTCCGGCCCGCATCATCGTGGAGAGCTCCGTTCCGATCGACGCGACATTGCTCGAGTCACGGGTCCGTCGCATGCTGCAGATCGGCGTCGATCTCGGTGAGTTCCATGCGAAGTGTGCCGGGAGCAGTGAATGGTCCGCGATCCCTGCGCGGCGGCTCGGAAGGCTCCTGTGCGCGCCCACGATATTCGAGGACGCCGTCAAGATCATTCTCACGACCAACACACGATGGAAGCGGACCGTGGACATGGCGCAGCGACTGGTGGACCACTTCGGGCCCGGAAGCGTTGGCGCGCACGCGTTCCCGGGTCCTTCCGATCTGGCTGATCGCTCCGAGGAAGAGATCAATGACCTCGTCCGGGCGGGCTATCGCACGCGCTCCATTCATCAGCTCGCGACCCGGATCGTCAATCGCGAGATTGATCTCGAGAGCCGCCCCGATCCGTTGAATAGCTCTTACGAGGATCTCTACGCCTGGTACCTGCAGTTTCCCGGCATCGGCCCGTACGGGGCGGCCCACATGACGGCGATGGATGGCCGGCACGACAGGATCGCGGTCGATACCGAGTTTCGCGCCTGGGTTCGTGCCCGATACCACGGCGGTCGCCCCGTGAAAGACGAGACGCTCCTTCGCCACTATCGACGATGGGGACGGTGGCAGTACATCGCCTACTGGTGCGAGATGCACCTGGGGTAATTGCGCCCGGGATTGTCATCCTGAGCGGGGGAATGGCGCCGCTTCGCTATCGCCAGTGGACCGGGATGAACTGTCATCCTGAGCCGCCGGAGCGCAGCGGAGGACGGTCGAAGGATCGCGTGGAGCCTACCGGCCCGAAGTTCGGCTAGAGTCAGGACGCACGCGATCCTTCGCTTCGCTCAGGATGACAGCGGGCCGTAACTTTGACCGGTCGCTGCGCTCGTGGAATAAGCGCTTCGGAATAGCCTAATTTTGATCGCCCGTTGACCTGAGGGAGTTCTGCGCGACAATGTAGAACAACCGAACACGATATGGACGACAAGATCAGAAAGCTCCTGGAGCAACTGGGGAAGGCCATCAATGAGTCGATCTCGAGCTCTGAGGAGGTCAACGGACGTATCCAGCAGATCCGCGACGAGGGGTACGACCTGTACGTCGTACTCGACGCCACGATCGGTCTCGGAAAAGCCGACGACGAAGAATCTCCCCGCGACGAGATGAAGCAGACAGCTCGCGCTCCCTGCGCCCGACGCGCAGTTCAGAATCAACGTCAACGATCTCGGATTCCTCCGATCGGTCGGCATCGATCCCACGCGTAAAGTGAAGTCGAGAAACTGAGGCTGACAATGGGCGCTCCGGAACGAGGCAGCCTCTACGACATTTCGCCCGACGAGATCGGAAGCGTTCTCGGTGAGGTTCTCTCTCCTCCCTTCCGGGTCAAGCAGGTCGAAGACTGGCTCTACGCAAAGCATGTCTCCTCGTTCGAGGCGATGACGAACATCCCGGCGGCCTCACGGGAGGAGCTCAGCAGTCGGTTCACTCTTCACACGATCCAGCCGACGACGGTCACCGAGCCTGCGACCGACGGGAGTATGAAGTACCTCTTCGCGCTCGAGGACGGACTCGAGATCGAATCGGTCTACATGCCGATGGGAGATCGCACCACCATCTGTGTCTCATCGCAGGCCGGATGCGCAGTCGGCTGCACGTTCTGCGTCACTGGATTCTTCGGACCCGGACGCAACCTGCGACCGTCCGAGATCCTCGCGCAGATCCACTACATCCAGCGCGAAAAAGAGATCCCGGACGAAAAACTGAGCCTGGTATTCATGGGCATGGGTGAACCGCTCCTCAACACCGAATCTCTCGGCACGACCCTCGACATCCTCGAGAAGAGCATGTCGCTCCGCCGGATCACCATCTCGACCTCCGGCATCACACCGGGAATCCGATGGCTGGCAGAACGTGAGTCTCGTCCCAATCTCGCCATCTCGATCAACGCTCCGGACCAGACGAGACGGGCGGACATCATGCCGATCTCGAAGAAGTACCCTCTCGACGAGCTGATCCGCGAGCTTCGGAAGTTTCCGGTGGAGAACAACCGCCACCTGACTGCCGAGTACGTGCTACTCGCCGGCTGGAACGACTCAGCAGACGATGCATGGATGCTCGCCAACCTCCTCCGCGGGCTCCCGATCAAGATCAACGTGATTCCGTTCAATCCCGCACCGAAGCTCCCTGCCTGGATGAAGCGCCCCAACGACGGAACGATCGATCAGTTCGCGAAAGCGCTTGTCGACTCCGGAGCTCGCGTCACCGTCCGCCGCTCGAAAGGGCTCGAGATTGCCGCAGCCTGTGGCCAGCTCAAGGGCAGCGAGCATCGCCCCCGCCCGAGGAAGAATCAATAGCCGACGCCGTCATCCTTCAAACAACCCAGTCATCCTGAGCGAAGCGAAGGATCGCGTGCAAAATGACTGGGCCGTTATTCGAAGCGAAGGATCGCGTTAAGGGCGACTCGGCCGGCGTCGCGCCAGGGATCGAGGGCGAGTCCGACTCCACGCGATCCTTCGGCCGTCCTCCTCCCGCTTCGCGGGATCCGGCGGCTCAGGATGACAGGATGGTTTTCCCGTCATCTTTCATCGTTCGATCCGCCCACGCCGCACCGACCACAACGCGAAGTCTTTCCGGGGCGATCGCGAATTCGACCGGGGCTGTGGTGACGGGCTCCCCGTCGGCGAAAATCTCCAGCGACTCCATCGTCACGACGGAGAGCTGGCGCGTCCGCTCCAGTCTCACGAACGGACGCCTGATGTGCTTCCCCGAGTACGCCAGCGGCAGCGTCCGGAGCAGTTGCCAACGGCTGCACTGCTCGACGATACATACGTCGAGGAACCCGTCATCGGGGACCGCCGAAGGGACGACTTCGATGCCACCGCCGTACCTGTGGGTGTTGCCGACGGCCATGAACATGATCCGTTCCCGGCGCACCTCGTCCCCGATCCGCACCCTCACTTCGTGCGGCTTGAAGCGCTGGATCACACGAAAGATCGAATACAGGTATACGGACGATCCACGCAGGAACCTCACATGATCATTCGCATATCGGGCGACCTCTGAATCGAATCCCAGACCAGCGACACCGACGAACGGAATGCCGTTTGCCGTCGCGACATCGAGCTCCCTGATGCGGCCTGCGACAATGGCCTCGCACGCCTGATCGATGTTGTGCGGCATCCCGATGACCCGCGCGAAGTCATCGCCTGAACCGAGCCCCAGAACTGCGAGAGTGGCGCGGGACCGGTCGAGACCTCGCACCACCCAGTGGACGGTTCCGTCACCGCCGCATGCGACGATCCGGTCGTAATTCCCCGCCGACGCCTCCGCTGCAAGCTGTGAGAGGTGCTCGCGGCTCGTCGACGTCTCCAGCTCGACCGAGGCCCCCCTTCTCTCGAACGTTCTGAGTGCCCGGCCGATCGCCGCGGCCGCGCGGCCTCTTCCCGCCTCCGGATTGAGCAGAAGCTTGATCTTCATTCAATCGCCAAAGAGAGAATACTGTCCGCTTCCGTCTTCCTTCGACGGTCCGCCCCGGCGGGAACGGAGATCCGAGGTGGAGAAGGACTTGTAGCCGAGAAGCATCGGGAGATGACGCCGCAGCCAGAGTCGTGATTCACGGTGATACCGGAACCGGGCCTCGTGGATGTGAAATCTTCGGTTGTGCCGTGCGCCGAGAACATGATGCAGATACTCGTGATGGATGATCGACTGGATGAACCACGCCGGCACCCTCGCGGAGTCGAGGAGCGGGTGAATTCTTATGATCTTCGACCGTGGATCATAGGAGCCGAGGCGGATGCTTCTCCGCTTCTGCCGCTCGATCTTCCTTCCCCAGACGATCTCCAGAGGTCTGGTTCCAGGAAAGTACTCACGCCTGACTGTCTCGGCGAGAAGATCGAGGTCATACACGCCCCCGGGTTCGATTCCCGTGATTTCGAGCTCTTGCTGCATCGCATGTCATTTTGACTTGGCAGCACTCTCCGCGCAACTGTGTGGGCACGTGTGGGTCGCGCGTGTGTGGGTCGCGCGTCCCGCGCGATCTGAGCCGGCGTCTCGCCGGCTCAGGAAGGAGTGCCGCATATATTCAGACACCGAGCCATTGCCAGCATCCTCATCCTCTCCGGCCGGGACGGCCGGAGAGATCGGGCCAGAGGCCCAACCCACAAGACGTCAGTCGGCGCCGAGGTCGGACAGGATCTGTGTCATCTGGGCGGTCGCCGCTGCGGAGAGCATGGCAGAACCGGCGGTGATCACGTCATCGCCCTTTTTCATCCCGAGAAAGAGGCCAACTCCGAACCCGACCGCGAGCGCAGTCAGCGGGAAACGCACGATCTGGTCGCGCCACTGGTCG
Source organism: uncultured Acidobacteriota bacterium (assembly GCA_963829355.1). Classification (GTDB taxonomy): domain Bacteria; phylum Acidobacteriota; class Thermoanaerobaculia; order Gp7-AA8; family JAHWKK01; genus CAWHHZ01. The sequence continues at coordinate 418,931 of CAWHHZ010000008.1, forward strand.
GGCAGCATCTCCTCGATCTTGTCGAGCAGAGCGTCGGGGCCACCCTCGAGGAAGGCTTCTCCGAAGTTCTTTGATTCCGCGTCCTCATCGAAGTCGAGACCGCCGGCTGCGCGTTCGTAATCTTCCATTGTCCCTACTCCTCCTCGGATCCACGCAAGAGGAGACCGACGAGAAATCCTGCCGCGGCGGCGATCAGGATCGCCTTACCAGGATTCTCGCGTACATAGGCCCGCGCATCGGAGCTCATGCCCGAGTAATCAGCCGAACCGACCTTGCTCTTCACGTCGTCGAATTTTTTGCGCGCGCCCGAGGCCGCCGACTTCACCGAATCGCCAGCTTCGCTGAAACGACGCTTCGCTCCCGTGGCCGCTCCGGAGATCTTCTCCTTCGCCGCGCCGGTGGCTCCAGCAATCTTTTCCCTGGCGGTCGCCGAATCGGTGTCCGAATCGGCCGGCGTTTTTGCCGAGGCATCAGGATTATTCACATCCACCATTCTCATCCTCCAGTCGAATCTGTAAACGGGCTCCGCCAGCACGACCCCGCTAAGGGGCGCGGCGCCACTGATAGTTTACGCCGCAAAAGCCGCGACACGCAGTCAATATCGTGCGTACTTGCGCTTTCTCTTCATCACGAGCGACAGAATGACCACCGCGATCGCAATGAGAGGCACGAGATGAATCCATCCGCTGAATGTGAAACTGAAAAGAAGCGCTCCCAGCCAGATGATCAGCAGAATGGCAACCAATGTCCACATGCGGGTCTAGTTTAACCTCAGATCATTGACGACCCGGGTGACGCCCTCGACGCGCTGCGCAATCGTGGTTGCACGCGCCTTCTGGTCATTCGTGCCGACCGCTCCGATCAGCGTGACGGTACCACCCTGGGCATTGACCACGATATCGTACCGACGCAGGTCCGGGTCTTCCTTGAGCGCATCTCGAACATTGGTCGACAGGATCGCATCATCGATCTGACGTTCGGGATTGATATTGCCGGCGCATGCGACGGCTCCGGCCAGAAGCAACAGAATCACTGGAAAAAACTTGTGCATGACGGTCGTCCTCATTACGGCGTGTGATCTGCACACGTCATGCCTCCCGCGGCGGGAGCGCAGGGTCCAGGCGGACGAAGGAAAACAATGGGAATCAGAATCACGCTCGATGAGGTCACACACAGGTACGGCCAGGGTGAAGCGCGTTCGGTCGAAGCGCTCCACGGCATCTCGATGGAGATCGCCGCAGGTGATTTCGCCGTCATCATGGGTCCGTCGGGCAGCGGAAAATCGACACTCCTTCACCTGATGGGTGCTGTCGAGCGACCGACGGGTGGCGAGCTGCGGCTCGACCAGACCGAGATCGGGCAGATGTCGGAGCGCGAGCTCACCCTGATCCGGCGCAGACAGATCGGTTTCGTCTTTCAGTTCTTCAATCTGATTCCCACCCTCACGGTCGAAGAAAATATTGCCTTTCCCCTTCTGCTCCTGGGCACGGATCGAACGGAGCTCGCGGCTCGTTCGGCAGAGGTGCTCGAAGAGATCGGACTCACCTCACGCGCGGCACACTATCCCTCCGAGCTCTCGGGCGGCGAGATGCAGAGAGTCGCCATCGGCCGGGCCGTCGCCCACCGCCCTCCGCTGATCCTCGCGGACGAGCCGACGGGCAATCTCGATCTTCACACCGGAGACACGATTCTCGATCTTCTCGCAGGACTACGCGACCAGTACCAGCCGACGATCGTCATGGCAACGCACTCCGACCATGCAGCGAGCTGGGGCGATTACACGCTCCGCGTCGTTGACGGCCGCATCATGAGGGACCGGTGAGCCCATCCTTTATCGGGGTGTTTTCCGCCCTCGTCCTCCGGCCACTGCGTCGTGAACCAGGACGAAGCCTCCTCACGATCGCCGGGATCGGGGTTGGGGTCGCGGTACTCGTCGCCATTCAGCTCGCGAATCGAAGCGCCATCCGTTCCTTCGAGGAAACGATCGACGCAGTCGCGGGCAGGGCCAACTACCAGCTCAATCCAGCGGCGGGCTCGATGGATCAGGACCTGCTGCTGAAACTGCAGCCATTCTGGGAGCGCGGACTGCGGTTCGCCCCAGTCATAGACCGGGACGCCGTGCTGGCAGGTACTTCTCAGCCGGTCCGTATCCTGGCCGTCGACCTCCTCTCGGACCTGCACTTCAGAGACTACAGCTTTGCACGTGTCGCCAGCTCGAGCGAGCAGGCACCCGGGCAGGTGAGCTCGTGGTTTCTCGGGCTGTTCGAGGACCGGAGCGCCATCATCCCGGCCCCGCTCGCGGCCCGGCTCGGTCTGCGTATCGGAGACCGGCTTCCGATCCGGCTCGATGGATCGACTTCCTCTCTTACGGTCCGGGCGCTGCTCGAATCGGAGGGACCAGCGACTGCATTCGATGGAGCGATCGTCGTCCTCGACATCCACGTCGCGCAGACGAGCTTCCCCGAGCTCAGCGGAGAGCTCTCCCGAATCGACCTGATCATCCCCGAGGACGAGCCGGAGCTTCTCGATGCGATCCGAGCAGTCCTCCCTCCCGGTGTCGAGCTCGAGCGGCCGTCCCGCCGCGCCGAACGCGTCGATCAGATGCTCCAGGCCTTCCGGGTCAACCTGTTCGCTCTCGCCGCGGTATCACTGATCGTCGGCGTCTTTCTCGTCTACAACACCGTGCTCGTCTCGGTACTGCGTCGCCGCGGCGTGATCGGAACCATGAGGACACTCGGCGTTTCCAGCTCGCAGATCTTCCTGTCGTTTCTTCTCGAGGGAGTTCTCTTCGGCATTCTCGGATCACTTGCGGGGATCATCATAGGATTCTTTCTGGCGCGGGGGATCCTCGACCTCGTCTCCCGCACGGTCAGCACCCTCTACGTCAGGACGGCACCCTCGGCGGTCGAGCTCACCGCGACGATCGTCGTCAGCGCCATCGCCACGGGTGGAATCGTCGCGCTGTTCGCGGCGCTGCAGCCAGCAGCCGAGGCCGCGCGGGTCAGACCGCTCATGCTCATCCGGGAGACGCGGTTCGCCCGGCTTCGCCCCCGTCGCGTGTTTGCGTTGAGCGTCGCCGGCGCCGTATGCCTGGTGGCATCGTGGTTCGCCTCGAGGATACCGCCAGTCGAATCGATCTCGGTTGGCGGGTACATGGCGGTCCTCCTGATCATCACCGGATTTTCTCTGCTGATACCTCTGGAACTTCAGATCGCTGCACGAGCTCTGAGGCTGCCGATGACGCGACTGTTCGCCGTGCCCGGGCAACTCGCCGCCGCCGCAATGCCAGCATCTCTGCGGAGGACCTCGATTGCGGCAGCAGCTCTTCTCGTCGCCATTGCCATGATGGTGGCGGTCTCACTGATGATCGGCAGCTTCCGCAGCACCGTCAACACGTGGGTCGAGCAGACTGTCGCTTCCGACATCTGGCTGCGTCCCGGACGGGATCTCGGTTCGGTGTCCGGATCATTTCCCGAGGAGATCACGGCCGATCTCGAGTTGCTCGACTCAATTGAAGCCATCGATCGCTTCCGCGGCCGCGAGATTCTCCTCGACGGAATGCCGTTCCTTCTGGGGAGTGGCGACTTCGAAACGCTGATCCGATTCGGGCGGCTGCCCGTGATCGGCTCCCGGACTCAGACCGAGGCGCTGAAGGCTGCCTTGCAGACGGACGGAGCTCTCGTCTCGGAGAGTCTTGCGATGCGAATCGGCCTCGACGAGGGAGACGTGATCGACCTGCCGACGCCGGATGGATCGCGGGCTGTGACGATCACAGGCGTGTATCGCGACTACTCGTCGGATCGCGGCATCATCGTCATCGACAGGGAACTCTATGTCGAGCTATACGACGATCGGGCAATCGATACGATCGGGCTCTATCTCACGAAAGGCACCGACCCGGAAGCGGCCAAGGCCACGATCGAGAGTGCGCTGTCGGCCAGATGGAATGCGTTCGCGTTTACGAACGAGACGATCCGTGGAGAAGTGCTGCGTATCTTCGATCAGACCTTCGTGATCACGTGGGCCCTCCTCGGCATCGCACTGACCGTGGCCATCCTGGGAATCGTCAGCACACTCTCGGCACTGATCATCGAGCGACGACGTGAGATCGCGCTGCTGAGGATCAGCGGAATGACCCAACGGGAGGTGCGTCAGATGGTCGTCCTGGAAGCCTCCATCCTCGGAGTGACATCGACCATATTCGGCGCGGTCTGCGGCTATCTGCTCTCGCTGGTCCTGATCTTCGTGATCAACAAGCAGTCATTCGGATGGACGATCAGCTTCACACCGCCGTGGCTGATCGTCGGCGTGTCGCTGCTTCTGACGTTCGTGGCAACCATTGCGGCGGGACTTCTCTCGTCGAGCCTTGCCAACCGCATCCATCTGGCAAGAGAGATTCAGGTGGAAAATTGAGATTACTGATGAATGGTCTCCGCCGAACCGGCTGGTCTCTCCTGGCGTTCGCCATCCTGGTTTCACTGCCTGCGACGGCGCAGGACCGTGTTCCCTCCGGCGGCTTCGATATCGCCGAGCCAGGGTGGACCTACCGGTTCCCCCGCGATCACGGATCACACGATCAGTTCAAGACGGAATGGTGGTATTTCACAGGACACCTCTGGACAACCGATCAGAAGCGCTACGGCTTCGAGGTGACCTTCTTCCGCGTCGGGATCACTCCCCCTTCAAAGAGACAACAGGGTGCGAGCCCCTGGCGTCTGGACGATATTGCGCTGGCCCACTTTGCAGTCACCGATCTGTCCGACAAGCGCTTTCGTTACGTCGAGAAACTGAACCGGTCGAGTCGCTTTACGGCGAACGCCAGAACCGGGTCGCTCGAGGTCTTCAACGAAGGGTGGCACGTGTCGATGAGCGGTGACCGGACGATCGTGCTGAACGCAGACTCCGATGAGTACGAGATCGAGTTGACCATGTCGCCTCTGAAGCCGCCCGCGATTCACGGAGAGAACGGCATCAGCGTGAAGGGTGCGGGAGTCGGTTACTCCTCGCACTACTACTCGCTCCCCCGGCTGAAAATCGCAGGTTCGATCAGGGACGGACAACGCACCTCGTCGTGCACAGGCGTCGGATGGATGGACCACGAGTTCGGCAGCTCGATCCTGCGCGAAGACCAGAAGGGCTGGGACTGGTTCGCCCTGCAGCTCGACGACGACACGGAACTGATGCTCTACCAGATCCGGAAGAATGATGGCAGCTCCGATACGACCTCGTCGGGATCATTCATCGCGCAGGACGGGTCGGTTCTGCATCTCGACCATGACCAGTTCCACATCGAGACACTCGACGAGTGGACCTCTTCAGTATCGAAGGGAACGTATCCGATGGGATGGCGCGTCACAGTACCGTCTCTCGGAATCGACCTCGAAGTCGAGGAGACGATGCGACCGCAGGAGCTCGTGACGGAAGGCTCTACCGGTGTCGTCTACTGGGAGGGAGCGGTCGACGTCGACGGCCGGTCGGGAGCGAACGCGGTGCGTGGCTACGGATACGTCGAGATGACCGGCTATGCAGGAGACGTCACCAATCTGCAGAGCGGGAAGACCAACGATGAACGATGAAAGATGAACGATGAACGATGAACGATGAACGATGAACGATGAAGACGACAGTCATCCTGAGCCGCCGAAGGACGGTCGAAGGATCTCGTACGGCCCGACTGTCAGGACAAGGAAGAACGCGACAGTCAGGACGCACCCGATCCTTCGCTGCGCTCAGAGGATGTGAAAGAATCCACGTTCATCGTTCATCGTTCATCGTTCATCGTTCATCGTTCCATCACCCCTCGTTTCGTCACCAGATAGGTGGCGAAGCTTCCGAGCCAGTGACCGCCTTCGTAGTGCTCTCCATCGACCGCCTCGAGTGCGTCGTCGGCGTGAACCGCAGCGGTTTTCAGAAGCGTCTCGATCCGTGGATCGTCATCGGGGAGACCTGCGGCGATTCCTTCCAGCATCCAGGCTCGGCTCAGATTCAGCCCGTCGAGGTGCGCGAGCTTGCCGTCGCTGCGGTCGGTCACCACAGCAACGGGCAGCCACTCCCTGTCCGACTCCGCCGCGGGAATCACGGGGAGGAAGGTCGAGAGCCATGATGCAAACTCGTCCTCCGGCAGCACCCGCCGCATGAGGTCCGCCTCTGCGAGGCACGGGGAGAGGAAATCCTGGCCGGACGGCTCGTAAGTTAGCGGACAATCGACGTCCTTGAGGTAGAGAGTTTCGACTCTTTCCTCGAGCAGCGACTCGAGAGATCTGTGCCCCGTCGCCCTCGCCCAGTCCAGCATCAGCCCAAACGCGAATGCGGTCTGACTGTGCTCGCCCGTCCTGATCGGATATGCGAGTTTCGGCAACCACTCCTCGAGACGCTCCACGACGATCTCTTCGAGTGGCTCGAGGGACTTCGCCATCTCTTCAGCAGCCGGATCATCCCATTCATTCAGTTCCGTCGAAAGCTGGAGCAGCCATGCGAGCCCGTACGGTCTCTCAAAGCTCTCACGCCCTTCGCCGCGGATGTAGTCCACTTCTCCCCCGATCCGCTTTGCCGTGAGCGACTGCTTCAGCGCGTCCATCGCTGGCGTCGCAAACTCGGCCTCGGGATAAAGCCGGGACAGTCTCGCCAGCAGCCAGTGCCCATGGACCGCGGAGTGCCAGTCGAAACACCCGTAGAACGATGGTGTCAGCTCCCTGGGCGGTTTCACGTCCTCGTCCGACTGGAGCACGTGTGCGATCTTGTTCGGATACTCCTGATGCACACACGAGAGCGCCAGATCCGCAAACCTTTTCGCCCCCTCGGGAGTCAGATCGCGGCTCTTCCCCTCCGAAGCGTGCAGCGACAGCGCGCCCATGATCAGGATCATCGTCAGACCTTTCATGTCAGTCTCCTTGTGTCAGTCTCAGCGCCGGACTCCTCACAGTCACAGGTCCGAAGCAATAGGTACTGCCCACTCTGAGCCACGGCCTGTCATTCCAAAGCGAAGCAGGAAATCCGGGTGGGGCAGAGACTCCCGTTCAGATTCCTCAGTCGCGATTGAAGCGGCTTCTTCGGAATGACCGGCACGCGAGTGCATTTCGCCACTCGGACTTCCAATGAGATCATATCCGACCCGCGATCTCGTCAATTGCGCTCCGTTTCATATAATGCGATTCTTCAGGGAGGAGACGAGGCCGCTATGGGTGGGGCTGCATCGACAGCAATCGAGCCGGATGATCTTGCGAAGATCGCGCAGCGATACGCCGAGCAGGGGATGTTCGAAGAGGCCATTCATCTGTTCGAGATGGCCTGCAAGCTCCGACCGGGCTCGGTCGCCTACAAGATCAACCTGAACCGGGCGATCGAGCAGCGGAAGAGCGCCGAAGACTCGAGGTACCGCGACCTCCGCGCAAAGATCGAGGCCGCCAGTGCCCGGGACGAGATCGACGCAGCACAGTATTCAGGCCTCGCTGAATATTACGTCCGGAAAGATCAGACGACCAAGGCAGTCGAACTGCTGGAGATCGCGAAGCTCAAGACGCCGAACTCATACCGTCCGTACGAGCTTCTCGCCCGACTCTATTACTCCGAGGGGGAGTGGGATGGCGCGCACGAAGAGGTTCAGATGGCGCGGAAGCTCAACCCCTTCGATCGTGGCCTGGCCGAACTTGCCGGCAGGGTCTCATTCGAACAGCAACTGTTTGAAGATGCTCTCGAGCATTTCGTGGACGCGTTTCTTCTCTCCACCGATCAGAAGGGTGAGCAGACCGAGCCCACACGGCGCATGATCAACACGCTCAAGAAGATTCTGGTCCTCGACAACAAGAAACTCAACGAGACGATCCAGCGGCGAGTGGAGACCCTCCGCACGAACACCGAGCGTCTCGAGTTCAGGAAAGAGAACCTTTTCAACTCCGACTCGAAGAAGCTCCTACGGAAGATCACGGCGAAGATCTCCCGGGAGGAAGAGCGCCGGGAGAGCACGTTGTCAGTCTCGAGCAAGCTTCGGGCGCTCAACGTCTTCCAGCACATGAAGGACGACCAGATCTTTCGGATCTCCCGTTTTGTGCGGATCGACAAGCTCGACGAAAGTACGTACCTGTTTCACGATGCCGATCGGTCGATGGATTTCTACGTCGTTCTCGAAGGGATTCTGAGTGTCCAGAAGGACACGCCCTTCGGCCCCCAGATCCTCGCGAAACTGGGACCGGGAGAGATCATTGGCGAGATGAATTTCATCGATCGGACGGAACGCTCGACGGATGCCGTCGCGGTCAAAGCCGCCATGTGCGCGGCGTTCTCGTTCACGGCTCTCGATCAGATCATGGACGAGGACAAGGAACTGGCCGTCGCACTTCACTGGGCGTTCTGGCGTTCACTGACAATCAAGGTGAGGGACGCCAACGAGCAGTTGAAGCTCTTCTTCCAGGAAGACGCGAAGAACGCCGGAAGACGGAAAGTCGATACCACAAAAGCGGAGATGCAGGCCGTCCAGGTGAAGTCCGAGGACAAGGTCGATCTGTTCCGCGAGCGCGGGCTGTCGGCCGCGGAGATGAAACTGCTCGCGACGTTTTCCGCCGAGGAGCGTTTTCGCGCCGGCTCCAACATCTTTCGCGAGGGAGATTCTGGAGACAAGCTCTACATCATTCTCGATGGGAGGGTCAGGATATCGAAGTTCATCCCCGGCGTGGGCGAGGAAGCGCTCGCTGTCCTCTCCCGGGGGGATTTTTTCGGAGAGATGGCGCTCATCGACGAACAGCCCCGGAGCGCGGACGCCAAAGCTCACGAAACGCCAGCCACCGTTCTATCGATCGATCGGGCAACGCTCAATGAAATTCTGTCGATGGACCCGCACGCGTCGCTCCAGTTCCTCAACCTCCTCTGCCGGATGATCAGCGCCCGCCTCCGAGAGATCAATGACAAGATCGTCCAGTGGAAGTACATGTCCGGCGGGTTCTGAGACCGAAACCGGACGCAGTTATGCATTGACTTCCGAACGATGGCCATCGTTCCGTTTCTCGTCTACTTCATCCTGATCGCGATCACGTGGTTCGGAGTGATGGAGGTGCTTCCACCCCTCGTCGCTTTTCTCCGCCGCATCGGACGCAAAGTCGCGGACGGAATCACGCGCCGCGGCTATACCGACCGCTGGCTTTCGTTTCTTCCACCGTCAGTTCTGCGATTGAAACCATACGGAACTCTGGCGCTGCTGGTGCTGGTGGGTGGCAGCGCGGTGGTCTTCGCCGGAGACCAGTTCTTTGATCTTGCCGAACAGCTGCGCGCCGACAGCCAGACACTCCTGAAAATAGACAGTACCGTTCACGACTGGACTCAGGAGAACCGCTACGAAGCTCTCACTCCGTTCTACCTGACGTTCACTATCCTGGGAAATCCGGTCGGGCTGTCTCTCATTCTGCTCGTCGGCGTGGCGATCGCGCTCGTCCGGCGGCACTGGAGCATCGCCCTCTACCTCGTTCTCACCTCGGGCGTCGGCGGGCTCCTCAATCGCTGGCTCAAGCAGGTGTTCGGGCGTGAGAGACCAGATCTTCTTCTCGCTCTGTCGGACGCCGCGCATGAATCGTTTCCCTCGGGACATGCGATGGGCAGCGTAGTCATTCTCGGAGCGCTCGCCTACGCCTCACTGCGTCTCACCCAAAGCTGGCGATGGAAATCATTATGGGTTGCCGTGTCTCTGGTCACGGCTCTGACCATTGCCCTGTCCCGTATCTATCTCGGCGTTCACTGGGTTTCGGACATCGCGGCTGGATTCGCGGCTGGATTCTGCTGGCTCATCGCCTCCATCGTCGTCTTCGAGGCGTACCGGCAGGTCCGGGAACGACAGCGGTCAGTCGTGCAGGACGAGGACCCGGAGCAGCCTGCGCACGTATCGTGACCTGCATCAGGACATTACGCTTCCGCGGCCACGTCACCGTTTCGCGAAGGCCGGCGCGGACCATACATTTCCCTGACGAGTTTTCCGATCGTATCCAGCTCGATCGCCTCACTCGTGCAGCGGTCCAGATAGTTGAAGAGCCGGGCGATCCTCTTCTGCGCCGGGCTGTCCGGGTCGAAACCGGGAATCTGGCGACGTCCCCCCTCGATCGCATCGATCACCTCCTGGATCGCGATGCGATCCGGATCGCCACCCGGCAACCATCCGGTCCACTCTCCCCCGATCTCCTTGACGAGACTGGCAGATTCGAGCTGCCGCAACACCTTGGCCATCTGTTTGTCGGTCGCACCGAACTCCTCGGCGAGCCGGTATGACGAAGGCGCCTCTTCACGCTGCTCAAACCGCCGCGATACCTCGATCATCGCGCGAAACGCGAAGAACAGGTCGAACTCCGGCTTCTCCTCGAGCCGAAGCTCGCTCGCCCTGATGATGCCCTGAAGATTCTGATGAACGTAGCTGATCTCGACACCGGCAAGAATCACTACCCACAGAAGCTCCAGTGCGACGATGAACACGACGACCAGCCCGAGAGTGCCGTAAATCATGTTGAGCCGGAGCTGAAGGAGACTCTCGGCGTAATAGGCAAACCCGAAGCGGACGAGCTCGAACAGAGTCGCGGTGATCACTGCCCCGAAAATTGCGGACTTGAAACTCACTGAAGTCGCGGGAACGAGCCAGAAGAGCATCGTGAATGCTACGCACAGGATCAGGAAAGGAACGACCTGGGAGAGAGGCGTGCGCTCCACCATGATCTTCACGACCGGGTTTCCGCGAAGCGAGGCCGTCGTGGCGAAGGAAAGGCCGATCAGCAGCGGCCCCCAGAAGAGAAGCATCGTAAACGCCCGCAGGCGCTGCCGGTAGCTCCGCCACTTCTCCACGTGCCAGATATGATTGAACGTCGCCTCCACCGCCATGAAAAGCCTGAACGAGATCAGGAGAAACGCCACGGCACCAAACGCGGAGGCCGTTTCCGCATTCTCTGCAAAGCGGTTGAGGTGATAGGTGACCTGTGCGGACTGGTAAGGCAGAAGGACGTTCAGCAGCGTATCCGACTGTCCCGCGGATATCCGGAAGAACGCGCGAGAACCAGCTCTCGATCGCGTAGGAGAAGGCGACGAGCAGTGGTATGAGCGACAGAAGGGTCGTGTAGGCGAGTGCAGCCGCGCGCGATGAGCCCTGGATCCCCCAGAATTCGCGAATCACCTCACGGACGAAAAGGAGCGATTCCGCGAGTACGGCGCGCACACCGTGCCGACCGTGAATCGACTTCCGGTACACGTGCGCTGCCTCCGTCGTCCACTGCTCCCAGAACCACCTCCGGAAGTGACCGATGCGGTCGTAAAGTCCGGGCCGGTCCTTTTTGGTCTCCTTTGGCTGATCGTTCATCTGTATTCGGTTCTTCCGCCCTCCCAGCTCCCGCTGACTCGAATTCTGCAATCAACGGCCCAGGAAGCTGATTCGCCTGCTCTCATGGTAACGCTCCAGTACCCGAACCGATAAAACCGGCTCTCGCCGCGTCAGGCGGCAGGAGGCCGATCGATTGCATGAGAGAGTGAAGATGAAGGCCACTCCGATCGAGCCAGAGGTGCTCGAAGACGACTCGAAACTTCCCCGCGATCTGGTGGCTCTGCGCAATCTCGGCATTCTGCTGGACCGCGCGTTTCAGGTTCCTGGGACCAGACGCAGAGTCGGGATCGCACCGATCATCGGACTCGTTCCCGGCATCGGTGACTTCATCGGGGCACTTCTGTCGATGTGGATTGTCGTGGGCGCTCTCCGTCACCGCGTGCCCGGCCGGCGGATCATCCGGATGGTGCTCAACATCATCGTGGATGCAGCGATTGGGACGATCCCCGTCATCGGCGACATCTTCGACTTCCTGTTCCAGGAGAACCTCTCCAACGTCGAGATCCTCCTCCGCCACCGCGATCGCACCAGACCTCCCCGGACGACCGCGCAGGTCTCACTCATCGCAATGGCCATCCTCATCATGATTCTGGCAGCCGTGGTCCTGATGATCGTCCTTCTGATTCTCCTCCTCAGCGTGATCGTGAACCAGTTGCATGTGGTGCTGACTGGTGGAGTCGTCTTCCTGCTGTAAGTGAGCTCGCCTGCCAAAGGCTGGTCGCGTCTGATAATGCCGTCATCCTGAGCGCCAGCGAAGGATCGCGTGAATCCTACTCGAGGCAGATACGACGAGATCCTTCGACCGTCCTTCGCTGCGCTCCGGCGGCTCAGAGGCTGTGAAAGAATCCAGCGTACCCTGCGTTACGGGCGCGGCGAGTCTCGAGCGCGCGGAGCAGCGACGCAGCGATGTGGTTCATCGGAAAGGAGCTGCGACCCTTCGACTCGCTGACGCTCGCTCAGGGCAGGCACGCGATCGGCGACGCCCCGCCCGTAACCCTTTGGGCTGGTGGTGGTTACGGCCCGATCTCCGCGCCTGTCTGAGCGAGCCGAAGGATCACTCGTCGTCACCGAGGAACCACCGCGAATCCTCCTCGTTCCTTGAGCTCGAACCGTAAGCACCACCAGCGCAGGGCACGCTTGATTTTTTCACAGCCTCTCAGGATGACAATGCCTCTAGCTCTCTCCCGAGTCCTTGCGCCGCTTGCGCCGGGGGCGCTTCCGGTACACCTCGTCATCCGAGTCATGCTCGAGGTTCTTCATCGTCTCCTCGATATTCGCCGGGGCCTGGCTTCGTCTCTCGGAAGCCAGCATCCTGACCCCGCCACTGAAGATCCACTCGTGCTCCGGCCTGTAGACGCCGACGTCCTTGACGCGTGACCCGACCACGAAACGCACCACACCTCGCCGGTAGTCGAACGCCCTTCCGTTCTTCGTATGCGCCGCGACGTCGATCCGGTAGTTTCCGGCCACCAGACTGAGCGAAGGCATGACGAAGCGGACGGTTCCGTACGCGTCCACTCGCTCACTCTGCCACCCCTCGATCTCCGTATTCGTCCCGTAGACGCACGTGCCATCGGCGTGAAAGATGCCGAGGCCGAACACACAGTCGGACTGAGGCTCACGCACATCCACGGAAAGCTCGATCTCCACGTGCGTTTCACCGCCGAGAGCGACCAGGTCCCGCCCACGCGCGTCCCTCAGGGAGACCCGGCGAACCAGGATCTCCCCCGACCCCCATCGATCCTCTCCTGAAAGCTCGTTCTCGTCCTCGTCTTCGTCCCGCTCCGTATCCGCCGCGCGATCGTCGTTCTCGACGGTTTCGGTGCCGGACACCCGCTGCAGGTAGGCGTCGACCACACGAATGGGATCACCGAGACCGCAGACTCTTCCGTGGTCGAGCCAGAGCGCGCGATCGCAGAGCTGTCGCACCAGGTCGAGCTGATGGGTGACGAAGAGCATCGTCACTCCCTTGAGCTTCATCTCCTGGATGCGGGCGATGCACTTCTGGGAAAACTCCTCATCGCCGACCGAGAGAACCTCGTCGATGAGCAGGATGTCCGGATCGAGATGAACGGCGACCGAGAAACCCAGTCGCACGTACATCCCGGACGAGTAGGTCTTGACCGGCTGATCCAGAAACTCCTCGATGCCGGAAAAGTCGACGATCTGAGCAAACCGCTGATCGATCTCCCGGCGGCTCAGCCCCATCATGATGCCATTGATGTAGATGTTCTCGCGCCCACTTATCTCAGGATGGAAGCCGGCACCGAGCTCGATCAAAGCCGCGATGCGCCCGTCCACCCGGACCTCGCCGGTCGTCGGCTTCAGAATGCCACTGATCAATTTGAGCAGTGTCGACTTTCCCGAACCATTCGGGCCGATCACGCCGAATGCTTCGCCCTGCTCGAGACGGAACGTCACATCCCTCAGCGCCGTGATCGATCCCTCCTCGGGCAGTGCGAGCTCGCGGCGCAGCAACGCGCTCTTGAGCGTCTGAAACTGTGAGCGTCTCCCGAGAAGCCGGTATCGTTTCGTCACGTCATCGAGCTGGATCGGCCAGCGGTCGCTCATATCGCCTCCGCCAGCGTGTCTCGCAGCCGGTCGAACACGACCAGACCGATCCACGCGGAGACGAGCGCGTATCCGATCATCAGCAGCACGTCGATCAACAGTGGGACTCGCGAAAAGAAAAACACGTCCTGAAACGCGATGACGAACGGCGTCATCGGATTCAGACGCAGCAGCGCGCCCGTCTTCGTGATCGTTCCCGGAGGGCAGGGATCTCCGCAGATCAGACCGCTCTGCATCGAATAGATGATCGGTGTGAGGAAGAATCCGAGGTTGAGCAGATTTGCGATGATGTCCTTCAAATCGCGGAACAACACCGCCGTCGAGGAGACGGCAAGCGCGACTCCTGCAACGAAGATCATCTGAACGATCATGATCAGAGGTGCAAGGAGGAGGGGCCAGCCGAAAGGAACATCGGATGCGAGAATCCCGACCAGAAGCGCCGCAAGGAGAACCGGCAGCGCCAGAAGAAAGTGAACCAGATGTGATGCCACGACGACAATCGGCAGCACCTCCGCAGGGAATGTCACCTTCTTGATCAGGCCACCGTTCGCGATCAGCACATCAGTCGACTCGACCACGGCGCCCGAGAAGAAGATCCACGGGAGGATCCCCGTGAAGAGAAAGAGCGAGTACGGCTGCACGTCCGGCCGTTTGAAAAACGTCGTGAAAACGATCGTGTAGACGGCGAGAAGCAGAAGCGGATTGGCCAGCGACCAGAAGTATCCGAGGATGGAACCGCGATACCGCGCCTTGAGGTCGCGGGAGGTCAAGGTCAGGATCAACTGCCGGGACCGGACGAGCTGACGGATCGAGTCGATGGGCGTATCTATCTTCTTTGCAACGGCCGGCACGGTGGAGAGTCTAGAACAGTCTACAGTCTACAGTCGACAGTCGTCAGTCGTCAGTTCGTTAGTCGCGACAGTCGTCGGACGTAGTTCGTTGGTCGTTGGTCATTAGTCATCTGGTCCTCGGTCCCATTCTGCTGATCCAACTCGAGGTGAGTACACGATTCCTCCCTTCGCTTCCGAGAAGCTCAATTCGTTCGCGCCTGTCATTCCGAAGCGCAGCGAGGAATCTGGGTGGGAACTCGGCGGCGGATGGCATCGCCCATCTCACGATCGACATCTGCTCAACGACCAATGACCAACCACCGCCAAGTCTCTCCAACTCATCTGAAGACTGACGACTGACGACCGACGACCGACGACCGACGACGGCCCTACTCGATGAGCGTGACGATCAGCATCAGCGTCGTGCTGCCGAGGCGGAACTCGGTCTTGTCGGAGATCTCGACTTCGCCCTCGATGCGGCGCCCCTCGACGAAGGTGCCGTTGCTGGAACCGAGGTCTTCGAGAAAGAAGTGACCATCCCTGATCTCGAGTGCAGCGTGGTTGCGGGAAGATTCGCGATCGTCGATCTCGATGTCCGCGCCCTGCCGTCCGATCGTCACTCGCGGTTTCTCGATGCGGAAGACCTTCGCCGCGTCCGGACCCTCGGTGATCGCGAGCGAGAGACGCTGGTTCGGCGGAAGCGAGGGAAGACCTCCGGGATCGTAGCTGCCGGTCTCTTCCGGAACCTCGGCCGGTTTTGGACGCCTGCCGACGAACGTCGAATCCGTTACGTCTTCGGGAGCCGGCTCGTCGAACGCCGGGTTGACGATCTCGAAAACCTCCCGGCACTTCGCACACCGGATCTTCTTCGATCGCTTACCTTCAAAGCGTTCTTCGGCATACTTGTAGTTCGCCTTGCAGTGCTCACACGTTATGATCACAGATTCCTCGTGCGTCGCTCGGGAGAGCCGAAGCCGAGGCGACGATAACAGAGGGATCAAAGGCCGGTCAATCCACGTTTCGTGATGACAGCAAAGAACTTGTTCCTCAAATCGAACAGGAGAAAACAATATGAAGACTCTCTCAATCCTGATGGCCGCCATTTTCCTCGGCCTTGCCGGGTGCGCAACAAGCCCTTCCGGCGCCCCTCCAGCCGGGGGGACGGGACCGCAGATTGCTGCGGACGTTGACCAGCGGCTCGAACAACTCCCTCAGGTCTCGATCGACTACGATCGAGACCTGCTCGATGAGAATCAGCGCGCTGTGGTCGAGAAACTGGTGGAGGCCTCGAAGTTTCTCGACGAGGTATTCCTCGCTCAGGTCTCTCCGGAGAATCGCGCTCTTCGCCAGGAACTGTACGAGCTTGCTCTCGATGATCCCCGCTACCGCGATGCCTACGAGTATTTCCGCATGATGTACGGCCGCTGGGACCGATTGGCGGAGGGTGAACCGTTCATCGCACCGTTCGGACCTGAAGGGGCCAAACCGCAGGGAGCCGGATTCTATCCTCGCGACATCACACCCGAAGAGCTCGAGGAGTGGATCAAGAACGATCCGGCAGCCGGAGACGCCGTACAGAATCTCTTCACCGTGATCCGCAGAGAGAACGGATCGCTGGTGTCAGTTCCGTACTCGGTGGCGTATCGCGACTATCTGTACCCGGCCGCGGAGAAACTCAGGGAGGCCGCAGCGATTACCCGCAATGCCTCACTGAAGGATTATCTGACGAAGCGCGCTGATGCACTGCTCACCGACGACTACTACGCGAGTGATCTTGCCTGGATGGATCTCGATTCGGATATCGAGGTCGTGATCGGTCCATACGAGGTGTACGAGGACAGCCTCAACAACTACAAGGCAGCCTTCGAGTCATTCGTGACCGTCGTCGATCGTGACGAGAGCCGCAAGCTGTCACGCTACGTCTCGCACCTGCCTCGAATGGAACAGAATCTTCCGATTCCAGATGAGTACAAGAATCCGAATCGGGGCGCCGAATCGCCGATCAAGGTCGTGCAGGAAATCTTCACCGCCGGAGATACCCGAGCCGGTGTACAGACGGCCGCCTTCAATCTACCCAATGACGAACGGGTACGCGAAGCAAAGGGCTCTAAGAAGGTCCTCCTGAAGAATGTGATGGAGGCGAAGTTCGAAAAGACCGGAAAGCCGATCGCTCTTCGTCTTCTCGAGCCGCAACATGCCGAGCTCGTGTCTTTCGATCCCTTTTTCAACCACGTCCTGTTTCATGAGCTCTCGCACGGACTCGGACCGGGAATCATCGACGGTCCCGATGGACGCCCGGTCGAAGCACGCCTTCTGCTCAAGGAAACATACTCCGCGATCGAAGAGACGAAAGCCGACGTCGCCGGCATCTGGAACATCCTCTACGCAATGGACAACGACCTGCTCGATTCATTCGGTCGCGAGGAGCTCTTCTCGTCGTACGCAGGTCTGATGTTCCGCTCGATGAGGTTCGGCCTCGACTCGGCGCACGGCCGCGCGAATGCCGTCCAGTGGAACTGGATGCGGGAGAAGGGAGCGATCATCCGGGAGCCATCGGGCCGCTATCGTGTGAACTACGATCTCATGGCCGAGGCTGTCGAGTCGCTGCTCCACGAGCTTCTGATGATCGAGGCTACCGGCGACTACTCGAGATCGAAACAGTTCCTCCAGAGGTACGGAGTCGCGACTGCCGAGAGCGATCAGATCATCGCGGGTCTCGAAGACCTCCCGGTGGATATCGCCCCGGTGTTCACCGGAGCCGGCGAGCAGCTCACGCGATGAGGGCATCGCGCCGGACCGCAATCTGATCCCGGTCCGGCGCGAGTGTCATCCTGAGCGAAGCGAAGGATCGCGTCGAGTCATACTCGCCCTGAGACCCCTGCGCAATCCGAGTCACCCCGTACGCGATCCTTCGTACGTCAGATTTTCGGCGAGTAGGACCGTACGCGATCCTTCGCTGCGCTCAGGATGACAGGCTCGATCAGTCTGACTCCGTCTCCATCGCCGTCCCGTCGGTTCCGGTCGTGTCTGTCATCGAGGAAGCACCTTCGCCTTCCGTCACCGTCAGTGTCGTCTCCATGCCGCGGTCGGCATGATCGGCAACAGGGCAGTAGACCCGGTACTCACCCGGCTGGAGATCCACCTCGATGGTCATGACCTCGCCCGGCTGCAGGTGCTGCTCGAGCTCTTTCTCGATTCCCTGTCCTTCGATCTCGAAACTGTGCTCGACGTCTCCCTCGTTCCGGACGGTGAATAGAGTCCGGCCTTCAGGAAGCGTCGAAGGCATGTCGATATCCATGTTCGAAAGGATGACCTGAACCGGCTGGCCCCCGTCGGGCAGGCGGGGGACGTCCTCCTCGATCACGCCTGTCGTGGCCTCGGTCTCGGTCACAGTAGTCGTTTCCACCTCTGGTTCCTCTGCGCAGGCGAGGGCAAAGACCAATGTTACTGCTCCCATGATCGCGAAAGTTTTCCGTCGTGTATTCATCTTCAATTCTCCTTATCCAGGCCGGTGTTTCAGATCGCTCGAGACGCCTCGACGTCTTCGCCGAGCAGATCGTGCAGATACAGCATCTTGACGAGCACGATTACCGTCGCCGTGAGCGGGGTGGCAAGAATCACGCCGAGGGCACCAAAGAGCAGACCGAAAAGCACCTGCATCAGAATCGTCAGCGCCGGAGGGAGCCACACGGTCTTCCGCTCGATCAGCGGAGTCAACAAATTGCCTTCGATCAGCTGGACCAGGATGTAGAGAAGCACCACGTGCCACGCCTTCGACGGATCGATCGTGAGCGCGATGAGTATGGCAGGAACGGCCGACAGCACCGGCCCGATGTACGGGATGAACGAAAGAATGCCGGCGATCAGTCCGAGCGTCAGCGCCAGAGGGATGTCGAGGAGCATCAGCCCGACCCACGTCATCACACCGACCACCGTCATCGACAGAAAGCGACCAAAAAGCCACCACGCGATCGTACTCTCCAGCGCGATGAGCACCTCCTCTGCCCGCGCCCGCTTTGCTGGTGGGATGAGGCGAAGAAATCCTCGTCTGTATACGCCGGGCGTGAACGCCATGAATACGCCTGCCACGACGACCACCATTACGCTGGTGATCCCGCCGAACAGAGACGTGAAGAAACGTCCTGCACGTCTTGCGGCGGCACTGGGTGTCATCAACTGCTCGACATTTGGCAGGTGCGCCAGCATCCACCGCCCCCACTGCTGAGCTTCCAGTTGCGACCGGAGCTGCTCGACCGATTCGGGAATCGTCCGCGACATCTCGTCGGACTGTCCCGCAATGCGCGGTGCGATGAGATAGCACCCCGCGACGATCAGCCCAATGACTGCGGCCAATGTGAGGAAGGTCGATACGCGCCGCCCCAGCCTGGTATGGGAGCCGACCCACGCAGCGATCGACGTGAGGAAGACTGAGAAGAGCACGGCACCGAAGAGGAGGAGGATGACGTTGGACGCCTTCCACAACAACAGCGACAGAGCGACGACGGCCATCGCCACGACCGAGACGATCAGTGTGATTCGCCCGAGCTCCAGCCCGCTCAGCCGCCGGACGCTTCCTTCGCCGGAGCACGCTTTCCCTTTCTTCCACCATTGAGCCGGTGACCTGCGAAGTTCACGCCTCGCTGCTCTCAGGAATGATCCAGAGCGGCCCGGAAATCTCCAGGCCGCTCACGTGATGTCTCAGTGAATCGCTTCAGCCGGCTCGCCCGCCGTCGACATCTCGAGCTCGCCATTTTTCGCGGTCACATGAACTGTGTCACCGGGCGCGAAGCGACCCTCGAGAATTCCGACCGCCAGCGGATCGATCACGAGCTTCTGCAGCGCACGCTTGAGCGGCCGCGCACCGAAGACCGGATCGTATCCCTCCTTCGCCAGCCGCTCCTTTGCCGCGTCGTCGAGCTCGAGCGTGAGATCCCTTTCGGCGACCATCTTCTGCACTCTACGCAACTGGATGTCGACGATATGCTTGATCTCGTCGAGTCCGAGGGAGTGGAAAACGATGACGTCATCAATCCGGTTGAGGAACTCAGGCCGGAACTGCCGGTGAAGCTCCTCCTCGACTTTCCGCTTCATCTCCTCTTCCTGCTGCTCGGAGTGTTCGGACCTCTGATACTCCTGGATGTACTGCGATCCGATGTTCGAGGTCATGATGATGACGGAGTTGCGGAAGTCGACCGTGCGTCCCTTCGAATCGGTCAGACGGCCGTCGTCGAGAATCTGGAGCATGATGTTGAAGACTTCCGGGTGCGCCTTCTCGATCTCGTCGAACAGGATGACCGCGTACGGGCGCCGGCGCACGGCTTCCGTGAGCTGTCCGCCCTCTTCGTACCCGACATACCCGGGAGGGGCTCCGATCAGACGGGCGACGGCATGACGCTCCATGTACTCCGACATGTCGATGCGCACCATCGCGCTCTCATCGTCGAAAAGGAACTCCGCCACCGCCCGCGCCAGCTCTGTCTTACCCACACCCGTAGGCCCCATGAAGATGAACGAGCCAATCGGGCGGTCCGGATCCTGGAGCCCCGCGCGCGAACGCCGAACCGCGTTGGACACGCTCCTCACTGCTTCTTCCTGGCCGACGACCCTCAGACGAAGCCGGTCTTCCATCTTCACGAGTTTCTGTACCTCGGACTCGATCAGCTTGGTTACCGGAATCCCGGTCCACTTGCCGACGACCTCGGCGACATCGTCGGCCGTGACTTCCTCTTTCAGGAGACCGCCACCGCTCGCCTGCATCTCGTTGAACGCGTTCGATGCTTCTTCGAGCTCACGGTTCAGGTTCGGCATCTGGCCATACCGCAGTTCCGCCGCCTTCGTCAGATCACCTTCACGCTCTGCACGCTGCGCCTCGTCCCGCGTCTGTTCGATCCGCTGCTTGAGATCCCGGATTTTCTGAATTTCCTGCTTCTCGTTCTCCCACTGCGCCTTGAGACCCGAGGAGTTCTCCTGGAGCTCGGCAAGTTGCGACTCGATCGACCGCAGCCGGTCCTGAGACGATGAATCCTTCTCCTTCGACAGAGCCTGTTTCTCGATCTGGAGCTGCGTCACCCGCCGCTCGATCTCGTCGATCTCGGTCGGGAGAGAGTCGATCTCGATGCGAAGCCGTGACGCCGCTTCGTCGATCAGATCGATCGCCTTGTCGGGAAGGAACCGGTCTGCGATGTACCGATTCGAGAGGGTCGCGGCAGCCACGATTGCGGAATCCTGGATCTTGACTCCGTGATGGACTTCGTACCTTTCCTTCAGACCACGCAGAATCGCGATCGTGTCTTCGACTGACGGCTCTCCCACGTAAACCGGCTGGAACCTTCGCTCGAGAGCTGCGTCCTTCTCGATGTACTTCTGGTACTCGGCGAGAGTCGTCGCACCGACGGCGCGCAACTCGCCTCGGGCGAGCGCCGGCTTCAGAAGGTTGGATGCATCCATCGAACCCTCGGACGCGCCCGCACCGACGAGAGTGTGGAGCTCGTCGATGAAGAGGATGATCTTCCCCTCCGCCTCTTCGATGTCCTTGATGACTGCCTTGAGCCGGTCTTCGAACTCTCCCCGGTACTTCGCTCCAGCGATCAGAGCTCCGAGATCGAGCGCGACCACCTTCTTGTCCTTCAGACCCTCGGGGACATCTCCCTCCACGACACGGCGGGCGAGTCCTTCGATGATCGCTGTCTTACCGACACCCGGCTCACCGATGAGCACGGGGTTGTTCTTCGTACGGCGCGACAGAACCTGAATGACGCGGCGGATCTCTTCGTCACGGCCGATCACCGGATCGAGCTTGCCCCGTTTTGCCAGGGCGGTCAGGTCGCGCGCATAGCGCTCGAGAGCCTGATACTTCGCCTCCGGATTCTGATCCGTGACTCGCTGTGATCCACGGACCGACTGCAGAGCTTTCAGGAGCGCATCCCTCGTGACCCCATGATGCGTGAGCCGTTCGTATGCTGTCGTTCCCTTCGTCTCGGCAATCCCGATCAGGAGATGCTCTGTCGAGACGTATTCGTCCTTGAATTCGTCCGCGGACGCAAACGCGGCATCCATGACTTTGCGAAAATTCGTCGAAAAACCCGGATCAGCTCCTCCGGACACCTTGGAGCGACGAGACAGCTCGTTGGTTAGTTCCATCTCGATCATGCCCGGATTTACCCCGAGTTTGTTGAGGATCGGGCGGACGATGCCTTCTTCCTGGCTGATCAGCGTCACGAGCAGATGCTCGGGGGTCAGCTCCGCATGTCCGGACTGACGAGCGAGCCCCTGCGCCTCGACCACTGCCTCCTGCGCCTTGACTGTCAACTTGTTGATATCCATAGCTTTACTTTCCTTCGAAGCCTACAACCCGGCTTCGGTCAGAGATTCATACTTGATAATGCTACACTCAAGTATTACAACGCCGTGTCACCTCATTTCATTTCTGGCAGAGGTGCGCATCTGCATGCAAAGAACGCCGCAGGATCGGGTACGTTCTGACTGTCGCGCTCTTTCCGTCCTGAGAGTCGGGACGTACGCGATCCTTCGCTGCGCTCAGGATGACTAAGGAGCCCACCGCGCCGGTGAAGCTGTCCCGCCCCTGTATCATTCGTCACATATCGGACCAGCGACTCTGATAAAGTTTCTCGCGGAGTCACGACATGACCGCAGAACCGATCCGTTCCGAATCACCCCGCACGGCGCTTCACGAGAACCTTCTCGAGCTGATCCGCCGGACTTCGACCATCCTTCCCGACGACGTCGTCCGCACGATCGAGGCGGCGCGCAAGACCGAGACCGAGGGCTCGAACGCCGATGTCGCGCTCGACGTCATCGGCTGCAACATCCGGCTCGCGAAGGACAACTCGGCGCCCCTCTGTCAGGACACGGGGTCGATTCTCTTTTTCGTTCACACGCCAGTGGGCTACGACCAGATCGAGCTCGAGGAGACGGCCACCGAAGCCGTTCGAGAAGCGACGCGGCTCGGATACCTGCGGCAGAACTCCGTCGACAGCATCACGGGCAAAAACACGGGCGACAATACCGGCCCGGGCTCACCATACTTTCACTTCGAACAGTGGCGAAATCCACACGTTGATGTCCGGCTCGTATTGAAGGGGGGCGGATGCGAGAACATGAACGCACAGTACTCGCTCCCGCATCCCGATCTCGGAGGGCGTGATCTGAAGGGCGTCGAAAACGCCATTCTCGATTCGGTTCTCCAGGCGCAGGGGCAAGGCTGCGGACCCGGGATCCTCGGCGTATGCATCGGAGGCGACCGTACGACCGGCTACGCCTTCGCAAAAGAGCAGCTTCTCAGACAGATCGACGATGAAAGCGAGGA
The DNA here is from genome assembly GCA_963829355.1 of uncultured Acidobacteriota bacterium. Classification (GTDB taxonomy): domain Bacteria; phylum Acidobacteriota; class Thermoanaerobaculia; order Gp7-AA8; family JAHWKK01; genus CAWHHZ01. Next base: position 441,996 of record CAWHHZ010000008.1, read on the forward strand.
CGAGACTTTGCGCGCGCTCGAGGCACGAGTCGTCGACAAGGCGAACAAGTCCGGTATCGGACCGATGGGCTTCGGCGGCAACACGACGCTCCTCGCCTGCAAGATCGGAACACTCAACCGGCTGCCCGCCAGCTTCTTCGTATCAGTCGCCTACATGTGCTGGGCCTATCGCCGGCGCGGCGTCGAGCTGACCACGGCGGCGGTGGTGCAGAAATGGCTGTACTGAGAGTTGAGGGTTCAAGGGTTCAAAGGTTCAGAGGTTCAAGAGGTTCAGAGAGTTCAATGGTATCAGAGGTTCAAAGGTTCAGAGTTCAGAAGTCCAGGAGTGTGGGTCGAGGCAGTTTCGAATTCGCCAAACGGGATCACAGCCGGCGGGACCGGAGATCGAGACTGGGAGCCCTTGAACCTTTGAACACCTCTGAGCCTCTGACTTCTTGAGTAACGCTGGCAGATCGACCCGAACTCCTCGAACCTCTGAACCTTCCAACTCTTGAACCTCTGAACCTCTGAACCTCTGAACCTCTTGAACCCTCTGAACCCTCGAACCCTTCTCCTATGGCTAAAATCGAAATCACCACTCCAGTAGACGAGCAGACGATCCGGTCGCTGAATGTCGGAGACACCGTCGTGATCAACGGCAGGCTCTTCACCGGCCGCGACGCCGTACACCACCGCCTTCACGAGGGACAGAAACCTCCGGTCGACCTGCGAGGGCAGATCATCTATCACTGCGGCCCAGTGATGGTGAAGGAAGGTGACCGGTGGATCTGCAAGGCCGCCGGGCCAACCACCTCCTCACGCGAAGAACCGTACCAGTGGGAGGTCATGCGGGACTACGGGATCCGTGGCGTCATCGGCAAGGGAGGCATGGGCCCGAAGACACTCGATGCATGCAGGGAGTACGGAGCCGTGTACCTCCATGCCATCGGCGGTGCCGCGCAGGTCTGCGCACAGTCGATCAAGCGCGTCGACGGCGTCGACTGGTTCGAGCTCGGCAGCCCCGAAGCGATCTGGCATCTCTGGGTCGAAGGGTTCACCGCGATCGTGACAATGGATTCCCACGGCAACAGCCTCCACAAGAGCGTCTTCGAGGACTCGAAGAAGAGACTCGACGCGCTCAAGGCGGTTTGAAGGGCGTTCAGAGGTTCAGGAGTTCAGAGGTTCAGAGGTTCAAAGGTTCAAGAGCTCACATCCCCAGTCCCGCGGCTGTCATCCCGTTTGGCGAATTTGAAACTGCCTCGACCCACGCTCTGAACATCTGAACATCTGAACTTCTGAACCTTTGAACTCTTGAACCCTTGAACTCTCGAACCCTTGAACCTTCCTCTCGAGCGGTTCGGATTTCGCAGGTCCGGATGATATGGCATCCAGAAAGACTGCAGTTCGTACAGAAAAAGACACTCTCGGCAAAGTACGCGTCCCACGCAATGCGCTCTACGGCGCGCAGACCCAGCGGGCGGTGGAGAACTTTCCCGTCAGCGGTGTTCGCGAAAATCCCGTCTTCATCCACGCGTACGTCACCTTGAAAAAGGCTGCCGCGCTCGCCAATCACGAGCTCGGCGTGTTGCAGCGAAAGCGCGCAAAGGCAATCGCCGACGCCTGCGACCAGATCCTCGGTGGCGAGCAGCGCTCGTTCGATTCGATCGTCCGGGCCCGGAAGAAAGGCTCTTCGGCGGACGCGGGCGATGTGGGGAGCGACATCCGGTCGCGAAAGCGTGTCCCCGACTCGTATATCGCCGACGAGTATCTCGATCAGTTCGTCGTCGACGTCTTTCAGGCCGGCGCCGGTACGTCGTTCCACATGAACGTCAACGAGGTCATCGCGAATCTCGCCAACCGCTCGCTCGGTGGCGACCTCGGTGAGTACGATCCGATTCATCCCAACGATCACGTGAACATGGGCCAGTCGACCAACGACACGTTCCCCACGGCGACACGGCTCGCGATTCTCCTCTATCTTCGGGAGTTGCTCCCCGCCCTCGATGAGCTCGCCGCCGCATTCGAGACGAAGGGACGCGAATTCTCCGATGTGATCAAGAGCGGACGCACGCATCTTCAGGATGCCGTGCCGGTGACACTCGGACAGGAGTTCGCAGCGTACGGAGCGGCGATTCGCAGGTCGGTCCGGCTGCTCCTCGATGCTGCCGACGAGCTCCGTGAGCTCGGGATCGGAGGCTCGGCAACCGGCACTGGCATCAACACCGCCGAACGATACCGCTATGTGATCGTGGAGCATCTCTCCGCGCTGACCGGGCTCGAGCTCGACTCGATGTCGGATCTGCGGGAGGCGATGCAGTCACAGCAGCCAGTCGCGACGGTTTCATCCGCGCTGAGGAACCTGGCCCTTGAGCTCACGAGAATCTCGAACGATCTGAGGCTCCTCTCCTCCGGACCCCTTACCGGACTCGCCGAGATCGTTCTTCCTGAGGTGCAACCGGGAAGCTCAATCATGCCGGGCAAGATCAACCCTTCGATGCTCGAGTGCATGAACCAGATCTCCTTCCACGTCATCGGCGCGGACGCAACCATCTCGTATGCGGTCCAGGCGGGCCAGCTCGAGCTCAACGTGATGATGCCGCTGATGGCGTACGAGATGCTCTTCTCGATCGAGATCCTGAAGAACTACGTACCGGTATTCAACGAAAAATGCATCTCTGGTATCACCGCTGATCGTCAGCGAAACGAGGACTACTACATCAGCTCTCCCGCTCTGGCGACAGCTTTGAATCCGATCATCGGCTACGCGAAGGCCGCCGAGATTGCGAAAGAATCCGCAAAAACCAAGCGGCCGATTCCCGAGATTCTCAGAGAGAGGGGGATCCTCTCCGACAAGGAGATCGACGAGATCTTCACCCCCGATTTCCTCGCTGGTCAGGCCGATCGCTGAGTCACACTGTGCCTCGCAGCTTCATCGGCTGGTCCATTCCCTCCGAGCTCCGGGAGCAGATCGGCAGCACGGCGGGAGTCTTGAAACACGAGCTCCCAGCCGCCTCCTGGACTCGCCCGGAGACGTTTCACGTGACCTTCGCCTTTCTCGGAGAGCAGCCCGAGTCGCTGCTGTCGGCGCTGGGAGATGCTCTGACTGAATCGATGAAGACCATTCCGACCGCTCGTACTGCCATCGGAACCGCCGGCTTCTTCCCGTCACCCGAAAGACCTCGTGTGGGCTGGCTGGGCGTCGCGGATCAATCGACATTGCGCCGGATCGCAGAAGCCGTACGCGAGGTCGTCACCTCTGCCGGGATCGAGCTCGACAAGAAGCCGTTTCACGCCCATCTGACTCTGGCGAGGCTCAAGTCGCGGTGGCGCTCCAGCGATGTCAATCGCTTCCTCTCGGCGTGGAACCACGTCCAGTCCACTCCACTCATCGTAGACTCCGTGACCTTATTCGAGAGCCATCTCGGACTCGGGGGTGCGAAGCATCACCCGCGAATCGTGGCGCATTGCAGGCCGTACTGACCAGGGCGTCATCCTGAGCGCCAGCGAAGGATCGGGTACGTCCTGACTGTCGCGTTCTTTCCGTACTGACAGTCGGGCCGTACGCGATCCTTCGACCGTGTGTGGCAGGCCTCCGCTGCGCTCCGCGCGGCTCAGGATGACAGCCGGGGGCTCAGCTTGCCGCTCTTTTTCTACTCCTCGTAGAAAAACTCGCACCCGTGCCACAATCGCCGGCTCATGACTCTCAACAGCAGGCCGCAGAAGGGGCGCGGCGCTTCCACGAACCCGCTCAACCGTTTCGAGACGCTCGAGTATGTGCGGGACGAGGAGGATCAGGATGAGGAGAGAACCCACACCCTGTTTCTTCGTGATCCTGCGAAGACCATCATCACCCGCAACGACAGCCCCGATGTCGGGTTCGAGACGAGCATCAACCCATACCGCGGGTGTGAGCATGGATGCGCCTACTGCTTCGCCCGCCCGACTCATGAATACCTCGGATTCTCGGCCGGACTCGACTTCGAGAGCCGGATCATGGTGAAAGAGGACGCACCAGAGCTGCTCCGGCGTGAGCTCGCATCGTCGAAGTGGACTCCGCAGCCGATCGCGATCAGCGGCGTGACGGATCCCTATCAGCCGATCGAGCGGAAACTGGAACTGACACGCGGATGTCTCGAGGTTCTGGCCGAGGCACGGAATCCCGTGGTGATCATCACGAAGAATGTCACGGTGACGCGCGATATCGACCTGCTCTCGGAACTGTCTAAATGGAACGCCGCGACTGTTTGCCTTTCGGTGACCACCCTCGATGACGATCTCGTGTCGAAGATGGAGCCTCGCACTTCGCGCCCATCACTGCGCCTCGAAGCGATCGAGCGTCTCTCCGCCGCAGGGATTCCGGTTGGTGTTCTCGTGGCGCCAGTGATTCCCGCCATCACGGATCACGAGATTCCGAGAATTCTCGAAGAGGTGAAAAAGCACGGCGCGACGTTCGCGAACTACGTCCTTCTCCGCTTGCCATGGACGGTTGCGCCTCTGTTCGAGGAGTGGCTGACGACGTGGTATCCCGACCGGAAGGAGAAGGTCCTGAACAAGATCCGCTCCGCGAGGGGCGGCAAACTGTATCGTGCGGAGTTTGGAAAACGCGCGCGAGGCGAAGGAGTGTTCGCCGACCAGGTGAAAGCACTCTTTGAAACATCGAGACGGCGGGTCGGGCTCGATGCTCGAGGACCGGCTCTTTCCGCCAAGAGCTTTCGAGCCCCGGTCGTCGACCAGTTCCGGCTGTTCTGATCACGACGACGCGGCCTGTCAGGATGACATGCGGACCACCGGTGCGCCGGCTAGTCGACCAGTTCGATCCCGCCGCTCACCGCTTCATCCATGGTGGAGAGACCGCGATCGAGATTTCTGGCGAGGAACAGGTCGGTGTCAGTTTCGCTCCGCGGTCCGTAACCAATCACCAGGAAGTTCTCGATCGGCTGATCCTGAACGATATAGGTGTAGGAGTGATCCCATGGATCGCGCAGCAGTTCTCTCGAGGCAAACGCGGGCGTCAGCGCCATCAGGCTCTCGGGAGGAGCTCCCACCGCCATCGCATACGCTTCGACCGCACTGCCCAGGGTGGCGACGCGCTCGAGAGAGATCGCCTTTCTCAACTGATTGACGGTCGTACGCTCGGCTCCGAGAGCACTGAACTCGTTGAGAGGGTTGCGAGTGAAAGTCAGAAGAGACGCGACCGCGATGATCGCGAGAATCAGGATGAGAGGAAGCGGCAGGACAGTCGGCACTTCAGTCGGTGCGAGCTGACCCACTTCCTGCTTCTTTTCGGGAATCGCCTGTTCGGCTCGCACCTCGTCGATGAGGTCGCGCATCATCAGCTCGTACAGATTTTTGCAGGTATCGAACTCGGTCAGACGGCTGCGTTCGACGATTTCCCTGATATTGCGTTGCCCGTCGACCAGGTCGTAAGTCTGCTTCTCCGCCCGACTGATTTTGATCGTGTCGGTAGAGAGTGCCGACGGCCGGTCCGCCTCATCGTCCTCGAAATCGATCTCGTCTACATCTTCTTCGTCCGCTACGACGATGTCCTGCGATACCGGCTTCTTCCGCAGGACCATGTCCATCGACCTGATTCGTCTTCTCGATGATCGGCCATTCGTCGATCATCCGGGCGCCTTCCATCAGAATCGATTCGGCGGTGATCGGAACGACGTTCTCGCGGTCGTACTCGATCGTCGACTCCTGTGAGAAGTGATACTCACCGTCTTTCCAGCGAAAGAGTCCGTAGATGACGCTCAGAATCTGCAGTTGCAGCGCATCGCGCAGTTCTTCCCGGGAGATGATCTGATGCTCGACGAGAATGAAGCCGAGGCGCTGCAGAGTCTCTTTCTGGATCTGAAGAGCCCGTTTGAGCTGTTCGTCTGTGATCGTGCCCTTTTTGACCAGCACATGTCCGAGCCGATTCTCGATCTTGCGGTTGAGAGCATCCGCGGCGACGACCTGCCCATCGAGGAACGTGACCGTTACGGTATCCGAGAGGCGGCTGAGAGTCAGCACCCCGGTTTTCCTCTGCAGGCCGATCAACTGGAAGATGTCGGCGAGACTGAAGTCCTTGAGTGTTCCTTCGAGTGCCATATCAGGCCGCCGATACCTTTGTTCGATAGATGGGAATCACCGCGATGACCCAGACAATGGCCGCCCCTGCAATCGCTGCGACCCGGAGTGCCAGCTTCATGGTTTCCGCGGGAGATGCGATTGGCGCGAGATGGCCGACGAACACCGCGATGACGACGAAGACGATGAACAGGAGCAGATAGATCGAACCGAGCCAGGTTGCTCCGTCGAGGACCTGTCCCGCCCCCGGCATTACCGTAGAGAGAAGTTTTCTGTGACGGAGGCGCCCCTTGTGGTAGGACTGCACCTCAGCCATCTTCCGCTGCTTGGCCTCCCCGAGCACGCCATCACGCTTGATGTAGATGTGAATGCACTGGGTGCAGTACGTTGCGCTCTCCCGTGCGGATTTGCACCGCGGACAGAAGGTGCGTCCGCACTTGACGCAGGCGCCGGCGAACCCGTTCGAGCGTCTCCTGAACCAGAGCAGGAGAGCCGCCCCGAGTGCCCCAAGCGCGCCGAGCGTGATGGGGTGCAGAAGGACCGTACCCGCATTGAACGCTGCATAGTTGCCGAAGAGCTGGCGCGCTGCCGGGTTCCGATGAATGTCGTCGAGCAATGCCCACGCTTCACCATACGGGAGCCTGAACACCCATACCTTTCGACTCGGCGGATTCTTCAGAAGGGCGTTCGTCTCCGATCTTCCCGCCTGTTTTGCCTGCTCGAGCTGCTGCGCCTGCCGCTCGAAGTTGAACGACTCGCCAGCCACGACCGAGGAATTGAAATAGGCCGCGACCATGTCGGGCTCCAGATCTGCCGCCCGCTCGTACTGGACTGTCGCAGCCGGAAAATCGCCATTGAGAAAGTGGATGTTGCCGATATTGAGATGAGCGCCCGCGAAGGTCGCGTCATACTCGGCGGCCCGCTGATAGTGGCTCAACGCCTCGTTCTGATTGCCCTCGAGCAACGCGACGTTTCCAGCCAGAAGGTGAAGCTGGGGGTCCTCCGACATCACCTGCAACAGCTCATCGAGCCTCGCGCTCACTTCAGGCTCGTAGGCCACCCGATGCACCATCTCACTGGCCTGAATCACTGCAGTCTTCAGTCCGGCCAGCCGGTACGACGACCACGCAGCAATCACCGGCACGGTTGCGACCGCGAGCAGCAGGATCACCACCAGAACCCGCTCCCGGACCGTACCGTAACCGAAGGCGAGCACCAGCCAGTACGGAACGAGCCAGATCGGATGGAGCCAAAGGAACACGGGTAGAAAGAGGATCGCGAACGCGATCACCGTCGAGACACCGGGTGAGAACCTTCGGCTCAGAGTCTCACGGATGTCGTGGATGACTTGCCGCCCGTAGTGGACCATCAGAAGAAGACTTCCGGCCGCGGCGAAAAGCAGGATCGCTACAGCCAGCGAGATCAGCAGATCCGCCTGAGCGATCATGGCAGAGGTGTAGCGCGGAAATAGATTTCGAACGCCATTGAGAAGATGGCGCGCAGCCGCTCCCCAGTCCCCGTCATGCCGGGCAATATCGGCCAGGAGGAAATCGACGTCGGGGCTGGTACCATCGAGCTGCGTCGCAGCCGAGGACGCCCATTCCTTCAGAGGCTCATTGCCATCGATCTGAGCCTGCCGGGCAAGTCCCACTGCAGACTCTGCGTAAAGAGGATAGTTACTCACCCCGATCTGGGAGGAGAGCTGACGTATCCGGTCGAGGTTCCCGCTCGCCTCCTCGAAGTTACCGCTGTTGGCGAGCCTGAGCGCGTCCATCCACATGTCCTGGAGCGTGGAGACATTCACCTGACCCAGCGCCGCGGGAGCGATTGCCATCATCACAGCCACAGCCACGACGATCCCCAGCGGGGCCACAATCCGCTCTCTCACGAGCCCGTGGTTCACCAGGAGCCGCCTCTGTACGCCACGTCGAACATCAGATGGACTGACTCCTTCTGACGAAGGCGAGCTTCAACTCCCCGAGGTGTGCCTTGAGGTAGTCGCTCTCCTCGGGCGTCAGATTGCCCTCTGTCTTCTTCTCGAGCATCTCGATGATGTCGATCATCTGCCGGGCCCCCTGAATATCGATCTCCGGCTCTGCACGATACGGGTTTCGCACCATGCCCAGCGCCATGTACGCGTTGACCACCAGCGAATCCACGAAGCTCGTGAACAAGGTCCCTGGATGCTCCGGCTCCTCGCCCATTCTCTGCGCGGATCCAGGCTCAGCCTGATCCCGTCGTGGCTCCTCACGCTTCGGCTCTGTGGCCTCGGGCGGTTTTGGAGTCTCGACTTTCGGACTCGGCTCCTCACTCTTGTCGACGGCCGAAGGATCGCGCAGATCCCCCTCGTCAGTGAAAAGCCGCTTGTCCGTCACTTTGATGGATGGCCTGGACGTCCCTTCTTTAGACAAAACTCCCCACCTCCTCACGATCGTCTCTCAAACGATCCTGAGACCAATCAAGGACTTGGTGGCGAATCTTACCACCCTGCCAATCGGTTGCGAAAGAAGTCCTTGCACTGCCGGCATCCGGGCAGGCTTTCCGCAAGAGAGCTCATCTCAGAGGCTGTGAAAGAATCCAGCGTACCCTGCGTTACGGGCGCAGCGAGTCTCGAGCGCGCGGAGCAGCGACGCAGCGATGTGGTTCATCGGAAAGGAGCTGCGACAACGCGATCGGCGACGCCCCGCCCGTAACCCTTTGGGCTGGCGGTGGTTACGGCCCGATCTCCGCGTCACTCGTCGTCACCGAGGAACCACCGCGACTCCTCCTCGTTCCTTGAGCTCGAACCGTAAGCACCACCAGCGCAGGGCACGCTGGATTTTTTCACAGCCTCTCAGGAGAGCGCCTCTCGGCCGTTTCGGTTTCAGACAGGAGGAATCGGATCGGCCGCGGCGACATTTGAAGACTCGTGATCCGGCCGGACGATTTCAGAAATCATCGAAGACCCGAGATGCCGACCGAGAACACCGGCTCTGCCGACCCTTCATCCGGCCGGCTGCTCTCGATCCTGCACGTTCACCAGAAGACGAGCCTCAGTACGGGTTCAGTTCAGCAGATGATGCAGGCGGCCGCGGGTCTACGGGCACGGGGGCATCGAGTGGCTGTGATCACCCCGCGTTCGGATCAGATCGAGGCGGCTGCCGCCAGGATCGACGTCGGCGCCCATCCCGTGGAGTTTCGTCACATGCTCGACATGCAAAGTGTGCTCGAGCTGCGACGAATCATCCACGAGCAGACAACCCGATGTGGTCCATATCCACAAGGGACGGGCTCACTGGCTGACTCTCGTGGCCCTCCTCGGCAACCGTCGCCCAGTGCTCATCGCCAACCGCGGCGTCTCCTTCCCCCTGACATTCCTGAACCGGGCGAAGTACCGGATCTCCCGGACCGACCGCGTCGTCACCGTCTGCGGAGCAATCAGGGATGTGATCATCCGAAGCGGTAAGGTCTCTCCTGACAAAATTGAAGTCGTGTATGCAGGAACGGACATGAACCGGTTCAGCCCCGAGAAGGTCGATCGTGTCCGCTTCAGAACAGAGGCGGGGATCTCCGCCACCACATTCGTCGTACTTCTGTCAGGGACGCGCATCTGGAAAGGGTGGATAGAGGCCGTCGAGGCCTTCGAGTCGCTTCGGGAACTCATTCCCGACAGCATGCTGCTGATCGTGGGCAACGACGGACCCGAACGTGAAGCAACCGTACGATCCCATCTCGAGCGGAAGGACCTCCTGGACGTCGTGCACGTCCTGGGCTACCGTGCCGACATCGAACAGATTATCGCAGCCGCGGATGTCACCGTCGATGCCTCCTGGGACGGGACCGGAATCACCGGAACGGTCAGGGAGTCAATGGCCGTCGGAACAGCAGTCATCGCCACTGATTGCGGCGGCAACCGTGAACTTCTGCACGACCCGCGGCTCGGATGGCTGATCGAGCCGCGGAATACAGCGCAACTGCGTGACGCGATGGTCGAGGCCGCCACGGACCCCGGAAAGAGATCCGCGATCGCACGAGAGGCGATGGCCTACGTCCGCCCGAGGTTCTCCATCGAAAGCAGGATAGACCGGCTCGAGGCGCTCTATCTCGACGCGATGCAAAAGCGGAGACTGCTCACACAGCCGTCGAGGACGGAATCGGAAGCAGGTTACTCCGGATGAAACAGGCGTCTCCCCGGAAGAACGCAGTGAGAATCGTGGTCATCGCCGTACTCACGATCGGTCTGCTCGCGCTCTTTCTCAGAGAGAGTGACCTCGCCGAGGTCGGATCGCTGCTCCGCCGGATCAACTTCGCCTGGCTCCTCCCCGGTTTCGCCGCGAACCTCATCGCTCTCACGCTGCGATCCCTCCGATGGAGAATCATCCTGAACCCCGACTCTCCACCACCGATCTACGCGACGTTCTTCTCGACCGCCATCGGGTTCATGTCTTCGGCGCTTCTCCCCGTGCGGGCAGGTGACGTGATCCGGCCAGCTCTTCTGAGCCGGCGTACCGACATCCGTTTCTCCTCGGCACTCGGCACCGTAGTCACTGAGCGACTTCTCGATCTGACGTCGATCATCACGCTGTTTCTCACGTTCGTTGCTCTGGCACTCAGCGGCGGTACCAGCCTGCCGCTGGAACGTATGGCGTTCCTCCGTGGCGCGGGAATCGTCGCGCTCGGGCTCCTCGGAGGGATCATCACGCTGGTCGTCGCCTCCTACAGATTCCAGACTCCAGCTCGACGGCTCGTCTCCAGATTCGCAAAGCTTCTTCCCGAACGATTCCGCGAGAGTCTTGTGAACCTCTTCGACTCCTTCGTTTCATCTCTCCGCCTGCCCAGCCGTCCCGAAAAGCTTCTCCTCGTCCTGGGATTCACCGTGCTGATCTGGCTCTGCCTGACATCCCAGTTCTACTTCGTGATGCAGTCGTTCGGAAGACCTCTGCCGTTCACGGCGAGTTTTCTCGTCACCGCCCTCTCCATTCTGGGCTTCTCGATTCCCACCCCGGGTGGCGTCGGCGGCTTTCACAAGGCTTGTCAGATCGTGCTCGTGACGTTCTACGGCTTCTCGATCGACACATCGGTTGCCGTAGCCCTCGTCTTTCATCTCGTCGGTACCGCACCAGTCCTGACCACGGGCGCCGTCCTGTTCCTGAAAGAAGGACTGACTTGGCGGCAGATCGAGGAGATCGAAGAAGAGGTGGAGCAGGATGAAGAAGACGTCTCCAAGATCAAAGGCCAAAGAGAGATCAAGAAACTGTCATCCTGAGCGAAGCGAAGGATCGGGCAAGTCCTGACTGCCGCGCCCTTTCCGTCCTGACTGGCGGGACGTACGCGATCCTTCGGCCGTCCTCCTCCCGCTTCGCGGGATCCGGCGGCTCAGGATGACAACCGTTATTTCAGACGAGTGACGACTGGCGACCGGCGACTGTTATAGACTCGCGCTGTTGAAACGATGAAGTGTCCTTACTGCGGGTTTGTTCGCGATCGAGTCGTGGATTCCCGAGAGAGCCGGGAAGGGGACGTGATCCGTCGTCGTCGGCAGTGTCTCGACTGCGAGAAACGTTTCACGTCCTACGAAAAGATCGAGTCGATCCCGTTCCAGATCGTAAAGCGGGACGAGCGGCGCGAGCCCTACGACCGCGAGAAACTGATGAAGGGTCTGCGGATCGCGACCCGAAAGCGACCCGTCCCGGCAGCAAAGCTCGAAGACATTGCCGACGAGATCGAGATCATGATGCAGGAGTCGTCGATGCGGGAGATCTCGAGTCTCGAGTTGGGAAATCTCGTCATGAAGAAACTCAGACCGCTCGACCAGGTTGCGTACGTCAGGTTCGCATCGGTCTATCGCCGCTTCGAGGACGTCGAAGAGTTCATCGAGGAGCTCGATGACCTGCGCCGGAGACGAAGCGAGGACCCGTCATGAGAGGAACCGTAAAGGAACGTCTGTTGCAGTCGAAATCGGGCTGCACGAGTCCTCCGTCCAATACTGTTCAGGAAAGAGCTCGAGGTTAAGCAATGGCGGAACAGAACGAACTCCAAAACGAAGAAGCCATCAAGATTCCCGACGTCCTTCCGGTCCTTCCGCTGAAGGACCTCGCCATCTTCCCGTACATCATCGTTCCGCTCTCGGTTTCACGCGAGAAATCGATCAACGCGGTGGACCAGTCCCTTGCCGAGAACCGCGTCATCATGCTCAGCGCGCAGAAGGACTACCAGAACGAGGACCCGGGAGAGGATGACGTTCATCGCGTCGGCACGGTCGCGATCATCATGCGCATGCTGAAGCTTCCGGACGGACGGATCCGCATTCTCGTTCAGGGTCTCTCGCGCGCACGCATCGACTATTTCATTCAGACGGCTCCGTTCTTCAAGGCGAAGATCACCAGGCTCGAAGAACAATCGGTTCCCGACAAGACGCTCGAAGTCGAAGCGATGATTCGCTCGATCAAACAAAATCTCGACAAAGCCGTAAACCTCGGGAAGGCAATCTCCCCCGAGGTGATGGTGATCGCCGCGAATCTCGACGATCCGGCACGGCTCGCGGACCTGGCCGCATCGAATCTCGATCTGAAGCTCGACGAGGCTCAGGGGCTCCTCGAAACGATCGATCCGCTCGAACGGCTCAAGCGCGTCAACGACCTGCTCAACCGCGAAATCAATGTTCTACAGATGCAGCAGGAGATCTCATCCGCCGCCCAGGGAGAGATGAACAAGACGCAGACGGGAGTACTTCCTCCGCCAGCAGATGAAGGCAATCCAGTCGGAGCTTGGCGAGGGAGAGGAGCTCGCCGAGGAAATCGAGAACTACCGCAACAAGATCGAAGAGAAGAAGATGAGCGAAGAGGCGAAGGAAGAGGTCGAGAAACAGATCCGGCGTCTCGAACGCTCTCATCCGGATTCGGCCGAAACCTCGATTATCAGGACGTACCTGGACTGGATGACGGGGCTGCCGTGGGGCGTGATGTCGGACGACAACCACGACCTCGCCCACGCGCGTGAGATTCTCGACGAGGACCACTACGACCTCGAGAAGATCAAGGAGCGGATCCTCGAGTACCTCGCGGTGCGCAAGCTGAAGGGGACCAAGATGAAGGGTCCCATCCTCTGCTTCGTCGGACCTCCGGGAGTGGGAAAGACCTCGCTCGGCCGCTCGATCGCCCGCGCTCTCGACCGAAAGTTCGTGCGCATATCTCTCGGCGGAGTACGCGACGAAGCGGAGATCCGCGGACATCGGCGGACGTACGTCGGCGCCCTTCCGGGACGCATCATTCAGGGGATCAACCAGGCGGGTACGGCAAACCCCGTGTTCATGCTCGACGAAGTCGACAAGATCGGTGCTGATTACCGCGGGGACCCATCCTCGGCACTTCTCGAGGTGCTCGATCCCGGAACAGAACGACACCTTCCGCGATCACTATCTCGGTGTCACGTACGATCTGTCGAACGTCATGTTCGTCGTCACGGCAAACGTTCTCGACACGATTCAGCCCGCGTTCCTCGACCGCATGGAAGTCATCCGTCTCTCAGGCTATACGGACGAAGAGAAGGTGATGATCGCAAAGCAACACCTCATTCCGAAGCAGATGGAAGAGAACGGCATCGCTCAGACCGAGGTCATCTGGACCGACAGCGGAATCATGAAGGTGATCACGGGCTATACGAAGGAAGCCGGCCTCAGAAATCTCGAGCGCGAGATCGGAAAGATCTGCCGGAAGATCGCGATGGCGGTCGCCGAAGGAAAAGAGAAGAAGTCGTACCGGCTTTCCGAGTCGGCCGTGGAAAACTACCTCGGCCCGATGAAACACTACGCCGAGGAGCTTCTCGAGCGCGATCAGGTAGGAGTCGCGACCGGACTGGCCTGGACGGCAGTCGGAGGAGACATCCTCTTCATCGAGGCCACATCCGTGCGCGGCAAGGGGAAGCTGCAGCTCACCGGTCAGCTCGGCGAGGTGATGAAGGAATCGGCACAGGCCGCGCTCACCTATGCTCGCGTGCACGCCGACGAGAGCGGCATCCCTGCGGACTTCTTCGAGAATCACGACATCCACATCCACGTTCCGGCTGGAGCGATCCCGAAGGACGGTCCATCAGCAGGCATCACGATCACCGCGGCGATCATCTCGGTGCTCACCAGCCGTCCAGTTCGGCGCAACGTGGCGATGACCGGCGAGGTCACCCTTCGCGGAGAAGTGCTCCCGATCGGTGGCGTGAAGGAGAAGGTGCTCGCAGCGCGCGCAGCCAAGATCAACGAGGTAATCCTTCCAAAGCTCAACCAGCGCGATCTGTCCGACATACCGGAAAACCTGAAGCGTGACATCCGCTTCCACTTCGTCGACAACGTCAAGGAAGTTCTGGAGATCGCTCTGCTGGCTCCCGAGGCCGCCGAGCAGAAAACGGTCGAGCGCGCCGGGCGGGAAGCCGAGAAGCTGAGCGAGCCCGAAAAGGAGCCAGCCACCGCCGGGTGATCAGCACTGCTCGAGGCAGACCCAGATCGCGTCGTCGACGATCCTGACGCTCCGGCCGGCCTGACTCACGATATCGTTCCAGTCCGTGGAGGAGCTTGCCCTCCCAGCAGCGATGCAATCGAGGATCCGCTGCAGACGTCCTTCTGAGGGAATCGCACGATCATCGGCAAAACAGGAACCGTCCACCGCCTCGACAGTGTCTCCGCTTCGGCGAAGAACGATCATCGCGCCAGCAGATCGGAACACGCGCGGCACACCCTCCTCGAGCTCCGCCATCACTGCCACCTTTGTAAATCTCGATTCGAAAGGATCCATCGCAACGCATGATATCGCGCGGGAACGGTCAAGTGGCTGAAAGGCGAGAGTTCGTCATCCTGAGCGCCAGCGAAGGATCGCGTACGGCATGACTCGCTCTGACTTCCGGCGAGTATGACTCCACGCGATCCTTCGACCGTCCTCCTCCCGCTTCGCGGGATCCGGCGGCTCAGGATGACTGTCTGTCCGCGCTACGGGGCGAGGAGCTGAAAGCCTCTCAGCGGTCGATGCGGCCGATGAAGGCCTGGATCGACGGCAGAATTGCAGCGGCAATCACGATCTTCAGAATGTCGCCCGCCACGAAAGGAGCCGTGCCGAGAGCGAAAGCCCTCGCCGGACCGAGACCCATCGCAGTCGTCAGCCAGGACCACCCACCGAGATGGATCAGGGCGATTCCTGCGGCCATCATCGGAACGGTTGTCAGTACGCTTCGACTCCATCCACGCTCCGAAAACCAACCGGTCACCCAGGCTACGAGCGGGTATGACAGGAGGTAGCCTGCCGTCGGCCCCGCAACGAGCCACATCACACCGCCTCTGCCGCTCGCAAAGACCGGAAGACCGGTCGCACCCTCGAACAGATAGAGCGCAGCGGCCGCGGCGCCCCTGGATGAGCCGAGAACAGCGCCGACGAGCAGGATTGCCATCGGCTGCAGCGTCATCGGTACCGGGGAGAAGGGAACTGGCACCGAGACTTGCGCCGAGATCGCGATGATCAGCGAGGCGGCGATCACGAGCAGCAGATCCCTTACGAGAGCGTGCTCGGAAGCGGAGGTCCGAATGAATGCCGGAATGGTCGTTGTCTTCTGATTCTGCATCTTGAGCTCCTCGAATATTCAGGCGGCATGATAGCGGATTTGGCCGCGGCCCGCATTTCAGAACCGCAGGAAACAGACAGTGATCAGAATGTCCGGACGGCGAGGCCGCTTACCCTGAAGGTTGATCCTCGTCAGGATGCGACACCCGATACTCCTCTTCCGTGATCGCATGATCGACGAACATGGTCTTTTCCACCGCGTCAGGATCGGGCTTGCGCTGCAGGACCAGAAACGCGGGAAGAAGGGTAATCGCCGCAAGCCCGCTCAACCCGATCCCGAAAGTCGAGGCGTAACCGATCGACTTGAGGCCCGGGTAGTGCGACAACGCAAAGGAGCCGTAGCCGACGATCGACGTCATTGCGGCCATCACGACCGCCTTCCCGGTGTCGGGCGCGTGGATCGTAAACTCGTACGGGTTTTCGAGATAGCGCTGGATCATGTAGATGCCGTAGTCGGTTCCCACGCCCACGAGCATCAGCCCCACGAACACATTCATGAAGTTGAATGACAGACCCAGGAGTGACATCAGACCGAGCATTCCAACGCACCCGGCAAGGAACGGCACGAAAATCAGTAGTGCTCTCCTGATCGAACGGAAGCCGATCGACAGCAGCAGCAGCACCAGTGCAAAGCCGAGAATCGTGGAACGGATCGCGTCGTTCCGCACGATCGTTCGCAATACCGCACTGACGAGATTGACACCCGTGAGCGTCAGGTGTGGCGAAGAGTGGCCGAGGGCCATCAGGTCGTCCGGCACATTCCGGCCCCAGACACCATTGGACGGGTAGAGATACATGACCGACATCCACGATCCCTCTTCAGTCTGCTGCAGGAACCGCTCACCGAGCCGGCGCACATACTCATTGTCGATCTGGTCGAGGGTCACCGGCGCGGCGGGAGTCAGAGCCTGGCGGAACTTCTCCATGTACGAGTCATACGCCCCGGTCCTGAAACCTTCACGGTCGAGTGCTTCATTCAGAGTCGATTCGATCCGGTCCGGATCGAATCGATCACGGCGTCCGTCCTCGAGAAGGGCAATCACTTCGTTCTGCTGGCTGCTAGAGGGAACGAACGTGGAGATCGACTGGTAGGCGCCAATCTGCCCCTCCTTCACGAGCTGATCGAGATCATCGTGCACCGCTTCTGTGCGTTGCAGTGCCTGATCGACCGTGTCCCCTCCCGCGACGAGCATCATGAAGTCGAAACTCTGCCCGAACTTTTCCGTGAGGTACTCCTGAACGAGAACGCCCCGATTCCCCTTTGCCCGGAGATTGGCGACGTTGTCGCTGAAGGTCAGGTTGGTCGCCGAAATCGCAGCGAGCACCAGAAAGATCGCCCATATGGACAAGGTCGTCCGGGGGCGTCGCATGCACGCCTGCATGAGACGGTCGGAACCGAACGTATGAAGATGAAGGCGGGGAACTTTGGTGGTGTTCCGCTCGGTCTCGATGATGAGCGATGGCAGAACGAACGCGACGCACAAGAGGAAAAGAAGGATTCCTGTACCCGTCAGGAACCCGAGCTGCGTCATTCCCCGGAAGTCCGTCGCAAGGAAACCGTAGAAGGTGGCAGCGGTGGTCGTTGCCGCGATCACCACGCCCGGCATCGTCGAGCGAATCATCTTCTGGAGAGCCTCGGCAACCGAATGATCGTTGTTCCTCTCCTCGACGTAGCGTTCGTAAAGCACGGTGATGAAGTCGATTCCCAGTCCGGCCAGAAGCGCGGCAAAGCCCGCACTGGCGGAGGAGAGACTCCCTAGTGTCAGGGCGGCGACGCCAAAGGTCAGCGCGATGCCGAGCGCCATGGGAATCCCGGCATAGCCAATCGCTGCAACCCGGCGGAACGCATACCAGAACAGGAACAGGACGCCAAAAAAGGAGAAGAGTATGTTCGTGATGACGTCGCTCTTGATCAGTTCGGCATCATCGTAGGCGATCGCGTAGCCGCCGGTATACACGATCTCGGGGACCGGGAGCTCCGGATACTCTCGCTCGAACGCGTCGAGCGATCTCCGCTCGATCTGCCAGGACGCCTCCATCATCTCCCTGGCGAACGGAATGTCCTGAGCGGCGCGCTCCGGCTTGGTCAGGAGCAGGATTGTCGATCCGTCCGTGGAGGCATACATGCCGCTGGAGCTGTCGAACTCGAATCCGCCGCCCGTACTTCTGAACCGGTCGAGAAAGATCGGCAGGATGTTGAAGGGATCGTACTGGATGAGCTGCTTGATCGCGGTGGATTGTGGCGTCTGCAGCAAGGTTCTGCTTCTCGTCACCGACTCGCGAATCGCCTCATCCGTCAGCCTCTCCCCCACCCGCTGCACCTCGGCCGGAGTCAGAAGGAGCATTGCGTTCGGCAGAACTTCATCGATCACCGCGATCGGATCGGGCAGCCGGTACTCGACATCCTCGATCATCGGTAACGCCTCGTACTGCCGCGCCAGATTGTCGAGGAGCGGCTCGTACTGCTCTGCCTGAGCTTCCTCGGGAACCTTGATCACCACGATGTGGTAGTCGATCGTTCCCAGCTCTTCGATGATGTTGCGGAACTCGTTGATCTCGACGTTATGCGCCGGAACGAGATTCAGAATATCGGGATCGAACTCGATGAAGCTCGCGGCGGAGAGCGCAGCGACACCTGCGAGGGCGGCGAACAGAAGGATGCGCCGGCTCTGCGCAAGACAGAACTTCGCAAGACGATTGAAGATGAGAGGAATCAACGGTCTGTTGGCTTTCCGATCGGGATCTGGGTCTCGAGCGACTGATTTGTCGGCGAGACCCTGCTTAACGGTAACAGGCGCCTGTCTGTTCCGCATCCGTCAGGCGACGCGCTTACAATGAGACCGACGTCCCGGGCACGATCCGAAAAACATGAGCATTCGCCACACACTGTTTCTGGTCCTCGCTCTCGCCCTGTCGGGCTGCGGCCCTTCGGAGCAGGCCCCGCTCGACTCCGCCAGGGCGGAGGAGATCATACGCTCCCGCATATTTTCGACCGAGCCCGCCTACGCGGAGGTTCCGATACAGGTGGGCTGGGGGCCGGGCTATGAAAAGGACGAGTTCGACGAGCGTTCGCTCACGACCCTGCAGAACCTCGAGCGGGCTGGCCTCGTGACTCTCGCGTCCTCGAACGATGGTCCGATGCAGATCGTCACTGCCACGACGACTCCGGAAGGGTTCCGCCAGCTCGGCACCGTCCCGAGCCCACGAGGAGCGGCACTACGCGGACGAATCGCGCAGAAGGTCGTCGACGGGATCACCAGCTTCGAGCGTCACCCCTCCCAGCCACTCGTCGGGCGCGCCGAGGTGTTGTGGCACTATGAGAAGCCGACGCCGCTCTACGATTTATTCGACACGAAAGCGGACAAACCTCTCGATACCCCGTTCCGCTCCGTGGTCTCCCTGAGCTACGGAGACCGTGGATGGATCGTCGAAACCGTCGTACCAAAGCTGCGAGGGGAGGAGTAGAGGGTTCAAGGGTTTATTAAGGGTTCAGAGGTTCAGAGGTTCAAGGGTTCAAGGGTTCAAGGGTTCAGGGAGAGCTGTCATCCTGAGCGCAGCGAAGGATCGGGTACGCCCTGACTGTCGCGTTCTCTCCGTCCTGACTGTCGTAAATTTCGCGATCCTTCGGCCGTCCTCCGCTGCGCTCCGGCGGCTCACGATGACAGCCTGAATCGACCTACCTCTTCTCGCGCACCAGCGTTCTCGTGCCCGACTCGTCGGCGACGATGACGCTGGATGCCTCATCGGGAAAGAATCCGGTGTCGATGATGCCGGCCCATCTGCTGACCTCGTTGACGAGATCGGCGATGTCACGCTCCTCGGGGACCTTCACGTCGATGATACGGTTCCCCTCGTCGGTGATCAGCCATCCGGCATCGGACAGACGCGGCGCAGGCTGCAGCCCCAGGACATCGAATTTCATGAGGAAACGGTCTGCTGCAAAGGGCGAGACTTCTACTGGCAACGGTCCCTGTCCCAGCTTCTCCACGAGTTTCGAGTCATCCACAATCACAACGAAGCGACGTGACGCCTGCGCGAGGATCTTCTCCCGCAGCAGCGCTCCCCCCATTCCCTTGATCAGCCGTAGTTCCGGATCCACCTCATCTGCTCCGTCGACAGCGATGTCGAGTGCGTTGATGTCTCCGAGACGCCGGCAGACAATCCCGCGGTCCTTCGCATACATTTCGATCGCCTCCGAGCTGGCGACACATTGAATCTCTTTGAGCTCCCCTCCGCGGATCTTCCCACCGAGAGCATTGACGAAGTGCTCGGCAGTCGAGCCCGTTCCGAGTCCGACGATCATCCCGCTCTCGACGAGCTCGAGTGCGTTCTCCGCCGCCCGTCGCTTCAGCATTACTCGATCAGTAGCCACCTGGTGTTCCTCCTCTGGGGTCCGCGATCGCTGCGATGCGATCGTCGATCTCGATTGCATGGACGATTCCGAGCTGATCGTGCCATTCAGCACCATGCCCCAGCCGGTTGAGCTCCTCGACAACGCCGAGATCCGTACCTGTTTCGACCATGATCGTCTTCTCATCGTAGGCCGGAATGAATCGGGGCGTGTTCAGGAGCTCCTCGACACCTGCTCCCAGCATCATGGATCGCAGGTACAGATTCCCTCCGATCGCGGCCTCCCGTCCCAGGCCAGTTGACGCGATCAACAGAGCCGCTTTGCCTTCCCTCACGGCGAGGACGGGAAGTGCCGTTTCGACAGAGCCCCGCTCCGGCGCCACCGCGATATACGCCTCCTCACCGGCGACTTTTCCAGAACCGAAAGGCGGCCCCATCGAGAGCGTCATCACCGCGGCGTTTCCGTCCGCATCCACAACCACGAAGCCGAGCGACGAGATGCCCTCGTCGACGCTCTTCACTGATCCTGTGATTGGTCCCTTTTCGATACGACTTCTGATCTCAGCCGGGTCCTCCGGGCTCACGGGGACCTGACGCGCCGGGGCTCCACGCTCCGACAGCATTCGTGCCGCCTGATTCCAGCCGTGACGCTCCGCCTCGACAAACAGATGGGTTGTGCCGGGATCATCGATGGACCTCTTCTTCCATTCGAACCCGGACAGGACGATCAGTTCTTCGGCGAGCACACTTCCTGCGCCGGCGGGAGCTGGAATCGTGTAGATCCGATCGCCTCTGTAGTCGAGCCGCAGCGGGGACCTCCAGCGCGCCCGGTACTCCTCGAGTGCCCGTCGTGAGATCGCTCCGCCCAGCTCCCGCGAACGAGCCACGAGGAGCTCTGAAGTCGCTCCGCTGTAGATCTCGGCAGCGCCTCTGGCAGCAACCCGCTCGAGGATGGCCGGCTCCGTTCCGGACGGAAGGGCGTCGATCTCCCGCTGAATAGAATCTCCCTCCAGCGAAGCTTGCACCCCTTCCGAGCGAGTGTTCTCTCTGGAAAGAGCGATCGCAGGCTGGAGCAGCGAGGCCCATGAAGCAGATCCGAACTTCTCGTGCAGATTGCTGAGTCCGGCGGGTAGTCCGGGAACGGCGAGAGGAACCGCTTCATCTGTTCCGGTGCCCGCGACATAGGTTGTATTTGGCA
Source organism: uncultured Acidobacteriota bacterium (assembly GCA_963829355.1). Classification (GTDB taxonomy): domain Bacteria; phylum Acidobacteriota; class Thermoanaerobaculia; order Gp7-AA8; family JAHWKK01; genus CAWHHZ01. The sequence continues at coordinate 463,170 of CAWHHZ010000008.1, forward strand.
GTGCCTGCCTGAAGTCGAGCGCCCAGACCTCTCCGCCTGTGGCGTCGAAGTAGAGAGCGGTCCCGCCACCGAAAACGCTCGCCGTGTCGGGCCGCAGAACCGTGAGGGTGAACGCGATCGCGATGGCAGCGTCCGCGGCTGTTCCACCTTCTCGAAGAATATTCAGACCAGCACTCGTCGCAATCCGTTCGGGTGACACGACCGCAGCGTTCTCTGCATAGACCGCTCCGCTCGCGTAGAGGGCCGGCGACAGCGTGACCGTCAATACGGCGACGATCCGCCGGAGTCCAGGGCAGCGGATCCACTTCATCGGCGGCGGGCTCGTTTTCCCGAGACGTTCCGATCCCAGATGATCTTGAGTCCTTTGAGCGTGAGCTCCGGATCGACGAGCTCGATGAACCTGCTGTCGTGCGAGAGAACGCCGGCGACACCACCCGTCGCAACAATCTTCTTCACAGGGCCTGTCTCCGCGACCACCCGCTCGAGAATCCCGTCGACGAGCCCCAGGTAGCCGAAATACATACCGGACTGCATGCTCGTCACCGTGCTGGTGCCGATCAGATGTTCCGGCCTCTTGAACTCCACCCGCGGGAGCCTCGCCGCGCGAGCGAACAGCGCTTCGAACGAGATGGTGGGACCGGGCGCGATCAGCCCGCCACTGTACTCGCCATGCGCAGACACGATATCGAAGGTCGTCGCCGTGCCGAAGTCCACGATGATCGAGGGACCACCGTAGAGCTCCCATGCAGCGACCGCGTTCACAATGCGATCCGCACCGACCTCCAGCGGATTCTCCGTATGGATCGCGAGACCGGTCTTGACTCCCGGCCGGACGAACAGCGGCGGCACAGCGAAGTAACGCTGCACCATCGACTCGATGACAGGCTCGAGTGGCGGTACCACCGAACTGACGATCGCCCCTTCGAAACCATCCACCACGTAATCCGCAACGAGCTGCCGGGCTAGAATCCCGTACTCGTCCGCGGTACGGTCTCGCGCGGTTGCCAGCCTCCACGACGCGGCCAGCTCGTCGCCGCGATAGATTCCAAGCACGATATTGGTGTTGCCAACATCGACTACGAGGAGCTGGGAGGTCGCCAAGGGTCGCTCACTTCCAGTCGATCAGGTCACCCGCCGAAATACGCACGGCATCACCTTCGTGGTCGAGAACGGCGCGGCCCCCTTCATCGATGCCATTCCAGCTTCCGGTGATCATCTGATCCCCCACGAGGCAACGGATCGGGTCGCCAGCTTCATGAACGGTGAGTCTGCGCCAGTCCGAGAGAATCCCAGCCGCGTCGCGGTTCCGATCGAAGTGAGAGTCGAACCATCTCACGAAGCTCTCCGACGCCTCGTCCAGATCGACCTTCACTCCCGTGAGGTCCTCCACGGAAACCGCGGATGGAGGCGCGTCGCCGACGTGCCTCAGATTGATGCCCACTCCGGCCGCCACGTACGCCTGATTCTCGTGGTGTCGCGCGGAGATCAGAATTCCGGCGATTTTCTGCTTGCCCACCAGAATGTCGTTCGGCCACTTCAGTTTCGCTTCGACTCCCCATGTCTCACTGATGAACCGCGCCGTTGCCACAGCAAATGACAGGGGAAGCAACCCTGCTCCGGCGCTCGGAATCGTGAAGGTCAGCGTTGCATAGATGCCCATCCCGGACGGAGAATGCCAGCTTCGGTCCCCTCTGCCCCGCCCGGCGAGCTGCTCCCGCGCGAGAATCAATGCCGAGGGGACGGGGACTTCGTTCTCGATGCATTCGGCGAGGATTCGGGCGCCAAGGTCGAGCGTCGAGCCGACGGACGGTATCGTGGCGACCGACTCGATCGTCGTGAGCTGTTCGCCTAATTCTCTGAGCTCGGCCGAGGTCATGTTGACTGATCCGCCAGATTCTGTTTGAGAGTCCGGATACGTGCACGATACTCCTGTTCACGCTCCCGAGTCTTCTCGACCACGTCGGCGGGCGCCCTTTCGAGAAACTTCGCGTCCACGAGCCGCCCCTCGATCTTCGACACTTCGCGCTCCAGATCCTCGATCTGTTTCTCGATCCTGGTGATCTGCTCCGGGTCGAGCTTCTTCTCCGGAAAGGCGATGCCTACCTCGACTCCGGCGACCACGTCACGATGCGCTTCGGCAGGGATCGCTTCGCCGACCTTCAGACTCTCGAGTCTCGCAAGGTCGACCAGGAGAGGCTCGAGCTGATTCATTCCACGCTCGAGCACCGTGTCTTCGCTGGCGAGCCAGACTTCGAAACGATCGCCCGGAGCGAATCCGCGCTCCGCCCGGAGATTCCGGACATGAGTCGTGATCTGCTGGAACGCATCGACGATCTTCTCGGCCGATTCGTCGGCCAGAGCTTCGTCGTAGACGGGGTATGAGCTGATCATGATCGACTCGCCCCCCGTCTCGAGTTTCTGCCAGATCTCCTCGGTGATGAACGGCATGAACGGGTGGAGAAGACGGAGCGAACGATCGAGGACCTCGACGAGAACGAGCCGCGACTGGGCTCGCTCCTCTTCGGAACCGGACTTGCCCATCAGCACGGGCTTGATCATCTCGATGTACCAGTCACACAGCTCGTGCCAGAAGAAGTGATAGATCTCGTTGGCCGCTTCGTCGAAACGGAAATTCGACAGGTGACGGTCCATCCGCGCCGTCACGGCATTGAGCCGCGACAAGATCCAGCGATCCACGACTCCGAGACTCTCGTGAACGATATCGCCGGAGCGGTCCGGAGTGCCTCCGAGATTCATCAGTGCGAATCGCGCGGCGTTCCAGATCTTGTTCGCGAATGCGGCGTACCCCTGCATGCGGCTCTTCGCCAGAGGTATGTCCCGCCCCGTCGAGAGGATCGACAGCGTGAACCGAACAGCATCCGCACCGAACTCGTCCGAGACTTCGAGAGGATCGATGACGTTCCCCTTCGTTTTCGACATCTTCTGGCCATGCTCGTCGCGCACGAGCCCGTGCAGATACACCTGGTGAAACGGGACCTTGTCCGTAAACCAGAGGCCGGTCATGATCATGCGCGCAACCCAGAAGAAGAGGATGTCGAACCCCGTGACCAGCACGCTGGTCGGATAGAAGTTCCGGTAGTCAGCCGTGTCTTCCGGCCATCCCATCGTCGAGAACGGCCAGAGCGCCGATGAGAACCATGTGTCGAGCACGTCCGGATCCTGCCTGAGCTCGTGCGAGTCGCAGGAGGAACACGTCTCCGGCTCGGTCTCGGAGACGATCACCTGACCGCACTCGCAGTACCAGGCCGGGATCCTGTGCCCCCACCAGAGCTGCCTCGAGATACACCAGTCGTGGATATTCTCCATCCAGTTGAAGTAGGTCGACTCCCAGTTCTCCGGCACGAGCTCGATCGCTCCGGAGCGCACCGCATCGATGGCGGGTTTCGCGAGAGGGTCGATCTTCACGAACCACTGGGTCGAGATCATCGGCTCGGCCACGGTGTCGCACCGGCTGCAGAATCCGACGGAATGGCGATGCGGGTCGATCTTTCGCAGAAGCCCCTGCTCCTCGAGCTTCTGCACGACGAGTTTGCGCGCCTCGAACCGGTCGAGACCTGCGAGCTCCTCTCCGGCCGCATCGGTCATCCGGCCGAGGTCGTCGATGACCTGGAGCCGCTCGAGCCCGTTCCTCGCGCCTGCTTCGTAGTCGTTCTTGTCGTGGGCGGGAGTCACCTTCACGACTCCGGTTCCGTACTCCGGATCGACGAGTACGTCATCGGTGACGATCGGGATCTCGCGTGAGGTGAGCGGGAGGGCGATTCGTTTCCCGTGAAGATGCGTGTACCGGGCATCACCCGAGTGGATCGCGACGCCGGTGTCGCCGAGCATCGTCTCCGGCCGTGTGGTGGCGACCGTCACGAAGCCGTTGCCGTCGGCATACGGATAATCGATGTGCCAGAGACTTCCATCGACATCCTTGTACTCGACCTCGAGATCGGAGATCGCGGTGTGGCAGCGGGGGCACCAGTTCACCATCGCCGCGTCGCGGTAGATCAGTCCATCTTCGTACAGGCTGACGAAGACGTGTTTGACCGCGTCGGAGAGACCTTCGTCGAGCGTGAAACGTGATCTGGTCCAGTCGCACGACACGCCGAGCCTCTTGAGCTGGTCGACGATGGCATCGCCGTGCTCTTCCTTCCACTCCCAGACCCGCTCGAGAAACTTGTCGCGACCGAGCTCATTCCGGGACGTGCCTTCGCGAGCCAGCTCACGCTCGACGACCATCTGTGTGGCGATCCCCGCGTGATCGACGCCCGGAACCCAGAGCGTGTCGTAACCGCTCATTCTCTTCCACCGGACCAGGACGTCCTGGAGCGTGTTGACGAGCGCATGGCCCAGATGCAGCCGTCCGGTCACGTTGGGAGGGGGGATCACGATCGAGAACGTTTTCTTCTCACCATCCCCCGCCGGGGTGAAGTAGCCCCTTTTCTCCCAGTACTCGTACCAGCGCTGTTCGAAGTCTTTCGGATCGTATCGTTTGGCCAGCTCTGTAGCAGTCATTGTCTCCATCCGCGCCGCATTATAAGTGGTCGATGTTTGTAACACGGAACGCCCATGTATCCCGCTCCGCCCGACAATCGCGCAGGTAACGGTTACAAACCGTCACGACGCCGACGAATGCCGGAGGCACTCCGTGAGCGTTCGGACGGTGGAAGTAGCCCGGGCGGATGATCGTTCTGCCTCTGCAATGAAAGCCATCATGGGTATCGAGACCTCCTGCGACGAAACTTCCGTGGCGGTCGTCGGCGACGACGGGATGGTCAGGAGCAATCTGATCGCCTCACAGGTCGAGACACATCGTCCGTTCGGCGGCGTCGTCCCCGAGATCGCATCGCGGGAACACCTCCGGAAGCTGATGCCTCTGATCACTCAGGCACTCGACGAGGCACATCTGACCCTCGATGACCTTGAAGCAGTCGCCGTCACTGCAGGCCCGGGGCTGATCGGCGCGCTTCTCGTCGGCGTCGCCGGAGCACAGGGACTCTGCTACGGACGGGGCATACCGCTCATCGCGGTCAATCATCTCGAAGGACACCTTTACTCGGCGTATCTTCGAAAAGAAGGTCCCGCCATTCCGGTTCCGGAGCATTTCCTCAGCATCGTCGTTTCGGGCGGTCACTCCTCGATCTACGACGTTCGACCCAATACGGTCGCCGTGCTCAACCGGACCCGTGACGACGCCGCAGGAGAAGTGTTCGACAAAGTCGCCAAGTTCATCGGTCTGCCCTACCCCGGCGGACCCCACGTCGAGCGAATCGGAAAGGACGGAGACCCGGGCGCATTCACGTTCCCGCTTCCCCAGTTCAAGGATGGCTCGATCGACTTCTCTTTTTCCGGTCTCAAATCGAACGCGATCCGGATCGCGAGGAGGGAAGAGATCTCGGCCGACGGCGACACTGGCCGTCTCGCCGACTTCTGCGCCTCGTTTCAACGCGCCATCTGCGCTCAGATCGAGGACCGGCTCTCCCGCGCATGGGATGAGCTGCCGGAGAAGCCGAACGAGATCTGCCTCACCGGCGGGGTGGCGGCAAATGGAGCGCTCCGGCAGACCGTCAGCTCCTGGGCAGAGGCGCGCGGCGTGACGGCACGACTTCCCGAAAGGGTTTTCTGCACTGACAACGGCGCCATGATCGCCTTCTGCGGCTGGCAGTCGTTCAGACGGGGCGAATTGGCCGATCCGAAACGTGTTGCAGCTCTGTCACGAGTTCAGGTTGGGCAGCGAAACCTTTTCTCCGCGCAACCGTCCCACTATAGAACCGCCTGAGAACGAACGAACTGCACACCATCATCACCCTCCTACACCGACGGCCCCGGCTCATCACCGGGGCCGTCACTGTTTGTGGGCTCCTCCGGCCTGCCGGCGACCAAATTGATGAAATTACTGACCTCGCCGGAACGGTTCTCAGCCTCACCGATGAGTTATTTGATCTTATTCTGCTGGAGCTTTCTGGCGGCGACCATCGTGCCTGTCGGCTCTGAGCCCATGCTCATCGGACTTGCCAGGGCGGATGGCCGGATCATCACCTGGGTCGCGGTCGCCACCGTTGGCAATTTTCTCGGCGCCTGCACGCTCTGGTGGATGGGAAGGCGAGCAGGAAAGCTGGCAATCGACAAGTGGGGACAGACCTCCGTCGGCCTGCGCGCCACCAACATCCTCAGGCGCTATGGAAAGCCCGCACTCGCCCTTTCCTGGGTCCCGGTGCTCGGTGACATCATCGTCGGGCTCGCCGGCGCGACCGGAATCCCCTTCTCCGGCTTCTGGGGCTGGGCCATCATTGGAAAAGGTCTTCGTTACGCCGCGGTCGCCTGGCTCGCCTGCCAGGTCTGACGCGTTCACCCTCTCGGAACGAACGCTGCACCGCCTCTCGGACTGATCTGCACGGGACGCTATAATCCCGCGCTCCAGGAGGCCCACTTGACCGATTCCGCTTCACAACCATCGCGCTCTGCACTGAGTCGCGAGCACCTGCTCAACCTCTACTACTACGTTCGCCTGACCCGCACGCTCGAGGAGCGACTCGTCGCACTGTTCCGCCAGAGCAAGGTCATTGGCGGACTCTACCGCTCCCTCGGACAGGAAGGGGAGGCGGTCGCGTCCGCGTACGCGCTCGATTTCAGCAAGGGCGATCTGGTCGCTCCTCTCATCCGCAACATGGGCGCGATGCTCGTTGCGGGAGCCACACCGCTCGAGATCATCCGGCAGTACATGGGAAAAGGCACCAGCCCGAGCCGCGGACGCGATCTGAACATTCATTTCGCTGATCTCGATCGAGGCTTCATCGGGCCAATCTCGCCGCTCGGTGACATGATTCCCGTCCTGAGCGGAGCGCTCATCGCCCGCCGGATGGAGAAGCGTGACAGTGTCGCGCTCGCCTACATCGGCGACGGCGGCTCCTCGACGGGTGCGTTCTATGAAGGGATGAACTTCGCGTCCGTGCAGAAGCTGCCGCTGATCGTCGTCGTCGAGAACAATGGCTACGCCTACTCCACACCCACGAAACGCCAGACCGGCGCGCGACGGCTCTCCGACAAGGCACAGGCCTTCGGATGCTTCGGCGAGACTGTCGACGGTAACGATGTCCAGGCGGTGTACTGGGCGACGAAACGTGCCGTTGGCCGTGCACGGGCGGGGGAGGGCGTCACATTGCTCGAGGTCGTGACGTTCCGGATGAAAGGCCATGCCGAGCACGACAACCAGTCGTACGTCACTCCGCAGGAGCTGGCGCACTGGCAGGAGCGCGATCCCCTCGAACGGCTGATGAAGGTTCTCCGGGAGCAGGAGCTCGACTCTGAAACTCCCGCCATCGATCAGAAGGTGCGACGGGAAGTCGACGAGGCGACCGACGAGGCCGATCACTCGCCGATGCCGAGCCCCGAAGAGGCGCAGTTCGGAACGTTCGCGGGAGATGGATTCTGGGATCGTGAGCAAGCAGGAGAGAAACGATGACACAGCAGATCGAGCCACCGGCACGCGGCGGTGAAACAACCTATCTCGAGGCGATCCGTCAGGCGATGTGGGAGGAGATGGAGCGCGACGAGCGCGTCTTCCTCATCGGCGAGGACGTGGGCACCTACGGGGGCGCGTTCAAGACGAGCGCCGCGATGCAGACGAGATTTGGCGCGGACCGCGTCATTGAAACGCCGATCTCGGAAGTCGCGATCGTCGGCTCCGCCGCGGGCGCCGCGATGATGGGGATGCGCCCGATCGCCGAGATGCAGTTCATCGACTTCATCTCAGTCGGCTTCAACTCACTCGTCAACTTCGCCGCGAAACTCCGCTACCGGAACGGACTCGCGTGTCCCATGGTCGTCCGCGGACCGGCGGGAGGAGGCGTACACGGTGGACCTTTTCACTCGCTGAGCGGCGAGAACTACTTCATGAACGTGCCCGGCCTGAAGATCGTCGCGCCCGCGACCCCGTACGACGCGAAAGGTCTCCTCAAGTCGGCAGTCCGTGACGATGACCCGGTCATCTTTCTCGAGCACAAGTTCCTCTACCGCAGGCTCAAGGAGAATCTGCCGGAAGACGATTTCAACGTCCCGATCGGCAAGGCTCACATCCGCCGCGAGGGGGCTGACGTGACCATCATCACCTTCGCCGCGATGACACTCATCGCGGACGAAGCAGCAGCCGAGATGGAGAAGGAGGGCGTGAGCGTCGAGGTCATCGATCTCCGCTCGATCAAACCGTACGACGAAGAAGCGATCCTGAGCTCCGTCCGCAAGACCAGCCGCGCCATCGTCCTGCACGAAGCTCCACTCACCGGCGGCGTGGGTGGCGAGATTGTCGCCTGCATCACCGAAAAGGCCTTCGACTGGCTCGACGCACCGATCCGCCGCGTCGCTGCCCTCGACACCCCCGTTCCCTACTCTCCCCCGCTCGAGTCGTTCTATCTGCCAAACAAGGACAAGCTGGTGAGAGCGATCCGTGAGGTGATGGAGTATTGAGGCCAGTCGGCAGTCCTCAGTCGACAGCCGTCAGACAGTCATCCTGAGCCGCCGGATCCCGCGACGCGGGAGGAGGCCTGCCCTGAGCGAGCGAGGACGGTCGAAGGATCGCGTACGACCCGACTCTCACCACCGAAGTACCCGACAGTCAGGACGCACCCGATCCTTCGCTGGCTCTCAGGATGACTTGCCGTGTTGGTACGGAATGAGTATCGGTAAGGCTACATGACCAGTTGTACGATCGATGAGACGGTCTACCGGTGCTCGCTGTGCGAGACACTGTTTGAAGCCGGCGTGGCCGACGACTCTGGTGAAGGGTCGCCGCGTTGCCCCCAGTGCGGGTTCATGGAAGCCGAGCCTGTCGATACTTCGAATCAGGAAGAGGTCGTGATCCGGCGCACGACCCGATTCCGCTGAGGACAGTGACTGAAGAGCCGTGAGCTCTTTGTTGGGTCATTGAGTCGTTGAGTCATTGGGTCATTGGGTCGTTGGGGCGTTGGATCATTGGGTCGTTGAGTCGTTGGGGCGTTGAGTCATTGGGTCGTTGAGTCATTGGATCGTCGGGTCATTGGGTCGTTGAGTGGTTGAGTGGTTGGTCTTTCACACATTCCGCACCACCAGAAAGAGCGCCACCGCGATCACGAAGAACGAGAAGCCTCTGCGGAGCATCGCCGGGGAGGCCTTTCCCGCAACCCGCGTTCCCACGAATGCGCCCGCGACCGCGAAAGCTCCCACGAGAGACGTCATCACCATGTCCAGGCCCCCGAACCTCAGATGTCCGGCCAGGCCTGCGGCACAATTGATCGCGATGACGACCAGTGAGGTGCCGATGGCTTCCTTCACCCGCAGATGACCAAAGAGAATCAGAGCGGGCACGATCAGAAAGCCCCCACCCACACCCAGGAAACCGGTCAATACCCCGACGCACATGCCCGCCAGGATCGCCTTCCACAGGACCGCGTGATGATCGGCGTCGTGATCTTCCCGCTCTTTCCGAACCAGCATGAGCGTCGCCACGACGAGCATAAGAGCAGCGAAGATCAGAAGCAGCGTACGCGGCTCCACGAGATAGGTCAGCCTCGATCCGAAAAAAGCGCCAGCAATTCCCGCAACACCGAAGAGAAAAGCCGTGCGCCAGACCACGCGATCGTGCCGGTGGTGCATCCAGGCACCCACGAGACTCGTGGCACCAACGACCGCCAGTGACATCGGGATCGCCTCGTGCGGTTCGACGCCGATCACGTACACGAGAAGTGGAACGGTGATGATCGATCCACCTCCGCCGATGAGCCCCAGCGAGAGACCGATCAGGCCACTCAGAATGAGACCGATGACGAGGCTGGTGCTGAGCATAATCACTCGGTTGTCAGGCGGAACTTCAAGACATCCACCAGATCTCCGCCCACAAAGAATTCGACGGAACAGTCACCCTCTGCCCATCCTGCCATAACAATGGAGAACGACGACCCCGCCCTCAGAATCCTTCTCTTCATGTGTCCGCTCCTCTCCAGACATCCTACATCCTGACTACGGAACGGTGCATCAGGCTCGTCCGGCAGCATCACGGTGGATTGCCGCGCGAACGTCAATCGATTCTGTCACTATGACGCTGGAACTGAACTTGCTCGAGGAGTCAATCATGAATCAGCCCAGTTCAAATGTCCCTGACGTCGTCGTGATCACCGGTGCCTCAGCTGGAGTCGGTCGTGCGGTCGCACGACGCTTTGCTACAGCCGGAGCAAAGATCGGACTGCTCGCGAGAGGAACCGAAGGCCTCGAAGCCACGGCCAGCGAGATCGAGAACCTCGGTGGAACGGCCTTGCCGATCGCGACCGATGTTGCCGATTACGACCAGGTCAACGCCGCAGCCGATCAGATCGAGAAAGAGCTTGGCGCGATCGACATCTGGATCAACAACGCGATGACCTCCGTCTTCGCTCCGGTTCGTCAGATCGAGCCCGATGAGTTCAGGCGGGTCACCGAGGTCACCTATCTCGGTACCGTATGGGGGACGATGGTTGCGCTCGATCGAATGATCCCGCGCGATCATGGCAAGATCGTCCAGGTTGGATCCGCGCTCGCCTATCGCGGAATCCCTCTGCAGTCCGCCTACTGCGGTGCAAAGCACGGCATCCAGGGGTTCAACGATTCGCTCTACACGGAACTTCTCCACGACGACAGCAATGTGCGCCTGACTCAGGTGAACCTCCCGGCAGTCAACACACCACAATTCGGCTGGGTCCGGAGCAAACTGCCGAACAAGGCGCAGCCGGTTCCACCGATCTTTCAGCCGGAGGTCATCGCGGAAGCAATCTACTGGTGCGCTTACCACGACCGTCGTGAACTGACTGTCGGCTTCTCTGCCCTCAAGGCAATCTGGGGCAACAAGTTCATGCCCACTGCAGGCGACCACTACCTGGCCAGAAACGGGTTCAAATCTCAGCAGACAGACGAGCCGGAGGACCCCGACCGGCCGGACAACCTTTTCGAGCCCGTGTCAGGCGACCACGGCGCCCACGGTTCCTTCGACGACCGGGCGAAGAATCAGAGTTTGTCGCTCCTGCTCAACGAAAATCGGGAGCTCGTTTTAGGCGCGCTCGGTACGATTGCGCTGCTTGCTCTCCTCAAGAAGCGCTGAGGGATGAAACCAGAGGCAGTCTCGAGAGGGTTCATAAATCCACCTCGAGATTGTAAACTCTTCAGAAATGTCGTCTTCTGATCTCGAGGTGCAGGAATCACGCTGCTGCGAACGCTATCTAATTGATCCGCCGCTCGAAGGTGGGTTTGGAGGATCGGCGGTCACCATTCTGGACCTGGCTGAGAAGGGTCTTCGAGCCCAGCATCCCTCGCCCATCAGGCCTGGAACCACCGGATCGGTCTCGTTCCGGGTGCCTGGTGCGGCGGAACCGCTGAGATTCCGTGCGGAGGTCGTCTGGTGCCGGTTGTCCCCCACCGCCTCCCCCGACGGAAAACTTCTCTATCTGTCGGGATTGAGATTCGAGGAGGACTCTGGTGCCGATCCAACATGGCATCGAACTGCTTCTGCGGAGAGACAAAGCCCGCCGCGACTTCGAATCCCTGGAAAAAAAGCGCTCGAAAGGGGACAAGAAAGTGACCTCCAAGGCACGCGGCAGCTCGCCGACGATGAAGGTCATCCGTCAGCATCGCAAGATCGATGAAGACACACTCCTTCTCGTCAAGCAGGCGTTTTCATACATGAAGCAGAATCCCGTCGAAGCCACCAAGTGGTACAACCGGGCCAAGTATGCATTGAAGGAAGGTGATGCGCCGCTGCTTCACCACAAGGATGACGTCCTCGCCATATGGGAGTACCTCGAGAGGATCGTCACGATCGACAAGATCGAGTGGGTCCTCGACAACGAACACCTCATGTAGAGCTGACGGGCGGCAGTTCCTGAACCCTCACGCGAACGTATCGTCCAGAGCTTCGTCCGGAATCCTCAGCCTCGCCGCGAGGATGTCTGTCGGTGACAGGAATCCGACGACACGCCCGGTGCCGTCTCCCGCCACTACCGGACAGCGCGTCAGCCCGTGGCGGGCCAGTCCACGCAGAGCAATCCCGAGCGGCTCGGAGTCCCTCGGGGCATACGGCGCGTCCTCGATGAAACTGGCGAGAGGTTCTTCGAGGATACCCTCGCGGGCAGCGCGGTCGAGCTCCTCCCGCGTCACGATTCCCTCGAGCGCGCCCGCGCGATCGACGACCGGGTAGACGTGATATCTGGTCCCGGCAACCGAGCGGACCGCCTGCAGGACAGACAGATCTCGCTGCATGACCTTCGGCGATCGGCTCATGACCTCCGAGAGGGCTAGATGGATCGTCGGATCGGTGACTGCCTCCTGCTCGACGAATCCCTCTTCTCCCATCTGATGATCCACCAGATTTCTCTTCGAGATCTTCCTCGAGATCGAGATCGAGAGCGCCACCGCCAGCATCAAGGGCAGAATGAGGTCGTAGTCACGCGTCAGTTCGATCACGATGAGGACCGAAGCGATTGGATTGCGCAGCAGTCCGGCGAAGAAGGCGCCCATGCCGACCAGCGCATAAGCACCAGGATTGATCGGCGCATCAGGCAGGATGAGGGCGACAGCGTGTCCTACGGCCGCTCCCAGCGCGGTGCCGGCAAACAGGGACGGCGCAAATGTGCCGCCGATCAGCCCTCCGCAGACGGCGATGATGAACGCCACGGTCTTACCCGCAAACGCCGCCCCCGTGGTCTCGAGAGATCCTCCTCCAGCAAGCCACTCATTCATGGGGCCATAGCCCACGCCGAAGATGCTCGGTACGAACAGGCCGATGATGCCGATCAACGCTCCCGCCAGGGCTGCCCGAACCGGCCAGCTCGGGATCGCCCTCGCAAACTTCGACCGGCCGCTCTTCATGAGCCTGATGCCCCATCCCGAGACGAGTCCGGCGATGATGCCCACCAGAGCAAACCCAACGAGCTCGCGCTCATCGGACCAGCTGGCCGTCACACCCCCGAGTAACGGCTCTCCTCCGAGCATCAGCCTCTGCACGACCGCGGCTGCCACCGACGCGACGATCGCACCACCAAGAACGCCCCGCTGCGCAGTCCCCAGGATTTCCTCGAGGGCAAACACGACCGCCGTGATCGGAGTGTTGAAGATCGCTGCAATCCCTGCAGCGGTACCAACGGGAATCATCCCTCTCACGATGCGCCGGGGAAGATGAAGAAATCTCGACAGCGCGATCGACAGACCGCTCGAGACGACCACAGTCGGACTTTCAGGGCCGAGAGGCGCTCCGGAACCGAGTGAGAGAGGTGTCAGGAAGAAAGTAACGAGCACCGTTCGCATGTTCAGCAAACCCGGATCACGGTGATAAGCCAGCCGGACGCGAGCGAGATTCGCTCCGCCGGCTCCAGGCGCGAATTTGCGGATGATCATGGCCAGAATGGCCGCAGCCGAGACGGGAACGAGAATGACCATCACGATGCGGAGCGGCATCGGTGTCTGAACCGCCCGCTCAATCATCAACTCTGAGAAAAGGTGAACGAGCTCGTGGAACAGGACGGCCACCACGCCGCAGACGACTCCTGTGACGATGATCGTCGCCAGAAGAAACTGGCGCGCCTTGTCACGAAGGAGCTCGAGAAGAACGATGCGGCGCGGCGAGGAGGAGGAATCTGGGGACGCGGGAGTCATTGCCGGAGCAGCAGACTACAGCGGCTCGCGACCTCACGCAACCTCACGAAGCTCGATCCGAGCTTAACCGAGAATCATCGCCTGCCGGACCCGCAGGTCCGGCAGGCGCGAGTCTGCATCAGGCGGAGCGTAGCGGCTTCACCGCCACTCTGTAGAGCAGGAACATCACGGTCACCAGCAGAATGAGTCCGACGATGCTCCAGTTCTTCTCGCCAAAGACAGCGAGCACATCAGCTCTCTCGGTGATCGCAATCGGAATGGCCATACCGATCCCGATCAGAGCTTCTCCTGTGATCAGGCCGGCAGCAAACAGCAGCCCCTGGCGCTCTCCGACGGTCTTCGCGTCCGCGAGTCTCGTCGAGAGCTCACCATCGGCCTGCGTCGCGCTGTTCATCCGGCTGAATGCTCGTCCCGCGGCCCAGGCGATGACACCCCCCAGAAAGATCGGCACATCGAGCTCGAACGGAAGATAGATACCCACCGCGACGGCGAGCACCGGTGTGCGGAACTCGCTTCCGCGCTTCTCGAGAATCACGTCAGTGACGATGACGCCCGCGGCGACGACCATGCCGATGATGACCATGTCCCACGGCAATCCACCGCCGAACACACCGGTCGCGACTGAGGCCATGAGGGTGGCCTGCGGAGCCGCAAGCGAGTCGGGCCGGGCAGCCGTCGCCGGACCGAAACCATATGCCTTGAGGAGCAGAGTCAGAATCGGAGCCATGACCAGCGCCGCGGCAGCCACTCCAACCACCTGCATGAACTGCTGCTTGATCGGCGTCGCCCCGAGAATGTAGCCGGCCTTGAGATCCTGCATGTTGTCGCCCGCGATTGCGGCTGCACAACAGACCACCGCACCGATCAGAACCGCCGACGCCGCTCCTTTCGGGTTTCCCGAGCCCATCATCAACAGCAGAAGCAGGGAGGCGGAGAGAATCGTCGCGATCGTGACACCGGAGATCGGATTGTTCGACGATCCCACCAGACCCGCCATGTATCCGGCGACGGCCGAGAACAGGAATCCGCCCACCAGCATGATGACGCTCATGACGAGGGAGATTGCGACACTGCCGGTGAAATATTCGAAGATGAAGAACAAGGGAACAACCGACAGGATGATGGCGATGCCTGCATACTGCATCGGCACCTCCCGCTCGGTCCGCGCCACTTCTTCGGTCTGGGTTTTGGATGCCTGATAGGCGGCGAAGCCCGACTTGATCCCGCGGACGAGGCTCTTGCGCAGCTTGATCAGCGCCCACAGTCCCCCGACCACCATCGACCCGACACCGATGTAGCGGGTCTGCGCCGACCAGATCGAGCCCGCGGCAGACGCGGCGTCAAGCCCCTCGGGCGCCCCCACGATCGCGACGTACAGCGGAATCGCAACGAGCCAGTTCATCGCTCCGCCGATGAAAATCAGGACGGCGATGTTGAGGCCGACGATGTATCCCACACCAACGAGCGCGGGCGAGACATTCGTGCCGGCGTACAGAATGGTGCCGCCGACATAGGTCGCCCATTCGACCGATCCCCGCCAGAATCGCAGCCCCGTCTCTCCCAGCTTGAAGATACCGCCGATCAGTCCTGCCCACGCGAGGTAGGCGACCCCACCTCCGGACTCGCCCACTTTCAGCACCTCTGCAGTCGCGACACCCTCGGGAAACTGCAGTGGCTCCTCGACGATCAACGCCCGTCTCAGCGGCACGGTGAAAAGAACACCCAGGATGCCGCCGAACCCGGCAATCATCGTCGTTTCCCAGTAGTCGAACTCGGTCCAGGCACCCATCAGCACCAGCGCGGGGATCGTGAAGATCACGCCGGCCGCCAGGCTCTCTCCTGCCGAGGCGGAGGTCTGTACGATGTTGTTCTCGAGGATATTGGAGTTCCGGAAAAGCTTCAGGACCGCCATCGAGATCACAGCCGCCGGGATCGACGCCGACACCGTCATCCCCACGAGCAGCCCCAGGTACGTATTCGCCGCGCCCAGAATGATCGACAGTGCCGCACCGAGCAGCACCGCCTTGACTGTGATCTCCGGCAGCGTCGTCGACGCTGGTATGTGCGGCTCCGCCACCGCAGGGGTTTCCTGTGTGTGTTTCGAATGCATGCGCCCTCCCGACAATGATTTGGGCAATGGTAGGCCAGCCGCCCCAGCGTGTCGAGAGGAACGCTGAAGCAACGCCTCCGGCCATTCGTCCGCGGCGTGAGGACTTCAACTCCTCGGAGCTGGAGCTCTGACGCTCACGGAAGGCCAGCAGGTCGCGGCACGTACTAACGCTCTTCAGCTCGCCCTGTCATCTCATCGAGCCGGATACGGAACACCACCGGCGCAGGATCGTCCCTCATCGCAGAGGCCAGCCGTCGCCGGCTCTCCTCATCCTCGACGTGGGGCGTCAGATGGCTCGCCAGAAGCTCCTTCGCACGGTCCCGCGCCTCCCCCGCGAGCTCTTCGAACTGCCCCCAGCCGATCACGCTCCTCCACTTGCCGAAATGCTCGACCTCGTCGGCTTCCACACAAACGCGTCGGTTTCTGCGCATCGCCGTGAGTTTCCGCCCCTCGTAGCTGAAACCCACAACCGCCTCACCGTCCCAGGCACATGCTACCGGAACGACGTAGCTCTGGTGCTCTTCATGGCATCCGAGGCGGACGACGAACTGCCCGGAGAGCAGCTCGTCGATCTCGCCCCGGCTCATTTCACGCGCCATGACGGAACCGGATCACGAGACAGAGCTCGTGGCGATCTCCTCGAAGTACTTCGCAAACGCGACCATGCCACCTGATGCCTGGTCCCAATCGAAGTTCTCGTTCGGAGCGTGATAGCCGTGCTCCGGGAGCGAAAGGCCCAGGAACACGACGGGGCAGTCGAGCACCTTCTGCATCGAGGGCACAGCTCCGATCGATCCCCCTTCACGTACAAAGGCAGCCTCGGCGCCGAAAGCGAACTTCATCGCCCGGCGCACCGCATCGGGAAACGGCCCTTCGATCGGCGCATAAAACGGCTCCATCCGGTTCTCCGGAACGATCTTGACGTCGGGATACCGCTCCGCCACCCAGTCCTTGACCAGCTTCAGGATTCTCTTCGGATCCTGATCGGGAACGAGGCGACACGAGATCTTCAGTGTGGCCTTTGGCGGAATGATCGTCTTGATCCCGGGGCCTGTGTAACCTCCGACCACGCCGTGAACCTCGAATGTCGGGAGCGCCCAGAGACGCTTCATCGCATCGAAGTCGTCATCAGTCCTCGTTGAACGGAGCTTGTGAGCCTTCCTGAAATCAGTGATCGAAAATCCGGACTTCCTGAAATCGTCGGCTTCCTTCTTCGAAAGCTTTCTCACGTCGTCATAGAAGCCCTTGATCTTCACCCGTCCTGTCCGGGCATCGTGCATCTCGGAAACCATCTGCATGAGCTCCGCGAGAGGGTTCCTGGCCACACCGCCAGTCGTACCGGAATGAATGTCGGTTTTGCCGGTCTCGAGCACGAACTCGAATGCCTGCATTCCCCGGAGCCCGGCAGGGCAGGCCGGCTTCTTTCTCGATACCCAGATCGTGTCGCACACGATCACTGAATCAGTCGACACCAGAGACTTGTTCGCCTTGAGCGCCTTCTCGAAACTCGGGGAACCGATCTCCTCCTCGAGCTCCCACAGAACATTGATATTCAGCGGCACGCCACGCTGGACCGCCGCGCGAATTCCAAAGAGCACTGCGAGAGCAGGCCCCTTGTCATCAGTCGTTCCGCGACCGAGATAGCGCTTTCCCTTCTTGATGAACTTGAACGGTTCATGCTCCCAAGGCTCGGTGTCCATCGATGCCGGCTGTACGTCGAGATGGTTATAGACCGTCACGGTCGGCACCGAGTCGGAGTAATGAAAACGTCCGAAGACAATCGGATTGCCCTCGGTTTCGATCAATTGCGCCTTGCCGCCGAATTGCTCAATCGTATCGACGGCGGTCCTGGCCATCTTGTCGATGTCCGGCTTCCGCTCTGTCCTCGGCAGAGATTGACGGAATCTCTACGTACTTCTCGAGGAGCGACTCGAACTCCTTCCGCGAAGATTCCGCGTACTTCCGAAGCTCGCTCCTGCTCGTCTGATCTGACATGAAAACTCCTTTCGGGACAGCGCCTACTGAGATCGGCGCCGTGTGGGCTGGCATTCTACGGTTTACTGCTCTGAACTCCAGTAGAGGGCGTTGAACAGCAGCGGGAAAGTACCGTGAGTCTGCGCGCGATTCTGCGGGCTGAAACCGAACAGAACGATCTTTCCTTCTCCCTGCTCGAGCGCAACCGCCGCCACCCTCCCGGCGAGGCGCTCTTCTCCGCGGATCCAGCCGGACAGAAGAATCTCATCCGCCTCCCTGGGGTACCAGAGCAGGATCTCACGTTCCGTCTCGGAGCCCGGTACGGAGGTCGAGAATGCGCGATTGCCGGCGTGGAAGATCGGTAGCGTCGGGGGAAGGCCGAGCGTCACCGGATGCCCCTGATCCACATTCGTAAGGAGGATCGCGCCGGGCGCGGAGAACTGATCCTTCTTCACCTTCGCCAGGGAGTTCACGACCGGCACATTGAACTTGTCGATCACGAAGTCCGACGCGTCAGCCATCGCGATGAGGGTTCCTCCTCCCTCCACGAATGCGGTCAGCGCTTCGACACCTTCCTCACCCAATCCGCCTGCGTAAGGCTCCGGATAAGGAGGAGCATATTTCATCTCTCCATCTTCGGTCTTCCGGCGTCCCTTCTCGAGCAGATTCGCGTCGATATCGGGCA
Source organism: uncultured Acidobacteriota bacterium (assembly GCA_963829355.1). GTDB lineage: Bacteria > Acidobacteriota > Thermoanaerobaculia > Gp7-AA8 > JAHWKK01 > CAWHHZ01. The sequence continues at coordinate 481,592 of CAWHHZ010000008.1, forward strand.
GAATGATCGCGTCGTACGACCGGACCAGGCGCTGTTTCTCGTTTGCTCCTGCCTTGACGGCAGCCGTGATCGAGAGAGCTGACCGGAAAGCCGTACTCTTCCAGCACGAACCGCGTCCAGCCTTCATCGATCGAGGGATACGAATACGGTTTGTAGACACCGATCCTCGGCAATCGTAGCTGGTGACGTCGCGCCGGAAGTCCCGTGACCGGTATGAGCGGCACCTCGATCTCCGCTGCAACAGTTCCGTACTCACCGAGCGTGGCGCCATCGAGGTAGAAGGTCCCGGCCTCGAGCCGAAGGGGGACCGGAGCCTGAACCAGATCATTCTCGACTGAATCGCCGATCCAGACACTCACCCCCGCTGCAAGAGCGGCATTCACGACCTTTGTTGCCTCGGTGGAATGGCGGCCGATCGCGTAGTAGGGCGCGTTGGCCACGCGCACCTCTGGCGATGACATACGCCCCGAGCGGTCGTCGAGAGCGGTGTCGTCTCCACATCGTACGGCATCTTCCGCTTCTCGACTTCCACGTTCATGAGAAGCGGAAGGCTCCAGGTAGAAACGTCGTACGGAGCAAGAATCTCATCTGCGCCCGTCATGCGGACCTCCGGATAGGTCTGCGACGCGAGCATCTCCTCGATGAATCTGCTGTAAGGCTGCGCCAGCGGAATCCAGAGATCGCCATTTTTCGCGACTCCAACGTCGACGCCGTGCTCCGCCATCAATCGTCCGAGCCTCAGTGCCGTGGGCCAGTCTCGCTGATCCCGTGGGAGGCGGTATGCGAGGCGCCCCTCTCCGAGTTTAATGGCGCTCTGCGCGCGCGCGACGATGTTTTTGAGAAAGTCCGCGTCGATACCGGGAGGCGAGTCTCGAGAAGAGCGTTCGATGAGATCTGCTGGTAGGTGATGATGTCGCTCATCCGCCACCACCCCCCTTCCCAGGGATTGGGAAAATTGACCTGCGGCCTGTACTCGGTCAGTCCTTTCCCTCCGCCGCTGAGATCGGTGGGATGAATGAAAACAGGACTCGCGATCTTCGCCGAGGCGGTCTCTGTCAGAAGTCCCGTAATGTTCTTCCACCATCCGGTGTTTCGCGTCCCGCCGAGCCAATACGCATCGAATCCATAGCCGAAGATCACGCCCGACTTCTGTTCCTGTTCGAGGCGGAAAGCCATCGCGCTTCCGATCAACTGAATTTCACGCCAGATGAGCGGATGAACGTCGGGATCGAGCGGATCGGCAAACGGCGGGATGAACATCCGCGGACCCGTACTGCCCATCTGGTGATGATCGACGAAAATCTGAGGAAACCACTCATGGTAGATCGCGTGATTGAGAGCCTTCGTCTCCTTCTGCGTCAGCATGAACCAGTCGCGGTTGTTGTCGTGGCCGGCGTAGGGATGGTAGAGCCACGGCATCCAGCCACCCTCGAACTCATCTCCCTTGTGCATGCGATACCAGTCGACCACCATCTGCTGACCGTCGGGATTGAGCGACGGGACGAGAAGCAGCACCACGTCGTCGAGCCACGACGCCATCCTCGAGCCTTCCGGCGCGGTGGCAAGCTCGTGTGCCCACACCATCGCCATCTGCGACGAGGCGATCTCGGTCGAGTGGATGTTGCAGGTGACCAGAACGACGGTCTTGCCCGAATTGGCCAGCCTCTCGAGCTCCTCGGGATCGATGCCCCTGGGATCGGCAAGTCTGGCCGCGGTCTCACGGATCTGAGGGAGCGTCTCGATATTGCGAGCCGAAGAGATGACCGCCATGATCATGTCGCGTCCGAGCGTGGTCTCTCCCAGGGAGACGACCTCCACGCGATCCGATTCCGCATCGAGGGCGTTGAAGTACTCCTTGATCTGACCATAGTCCGCGAGAGTGCGGTCGCTGCCGATCTCGATCCCGAGATATTCGGAGGGACTTTCGATCCCGGCCGTTGCCGGCACTGCTGACAACGCCAGGGTGAGAATCAGAAGCAGACGCGTGACTTTCCTCATGTAGCGGGTCCTCCTTCAGACGAAGCGGATTATAGGAGACTGGAGAGAAAGAGGCAGCGATGGCAGCAGATTGCCGCCGATTTCGCCGCTCCGAAGATTGCCCCTGAGGAGAGCAGTCGTCAGTCGTCAGCTCGGAGAATGACTCGGCTGTCGGAATGACGCCGCTTCGCTTCGCCAATGGAGTGAAATGACTCACCCGTCTCTGGGGGGAGGTTGCTGCGTACCGTCCCCCACCCAGATTCCTCGCTACGCTTCGGAATGACAGTCCTTTGTTGTGAGGGGTTTAGAAGTGGTGTCATTAGAAGCGCCAGCGAAGGATCGCGTTCCGTTATCCTCGCCCTGAGCCCCGGGCAATTTCAGTCGAGTCATTTCGTACGCGATCCTTCGCTGACGCCCAGGTTGACAGTTTTGTGATCGGTGGTCCGGGGGCGAAGGTAGTTCCCGTCGACTCGAGCCGTCAAAACACCTCTTACAATGGGGTAGTATTGGAAGTTCGACCACACCCTCGACTGGAGGCGCAACATGAAAAAAACCACAGCATGGCAGCTACTTGCCCTGATCCTGCTTCTGACTGCCGCGCCTGTTGTCGGTGCCGCTACCTTCACCCGAGCCGACTGGGAGGGTCTCCAGCAGTGGCAGTTCTCTTCCGGGACCGTGCCGGTTCCCGCGGACGGTCTCAGCTTCACAATCGATCAGGCGAGGTGGAACCTGACGTCGGGGACACTTCGCTTCATGAAACCGGTCCGCGGTGTCACGACGGGACTGCTCTTCGAGGGGTCCGGGACGATGTCGATGGCGGTTCCTGACCGGGTCGAGCTGGCCCAGTTGCGAAGAATGGCTGGAGATTCCTCACTGAATGACCTGCAGCTCTCCTTCAACACCCTCGTTCTCCGGTCGTCAGCAATGCCGTTCGACAATCTGATTCCAGCGTCCGCGGAAGAGTGGAAGGCTCATCCCATCACGACCGAGCGTCACGATACTCTGATCGAGCTCGGCGGGATCGACCCGGACGCGCGGATCATCGCGGCACTCACCGATCCGGGCGACCGCTATTCTCTCGTCGACATGAAGACGGACCGATGGGACTGGGTCCGCTTCACCTCCGACGAGAAGCAATCGGAAGAGATCGAGGTGGTCCATCTGAACCGGCGATACCCGGAGGTGTGGATCAGCCTGGACCAGAAGGAAGAGCAACTGCGTGGCGGGCGTCCCGCCAAAACATTCGAGCCACGTGCGCGGCTCGAGCATCTTCAGGTTCGCGCCGATCTCACTCGTCGAGGGCGCGGTTCATCCGTAGGAAAGAGTCGGACGAATCCGATCAACGCTCAATTCACCTCGACCGTCACGACAGTCCCCCTGAACGAGGGGATGACATCCCTCCACTTCACTCTGCACCCCTACGCCAAGGTGAGCGAAGTCACCGGACCGGACGGAGAAACGCTGGACTATCTTCGCGATCATCGCGGAAAGAGAGCGTTCTCTCTCGACAATGATCTCTATGACGAAGACCTGCTCGTTCTCTTCCCCGATGCACTCCATAAGGGAGAACCGGTCGAAGTTACGGTCGAATACGAGCTCGAGATCACGAACTACGTAAGCGGCAACTCGTGGTATCCCACCATTTCCACGAACTATCTCGAGAACCATACCGCCGAGCTCGAGCTCACGGCGCCCCTCAAGTACGACGTTTACGCGATGGGCAGCAAGACCGACACGCGCAGGGGACCGGATAGTGAAACGACGGTCTGGAGCATCACGAAACCGACCCCGATGGTCACATTCGCCGTGGGCAAGGACTTCAAGACAAAAGAGATCGAGATGGAGGAATCGACCAACGTCGTCGCGTTCGGTCCGGTGATGGGTCTCGGCCGGGGCGACATGATCGGCAACGTCGCTGCCGATGTCGCGAACAGCACCAGGTTCTTCTCATGGCTTTTCGATCGCCCTCTTTCGAATGACACCTTATACGTGACATCGATCGCAGCGAGCCACGGACAGGCCTTCGACGGCTTTCTCCACATGTCCGAGGAAACGTTCGACTCGGAGCACCCGGGCGCGTCGGAGCTGTTCAGGGCTCATGAGGTGGCGCACCAGTGGTGGGGGCACGAGGTTGGCTGGCAGACCTACCGCGACCAGTGGCTGAGCGAATCGTTCGCCGAATATGCGGCCATGATGTTCGTCCAGGCAGCGATGAACGACGACGGGAAGACCTTCGAGGAGATCCTCGACGTCTACACGAACATGTTGAACGGCTCACTGCGAGGGGCCTACAGCAAGTTCTCTCGCCCCTGGCTGATCGAGATGAACGACAACTCGCGAGGCCGCCTCGGTGCGATCGATGTCGGCTATCGCGCCGGAACCGCAGAAATGCCGGGCGGATACATCATTCAGTCGTACTACAAGGGCCCGCTGGTGATCCACATGCTTCGAACCATGCTCCTGAACCAGACGCGCTCAGAGGATGGTTTCATCACGGTCATGAGAGACTTTCTGGCGACGTATTCGGGAGAATCTGCCACGACCGAGGACCTCCAGCGCATTCTCGAGAAGCACTATCCCGGAGACTGGAGCTGGTTCTTCGACCAGTGGATCTATCGTTCCGATATCCCGACCCTCCAGTACGCCGTCGACAATCCTCGTTCAGCGAACGCGAAGGGGACCTACACGGTGACGGTCCGCGTGAAGAAGACGGACGTTCCGGCCGATTTCGTCACACCCGTTCCGATCCGAATGGAGCTTGCTTCGGGGCAGGTCGCGACCGTCACGGCCGTGGTCAGACAAGCCGAGCAAACCTTCGAGTACGAACTGCCCTCCCGACCGAAAAGCGTCGAATTCAACGCCGGACACGGTATCCTCGCCGCGGTCAGAAAAATGTGAGGGCAGTCGTCAGTCAACAGTCGTCAGTCTATGTCAGTCAACAGTCGTCAGTCGTTAGTCGTCAGTCGTCGGAGTACCGCCGAGAATGGCGAAGGACCCGGGGTAACGAGAAACTCATCTTTGGCTACTCGAAGACAGGGTGTTGTCATTCCGAAGCGCAGCGAGGAATCTGGGTGGAGGGAATCGTCGTCGTGCTGGCATCGCCCATCACCCGCCCAGATTCCTCAGTCGCGATGAAGCCGCTCCTTCGGAATGACAGTTTCGTCGAGTCCGCCTCGACGCATCGCGTCGTCCCACAGCTCTCGATCACGACCCACGACTGTTGACTGTCGACTGTGGACTGACGACTGCTACTCGTCCATCGCCTGATTGACGTCGTCAACCCGTTCGTTCTCGTCCTCGCGCAACTCGTCAGCTTTCGCGGTGGCCGTACCGACGGTGTCGCCGACTCTCGTCGCAAAGTCTTTCGAGTCTTCAGTTACGGCGGTGTCAGACGTCTCTGTCGCCGCCGATTCGGGATCGTCAGCGGCACATCCCCCGACGAGCAACGATGTCAAAAACAGAATCGCGATCATACGGTTCATCAGAAATCCTCTCCGGGCTGCATCACGCTTGCAGGTAATACTGACAGCATATCGAATGATCCGCCGCTGAACGAGCCGCGGATCAGTGAGAACTCCCACCCATTGTCATACGAGGAGCAACGTGAACGAAGAACGGAACAACGACGCGCCGAAGCCGGAAAGCACGACTGGACACGATAGCGAATCGTCCGGCAAGGCGCCCGCAAAAGATCGGCATCGAAGAAGTCGGCGACCAGGAAGACCCCCGCAAAACGCTCGTCGTCGAAGAAGCTCATCAAAGAAAGCAACGCCCAGCAAGGCTGGCAGCAGGAAGACCTCCGCAAAACAGACGGCAAAGAAGCCCGCAACCAAGCGAGACCGTAAATCCACGTCCAGCCAGGACGTTTCTGCAGGAACCGAAGCCGCGTCGAGCTCCTCGACGAACGAAAACTCCGCGACTCCGCCGAACAACGCAGTCGCGGCCGCGACCTCCGTCACCAGCAGCGGATCTTCCGCGGCAGACTCGAGGCCTGTTGCCAACCCGAAAGGATCCGCGAGCACGATTCAGGTGATCGACGGCGTTCCAACCCCGATCACGGACGCCGACATCTTCCTGTTCAACGAAGGTACTCACTACCGGCTCTACGAGAAGTTCGGTTCCCGTCCCATGGAGCACGACGGCAAGACAGGAACATTCTTTGCCGTATGGGCACCGAATGCCGAGCTGGTCTCGGTGATCGGCGACTTCAATGACTGGGACAAGGACGCCTGGCACCTCCGCCCCCGAGGGAGCTCGGGGATCTGGGAGGGCTTCATCCCGGACGTCACGGTCGGATCGCGCTACAAGTACCACATCCGATCGCGCGACGCCGGCTACTCGGTCGACAAGGCCGATCCTTTCGGCTTCATGCACGAGACACCCCCGCACACGGGATCCGTCGTTACCGATCTCGATTACGAATGGAACGACGACGCATGGATGCGAACGAGAAAGGAGAAGATCGCGCTCGACGCTCCCGTCTCCGTTTACGAGGTCCATCTCGGTTCCTGGATGCGGATTCCGGAGGAGAACGGCCGCTCTCTCGGCTATCGGGAGGCGGCTCCCAAGCTCGCCGAGTACCTGAAGGAGATGGGATTCACGCACGTCGAGTTCCTTCCTCTCATGGAACATCCGTTCTACGGCTCATGGGGCTACCAGACCACCGGCTACTTCGCCCCCACCAGCCGTTACGGTAAGCCGCAGGACTTCATGTATCTCGTCGACTACCTGCACCAGAACGACATCGGCGTCATCCTGGACTGGGTCCCTTCCCATTTCCCTTCCGACGAGCACGGCTTGTCGTATTTCGACGGTACACATCTGTACGAGCACGCCGATCCGCGGCAGGGGTATCACCCGGACTGGAACAGTTACATCTTCAACTACGGGCGCAACGAAGTCCGAAGCTTCCTCGCGTCGAGTGCCGCCTACTGGATCGACAAGTTCCACATCGACGGACTCCGCGTCGACGCCGTCGCCTCGATGCTCTATCTCGACTACTCGAGAAAAGAGGGCGAGTGGATCCCGAACAAGTACGGCGGCCGCGAGAACATCGACGCGATCGAGTTCATGCGCCGGCTCAATACCGATCTGTACCGGGATCATCCCGACATCCAGACGATCGCTGAGGAGTCGACCGCATGGCCGATGGTCTCGCGCCCGACCTACCTCGGAGGACTCGGCTTTGGGATGAAGTGGGACATGGGGTGGATGCACGACACCCTCACCTACATGCAGAAAGATCCGCTCTTCCGGCCACACCACCACAACTCGCTGACCTTCCGGTTGATTTACGCGTATACCGAGAGCTTCATGCTTCCTCTCTCGCACGATGAGGTCGTGCATGGAAAGGGATCACTGATCGGCAAGATGCCGGGAGACGACTGGCAGAAGTTCGCAAATCTGCGGCTTCTCTACTCGTACATGTGGGCGCAGCCTGGAAAGAAGCTTCTCTTCATGGGCGGTGAGCTCGCACAACGAGCGGAGTGGAACCACGATTCGAGCCTCGAGTGGCATCTGACCGAGAACGCCTCACATCGCGGTATCCAGAAGGTCGTCGCGGACCTCAACTCCGTATATCGCGACTATAGCGCCATGCACGAGATCGAGAACGACCCTGCCGGATTCGAATGGATCGATGCGAATGATTCGGCACAGAGCGTGATCAGCTTCCTCCGCAAGGACAAGGCGGGCAATGCCGTGATCGCGATCTTCAACTTCACTCCGGTGCCCAGGCGGAACTACATGATCGGCGTTCCCAGGAGCGGCTTCTGGAAGGAGATCTTCAACAGTGATGCAGAGATCTACGGCGGGACCGGGATGGGAAATCTCGGTCGCGTCGAAACGGCTCCCGTCCAGATCCACGGGAGAAACAATGCCCTGAATCTGACTCTGCCGCCCCTCGGCGCCATCTTCCTCGTGCATGAAAAGTAGGAGTGCCTTGAAAGGAGACGGCGGTGGACCAGGGGCCCATGTCGCGGCGGAGGGGGTTCTCTTCCGCCTGTGGGCGCCAGAGTGCCGCAAGGCCACGCTGCGGCTGAGTCCGGAGGAGAAGACCCGGGATCTCTTCATGAGCCGTGTCGATGGCGGTTACTGGGAGGTCTTCGCCGAAGGAGCCCGGGCCGGAGATCGTTATCTCTTCTCGGTCGGCGAATCTGATTTCTTTCCTGATCCGGCTTCGCGCTCGCAACCCGACGGCGTGCACAGCTCATCCGCCGTCGTCGACCTCGACTTCAACTGGAACGATCAGGCGTGGCGAGGAGTCCCGCGGCGCGATCTGGTCTTCTACGAGCTCCACGTCGGGACCTTTACTCCCGAGGGAACACTCGATGCGATCGAGCCTCATCTCGAGCGACTCAGGGAGCTCGGAGTCACGGCGATCGAACTGATGCCCCTGGCCCAGTTTCCCGGCGAGCGGAACTGGGGGTACGACGGGGTCTATCAATGGGCGGTTCAAAACAGTTATGGCGGTCCGAAGGCTCTCCAGCGGCTCGCCGATCGTTGTCACGAGCACGGACTCGCTCTGTTTCTCGACGTGGTCTACAACCACCTCGGCCCCGAGGGAAACTACCTGGGGCAGTTCGCGCCATACTTCACGAGCCGCTACAACACGCCGTGGGGAGACGCGCTGAACTTCGACGATGCCTGGAACGAGGGCGTGCGCGACTACTTCATCGAGAGCGCTCTTTCATGGTTCCGCGATTTTCATGTCGACGGGCTGCGACTCGACGCGGTTCACGCCATCTTCGACAATTCCGCACGTCCCTTCCTCCAGGAGCTCGCCGATCGTACGGCACGACTCGAGGAAGAGCTCGGCCGGCCACTCCATCTCGTCGCGGAGAGTGACCTGAACGATCCCAAGCTGCTCCGTTCACCGGACTGCGGAGGATTCGGCCTCGATGCGCAGTGGAGCGATGACTTCCACCACGCCGTTCACTCTCTGCTGACGGGGGAGCAGGACGGCTACTACGAGGACTTCGGAGATCTCCATCACCTCGAGAGAGCGATCCGCGATGTCTTCGTTTACGACGGCAGATTCTCGCAGCATCGTAACCGCCGCCACGGCGCGCCCGCCGGGAACCTCGACGGATCACGGTTCGTGGTCGCCATCCAGAATCACGACCAGGTCGGGAACCGGATGCTCGGCGAGCGATTCGGCGAGCTGATCGCGTTCGAGAAACAGAAGCTCGCCGCCGGATTGCTTCTTCTCTCTCCGTTTCTGCCGCTGATCTTCATGGGAGACGAGTACGCCGCGACCTCGCCATTCCTCTACTTCACGAGCCACTCCGATCCGGATCTCGTGCGAGGGGTCCGCGAGGGGCGAAAGAAGGAATTCGCTGCATTCGCGTGGAAGGGCGAAGCACCCGATCCGCAGAGCTCCGAGACATTCGAGGGCTCGAAGGTCGATCACTCCCGCACGCCCGGTGAACGATCGGCGATCATGCATGATCTCTACAGAACATTGCTCGAGTTGCGACGCAGTCACGCGGCACTGAGGGAAACCGACCGGAAATGGACCGAAGTGCAAAGATCGGGAGACCGACTCGATCTCGTACGACGCTCGGGTCAGGGCCCGTCGATCATGATCAGCTTCAACTTCGGCGAAGCCGCAATCGCCGCCCACACCGGCTCGGCTCGCAGACTTCTCGACAGCTCCGCTCCGGAATGGTCCCTCCCCGGCTCGGCGAGTCACAGCGAAGCTGATCTCGCACGTCACTCCTTCTCGATCTATGAGATCGCAACACGCGCCTGAGAAAATAGCCGTCGAAATTCAAATTCGTTTCACTGATCGGGTATCGGAATCGCAATTACAGAATTGGCCGATTACCCGACGACAGGAGAAGAACAGACGTTTATGACGAACCGCTACCTATGCATTCATGGCCATTTCTACCAGCCGCCGCGTGAGAACCCGTGGCTCGAAGCAGTCGAGTTCCAGGATTCTGCTCACCCGTATCACGACTGGAACGAGCGCGTGAGCGCCGAATCGTATCGCCCGAACAGCGCCTCCCGGATCCTCGGCCGTGAAGAGACGATCGAGAAGATCGTCAACAACTACGAGAGAATCAGCTTCAACTTCGGCCCCACTCTCCTCGCATGGCTGGAAGAGTCGGCGCCCGATACTTACGAACGAGTCATCGACGCCGACCGGCGGAGTCGCGAGCGCTTCAGCGGCCACGGCTCCGCGATCGCGCAGTCGTTCAACCACGTCATCATGCCGCTCGCCAACCTGCGCGACAAGGTCACACAGGTGCGCTGGGGAATCCGCGATTTCGAGAAGCGCTTCGGCCGGAAGCCGGAAGGAATGTGGCTTCCTGAGACCGCTGTCGACACCGAGACACTGGAAGTGCTCGCCGAGCACGGCATCGCCTTCACGATTCTCGAGCCGCATCAGGCCGCGCGTTTCCGCAGGATCGGCGATGAGGACTGGCAGGAGACGAAACAGGAGGGTATCGACCCGACGCGGGGATACGTCGCAAACCTTCCCTCCGGACGGTCGATCAACCTCTTCTTCTACGACGGTCCGATCTCACGAGCGATCGCCTTCGAGAATCTCCTCGAGCGAGGGGAGTATCTGGCGTCGAGGCTCGAACAGGCATTCAGACCCGAGCGGGACTGGCCTCAGATCGTTCACATTGCCACAGACGGCGAGACATACGGACATCATCACCGGTACGGTGACATGGCTCTCGCGTTTGCTCTCGAGACCATCGATCGCGACGACGACGTCGAGCTCACGATCTATGGCGAGTATCTCGAGAAGCACCCGCCGGAGTGGGAAGTCGAGATCGCCGAGGACACCTCGTGGAGCTGCGCGCACGGGGTGGAACGGTGGCGGAGCAACTGCGGATGCCATACCGGCGGAGACGAAAGCTGGGATCAGAAATGGCGCCAACCGCTTCGCGAGGCTCTCGACTGGCTGCGCGACCGCGTGTCCCCACTCTATGAGCAGGAAGCTGCAAAACTGCTGAGAGATCCATGGGCGGCGCGCGACGACTATATCGAGATCGTGCTGGATCGAAGTGCGGAGGTGGTCGCGCGATTCTTCGATCGGCACGCCTCGCACTCACTCTCGGACGAGGAAAAGATCCGGGTGCTCGAGCTCATGGAGCTGCAGCGTCACGCGATGCTCATGTACACGAGCTGCGGATGGTTCTTCAATGATCTCTCAGGAATCGAAACGGTTCAGGTCATCCAGTACGCGGCGCGTGTGATTCAGCTCGCACAGATGCTGTCAGGAGACGACCTCGAGCCGGAGATGCTCGACCGACTCGAAGTTGCCGAGAGCAACATCCCGGAGTACAAGAATGGGCGGGAGATCTACGAAAAGTGGATCCGCTCCACGATCGTCGATCTTCGCCGCGTCGCAGCCCACTACGCTGTACTTTCGCTGTTCGACCGATTCGGAAAAAAGGATGACATTTACTGCTATACGGTCGAGCGACTCGATCATCACTCGATCAGCTCCGGCCGTTCCCGTGTCGAAGCTGGACACCTCCGCGTGACCTCTCACATCACGCGCGAGAAAGCGGAATTCTCATACGGCGTGCTGTATCTCGGCGACCTCAGCGTGTCCGGAGGCGTCCGGGCATACCAGGGGCAGGAAGAGTATTCGAAGCTCGTTTCGGATCTGACTGAATCATTCTCCCGCGCCGATTTTCCCGCCGTCATCCGCGCGCTCGACCAGGATCTCGGAGATCTCAGCTTCTCGATCAAGTCACTCTTCCGGGACGAACAGCGACGGGTGCTGAACTCCATCTGGACGCGCACACTCTCCGAATCGGAGACGCTCTACCGCCAGCTCTACGATCAATACGTGCCGCTCATGCGTTTTCACGCGGAGACCGGTATCCCGTTCCCACGGTCGATGCAGTTGGCCACGGAGTTGTCGATCAATGTTCAGCTCCGCCAGGAGCTGGAAGAAGACGAGATCGACCTTGCGAGAGTGCAGAACCTGGTGCGCGACGCGAAAATGGCGTCGATCGAGCTCGACAGGGAGACGATCACTTTCCCGTTCGAAGAACGGCTCCGATCGATCGGAGCGCGATTCCAGAAGATTCCCCAGTCGCTCGATCTGCTGAGCGAGCTCGAGCGACTCCTCGACGTGGCAGACGAGCTTCCGATCCCGATCGACCCATGGCGGATACAGACCTCCTACCACGCGATCCTCAAAGACAACGCGGCGCTGGTGGAATCCATGGCAGGTTCCTACGATGAAAATGATCAGGAGTGGGTGCGCAGATTTCGCGAGCTCGGCGAGCGACTCGATATCCGGGTACCCGAACGGCTCGAGGAGGGGCGGTGACGATCGCAACATATCGATTTCAGCTCAATGCTGACTTCCGTTTCGGCGATCTCATGGCACAAGTCGACTATCTCCGCTCGCTCGGCATCTCGACGATCTACACCTCGCCTATCCTTCAGGCCCGGAAAGGGAGCACTCACGGCTACGACGTCATTGATCCGACACGGCTCAACCCGGAGCTGGGCCGGGACGAGGACTTCCATGAGCTCGTCGAGGCTGCTCGCGGCGCGGGCCTGGGAATCCTCGTCGACATCGTCCCGAATCACATGGCGGCGAGTGCCCAGAGCCCCTGGTGGTCAGACGTTCTCCGCCAGGGGCCAGATTCGCCCTACGCGTCTTATTTCGACGTCGACTGGAGCTCCGATGATGTCCGGGAGAACCTGTCCGACAAGGTGCTCCTGCCCATCCTCGGACGACCGTACGGGGAAGTCCTGGAGGATCAGGAAATCCGTATCGTCTTCGAAGAAGGCGCATTTCTGATTCAGTACTACGAGCGCCGGCTTCCTCTGAACTTCGCCTCCTACGTCAGGATTCTCGAGGCGATTCGCGACCGGTTGAACAGACGTGGTGATCACGCCGCGGCCGAAGCGATCGAGCCACTTCTCGTCGCCCTCGGCAAATGGGAACGTCCCGACACCGATTTCCCGTCCGCCGAGGAGATTCAGTCGCTGCAACAGACCATCTGTGTACTCGTGAACGAGAATGATTCGCTGCGACACTCGCTCGATCGTGTCCTCGAGCTTCTCAACGGGAAGAGAGGAGATCCCGAATCGTTCGACGAGCTCGACACGATCCTCGATGAACAGTCGTACAACCTGAGCTTCTGGAGGAATGCAGCGGAAGAGATCAACTATCGCCGGTTCTTCGACATCACCGATCTGGTCAGTATCCGAGTTTCCGATCCGGCCGTCTTCGACGCGACCCACGAGCTCGTCCTCAATCTAGTGAAGAAGGGATCGATCACCGGGCTCCGCCTCGATCACGTGGACGGTCTGTTCGATCCGACCGGATACCTCGCCATGCTCGGCGACAGACTCGATCAGATCGCGCCAGACACCCTCGTCGTCAGCGAAAAGATTCTGGGCGAGAACGAAGAGATGCCGGAGACATTCCGGTACCGCGGTACGACGGGCTACGAGCTTGCCACCGCCATCGACCGGGCTCTCGTCTCGTCGGAGGGTTTCGCCACACTCGACCGCGCATTCCGGGAAGTGAGCGGGCTCAAGGCTTTGAGCAGGTCGCGCGGGAATCGAAGATCCGTGTCATCCGAGAACTGTTCCGCGGCGAGTTGAACAATTTCATGAAGCGCTTCGCGCACCTCACTGCCAATGATCGCTACGCCAGAGATCTGCCGCTCAGCAGCCTCGAAGAGGCATTCGTCCAGTTCATCGCGTCGCTGCCGGTTTACCGCACATACATCCGTGGGGAGGAGATCCTGCATCGGGATCTCGAGATTCTCGAGCGGGCGGTCAGCGATGCTCGCGATCATCTTCAGGACGACGCGTCCATCACCGCGCTGGAGTTTCTTCACAAGGTTCTCCGGCTCGATACCGAAGATGATCCACAGCGACAGGAGTGGTTGAGATTCGCCATGAGGCTCCAGCAGTTCACGGGTCCCGTCACCGCAAAAGGCGTGGAGGATACGGCGCTGTACGTCTACACACCGCTCGCTTCGCTGAACGAGGTCGGCTCGGAGCCCATCATCCCCGCCGGAGCGATCGAGGCGTTTCACGAGCTCAACCAGCGGCGGCTCTCGATCACACCACGGACACTGAGCGCCACCTCGACTCATGACACAAAGCGCGGGGAGGACACTCGCTGCAGAATCGACGTTCTCTCAGAAACACCGGAAGAGTGGCTTCGTCTGTTCGGCACCTGGTCCTCGCGTTACAGCTCGATCGACACCGATTCCGGCCCAGCTCCTTCCGATCCGGAAAAGTGGTTGCTGCTCCAGTCGGTCATCGGGACGTGGCCGCTGTCCGAAGCGGAACACGAAACGTACGCCGCAAGAATCGCCGAGTACGTTCCAAAGGTGCTGCGGGAGGCGAAGGTGCATTCGCACTGGACCGCGATCGATGAGCAGTGGGAACAGGCGACGATCGACTGGATCACGAAAGTGATCACCGATTCACGTTTCCGGCAGGAAATGCATGAGCTGGAGGAAACGGTCGCGTTCCACGGGATGATCAACTCACTCGCCATGACCGTCCTGAAGATTGCCTCCCCGGGCATCCCCGACATCTACCAGGGATCCGAGATGTGGAACCTCTCGCTGGTCGACCCCGACAACAGGCGGCCGGTCGACTATGAGCTGAGACGACGAGCGCTCTCCGAAATCCAGTCGGGTGCAGACACCGGTATCGCAGAATTGATCGCGAGCCTGAAGGAAACCTGGAGCGATGGCCGGATCAAGCTCTTCACGACATGGAGAGCTCTCGCAGCCCGCCGTTCCGATCCGGAGCTCTTCATGTCCGGTGAGTATCTGCCCCTGAGCGTCGTTGGCGCCCGGCAGGAACACGTCATCGCCTTCGCACGGCGCTCCGGAGATCGGTGGGTCCTGGTCGTCGCTCCCGCACAGAGCGCCACTCTCTGCCAAAGCGACTCTCGGTTCCCGCTCGGCGAGGACATCTGGGGCGACACCACAATCCGGCTTCCCGAAGGCGCTCCCTCCGAATGGATCTCCGCCATCACCGGAGCTTCCGCCGGATCTCTCCGTCTGGGAGATCTGCTCTCGGCGTTTCCCGTCGCGATCCTCACCAGCTACTCGTCGGGCTCGATCACCGTGTAGTGAATGGTCATCGCGCGGATCCTGCCGTCGCGGATGATGTACGAGTCCGCACCATCTTCGACACGCGCGCCGTTGTCGGCTTCCGCGGTCCACTCGAGAAACCCCATCTCCTCATCGACCATGACGTTCAGGTAATGCCAGCGGCCTCCGGGCAACTGCCTCTCCAGGAGCTCAGCCTTCTCTTTCACTCCTTCAATTCCCCTGAAGAACCCGTACGCTGTGAGCAGAACGACATCTTCCGCAAAGTTTCTCTCCAGATCCGTCTCGATGTCCTTGTCGAGCGACAGCCGAAGGTGATCGTCCAGGACTTCCCGCGCTGATCGTTTGCTCATCATTCCCTCATCTCTTCAGGCTCGACTCAGCCTTACGATATTTGATGCGAAGAGTGTGCAGACCGGC
>CAWHHZ010000009.1:0-369579 GCA_963829355.1 uncultured Acidobacteriota bacterium
GGCGGCAACCGATCGAAGCGCCGCCTCGTCAGGAACCGCGTCCGCGTCGCGAGCCCACCAGCCGGCGATGCCGCACATCAGAATCTCTCCTGTTCGGCTTGCATGGCAGTCGAACGATCGGTCCGGGCGAGTAGAGCCTCTATGCGCTCGGCCGGGGTTCGCTCAGTCATCGCTTGGTATCGAGTGGTGCCATCGGCGTCGCCGCTCGTCTTCCCGGGCTGATCCTCGTGCCAGAGATGAACGAATGGGCAGTATGCATAAGGCCAGAACCTCCTGGTCACTGCCCGCTCCCAGAACTCATTGTCTTCTCCACCCCATCCGACGAACTCATCGTCCCAGCAGCCGATGTCAACGAATGCACTCCGTGAGCATCCCAGGGTTCCACCGCCTTCCGCGTTCTGGATGACGCTCATGGGGGTTGCAGCCGACAGACGCCGTGTTCCGGAGACGATGGTCTGCGTGGTCGTTTCGTCAAGATAGAAGATGAACCGCTTTAGATTGATGACCTCCCACCCCTCAGCGGCGAGGCGAAGCATCTCTATCGAGTAGTCGCGAGGCACGAGCATGTCGTTATCGTGGAACACCAGGAAATGCGAACTAGCCACCCTTGCGCCCATGTTGAACGTACGAGCGCGGTTGTAAGGCAACTCCGCCGGAGACGCATCGTGAACGTACCGCACCCAACTCGGCAGGTCCTGCTTCACCTCGGGGGCCGGCGACTGCTCCACAACGATGCACTCGGGCCTCACGGCGCTCTGCCCTGCAATGCTTCGGAGGGTCGCGAGCAGCAGCGGAAGACGCTCCCGCCCGCGATGCCCGATTACGAACGAGATGTCAGGCGATCCTTCTTGCGACGAAGGTCGATCGGCCTGAACGATCGGCCAGTCTTCCAGTGCGCGACGCATCAGGCTTCGCCCCGCCCAGCCAAAGACGTCCGCTATATGCAATCGTGAAGTCCACTGCCAACGACATCGCGCGCCCTGCATATCAGGTCCCGGCTCCAGCTTCTCGTGGCGGTTCCGCATGAAGACCCATGGTGCTGTCGCACGCTCCGCCGTTCGGCGTCGCATGGCGCCCGCGAATCGCGGCATATCGTAAACAAGCGCACCGAGCTTCTGGCGGAGAGTTGAGTCGCGCATGGAGTTTCCCATATCAGATGACGTCTGCGAATGTTCTCTCGGTTTTTCGGAAATACCACGTGCCCCACACCAGGAGGATCGCGACGATCGCGAGTGACAACGCAAAGCCGGGCCAGTAGATTTGGGTCTCACCCCTGAGAATCGCCCAGCGAAAGCCGTCAATCACTCCAACCATGGGGTTCAACGAGTAGATGGTGAAAAACGCATCGCCAAACCGCTCACGTATGACGGCGCTCGAAAAGCCAACCGGCGAAACATACAGTCCGAACTGGACCAGAAAAGGCAGGATGTACTTGAAGTCACGGTACTTAACGTTCAGCGCCGTAATAAAGAGACCCGGACCGATCGCAGCGAGAAAGGCGATGATGACAAAAAAAGGAAGCGTCACGATACGCCAGTCGGGCCAGTATTCGTACCAGGCCATCAGCGCGACGAGGATTGCGAACGAGACGAGGAAGTCGACGAGAGCGACGATGACCGCGCTCGTCGGAATGATCATCCGCGGAAAGTACACCTTCGAGATGAGCTGGGAGTTGTTGAGCAGACTCTGGCTCGAGTTCGAGAGCGAGGTCGCAAAGAACTGCCACGGCAGCATCGCCGCGTAAACCATGATCGCGTACGGTGCCGCTCCTTCAGACGGGAGACCCGCCACACGTCCGAAGACGATGGTCATAACAAGCATCGAGAGAAGCGGCTGGATCAGCGCCCAGACGACGCCGATCGCCGTCTGCTTGTAACGCACAGAGACATCACGCCAAGCCAGAATGTAGAAGAGCTCGCGATAGCGCCACAGGTCCATCCAGTAGCGCTTCGAGGCGCTACCCGGCTCTCAGGACGAGTTCGTAAGTGGGGTCTGTCTGGGCGAGGCTCATGGGAGGGGCAATCCTGGGGGTTGTGTCAAATCGGCTTAGGAGCGGACAACGGAAAGACGAAGGAAGAATGGCGGATGGGTTGGTGCCGACGCTACCGCATCTACCGATTTCGAGAATCTGCTGTTTTTAGCGAAAAATTGCCTGATCTGAACTCGCGCCTGGAGTTTCGTCAGCTAGGAGCCGTCCTGGCCGGAGGCCTCAGATGAAGGAAGCAATCCAGGTTCGTAAGAGGAAGTGAAGGGTTCCTCGCCCTCCATAAAATCAACTCTCAACACGCTCCGCGGAAGTGAGGTCGTTGAGCCAGGACTGGCGGAGATCGAGCTCCCTTGCGGGGAAGACGTCTTTGGCGACCAGGGATTAGTAGCAGGACAAAAGGTTCCGGTTGACGTGCTCTGCCCCGGAGGGGAGAGGTAGGCTCTCGACTATTTCGGCGATCTCTCGATTTCGTAGGTGCCCTGGTATTCGTCGGAGAAGTCATGCATCAGGACGTGGAGGTTTCTCTCCTGCACCACCTCGGCGGAATGGGACACGACGCCGTACCCGAGCTCCCATAAGCAGTGCTGCGCGATGAGCTGCGCCATGTCAGTCATCCGGAACGAGCAGTAGCTCGGCAGGTACATCAAGGAATACGCCTCAGGCCACCACCTAGCGCCAAACGGCATCGACGTCGGGGCTGCCGTCTGCGAGGCCCTGCTGGATGCGTGAGGTCACGACAGACGGCTCCGGAGGAGCCACCTTTTCCCCATCCAGTGGAGCCTCCCGGCCAGATTCTTTCGGTCGAAAAGTAACGCTCCTTCGGAAAGTTGGTCCGTCCGATCGAAGGAAGTTGATGCCGCAGGATGCAGTCATGATGGATGGGTGAACGTCTATCGCTACGGACGCAAGAACAGCGCCTATCTCGAGGCGATCCGTCGGGGCGCTAGCGTCATCTGGCCCATTCAAATGTCTGAAGATCAGTATGGCGTCGTCACGACGATTCAGCCGGTAACGCCAGCGCTCAAATCGCTCGAGAAGGCGCTGAATGAGCGGCGACACTATATCGTGGCGGGGGACGCGAAGAGTCCCGACTCGATGGATCTGAGGGAGCGCTCGCTTCATGACCATCGAATCGCGAGCTCGAATGCGGATTTCATCCGCTGAGAAGCCCTAGTCGAAAGTTGTCATGGGCTTCCAGTCGAGGATCTCAGCCGCCTCTGTGGCATCCCCGACCGATTTGCGAATATCTGAGGGGCGGTAGAGGTCGGAGTCGACGGCAACGATCTCGCGGCCGTCATGGTCGGCGCGCTTCGCGGTGCCGTCCCCCCTCACACCTGAGCTCGATGCCGTGTGCGCGGAAGGCGACGTCGCAGAAGCCCTGGACCGTGTGCATCTCTCCCGTGGCGATCGCGAAGTCCACAGGCTCGTCCTGTTGGAGCATGCGCCACGAGGCGCACGGCCTTCGGCCCTTTCGGTGGCAGGGACCGGGTTGCTCGGGTGGGGCTGGGTGGCGGTGCGCATTTGGTGCCCGGTCAGTGCTTTGCGGCCAACTTCGATTTCAGCACGGAATGCAGCTCTACGCGATTCACGGATATCCATTCGATCAACTCCCCAACTCCACTGGACGGAGAAATATCTGGACTCCAGCCGAGCCGCTGGACGGCCTTTCCAATGTCACTGACGTAGATTTTCTGATCTCCCGGCCGGGCCGACGAGAACGTCAGGGTCAGCGGACGCCGGAGCGCAACTTCGAGATGATGAGTCAGTTCCAGAAGGGACATCGTATTGTTCGGACCGCCTCCCACGTTGAACGCGTGGCCGTTGACATCGTCCTGCCGTTCAATCGCTGCTTCGTAGGCTCGCGCGAGATCGTTCACATGGAGAATGTCACGAACCTGCTTCCCATCACCATAGATGGTGATCGGCTGATTCATCATCGCCGCGATCGTAAACCAGGCAACCCACCCCTGATCCTCGATTCCGAACTCCGCGTCCGTAGATGCATGATTGCCGAAGCGTCGTCGTTCTCAGCCCATAGACACGTGAGTAGTCCAGCGTGTACTGATCCCGCAACACCCTTGGAGCAACCGTACGGAGAATGAAAGTCCAGCGGCTGCGTTTCGCTTACGCCTGTAACCGATCCGGCGTAGTGTAGCGGGAACTCTCCTCCTTGACGCCGAGATCGGCGACGGCCCCGTAGACCTTGTTGGTCGAAGCATTGATCACGAACGTGTGCCGGCTCACCTGCCTGACAGCTTCGAGCACGTTGAGTGTCTCCCTGCGCATTGATCTCGAAGTCTTCCCGGGGAAGAGCGACGGACGTAGTCACGGCCACCTGCCCGGCAAGATGCAGAAGAACGTCTATTCTTTCCCCACTCAGAGTCTCATGGACCTTCTGGAAGTCCCGCACATCGACCTCCCTGAACTTGAGGTCCGGCACTCTCTCGCGAAGCCACGCGAGATTCTCGATAGCGCCCGGCCTGGAGAGATTGTCGAGAACGGTGATTCGCCATCCTCGTTCAGCAAAGTATCGAGCTGAGTTCACGCCGATGAAGCCCGCTCCCCCACTAATCAACATTCGTTGCACGAGCACCTCCAGAACACTTTCGTAAACCTTCATGACTTCTTCAGCGTTTCTTCTCCATCGAAAAGAGCCGGCATGTCTCAGCCCCTTCGTGATCGTGTTCTGCCTGAACTCCGAGTCGGTTAACAGGCGTACGACATGACCAGCAAGTCCTCCGACGTCGTCCGGGCAAGCCGTTAATCCTGCGGTGCCTGAAGACTCCGGGAGGGACGCCGCGTTGGAGGTGACGACTGGAGTACCACACGCCATCGCTTCGATCGGAGGAAGACCGAACCCTTCGTACCATGATGGAAAAAAAAGGAATCGGCGGCATTGTAAACCGTCGGCATCTGCCCCGGTGCAACATAGTCGAACTGAATCACCTCGCTCTCGAGCGGGCTCGATGCAATCGTTCCGAGCCACTCAGGCGTCATCCGTCCGACTCTCATCAACCTGAGCCCGGGAATGTCCTTCCGAACGCTCTCGACGACTCGAAGGGCGGTCTCGTGGTTCTTGTAGAACTGCTGTCCTGTAATGAGCACGATTGGACCTCTTGAGTCAGGCCAAGTCGAAAGCGCGCTTCACTCCTGGCGCCCAGCGGCCTGAAGGCTTCCGTTACGCCGTAATAGATGACGGAGATCCGATCAGGGTCACAATCACAGTGATCGATCAGATCGCGGCGGGTGTTCTCACTGATGGCGATCAGATGGGCAGCCTTCCTGAGGTATCGGGACGAGAATTCGGCGAGCCAGCTCCGACCCTCGCGACGGATCCCCGGAATTACTCCCCTTCCTGCCAGGATAGGAATTATGTCGTGCACCGTCACAACGGTCCGGACCGAGTCCAGAACGCTCATCAGATGCGCGTACCCGTGATCCAGAATGTGGTTCAGGTGCGAGCCTCGCCTTCTCGCCTGTAGCGGATAACTGATGTATCGGGCGATGCGCATCCTGAGATTGGCGACCTCCGGCAGATGGCTCAATGATCCGAGTGCAGGGCGATACTCCTCGAGGATGATCGAAGAATCATTCAGTCGGTCCAGCTCGGCCGTGAGATGCTCTGCATACACCTCCATGCTGGTCCGTCGGTCTTCAAGATAGTCGCGGTACAGGAGCACCCGTGTGCGCCGCTGGTTTCCAACCGACTCGCCCGAGCTCTCGGCCTATGAGGTCTTCCCCACTCACTCCACTGACAAGGTACCATTTTTCGAGACAGAGCTACATGCTCAGCTTAGTCCCCAGCAAGGGAAAAGGAGCCCTCGAGATCCTCATGTCCATTTCCGAGCGGATGTCGACAGTTCGATTCACCAGCCCCGGCAGGCGATCTCGATGCACCGCCAGCACGTTGTATACAGGAATGTCCCGAGGGCCGCTGCGTCGGGATGAGCGAACTG
Organism: uncultured Acidobacteriota bacterium; assembly: GCA_963829355.1. Taxonomy (GTDB): domain Bacteria; phylum Acidobacteriota; class Thermoanaerobaculia; order Gp7-AA8; family JAHWKK01; genus CAWHHZ01. Next base: position 5,944 of record CAWHHZ010000009.1, read on the forward strand.
CTCTCCGGATCATAGATCATCGTGTCGTATCCCATTTCGGCGAGCTCGTCGATCAGCTGAGTGTCGTTACCCCGTAACGTTTCGAGTACCCTGCGGCCTCGATCTGCATCACTGGGGGATTGCCGTCCTTCAATAACTCAGCAGCCCCACGAAGCGCGAACGGTTCGTATCCTTCGATATCGAACTTAACCATGGCCAGAGCAGTGGTGGTGCCGAGGACGCGATCCAGACGGATTGCCGAAACGTCGTGACCGCCATCTGCGAAATCCCCCGCTCCCTCGACGTGGGCGATGCAATCTTCGTCACTGAACCCGAAAGTGACCCGGCCTTCTCTGTCGGACGCAACCGCACGATGGATGGTGACGTTGTCGAGGCTATTGAGCTTCAAGTTCTCTTCGAGTCTTGACGCCGGGACATCAGCCGGCTCGAAGGCATCCACGTGACCGGAACGGTCCGACAAGGGAGGCGGCGGCCAGCGTGTAGATGCCCGATGTTCGCACCGACGTCGAGGAAACGGTCCCCGGGGCGAAGTAGTCGAGCATGAACCTCATTTCCCAGAAAGTCCGGATACCCACCGAAGTAGAGCGCCGCGCTTGCAGAGTGGCTGTCGGGGTAGCATTTCAAGCGGAGCCCGTGAAAGTTGATCGTTGTGGCCGCCCGTCAGACGCTTCCAGCACTGCCAGCAGATCGCCCGTGAGACCGAACGCACTCGAGCATTCGCGGTTGGCGGGATGCGACCACACGCTGGAAAGAATCTGGATGAGAGAAGGCATGGCTTTCTGTGGCGGACGATTACCGTCGGAGGCGGGCGTCGGGTTCTCTTCCGGTCTGAGCCGCTCGACCAGGGACTCGAAGGTCGTGGATGAATTCCAGCCGAGACTTTCGTGAGCGTGCGTTGCATCTCCCACCGATTCGCGAATGTCGGAGGGGCGGTAGAGGTCGGGGTCGACGGCGACGAGCTCGCGGCCGTCGTGGAGGGCGCGGGTCGTCGCGCCCTCGCCTTCCCATTGCAGGTCGATGCCGTTTGCGCGGAATGCGGCGTCGCAGAAATCCTGGACGGTGTGCATCTGGCCCGTTGCGATCACGAAGTCCTCGGGCTCGGTCCTGCTGGAGCATGCGCCACATCGCGTCGACGTACTCGGGAGCGTAGCCCCAGTCGCGGGCGACGCTCATGTCTCCGAGGAGGAGCTTGTCCTGCTCGCCGTTCGCGATGCGACGGGCGGCGTCGACGATCTTCCGGGTCACGAAACGCGCGGGCGGAGGAAGGACTCGTGGTTGAAGAGGATGCCGGAGCAGGCGTAGAGGCCGTAGGCCCGGCGGTAGCTCGCCACCTGCCAGTGCGCGGCGGCCTTCGCCACGGCGTACGGGCTGATCGGGCGGAAGGGGGTCTCCTCGTTTGCCGGAACACCGTCGGTGTCGCCGAAGCATTCGCTCGAGCTGGCGTTGTAGAAGCGGATCGGGCGGTCCATGAAACGGATCGCCTCGAGCAGGTTGAGCGTCGCGATGGTGATGCTCTCCATCGTCTCGACCGGCTGCTCGTAGGAGAGACCGACCGAGCTCTGCCCCGCCAGGTTGTAGACCTCGTCCGGCTCGATGCGCTTCAGAACCTGCAGCACGCTCCGGAAGTCGTTGAGGCTCATCGAATGGAGCTCGACGCGGTCGTGGATGCCGAGGAGATGGAGTCCGCGGAACGGCGAGAGCTGCGCGTCACGCGAGGTGCCGACGACGCGGTAGCCTTTCTCGAGGAGGAGGGCGGCGAGGAAGGAGCCGTCCTGGCCGGAGATGCCGGAGATCAGGGCTGTGGGGGGGTTGGGAGAGTTCAAAGTGGGTTGTTGAGTTTTGGGTTGGGTTGGGGTTGAGTTTGAGTTTTGGGGCTGTCGTTACTAGGTCGAAAATTGGGAGTGATGATGGGGTTTGGGGTTTGGGTTTTGGGTTTGGGGTTTGGGGCTGGTTGTTACTGAGTACGTAACTTGGGAGGCCCCCTTCGGTTCCCCCCTCCCAGCACCCCTCAGGGCAGGCTCTCGCATGCCCGCCCACCCGCCCGCTCGGGGTGACCGGGTATTGGGTTTTGGGTTTTGGGTTTTGGGTTTGGGGTTTGGGGCTGGTTGTTACTGAGTACGTAACTTGGGAGGCCCCCTTCGGTTCCCCCCTCCCAGCACCCCTCAGGGCAGGCTCTCGCTTGCCCGCCCTGCCGCCCGCTCGGGGTGACCGTGGGGTTTGGGTTTTGGGTTTTGGGGTTTGGGGTTTGGTGGGCGCTGGCGCGCCGGGGCGTCTCTAATTCAGGGTTCGAGCTCGGCTTCGAGATCAGTGATCAAGGTCGGGAGGTGGTCATGCGCAATCGCCCAGACAACATCAGAATCAATTGCGAAATAGCCATGGATCAGCTGGTTGCGGAACGCGACGATTCGTGGCAGAGCTTTCAAACGGTTCGGGAGGTCGGGCTCAGCCTGAGCCGCTTTCCCCAGAGCTTCTCCGATGATCTCGAACTGGCGCTCTACCGCTGAGCGCACCAGTTCGTCGTGACGATACCGTTCAGCGGTCATTCCTTCCATGAATCGGAGGATTCTGCCTGCGGCTTCTTTGGCGTCGTGCAGCCAGGTACGGAGATCACGCGGCTTCATAGAGAAGTTGTTTCGATTCCTCGATTGAGCGACTCAGATAAGGATTGTCAATGGCCGTGAGCTCGAGGAGATCGATCCTGCGGTCGAAGAGCGATTCCAGGTCGTGCAGCAATCCGAAATACGCATCGGCATGCTCCGATGGAGGCATCTTCCGGAACTCGACGAGGAAGTCGAGATCACTCTCTTCGGTCAACTCCCCCCTCACAGCCGAACCGAATAGAAAGAGCTGGCGAACGCCGTGGACACGGCAGAGTCGCTGAAGGTGCTCGAGAGTTTGCGATTCCAGGACCATGATCGGGTTTTGGGTTTTGGGTTGGTGGTGAGGAGGTTTTGGCTTTTGGGTCTGGTCGTTACTAGTAAGTAACTTGGGAGGCCCCCTTCGGTTCCCCCCTCCCAGCACCCCTCAGGGCAGGCTCTCGCTTGCCCACCCTACCGCCCGCTCGGGGTGACCGTGGGTTTTGGGTTTTGGGTTTTGGGAAGAAGTGAAAAGTGGAGGCTGGGTACTGGGCTGGTTTTGGGTTCAGCATTCAGCACTCAGCATTTCTTCATCGTTCAGCGTTCATCGTTCATCGTTACGCTGTTGGCCCTCACCCCGGCCCTCTCCCAGAGGGAGAGGGGGAAAGTCAGTGGACCGACTGCTCCAGCTTGCCGACACGCGCCTGCAGTTCCGCGTATCCCTGCTCCAGAGTGCGGAGCCGCCGGTCGAGCTCGGCGTGAGAGAAGCGGATCATCGCCTGGGTCTCCTCAAAGCCTCCCTCGATTTTCGACTCGAGCCGCTGCGTTTCTGAACGCATTCCGTCCCGGAGGTCCTGGAACCCATCAATGAGGGCTCTGAAGTCTCCACGAAGATTCTCGGCAGCGACATCAAAATGACGACGAGTCTCTTCCGTGAGTCGCTCCGCACTTTGCTCGAACGCCTGCAGAACAGCTTGCTTCTCGTCATCGTTCATGGGGTCATTGTATCAAGGGCGGGTTTTGGGTTTTGGGTTTTGGGGAGACGTGAAAAGTGGAGGCTGGGTACTGGGCTGGTTTTGGGTTCAGCATTCAGCATTCAGCATTTCTTCATCGTTCATCGTTCAGCGTTCAGCGTTCCATTGCTGGCCCTCACCCCAGCCCTCTCCCCGGAGTTTGGTCATCGCCCCAGGCCTGGGCTGCTGGCGGGGAGAGGGGGAAGACCTCTTCCTATCTACTCCCAAAACTCAAAACCCAAAACTCAAAACTGGCTTCTCTCAGCTCTTCTTTGAACTTTGAACTTTGAACTTTGAGCTCTCCCCCGCGGGGGCTACGTGCTGGCGGCCCAGGTCTACGGCGACTCGCTGGGCGATCATGGTGACCTGGACGATGAGGCGCTCGGTTCCCTTTTCTCTGACGATGACTCCCTCGTAACCCTTGAAGGCACCTTCCCGGATCCGGACCGGATCGCCGGTCGTGAGCTCGGGGAAGGGGACCATGGTGGCGCCGCGGCGCTGGAGATCCCAGATCTGCTCGAGCTCCCGGGCCAGGATCTGCTGGCTCGGGACCTCGAGAAGATTCGCGATCACACCCGAGCGCTTCACCGTGAGGATCTCGTCCTCGGATGGACGGACGAAGACGTAACTCGGAAAGAGCGGGTTCTGTGAATGACGGACGCGCGACTTGCCGCCGGCAACTCTGGTGCGGACCTCGTTCGTGGTGAGCGGAAGAAAGAACGGGATCTCGTAGTCGTGGAGATAGCGCGCGAGAGACTTTTCCTGACGACTCTTCACATGCGCCACACGCCAGGGCGCGCTCAGGGTGAAGAGCGTGTCGGGGTAGATGGCGGGCTCGGGGGCGAGGATGGGCATTGGGGGGGTTGAGAGTTTGCGGGAGATTCGGAAGTTGGTTGAAGAGGGAGAGGATCACGACTACGTGGTCAGCATTCAGGATTCAGCATTTCTTCATCGTTCATCGTTCATCGTTCATCGTTCATCGTTCATCGTTCATCGTTCAGCGTTCAGCTGGCGGTCTACCTCGGCCTGGAGTTGTTCGATCTCGGTGACCAGCTCGTCGTATTCGTGGTGTTTGCGGGCGAGGAAGGCGCGGGTGACTCGCATCTTCTCCTCGATGCCCTGCGGGGTCAGGATGTACATGTAGCCGGCTTTCTGCCTGGAGTTGCGGAAGTTCTGCGCCTTGACCATCCCCTTCTCGACCAGCGCGCGCAGGCAGTAGTTCAGCTTGCCGAGGGAGATGCCGAGCTCGGCGGCGGCTTCGCGCTGGGTCAGCTCCGGGTTCTGCTCGAGAAGACGGAGGAGGTGATAGCGGGTGGCGTCGTCCATGGGTCGGGGGTTCAGGGGTTCAGGGGTTCGGGGGTTCAGGGGTTCGGGGGTCGGGGCCTGGGTTGCGGTGCTGGCGGGGAGAGGGGGAGCTAGCCCGCATTTCTCACCGGGTATCGTAGCGAGGCGGCGGAGAGTGGTGCGGATGCAAGGCGCGCGACGGTTCGGCCCCGCAGGCATAGTCGACACTATGTCGAGGAGCCGAATCGAGTGCAACGCAGCAGCCGCGCCGCTATCCGTCGCCGCAGTAGATAGCTGGTGAGAAATGCGGGCTAGAATGTCAGGCGGCCTTCGGCCCTTTCGGTGGCAGGGACCGGCTTCCTGGGTGTGGCTGTGGGGTGCTGCTCATGGTGCTGGGGCCGGGATGGAGCCTCGCCCTGAGGGGCGCTTGTTCAATAGATGAACAGATGATAGCAGAAGATTCATCCGCGGTCTGCGGCGGCTCGGTGTTTCCTCTCACGATGGCAGATGTCATCCTGAGCGCCAGCGAAGGATCGCGTACGTCCTGACTCTAACCGAACTTCGGGGCGGTAGGCTCCACTGAATTTACCGGCAGTAGGGGCACGCGAATCCTTTTCGATTTACCTACAGTAGGGGCCACCCGATCCTTCGCCGTCCTTCGCTTCGCTCGGCGGCTCAGGATGACTATTTGGGTAAGGTCAGCGTCGAGGGGATTGATCTGGCGAGGGGGGTGCGGAGGGTGGCGAGGTGGCTGCCGGGACGGGGAGGGAGAGGGAAGGACGTCGTGCCGTCGACCATGCGCGACTCGATGCGGCCGCCGTCCCAGCCGATCTCGATCAGGGTCGGCTCCTCCGTCGTGACCTCGACCACAGTGGGTTGCAGGGTCGACGAGCTGAGACAGACCGGGAGCGTGGCGCGCCCGCCTCGTGTCTGCGTCGTGAGACCGCGCACCGACACCGCCGCAAGCCCGGCAGTGAGTGACTCCGCTGTCTCGCGGTCTCCCTTTGCCTCAGCGAGATCGCGCCGGGTCTCGAGAACCTCACACTGATTGAGTGCGGCGGGAGAGAGACGGTCCAGCACATCGGCGGCCTGGGCGAGCTCGTTCTGCGCGAGGTGATGGCGCGCGAGCGCCAGATACGTGTCGGTCCATTCGAGACTGCCCGCCGTGTCGGACTCGGTCGCCAGCCGGGTGGCGGCCGATCTCTTTCCGGCGGCGAGTCTGGCGCGGGCGAGGATCGGATCGGGCGTGCCGGAGATCGTCTCGGCGATCCGCCACACGCCGGTCATGTCGATATGCTGCTGCCGCCACGGATCGAGAAGAAAGATGACGAGCTGCGTCTGCCTCCCTCTCCCCCACTGCTCCGGCGATCCATGCACCACGGCATTCACGACCTCGGAGAGCTGCTTGAGTCCGGCGGGCGTGTCGAATTCATCGAACGGATGATTTGCCAGCCACTGACGAGCCTCCAGATCGGCCCGGTCGATGTTGCGCAATGCGAGCGACTCGCGGATCCGAGCCAGATCCGTCTCTCTCGCGTTCCACTCCGCATCGACCCACCGCTCGTAAAGCTCCCACGTCTCATGCGGCGTCAACTCGGCATCGCGCATGTTCATCGCGGTCTGAAGCGCGGCGGGGTCGTCAGGGATCAACGGGAAGACGTCTGCGCCGAGAACCTCGTGGGCTCTCGAGAACGAGGAGCGGACGAACGCGGAGTCGTGGAGCGCCTGAGCAAGAGCCTCGGAAGCGATCCGGAGCTCGTCTTCCGGGAGCGATTCCCACATGCCGAGGTAGGCCGTCCCGAGGAATCTCCAGGCGGCGCGTGTTCCCCCCTCCCCTCTCGCTCCGAGAAGCAGCGGCTGCCGCCAGCGTTCGAGAGTCGTCTCCCGTCCCCGAGCTGCCTGTACGTACTCGACCTCGCCGACGAGTGAGAGATGACGGTTCCATCCGGGACGCACCTCGAGAGCATCGAGAAGGATCGATTCGGTGTCAGCCAATTGTTCGGGAAGCGAGCGCATCGCATCCATCCAGAGCTCCTGCGTCTCGCGGTCCGCGTTGGCGAGCCGGACCGGCTGGAGCGCGTCGCGCAATGACGCGTCCACGATGTACTGCGCCGACCGGCCGAGCCCGTGGGAGAGATCGACGAGGTCAGCGTACTCGGGACGGCGCTCACCGATGTGGTAGTTCTCCATCGTGGCTTCGACCGTGGCGATCTCGCGCTCGAACTCGCGGTACTGGATGGTGGCGCTGATCGCGGCGGCGAGGGAGAGGACGAGGATGGTCAGTCGCAGAATCATGTTAGGGGAGGCTAGCCTACTTTGGCTACGGACTTTTCTTTTTCTTCTCCGTAGTAGGAGGCGTAGTAGTAGTACTCCTCGGAGGAGAGGCGGAGGTTGTTGAGGACGACGCCGAGGATGCGGACGTTGGAGCGCTGGAGCTTGTCGCGTGCGGCTGCCACGACGTCTCGGGATGTCCGTCCGGCGTGGACGCAGATCACGACGCCATCGGTCATCGTTCCGAGGATGACGGCGTCGGTGATGGGCGACAACGGTGGGGTGTCGACGATGACGTACTCGTAGTTTGCGTGCGCCCATTTCATGAACTCGCCCATCATCGGCGACGACAGGAGTGCCGACGGGTTTGGCGAGCTCGGTCCGGACGTCAGCAGATCGAGGTGCGGCACCTCGCTGCTGATCACGAAATCGGCAGGGTCTTCATTCTCCGCGAGGATCGACACGATCCCGTGCCGGTTCGAGACCTTGAACACCTTGTGGAGACGCGGTTTGTGAAGATCGGCATCGACCAGAAGTGTCTTGCGGCCCAACTGCGCCATGACGATTCCCAGATTCGCCGAGGTGACGGTCTTTCCCTCGCCCGGGAGCGCCGAGGACACAGTGATCGACTTGAGACCTCCGGCGCGGGAGAGCAGAAGCGATGTGCGGACGGCGCGATACGCTTCCGCGGCCGTGGAGTGAGGCTTGCGATGAGGGAGAAGCTCGATGTATTCGTCGTCGAACGTCTTTGCGCCCTGGCGCTTCTTTCTGTTCGAGTAGGCATAGAGCGCGCCCTGCGCCTGCTGCAGCGAAGGTATCGAACCGATCGCGGGGAGTCGGAGCTCCTGCTCGACCTGTTCCGGTTTCCGCAGGCTCCGATCGAGGTAGTCGCGGAAGAAAGCGATTCCGATCCCGAGCATGAGTCCCATGAGGACGCCGGATTTGAGATTGCCTTTCAGAGATGGCTTGAATCTGTCGTTCGGCGGCAGGGCACGGTCGACGATCCTGACGCTGGAGGCATTGTCTTCCGCCGCCCGCGACGTGACTTCGGTCTCCGCCTGTCTGTCGAGCAGCGTGTCGAGAAGCTGCCGCTTCGTCGCGATCTCCGTCTGCAGGTTCGAGAACTCCACGGCACTCGATGACTGCTCCCGCACTTCGGTCTTGCGTCCTTCCAGCATGCTCGCGAAGGAGCGCTCTCGACGCAACGCCGTCATGTACTCGCTGCGAGCCTGTTCTCTCGCCTCTTCGGCGTTCTGGGCAACGATCTTGTCCAGATAGCGACGCCCCTGCTCGATCTTCGTCTTCAGCTCCTGCATCGCCGGCCATTCCGGCTTGAAGAGATTCAGCTTGTCGGAGTATTCACGCTCGAGCTTCGACTGTTCGTTCTTGAGCTGTGAGACGAGACCTCCGGAGACCGTATCGGCGATCGCGTCGGGCGCGGTGTTGCGGAGCTCCTGGTAACGCGCCTCCTTCGTGACGCGATCGGCGACCGCCGATGTGTAGTCGCGGTTGATCTGCTCGAGGTTCTGCATCGTCATACTCGAAGAGGTCGAGCCGGTGCCCGTGGCGACGATGTCCTGCGCAACGCCATACTCCTGGAGCTCGCGTTCCTTTTGTGCGATCTCACCCTTGAGCTGCTCGACCTCGGTGCCGAGGAAGCGCGATGCCTGACCGAGCTGTGCAAACTTCGATTCGAGGTTCCAGTCGATGTATGCCTCGGCGAGAGCGTTGGCCATGGCCGCGGCTCTCTCGGGATCACCCGCGACGGCAACGATCTCGACCATGTTCGTCCCCTGCCGTGGCTGCACGGTGACGTTGTTCTGGATTCCCCTCGCCTGACGGGCGATCAGTTGTTCGCGTGTGGGAATCTCCTCTTCCGCTCCGAAGATCCAGCTCAGAAAGCCGCTGCTTGGGGGGGCGGGCTCGACGTTGCGGACGAGCTCGAGCTTCTCCACGACCCGCTCGGCCATCTGGCGGCTTCGCAGGAGCTCGATCTGGGTGGGGAGAAATAGTTGTCGTTTGCGAAGATCCCACTGCCGATCTCGGTGAGCTGGCCGACTTCGGCTCGACACTGAGAGTCACGCTCGCGCGGTAGAGGGGCTGCATCATGATCGTCGCCACGATCGCGAGAACGATCGCGCCGGCCACGCACGCAGCGATGATCCACCGGTTCTTCTTGAGAAGTTCCCAGTAGTGCTTGAAGTCGAATTCAGCCTCGCCAGATTGTTCTTTGTTCAGATCGTCATTCATGTTGAGATTGCTTTGAGTTTTCTAGTTTAACGGCTTTTCAGTGATTTGAGTTCCCGACACCGTCACCCTGAGCGGGCGGGTGGGCGGGAAAGCGAAGGGCCTCGCAGGATACGTACAGCGTATAGCGAGGTGCAGAGAACATGGCGAGCTGGAGTCGAAGCGATGCTGTGACTGTAGCGTCGCGGGTATCTGTATGTGACGCGCGCCCGTATCGTGCTGGACATTGTACGTAAGTTGGGGAGGCTCGCTTCGGCTTCCCGGCCGCCCGTATCGTGCTGGACGTTGTACGTAACTTGGGAGGCCCCTCGCTTGCCCGGCCGCCCGTATCGTGCTGACTGTACGTAAGTTGCGGGCTCGTTCGGTTTCCCCCTCCCGGCACCCCTCAGGGCAGGCTCTCGCTTGCCCGGCCGCCCGCCCGCTCGGGGTGACGGGGGGAGCTGGGGATCGTGCTGGACGTTGTACGTAACTGCGAGGCCCCCTTCGGTTTCCCCCTCCCCGGCACCCCTCAGGGCAGGCTCTCGCTTGCCCGGCCGCCCGCCCGCTCGGGGTGACGGGGGATTTTCTACGAGGGGTGGAGGTTTTTGGTGCCGAGGTATGCTCGGTGTCATGAGACGTCTTTACTTCGTTTACATCATGATGAGCAAGAGTGGTGTCGCTCTCTATACGGGAGTAACGAATGATCTTGCACGACGAGTTGCTGAGCATTGCGTGGCGGAAGGCAACTCGTTCGCCGCGCAGTATCGTACGACCAGATTGGTGTGGTTTGAAGTTCATAGTCGTGCCGCTGACGCGATCGCCCGGGAGAAGCAGATCAAGGGATGGCGTCGTGTGAGAAAGGAAGCGCTGATCAGAGCGATGAATCCTGAGCTTCGAGATCTCTCCGAGGATGCGGCGCGGGCTTCCGCGGAAGCAGAGTTTCGTTTGGTTTGACGGGGGGTGAGCTGGGGATCGTGCTGGACGATTTGCGTAACTTGGGAGGCCCCTCGCTTGCCCACGCGCCCGTATCGTGCTGGACGTTGTACGTAACTTGGGAGCGCCCCTCGCTTGCCCGACCACCCGTACCGCTGCTGGACATTGTACGTAACTTGCGAGCGCCCCTCGCTTGCCCGACCCGCCCGTATCGTGCTGGACGTTGTACGTAACTTGGGAGGCCCCCTTCGGTTTCCCCCTCCCAGCACCCCTCAGGGCAGGCTCTCGCTTGCCCGCCCGCCCGCCCGCTCGGGGTGACCGGGGGAGAGCTGGGGATCGTGCTGGACGATTTGCGTAACTTGGGAGGCCTCTCGCTTGCCCGCCCACCCCCTGCTCGGGGTGACATGCGCCATCAGAAGAACGATCTCTTCACGATTACGATGTCGTCGGGCTGGAGCTGGACGTCTTCTGTGCGGCCGCGGAGGATGTCGTTGTAGTTGATCTCCATTTCGCGGTCGGTGCCGTCTGGTTGTCGGCGTCTGATCGTGATCGACTTCGACGCGCGTTCACCGAGTCCTCCGGCTTTGGAGACCAGGGTCAGAAGCGAGATTCGTTCGTCGCTCTGGAACTGGACTGCGCCGGGAGTGCCGACCTCTCCGAGGCAGTAGATCGTGACGGTCGACTTCGGGGGGATGTTCACGACGTCGGAGGGGAAAATCGGGATGTTCCAGATGCCAGTTGCACTGCGCAACAGATCGTCGGTCGAGATCTCCAGCGTGTCGCCGAAGCCGCTCTCACCGCGGCGGATCACGTAGATCGTCTTGCCGGCGCTTGCGGAGAGTCCTCCCGCTGCGGAGATCGCCTGGAGCAGGTCCCATTTGCCGGAGATATTGAGAAAGCCGGGCTTCTGCACGGCGCCGACGATCGAGACGGGCTTGTTTGCGAACTCCTTGATGATGACGGAGACGTTTGCGCGGTTGACGTACTGCGCCGTGAGCATCGATTCGAGTCTTCCGGCTGCTTCGGTGGCGGTAAGGCCGTTGACGGGGACGTCGCCGAGGATGGGAAGGGTGAGCTGACCACTCTCACCGACACGCCGCTCGACGTTGAGGTCCGGAATCTCGAGAACCTTGATCTCGACGAGATCGCGCGGTCCGAGGCGGTACTCGGAGGAGTCCTGCGCGACCGCGGGGAGGGCGAGCAGCAGGAGAAGGGCCGGAATCGTTGCGCGCAGGAGATTCTTCATAATGTTCCTTTTCTGGTGACGAAAGAGTCTATCAGCGGCCGTGCCAGGTGGTCCGTTCAAGCGTTCGTTGCTGCCCCTCACCCCGGCCCTCTCCCCGGATTCAGATCTTCACTCGCGGCTTCAGGTGCTGGCGGGGAGAGGGGGAAAGGCGTTCATTTCACCCCTCAGCCTTTCATCTTTCATCTTTCATCGCTCATCGTTCATCGTTCATCGTTTGTTATGGCGTGTAGGAGAAGCTGGTGGAGATGCTGGTTGCGACGCGGAAGACGTCGCGGTCGAACTGGTCGATATTGGAGTCGTATGTTCTGCGGGTTGCGTCGATGTTGAGCCAGATGTTGCGGAACAGGAGGATTCCGAATCCCGCACCGATCTCCTCGACGTCGTCGAGGCGCTTCGGCAGCCCCTCGATTCCCTGATCGAGAGGATAGTCGTTCTCGCCGAAGCCGCCGTTCACGGCGAGTCGCAGACGCTGGCCTGCCTGTCCGGTGATCGCGGCTCCGAGCTCCTGGTTGACGAAGATCGCGTTCTGCTCGAAGGCGGAGGCGTTGAGTGTGCGATTGCCGTAGAGGGAGACGGTGATCGGAGCACCGAGGTCGTATCCGAACGCAAAGGAGCCGGTCATGGTGTCGTACGGCTCGAAGGCGGCCGCAACGACCGGCTCGATCTTTGCGCGGACCTGCCGAAAGGTTGAGGAAGAACCTGTCGATGTCGTACTGGACGCCGAAGAGGATCGCGTTCGAATCGAAGTCGCGGGCGGTCGGCTCGATGTCATAGCGCGTCTCGGCGATCTCGTAGATCGTGGAGATCCCGAGATAGCTTCGGAACTGGTAGCGGACTCCACCCTGCAGGATCGTCTCGTCGCGATTGAGCCGCTCGATCTCTCCGACATCGACGAGCTCGGCGTCGCTGAATGTCATTCCGGTCGTTTCGGCACCGGCGTAAAGCGAGAAGCGCGGAACGATCTCGATCGTGCTGGTTGCCCAGAACCGGTCTCTCGATCCGAACGCGGGCGCTTCGATCTCGGTACTGACGCTCGTGAAATCCTCGACGGACGATGCGCCGAACTGGAGTGACATCTGATTGAAGAGCGCCAGCAGTTCGGCGCTGTAGGTTCCTGACGACCGGCTGATCTCCGAGTCGATGAAGTAGCTGTACTGAGGAAGGACCGTTCCGCGGGCGAACACCTTTTCTCCGAGGGGCGCGATGAAGGTGACACCGGCGCCGAGCGTTCCGCCGAAGTCGTTCTTCTCTTCTCCTTTTTCGTCGGCGAAGAGGTTGCCGTGATACCCGATGGAGGTTCGGAAGGCGGGCTGGATCCGGAGCGCTCCGAGCCGCCAGAAGCTATCGGCGAGTTGCGCCTCGACCGAATCGCGCAGGGAGACCGGACGGGTTGCCGGCACATCGGCGCCGATCGACAGCATCTGTGCGCCGGCGGTGCCGGCAGAGATCAGCGGCAGACAGAGGAGCAGGATCGTGGCAAAACGGCATCTCATGTTTGACATGTCTTCCCCTCAAAAAAAAAGCCGTGCTCGGCGCACGGCTCTGCATGACTGCATTGTACCCGGATCAGTTGGGGCTGACGTCCTCGTCGCGATTCTGGTGATCGATGATCGCACCGATGATGCCGGCGCCGACGAGACCGCCGACGATGAGTCCTGCGCGTGGCAGTCCGCCAGCAGGAACCATGGCGGGGCAGACGATCGAATCAACATCCCATCCGGTGAGTGTGGATGCGGCGACCATAGTCATCTCCTCGGTCACGACTCCATCGATCCCGGCATTCTGGAAACCGTTGGGGAGACGCGGCTCGGGAGCAGTCGTTCCGATGATCAGCGAAGCCTCTTCGCAGGGATTCCCCTCCATCATCGCGACCTCGCATTCCTCCTGGATTTTGACGGTCTCGATTTCAGTCAAGGCCGTCGTCCCATTGAGAAGCTTGACCTCGGAGCGATACATGACCATCCCAGCTTCTGGTACAGGCGCCGGAAGCGTGGCTGCCCAGAGATCTCCGGCGGGAGCCGCGGCGACGAAGAACCAGACATCTTCTTCGGCCAGTGGGGTACGGAAGTACGTACGAACGTAGTCGATCGCTTCTCCTGAAGGAACCGCGACGTTGACGTTGACCTTGATGAAGGCGGCCGGCGATACGCACGTCAGATCGGACTGCGTGATCTGAGGCCTCACCTGCGCCAGTGCGGCCGGCGAAAGTATAAGCAATGCGGTGATCGTGGCGACAACTCTTCTCATAAGGGAAATCCTTTGCCCGTCTCGTACAGCGTTTTCAACCCAGTAAGTTAGTTATGCAGTGTATGTTCCGAAACTCCATCAGTCAATCCTCCGTTTGGGGGAGGATGACAGAAATGTCTTTCGATTTGCAGTTCTCGTGAATTCTCGACGAGCAGAAATGGTGGTGCGGGATGCGTGCCGGATTGGAGCGATACAACTGTCATCCTGAGCCGCCGGAGCGCAGCGGAGGACGGTCGAAGGATCGCGTACGGCACGACTCGCCTCAAGTTCCGGCGAGAATAACGGGCCACGATCCTTCGCTTCGCTCAGGATGACAGCCGTGTCGATCCTTCGCTTCGCTCAGGATCGGGGCTATTCGCCCATGATCAGGCGCTCGTAGCGGTCGACCATTTCGCTTCTGCTGAGCATCGGCAGGGCGTACTCGAAGAGCCGGCGCGCGTCCGCCTGCCGGTTCGACTCGTAGAGGGTGACGGCGGCGTAGAAGATCGAGACTGATTCGGATCGTGCGAATGGAGTCACGGCTCGGATGGCGTTGCGTGCAAGGCTCCAGTCACTGGTCAACACGGCGGTTTCGAGAAGTGCCAGGTTGAGAGGACGGGAGTTCTGGTCTCCCGCAATCTGTAGAAGAGTCTCCTTCGCCTCGTTGGCCCGGCCGTCGCGAATCAGGGACTGGGCCCGCTGGATCGTGGTGGCCTCGTCGCTACGACCGGCCCCTGCCGGCGGCTCGTTGACGATGGCCGGCGGCTCGTCGATGATGGGTGGTAGCGTCCGCTCAGTCTCCTGTGCGATCGGCTCTTCAATCGGCGCCTCGACCGGCCCTTCGATCGGTACCCTGCCCATCGCAGCCAGGCGATCCCTGCCACTCTGTCCTACTTCGGAGAACCGGTGACCGGTGCGTTCGAGGATCGCGAGCACATCGCTGGCCGTCCCGGTGTCGCCCTTATCGAGCATGCAGAGGAACGCGCGCTCACCGAGGTCAGAGGGAAATGGCGAGAGTCCCGCGAGAGCGTTCCATGCGCGTGTGCAGTTGTGATCCGCGAGATCGAGCTGCGCACTCATCTCCAGCAGTGCGCGATCTCGCGGAGCCACTTCGAGACCTCGATCAGCCCACTCGCGCGCATCGCGACTCGACCGCCGTTCGAGCGCGTCGGTGATCATCAGGAGGTACCAGCGCGGGTTTTCCGCATCTTCCTGGAGTTTCTGTTCGAGAGCTCGCGTCCTGGCCCGGCCGCTGAGCGCCATCAGCCGGTCCTCCTCGGAAGTGTAGAAGCGATTCAGTGTCGGGATCCCCCCGAGGCGCTCGTTCGAAACGGCCTGCCGCAGCAGGGTCGTGAGCACGTTCTCCATCGCTTCGTCGAAGCGGTACGAGTCGTAGCTGCGCGCAACCGCCTCGACGTCGACGAAACGGCGCGCCGTCTCGACCGCATCGTCGTTCAAACCGGCGGCGTGCTGTGCGACGGCCAGCCGGGCGAGAGTCTCGGAAAGCAGATCGAGATCGTTGAGGAGACCGAACGAGGCGATACGAAGCTCATCGGCAGCCTGCTGATAGTTCCCGTTCCCCCAGGCGGTCTTGCCCGCCTCGAGGCGACGCAGGTAGAACGGATCGGTTTCCGACTGCGCAACCAGCGGAATCGTGGTCGCTGCGAGTACCATGATGATGAAAAACTGTTGAATCCTTCGGGTCATGCGAACATCCTAATTGGTTTTATGAAGCGTGTGCAGCCATTTCTGATTACGATCGCACTGGCAACTCTGCTGATCGTTCCTCTGTTTCTGCCGTTTCCGTACGGGGCAAACCGTCCGGCCGGAGCGTTCCGGTTGCAGCTCATCGGATTCGGCGCCGTGGCCCTTGCGGCGATCGGAGCCCGCAAGCGCCTGTCGCTGAGTGCGGCATCGGTTCCGGTCGGTCTGGCGTTGCTGATCGTCGTGCTCGGTCTCATTCAGGTGGCTCCCCTTCCCTCCGAGGTCGTCGAGCAGCTCTCTCCACGAAGCGCTCGAGTCTGGGACGATGCATCTGCCGTGCTCGTTCTGTTCGACCGGGCCGCCCTCGCCCCCCGGATCAGCATCGTGCCGTGGGAGACGATCCAGCAGGTTCTCGTGATCGGCGCATGGCTCGCGCTGTTCATCGCCGCGATCGTGGTGGGTAACGAGCGGCCACGCGCGCCGCGCTGGATCGTGATGGCGCTCGCGCTCACGGGGGTGGTCCATTCGCTTCACGCCACGATCCTGATCCGTTTCCCGAACCAGGCGGACGTGTTCGGGGGACGCGCACACGGAACCTTCATCAACCCGAACCATCTCGCCGCGTACCTGAACGTCTGCCTCGCCGCGGCGTTTGCGCTGCTTCTGGTCGAGACTCTTTACGCGCTGACGGGGCACCGGCCACACCGGCTGACACAGGCCCAGAGAGTGATCACCTTCTTTCTCACGGGAACGGTGGTGCTGATCATCGGCGCGGGGATTCTGCTGAGCCAGTCGAGAGGGGGAATCGCGAGCGGGGCGCTGATGCTCGTATTCATGACGACTGCAGCGATGGCGCACCCGCGCGTTCGGACGAAGCGCCGCACGATCGTGGCGGGTCTGCTGCTCGCGATGACACTGGTCGGGGCGGGCTCGATCGTCCTCAGCTCACCTTCGACGCTGTACCGGTTTCTCTCGATCGACCCGCGCGATCCGGACAGCCAGGCCCGCACCGCCTACTGGGCGACCTCAGTCGACGCGTGGCGCGAGTACCCCATCGTGGGCTCGGGCCTCGGGACGTTCCGCGAGGCGTTCCGCCAGGTCCAGCCGGTCGATGAGCTCGGTGGGTACGTGAGCCACGCCCACAATGATCCACTCGAGCTTCTGGTGACGGGCGGGATCATCGGCTTCGTCCTGGGGGTGGCGGGATTTCTCTCGATGCTCGTCATCCTGATTCGCGCATGGTGGAACGAGAAGCACCGCGAGCAGAGTGTCCTGATGCTCGCGGGTGTGGGGGCGCTGCTCGCCGTATCCGTGCACAGCCTCGTCGAGTTCCCGTTCACGATTCCCGCGATCCCCGCGGTCCTCGCCATCGTGCTCGGAGCGAGTTGGGCGGCGGGCGGAAACGGACGCCGGGACGTGGGTTGATCGTCTCCACGAACCGGCGCTCCGAGAGGAGCTGCCGCGCTACACTCTTCTCATGGAACTGAAACGGGTGACGCGTATCAGCCCCGCGAGCGCGTGGCACCTGCCGGATCTGCGCGAGCTGTGGGACTACCGGGAGCTGCTCGTCGCGCTCGGGATGCGCGACATCAGGGTGCGCTACCGGCAGACGGTGCTGGGTGTGGCTTGGGCGGTCCTCCAGCCCCTCGCGTCGATGACTCTCTTCACGCTGATCTTCGGCCGGTTTGCGCGCATTCCCTCGGACGGGATGCCGTACGCCGTCTTCGTCTACGCGGGGCTTCTCCCATGGATGCTCTTCTCGGCGACCCTCTCGGGAGCCGCCGCCTCGGTCGTGGGAGCATCAGGATTCATCACCCGAGTCTGGTTCCCGCGCCTTCTGATCCCTGCCGCGTCGGTGGCGGCCCCCATTGTGGATTTCGTGATCTCGTCATTGATCCTGCTGGTGCTGATGACGGTCTACGGTGTCGATCTGACCGCGCGTCTGTTGACCATCCCGCTCCTCGCGGCTCTCCTCGTGCTTCTCGCCGCCAGTATCGGCACGATCCTCTCGGCCCTGGTCGTCACGTACCGCGACGTCCGTTTCGTCATTCCTTTTCTCGTCCAGTTCTGGATGTTCGCGAGCCCGGTCGTCTATCCGGCGTCGATCGTCCCTGAGCGCTACCGCTGGATTCTGCAGATGAATCCGATGACCGGCATCATCGACACCTTCCGGTGGGCGTTCCTCGGGACGAGACTCGATCACGGCGCGCTCGTGCTCTCGATCGTCATCACGGGCTGCACGACATTCGTCTCGATCCTTTATTTCCGGCACGTCGAGGAGAGGTTCGCCGATGTCATCTGAGCTTGCGATCACGACGAGCGGACTCGGGAAGGAGTACGTGATCCGCCACGAGGACCCGCGACAGAGGACGCTCGTGGAAACGATCGGCGGGCTGATGTCATCCCCCGTGCGACGCCTCCGGGAACTGGGAGGGCGGGGAGCGCAGCAGGAGAGGTTCTGGGCGCTGCGAGACGTCGACATCGAGATCGACGAGGGAGAGATCGTCGGCGTGATCGGAAAGAACGGCGCGGGGAAGTCGACGCTCCTGAAGATCCTCTCGAGAATCACGCGACCGACCACTGGTCATGCCGACGTCCGGGGCAGCGTCCGAAGCCTGCTCGAGGTCGGCATCGGTTTCCATCCTGAGCTGACGGGTCGCGAGAACATCTACCTCAACGGAGCGATCCTCGGGATGAAGCGAAACGAGATCACTCGCCGCTTCGGGGAAATCGTGGAGTTTGCCGAGGTGGAGCGGTTTCTCGACACACCGGTGAAACGATACTCGAGCGGGATGTACGTCAGGCTCGCCTTCGCCGTCGCCGCGCATCTCGAGCCCGACATTCTGCTCGTCGACGAGGTTCTCGCCGTCGGCGATGCGACTTTCCAGCGACGGTGCATCGAGAAGATCGGTGCGATGGCGCGGAGCGGCCGGACAGTGATGATCGTCAGCCACAACCTTCAGACCATCCGCTCCCTGACTTCGCGATGCATTCTCGTCGACGAGGGCACGATCCGGCACGACGGTCCGACAGACGATGTGATCGATCGGTACGTGGAGATTTCCTCGGAGGATTCGCAACGCGATCTGCGGTCGAGGGCGGACCGGACCGGAAGTGGTGTGGTGCGGTTCACGGACGTCTCGATCGGGAGCAGTGGCATGAGCGCCGGTGTCGTCGCGAGCGGTCATGACCTCGATCTGACGCTCCGGTTCGAGACTTCCCGCCCTGCGAGACACGTCCACGTCACGGTCCACATCACCGGTGCGCTCGGGGAGCGGCTGAGCACTCTGTCGACCTACCTGACCGGATCGGAGATCGATGCGCTTCCGGCCGCCGGATCGATCCGGTGCGCGATCCCCCGGCTACCACTCGCTCCCGGCCACTACCACCTGGAGCTCGTGTGCGCGGTGGACGAGCTGCTCGCCGACTGGGTCCAGAACGCCGCGGTACTGATCGTGGAACGTGGTGACTTCTTCAGATCAGGGGTCGAGGCGGAGCACGGGATCGGCCGTATGCTGATGGACCAGGAGTGGAGCGTGCAAGCGGAGGAGAGCGGGCGATGAGCAGCGATCTTCACGCACCTGTGCTGGAAGTCCGATCGAAGTGGATGATCGTCATGGCGCTCTGCGCGTTGATGACTGCCACGGCGGCCATTTTCGTGAAGCCGTCGGCCGGTCCGGTACCGGCGACGTTCACGGAGCGAATCGATACGGCCGTGGCACAACTGCAGCGGACACCGGCGAAACCGGACCCGTATCTGACGCTGAGCGAGCTCGCCCTCGATCTGAGGATCGAAGAGCGAGGCGAGGTCTGGACGCAGTCGGCAGAAACTGCAAGACACCTCGCCCCGATCCTCGACGCCACCGATCTCGCCATCATTCGCGGCGGCTTTGTGCACTGGTACGAGCTGAACGAGATGCAACGGGAGATCGTGCTCGATTCGGCGGGGCGCCTGCTCGCTGACGAGAATCACTACCGGAACCTGTGGCGTCCCGTTCTCGAGGCGACTCGATCGCCAGCCTTCCTTGCCGCGCACGCGCCGCGGGACCAGACGACGATGAGGCAGATCGAGACGCTCGCGGCGACGTGGGGAGATCTCGTGACCCACCGCCGGATGCAGCGGATCGCCGAGGAATCGCTGCGGGCTTCGCTTCCTTCGATGGACGGACTCGAAATGCTCGACACTCTTCAGCGCCTGGAAGTGGGCTCGCCAAAGATGCTCCAGGCGGCAGAGATTTTCCGCGAGCTGAGAAGCAGAGATGAGTTGCAGACTGATCAGGCGACGCGGATCTCTGCACTGAAAGATCGGTGGCGGCCGTTCCTGCCGGACGTGGGCGGCGAACCGCCCGAAAATGCACGCGAGCCGGAGGTTCTGGAGCTGCCGGTCGAGACGCAGATGCCGCGCAACACGGTGTGGCGGCTCGGCGATCGCACGCCTTCCCGGATCACGATCGAGGCAGAGCGGACCGATGAGCTGAGCGCTCCGGCCGCCATCGAGGTGTGGGTGGACGGGCGTCTGCGTGACGCGCGGATCGTGACGCACGAGGAGACGATCGACGTCCCGCTGCATCGCGGCGATCAGCTTCTCGAGCTTCGACTGGCGTCGAGCCGAACGCGAAACAACGAGCCATTCCGCCTGCACGTGACTCTGTCATCCTGAGCGAGAGACCGTGTGAAAACGCCTCGTGAATCGAGGCTGTGACTTTGGAGTGCGGTGCTCGCCGGAGGACGAGCCCCGCTTTGGATCCCGTGGCAACCACCATCGAGGCCGCAATCGGGACCAGTCAGGAAATTTCCACTGCAGCTTGCAACCCGCTGCAGCCCGTAAGGCGGCGTGATGTAAAGCTGAGCTCGTCCTTCGGCGAGCTCAGCACTCCAAAAAAGACGGTCGCGAAGCCGATCGGTTTTTCACACAGTCTGGCGAAGCGAAGGATCGCGTACGGGCTGACTGTAGGTGAATTGAGGAGGCGACCGAGGGCGAGGATGACTCCACGCGATCCTTCGCTTCGCTCAGGATGACAGTCGGTTCATTTCACTCCATTGTTGCCAGCCTAGCGGCGGTTGGGGAGGGCCGTGGTGGCGCCGAGGATGACGGCTAGCGTGTAGCTGTTGGCGGGGATGTAGAAGTTGAAATCGACGAGGGCGTGGAGGAGGAAGACGAGCAGGCTGATCGCGCCCATCGCCGCGAAACGCCGGGAGTCGCCAGACGAGAGACGTGTGATCTGGCGGCCGAGCATTGCCGGCCATATCTGGATCGCCATCGAACGGAGACCGGCGATGAAAAAGACCAGAAACACCCCGGCACCGACGAGACCGGTCGTCGCAAGAATTTCGAGCCAGTCGTTATGCGCATGACTGTGGTGGAGGTGCGACTCCCGCGCAACCATCAGTGAAACATCGGCGAAGGTCTCGAATCCGGAACCGATGACGGGGAAGATCTTCCAGACCTCTACAGCGAGACGCCCCCCTTCTATCCGCCCGGCGAGCGTGACGATCCCCTCACGGTCGGGCATCATCCGCTCGGTGATCCGCT
The DNA here is from genome assembly GCA_963829355.1 of uncultured Acidobacteriota bacterium. Classification (GTDB taxonomy): domain Bacteria; phylum Acidobacteriota; class Thermoanaerobaculia; order Gp7-AA8; family JAHWKK01; genus CAWHHZ01. The sequence goes on from CAWHHZ010000009.1 coordinate 26,956, forward strand.
CGGTTCCGAGATGGATGATGCTGACGCCGATCACCAGCAGCAGCGCGATCCCGATCCAGACGGCGCGCCTGCGAAACTTCCGCACTTTCGCCTCGCGTCTCGCAGCGTTCTCCTCGAACAGCAGCACGAGACCGATCAGGAGGCCCACCATGAGAGACAGCAGAGTTCCCCGGCTTTTCGTCAGGAGCACTCCGAAGACCCCCGTCATCAGTCCTGCTCCGCCGACGAACACGGGAAACGCCTGCTGCAGCAACAGGTTCTCGACCCGTTGGGCAAGGTTGCGCTCGCCTCTCGTCGCGTGCCACGCGTGTGCAATGAGATAGAGAGACAGCGGAAGGATGATCGCCAGATAGTTTCCGAGGTGGTTGGGGTTGACGAATGTCCCGCTCATTCGTCCGGTGGTCAGGTTGTCCCGTCCCCAGATCTCGACCAGAGGCCCTTTCCAGTGACCGATCCCGTAGATGACCTGAAACGCTGCCGATGCCGTCAGCGTGATGGCGAGAGCGACGCGAGATCGGTCCGATCTGAACATCTGCGCTGCCATGAGAAACAGCGCGAGTCTGGAGAGCAGCCCAACGAATCCACGACTCGTTTCCGAGGGATTGATCGACAAGTGAAACCAGGTGGGAACTAGATCGGGATGAATCGTGTTTGCTATCGTTGCCGCGTTCATCCAGATCTGTTCTGACTCACTCGAGACTGCCCCGACCATGACAGGCGGAAGGGGCAGGATCTGGACGAGGATGACAACCGAGAACAATGCTGCGCCCAGGCTCCACCACCCTGCCGCGGGGGTGAGTTTCCAGCGCAATCGAGCATTGCTGTCGGTCCAGGCCACGAGCGCGAGCAGTAGCAACGGCGGGATGGTCAGTGCGAGCCACGCCCCGGGAACTACGGAAGCAAAAGGCAAAGGGAGCCAGATCAGATAAATGAACAACATCGAGCGCCAGAGCCAGTGGACGTGGTGAAGCCTGCCGTGTCGAGGACTCGAGGAGACAGAAGCTCGCATGGGCTGGTATTATCTATGAAGACGCGTTCAGCAACGGAAAACGGCGGGGCAGGTGTGTGGGAGGGGGACGTTTCGAGCTCAATGCGGGTCATGGCTCAGATCGTGGCGGTCTTCCTGCTGCTGGTCGTCAGCGTTCCCCTGTATGCGCAAAGCTCACGGAGGGCTGACCAGACGGCGAACCGTCGTGAGCGCGATCGGGACGAAGAGCTCGACGCCAAGCGCCGAATCGAGGACGATCTGCGACAGGCGCAGTTCAGTTCGAACCGCTTCTATCTCATCTCCCGCTTCGAGCTCGGCGACATCGGAATCGGGATCGGAGCCGAGGATCTGTATCTTCCCTCGGATGAGGCGATCGACGGGCTCGCCATCGGTGTCCGGGCGCCGCAGCGGCTCTACTACATCGCCAATCGCCGCACGCTTTTCTCGATCGATGCGGAGCCGGGATACATCTTCTACCTCGACTCGGACCGGGAGAACCGGCTGAGCTGGCTCCTGCGGGGCGACGTACATCTCCTCTTCCCCTACTTCTACGTGAACGGCTTCGCCACGATCTCCGACGAGCTCGTCCGCGAGACGACGGAGCTCGACCGGCTCACGCCGCGCGACACGACTCAGTGGGGAATCAATACCGAGATCAAACCGTCGAGCCGCACGTCGATGGAACTTTCATTCGTCGAGAGTGACATCGACTACGATTCGAGCGATTCGCTGTTCTACGACCCGCGGCTGAATCTGCTCGAGCGCACCTCGACGCAATACAAAGCCGAGGGACGTCATCACACGTTTCCGATCACCCGCACGCTGGTCGGCGCCAGCCGCACCGACTACGATTTTCCGCTGGCCGGCGAACGTGACTCGACCGAGACATTCGTCTACGTGGGTGCCGACCGCGACTTCTCCACCCACCATTTCGTGGCGAGGATCGGTCGCGGAGAGCTCGATTACAAAGACTCCGACGGTCAGGACTTCAGCGGTATTCTGGGAGACGCGCGCTTCGACCTCGTGATCGACTCACGGCACTCGATGATGGTCGCCTTCCAGCGCGAACTGGAGTTCTCGATGGCACAAAACAATCGTCACTATCGTGGCGGACAAACTGTCGTTCCGCGATCAGCGTGATCTCACCTACCGTCTGCGCACTCACCTTCAGGCTTTCGGCAGCATCCACGACTATCCGGTGGCCTTCGAAACCCCAGCGGGTCCGGTGGATCGTGAGGACGAGCTCTACTTCGTCGGCGTTGGAGCGTCGTACAAGTTTCTCAGGTGGCTCAGGCTCGGTCTCCTGATCGGACCATGGGAACGGAACTCGAACATTTCTGGCGAGTCTGCAAACGGAATACGGTGGCAGATTCTCCTGTCTTTTAATTGAGATAGCGCAGTTATTTGGCGAAATCGGCAATGCGAATGACTAAACATCTGGCAATCATGATCTCACTCCTCGCTCTCGTCTGGACTGCCAGCGCGCAGAGCATCGACCCTTCCCTCGACTATCGGATCGGTCCGAGTGATCTCATCTCCGTGACGGTCGAGCAGGATCCCGCTCTCAACACCGAGGGGCGAGTGGGACCCGATGGCACGATCACGATGCCTGTGGTCGGGCCGGTTCTGATCGGCTCGCTGACTCCGGCTCAGGCCGCCGCGCGCATCAAGGCGGTTCTCGAAGAGCGGATTCTCACCAACGCCAACGTATCGGTCGTCGTCAAGCAGTTCGAGAGCGACTCGGTCTCGATTTTCGGAGAGGTCGTCAAGCCGGGGAAGGTTCCGGTCGTGCGTGATCTGACTCTCCTGCAGGCGATCACGGCCACGGGCGGACCGACATCGGATGCAGGACAGTCGATCAAGGTCCTGCGCGTCGCTCCGAACGGACTGACGAGCCAGCTCGAGATCCCGCTTCAGGATCTGCTCGACGGCGCTCCCGACGTCAACATCCCCCTCCAGGCGAACGACGTGATCAGCGTGCCTCACGACCCGGAGATCGCGGTCTACCTGCTCGGCGAGGTCATGAACCCCGCTGCCGTGAAGTTCAAGGCGTCGCAGCGCGCGACTCTTCTCAAGGCGATCGCCGAGGCGGGCGGCTTCACCGACAGAGCGAACCGGAAGCGGATCGAAGTGATCCGTGAGGGTGTACTCCAGGGAGAGGAGACGCGGCTCCAGGCCAATGTCTCCAGGATCATGGATGGCGATCAGCCTGACATAAGGCTGCAGGACGGCGACCGGATCTACGTTCACCAGAGTCTGTTCTGATGAACCAGTTCGCCCACGAACCGGAGGAGAAGCAGGTCCACCTGTCTCACTACTGGGTCATTCTTCTTCGACGCTGGAAGCTGGGTCTCGCAGTCGTCGTGATCGTGCTGCTCGCTTCGGTGGGCGCGCACTTCTTCACGACGCCCCTCTATCGCTCCTCGATCCTTCTTCACATCGAGCGCGACGTCACGAGCCAGTCGTGGGAGGATCTGTGGCGGCTCCCTTCGCAGCAGGAGTATCTTCAGACGCAGATCCAGTTGCTCAAGAGCAAGGGAACCGGACGGCGTGTTGCCGAAGACCTCGAGCTCGTCGCCAGTCCTGCACCGGGCACGACAGAGAGCGACCGGGAGGCGGCGCTCAACGCGAAGGCGGCGCAGATCGCCAGTGGAATCAGCATCGACACGGTCGAGAACACTTCGCTGGTCCGCGTCTCCTATGTCGGAACCGATCCGAAGCAGGTCCAGGATATCGCCAACGGGATCGGCGAGTCGTTCATCCAGGCGAACATCGAGCGCAAGTCGGAGCGAGTGCGCCAGGCGACCCGCTTCCTGCGCCAGGAGATCGAGAAGCTGCAGGACGAGATCGATGTCGGCGAGCGCCAGGTGCAACAGTACGGCGCGAGCCGCGACATCTTCAGTGAACAGGGAGGCAATCTCGTCCTGAATCGCCTCGAGAGTCTCAACCAGCAGTACCTGCAGGCACAGTCACAGCGGATCGCGGCCGAATCGAACTACCAGACGATTCGACAGTCGAGCTCTGACTCGATGCCACAGATTGCATCGGATCCAGTGATCTCGGGCCTGCGCGCCGATCTGAACCGGCTCGAGCGTGAGCTCGAACAGAAGCGCGCGAACTTCCTCCCCGCTCACCCGGAGATGCAGCGCCTTCAGAATGAGATTGCCGGAGCACGCGTCAGCCTGTCCACGGCGATGAAGGAGCGGCTCGGGGGACTCCGCGAAGAAGCGCGCCGGGACTACGAGGAGGCGCTCGGCCGCGAGCGCCAGATCGAGCGGGAGCTGGAGGAGCAGAAGAATCGTGCACTCGAGCTCAATATCGATGCCGTCGACTATCTGGCGCAGCGAACGAACCTGTCGAGCAAGAAGGAGTTGCTCAACGAGCTCACCGCGCGGCTCAACGAGACGGAAGTCAACACGCGGCTCGAGGGCGTCGACAGCTCGAACATTCACATCATCGAGGGGGCGACCCAGCCTGGGGCTCCGTACAACGCCAACCTCCAGGCGAAGATGAAAAATGCGATCCCTCTCGGACTCGTCATGGCTCTCGGTGCGATCTTCTTCCTCGAGTACATGGACCGCTCGATCAAGTCGGCCGACGAATTGGAGCAGGTTACGAGTCTGCCGACGCTCGGCATCATTCCTTCGGCGAGCGACAAAGCGGGCGCCGCTTCGCACGGATACATCTACGGCGGAAAGAAACCCGAGAACAAGACGGAAGCTCTCGCCGGGAACGATGATTCCGCCGTCGCCCTCCTGGCACACACCCATCCGCGCTCACCGATCACCGAGACGTACCGTGCATTCCGCACCTCGACACTTCTGTCCTCGGCCGCGAAGCTCCACTCGGTCCTCGTGACGTCATCGGTGCCCCGAGAGGGAAAGAGTACGACGGCCGTGAACCTGGCCATCGTTCTGTCTCAGATGAACAAGCCGGTCGTGGTCGTCGATGCGGATCTGAGAAAGCCGCGAATCAGGCAGATCCTCGGCGGAAGCAAAGCGCAGGGACTCGTCGACTACCTCGCACATCAGGCGGAAGCGAGCGAGATCGTCGAGAGCTCGGAGATTCCGAATCTTTCTTTCATATCGTCAGGGCCGATTCCCCCGAATCCGGCGGAACTTCTCGCTTCTTCGCGTATGAAGGAGCTGCTCGAAGAGCTGAGCGCCAGATATGAGTACGTCGTGGTCGATTCACCTCCTCTGATGGCGGTTACCGACGCCGTCATCCTGGGGAATCAGGTGGATGGCGTCATCCTCTGTGTTCATGGCGGCCGCACGCCTCGCGAGGTCGTTCAGAAGGCAGCAGCTCTTCTCCGGCAGGCCGGGGTGCGAACGCTCGGAACTCTTCTGAACAATGTCGCGGAGCGCCACACGCGTGGCCGCTACTCATCGCACTATTACGAGTACTATTCGGAAGACTCTGCTCGCGGCTGACGTGAAGCGGTGTCCGCTTCTGTGATGATCGACCTCCACCACCACTGTCTGCCAGGTATCGACGATGGTCCCGACGCGTGGGATGCTGCGGTGGCGCAGTGCCGGATGGCCTTCGAGGAGGGGGTCCACACGATCGTGGCCACACCTCATGTGCACCGGGACCCGTGGATCAATGGCGACCCTGCCGTGATCCGGCAGATGGTCGACGAGTTGAATGAGCGGATCGGCGGGAGACCGCGCATCCTGCCCGGCTGCGAGTACTACTACTCCCACGACGTGCTCGATCAGCTCGGCGACGGAGGATCGATCATCGGGCTCGCCGACAGCCGGTACTTCCTCACTGAGTTCCCCGCCCCGCTGCTGCCGGTCGGGCTCGAGAGAAGCTTCTTCGAGGTCGCCCTGGCCGGGCATGTGCCGGTCATTGCTCACCCGGAGAGAAATCGAAGGGTTCAGGAGAATCCGGACGTCCTGATCGAGCTGATTCGCCGCGGTGCGAAGACGCAGCTCACCGCGGGGAGCTTCGTGGGCCGCTTCGGTGAACGGTCGGAGGACACGGCGTTTGCGCTTCTCGACCGGGAAATGGTTCATTTCGTCTCGACCGATACGCACGACTGTGAGCGGCGGCCACCCTTCGCCGCGGAAGCGTTCGCCGTGATTTCGCAACGCTATGGCGAGGCGCGGGCCCGCGACCTGATGGAGCGCAACCCGCTGGCGGTGATCGAGAACCGCAATCTTCCGTACGACCCCGATCCGGTCGAGAAGGCCCATAACGGTGGATTCTGGAGTATCATCAGGTCGTGGATTGTCCAGTGAAACAACGTTTTGGCCTGCGGCTCCTCCTCGTCCTCGGCGTGATCTCGGTCGCGCCCGCGTTGAGCTCTGCTCTGTTTGCGCAGTCGTCCGAGACCTTCTACCAACGAATGCTCTCGCGCGGCCAGCTCGAATACGAGGCTGGCCAGTTCAGCGAGGCGGTGAGAACTCTCCAGATCGCATCCTTCGGGATGCTCAATGATCTGCCGTCGTATGAAGAAGCCCACATCTACCTCGCACTGAGTGAACAGGGTCGTGGCGAGCTCGACCGCGCCCGTGCCGCGATTCGAAGCGTGATGCAGGTGGAAACGATGAGGGACGTCTATCCCCCGTCCACCCTCGACCTCACGGCCATGGCCGATTTCGAAGCCGCCGTCAACCGTCTCTTCCCCGAGATGGTCTTCCCTCCGGTTCGCAGCCACGATCCCGTGGCAGACAATGCCGAAACTGAACTGGCAGCGGACGAGCCTGACCTCGATGAAACTGTCAACGATATCGAGGAGCTGACGCGCTTCCTCGAGCCAGGGGTGGGCGCAGATCAGCTGAGGCAGGCTGCCGCGGCGCTCGAGACGATCGTCGAACGTGACCCCACCGACACCGACGCGCATCTACTGCTTGCACGAATATCGGCCTGGCGGAACGAATGGCCGCAAGCCGCTGAACATTGCCGGGCAGCCTCGATCGAGCCAGAGGACACGGAGCAGTACGATCGCGGGACCGTGTTCGTGTGTCAGGTCAGCTTCGGCGCCCTCGACGCGGCCAGATCCACGAGTCGACTTCTCACCGACGCGGAACGACGACGAATCGACGTTCTGCGAGCGCTGGATCGCCTGAACGCCCCACCCGGGGAGTGATACGGAACAGAAGAGGTACCGATCATGTTTACGACTCCGATGAAACGACTCGCAATGACGATGATGCTGGTGGCAACGGCACTCGCACTTCCAGCTCAGCAGCAGGCTGTGCAGCCAATCTTCCATGAGCGTCCGGACTGCATGTGGTCGGGTGACGAGATGTTCCTCGCTGCGACGGTCATCTCTGAGGGAGAGGCCCGAGCGTACTACCGCGTAAAGGGTGCGGTGGATTGGTGCTACGTCGTCGGAGACCGCCTGACCGACCGCGCGTTCTTCGTCCTTCCCGAGTTCTCGGATGGAGTCACCATCCAGTATTTCTTCCTGAGCCACGTCGATGAGGTGGTCACCGGGAGATCCGACAACATCTACGAGATCCGGGTGAGCGATGAATGCCGGCGACGACCGGCCCGCCACGAAACCCTCGTCATCAGCGGCTGCGAAGAGGCCGGTGGTCTCGGTGCTGCCGTCGGCGCCGCCCTCCAGGTGGAGACCGACACCACCCTCGTCGAACCCTCCCCCTTCCTCCCCGGCCAGTAGTTCGCGTGTGGGTCGCGCGTCCCGCGCGATGTATGGCGGCGTCCCGCCGCCATACGATGGAAGCGTGCCTGCAGACGGATCCTCTCGGGTCCGAAAGGGATGGACAGTCGCGCGGCCGGGACGGCCGCGGACATCGGGCCGGAGGCCCGACCCACACGGGACGGGCCTACTTTGCCTTTTTTACTTCCTCGGTGAGGGCCGGGAGGATCTGGAAGAGGTCGCCCACGACTCCGAGGTCGGCGACCTTGAAGATCGGGGCCTCTTTATCCTTGTTGATGGCGATGATGTGCTTGGACGACTGCATCCCCGCGAGGTGCTGGATCGCGCCGGAGATACCGGCCGCGATGTAGAGGTTCGGGCTGACGACGCGGCCCGTCTGGCCGACCTGATTCTGGTGATCGATCCATCCTGCATCGACCGTCGCGCGTGACGCGCCGACGGCGCCCCCCAGAGCATGAGCCAGGTCGCGGATGTAGCTGAAGTTCTCCGCCTCTTTCAGGCCGCGTCCACCCGAGACGATGATGTCCGCCTCGGCGATCGACATCTCTCCCGCCTCCGATGTTTCGACACCTTGCAGTTTCGCTTTCGGGTCGATGGCGTCCCAGGAGACTTCGGAAACTTCAGCCGCCGCGCCACCACTCTCGGACGCGGGAACGGCGTTCGGCCGGATGGTCGCAATCGCCGGCTGCCCTTCAATCTCGAACGTACCGATGACTTTGCCCGAGTAGATTGACCGCTTCACGCGGAGATTCCCGCCGGCCCATTCGAGTGCGATCGCCTCGGAGGCGACGCCTGAATCGAATCGAGCGCCAAGACGAGGCGCGAGATCCTTCCCTGCGGCGCTCGCTCCCATCAGCAGAACCGCGGGCTGCTCACTCTTCACGACGGCTTCCATCGCGGATGCGTAGCTCTCGGTCTGATAGGAATCGAGAGCACCGTCGGTCACGACATGCAGCTTCTTCGCACCGTATTTTCCGACTTCCTCGGCGAATTGTGCCGCGTTCGCTCCGAGCGCGGCGGCGACGAGGTCTCCCCCCATCGCGGAGGCGATCTCCCGACCGGCGCTGAGCGCCTCGCGCGAGACCTTCTTCAACTGTCCGTCCTTCTGTTCGCAGAAGACGAGAACGTTTGCCATCATCAAACTCCTTAGAGTGCTTTCACTTCGTCGCGGATGTACGCGAGGATCGCGCTCGCCGCGGCCGCCGGGTCATCAGCTTCGATGATCTTTCCGCCACTCTTCTGCGGGGGCGGCTCGAGCGAGACCACGCGGACACGCTTGCCGAACACGTCGTCATCACTGAGGCCGAGATCGCTGGCCGACTTGGTGTCGATCTGGATCTTCTTGGCGGCCATGATGCCCTTGAGCGACGAGTAGCGCGGCTCGTTCAAACCCTTCTGGGCCGTGATGACGACCGGTGTCGGCGCCTCGACGATCTCCTCGGCGCCTTCGATCTCACGGTGAGCAACGAACGATCCGTCCTTCTTCTCGAGCTTCGTGACCACGTTCAACTGCGGCCATCCGAGAAGCTCGGCGACCATCGGGCCGACCAGAGAGTTGTCGGTACCGACCCCCTGCTTTCCGGCGAATACGACGTCGGGCGAGATCTCGCGGATCGCGGCAGCGAGAACTTTTGCGATGCCGAGCGAGTCGGCATTGCTCGTGTCGCCGTTGATGTGAACGGCCTTCGTTGCGCCTCGTGCGAGACACTCGCGAAGAGCCTGGGCGGCGCGATCGGGACCGAATACGACGACGGTGACGTCACCGCCGTCAGCCTCTTTCATCTTGACGGCTTCTTCGAGCGCGAGCTCGTCGTACGGCGAGACGATGAACTTGAGTCCCGATTCATCGATTCGTGTACCATCAGACGCAATCGTGATTTTGGATTCCGTGTCAGGGACCTGGGTAATACAAACGACTGAATTCAAGGAAGTCCTCCAGGGCGGGCAGGTTGGAACGAGCGCATTCTATTGCGGCTGTAAGATGAATTCAAATAGCCCGCCAGGTGGAATGGGAAAGGGGTCGCGCGGCCGGTGTGGGTCGCGCGTCTCGCGCGATGTGTGTCGGCGTCCCGCCGATACACCGAACTCTACTCGGGAAGGGACGCGTACTCGGAATTCGAGAGCGTGGGTACAGTCGCGCGGCCGGTGTGGGTCGCGCGTCTCGCGCGATGTGTGTCGGCGTCCCGCCGAGACACCGGGCTCTACTCGGGAAGGGACGCGTACTCGGAATTCGAGAGCGTGGGTACAGTCGCGCGGCCGGTGTGGGTCGCGCGTCTCGCGCGATGTGTGTCGGCGTCCCGCCGAGACACCGGGCTCTACTCGGGAAGGGACGCGTACTCGGAATTCGAGAGCGTGGGTACAGTCGCGCGGCCGGTGTGGGTCGCGCGTCTCGCGCGATGTGTGTCGGCGTCCCGCCGAGACACCGGGCTCTACTCGGGAAGGGACGCGTACTCGGAATTCGAGAGCGTGGGTACAGTCGCGCGGCCGGGACGGCCGCGGACATCGGGCGGGACGCCCGACCCACACGACCCACACGGCCCACTCGGGACGGTACCGGTGAAGCCGATTGCGATCAGCGTGGGGGATCCGGCCGGGATTGGTCCCGAGGTCGTGTTTCGTGCGGTGCGGGAGATGGGCGGCACCGTTCCGCTCCATATTTACGGGAGCTGGGCGCTGGTCAGACGTTCTCTGGACGCGGCCGGTATAGACCAGTCGATGCGGGTGATCAAAGCCGGCGAGACACTCCCCGCGGACGAGCGGCTTCTGTTCGTCGACACGGATCGGGAGGAACCTGCAGATTTCCGCGTCGGCACCGTCTCGGCGGCGGGCGGGCGTGCGGCACTCGAAGCGATCGACGGCGCGGTCACGGCAATCGAGCAGGGACGCGCTTCGGCTCTGGTCACGGCGCCGATCAACAAGGCGGCCGTCCGGATGGCGGGGGGAGAGTTCCCCGGCCACACAGAGCTTCTCGCGGCGCGCGCCGGTCTTCACACCTACGGGAAGGAGTTCGCGATGTACTTCGACTCCCCCACCGTGCGCGTCGCCCTGCTGACGGTCCACGTCGCACTGCGGGACGTGCCGGCTCTCGTCACCGCGAAAAGCGTACGTGACCTCGCGCTGCTCGTCGATCGTGAGGTCCGGTCGGTCGAGGGGCGAAGTCTTCGAATCGGAGTTGCGGGCCTCAATCCTCACGCGGGAGAGGGAGGGATGTTCGGAGACGAGGACGAGGAGATCGCACGTGGTGTGGAGCTGGCCCGGCAGGCGGGGCTCGATATCCATGGACCGTTCGCCGCGGACACGCTCTTCCACGCGATCCGCGAGGGCCGCTACGACCTGGCGCTGGCGATGTATCACGACCAGGGGCTCATCCCGGTCAAGACCGTGCACTTCAACCAGTCGGTGAACGTCACACTCGGACTCCCCTACCTGCGCGCTTCGGTCGATCACGGAACGGCCTTCGACATCGCCGGAAAGGGAGTCGCTGATCATTCCGCGATGAAGTACGCGATCGAATGGACGATCGGAAAGGTGGCCCGTTGAACAGAACAATCTGGATCTGGCGGATCATCGCCATTCTGATCGTGCTGCTCTTCGCGATCCTGATGTGGAAGCTGTACGCGGATCTGACGAGGCTGAAGCAGCAGCGGAGTGAAGGGCGCGTGCCGGTGGAGTCGGCGGTGATCTCGGAGGTGAGAGGGGGCGGGTGGAACGCGGGGCGGGCTTCGCGGGGCGGGCTGCGCGGGGCGGGCCCGGGGCGTTTGATTGCGGAGGGCGGTGAGAGCATCGGTTGACGAAGCTCTCGAGCCTTCGTCCTCTCTACAGCCGGAAGCAGCATCCCAACCCTTCCAGCCGTCATAGAAGCCCGGACCAGCCCTTCGACTCGCTGCTCACTCACTCAGGACAGGCTCCGCGAAGCCCGACCCGCGAGCGCAGCGAGCCCGGCCCCTTCCCCTGCTACTATCTACGCCAATGACTACGAACAAACGACCAACGATTCTCGTCACCAACGATGATGGTGTTTACAGCGAAGGACTGAAGAAGCTCGCGGAGGCGCACCGGGCGATCGGGGATGTCACGATCGTGGCGCCCGACCGGGAGCAGAGTGCCTCATCGCACTCGCTCACGCTCAACCGGCCGCTCCGCATTCTGCATCTCGACGAAAGCACCTGGAGCGTCGACGGAACTCCGGCGGACTGCGTGAATCTCGCGGTCCAGCACGTGATGAAGGAACACCGCCCCGACGTCGTCGTGTCGGGAATCAATTTCGGACCGAATCTCGGGGACGACGTCACGTACTCCGGAACGATCTCCGCGGCCTTCGAGGGAGCGCTTCTCGGAATCCCTTCCGTCGCATTTTCGACTCAGATCGGCGAGCACTTCTCGTTCGATCGCGCGGCTCGCTTCGCTGCCCGCTTCACCGAGATGTTCCTCGCGAGCGAGCCGGAGTGCCACGTCGTCATGAACGTGAATTTCCCTCTCGGCGCGCCCAGCGGCGTCCGCGTCACGCACCTCGGGAAGCGTGTGTACACTGAGGGGGTGATCGAGCGTCAGGATCCGAGGGGACGGAGCTACTTCTGGATCGGCGGGGAATCGCCCGTTTGGGAAGACGAACAGGGGAGCGATTTCGCGGCGGTCGACCGGGGGTTCATCTCGATCACGCCGCTTCATCTCGATCTCACGCACCGTCCGTCGTTCCAGAAGATGGAGGCGGAGATCGGTCGCCTGGAGAAAATCGTCGGAGACGTGCAGTAATGGCTACGGCTGCGAGTCCACGTGATTACGGCCATCTCCGAAACGCGATGGTCGACCGGTATGTGGCGGGACGCGGTGTACACGATGCGCGGGTTCTCGCTGCGATGCGGGAAGTGCCGCGTCACCTCTTCGTTCCGGAGTCGATGGCGGCGAAGGCGTATGGCCCGGGTGCTCTCCCGATCGGGCAGAAGCAGACGATCTCGCAGCCTTACATCGTCGGTCGCATGATCGAGCTCCTCGATCTGACGGGCAAGGAGAAGGTTCTCGAGATCGGCACCGGTACGGGCTATCAGGCGGCGGTACTGGCCCGCGTCGCGGCAAAGGTCTTCTCGATCGAACGGATCAATGAGCTGGCTCTCCAGGCGGTGGCGACGATGCAGAAGCTTCGTGTCCACAATGTGAGCATCAAGGTTTTCGACGGATCGTACGGCTGGTCAGATCAGGCGCCATTCGACCGGATCATCGTCGCAGCGGCGGCGCCGGAGATCCCGGAGCCGCTCCTCGCCCAGCTCGCCCGGGGAGGAAAGATGGTGCTGCCGATCGGCCCCGCCGGGAATCAGCGCCTCGCCCGCGCCTACCGCGTCGGCACCACGCTCAACATCGAGGACATGGGAACCGCCGAGTTCGTTCCGCTCGTGGGGAAATTCGGCTGGGAACGCTGAGGAGAGTCGGGGGCGGGCTGCGACAGCGCCCGTAACTTGCGAGGCCCCTCGCATGCCCACCCACCCGCCCGCTCGGGGTGACAATCCCTTAATTCAACGGAGCTGGCGCTCGCTCATGCAGCGGCCCAGACGTCACTGAGTACGAAACTCACGAGCTGCCTCGCATGCCCACCCACCCGCCCGCTCGGGGTGACAATCCCTTAATTCAACGGAGCTGGCACTCGCTCATGCAGCGGCCCAGACGTCACTGAGTACGAAACTCGCGAGCTGCCTCGCACGCCCACCCACCCGCCCGCTCGGCATGACGATTCTCGGTCGCACCCTTAACTCAACGCCATTGCCCCTCGTACCACCCGTTCATTAGCGAAGGCCACAGGCCTTCACGACGCCGACGAACGCCGGAGGCCGACACGTCAGCGTTCCCGGTCCACGCTTTGCTATGATCATGCAGGGAGTGTGAGATCGTATGCAGGAAACGCGAGTCATCAAGATCCATGGGAAAGTGCAGGGCGTCGGGTTCCGTTTCTTCGCGACGCGCGTCGCGCGCCGGCTGGGGCTGAAGGGATGGATTCGCAATCTCCGGGACGCGACCGTCGATGCGATCGTCGAGGGAGAATCCGAGGCGATCGACGAGTGGATCGAAGAGATCAGAGAGGGCCCGCGATACGCCGAGGTCACGAAGATCGACCAGGAAAAGAAGAAGTATCTCGGCAAGTTCGGTGATTTCGATGTCCGCTTCTGACGATGGTCACGACCATCTGCGCGGTCTGATCCGCGACGTCCCCGATTTTCCGAGCCCGGGGATCCTCTTCAAGGACATCACACCCCTGCTCAACGATTCGGTGGGATTCCACGCAGCGGTCATGGCGATGATGCAGCCTTACGAGCACGAAGAGGTCACGGTCATCGCGGGGATCGAGTCAAGAGGATTCATCTTTGGCGCGGCTGCCGCATCGAGGCTCGGATGCCGGTTCGTTCCGGTGCGGAAGCCGGGGAAGCTCCCGTGGAAGACCAGCAGGATCGAGTATGACCTCGAGTACGGCAGCGACGCTCTCGAGCTCCACGAGGATGCGCTGGAGCCTTCAGACCGGGTGGTGATCATGGATGATCTGCTCGCCACCGGAGGCACGTTGGGCGCCACCCATTCACTGGTCCGGGCGAGCGGCGCGCGAATCCTCGGCGCCACCGTGCTGATCGAGCTGGAGTTCCTGAACGGCCGCGAGCGACTCGATGGGCTCGAGATCCACTCGGTGCTCCGGTACTGACGGACGGTGCATCACCATGAAATCGTGGGCGAGGACAACCGGACGCGATCCTTCGCCGTCACCCCACGGTCCTTCTTGTGTCGCCCGCCTGCGCGGGCTCGAGGTTTTGGTGGATATCCGGTGTCCCAGGGCTTACGCCGCTGGGCTGGGTTGTTGCGGCCCGCCTTCGCGGGCCTTCGGGCGTGGCTTCCGGTGAAGTCGCTCTCGGACCTGTTTCATTGCGCGTCTCCTTTCAGCGTCGTGATTCGACCTGATCAATTCTCGTGGTTCCACTCCCCGCCTCAGCCCCGATAAGTGACCGAATTGCTCTCGGTCTCGCGCAGAACGATCTGCTCGAGCTTTCCGGGAGCGACGGCTCCTTCCAGACGTTCCCAGAACTTCACGGCGAGATTCTCCGCGGTTGGATTGATGCCTCGAAGAAAATCGACATCGTGGTTGAGACTCTTGTGGTCCACATAGTCGATGATCGACTCGCGAACGATCGACTTCAGCCGCTTCAGGTCGATCACCATTCCCGTGTCCGGATCGATCGGGCCGCTCACGCTGACCTCGATCACATAGTTGTGTCCGTGTCCTGCCGGATTGTCGCACTTGTCGAACACTCTGCGGTTCCACTCGTCATCGAACGCGTCGTTGTGCAGACGGTGTGCAGCGGCAAAGTGGAGTCGGGCTGTGACGATCATTGCGAGCTGTGTTCTGCGAGACTTGCGCCGATGTTCCGCTGATATTCGAGGAGCTTCCGCGTGGCCTCGCGGAAACGAGACTCGTTCACGAGGTACCCGAAGAGCGGATTCGTCGTGATCGCGTGCATCATCGGCTCTCTACGCTCGACCGACTGCTCGATCGCAGAGAGCGTCCGTGGCGCATCCCTGAGGATTGCCCTTACCTCCGCCGCGTGAAACGAAGGGGAGTCGGCCCAGGAGGCATTCTCGAGAGCCTCTGCGAGCGCCGCCTCTGCCTCCGCACGGTTTCCTTCGTCCGCGGCGATGTAGGCACGGAGGAAGCTCCTCTGGGGCTCGACACCCTGCGCGTTCAGCTTGTCGATCTCGATCTGCGCGATCTGCGGCGAACGGCGCAGAACGGCGATCCTGCCGATCTTGAATGAAAGGTAAGGGTTGTCAGAGACCTGCTTCTCCGTCTCGTAGTACTTCTTCACGGCCTGATTGACCGCGCCCTCGGTCACCTGAACATCGGCTGGGTGAATCCGAGGATCGTCGACGGACGACGCCCAGTGTTGAAATCTCTCGTTCTGATGCGAAGCAAGTGCGGCGAGCGCGAGAACCCGTGCCGCCTCATCGTCGCCGGGCTTCTCCGCACTCACGCGAGCGAAGGCCTCGACTGCTCCGGCGAGTGTCCCCTCAGCGAGCTCACGCCGGCCGAGCTGGCGCGCCAGATCCTCTCTTCCGGGCATGATGCGCGAAACGTTCCGGAGCCCGTCGAGAATCAGCGGAGCCAATGCCGGCGACTCGGTTTCCGATCGAGCGAGGACGAGCCAGCCGGGGAGAAAGTCACGCTCCGCGACGAGAGCTGCATGGAGCGCCGTCAGTTCGGCTTCCGTCGCCGGGGAGGAGTCTGCGACTACGGCGGCGTACGCTTTGCGAAGCTCCTGCGACTCCGGAATCATTCTGCCCGTGTCGAATCCAAACTGGTCCCCTGCCCATCGCACGGTCGGGATCACGACGCTCCAAAGGCCGTCGAGCTCTGCATCGGCTCCCTCGAACCGCTCTCCGGAGCGCTCCACCCACGGCACGACCCTGGTCTCTGCCTCAGGAGCGGGTGCGTCCGGCACCGGCAGGTTCTGGGCTGCGGCCGGATTCGCGATCTCCCCCGTCGCCGGTTCGGTGGGCTCGGGGACGATCATCCGCAGATCGGCGCCGACCACATTCGGCGCCATTCCGCTGATCTCGACATTCTCGGCAGATCCGAGGAGTGCCGCGATGATTGCGTCCGCCCCGGCATATGCCGTGTCGTCGACTCCCGCCTCCGGAGCAATGCTCACCTCGCGGACTGAGATCTCGATTGTGACCGGCCCTGGATCCGGAGCGGGGGCGGCAGGCTGTGCGGCGACTTCCGCGACCGGTTCCTTCTTCGTGACGATCACGTAGCCCACCGCCGCCAGCAGAAGCAGCACCACAGCGGCGACCGCGATCCACAGCCAGGTCCGGCGCGGAGACGCGGGTGGAGGAAGGACTGTCCCGTCCGCGGATTGTTCGGGAGTCGGAGACGTCGCGGCCTCTCCGCCCTGGGCGGCACGCTCCTGCGGCGGTGGCGCCGGTCGCTCTATCGGGAAGGTGTAATAGCTGGTACTGCCCAGGTCGAGTAGCGCCTTCTGGCCAGGGACGACTCCGCCTCGCTGGAGGATATCGCCCGAGACGAGGATCTGGTTCTTCTGGAGGGCGTCGAGGATGGAGAGGCCATTCTGGACTGCCTGACCGGCGATGGAGAAGTCTTTCGGATGGACTTCACCGGCCGTCATCACGACGCGGGGCGTCAGATCGCGCTGCGACTTTGCCTCTTCCGTGATGCGGCCGTGCAGACGCTCGAGGCACGCGAGCGCCGCCACCGGATCAGGCAGCTCCGCGATGGCGATCGAGCCGATCGTGTCGTGGACCGCTCCCCCGCTGGCGTAGACACACTCGTTGATGATTTCGTGCAGACGAGATACGAGCTCCGCGGCCCTGGCCGGGTGCCGGGATTCTATCTTCGCGTGATCGGGCAGATCAGCCGCGAGAACGATCGCATCGCGGGAGTTTTCCACCCCACAACTCTACTCGATCGTCACCAGATCTGCACCAGTATCGACTGTCGTTCCGGCTTGTACATGGAGAGTGACGACTTTACCCGCGCGGGGTGCGTCGATGGCGTTCTCCATCTTCATCGCTTCAACGACGACGATGGTCTGCCCCTTCTCCACTTCGTCCCCTTCCGACACCTCGACCCGCACGACCCGGCCCGGCATGACGGCGCGGATCGTATGTTCGTCCGCCCCCATGTCTTCGGCGCCGCTCCGGCGGGCGAGGGTCAGCGGATCTTTCAGGTCGAGATCGATCTGGAAGTTCGGAAAGAAGATTTCGTGGCGATCGTGGTTGCGGTGATGGACGACCGCGTACTGGCGCCCTCCCTCCATGATCAGTGTGTCGAGCGAGTCGTTGGCCCTTACGAGCTCCGCACTGATCTCCCGGCCGTCGATCTCGACCCGGAACGAACGCCCCTCGCGCACGACGAGCACCTGGTGCTGTTTTCCGTCGATGATCGCAACACGCTTCACAGCCGCCCCCTGACGCCCTCGGTCCGCGAAGCCTTCTTCCACTTCGACTCCGCCTGCCTCGGCAACACAGCCTTCTCCGAATCCTCGAGAGCTCGAATCGCCGCGACGACGATCGCCGCATCAACGTAGTCCTCGGGGATGTCGGGATGGATCAGATCGGAGAGATAGCGGTCAATGAACCCGGTGTCGAATTCGGCGGCTCTGAACTTCTCGTTGTCCATCATCGCGAGATAGAACGGAATTGTCGTCCTGATCCCGTCGACACGGTACTCGCGCAGCGCGCGACGCATCCGCTGGATCGCTTCCTCCCGGTTCGCGCCGAAAGTGATCAGCTTCGAGAGCATCGGATCGTAGTTGAGCGGTACTCTGTAGCCGCTGTAGACGCCATTGTCGTTTCGGACCCCGGGACCGGAGGGAAGCATCAGATTGCGGATCATGCCCGGCGACGGAGCGAAATTGTGGTAGGGGTCTTCCGCATAGATCCGGCACTCGATCGCGTGTCCGCGGAGGACGACATCCTTCTGCTCGATGCTGAGCTTCTCACCGAAGGCGATCCGGATCTGCTCCTTGACGAGATCGATTCCGGTCACGAGCTCGGTCACGGGATGTTCGACCTGCAGCCGCGTATTCATCTCGAGGAAGAAGAAGTTTCCCTCCTCGTCGCGAAGGAGCTCGACAGTACCCGTGGAGTCGTATGACACCGTCGCGGCGGCCTTCACCGCGATCTCTCCGATCCGCTGCCGGGTCTCCTCATCGACGACTGGAGAGGGACACTCTTCGATCACCTTCTGATGGCGCCGCTGGATCGTACACTCGCGTTCTCCGAGATGGATCAGGTTGCCGTGCTTGTCTCCGAGGACCTGAACTTCGATGTGGCGTGGTGCGAGGATGGCGCGCTCGGCATAGACGGAGGCATCGCCGAAGAAGGACGCGGCTTCGCTGCTGACCCGCTCGTACGCCTTCCGGAGCTCGTCCTCGTCGTGGACGATCCGCATTCCTTTGCCGCCACCGCCGGCGCTCGCCTTGAGCATGACGGGATAGCCAGAGGACGATGCGAAGCTCGCCAGCTCCTCGAAGTCGGATACGGGCGCCTTGAGACCGGGAACGATTGGTACCCCGGCGTCGGCCATCATGCGGCGGCTCTCGGTCTTCGAGCCCATCGCCTTGATTGCCTCTTTCGACGGTCCGATGAAGACGATGCCTGCGTCTTCGCAGCTCGCGGCGAAGCTGGCATTTTCGGCGAGAAAGCCGTAGCCGGGGTGAATCGCGTCGGCGCCGGTCTTTTTCGCCGCGTCGAGAATTCTGTCGATGCGGAGGTAACTCTCGGAGGATGGCGCGGGTCCGACGGGGATCGCTTCGTCCGCGTGCAGAACGTGCAGTGCAGTGCGGTCGACCTCGGAGTAGACGGCCACGGTGGAGTAGCCCAGCTCGCGGCAGGCGCGGATGATCCGGATTGCGATTTCGCCCCGGTTGGCGATCAGTATCTTCACGTTTCGAGTCGGCGGTCGATTTCGGCGGCTTTTTCGAGATAGCCCTCGATCGAGCGGCCCAGGGAGAGTCGTTCCACGAGCTCCGCGGTGGTCCCGAATGCTTTGCTGAGCCGTTCGGCCTCGGCGAAGTAATAATCACGCAAGCCGCTCAGGATTTCAAATTCCGGGTACTTGTCCGAGAGGGCTCGCAGCCAGTCCTCGACTCTACGTCTCTCGTCTCCATCTCCCTTGCCCTTCTTCAGGTCCTCGAGGAGATCACGCACGACCCCTCTGAGTGGACCATCGTTGCGAAGCGGCGGCTGTGTCGACTCGAGCGTCTCGTTCTTTTCGTCCATGGAAGTCTCCAGTATGCGGAGATGGTACCCGAAAGTGGCGGGCGGCGCGGGGCGAGGGCGTCCCGTGTGGGTCGGCCGTCCTCGCCTGATGTCGGCCGGCGTTCCCGCCGGCTGACGATGAGCCTCGCCACGAGGACGATCTGTCGCGTCTTACACGAGGGACGGGCTCGCAGGCTCGCGGGGCGGGCTGGCGCGGGGCGGGGCCTTCGCTTCGCTCGGCCGGGGCATTAACTATGGCTGTTCGTGAACGTACGATTGTGGACACTGTCGTTCGAGCTCAGCCAGAGCCTGTCGTTCTTCGGCGTGCTCGTCAGCCGGCGGGGACGCCGGCCGACATCGGGCGGGGACGCCCGACCCACACAAAAAAAAGCTCGCATTTTCATGCGAGCCAGAAGAAATGGTGCCCAAGGCCGGACTCGAACCGGCACAGCCGAAGCCACACGCCCCTCAAACGTGCGCGTCTACCAATTCCGCCACTTGGGCAAAGATCATCATGATTACTCGGTCGCTGGCGCCGCGGTGTCGGTCGCTGCCGGTGCGACGGGCTCCGCCGTATCCGGAGTCGCCGGAAGCGAAGCCGGCGTCGGAACCGTTCCCGGCTGGACCGGGACAGCCTGGGTCGGGGCCGCGGCATCCAGCATCAGTGACGAGCCGGGCCGGGCCTGCAGAACCGCCAGGGCCATCGACGTCAGAAGGAAAAGAACGAAGAACGTCACCGTCATCTTGTGCAGCAGGGTCGTCGCTCCGCGAGCGCCAAACACCGTCTGCGATCCTCCTCCGCCGAACGCTCCCGCGAGATCCGCACCCTTTCCGGGCTGCAGGAGAATGATCAGAATCAGGAAGATGCTGATGATGATGTGTACTGTCAGAAGGAAAGCTACCATTTACACTCCAATACGATCTGCTTCGGTCGTCTCTCAACGCGATGACGAGGGGGTTTCTTCCCGCAGTGGAAACGGCTCGGTGCAGCGACCGGGCGGGGCGGGCTGCGCGGGACGGGCTGCGCGGGACGGGCTGCGCGGGGCGGGGCCGTCGGGAGCCTGTCCTGAGCGAAGCGAAGCGAGCCGAAGGGCTCGCCGGGGCATAGATTGCGGTGATTGGTGCACGTACGATCATGGATACTGTCGTTCGAGTTTAGCGGGACGGGTTCTGCATGACAGTACGACAGTGGCCTTGATCGAAAGGGATGCGCACACGCGTCATTCACGCCCCGGCCGAGCGCCAGCGAAGGCCCCGCCCCGCGACAGCCCGGCCCGCGAGCGCCAGCGAGCCCGCCCCTGGCTACGGCTCACCCGTCAGTCGGCGGGGCGCCGACCGACATCGGGCGAGACGCCCGACCCACACAGCGCGTCGCGGATCTGGCGGAAGGAGTCGGCGGAGAGGCTGGCGCCACCGACGAGGAAGCCGTCGACGCCTTCTCCGGCGGCAAGCTCGGCGGCGTTGTGCGGTTTGACGCTTCCGCCATACAGCACCGGAACCTCGTCGTATCCGAGATCGCGCAGAATTTTTCGGATGGCTCCATGAGCTTCGGACACCTGTTCGACCGTGGCGGTATCTCCGGTTCCGATCGCCCAGATCGGCTCGTAGGCGACGACGAGATTCGCGAATCGGCGCTCGTCCCGAGGGCCGCCTTGAGCTGCGAGTCCACATGCTCGACCGTCTTTCCGGCCGCTCTGATCTCCCCGCTCTCTCCGATACAGAGGATCGGCCGCAGTCCTGCCTTCGCTGCTGCCTGCAACTTCTGACTGATCCGGTCGTCGGTCTCCGCGAAGAGTTGCCGCCTCTCGGAATGTCCGATGATGACGTCCGTGCAGCCGATGTCCCGAAGGATCGACGTCGAAACCTCCCCGGTGAAGGCGCCCTTCTCGTGCTCCGAGACGTTCTGTGCCGCCAGCCTCAGCGAGCTTCCGGCGCCGGTGCGTGCAATGCGTTCGAGATAAGGGAAAGGTGGAGCGACGACGACTTCGACGCCGTCATCCGCCGGCCACTGCGCGACCTTCGACACCCACGCGTCCACTCCCTCCCCGGGTATGTTCATCTTCCAGTTCGCAGCAAGAATCGACTTCACCAGCTCACCCTGTTCTTCCCTCCGTGTTTCGACTCGTAGAGCCTGTCATCGGACCGTTGCAGAAGGTCTGCCGCTCCCTCATCGGAATCGAGAAATGTGGCGAGCCCGATCGAGATACTGGTGGTGACCATCCGACCGTCGTCGGGGGTCATCAGTCTCAGCTTCCTCACCCTCTCCAGTATACGGTCGGCCGTCGCGCGGGCGCCCTGCAGGTCAGTATGAGGAAGCACGATCGTGAACTCGTCACCGCCGAAAGCGCGCCAGGTGATCGGTGGGACGCAGCGTCTCCTTGATCGCGCCGCACAACTCCGAGAGCACGACATCCCCGAGCGGATGACCGTAGTTGTCATTGATGCTGCTTGAAATCATCCACATCGAACATCAGCACCGAAAGCGGCACCTTGTAGATACGCGAGCGCTCGACCTCGGCGGTCAGCCGCTTGCGCATCGACCGCTTGTTGCCCATCCCCGTCAGCTCATCCTGGTCGGCAAGTTGCTGGATCTTCTGATGAGCACGGATGTTCGACAGCACGAGAGACAGAATGCTCGAAACGACGTGCAGCAGATCCTCGTCCTGCTTCGTGAACGGCTCTCCCGAACGGTAAACCGCCACGAGTCCCGCCACCCTGTTCTCCTGTCGGAGAACCGTGGAGCAGGAGCGCTCGAGCTGACCGGCGGCAATCACCTGCGAAGGAAGCGAGTCCGCATCGGCGACGACCATCGCCTCGGTCGACTCGAAATTCACCATCGTCTCCTCGGTCAGTGAGCTCCGAATCCGGTCCATCAACCGGCGCTCGTCGAGCTTCCGCGCTTCGGGACGACGACTGAGGAAAAGATTGAGATTCTGCTCGAGCATCACCCCAACGGCAAGGTCGAACGCGACCAGGGTGGAAAGCTCACGGAAAGTCTTGTCGAACAACATCTCGACGGACCCCACGCCCGAGATCGAATCGGCCAGACGATGCAGAAACAGCATCAGATCCGGCGCTCTGGTTTCGTCACCACTCATCTTCTCTCCACAAAAGAGATGCACCACCACGAGTTACCGCGTCTCTATCGTACAACGAAGAGGCCGCGGGTGCTCGTCCGGCCCGCTTGGCGACGAGTGTATGGGCGGCGCGCGGGGCGGGCTGCGCGGGGCGGGGCCTTCGCGGAGCCTGTCCTGAGCGAGCGAAGCGAGCCGACGGGCTCAGCCGGGGCATTGATTGCCGGTGCAGGTGATCGCCCGACCCGCCGAAGGCCCGCCCCCCGTTACGTCAGAGTTCCTTTTGGGACATAATCGGGGCGTGGACTTCGACGAGCAACAACTCCTGCCGTTTCACCCGGCGATGCTGCGTGGAGAATCGATTCTGGTTCTCGCACCGCACCCGGATGACGAGGTGATCGGCTGCGGAGGGTTTCTCGCTCTCGCGAGGCGTGAGGGACGGGCGATCTCGGTTCTCGTCGCAACCGACGGGGTCGCCGCCGAGGAAACGGACAACAGCGAAGAGTATCGGGATCAGCGGGAGCAGGAATCGCGCGAGGGTCTCGCGGTACTCGGCGTCGACGACGTCCATTTTCTGCGTCTCGGGGATCGGGAGCTCGCGCGCTCACTCCCTCGCCTGGTCGAGGCGATCGCCGCAAAGATCGAGGAGCTCAATCCCGATCTGATCCTCGCTCCCGCGCCGTTCGATATCCATCCGGACCATCACATGGTGTCCCGTGCCGTCTGGGAGGTCTTCCAGGACGCGGCGCGCGCCCGGGCGAGGCGGGATGTCACCATCGCCTTCTACGAAACCTCACAGCCGCTCCTGCCGAGCTCGATCGTGGACATTACGGAAGTCGCCGAGACGAAATTCGATGCGATCCGGGCCCACGCTTCCCAGATGAAGGTCCGCGATTACGTCTGGTTCGCCCGCGGACTCGCGCAGTTCCGGGCACTCACGATGCCCCCGGAGGTGAAGTACGCCGAGGGGTACCGCCAGATGACGGTGCGTGAGCTCGGGGTGCAGCCGTGGTCGCGCTTCGTGGAGTCGATGCGTCCGGCCGAGCCGCCCGCGATCGAAGTACGCTCCGAGGCGATTCCGGTGACGGTGATCGTGCGGACGAAGAACCGTCCGAAACTGCTGCGGCAGGCTCTCACATCGATCGGAAGCTCGGGCTATCCGTGTCAGGTGGTGGTCGTGAATGACGGCGGGGAGTCTGTCGATGAGATCGTCCGGGACGTCATCGAGGACGCGAAACTGATCGCTCACGAGACGTCGATGGGGCGCTCGGAAGCGGCAAACCGCGGCGTCAGAGAGGCGTCGAGCGAATTCGTCACATTCCTCGATGACGACGATCTTCACTACGCCGAGCATCTCCCGACCCTTGCCGCGGGCTGGCGCGAAGATTCGACGGCGGTTTACTCGGACGCGGTCTCCGCTTTCTACAGTCAGGACGACGAGGGAAGCTGGCGGCTGCGCGACTCGATGCGCCTCTACACGCACGACTTCGATCACGACCTGCTGCTCGTGGACAACTTCATTCCGCTGACGACGCTTCTGATGCGCCGGGACGACTTTCTCGATCTCGACGGATTCAATCCGCGGTTCGATCTATTCGAGGACTGGGAGTTTCTGATCCGGCTCTCGGCGCGTGGCGATTTTTCGCATGTCCCCCGCGTGACGTGCGAGATCCGCCATTTCGAAGGAAACCAGTCGGCCGTTCTCGGTGCGCCGGAAGGCTCCGTCTCGTTCCGGCAGGCGAAACGCGACGTGTGGGAGCTTCATCGCGACGAGCTGACCGACGACGTACTTCTGAATGTCTACGAGAGGCAGAAGCGGCGCAACCGCAGTCTCGACGACCGGCTGATGAACGAGACCGGGCGCTCGCGGCAGCTCGAGAGCGACGTCAGACGGCTCGGCCGTGAGATGCAGCAGGTTCTCGTCCGCACGGGAGAGGAGCACGAGAAAGCGAGCGCCGCTGCTCACGAGATGGGCGGCCGGCTTCAGCAGTCGGAAAAGCAGCTCTCCGAGAGTCGCGAGGTCATTCAACGCGCGTCCGCGGACATCAGCGCACTTCAGGAGCAGATCCGCACGCTCGGGAAACACATCCATGGCCTCGAAAAAGAGGTTGCGGACCGCGAGAAAGTGCTCGACGAGCGGGATCAGACGCTTCGCGCTCACTTCGACGAGATCAGACGGCTCAACGCCACGCTCGACACGATCTACGGCTCGAGAACGTGGAAGCTGCACCTGCTCTCGGACAAACTGAGAGGCAAATGAATCGACGCATTCTCCTGATCTGCCCGGAGCCTCTCGGGCACGGCAGGCCCGCGGGCGTGGGTATCCGGTTCATCGAGCTCTCGCGGGTACTGTCACTCGAGGGTTTCGAGCTCGCCGTGCTCTCTCCCGATGGTGCTTCCGTGGGTGAAGCGAGGGGCCGCGCCCTCTCTCCCGAAGCACTGGCTGAAGAGAGCCGAGAGGCCGACGTCGCAATCGTCCAGGGGCATGTCGCCAACGATTTCTTCGCCCATGCCGCGCGGATCCCGACGGTCATCGACATGTACGATCCGTATCTGATCGAGAATCTCTCGTACGCTGCGACCGACGAAGGGATCTGGGCTCACGACTGGAACACGACGCTCAACTCTCTCCGCCGCGGTGACTTTTTTCTCTGCGCGTCCTCCCGCCAGCGCGCCTACTATCTCGGATGGCTCGCAGCGACGGGACGGATCAACCCGCGCACATTCGAAGATGATCCGACGCTCGACTCGCTGCTGGCGGTCGTGCCGTTCGGGGTTCCCGCACCGCGCGCGATTCCGGAGAAATCTCTCGACTCGCCCGCCATACTCTTCGGCGGAATCTACGACTGGTACGATCCGATCCTGGCGATCGAAGCTGCGGCTCTGGCCGCGCAGGAGCTGCCCGGTCTGACTCTGAGCTTCGTCTCACATCCGAATGCCGCGGTCACGCCACAATCTAAATTCGGTCAGGCGAAAGCTTTTGCCGACCGGATGCGGTTACACGACACGGTCCGGTTCCGCGAGTGGTTCTCCTACGAGAGTCGCGCCGAGGTCTACGACCGCCATGTCGCCGCCATGTTGACCTTCCCCAGATCTCTCGAAACGGAGCTTTCTTTTCGCACACGGGTCCTCGATTATCTGTGGGGTGGTCTCCCCGTGCTCTCGAGTCCGGCGGCCGGGACCGACGAATTGATCAACCGCTATGAGGCGGGGGGCGTGCTCACGTCGGATCAGCCGGCGGACGTGGCGAGGAGAATCGTGACGGCTCTCACCGACGCGGCGGGCTACCGGTCGATGGTCGAGGGGACGCAGCGATTCGTGAGCGATTTCCAGTGGAGCGATCTCGCGGAGCCTCTGATCGCGTTCTGCCGCGATCCGAAGATCGACGAGCATGCGGAGCGTTTCGTCCGGCTCGACGGATCCTCGAACGTTTCTCGTCCTCCTTTGAGCCGGAGATTGATCAGACGTTTCCGGAGGATTCTCGACCGGTGATGACGGAAATCATCATCATCTCCTGGAACGGCCGCGCAGACACGATTCGCGCGATCGAGAGCGTGCATCCCCAGATCGGTACCGGGCCGGGGCGAGTTCCCGATGCGACGATCACGGTCGTCGACAATGGATCCACCGATCACACTGCCGAGACTGTCGCGCGCCGATTTCCCTCCGTCCGGATCGTACGGCTTCCCGCCAATCGCGGATTCACGGGGGGCATCGCTGCCGGTCTCGCCGATTCGACCGCGACGAATGTCATATTTCTCAACAACGATACGATCGTCGAACCGGGCTGGCTCGAGGCACTCACGGGTGCGATGACTCAGGCGCCACCCGACGTCATCGCCGTTTCGGGACGGATTGTGGACATGACGGGCGATCGTGCCGATTTCGTCGGAGGCGTGATCACCTTCGATGGGCATGGCTTTCAGCCCGGCTATCACAAGCCCCTCAGCGAAATCGAGGAGCCGACGACGGGAGACGAGATCCTCTTCGCCTGCGGCGGAAACATGATCGTTCGCCGCGAGGAGTTCGTCTCGCTCGGTGGATTCGACGATGACTACTTCGCCTACTTCGAGGACATCGACTTCGGATGGCGGTCGAGATTGAGCGGCCATCGCATTCTCTATTCGAGGGAGGCGGCGGCGCGACATCGCTCGGCGGCAACGTCGAACCGGCTCGGCAACTACGAGCGCGGCGTCCTGTTCGAGAAGAACGCGACGATGACCGTGCTCAAGAATCTGGACGAAGAGAACTTCCGGGAAATGTCGGGATCGATCTTCCTGACGCTGCTCCACCGGGAGCACCGTTACATCGTCGATCGCACGACTGATGGTGATCTGCTTTCGCGTCCGCCTTTGGGCGAGATGGGCGGGGGAGACCGCGAGGATGGTGGTCGCGGACCGTTGGGCGCTTCAGGAGTCCGTCCGTCCGGCTCGACGATCCGCTGGCAATCATGCAGATCCGCGCGACCGAGTGGATACTCCGGAACAGCGATCGGATCATGGCGAAGCGCGCCGCAATCCAGCGCCGGAGGACAGTGAGTGATCGCGAAATCTTCAGCCGGTTTCCCATGGCGATCGTTCCCACATACCATGGAGACGATGCCCTGTTCGAGACTGCACTTTTCAAAATGCTCGAGCCGGTGCTCCCCACCGAAAGGCGATCACTCGAGGAGTTGATGAACCGGTGATCTCTCTGTTTCGAAGACTGCAGGTACGCGGCGTTTTCTGGCGACGACTTCACCACTGGTCCGTTCAGAACGTACCGTGGTACCTCGAACCGATTCTGATGTCCTGGTTCGCGCTCGGCTTCTATCTGGGATGGGCTCCCGGAAGGCGGGCGGTGCAGCACAATCTGAAAGCAATCCTGCCGGGATCGAACAGTATCGCGAACTTCATACGCGGTTGGAGGGTGGTCCACAGCTTCTCGTGGATCATGACCGACACGTGGCGATTCACCGAGACGGGCGCCGAGTCGGACTGGGAGGTCGAAGGAGTCGAGAAACTGCGGGCACTGATGGCAGACGGGGCCGGAGCCATCATTCTCACCGCTCACATGGGAAACTACGATCTCGGATCGTACCTTCTCACCGAGCACATCGGTCAGAGTCTCACGGTGGTACGCATCCCGGAGCTCGATCCCGAAACCCAGGAGTATGCGAGCGAGCGAAGACAGCAGTCGGTCCAGGGGCTCACGGTCGAGTACAACGTCGGGCCGGACGCCCTCGGGATCGCCCTTCTCGACGCGGTACGCCGCGGCGATCTCGTCGCGATCCAGGGTGATCGCTCACCTGTCGGCGTGGCATCGATGACAATGCCACTGTTTGGCGTGCCGACAAAGATACCGTCCGGACCATTCGTCCTCGCCATGACGGCGAGGGTCGGTATCTATCCACTATTCATCATCCGTACGGGAATCCGTCGCTATCGCGTCATCATCCACGACGTGATCGAATGTCGCCGCACCGGCCGCGATCGCAGGAAGGATCTCGAGGGCCCGATGCGTCAGTGGATGGAAATCCTCGAGCCGACGATCAGACGTCACTGGGACCAATGGCACTATTTCGAGAAGATCGGCAGTTGAGCGAAGATCCCCGCGCACCAGGGCGGTCGCATCTCGCTCTGGTCCGGCTGATCCCGTGGCTCCGCCCCGGGCGGCGCAGCGATGCGTCCGTCGATGCGCGTTTCTATACCTCGAAGCCGGGGCAGAACCCGCTCGAGATCAGGCTCGTCTCGAGTCTCGTCAATCTCACCTGGACCCTGCTGATTTTCGGCGCCGCCTCGCATCTGTTCGACATCGGACCGTACCTCGCGCCCGTCGTCTTCATCCTGTCCAGTCTCGTCACGGTGCTGATCATCGTCACGATTCTCGTGCCCGCGCACATCGCGACGCGACTCGCTCATCGTTCGGGCTGGAACGTCGAAGGTGCGACGATGCAATCGCTCGTGCATCAGGCGGTGCTGCTCTCCGCATGCGCCGCGGCTGCGTTTGATCGCCACTGGGTGAGGTGGGTCGGAATCATCTGGATCGCTCTCGTCGCAGTCGAGATTCTTGCGCGAGCGATCGAGACCATTCTGCCGGAAAGCGAGCAAAGCCCATCAGAGCTCTGATCCTCGCCGTGAACGTCGCTGCGCCGGTCGCGCTCGTCGTGATCTGGCCTGAGCTCTGCCTTTCTCGCGATTCTCGTCCTGTTCGCGGCGCACATGCTCGCGCTCTATCCGACGCTCTCGCCAAACTCGCAGTGGTGGGGACCGGTCGTCACGAGATTCGATTCGGCTGATGAGCCAGAAGTCTGGCTGACGATCGACGATGGTCCTGATCCGGAAGACACTCCGAAGATTCTCGATCTCCTCGACCAGCACGAGGCAAAGGCGACGTTCTTCGTGAAGGGAAAGCTCGCCGAGCAGAATCCGGAGCTGCTCCGGCAGGTCGTTGCGCGGGGGCATCAGATTGCGAATCATTCCCACACCCATCCGAGTGGCACCTGGTGGTGCTCGCCGCCGGCACGGATCGCGCGCGAGATCGATCTCGCATCACGCGCCATACAGAACGCGATCGATGAGACACCGCGCCGGTTTCGAGCGCCGGTAGGGATGAAGAACTGGTGGGTGCACCCGCGATTGCGCGCACGCGGCATGCGGCTGATCGGCTGGTCGTCGCGTGGCTGGGATACGGTCGCACGAACTCCCCTTCTCGCAGCAGCGCGGGTCATGCACGACGCAACGCCAGGCGCGATCATCCTCGTGCATGAGGGCAAGGCCGTGTCGAAACATCAAGGCTTCGAAGTGCTGGAGCAGCTCCTCCCGCGCCTGACCCAGGCCGGATACCGCTGCGTGATTCCGTCAGACGAACAGCTGCAAGTGGGGGTCGGACGTCCTCGTCCGATGTCAGCCGGCGTCCCCGCCGGCTGATGGGTGAGCGTCGATTCGACCAGGCGGGCTGCGCGGGGCGGGCGGCGCGTGAGGAAAAAGATCGTCGCGCGGCTAAGGCGCACTCGTCAATCGGCGGGACGCCGACTGACATCGGGCGAGACGCCCGACCCACACCTATTCGTACCGCAGGGCTTCGATCGGGTCGAGCTCGGCGGCGCGGGAGGCGGGATAGATGCCGGAGATCAGACCGACCGCGACGGAGACGCCGGTCGAAAGCACGAGCGCCGAGATCTGCACCACCGTGGGCCATCCGGCGTACGCTGCGACGATTCGCGCCATCAAAATGCCGACGACGATTCCGATCGCACCACCGATCAGGCTGATCGAAAACGATTCGATCACGAACTGCGTCCGGATGTCCTTCTTCGTCGCACCGATCGCGCGACGGACACCGATCTCCCGCGTACGCTCCAGAACGGTCGCCAGCATGATGTTCATGATCCCGATCCCACCGACGAGCAGCGAGATGCCCGCGATCGATCCCATGACGATATTGAAGATCCGCTGTGTTCTGCGGCGTTGTTCCAGCAGCGCTTCCGGCACGACGATTTTGTAGTCCTCGGCTCCGCCGTGCAATCGTTCCAGAAGCGGCTCGATCACCCCCGCGATCCTTGATGTCGAGGTTCCTGGACGGAGACGGATGATCAGCTCATCGACGGGCGCGTCGAGCGGGTCCCGCGTGAATTTCCGCATCGCCGTGGACACCGGGATCATCACATCACGGGCGTTGGAGCTCACTGCTCCCGACGCATCGCTGCTCCCTCCGCTCGCGCCGAGCACTCCGACCACTTCGACCCAGACGTCGTTGATCTTCAGGAACTGCCCCAGCGCGGCCCCCTCACCGAAGAGATCACGCCGGATCTCCGGGCCGATGACGGCGACCTGCGCGTGCTCCTCCTCATCGAGGCGGTCGAAGAAGCGTCCTTCTCCGATGTCGACCGTGGCGTACAAAGAGTGAAGATGAGACAGCCCGTACACCTCTCCCGAAGCGCTGCGATCGCCGGCGCCAATGCGGTAGTCGCGCACCTTGACGCGCGGGAGGACGGCCTCGACCTCGTCCACCGCCTGGCGGATCGCCTCGGCGTCCCGCAGCGACACACCGAGGCTCTTCTTCCGAATTTCCTCCCGCTGGTCCTGGTCGATATCGACAGCCTGGACGAGGACGTTGTGGAGTCCGAGGCGGCTGATCGTATCGAGAGCCTCCCGCTCACCTCCGGCGCCGATCGAGAGCATCGCGATGACGGCTCCCACGCCGAAGACCATGCCGAGCATCGTCAGCGCCGTCCTCATCTTGTGCTTGGCGAGATTGCGGACGGCGTCCTCGAGCGCCTCGACTACGTTCACTTTTCGGACTCCTCCTCGATCGTCGGGTCGGTCATTGCGATGCGGTCACCGTCTTCGAGACCGGAAGTGACCACGACGCGGCCGAGAGAGGTGGAGCCGAGCTCCACCGCCACCGGCTCGAACTTGCCATCACGCTCCCGATAGATCGTGGGGCTGCCATCGAGCTCGAACAACGCCTGACGCGGCACCGCAATCGCCTCCTCGGAACGTTCGAGGACGATCGTCGCGTTCACCCGGGCACCTGGCTTCATGACGGCGGGCTCGGTGCGATCGAGCTCGACGATTACTCCGAAATATTGCACTGGGACTCCCCTGATCCTCGGACGCGCCAGCGCCTCGACGCGCTTGACCACGCCTTCGAACACGCGACCTGGCGCAGAATCGATGGTCACCTCGGCCTTCTGCCCGACCGCGACTCCACCTGCGTCCGCTTCGAGGACGAAAACCTCCGCCTCCATCTTGTCGAGGTTCGGGATTTCGGCGATCGGCCGTCCTCCCCACACCGTCGAACCGACAGTCGGCATCTCCCCGCGGCGGTCTCGCTCAAAGACGACGACTCCATCGTGCGGCGCCCTGATCTCGAGCGCCGAGAGACCCTTCTCTGCCTTGTCGAGCTCCAGCAGAGCCTTCCTTCTCTCGATCTCGAGAAGCTCCCTGTCGGCCTGACTCAGACGCTGCCGGACGCCGATCATGTCCTCCGCGTATTCCTTCTTCTCGAGCGCCAGATCGCCGTCGATCATCGACTCGATCAGTTCACGGCGGGAAAATATGTCCTCATCCGTCAACTGGAACTCCTGCGCCGACTCCCATTCGAGCTGCGCCTGTCCGGCGTCCCGACGAAGATTCTCGCGAGTCGCCTGCGCCGAGGTTCCTGCCCCGAAGAGACGGTTGTCGACATTCTGTCGCTGAACGCCGCCGGAAATCAGCGCGTCCTCGAACTCGGTCGGATCGAATCGGACGACGACATCTCCCTTCGACACGGGAGCGCCGTCTTTCGCGAGCCAGGCGATCTTCAAGGCACCAGGCACATCGGGCGGAGGGGAGAGTGGCGTCGACTCTGCCGCCTTGAGGTTGCCCTCGGCCGTCACCGTCCGCACGAAGGGCCCGCTCTCGACCTGATAGGTCGCGACCGAAGATGCGCCCGAGAATGCAAGAGCCCCCGCGACGACCAGAACTGCGACCAGGCTCGCAACGGCGATCGCCACTACCCGCCGACGCCTCATGCAGCACTCTCCTCGGGCTCCACTTCTTTGATGAGAATCGGATCACCGGCAGACACACCGGATATGATCTCGACCTCTGTGGAGTTCCGCCGCCCCAGATCGACCGGAACCCGCTCGGTCGACAGAAGGCCGCGGCGCAGCACGTAAGCGCCCTCCGGACCAAACTGAACGGCTTCCTGAGGGACGACGAGAACGTCGGTCACACGATCCATTTCGATCGTGCCGCGGAAGCGCATGCCAGGCTTCATCACCTCACTGTCCGTCCGCTCGAGAGAAAGAACGACCGGCAGGACCTTCAGGGGCGACGTGTCGGACGATCGCACGGTGTTGGCGATCTCCGTGATGGTCGCTTCGAACTCCTCGTCCGGATGCGCGTCGAGAAACAGCTCCACTTTCTGACCCGTGGTGATGCGGCCCGAATCCGCTTCGGCGACTTCTCCGACCGCGCGCATCGACGAGAGATCGGGAAGCTCGATGACCTTCTCCATACGCCAGACCGTATCGCCGATCTTCTTTTTCTGTCCACGCCGGTCGCTCACGTACACGACCGTACCTTCACGCGGAGCACGAATCATCATCTCCCGGATGCTCTTCTGAATTTCCGCCACCCGATCGAGCGCACGTTTCCGCTTCGTCTCGAGAGATCGGATCTCGGCCTGCGCCGCCCGCTCGAGCGCCTGGTTTCTCTCCCGGAGATAGTTCACTTCCCTCGTCGCGAGCTGATGATCGAACACGATCTCCTGACGCTCTTTCGTGCCCATGAGATCTTCCGGAGCTTCGAGCTTCATCTCCGCCTTCCGAAAGTTCGCCTCCGCTTCGGCGAGTTTCAGCTGATTGTCTTCGCGCCGCAGCACGAGGTCGGCCTGCGATTTCTCGATCTGCTTGCCGGCTGAGTCGGCTTCGGCCTGGAGCCGCTGGAGCATGTCCTGCAACTCCGTCGTGTCGAAACCGAGCAACGGCTGACCCGCGGTGATGTCGGCGCCCTCGGGTGCCATCATCGCGATCTTGAAGTTCCAGTAGTTGTCGAGCTGCGGCGGTCCGAACTGATCGGAGGAGGTGCTCTCCAGAACACCCGTCACCTCGACTCCCAGAACCAGATCGCCCTTGCCGACCTCGACCCACTCCCCTGCCCTGTCGGAAGCCAGCTTGTTCTGCAACGCCAGGGCGCCGACTGCCAGCAAAGTGATGAAGGCAATGATCGCAGCCAGCGTGATGATTCTTCCTCTCTTCATCATCGCCCCGTCACTCCGTCTTCTCCGGAGGATTTCACGGCGCACTCCAGCGGATTGCAATCGACGAGCTCGATCGTACGAGCCGGCTCACCGGACAGCACGAGCCGCGGCGTTTCTCCTGAGAAATCGATCTCGCGACGCGGGACGATCGTGGCATTTTCGATACGTGCGGTCTCGATCTCGGCGCGCGCCGACAGACCGGGCCGCAGGACATCGGGGTCGAGCCCGTCGATGTCGACGACGACCCGGAACATGCGCCTCAGAGAATTGCCCCCCTCTTCCTCCGCAACCGCCGAGACACTCGTGACACTGCCGGCGAACGTCTTCTCCGGGAAGGCGTCGATGACCACGGTTGCCGGCATCCCCGGCTTCACTTTTCCATCGTCCACATCGAACAGGTCCGCGGCGATCTGCAAGGTCTGGAGGTCCGGAATGCGCGCAATCGTGAAGCCGACCCAGACATTGTCGCCAACTTCGAGCTTGCGCCCGCCGAACCACGGATGTTCGTTGAGCACCAGAACACCGTCGGTGGGCGCGTAAAGGGTCATCGTTTCAACGGCACGCTCAGCGATCTCGATCTGCCGCTGCTTCTCGGCCAGGTCGAGCTCGAGGTTCTCCTGCTCCGCGGCTTTCGATCGCCGGGTCGCCTCGAACAGGGTCTTCGATTTCTCCAGCTCGGTCTTCGCACGCTCGAGCGCGAGCTTTCTCTCTTCGAGCTCCTTGAGAGAGATGATCTCCGGCGGGATGTCGGCGTTCATCTTCGCGACCTCGTACTCCTTGGTTCGTCGAAGGAAGTCGAACTCCTTCTCGCCGAGCTCCGCGCGCGTCTCCTCGACGTGCTGACGCAGTGCCTCCTCGGCCTGCGCCCGGGCCTCGATCTTCGAGTCGAGATCGCTGGCGAAACTGGCGGTGTCGAGCTCGGCGACCCGGTCCCCCTTCGAGACGAGTGAGCCTTCCTCTGCAAGCCATTTCAGGCTCGTCTGCCACGAAGGCAATCGAGGCACGCTCACCGTCTGCGCGACCTCGGCTTCGACCTCGCCGGTGAGGACGATGTGGTCGGTGAATACCCCTTCTCGCGGCTGGGCAGATGACGCAGTGCGGACGTCTTCGGCATCTGCATCAGTAGTGCAGCCTCCGAGAACGGGAAGCGCGAGAAGCAGCAGGATTGCGGGGAGAGCCTTCATCATCTGAATCGTTGGACGCCCTTGCGTGCGATTTGGTTCCACGCGAGATATTACAAGCGGCGAACGCTTTCCATTGTTCCATGACGGCCTCCGCCCCCCCGATCACGAAACTTGTCATCCTGAGCGCAGCGAAGGATCGCGTAAGGGATGACTCGACGTATGTTGCGCAGGAAATATGGGTGAGGATGACGCCACGCGATCCTTCGCTGCGCCAGACTGTGTGAAAAACCGATCGGCTTCGCGACCTTCTTTTTTGGAGTGCTGAGCTCGCCGAAGGACGAGCTCAGCTTTACATCACGCCGCCTTACGGGCTGCGGCGGGCTGCAAACTGCAGTGGAAATTTCCTGACTGGTCCCGATTGCGGCCTCGATGGTGGTTGCCACGGGATCCAAAGCGGGGCTCGTCCTCCGGCGAGCACCGCACTCCAAAGTCACAGCCTCGATTCACGAGGCGTTTTCACACAGTCTCGCGCTCAGGATGACTGGGTCATCAGCGTTGCTTGGTGTACTCGAGGAGATAGCTGTTGAAAGGAGTGCGGCCCCAGAGGGGGGTTGCCTCGCGGTGGAACTCTGTTTCAGGAAAGCAGCGATCGATTGCGTCGAGGGTGGGAAAGTTGATGGTGGTCGTGCGCATCCAACCCGTTGCGCGGGCGAAGACTTCTTCGAGCCATGTCACGCGGGCACGCCAGCTTCCGTCGGCGATCGTCTGGCGCAGGATGATTCTGGCCCCGGGTTCGGTGCGCGTGACGATCGACTGGAGCAGACGCGTCTGCCCCTCATCACTCAGATAGTGGATCACGTCCAGAAGCGTGACGTGGCCGGGGATCTCCTCGATCTGATCGACGAGCTTCGTCTCGAACGACACTGAATCGTATCCGTGCGCCGCGGCGCGCGCGCGTTCGATTTTCTTGCGATCGAGATCGAGTCCGACGATCGGTGCCGTGTAGCCGGCATCACGAAGATAGAGAGCCAGGACACCCGCTCCGCAGCCGACATCGAGCAACGGCCTGTTGCTTTCATCCAGCCTCTGTCGAACGGCTTCATAGACCGGATCGGTACGGACCTTCCAGTAGACGTACCGCGCCAGAAAATCGGATCCGTATCTGGCGGAGATCCGCTTTGCCGTCGAGCTCACAGAAGACATTGAATCAGATCTGTGAGCTGATCGATATCGAAAGGCTTTGGAAGGAGCGTCGTGGCACCGAGTGCGAGTACTTTTTCGGGGTCGCTCTGGAGGTGAGCCGACACCACGATGATCGGGACCTCCCGTCTCTCCGCATCGGCCTTCAGCGTCGCGAGGAACTGAAACCCGTCCACCCTCGGCATCATCAGGTCGAGCAGAATCAGATCGGGATCGAACGCTTTCACCGCCCGGTGTGCCTCGTCACCGTCGCGGGCTAGAACGATCTCGAAGCTGCGCCGCCGCAACACGGCCGAAAGCATGTGCTGGATCTCCAGATCGTCATCGACAATCAGGATTCGCTTCGCCCTCTGTTGATCAGTAGACGTCATAATCCCCCAGAGAGAAGTAGAACTTCTCTCCCGCCGGGGCTTCGCTCGAAAAGAACCGACGACGCGCCGGTTCCGGTTCATCGAGGAACCATGCTGCCGCCAGCGAATGATCGCGCCGCGTCAGCACTGCCCCGGCTTCCCTGAATCTCTTCGAAATCATGTGATCTGGCGAGCACCAGCCGACGACCGGGGCGCCAAGCGCCGACAGCCGCCGTACCAGTGCTCCAATATCGTGCGGAGCAAAACTCCCGCCGGTCTCCATGAGATGAATCACTTTTTCGTCCCGGCGGATCACCGCGAACGAGGCGGGACCCCGCAGAAACCGGCGAGGAGTCTCGATCAGCTCGTAACGCGCCACAGGATGTTCGAGGTAGCGCCATCGGAGCAGATCACGATCGCGAATGGCATACATCGGCGACGGAACGGTCTCGAAGTGGTCGAGGTCAGATGGGGCGAGCGGACGAGTCGGGGCGTGCGTGCCCGCTCCCGGTTCGATTTGCAGCTCCCCCACCTGAGTGGCAGTGGTATATCCGAGGAGCCTCTCGCCGACGAGGCGATGCCGCTCGCCCGGGAATCCGTAGAGAAGTTTCGCGCTCATCCGCGACCGCGCATCATCGAACATCGCGGTCGTCGTGCGCGCAAAGATGCCACCCCCGCCGATTCCCCCCGAATAGCGCGGATGACTCATGAAATCGACCAGTTGAAGAGCTGTGATCGTTTCGCCATTGCTCGAGAACCGGACGGCGGTGGATCCACAATGCGCCACGATCCGGCCATCAGCCTCGAACACCCAGCTCGACGCACCGACCGGATGCTCGAAATACTTCCACCGCCAGACACTCTCCGGCCGCTCCTGAGCAAAGACCTCCCGAAAGAGTCTGCTGAGCGCGGGGATATCGTCCCTGGTGGCGGGGCGGACTCGCTCGTCAGCGGGCATGGGTCGGTTCCGCGGACCTTACGAATCTCGCCTCAACCGGGGGTCCTGCCCGACGCCGGGCCACGACCCGGACCGAGCCCGTATTGATCGGAAGCATACGTGGAAGAAATGCCGATGCCGCACGCACGAGCGCTCCCAGGAACGGTGTGAGGGTCTTCGAACGGGAGCGGAGAAACTCGCGGTCGTGATGCTCATAGTCAGCCGACACGAACAACACTTCGAAGCCGGAGTTCTCCAGAAGCTCGATCAGCGCCGATCTCGAGTAAAGGATCAGATGCTCCGGAAACTTGTAGCTTACCCAGCGGTCACCAGACATCGCACAGAGAAGACTTTCCGTATCGGGCGTGATGAGAAACAGCGCACCTCCCGGTTTCAGCAGTGAGTGGAGGGACGCGAGTGCGTGATGAGGATTCGGAAGGTGCTCGAGTACCTGGAACATGCAGATTCCGTCGAATGCGGGACCAGTGTTGACGTAGTGTCCCAGGTCACCGACCACCAGATCGACTCCCCGGGCACGGCCTTCGCCGACCGCTCGCTTTGAAAGATCGATCCCGGTGTACTGATAGTTGCGTCCTGCCACGATGCCAAAGCTACCTCTGCCCGCTCCCACCTCCAGGATGCGCCCGCGGGGAGGGATGTAGCGTCGGAGAATCCGCAACCGAGCCTCATCGGTTCTCTGTTCGCCGGGATCAGTGTCGGTTTTCGCATAACCTCGCCGCAGCGAATCATCGCTCGAGAAGTAGTCGTCCTGGTAGAGTTTGAGAAGCTCTTCCTCCGACGGAAATTCTGCGAGAAACCGGCACCGGCAACGCGTGCACTCCCGCAGGACGTGCTGTCCCATCTGGACACGCGTCCGAACCGACGCCGCCATGCATACCGGACAACGATGGGGACGCCTGTAGATCCGGGCACGATCGTTGAGCCGCACCCGTATGAGATCACGCAACATCCTGTACGAGTCACGTACGATCTTCACCTTCGACTCATGGCGATGGGAAAGGCCTACCGGGATTCGCTCGATTCTGTAGCCGTACTTCTGCGCCAGGAACAGGATCTCGAAGTCGAATCCGAACCCGTCGATGGTCGATTCGGTGAAGAGCATCGATGCGGCGGATCTCGAGAACGCCTTGAGGCCGCATTGAGTGTCGGGAATGCCTGGCACCAGGAAACTCTGGACGAACAGGGAAAACGTCCGCCCAGTCATCTTCCGGATCAGCGGGTACGACGGGTCAGTCTCCGAGGCGGCAAGATCACGAGCGCCGACCACGACATCGGCGGCATCGGACCGGACCAGAGCGATCGCCTCCCCGAGATTCTGCAGGCGGTACGGCAGATCGGCATCGATGAACGCGATCACCTCTCCGTCGGCCTGGTGGACGCCACTGCGCACAGCAGCTCCTTTCCCGAGGTTTTTCTCCTGAACGAGCAACTTCACCTCGGGTCGGGAAGCGGAGAACTCCCGCACGACAGAAGGCGTCGCGTCTGTGGAACCGTCGTCGACGACGATGATCTCCCATCCCAGACCGGTCCCGTCGAGCCACGAGCTCAGCTCATCGAGCGTCACACGGATCGCGCTAGCTTCGTCGTACGCGGGAACGACGATCGATACATCAACACCAGGCACGTGGTTCATTGTAATTCAGGACGGGGGACCTTCCAGCCCCCTCTCTGCAAGGAAGGGCGAAGGCCGCCTTCCGTGGTGACCGCAGAGATTCTGTCACTGCCGCGCATGCCGTTGTCCGCAGGTAACGAAGGATGGTGGCGAGGTGTCGCAATGGTGGAGGGCCCTCACCCCGACCCTCTCCCAGAGGGAGAGGGAGTTCGTCTGAGGGTCCACTGCTGGAGGGTCTTTCGTGTGTTGAGATCGGTGACACGGCAGCAGAGTTCGCCGAGAGGACTCGACCGCAGGAGCTCCAGGGGGAGTTCTACCGAGCCTCCGCTCGCAAACCGGCCGGCAGCCATGACGAAGTCGCGGTCGTCAGCGAGCTCGATCAGGTACTCACCCGCAGTGGGAAGAGTGATGATCCTGCCAGACAGCTCAGGAGCTTCGCACTGTGGCGCCGTGCCGGGCGCGGACCATCGAAGCGCAGCCTCTCCGAGCCTTCCGAACCAGCGCCGCTGGAACCTGCGACGCGACAGCTCGAACATCGATCCTGACTCCGGATTCTTCGCCGCAGAGCGCCCCCATGCATGGCGGACCCGGGCGGCAGGAACATGGATCATCTCTCTTCCCGCACGCTGCAGACGTCTCATCAGATCGACTTCCTCGAAGTAGAGCGGATATCGCTCGTCAAATCGAAATCGGCGAAGATCATCTGCACGGAACGCCATCACGGCGCCACTCAATGTGCTCGAAGCGGAACGGCTCCTCGGCCAGCCACCACTTCAGACGCCGCTCGAGGAGACTGCGGGAGCGAACGCGACTGACGCCGGTCCACCTTCGCGACAGATTGCGCGCGAGCTGCTCGCTGAATGTCATCCGCTCCGGCGGGGGCAGGTGCCACGTGAGGTCCTCGTCCCAGTAGAACCGCGGGCCGGTCAGCGCAACCCGATCGTCCCGCAGAGGCGCACTGAGCTGTTCAATGGAGCCTGGCGCGAAGGCAACATCAGGATTTGCGACGATGATGATTTCACCCGAGCAGTGCTCGAGGGCGCGATTCACGCCGGACCCGTAACCTATGTTCGAATCGGAACGGATCAGCATGTCGAGATCGAGGGTGTCTAGAAGAGCCGCCTCTTCCGCTGCAACGCTGTTGTCGAGCACCACCACTTCCAGCTCGGCAGCCGTCGCGGCACGTGCGGAAGCGATCGCCTCTCGCGCGAGGCCGGCGCTTCGGTAGTTGATTACGACGAGAGTCGTCTTCATTGTTCGTCGATCAGCTCGAGGATCGCCCGAAGAGGCTCTGTCACGTCCCGCGGCGGCATTGTTTCGCGTGTCGTCTCGAGCACGGCATCCACGAATCCGTCTGCGCTCCACATCGCCGCTCCGGAACCGCCAATCGCGAGATCGGGACGGTCGAGGTGCGCGACGACCGGAACCCCCCGGTCACGGGCGGCAACCGGAAGAAATGACTCACCCGAAAAAGAGTCGGTGCACTCGAGGACGACGTCGAGGCGATCGAGAAGCGCCAGATACTCGGCGGGAGCCGGAGCGGAGTGGACCTCATCCGGCTGCTCCTCCGCCACCGGCGACATGGCACACTCACCGATCACGATCGCGGTGATCGAGCCCCCCCGACGCCGGAGCTCAGCGATCGTCCGCCAGCTCATCTTCAGGCGCCTCTCATCCGAACCTCCTGCGATACCGATCCGCAAACGGCTCGACCCCAGCCGGACAGCGCGCGGAGGATTCACTCCCAGAAACCACGGGACCTCCGCCGCGGGGCCGTTGGCCGAGCCGATCACGAACGATCCGGGGCGTGAGGAGATCGTTGTCGTCCCACGTTCTCCTCTCACCTCGAGCTCGTCTCCCTCACTTCGATCATCCACGAGTGAAATGGCCCGCGTCCTGGTGCTCGACAGCTCTCCCTGCTTCACCAGACCGAGCGCCAGCAGCGTGAGCTCTTCCGGTGCGTCGGCGCCGAGTGAGAGGGAGAGAGCACTCATCTCGCGCCCACTGTGACAGCAGTCGATGCTTTCCACTCGTGATTCATGCGGATCAGACCGATCTCATAGCGATCGCCCCCGATCGAAAACGCCGGCCGGAAATCCTTTCTGTCGAAGACGTGCATACCGTTCTCATCGCCGACAAAAAGCGCGAGCGAGTAATCTCCACGAACGAGTGGAACCTCCTGAAGGCGGAGGCTCACGTCGTACTCCCTCTCACCCCTCAACGGTTCCATGCCGTCGAGGTTCGTCCCGATGGCAAAGCATTGCATGTCATCCGCGGCACGATCGAAACCTGCGAGAACGTGGATCTTCAGTTCAGGATCATCCGACTCGATCGTCAACCTGAGAGTGATGTCGTCACCGGTACGAAATACGGTCGTCTCCCGTCCTTCCCGATCCTCGAACCGCGCGCTCGCGATTCTGACCGGTGGCGGGACTTCGTCCACGGGCTCCTCTGGCTTCTCTTCGCGACTCTTCTTTTCCTGAGCGAGCAGATGCGTCTCGTATGCGTGAACGATATCGACGGTCGGACCGATCCGGCGCAGTTGGCCGTGATCGAGCCATATCGTCCGGTCGCACAACGTCGATACGAAGTAGAGAGCATGCGAGCAGAAGATGATCGTCTTTCCCTTCCGCTGAAACTCCCTGATCCGGTCGATACATTTTTTCTGGAAGTGACCATCCCCGACCGCGAGCGCCTCGTCGATGATCAGAATGTCCGGATCGACATTGACGGCCACCGAGAACGCGAGCCGCATGTACATCCCGGAGGAGTACGTCTTGACCGGCTGATCGAGAAACGCTTCGAGCTCGGAAAACTCGTAGATGTCGGGAAGTCGTTCCTTCAGCTCGGCTGCGGAGAGTCCGAGAATCGCGGCATTGAGCTCCGCGTTCTCGCGCCCGGTGAACTCGGGATGGAACCCGGTGCCGAGCTCGAGGATCGACGCAATCGTGCCTTCGACATGGATCGTGCCGGTGGTCGGCTGCGTCACACCGCACAGCAGCTTGAGAAGCGTGCTCTTCCCTGCGCCATTGTGTCCGATGACCCCGATCGACTCACCACGGTTGATGGCGATGGAGATCGGCTCGAGCGCAGGGAAGACGGTGTGAGACGGCCGTCCCGTCACCCATTCCCGAAGCCGGTCGACCGGATTTTCGTAGAGCCTGTAGCTCTTCGAGCAGTCGACGAGTGAGATGACCGGTTCCATAGAGGGATTCTAGTGTAGTTCAGTCGTCAGTCGACAGACATCAGTCGTCAGTCGTCAGTAATCAGTCACCGGAGTGTCATCCTGAGCCGCCGTTTTACAGCGCGAGGCCCGCGAAGGCGGGCCGGCACAACATAGCCCAGCGGCGTAAGCCCTGGGAAAACCGCGCACCCGAGAAACTCAAAGGCCGCGAAGGCGGCTGACACACCAATTTCGTGGACCGCGTGAAGAAGAATGAACGTGTCGCCCGCCTGCGCGGGCTGGGGATGCTCCCATTCCGAGTGTCCCAGGGCTTACGCCGCTG
This sequence comes from uncultured Acidobacteriota bacterium, assembly GCA_963829355.1. Taxonomy (GTDB): domain Bacteria; phylum Acidobacteriota; class Thermoanaerobaculia; order Gp7-AA8; family JAHWKK01; genus CAWHHZ01. The sequence goes on from CAWHHZ010000009.1 coordinate 68,881, forward strand.
GGCTAGATTGTTTCGGCCCGCCTGCGCGGGCCTGTAAGGAGGAGGAGGATCTCGTGCAGGATACTTCGAGTTTGTCGCAACCGATCCTTCGCTTCGCTCAGGATGACAGAGCCTGGACAATATGACCCAACGCAACAGGGGCGAAGCCTTGCGGCTTCGCCCCTGTTTTCAATCGTGATTCAGTTGTTACTCGGTCTCGACGTTCAGCGCCGAGGCACTTGCTGCCGCCGGTACTGCCGGAACGTATTCCGGATCCTTCGTCAGGTCATCGATCACTGAGCCGTAAGCCCAGACCGGACCGCCGGAGAGGACCTCGATCATGATCGTCGCGGTGGACAGATCACTGTTGAGGAAGCCTGGAAGCACCTTGTTGATGATCAGTGACTGGTGCGGCGCGAGCGACTGCACTCGTGCGTTTCCGGCATGCCCCGTGTTCGGGTTGAGCTCCACGATTCTCACCTCGGTCGCCTGGTTTGAAAGCGCCACCAGTCCGAGGTTCGTGTAGTAGGCATGGTCGTTCTGGATCCCGGCGAGGAAGGCCGGGGCGCCCATGCGCACGTTGCCCTGGCTCTTTGGAATCGCGGCAATGCCCTGACCAAACGTACCGAGCGCTCCCTGATCGCTGTAGGTCCGCGCGAACACGATCGGGTAGAGATCGGATTCGCTCGTCGTCCGGATGTGGAGTGCGCCGATCGTCTGATCGTCGATGTCCAGTCCGTTCGGGAGGAAATCTGCCACCATCAGCGTCGTCTTGGCGTGCAGGAGCACTCCCATCACGCTCGCGAGATTCTGACCGGCCGTGTCGAAGTAATCGAAGCTGACCTCAACCGGATTCGATCCAGGGTTGAAGATCGCGAGATCACTTCTCCAGGTACCGAAGTGTCCGACGCCGGGCACAACGACCTGCTGCGCCGAAGGATCCCCGGCGACGGCATCCGGAAGCGCTCCTACGAACACCGGGTCATTGCTGACGTTGTCGATGACCGAGGCGTAGCTGAACACCTCGACGCCGTTGTTGCTGATGATGCGGAGGCTGAACTGGTCTCCGAGCTTCAGACCCGCGTAGAGCTGTCCGAGCGGCTTCTGAATCCACTGGTATGGAGGTACGTCGATGGTGAAGCTGCCGCCGTGGGACGGCGAGCCGTCGCTGCTGAGCACCTCGACCGTGAGATTCGCGGACTGTGTGTTTGGATTCGTGAACCCGATATTCGTGCGGACTTTCTCGTTGTACTGCAGACCGACGATGCTCCAGGCCGGCGAAGTCCCGACAGGAATGCCGGCCTGATCGTAGAGGACGGCCGGAATGAGCTGACCGTAGGTGCCGACTCCCGATGCCGAGACGACATACGTGCGGGTCCACATCTCGAGAGGCAGTCGCGAACGGACGAGGACGAGACCGGAACTTGCTGCCCTCGCCGAACGACGGACCTCGATGAAGTCTTCGATGTTCTCGGTCGACTTGTCGAAGAACCTCGTCACGACCTTCGGAGCTTGTCCCGTGACTCTGTATTCGAATTCCAGCTCCATTCCACCATCGGCGAGCTCGGGCTGGAACACATGCAGATCACTTCTCCACTCGGTATCGTTCAGGCCGCTTCCGTGAGTTGCCACGGGAAGGAGGTAGGTCAGCGAATCGCTGACCCTCACTGTCTTGACCGGAAGGTTGCTCGCATCGCCGCCACTGTTGTGGGCGACGAGGCTGACGCTGAACTCTCCCTCGCTGATGAACGTGTGAGTGACGGTCATTTCCGGTGCCGGTCTTCCCGTCGCCAAAGTTCCAGCTCCAGGAAGTCGCCGGATCGCCGCCACCCTGCGTGGCGGTGAAGGTCACCGCTTCACCCGGCTTCGGGCTCGACGGCGAGTAGTTGAATGAAACCTGAGTCGGCTTCGTGGCAGGAGTACCGATGAGGATGCTCTTCGTCACCGTGTCCGAGCTGCCCTTCTCATTCGAGACAGTGAGAGTGACGACTCTCTCTGCACCCGTTGCGAAGGTGTGCTTCGGCTCGCGGAGCGACGAGGTCGTGCCATCACCGAAGTTCCAGGCGAAGACGTCGCAGTCCTGCCAGTTGTATTGCCATGTCTCGGGCTTGAACTGGATCTCCTCATTGGGGAGACAACCGGTCGAGTTGGTGGAGGTGCATCCACTTCCTCCGGCCGGGGCCGAGTAGTAGATCCCGGACAGGACCGGAACCTTCGGACAATCGTCCACCGGTCCCGTCGCCTTGACGGTGAAGGTGACGTCTCCGGTGCTCTCCCGCCCGAATTGCGGATTGTCGAACGACGCCGTATAGGTTCCCGGCGCGCTGTACACGTGCGACGGGTTACGCGAGGTCGATGTTCCTCCATCGCCGAAGTTCCAGCGGAAGCTGTCGCAGGTCTGGAAGTTGTACTGCCATGCCTCACCTGAGAACCGGATCGTCTCGCCCTGCTCACAGGTCGGGTTCGCCGGCGAGCATCCGGAGGTGGCGCCGGTGTAGCCCGGAGACGCACCATGCGGAGCCGAGCAGGGTGATGGCGTCGGCGGCGGTGTCGAGGTCCCTGGAAGGCTCACGGTGATCGTCTCGGTGGAGCTTTCGCCTCCGGCCGAGATGGTCAGCTTCAGGGTGAAATTGCCCGTCCGCGAGTACTTGTGCGTCGGACTCTGCTCGGTCGAGGTAGTTCCGTCTCCGAAGTTCCAGAGGAAGTCATGGCAGGACTCGGTATGCCACTGCCACGGAGCGGCAGTGAACTTGAGGGACTCGTTCGGTGAAACGCAACCGGCGCCTGAGCAACCGGAGGTGACACCTTTCCAGGTCATCGAGAATGCTCCCGGTGTCTGGCAGGCGGGCGCGGCGACGGTCAGGTTCTTCGTGTCCTCACCCGAACCGAACTGATTCGCTGCATTGACGTACACGGCGTACGATCCCTGCTCGGTGATGTTCGGCTCGAAGGTCGGTCCGGAGCCGGAAAGCGTTCCGTTGAGGTACCACTTGACGTTCCAGGCCGACATGTCCGCGCCGCTGATCGACGTGATCGAGAGCTCACACGTGCCCTTGGCGACCGTGCATCCGGTTTTGAGGATCGTCGGATCAGGCTTCTTCAGCTCGTAACTTGATGTCGCAGTGAGATAGCCGGACGCGGCGCAGCTGCTGTCGACGAGCGACCCTGCCGTCAGCGTGACGGTCATCTCGACCGTGTAGCCGGTCTGATACTCGCTCTGCGCCAGAATGAACGTGTCGACTGTGCCGATCGCCGTCGCATCCTGCTCGGTTCTCTTGACGACACCGCCGGCATCCTTCAGCCGCCACACGACGGTCCAGTGAGAGCCACCTGTGAAGGTGCTCGCGGTGTACCGCGTCTTGTTCCTGAACGTGATTCCACCGGTGCTCTCGACGAAATCGATCTTCGGAATGAACGGCTTGACGTCATACGAGATCGGCCCGACGCTCTGGGTGAAGTGCTGCGGGTTGTCGAGCAGAGGCGTGACGTTGGTGCCGCTTCCTGTGTAAGGAACGTATCGCGCCGTGTAGTTGAGGGTGTGCGGTCCACAGGTTCCGACGGGGACTGCGAAACCGGTCGCGGCTTTCGTGATGGTGCTGTCGATGTCCCACTCGCCGAAGTGGCTCTGGAGCGTGCCGTCGGAGGCATCGACAAACTTGTCACCGGCGATGACACCAGTGGCCGATGAGGTCGCTACCCGGCATGATTGCACTGCTTCCCGAGAGACGCACACGGCCGGTTGGCACCTTCATGCTGACGTTCACCGTGGCGTTGTTTGAGCTGTTGGTGACATCGGTGCCCGTGACTGTTTTCGATTGCGTGATGGCCGAGGCAGTGGTCAGGCCGGCGTACTGGTACGTCACCTTCTGAGTGGAGGATTGGGTCTGCTGGTTCTGACTGGCGATTCCCTGCGGATTGCCGAAGTTCCAGTTGACGTTCACCTGTCCGGCCGGATAGTTGGCGGCGAACCGAAGCGGATCACCATAGAACGTGCCGGTGCTCGTGGAGGGTGCGTTCGAGTTCGGAGTGCCTGTGACGCCCTCGAGCGTAATGCTGAGGCGATCGGGCGATTCGAGCTCATAGACGTCGCCGACGCCCATCGCGCAGATGATCAGGTACTCCTTGCCGCCATAGGTCGTGAAGACGACTTCACCGAACGGCGAGCCCATGCTCACGTAGGTATTGAAGTCGAGACCGTAGTACTCATTGTCTCCGCGACTGCCATAGTGCTTGTTGTAGAAGTCGCCGAGGTCACGCTCCACCGGAACGCCGTCCTCCAGCCGGAAGAGCCAGATGTCTTTGGCGGCGCCGGCATAGCTGATCCCCCACAAACTGAGATGATCGCTGCCGTACCGGATTCCGCTGACGCGTCGTCCCGGCAACGTCACCGTCTGGGTTCCGTAGGAGGGCCCGCTGGTGTTGTTGAGAGTGTAGATATCGATGGCCGACGACTTATGGGCGTCGCTGAATGACGAGACGTAGAAGTTGGTTCCGTCAGTGTCGATACCGGAGTTGAATGAGCTGCCGTTGCCGGCGACGATCGGACTGCCTCCGATGATCAGATCGCTTGCCCGATAGAGCCTCGTCTCGGTTCCGCTCGACCCTCTACCGACCATTCCGACCACATCCTGCGATCCGGCCCTGGCGGTCACCGCGGAGGTGGCTCCGAACTCCAGTGTCCGCACTTTGGAAGGATTCGTCGGCTGCGTCACATCCCATATATCGGCCCGCGTGTTGCCTGAGACGAGCACGTAGTACTTGCTGCCGACCTTGAAGGAATTGATCACGCGCGGATCATCAGAAACCTCCTCGATCTGCTTGACCAGGTTCATGTTCGAGTCGAGCACGCCCCAGCCCCAGACCGAGTATGCGGCGTAGACGTAGCCCCGATCGTCCCAGGAGTAATCGTACAGACGGTCGAGACCATCGAGCACGTACCATTTCCATCCGGAGTTCTTGTCCTCGGGGTAGGTGTGTCGCGACCACGGCAGATACTGCTCCGGATCACCCTTCCTCGTATTCTTGTTGATGATCGCGGTCGAGAGAGGATTTCCAAGATCGTTGAAAAACGAGGAGAGGTTATACATCACCAGATGCTCGCCGATCATCGCGTAGATCCGGTTCGTGTCGGCGTCGATGCTCAATCCCTTCGCGCGCAGCGTGCGTGGGGTCGCGTAATAGGTCGTGGTGAAGGCTGAGTCGACGAACCGGCCGGCGTGGTCGGCATAGGGTGAGGAGTACGGGTAGAGCTTCTTTCCGTCGTAGGTGTGAAACGGCTCCCCTTCCTTCGTCGGCATCGGAAGATTCTGAGCCCCCAGTGGCATTGCAGCAACGAAAAGCAATGCGACGAACAACGCGACGAAGAACCGGCTCGATCTCATATCCCACCCCATAAAAGTATTCTGATTTGACATTTTCTGCTCGAGGACCTTTGTGCGGCTGCCAGCAGAGCGCCAGCAGTTATTGTAAGGCTGTAACCGTGGATAGTAAAGAGGGGAGACTCACTCGGTATTCCAAAGAACATTAGTCTTTTCTCTTCGCATCTGACCAGGCCGTTCGGCCCGAGACGATCGCTCTCAGAGATAGGCGATGCAAAGAAAAAAAACGGGGAGGCCGAAGCCTCCCCGTTCTCATTGTACTTCTACACTTCTTACAGTCCGGGGTTGAGTCCGGCGCCAGCGTCATCGACAACAGGTCCCAGGATGTAAGGCGATCCAGGGCTGGTGACGTGCGACGCACCCGGATCGGCCGCGCAACCGTTGGCCAACCAGGCAGCGTTGAAGTTGACTCCGTAACGACCTTCTGCCGTCATCTGGATGACAACCCAGTTCTGGCTTCCGGAGGTTCCGAGGATACCATCGAGCTCACCGTGGTTGAGGTTCATGAACGTCCAACCACCGAGATCGTCCGTACCGTTGTAGTCGGCCGGGAAGTGATCGCCGTCGTTGGTCATGAACGCACCAGTCTCGGGGAAGCTGACGAACTCCTCACCAGGACACGGCGAGAATTCGCAGATCGAACCGGCCAGCGTGGTCGGGTTCTCCGACTCGTCGAACCGGACGAGCTCAGTCAGAGGAATCTCTGCGTTGACGAGCGACCTAGTTGGCGCTCGAGGTGGAGGCAAACCGGAGCTTCGGTGACGCCTTCACGCCAGATCAGATACTCGGTCGCGAAGTCCTGTCCGAGTCCCTCATCCTCTTCGATGTAGCGAGCAGCCCACAGACCGGGCAGCGGCATACGGCGATCGATCTTCTCATTGCCGACCGGGGTGTACCGGCGGTAGAAGGTGTACGGGAACGTCACGTCGACATTAGGAACGACATCGGTGCGAAGGGTGCCTTCCGGCGTCGCACGAATGTGAACCATCGGGTTACCAGCTGCGAAGTTTCCGTCGACAACCTCAGGATTGATCCTCTGGTAGTCGCCGATCAGCACGTTGTCGAAACCGATGTCAGTCGTGTAGTAGCTCTCCTGTGTCGGAAGAGCGACCGTGCAGGTACGCGCAACGTCAACAGTGATGTAACCGACTGCGTTTGCATGAGATCCACCAACGACGCAACCGCCGACGCCACCGAAGCTGTAGCTCTGTCCGGTGAGACCACGCTGCACCTGGGTCAGGAGCGACGAGGGGATCGGGCCGGAAACGGCCGGGTTGCAGTTGTCGAGAAGGTTGTAGAGGGCGGCGTTACCCGTCAAGTTGTCCTCGACGATGTAGCCGTAGCCCGGAGCTTCGGTCATCGGCGAGTAATCCTCGTCGACACCCGTGATCGGAACCACACCGCGGGAAAGAACATCCCACAGACTGATACCCTGGACGTCATAACCGGTCAGGAAGATGTTGAAGTCGAGAACCGGGAACGACCAGTCCGTCCACACGGTCACGTGAGCAACCTGCGGGAGGTTGGACGTATTGGTGATCGTGAAAACGGTGTTGATGGCTTCGGTCGAGTTCGAATTGAAATCGACTTCGAAGTAAGGGAGCAGCAACGTTGCTGCCGGGGTGACTCCGATATCACAAGAGTCATTGTTGAGGGTCGTGTCAGCACCGACAGAGCCCGGGAACGTCGACGCCTGAGAGAACGCCGGGACCGCGAGCATCAGGGCTGCGACCAGAATCAAAAGTTTCTTCATTAGTTTTCTCCTACACATGATGTTTGTTGGTTCGCTGAACTGCTTAAAGCATGAAACGCCTACGAACGATAGAACCACCTCCCGATCCAGATTTTAATATCTTTGCAATTTGCTCCCGACTGCGGTTCTGTCGGGAAACTTAGGACACATTATCCCGTTTGTCAATAGTTGCAGGCTTTTTTTATGGGATTGCCCCATAAAATCCTACCGGCAACACGTCACGCCCAGCGGGCATCGGGCAATTATACCCTCCGCCCCCTGCTTTGCAAGCTCTTTTCCGAGAATCGTGCATCTCACTCTCCCGTCCCCCTGCAATCTTCCTTCCCATGACACCGAATCCGGAAACGGAGCTCCTCTCCAAGGCCTCTACTCCGTGCGGTTCAGGTAGACACGGATGGAGCCATCCTTCACGTTCATTCTCTTGCTGTTATTCTCGAACATGATCAGGAGATCGAGCTTTCCGTCCGCGTCGACATCTGCGAGCGTCAGATCGTACGCGGTGTTGTCAACGAAGTCCCACCCCTCGACCTCCGCCCGGAGAAAGCCTCCTCTGCCATCAGCCAGAAGAACTCCGTTCTCCGCGGGCTCCTTGCGCGCATACACGATGTCCTCGAATCCGTCACCATTGATGTCGCCGCTCGCCATCGCCCAGGTGGGCCGATTCGAATCCCAGCGGATCACGGGAGTCCTCACCGGCTCGGCGCCCGCGAAGGAAACCAGTTCGATCCCCGACACCTCGTCGAACTCCGGGTGCGCGACCTCTTCCGGATTGACCGAGCCGGGCCAGTATCGCGTGAAGGAGATGATCGCCGCGTCCCGATCGGAGGACGTTATCTTCCCTGTCGCGACCGCGCCGACGTACGAGTAGCGCGGAAGAAATCCCCTTCCGAACGCGCTCCACTCCATATCCCCTTCACTCAGCCACATCACGTCGCGACCGTGGAAGGCGTGGCTCGCAGCAACATAGTCGGGAAACTTGTCCCCGTTGAAGTTGCCGACGGCCAGCCAGTCTCCACCGAAGTAACGTTTCGCTTCGCCGATCTCGTACTCTTCCCACTTCCGCCCAGTTCCGTCGTTCACGAACATGCGAACCTTCGGCTCCTCGACTCGCGCCTTGCTGATGTCGAGCTCCGGACCCTCACTCAGAGCAATGATGTCGGAGTCGCCGTCAGCGTCGACATCGGCAATCTCGATCCGCCGGGTCGGGAACGAGTCGGCCGGCAGGCCCTGGCTCGCATCGATGAACGTGCCGTTCCCATCTCCCAGATAGACCGATACACCTCTAAGGTGGACGGCAAACGCGAGATCCATGTTTCCGTCACGGTTGAAGTCGGCGGCACGAACGCTCCCGTAGTCGATCGGCTTCGCTGGCCATCTGACCTCGCGCCACGCCGTCCAGTTCCCCGTTCCGTCCCCGAGAAAGATCGTCGGCTGATTTCTGAAGAAACTTCCGCGTTGAGGCGGTGCCACGATGTCCGCGTGACCGTCGCCGTTCATGTCTGCAACCGTGAGAGAGTTCCTCCATGATCCCTCCCTCGGAAGACCCTCGGAGGATTCGACGAAGCGTATGACCTTGCCGCTGTCCCGTGGCGTCAGCACGGTGAACTCCCGGCTCAGCTCCACGAACTCCTGTTTTCGCTCCGGTGAGAGGTCGCGGATCCTGTACTTCTCCATCAGGGCCCGCTTCTCCGGATCGATCGATTCGACGGCCGGGAGCCATACCCACATGTGCTCGTCGTCGTCCCTGTAGATCTCGGCCTGGACACCGACACCCCGGTAAGGGCGGACGTAGCCGATCGGCGCGCCCAGAAAGACCGCCATCCTCTTGTCGAACTTCTCGATCGTGTACCGGCCCCCGTCGCGGACCCAGACCTTTTCCGGATCGGGATCGAGACCGGGATCCTCGTCGAGTCCGAAGGCAGCCAGTCGCTCCTCCCACGGGTGCTCCGCCTTGTACGCCTCCCACTCCGCGATCGCCTGCTCGTTGAGATCGGCCGAGCTGACTGGCTTCTCCGGCTCGGCGGTCTCGGCAGCGACATCCTTCTGGTCTTCCGCAGCCACCGGGCCGGCTGGATGGTGCGCGCACGCGCCGGCGACCATCGCCAGCGGCAGGCAGATACCGAGAGCGGCAATCCTCAGGTTCAGTTTCAACATCGTTCTACATCTCCTTCCAAGCTGATTCGCGAGAGTGCTCGTGGCCTCGAGGGATCACAACAGATCGGCCAGATTCGGCTGAGCCCGGCGGATCAGGACGTAACCCGCCATGAAGACCGCTGTCACCACCAACAGGAGAAATACGATCCAGACCGGCTGAGGTAACGGGTCGCCGAGCAGCGCACTGCGAAACAAACCGAGAAGCGGCGTCATCGGATTCCACTGAAAGAACAGCTCGTAGCGTTCCGGCACTCGGTAGAAGATCGGACTGAGAAAAAGCCCGAGCGTGAGAAGAAATCCGAGAACCTGCATCACATCGCGAAACAGAACGTGCAGGACCGACAGCATCCACGCAATCCCCACCCCCAGCGCAAGCTGCAATGCCAGAGCGAACGGCAGGATCCAGAGGAGCGACAGGTCGATTCCCTTCGCGATCCCGTAGATCATGTAGAGCCCGATACCGACGAGCTCGAAGATCATCGCCGTGATACATGGCGTGACCACGAGGACCTCGCTCTGAAATGTCAGACGCCGTACCATGGCGCTGTTCTCGACGAGGCTCGGCGTCCCCCGCATCAGAGCGTCCGCAAATCCCAGCCACGGTACGAGTCCCGAAATCAGGAAGAGCACGTATCGGTCGCTTCCCGCCTCCGCGGAGCGATGCATCATCTTCGTGAACACGAACCAGTAACAGACCACCAGGCTCAGCGGCTGGAGAACCGCCCACGACGCTCCGAGGAGTGAACCGGAGAACCGGGCCTTCAGATCACGCCGGACGAGCTGCCCCAGGAGAAACGCCGTCCGTCCCCATCCACCGTTTCTTTTCTTGACATGAGCCGCCGAAGTCACTAGATTCATCGTAACGTATTCTGCTGTACCATAAAAGCGGGATGTGAGCCCGTTAAACTCTGCAATGGCCAAACACGCACAAGTCGAGCTCGTCGGGCGGAAAATCCGCCAGTTGCGACGGCAGCGCAAGCTGACTCAGGTCGAGCTCGCGAGCCGCATCGGCATCCATCAGTCCGATCTCTCCCGGATGGAACAGGGAGAGTACAAGGTCGGTCTCGACACTCTGCTCAAGATCCTCAAGATGTTCAACCTCAGCATGGGAGAATTTTTCGAGGAGCGTCCTGATTCCGATAACATTCTGCACAAGTACCAGTCTCTGAGCGCGGAAGCGCGCAGGGAAGTCGACAGTTTCATCGAATTCAAGAAGATTCAGGAAGAGGCGGAACCCGTGGACGGGAGTGAAGGGGAGGAAGGGTGATGTCGGACAATCGCATGGAGACACTTCGCCAGCAGGGGCTCGAGAAGCTCCGCAACAATGAGCCGGAAAGCGCGATCGCGATCTTCGAATCCGCGATCGCCGCATCGACCGATCCGGTCGTATCGCAGCGACTCTTCATACACAAGACGATGGGACTCCTTGCTCTGGAGCGGCTCGACGCGCCGGAGCTGAGTGAGCTGCCGAAGATCGTCTTCCGCCGCGCCGACGAAACAAACGTCTACCTTGCGGCATACGCTCTGTCCTATCGGTTCCGACTCGAAGCGAAGCTCGAGCGGGCTTCGCACTATGCGAATATTGCTCTCGAGGCTGCGACGAATCTGGATCAGCGCGAGTGGATCCTGGATTCGCTGACCGAGCTCGGAAATGTCGCGGTCTACGACTCTCGCTTCGAAGATGCCATCGAGCGATATGAGCAGGCGATGCAACTGCTCTCCGAAGATCCGAACCAGTTCCGGCGGTTTTTCCTCCTCCAGAACATCGGTTACTCCCGGATCGTCTCCGGCGATGCTCAGGCGGGTGTCGATCTGATTGAGCAGGCAGTCGCACTCATGCAGAAACTCGGCACCACGGGTTATCTCGCCGAGTCGTACATCGATCTCTGTCACGGATACCTCGCTCTCGGTGAGCTCGGGAAAGCTGAGTTCTACGGTGAGCTCGGCCTCGAGCATCACGTCGAGGCACGCCAGGAGCGCAACGTCCATTATCTTCTCGGAGAGATCGCCTTCGAGCTCGGTGATTTTGCCTCCGCCGAGGAGCATTTCGCACACCTCGCTGCCCATTACCCCGACTTTCCGCAACTGAGGAACCTCCTGCTGGCGGTCGACCTCAGATCAATGATCAACTGGAAACTTGCATGACGAAACGATTCCTCATCGCGCTGATCGCGTTCACCCTTTCGTTGCCGCTCCTGGCGATCGAGCCGCACCGTGCGGCCCTCACCGAGGATGGCACCTTCTACTGGGTCGACGTCGTCATGGTCGATGAAGGAGCGATTCCCGCAAACTCTCTTCTCCAGCTCAACGCGCAGGACAATCAGGGAGTCGAGAGCTCCGTGATCCCGGGCTCGGACAAGATCGGAAGCAATTTCGAGCCCTCCGTCGCATGGGATGAGACGGGTGACACCCTCTTCGTATTCTGGGTCCACATGCCGTCGATGATGGCGACCGAGATCCTGTTCACGTCCTACCACAATGGTGAGTGGAGCGAGGTGATCTCAATCGATCGCGACACCTTCCATTACCGGAAGAACCTCCGCATCGCCACGACCCGCTACCATCTCGATCTCGATGAAGAGGGGAACGAGGTCATGGTGCCCGGAACGGCAATCCACGCAGTATGGTGGGATGAGGACGGATGGGGCGAAACGGCCCAGTACGCGATCCTCGCGTTCGAAGAGGGCGCAGTAAAGTCGATCGAGCGGTTCTCTCTTGTCGATCTGATTGATCGTTCCGAACAGGAGCGCTCGGCCCTCCCCCCCGGGTTCAACCGCGCCTTCTTCGAGGTCCCGACCATCACGCCTCATCCCTCCGCGGACGGAGTCGAAGTGATCTTCGGCGATCTGGAGCTGGACGTTCTGCACAAAATCGACATCATCCCGATTCGCGCTGACGGCGTCCTCACGATTCCTACCGGCGTACGGGGATCCGAACCGATCCGGCCAACGTTCCAGTTCGAGAACTCGACGATCTCAGATCTCGAGTTCCTGAGCGGCGGCGCGAAATCAGGTCAGATCGCCGCCGTCTGGCGTGAAAACGGATCGATGGTCTTCAGTCGTTACATCGACGGCAACTGGTCCCAGCCGAAGTCGGTGCTCCTCAACGACCGCGTCTCCCGCGACCACGTCGTTCAGGGCCTGCGCCGCCTCCTCGGCCGCCACTGAGAGCCAGGCCCGCCGGCCTGAACAGCGGCGAAGCACGTCTCCGGCCCATGCGAGGATCCACCTCGGCACCCGCCTTGCTGATGGTCCCCGTCAGGAGGTCACCAATTTGCGCTGGTTCAATATTGCACTCGTAGGATGGATTCTGCTGATCATCGCCCTCGGAGTTGCCGCCTATCTTCTCGGCGCCCCCCCGTTGTGGATCGGAATCGGTGCCCTCGCCCTGATCGGGATCGCCGTCATCATGTCCGCAAATCGATCCAATCCGCCGCCTCAGGGAGGAGTGGACCGACGGTAGGGTCGGGTTCGAGGGTTCAAGGGTTCAAGAGTTCAAAGGCAGAAGCCGGGCGCGGGCCCGGGCGCGGGCGCGTTCACGGGAAGTCGTAGCGAGCCGGGTCACCCTGAGCGAGCCGAGGGAAAGCGAAGGACCGACAGGCGACATCTTCGACCACGCGGCGCGCGCCGTAAGGCGGCACCTCCATACGGAGGTGCGGGGGATGCGTATGACCGATGTCCCCCGGTAGAACCGGGGGCTAGCCAAAGCGCCGCCTGCATACGCAGGCGGATCGAAGGTCGCTCGACCACCGTTGGCGGATCGAAGGCCGTCTGGCACGTAGGCGGATCGAATGCGATTCTCTCCGTGATCGCGCCCGGGCCCGCGCCCGCGCCCGGCTTCTGCCTTTTCACCTTTCACCCTTTCACCCTTGAACCTTTGAACCTTTGAACCTTTGAACCCAAAAAAAAGCCCGGCCTCCTCGCGGGAGACCGGGCCTTTCGAAAACTTCCTGCAGCTCGCGTTTACTTGCCCTGGATGATGAAGGCGATGATGAGCGCGTAGATGACGAGCGACTCGATCAGTGCGAGACCGATGATCATTGCGAGACGGATGGCGCCTGCTGCGCCTGGGTTCCGGGCGATACCTTCGCATGCTGCGGAGATCGCCTTGCCCTGACCGATCGCGCCTGCCGCAGCGGCAATACCGAGGACGAATGCGGCCGAGATCACGCCCCACTGCACGCCGGGGGTGGCGACGACGGTGCCAGCTTCCTGCGCAAATCCCGAGACCGCAGCCAGCATCAGGACGATAAACAGTCCCATGAGCTTCATGTTTTTCACTAGAGGTTCCTCCTTGTTGATGCGTTCCTGATGTAGTTTTGTGATTCAGATCTTCGAAACTCACCCGTCGGATGAGATCAGTTTTCGATTCGTGTGTTTAGTGCTCTTCCGTGGCCACGGCGCCGCCGATGTAAACCATCGTCAGCATGATGAAGACGAAGGTCTGCAGAACGGACCCGAAGATGCCGAGTCCCATCATCGGCCATGGAACCACGAAAGGCATCAGCCCCATGAAAATGCCAGTGGCCGTATGCTCTCCAAAGATATTGCCGAACAGACGCATACCGAGCGAAAGGATTCGTGCGAAATGACCGATGAGCTCGATCGGGAACATCAGCGGCGCAAGCCACCACACCGGTCCGGCGAAGTGCGCCATGTAATGCACCGGCCCCTGTTCGCGGAACCCGATCCAGTTGTAATAGAGAAACGCTATGAGAGCGAGCGCGAAGGTGGTGTTCGGATTCCCCGTGGGCGGCTGCAGAAAGAAGAAGATGCCGCAGATGTTCGACAGGAAGATGAATACTGTGAAAGCGGTGATGATTGGCAAAAACCGAGTCGCCGCACCGTGACCGACGATGTCGTCGAGAAGGTTTTTCAGCCCGCCGATCAGAAGCTCCATCGCCTGCTGGAAAAAGCCGGGGTTCTCGCGGTTGATACTCTTCGCGAGCAATGGGAAAACGATCAGCGCCACGAGCGTGACGAATAGCGCCATGATCACGTGGTCGGGCAGGTAGAACCCGAGCTTCGTCGCGATCGCGTTAACTGGTCCGTAGAATATTGATACTTCGTGTTCCATGATTCAGACGTTCGAGCCCCGCACCTAAACCCAGGCGCAGCCGTCTCTCTTCCCGAGAGCCGAGGCTACGGTTTCCTCACTTCGATTGTTCGAAACATTGATGGTCAGTTCGGCGATCAGTCATGCTGGCTGCGCAGACTCTCGAGAGTTGCCCGCGCCGCCTCTCCCATGATCCCGATGACGATGATTGAGAACCCGAGGAGAATACTGAGACCTTCCCCACGAGCGACTACGAGAATTCCGGCAAATGCAACCCCCAGGAGAAGGAAACGCAGAAACACTTTGATGACGACTCTCCAGGATTGAACCTCCGGCACCGGGCGAAGAGTGTTCTCGACGATCTCCTCGAGCCAGAGGAAGTTGATCATAACGACGGTAGCACTGCAAGTCAACGCGAAAGCGGCCCTCCAGCCTTCGACAAAGCCCACGATCAACGCCAGCACGACGGCCGACACGATCGCAGTCCCGCGGATCCTTCTCATCGTCGGGCGATGGTCGGGATCCATTTCAGCCCTGGGCGTCATCACCAGATTCATCGTCGCTCGCGGCGGTCATACGAAAGAGATTCATGAAGGCCGCGATGATTCCGAACCCGGAGAAAATCGCCGTCAGCCAGGGCCACGTTCCAAACATCCCGTCCATCCACCAGCCCCACAGAAATCCGAGACCGATGGCGATGGGGAACATCAGACCGAGGGTCGACATCTCCAGTGCCTGCTTCCACTGCTGTCGTTCGCGTTTGTCGGCCAAATCGTCCACCTTCGAGCACAGCGACGTCTCTTTTCAGGAACAGATTCGAGTCCGCCGCCAGCGCCGATCTCAACCGCCCCCAAAGGGGAAATACTCCTGAAACGGCTCTACAAGAGCGTTCGCGCCCGCCACTCGCTCATAATAATTTTACTGGCACAGCGCTTGCCCTGTGGTGAAGAGAAGCCCGAGACCACAACAACGGGCCAAGGAGGTTTTGAAATGAAGAAAACAACGATTCTGGCGGTCCTCGTCGTATGGCTGGCCGCGCTCGCATCCGGCTGTATCTCAGCCGACGACCCGAACCGCAAGACGAAACAGGGAGCGGCAGTCGGTGCCGTCGCAGGAGCCGCGGCAGGAGCCATCATCGGAAATCAGTCCGGCAACAAGGAGAAGGGCGCCGCGATCGGTGCCGTCGCCGGAGCCGGTGTCGGCGCTGCGATCGGACACATGATGGACAAGCAGCAGCGCGAGCTCGAGCAGATCGAAGGCGTGGACGTCACTCGTCCTGCGGATGACGAGCTCAACGTCGTCATGAAGAACGACATCCTGTTCGATTTCGACTCGCATTCACTCCGTTCGACGAGCAAGTCCACACTGCGTGATCTTGCGGAGGTCCTGGTCGATTACCCGGACACCGACATCGTCGTCGAAGGGCACACTGACGCAACGGGTACGGACTCGTACAACCAGGCGCTGTCAGTCCGCAGAGCGCGCGCCGTGCGCGACTTCCTGATGGACAGCGGAGTCGTCGGGTCGCGGATCTCATCGCTCGGACTCGGCGAGTCGCAGCCGGTCGCATCGAACGACACAGCGGAAGGGCGCCAGCTCAACCGTCGCGTCGAGATCGAGATCGTCGCACGGCCCCAGGCCGGCGGCTGATCACGGAACCAGTTGATTCGAACGAGAATGGCGGGGCCGCGAGGCTCCGCCATTTTTTTGTGAATAGATGTGAATCAGGCGGAGCGGGCTCGCTCACGCTCGCGGGGCGGGGCCGCACAGCGGCCGGGGAGGGCTCGGCCTGCGGCCTTAGCGGGGCATCTCGTGGGGGTCGGGCGTCCTCGCCCGATGTAAGCCGGCGTCTCGCCGGATTACGAGTGAGACGAGTCCACTCGCCCTGCACAAGGGGCGGGCTCGCTGGCGCTCGCGGGGCGGGGCCGCGGAGCGGCCGGGGCGGGCTCGGCCTTCGGCCTTAGCGGGGCGTTCGTGGGGATGGTAAGTGGGGGGATTTTTAGCTGACCAACCGGAGGGGAAAATTGGCTGACCGTCGACAGAACACTCTGGTCTGCGAGAGCAGCGCGACAGAAGCCCTGGCGGCGCACACAGAAAGTCATTCATGCCCCGCGAGCGCCAGCGAGCGCGGCTCGGCCTGCGGCCTTCGCGGGGCATTTAGTGCGAGTGATCGTGAACGTTCGGCAGTAGTGACTGTCCTTCGGAGTCGGAACTTCGGTTGATGGTGCTTCGAGCAACAGAACCACAGAGGAGACAAGGAAGCACCCATGAACAATCGTACTTCATGCCCCGCGAGCGCCAGCGAGCGTGCCCCGGCCGAGCGCAAGCGAAGGCCCCGCCCCGCGATCCCGCCAGGGCGAGCCCGCCCCTTTTGGCGACGGTGGCATCGTCAACCGGCGAGACGCCGGCTGACATCGGGCGGGACGCCCGACCCACACGGACAAAAAAAGCGGGGCCGTGCGGCCCCGCTTGGTTGTCATCAGATAAACGCCTGATCAGATGAGCAGTGGTGCGATCACCAGTGCGACGACCGACATCAGCTTGATCAGGATGTTGAGACTGGGGCCCGCGGTGTCCTTGAACGGATCGCCAACCGTGTCGCCGACGACAGCAGCCTTGTGAGCGTCGGAACCTTTGCCGCCGTAGGCGCCGCTCTCGATATGCTTCTTCGCATTGTCCCAGGCGCCACCGGCATTCGACATGAAGATGGCGAGCATCACGCCCGAGGTCGTCACGCCGGCGAGAAGACCTCCGAGCGCTGAGACGTCGAAGAATCCGACGACGACTGGCGCAAGAATCGCCAGAACTCCGGGTGCGATCATCTCCTTGAGTGATGCAGCCGTCGAGATGTCGACGCACTTGGAGTAGTCGGCTTCCGCCTTTCCTTCCATGAGTCCCGGGATGTCGCGGAACTGGCGACGCACTTCTTCGATCATCTGGAACGCGGCGCGCCCCACGGCCTGCATCGCCATCGAGGAGAACAGGAACGGGAGCATCGCTCCGAGGAACAGACCGCCCATGACCATCGGGTTGGACAGATCGATTGCGCCGAGTCCGACGGTGGTCTTGAAGGCCGCGAAGAGTGCGAGAGCGGTCAAAGCGGCCGAGCCGATCGCAAATCCCTTTCCGATTGCCGCGGTGGTGTTGCCGACCGCGTCGAGCTTATCCGTACGACTTCGCACTTCCGGGCCGAGATGCGTCATCTCAGCGATTCCGCCGGCGTTGTCGGCGATCGGACCGTACGCATCGACTGCGAGCTGGATTCCGGTAGTGGAGAGCATGCCGAGCGCCGCGATGGCGATGCCGTAGAGTCCGGCTTCCCGATACGCGATGAGGATCGCTGCCACGAGTACGACTACCGGGAGACCAGTCGATCTCATTCCGACGCCGAGTCCGCTGATGATGTTCGTTGCGGCGCCGGTCTGACTGTCGGACGCGATACGCCGTACCGGGCCTCTCGCTTCGGACGTGTAGTACTCGGTGATCAGACCGATCATGACACCGGCGATGAGGCCCGCGATCGTTGCGGCGATGATCCCGCCTGCTCCGAACTCGATCCCGTCGATGATGTAGGTACCATCGAGCATCCATTGCGCAACGACGAACGTGACGATGAGCATCAGAGCCGCGGAGAAGAAGGTTCCCGTATGAAGTGCCGTTCCGGGATTTCCGCCTTCTTTCGTCCGCACGAGGAAGGTCCCGAGCAGTGAGACGATGATGCCGGCTCCTGCGAGCACGAGAGGCAGAAGAACGAGCATCGGGGTGAATGACTCTCCTCCGGGCCGAACTGCATTCACGCCCAGAACCAGGGATCCGACGATGGCGCCGACGTAAGACTCGAAGAGATCGGCGCCCATCCCGGCGACGTCACCGACGTTGTCACCAACGTTGTCGGCGATGACCGCGGGATTCCGTGGATCGTCCTCGGGGATGCCAGCTTCGACCTTGCCCACGAGATCCGCTCCCACGTCGGCCGCCTTGGTGTAGATACCGCCGCCGACGCGCGCGAACAGCGCGATCGAGCTTGCGCCGAACGAGAACCCGGAGAGAACTGTGACGACGCGCAAGAGCGAGGCCTGCGGATCGTCGGAGGCGAACATGCTGGTGTAGAGCAGATAGAGTCCGGAAAGACCGAGGACACCGAGACCGACGACCGAGAAGCCCATCACGGCGCCGCCCGAGAACGCGATCTTGAGTGCAGGGTTGAGACCGGTGCGGGCGGCCGCGGCGGTGCGGACGTTCGCCGTCGTGGCGACGCGCATTCCGAAGAAGCCCGCGAGTCCTGAGCAGATCGCGCCGACCGCAACCGACAGTCCCACGAGCGCCGAGCTCTCGGGACGTCCGGCGTTGGCCCACGCCAGCAGACCCGCCACGATGACGACGAAGATGGCGAGTATGCGGTACTCACGACCGAGGAAGGCCATTGCACCTTCGCGGATGTAGCCGGCGATCTTGACCATCTCTGGTGTGCCCGGATCCTGCTTCGAGATCCAGGTCGTTCTGATAAACGCAAAGAGAAGCCCCACGACACCGCAGAGCGGGATGAGGTAGAGCAAAGTGTTCATGTCCACAGTTGAATCCTCACATTAGTCGAAATGGCTGTCAGAGGCGGGTCACGGGCCTGACAGCGTGAAAGAGTTGCAAGCGCAGCGCATATTAAAGGAGAGGCGCGTACCATTCAACCCGTGAGGGTGCAGCGCATCTGAGAGGGTCGCGTGTCCCCGCGCGATCTCAGCCGGCGTCCCCGCCGGTTGAGGGTGAAGGAGAGACGGTCCGGCCGCCGCGGCCCCGCCCCGCGAGCGCCAGCGCGCCCGCCCCTTTCTCCAGCACATCCGTGAACAGTCAATCGGCGGGACGCCGACTGACATCGGGCGGGACGCCCGACCCACACGGATGCGCTGATAGAATCTCCCCATGAAATCGCACTCGTTCCAGGTCCGGACCTCGGCGCGTGAGCAGATCGTGAGGTCCACGTTATGGGCTGATGGGATTGTGTGGGTCGCGTGTCTCGCGCGATGTCCCGGGGCGTCCCGCCCCGGAGACTGTGAGAATATGTGAAAACCCGACGAGAGGCCGACGAACCTGGCCAGGAGTGTTCTTCCTGGTGCAGCCGTGCAGGCGAGACGCCTGCAGGCATCGCGCGAGACGCGCGACCCACACAGAGCGGGACGGTGCGGGTCTTGAAGGGGCCTAGAACAAGAACGAACACCTACCAACGAAAGGACCTCTCATGAAACTCGATATGAAAATTCTCCTGCCGATCCTGCTGATCGCCGGAGCATGTGCCACGGCAACTGACGACGATCAGCTTCGCGCCGTCACGACCCTGGAGGGGCGCAGCGGATCGAACGCCTCTGGAATCGTCACCTTCACCGAGATGGCCGACGGCACAGTACAGGTCCGTGCCGATCTCACCAACGTTCCACCTGGGCTCCACGGTTTCCACGTCCACGAAGTTGGCGACTGCAGCGCTCCTGACGCCTCTTCCGCGGGTGGGCATTTCAATCCGGGCAGCCATCCTCACGGCAGCCCGAATGACCCGCAGCACCACGCTGGCGACCTGGGCAACATCGACGCGTCCTCTGCCGGGCGCGCCAGCCTGCAGATGACCACCAGCGGACTCACGGTCTCTCCTGGCCCACGATCGGTCGTCGGCAAGGCAGTCGTACTTCATGCAACGGCTGACGACCTCGAGTCGCAGCCTTCCGGAGCTGCCGGCGCGCGGATCGCGTGCGGCGTCGTCAGTCTCGCTCCGTAAGCCGGGCCGACACCGCTGAAAACGAAAAAGCCGCCCGGCCCGGGCGGCTTTTTCATTTGCGACTTTCGAGCAGTCGATCAGGCGTTGGCCTTCGAGCAATATTCGTCGAATGCCGTGGTCAGTTCCGCAGCGATATCGTGTGCCTGGCGCCCCTCGATCTGGTGACGCTCCAGCATCTTGACGACCTCGCCATCGCGAAGCAGCGCAATCGACGGAGATGACGGGCGGTACCCGGCAAAGTACGAACGCGCCTTTGCTGTCGCTTCGCGATCATTCCCTGCGAACACGGTGATTTTTCGATCCGGCTGAACAGAGTGCTCGGAGGCCATTCTCACTGCCGGCCGGGCATTGGCTGCAGCGCACCCGCAAACGGAGTTGACGACAACCAGCACCGTTCCGTCCTTCTCTACCTCGGAAGCGACATCCTCAGCCGTTCTGGTTTCTTTTACGCCGACGCTCGTGAGCTCCTCGCGCATCGGCTTGACAAGCATTTCATCGTACATAGGTTTACCCTCCTGTTCGCCCAAACGCCCCGAGGCGCGGGAAAATTCAGTTTGTCCCGTGGCGAGACGCCGGGTGATCCCGGCCGAGCGGCACTCGATGATCGACACCTCGTCTCCGGGTCGAGAGGAGCCGGGCGAGAGCCGCGAGATCGTCCGCGTTGATTTCTCCGTTCTGGTCGACATCGGCGCCCCAGCTCGAACAGAACGTACCCTCGTGGGCGTTGATGGTCTTGCTCCCTGCCGAGCTGTCGCCCACTTCCTCGATCAGCGCGTCGTAGTCGCTTCTCGTAATCCGGCCATCGCCGTCCACATCGCCAGGCACGGGTCCGTCGACCCGGAAAATCCCATATGCCGAGGCAACGTAGATTTCCCCGTCAGGCGACTGGCGCACATCGACGAGGGGGGTGGTTTCGCCCCGGAAGATCACGATCGGCGGCTCAACACCGCTTTCATCGTACGAAGGAAAGTAATAGAGCGCCTTCGTGACGAAGCTCGACACGACCATGCCCCGGCGGAACCATCCCCTCTCCGAGTGGAGCAGATCGAGTCCGGTGGGCGCGGTGCGCTCCGGGAAGACGAATACCGGAGGAGTCATCCCTGGCACCGGCGGCTCGGGTCCCATCGTCAGAGGCCAGCCGTGATTCTCTCCCTTCAGCGCGTACAGGATCTCGTCGTCATTTCCCGAGGCTCCATTGTCTGCAACGATCAGCCGTTGAAGAGTGTCGTCCCACGCGAGATCGAACGGATTGCGGAGCCCCTTGCTCCACACCTCGATCGTTCCTTCAGGACTGATGCGATGAATCTTTGCTGCATGGACGTCGTCCCGCTGTGCGATGTTGAGCAATCCGTAGTCGCCAATCCCGAAGAAGATCGTGCCATCTGCCGTCACGTCGGGGTTTCCGCCGTGATGTTCGGTCGGACATCGGGCTCCATTCGGGCTGCACTGCAGTCGAGCCAGCACCGTCTCATTCTTCGTTTCGAGATCGATCCTCGAGACGAGATCTGCCGTCAGGTCGCTCGACACGTAGTGAACCACCACGGTGCCATCTGGGGCGAACGCCATCCCGAGAAGCGCTGCGTTGCCCTCGTTTGCCGAATCGACTCGTGCGACCTCGGACTGTCCGTCCGCGTCGACGCGATAGATCCCGCCGTCCATGGTGGTGTAGTGCAGGACCCCGCCGGCGTCAAAGGCGATCGAGGTCGGGAAACCTTCGGGCGATGCGATTTTCTGAAGAGAGAACCCGGGAAGCGTCTCACCCCGGACCGAAGAAACGAGCACCAGTAACGTGATGATTCTGAGAATTCTGTTGAACATTCCTCACACCTCTAGACGACGCGCCGGAAGTAGTTCTAGCACCTGTGATGCCACATGGATGGCTTCGAGCGTCATCCTGAGAGGCTGTGAAGCGGGAGGAGGCCTGGCCTGAGCGAAGCCGAAGGGTCGGTCGAGGGATCTCGTGGAACCTACCGGCCCGAATTTCGGCTAGAGTCAGGACGTACCCGATCCTTATTTTCGAGCGAGAAAAGATCGATGGTGCAGAGTGTTCTGCGAATTGTGAAACCAGACGCACCATGATGGCACTACACTGGAGCAGACTGGAACCGCCCCTGCAGAGGGCACGGCAGAGACGACTTGATGAGCGACGGAATTGACAGCACGGAGCAGCCTGAAATTGACGAGTCCCCTTCGTTCGAGCTGGCCGATCTCACGGCCGGCGCTGTTCTGCTGGTCTCGGGCCTTTTCATTCTTCTCGAAATTGGCGGCGCCATGCTGCTCTCCGGACGCATCTTCCCCGATGTCGTTGCGAGCCTTTCGAGCTCTCTCGCAATCGAGGCGGGCATCGTCGTCGCCGAGATCGCTCTGATCACGATTCTCCTCGCGATGGACCGCGTGCATCCAGCCGCGGCGGGACTGCGGTTCCGTGACATCCCGCGGGGGCTTCTGCTTGCGCTCGCAGTCTGGGCGCTTTCTCAGCTCAGCCTGGTCATCGTCGGCCTCGGTCGTCACGGAAGCATCAGCCTCTATGCGGGATGGGCAGATCCGGCGGCGATGGTGGCACCACTGCTGAGACGATTTCTGACTGACGTCTTTGCGGAAGAGATGTTCTGGCGTGGCGTCTTCTTTCTCTGGCTTCTGCGGACACTGGAGTCGCGTCGCTGGCAGGACCCGGTCACGAGAATGGGGGCGGCGCTGCTCGGCTCACAGATTCTCTTCGGAATCACCCGGCTCCCGGCCCAGCTTCTCGATCCGTCAGTACGGGCCATCCCCCCCGGTCCCGCGCTCGTCGTATTCACGCTCACAGGCATGTTCTACGCGCTGATCTACTATCGGACGCAGAACCTCTGGCTGGTGATGTGTCTGCACGCGCTCTCATTGTGGCCTCTTCCGATCTTCGCGTTCGATGTCGATCCCTCCAAGCTGGTGGTTCTGATCAGCGCCGTACTACTGATCCCGCGGCGTTGGGGCTACGACCCGTCGGCCACGGGACGTGCACCATCCCGAGTGCCCCACTCGGGTAGCGTCGAGAGCGGCTGAGAAAATGGAATACGTCCTGGAGACGTGCGGTTAGACGAACTTGCACGCGACGCGAGGATTCATCGCAGTCACGACATGTCGCGGGGTGGAGCAGTCTGGTAGCTCGTTGGGCTCATAACCCAAAGGTCGCAGGTTCAAATCCTGCCCCCGCAACCAACGCAAATCATTCAAGCGGAGCCACTTAGCGGCTCCGCTTTTTTTGTGTCCGCCGCGTCTCACTAAGGTTTCACTAAGGTTCTACCGCGGAGCCATTTCGGCCGTCGGAACGCCACGTGTGCTCCTGAGGTTATGATGTGGTGATGGATGCAGTCATCGAAGAACGACGGAATGAGATCCGCGAAATCGCCTCCAGACATGGGGCGCGAGATATTCGCGTCTTTGGATCTCGAGCGCGGGGCGATGCGACAGGGACCAGTGATCTCGATCTATTGGTTGAAATGGAGCCGGGACGCTCACTCCTGGATCTCATAGCAATGGAACAGGAACTCGAGGAATCTCTGGGCTTCCACGTCGACGTCTTGACGCCTGGGTCCATCAGTCCGTACATCCGAGAAACGATCGACGGCGAGGCCATTCCGCTGTGAGCCGCGACAGGCTGCGGCTACTGCACATCAGGGACGCGATCGACCGCATCCGCTCCTACGCAAGCAACGATAGCCAGTTCTTCGACGATTCGCTGGTCCAGGACGCGGTGATCCGAAATCTCGAAGTCATCGGTGAAGCAGTCCGATCTCTGGCAGCCGAGACTACCGATCGTCGACCCGACCTTCCCTGGGCCCAGATTGCCGCCATGAGAAACCGTCTGATACACGGCTACTTCACGGTCGATCTTCAGCTCGTATGGGACGTCGTGGCCCACGACCTCGAGCCCCTCCGGAATGCAGTGACTGACCTCCTCGCCGAGGACAAGGAGAGTCAAACCGATCTCGGGAAAGAGCGCTCATAACCGGCAGATGGAATGAGACTCGTCAAGAGAACACTGCTCGCTCTCGCATTGCTCGTGATGGCTGTTCCCCCATCAGGCGAGAGCCAAATTGTAGTCGACCTCCCTCCCTTGTCGATTGATGGAAGCTATGTTGACTCAAACGTGTCCTTCGATCCACAGCGAGAGGTTTACGTCTACAGTTATAAAGTCATTGCGGCCGCTTCGAATGATGCGAAGATCACCGGCTTCGCTGTAGATATTTCCGGTAGACGCGCGCGCCCACAGGTCGATTCCGATCTGCGCAACAACATCGAGAGGGACGAGACCTCGGGAACCATGGGCCAGCTTCAGCCCGAGACCGCGCTTCCAATCGGAATCCTTGTTGAGGATCCATCCGACCTTGCGCGGGTGAACGCCGCCTCGCTGGTGGCGTTTTCATTCTTCGAGAGCTCCTCCGAAGTTTCGCCCGGGGGGGTCCGTGGTGGATACAGTATCGAAAGCAAGTTCCCCCCCGCCTGGCGGCACGTCGAGATCTATCCGTCGGGGGACCTATGGGACACAATCCTGAGGCAGTACGACAAGAACGATGTCTTGACGCTGACGAACGATTCCTATGCTCAGTTTCGGGTATACGGCAAAGTGCTGGCACCTTATGACCTCGATCTGGCAAGTCTTCACTCGGGAGGGGGGCAAAGCCCTCGGGAGGTCAACCCATTCCTCCAGTACGAGGCTCCGGTCGAAAACCGGAACAGGCTGCCGGCCGAAACCAGTGAGTACACCGTGGTCCTACTCTATGGACCGACCACCAAGTCGGAGACGTTTGCGGCCGAGTTGAATGGAGTCGACGTCACGCCTCTCTTCCGTCCGGCCCCCAGCGTCGTCGATATCGTCACCATCCCGCTCGAGCCAGGAACGAGCAAACTGAAGCTCTCGATCGAAGGGGAGACGAGCAGCGGCCGGATCGCGACCGACACCGACACTCTCACGTTCATCGTCGAGTGAGGCGTCACCGCGATCGAAAGACTCCATCCAGTCCACGGTGCCCACGCCTTGAGCAGAGACCCCGGACGAAGGGATCCGAGAACTGAGGTTTTTGGCTTCCCTCATAACCCAAAGGTCGCAGGTTCAAATCCTGCCCCCGCAACCAACGCAAATCATTCAGGCGGAGCCACTTACCGGCTCCGCTTTTTTTGTGCCCGCCGCGTCTCACTAAGGTTTCACTAAGGTTTCAGTCCTTGATCAGACCTCACTCCCAGTGCTCATCCGAAACTCGCGGAGACGATCGTGAACAGGGCGAATCCGAGCAGGAAAGCAAGGGATGAGTAACGTGTGTCCTTGACCGTGTCATGCGCCTGCGAGAGCATCTCCTCGACGGCTGCCAGCGTGTATAAGCCGGCAGTAAAGACCAGAACTCCGAGCTTGAGTGATTCCGGTCGTTCGCGCAAAAGGAAGTACGAAACGAGTGCGGCCGCCACGATTGGAATTACGAAGGACGCGGAAATCAGAAACCGGCGCGAACGCGGCATGCCGGATGACCGAAAGCTCGAAGTCGTGGCGAAACCCTCGGGTACGTCGGCGAGCGTCTGGCCCACGGCCAGGAGGATTCCGAGGCTGCTCGACACAGCCGAGCCCGCGCCGATCAGAAGGCCATCGCCGATCAGGTCTGCAGAGACCGCGAGATAGATCATCCATGGTCCCGAGCCGGCCCCCTCCCGGCCCGACTGCCACGTCTCAATCGCGGCCTCGAGGCCGATGTAGGCGAGACCGCCCCCGAGGAACGCGAGGGCAATCCACGATCCTGCGAGGCCGTGCAGTGCCTCCGGCATCACCTCGACGGATACGATCGCGATCATCAAGCCGGCTGCCGCGTGCAGCGAGAGGTTGAGCCGCCGCTCCGAGGGCTTGGTCAGCTCCGCCAGAACACCACCAGCAAAGTTACCGGCCGCCGGAATGACCGCGAGACCCAGAACGAGGAGGAGATCCCTGCTCATGCGGTCTCTTCGTCCGGTCGTGAAGTTGACAAAACCATAGACCGCGGCAGTAGCAAGAAGGATGCGAATCTACCCGAACAAGAGACCCCTGGTTCCGGAGAAAGCGAGTACAGCAGTTCGGTTGTGGACCCGGAATTTTCGACAACTCTGGCGTCTTTCCCGGTCCGTGCGGCGAGCATCCATCATCATTCTGATCGCGCTCATCACACCCGGCGCAGCCGAGGTCGTGGAGAACGCCTGGCATTTCGTGTCGCAGGGCCATGAGGCTCACGCGGCCGAGTTTGGTGCCGACCATCAGGAGACGGATGACGAGCATGGATGTACCGCCCTGGGTCATCTTTGCGGATGCCACCAGGCATCAGCGGATCGCGAGCCTGCGCCTGTGCTCGCCATGTGTCTGACCGTCCAGACGTCGCCGTTTCGCCCGCACACTTCATCGAGGAGCCTGGGCGCAGCCGGCTCGATCGACCACCCTCCCCGACTTCTTTCCTGATCTCACGTTGAGTGCGAGCCGGCGTTCGTCGTCCGGTTCGATCCGTGCTGACTAAGGAAGGAGCTTCTCGATGTTGCTACGTCGAGTGGCTGCCCTCGTGGTGGCCATCCTGTCTGTTGTTTCATACCCGATCTCCGCTCAGGAGGTCCTGACCCTCGCCGAGGCGCGAGATCTTGCTCTCGAAAGCAGCCCCGCATTGCGCGCGGCCAGAGCAGAAGTTGCCAGGGAAGAGGGGCACCTCATCACGGCCCGCACCTGGCCGTACAATCCCGAAGTCACCGTCGAGTCGGCAGCCCGATCCAGCGAGCTCGAGAGCTCGACCGATCTCGGGTTCGAGCTGAGTCAGGAAGTCGAGATCGGTGGTCAGATGGGGGCTCGGGTTCGAGTCGCGCGGTCCGGTCTCGAAGCCGCCAACCAACGGGTCCTGCGCGAACGGCTTGCCGTGCTGGCGTCGGTCGAGCAGGCGTTCGGCACCGTTCTCGCCGCTCGTGCACGACGCGATCTGGCCGATGCGGATCTCGCGCTCACCAGACGGTTCTCCGAGTTCGAGCAGAAAAGACTGGAGGCCGGAGCCGGGACGCAGCTCGAGGTCAACATCGCCAGGTCCGCGGTGGGCCGGGCGATGAGAAATGTCGAGGAGGCCCGAGCCGGGGTCGTTGCCGCGCGGGCAGTGCTCGCCGCGGTGGCTGGCGTCCCGGCGGGACGGCTTCCTGCCGTCGATGGAGAGCTTCAGCCCGCGACGACCGTTCCGGATCTGCCGCTCCTCGTGGAACGGTTGCTCGAGACACGTGCAGACCTCGCGGCCCTGCGCAGCGAGGTCGCGCAGCGGCAGAATGCCGTGACGCTCGCCCGGCGGGAGGTCATCCCCAATCTCGGTCTCGGCGCATTCAGTCGTTCCGAGGAGGGAGATGACCTCGTCGGGGGCGCGGTTTCGATCGCGATTCCGGTGTTTGATCGCAAGCAGGGCGAGATCGCCGCGGCACGCGCGGAGGTCGCGCTGGCGGAATCCGCTCTCGCGCGGGCGGAGCTCGAGGCGATCCAGGAAGTGACCGCGTCGCATGCACATCTCGCGGCGGCGCTTTCCTCGGTTCGCGCACTCGAGGAGCACGTCGTGCGGTCCGCTCGATGAAACGTTGATGCTTCTGGAGCGCTCGCTCGAAGCAGGAAAGATCGATGCGACGCGGGTCCTGCTGCTGCGGCGCGAGCTGATCGACGGCCAGCGGGAGGCGATCGAAGCACTCGAAGAGCTGTGGTCGGCACGCGCCAGGCTGGCCCTCGCGGCGGGAGCTCCTGATGTTCTCGAAGGCCAGCTCCCCGCGTCGGAAATCAATGGAGAGAGACGATGAAACGTTTGAATGAGATATCTGCGGCAGCGCTGCTGTCGCTCGCGCTGGTCCTGCCTCTGACCACGGGATGCGGTTCAGAGCCTGAGGCTCCTGTTGAGGAGACGGGAGAAAACCACGAGGGAGAGGCCGGAGAGGGCCACGTGGAAGGGGTCGTGGAACTGTCGCCGGAAAAACTTGCGAATGCAGGGATCACGACAGCTCCGGTTGAAGAGAAGATCCTGGCGCCGGAGCTCGAGACGACCGGAAAGGTCGACTACGAACAGGAGCGGCTGGCGCATGTGAGTCCCCGAATCGCCGGCCGAGTCCAGCGCGTTCAGGCGGCGCTCGGAGACTCGGTCGAGGCCGGTCAGACGCTGGCAACAATCGACTCTGTCGAGCTGGGGATGGCAAAGGCTGCATTCGTCTCGGCGAAGGCGATGGAAGCTCTGGCACGCGAAAACTACGAGCGCGAGACGAAACTGTATGAGGACCGGATCTCCTCGCAAAAGGAGATGCTCGAGGCTCGCGCGGAGTATCAGAAGGCTGTTTCGGAGCGTCAGAGTGCCCAGGAGACGCTGAGGCTCTACGGGCTCGATCCGCAGACGGTCGCCTCGATCGGGAGCGGGAGTGGCAGCTCCTCGCTGCTCCCGGTACGGTCGCCGATCTCAGGCCGAGTCGTCGAGAAGCACGTTACACTCGGCGAGCTGGTGTCACCCGAGGACATCATGTTCACCGTTGCAGACCTCGGGCATGTCTGGATCTGGATCGACGTCTTCGAGCGGGACCTTGCGGCGGTCCACATTGGTGATGGCGTGGAGGTGCTGACCGACGCCTACCCCGACCGCCCCTTCCGAGGCGAGATCACCTATCTCTCTCCCGACGTGGATCCGGAGAGCCGAACCGTCCGGGCGCGCATCGACGTCGCGAATCCCGAACGAGCACTGCGTCCGGGCATGTTCGCCCGGATTCGGCTTTCCGACCCGCACGCGACCGGTGGCATGACAGCACGGGTCGTCCCGGCCGGTGCGGTGGTTGATTCCGGGGCGGGACAGATCGTCTTCGTTCCGGCAGGAGAGAGACGCTTCGAGGCCCGCGACGTCGAGACCGGCCGCAGGGCCGGCGACCTGATCGAGATCCTGCGGGGGGTTGAAGCGGGCGAATCAGTCGTCGTTGGCGGAACCTTCATTCTGAAATCCGAGCTGGCCAGCGAAGAGCTCGGCGGCGGACACGGGCACTAGGGAGAGAGCCATGATTCGGAAGATCATTGATTTCTCACTCGACAACCGTCTGCTCGTCATCATTCTATGGCTGCTGCTCGCGGCCGTCGGAGTGCGATCGCTCCTCCAGCTCCCGATCGATGCAGTGCCGGACGTCACGAACGTTCAGGTCCAGGTACTGACCAATTCTCCCGGCCTCGCTCCCGAGGAGGTCGAGCGCTTCATCACCTTTCCGGTAGAGACCTCGATGAGCGGCATTCCGCGTATCGAGGAGATCCGGTCCGTATCGAAGTTCGGCCTTTCTGTCGTCACGGTCGTGTTCGAGGAAGGCACTGACATCTATTGGGCGCGCCAGCTCGTCTCGGAGCGCCTCACCGAAGCGCGGGAGCAGATCCCGGAAGGATATGGAGAGCCCGAGATGGGGCCGATCTCTTCCGGTCTCGGAGAGATCTATCAGTTCGAGGTGCGCGGCGAGCCCATGTGCCCCGCGGGAACCGACACTGAGAGCTGTTACACGCCGATGGAGCTCCGCACGATCCTCGACTGGTTCGTGAACTACCAGCTCCGTTCGGTGCCGGGAATCGTCGAAGTCAATTCGTTCGGCGGCGAGCTCCAGACGTTCCAGGTCACTCTGCTGCCCGAACAGCTTACCGCCTACGGGCTCTCGGTCGGTGACGTACTCGAAGCAATTCGCACCAATAACCGAAACGTCGGTGGAGGGTACATTGCCCACGAGGGGGAGCAGTACCTGATCCGGGGAGAGGGTCTCGTCCAGGACCTGACCGACATCGAGCGCATCGTTCTGGCGAGCGACCGAAGCGGTACACCGGTATACGTCCGCGACGTCGCCCGGGTGGAGCTAGCTCCGATGATTCGCCAGGGCGCCGTTACGCGCGACGGGCGAGGTGAGGCGGTCGTCGGCATCGTCATGATGTTGCTGGGAGAGAACTCCCGTGTCGTCGTCGACCAGGTCCAGGAAAAGATCGATCAGATCGAGAAGACGCTCCCTGAGGGCATCACCATCGACACCTACTATGATCGTACCGATCTGATCCGCCGGACGATCAAGACGGTCGCAAAGAACCTGACCGAGGGCGGCATTCTCGTCGTGCTCGTTCTGCTGCTGTTTCTCGGATCGCTGCGCGGCGGACTCGTCGTCGCATCGGCCATCCCTCTTTCGATGCTTGCCGCGTTCATCGCGATGAAGCAGATCGGAATCTCCGGAAACCTCATGAGTCTCGGGGCGATCGACTTCGGTCTGATCGTGGACGGGTCCGTCGTCATGATCGAGAACATCATCCGGGTTCTCCACGAGCGGAAGGACGATAAGGACGTCTCGACGCTCGAAAAGGTGCGCGAAGCGGCGCACCAGGTGGCCCGACCCATCGTCTTCGCCGTCGGAATCATCATCATCGTCTATCTTCCGATCCTCGGACTCAGAGGTGTGGAAGGAAAGATGTTCCGTCCGATGGCTCTGACAGTCGTGTTCGCACTCACGGCGTCTCTGATCTGCGCGCTCACGCTGATGCCGGTTCTCGCCTCGATCTTTCTGAAGAAAGTTTCCGAAAAAGAACCGGTGCTGTTCCGCTGGGCAAAGAAACTCTACGTACCGGTTCTGGACCGGGCGATGAACCGCCGGAAAATCACAGTCGGTGTCGCGGTCGCGCTTTTCATCGTGAGTCTCGTCCTGATGCCGTTTCTGGGCACGGAGTTCATCCCCCGTCTCGACGAGGGGGCGATCGCGATGCAGATCTGGCGGCTGCCCTCGATCTCTCTCGAGCAATCGAACGAGATCAGCACCATCGCGGAGCGTGTGCTGATGGAGAACTTCGACGAGGAGGTGGAAACGGTCGTCTCCCGTACCGGACGTGCGGAGATCGCGACTGACCCGATGGGCGTCGAGATCAGCGATACCTACATCATGCTCGAGCCGAAAGATGAGTGGAGATTCGACTCGAAAGAGGAACTGGTCAAGACGATCGGTGAGGCGATGGAGCAGAACGTAGCGGGAGCGATCTTCAGCTTCTCACAGCCGATCGAGCTGCGAGTTGCGGAGCTGATCTCCGGCGTGCGTTCAGACGTTGCGCTGCAGATCTACGGCGACGACCTGGTCGAGCTCAAGAGTAAGGCCGATGAGGTGGTTCGCGTTCTCCAGCAGGTCCCGGGCGCAGCAGACGTGAAGGCGGAGCAGACGACCGGACTTCCGATGATGAGGGTCAGGGTGGACCGCGAAGCTGCCGCGCGGTACGGGATCAACAGCGACGAGATTCTCGAGGTCGTGGAGGCGGTCGGGGGAATTCCGGCCGGCGTCGTTCTCGAGGGGGAGAAGAGGTTCACGCTGCAGGTGAGGTTCGGTCCTTCAGTCAGAGCGAATCTCGATCAGGTGAGGAGCCTTCGAGTTGCGGCACCTCCTGCGCAGCCGGGTGGGCCGCGGCGGCTCATTCCGCTCTCCCAGGTCGCGGAGATCACGGTCGAAGCAGGTCCGGCGCAGATCAGCCGCGAGAACATCAGCCGGCGGATCAGCGTCGAAGCAAACGTCCGTGCCCGCGATCTCGGATCGTTCATCGCCGAGGCGCAGGAACGCGTCGATGCCGAGGTTCAGCTGCCGGCCGGGTGGACGATGGAGTGGGGAGGCCAGTTCGAGAACCTCCAGTCTGCCTCGCGAATGCTGATGCTTCTCGTTCCTCTCGCGCTGCTACTGATCTTCGTTCTGCTCTACTCGACCTTCCAGTCGGGCAGGCTGGCGCTTCTGATCTTTCTGAACGTCCCGCTCGCGATCACTGGCGGTGTTTTCGCGCTCGTGCTGCGGGGATACCCGTTTTCGATCTCGGCAGGCGTGGGATTCATCGCACTGTTCGGAATCGCGGTGCTCAACGGCGTGGTCCTCGTGTCCTACATCGTCGAGCGGCGCAGACACGGGATGGCTGCCGGAGATGCTGCCAGAGCCGGAGCAATCGTCCGCCTGCGACCCGTTCTGATGACCGCTCTCGTTGCATCGCTCGGGTTCATCCCGATGGCACTGGCGACGAG
This sequence comes from uncultured Acidobacteriota bacterium, assembly GCA_963829355.1. GTDB lineage: Bacteria > Acidobacteriota > Thermoanaerobaculia > Gp7-AA8 > JAHWKK01 > CAWHHZ01. The sequence goes on from CAWHHZ010000009.1 coordinate 100,978, forward strand.
CGCCGGAGCCGAGGTGCAGAGGCCGTTGGCGACAGTCGTGATCGGCGGTCTCGTGACGTCCACGCTTCTGACCCTGCTTGTTCTGCCAACCGTCTACGCCTGGTTCCAGAAGCCACGCGAGGACATCGATCTTTAAGGAAAGGAGTTACACAATGATTCAGATCCAGGCAATCATTCAGCCGTTCATGCTCCAGGATGTCCTGCATGTGCTCGCGCCGATGGATTCTCTTCCGGGATTGACGATTTCGGAGGTTCGTGGTTGGGGACGCACCCGCGCCACGGATGCCAAAGAACGGGTTCACGAGGCGGGACATATGTTCGCACCGAAGATCAAGATCGAGATCGTCCTCGAGGACGACGCCGCGGATGCGGTCGCCGCGGCGATCGCGTCGGCGGCAGCGACCGGGAGGGCGGGCGATGGGAAAATCTTCATTCACCCGATCGATCGCGTGATCTCGATCCGGCAGAGCGGGGCAGATCTCGAGGAGCCGGACGGGGAATGAACAGAGGGCATTCGCCACTCCAACGACCGGATGACGAACGATGCGGAAATCCCGATGCGGGATTCCCTCGAAGGTCCTCACCTTCCAGCAGGGCACGATCTTCGGCCCAACTGATGGCGAGCGCGTCGAGCGTGTCGTGGAAGAGATCAATATCGCGTGAAATCCGGCCACCACCCGTCAATTCATTCAGTGCGACTCCACCGGCGACGTAGCTTTCGCCCGAGACCTTCCGTCGCTCGGCTAGAAGCCGGCAGACGTTTCGCTGGAATTCTGTGAGAGCCATGTCTCGATCTCCCTTGCGCGCTGAAACCCCTCCCGATCACCATGACGCCGGATTGCTTCCATGACTCTCAGTATCTCCTCCGGATTTTCGGGATAGTAGTCACGGCGGAGAAACCAGAGACAGCGAACCCTGTACTCGTCGATCAGGGCACGAATCTCCCGAATCCTGTCTGTGCCGAGCGTAGTAGAGGATTCTTTCATCAGGATGAAGGTAGCAGCGCTTCCCCGGCGGGACAAGGGGAGACCATACGAAACTCGGGCCGGATCGCCGTGGAGGGAGCGACGCGGCGAAGCCGTGGCACGCTTCTGTTCGACTGAAAGCTGCAACTGAGAACAGGCAATCCCTTACAGAAGCGACACACTTCCCGGCACCTTCTTACAATCTTTCTTCTCCCTTTGTCGTGAGAATGAACGGGAGCCATGGGAAGCAGAGATGGGGAAGGCGGTTCAGGCAAGCTCGACGGCGGGGCGCGACATCGGTTCGTCCGTGAGCCGGACGCCGCCGCAGCCCGCGCCGACGGCCTGGATCATCTTCCACTGAGTGAGTCGCCGAGCCGTGTCCGGAGCGGCGGATCGCAGACTGACGTCGCGGTCCACATCGAGCTTCAGGGAAAGTGGTTCGTCGATGACGCCGGCAGAGAGTGTCACCTGACGCCGTTCTCGATTCGACTCCGAGGAGGAGACGACGTTGCGCTGGTCTTCTCGTGCCGTACGGCGGTGCCTGTGATGAAGAACATTCTGACCGGCAGGGACGCCAACTGGCTCGGACGTTACGAGATCGTCGGCTCGCGCGTGCAGACGCTCGAGACGCTGGCGGATCATCTGGTCAGCACGATTCCGTCCGAGCGAAACAGTCGCTACGACACCGCCGAGGCGACCAGCCGACACACCCAGACCGCAATCGAGAAGTTTCACCTCGACCGCGATCGGATCATCGCGAGCCGCGCAATTCTGCTGGTAGTCGACGAGAGCTTGCCTCTCTGGGCGCCCGTCGAGCATCTGTGGGAGCCTCTGCTCAAACTCGAGCGAGGAAAGGGCAGACTGCTCGTGCGTCTACGGGCAGAAGAGCTGAACACAGGATCGAATGAGATCTCGTGCGCGCTGGAGGTTCTGAACTCCCTCCGCCACACCGACTCACTCTGACGCGACCGTTCCCCCCCAAACTCGCAAGTCCTGCCTTCAAACAAAAAAGCCCCGGCGACGTGACGCCGCCGGGGCCGGTGTTGCCTTGCCGAGCTCAGAGAATCAGAACCGCAACCCTGCGGAGAGCTGATAGGTCCGCGGGAACTGGTAGTGAAGCGAGCTCGTGGCCTGACCGAAGTTGGCCCGCTTCTCCCAATGAACGCCCTCGACAGGCGTCTCGGTGAAGGGGTTGAAGTCGGCGCATCCGGAAGTCTGACCCTCGTCACAGCTGAGGACCGTGACGGCAGTGCTTCCGTTGACCTGAGCCGACTCGTTGAACAGGTTGATGATGTCTCCCTGGACAAACAGGTCGAACTGGCCGATGTTGAACACCCAGTTGAGCGCCAGATCGGTCGCCGTCACATCCTCCCATCGGTATTCGCCGCGATCGCTGAAGTAGTAGAGCAGCGTCGAAGGCGAAGTCGCGTATCCCGGGTTGTCCACATACGATCCGACATCGACGTTGGCGGATGCCGAGTACGGGGTGCCGGACTCATATCGCTCGAGAAGCGTGACGTTCAGATTGCCGAGTGACCCGAGCGGCTGATCGTACGAGGCCCACAGACGGGCCTTGTGAGTCTGATCGCTGAGCAGCAGACCGACCGGGTTGTGCTGCGAGTACCCTTTGTACTCCGTGTAGGTGTTGATCACATCGGCGAGAGGGCCACTGCCACGGTTTTCGCCTTCGGTGTTTCCTTTGGTCTCTGACCAGGTGTAGTTGCCACCGAGGTTGAGCCGTGGCATGACTCGATAGTTCGCCTGCAGCTGGAGCGCCTGATAGCTGCGCTCGAGATCGTTGGTGTTGCCGTACGTGACGATGTCGAGCTCTCCCACCACCGGATCATTGACGATGTCTCCGGGTGTCGTGGACACCGCGTAGAAATCGCTCCAGTCGCGATCGATGACGTCGGCCCGGAAGAAGCCCTTTGTACCGATCTGGGTTCCGAAGCCCAGGGTGATTTCGTCGACACTCGGGGAGAGCAGATCGCCAGGGAAGCGCTGGTTGACTCCCGGGACTCCGGCAAAGAACAGAAGGTCGCCGTTGTCGTAACCGCAGTTACCCTCATCATCACACGCGTTGAGGAACCATGTGTAGACTTCCTCGAGGACGTCGAACGGACCGAGTCCACTATCTGGCCCACCGACCTCGGGACCCTGGTACTCGAACAGGAAGTACGCGGGATTCCCGCCGCCGCCGGCACCGCCGACGCCTTCCTGAATCCGCGAGACGTACTTGCTGTAGCCCGCGTTCAGCCGATAGCGTCCATCCCCACCGATGTCGTAGATGAGCCCGAGCCGGGGGCTGAGGTTATCGTCCTTGGAGATCGGGTTGCCGGCGCTGTCGGCTCCGTCGTTCTTGTCGTAGCGCACACCGAGGTTGAAGCTCCACTGACTGTTGAGATCCCATTTGTCGTTGACGAAGAACGAGTCGGTCACGAAGTCAGAACCTTCGGACAGCGTGAGAATCGGACTCCAGAAGAGCGTGTCTCCCGGTGCCACGACCGGACGCAGCTCGCCACTGGCGGTTCTGGTCGGTTCGATGCCGCTGTAGGTGTAGACCTGAAGATTGGAGCCCGACTGGTAGTTGTTCGACAGCCGGGATTCGGCAAAGTTCTCGTACCCTGCCACGAGGTTGTGGGATCCGAGACCCGCCGTCGCGAGGTAATACGTGCCTTTGACGTTGTAGTACTCGTTCTCGCGCGCCTCGTCTCCGCAAACGCCGCAGAAGATCGGGGCGCCCCACGCTCCGCCGTAAGTGTTGTCGTAGGCCCAGCTTCCGAGTGCCAGGTCGTGCGGATCGTTCGGGTCCTGCGTGACGTAGTCACCGCCGCTGCCGGCGAACACGAGGTCACGGGTCGAGTAGCCAGCCTCGACCAGGAAGTTGCTCGACACGACACCGCTGTAGTTTGCGGTGATCATCTCGCGCGGAAGCTGTCGTCCGTTGAGATCCATCGTTTCGATGTTCCAGCAGCCAAACGCGCAGTGTGGTGTCTGGTCCACGGTGTAGTCGAGGTAGGAGCCGACGAGACTGTGATTCTGTCCGATCTGTCCTGTCAGCTTGACCTCGTATCGTTCATCGGTCTGGACCGTGGTGGGAAGTGCGATGGTCGAATTGGTAAAGAAGCCCGGGATGCTCTGCTCGAAGTATCGTCCCGCGGTGAAGAACCAGAGACGATCCCGCACGATGAATCCACCCAGAGTGGCTTCGTACACTTCATTGAGACTGCTCTCGTCCTGCGGCTCGCCAAATGGCGTCGTCTCATCCCATGACGGATCGGAGAAGCTGTCGCGGAAGCTGCCGGAGAACTCGTTACCGCCCGACTTGGTGATCGCGGAGACGACTCCACCGGTGAAGCGGCCGAACTCCGCGGAGATCGACCCGGTCATGACCGAGGTCTCTTCGATTGCATCTTCGATGAACAGATCATCAGTCTGTCCACGAAGGTTCTCGTTCGTCACGGCACCATTGATCAGAAAGAGCGAGTCGAACGACGCCGCTCCGGAAATCGTGACGACGGGATTCGCCCGGGTGCTTCCCGGGCCGGTCGAACTGACGCCCGGCGCAAACTCGGTGATCTGTCGAACCGTACGGCCGATCGGGAGCTGCTCGACGACCTCCTCGTTGTAGTTCGACTGGATCTCGGTCGTCTCGATGACTGCCGGAGCAGCCGCCGTGACCGTGATCGACGACGTCACGGACGTCAACTGCATGTCCGCGTTGACCCGCTCGGTCTTTGCGAGCCCAATCTGCACCGTACGCGCGATCGGAGCGAGCCCGTCCATCTCGAAGGTGACCGTGTAGTCACCGGGAGGGATTGAAGGAAATACATAACTTCCGTTGATGTCGGTCGTGGTGACCCGAACTCCCTGCATGCTCGGAGAACTGATCGTCACCGTCACGCCCGGCAGATTCTCTCCGCCATGCTCGACGCGCCCTCCGAGTGAGCTCGTCGTTCCCTGCGCGAAGACAGATGTCGACGCGAGGAGAAACAACGCGAGCACGACTCCAATACTTCTCAAACTACTCATGTGAACCTCCTGAAAGTTGAAGACAATAAACTGCGATGCTTCGCCTACAGGAGCACGCGGAGTGCCGTCGGCGTAGACTTATTTCAAAGTATTGATACAACATGAGATTTACGCCGTATTTCGCCGATTCAGATGCCAGCCCGGAATTCACCTGATTGAACCCGCCTGGTAGCACTGTCAGTGAAGATTCTGTCAACGCACGCGGTTTCCGGCGGCCGATTGAAACACGCGAAGTTACGCACCTGAAAACGAGTTGGCGCACCTGTCATCAATCGACATTTGCATGTCACGCGTGTGAAAGCGATTCGATACGAAACGGATTGAGCCGAGAAGATTCAAAAGACCGAATTGACGGGATCGGAGAGCCGCGCCCGCCGGCCGAGTCTCGTGTATGGCCGCGCGCCTGTCGAGACCAATCACTCGGTGCTCGATCGAACTGCCATGGGCTCCCGTGTTTCGGCGGGGACTGCGTTGCGGAAGTTGAGGCCGATCCACAACGTGAGCGCTTTCGTTCTCCTTCGGCCCACGACTCCAGCGGGTGATCCTGATCTCTGGTGACGACGAGTCTCTCTCATCTGCACGCCTCCCGTTTGATGTACGACCTCCGAGGACTGGTCCGGTCCTGGAATCATGAGACGATCTCAAAGCCGCGATGCATCGCGGATCGCTGCGAGCGATCGCTCGATCTGAACATGAAGGTCGGGGGGAGCTCCGTAAAACACCTTCTCGATCGTCCCGTCCGGTCGTGCAACGAAGAGCGTGGGCACGGCCTGTATGCCGCCGAAGGCAGCGATCACCTCCGGAGTGCCCATCACGACGCGGGCCCGCGGCTGTATCTGGCTGACCACTTTCTCGACATGCTCGAGATCGCTCTCGATTGCGATCGCGACGATGTCCACCTCGGCTCCATCGAACTTCTTCATCCACGCCATGGTTTCCAGGCAGGGAGGACACCAGGTCGCCCAGAACTCGATCAGGACCGGCTTGTCCGACTCCCGGCCGAGCATGAGTGGCCGGCCGTCGAGATCAACGACCTCGACGGCCGGCAGCCGGAGCTCGCGCGTCCCCGTCTCGTTCGCCGGAAGCGATACGACCTCGCCGCCGGAGAGACGATAGTCGATCAGCCGTCTGAGATCGCTCTGGAACGCCCGGCGATTGGCGAGCTCCCTCCACGGAACGTATTTCCCTGTCTCTGGTCCGCCCCAGGCATAGAAATCCTCGGGACGGGCAATCAACGCCTCGTCGACGAAGATCGCGGGATACTTGTCCACACCGAAAGCCTTTGCCTTCGGTGACGCTCCGAGGTCCTCTGCACGGAACTGCACCCGATCTCCGTACTCATCAACCACTTCCCTGACCAGCAAACTTGCCGGATCGGAGAGGCTTCACGTGTAAGGCCAGCGAACCAGAGTCACCACGACCGGCGCCGCGTGCTCCGCAGTGTTGTCCGCCGGCAGGGCGTGCAGCATCGACGCGTAAAACGGCAGCACCACGCCGGCAATCAACTCACTTCTCTCTTCGTCATCCTCCGCGAGGCGGACGAAGAGCGTCTCGATCGGATCGTTCATCTCCTGCGGGGGCGCGGATGCAGGCTCACCTCCACGGTTCTGCTGCGCTGCAGCCAGACGGCTCTCCAGAAGAACGAGCGCGGCTCCGTCGATCGCGCCACGGTCGAGCAGCGCTCGCGCTTCCTTCAGTCTGGCGCTGATCGGAATCGCCGCACCACCTGTCGGTTCGGTTTCGAAAACCGCAAGCGCCAGTCCATCGACCTCAGCGAGGCCACGAGCGACCGCGGACCCGCTGAGCGCGAGCTCGCCCCGTTGCGGCCCTTCCATCTCGAGACCGCGGAGAAACGAAGCCAGTCTCGCCTGCCCGACCGCCTCACCGAGATAGTAGAGACCAGACTCGGGAGAGGTGATCTGCCCGTACGCCAGACTCGCCTCCCGGAGGACGTCCGCCTTGTTCTGCGCCGCCTGGATCATCGCTCGCTGCAGACGATTCGCCGGCAGATCACGCCTCTCCTCGAAGAGGGGCGCAGAGTCTCGCCACACTCTTTCGAGCTGTTCCTGCGTGTCCACCGAAGACTGGTGCTCGGCGAGAAACCCGAGAGCGTGAATGTCAGCCAACGGTTCGCGCAGTCTGTAGAGCTCGACGAGTGGGTCCGGGCTGGTCTTTGCGCGGTTGAGTGCCGCATCCTGACGGTTGATCATCTCGGCGAGCGCCGGCGGTGTGTTCGCGTTGTGCAGCGCCGCGAGGCGCTGCTCGAGCTCAGGAAGCTGCGCGTCGAGTTGTGCCGCGAGCGGTCGAACGGGTGTGCGCTGCTCTCCGCAGCCATTCAGCGCGAGCAGCAACAGCAACAACGAGAACCATTCGCGACGATCACCCATATCTCCTCCAGACAAGCTCCGGCGAAACAGACTGACATCCGCGCTCGACGCACGAAAAGCCCTATGTGACGAACAGGCCGTCGTCCGGTCCGGACGACGGCGGTATCCTGTACCCACTCTGCGCCCTGAGATCGTGAAAGTCGACAGTCGTGAAGCAACGAAATAGTGACGGTAAGGCTGTTCCTTAACCGCACGGACACGCCCCCATAATCGGACAGCGGCCAAGTCGGATGACGTGGAAGGCCCGGTCATGACACGCAACTTCCGCAAGCACTTGAGTCCACTGGTTGCTGTGAACTCCCCGGAAACGCGCAGGGAATCAGCGCCGCCGTTCCCGATCCGGCACACCTCTACTGCCACTCTTCGCTCAGTGAATCGAGCAGCTCGTCCTTCTCGCGCCAGAGCTGGTTGACCCATGAACGCACTCGCTCCTGGTACTCCGGATCGTTTGCGTAGTCGCCCCCGATGAGCTCAGGCTGGATCGGAAGCTCGCGGATCTTCACGACGACGCGCTTCATCCGGCCTTCGAGAAACTGGAAGAACGTCGGCGCGCCGTCCGGGTAGAAGATCGTCACGTCGATCAGGGCTTCGAATTGCTCGCCCATCGAGTCGAGAGCGAGAGCGATCCCCCCTGCACGTGGTCGAAGAAGATGACGATAGTCCGCTCCCCTCGCCGCGTGTTTCTCAGGTGTAAATCTGGTGCCCTCCAGGAAGTTTCCGACAGCAGTCGGGACGAGGAGGTACTTCTCACACGCCTTCCGAATCGCAGCCAGATCCTCCCCTCGCCGCTCCGGATTCCTACGCAGGAACTCCTCCGAGTGGCGGCTCATGAAAGGGAAGTCGAGCGCCCACCACGCAAGACCCGCAAACGGTACCCAGATCAGAACCCTCTTCAATGTGAATTTCACGAGCGGGATCCGCCGGTTCAGTACTTTCTGGAGAACGAACACATCGGCCCAGCTCTGGTGGTTCGCCACGACCAGATACCAGCCATCAGGCCGAAGTTGCTCCACGCCTTCGACCTCCCACTCGACGTCCTGCATCAGCGAAATCCACCGCCCGTTTCCCTCGATCCACCACTCTACGATCGCGTTGAGCATCGGATCGATCCGCTTCCTGACCGCAGGAATCGGCACCACGAGCTTGACCAGCGCAAGGGGAAGGATCGCCATCGATCCGGCTACCGTGTTCAACGAAAGGAGCGAGAACGCAATCAGTCCGCGTATCGGGTGCGGAAGGAACCGCAGCGGGGCCTTCGATTCAGTGCGCTTCGGGGTCACGCGCGCAATTCTGTCAAGAATCGCGCCGGGCGTCACGCCGGCAAGCCTGAGCCATCGCCAACCTTACGAGTCGTGTCACCGCCTCGAGGTCAGCCGTCGCCGATCACCCGTAACAAGGATGGCCGGCTCGATTTTGTAGACCACAGAGTTTCCCTCTGCGTCCTCGAGGGAGATGCGGAGATCGGCCGGCCCGGTAACCGTCTCCGTTACCTCACTCAGATCAACACGGTACAGCACGCCGTCGGGCTGCGATATCGGTCCGTGTCCGGCCAGATCATCGCCTGCTTCCACCGCCGTCAACACGCGCCACTCGGACTCCGCGCTCCCGGCGGGAGCATGCCTTCGATACTCCACTTTCGTTGTGCCAGCCGCAGGCCTGCTGAACCCGGACAGGGCGAAATCGACCGCAGAGAAGGTCAGCATGGCCGTGGAACCTCGCGAGAACGCGGTGTTTGTCTGTCCAGCGGCGTCGGAGATCCTCAGGGATGTCAGCGTCGGCGGGAATGAATCTTCGTTCCGTGTGTCGAAGGTGGAGCTCAGAGTGGCCTCGACAGGTTCTCCGGCGAGAACAAACGAATCGGTGGAAGTTTCGAGTACATAGGTCCCCGCCTCCGGAAGAGTCGCCGAGATCGCGAACTGGCCCATGACGGGAGACGGCTCGGGAGTGGCGATGACAGCTCCATCGCTCGCGTAGAGCCGCGCTTCCGTATGCGGTGAGTCTGAGAGTCGCAACTCGTGGTTGGGACCGATCCACAGCATTGATGACATCATCACCTCACCGATCGCGCCTGTGAAGGAGGATGGAAAAGCCGGCATGCTCCCGATCGTGACGGGCTGACCTGAGGGAGAAATGTGATCCGACAGCCGAGGTGTGCTCCGCCGTCCCGGGACAATGCCCTCTTCGATCGCCGAGAGCTCCGCCTTGATCGCAAGTCGCTCCGACAGCGAACCCGCCCCTTCCTCGAAAGAGCCGCTGATCTCGACGACACTAGCTGCCCCGGCGTCGGCCTGCGAAGGCGCGAGCCAGGCGACGAACTCGGTCGAGGGCACCTGCTCCATGTCGTCTATCGGTGCGGCTTTGCTGGCCACAGTTTCGGTCCCGCGTGTGATCCAGATCGAAGAGAAGACCCTCGTCGCAGGATCGATGAGATTGTCGGGGATCGCTAGCCTCAGCGGCAACTCGATCCAGTCGCCAGTCTCGATGACGAGATGGACGTCCGCCTCGATCCCTTTCACCGGCTGATACGAGACGGTCCAGCTCGTCCGCTGCTCCGGATCGAATGCTCGCTCGAATGCCCGGATCTCGAGCCTTTCCGAAGCTCCGGAGACAAAGACTTCCCTGGCCGGATCGACGAAGGTGATCAAATCGAAAAGGCTCCCCGAGAGAGAGGGGTGCAGAACGACAAGGTCCCCCAGCGAGAGCGCTCCTCGATCGGACAGCAACCGACCCTGGACGTCTCTTCCCCTGAACTCGAGACGATACGGCGCATCCTCCGGGCCAAGAGTCAGCTCGGAGATGGCGGCCGGTTCCAGATCCTCGACGAATACCTGATGCGAGGCAGTCGATGACTTCGCATCGATCCAGAGAATTGCTGAGCCTGCTCCAATCATGAGATCCGTGACCGGATCTTCCCCCGTCAGCAATGCCTGGGTCATCATGCTGTCGGTCCCGAGACGCGCGATCGCGTCTCCGGTGCCGCTCCATCTCAACCGGAAAGTGGCGGCCTTTGTCACGGCCCACGGGATCGACACGGAACCTGACCCTCCGGTCACCCGGATCAGACCGCCAAAGCTGAGTGATCCCTGTCGAGGGCTTTCGATTACGTCTGGGTCAATCGACAACTCGAGATTTACCAGACGAGCCTCGCCCGGCGCGACCGCAATCTCGGCCCCGGACGAGTCCAACTCGATACCGTCCCTCTCTCCTTCAATCTCCAGGGTGTACGTGTGAGCCGTGTCAGATCGATTCGTGAGATAGAGGGATCTCTTCAAAGGCCCCGGACCGTCGGGCACAATTCCGAAGGACAACTCGGAGGGCGACGCGAACAGATCGGCGACTACCGCGTCGGGGGCGTACACGGCTCCGGCGCCGCCCGCCATCACCTCTTCGTCGATCTTCGCCGCAGCGTCAATCACTGCCGTGCGTACGCGACGCGCCGACCATCCAGGATGAATCGAGCGTACGAGCGCCACCACCCCCGCAACATGCGGCGACGCCATGGAGGTCCCGCTGTAGGCGGCGAAGCCCCCACCTGGAACTGACGACACGATCGATACCCCGGGGGCAGAGATCTCTGGCTTGATGGAGGCCGTTGGAACGACCGGCCCTTTCGACGAGAAGCTCGCAAGCTTCCCTTGACGGTCGATCGCCCCTACCGTGATGGCATTCGGTGCTCTTCCCGGAGAACCGATGTCGAGGAACCGTCCGCTGTTGCCGGCAGCTACGCAGAACACGATCCCCCCATCGAACGCTCGCTCGATACTCCTGATGACCGGATCGTCCGGGACAGCGGGGCGCCCGAGACTCATGTTGACGACCTGTGCTCCCTTCGAGACAGCTTCTTCGATGCCCGCAAGCACCCACGAGTCTCGACCTGATCCAGTCTGGTCGAGAACCTTGAGCGCGAGAAGAGAGGCATCCGGCGCCACACCGAGAAGTTTGTCGCTGTTTGCTGCGACAATCCCCGCTACGTGTGTCCCATGCCCGGCATCATCCATGGGATCGTCATCATTGTTGACGAAGTCGCGTCCGCCGATGACTTTATAGCCCGCACCGATCCCCCCTCCCAGCGCCGGGTGGTGGTAGTCGATCCCAGAATCGATGATGGCGACGACGACTCCCGCTCCCCGATTTTGGTGACTGGCCCAGACGGCGGGCGCTCCGACCTGCTCGACGCTCTCATGAAGCAGCGCCCTCACGTGCCGGTCAGGATGGACTTTGCGTACGTAACTGAGTGCACGAATCGAGTCGACCGCGTCCGGATCGACGGTGGCGGACACGCCCGCAAAGGTCATGGAGTATCGGTGATGAATCGTCGAGCGCACGGTCTCACCACGCTTCGAAGCTGTGCGGGACACATCGAGGTCGATCGCCTGCAGGTCCTTCTCGAGGCGCTCGAATAAAACATCGAGCTCCGACGTCGCAACACTCGATCCCCTGAAAGCCCGCCCGAAAGTCGGTTCCGCATCGAGCTCGATGATGATCTCCCCGGGGAGATCGCCGCGCAAGAGGCTCGATTCCGCCAGGTCGGGGACCAGCGGCTCACGACTGATATGTCGCTCGATCTGGCTGCCGTCGACCGCGAGGGCCGCCAGAAGGGCAGCCGCAACCACTATGAACCGAGGCATGATGATGCTCCCCTCCGAGATCAGAATTGGACAGGGCGCCGACGGCAACCGAGCGAACACTCGGGTGGAGGCGCGGGCTATTTCAAAAACTGTAGCACCGCCCCTGCTCGGGATCTATTGGCCGCGCTTTGAGTTTGCCGCGACGTGACAGCGTGAGTGATTCTGAGGACCGCCGGCGGCGAATGCTGGCCGCTTCGCAGACTCGAAGGTGAAGGTGGTCGATCTCACTCCTCACGCAAAGCGGCGTCATACTCCGGCTGCAGGAAAGCAGATCAGCCTTTCAGCTTCCCGCCTCCCGGCGGCTCCTCTTTCCGGATCAGCTTCCACAGCTTCTCCTTGTCGGGCGCAAGAAGCTCCTCGACCCGCTCCCGGTCGACCTCGGTGACGATGATCTCACCCACCTCGGTAAAGACGTCGCTGAAGATTCCGTGCGCCTTCATCCGCTCGGTCTGGTACTTGTTGTCCTCGGTCGGAGTGACGTAGTGAACCGACTCCGCTTTGTAGCGATGCACGAGATAGAGGTGAATCAACGTCATCAATCTCTTCTGGCGCAGGTGTTCGTCGAAGGTGTTCTGGTCGCGGACCGAGAGGATGCTGCGATCGCGGCGATCGAGAATCGGCGCGAATACAACGTTGGCGCGCTTGCTCCCTTCCTGATCGACGATGCTGAGCTCCAGCAGCTCCGAACCCGCCCGTTGTGGTCGAAGCTCCACTTTCAGCAGGTCTTCGATTCCATACTGCTCCCGCCACATGTCGAGCCAGCCCTCGAGCAGTTTCTTTGGAACTTCCGTCTGGATCAGATGCTGATGCTGCGTCGAGCCCTTGCCCATCGCCTTGGTCGTCGCCGTTCGTCCGGACGATGCTGCGAGGGCACCATCGAGTCGCGGTCCGCCGACGAGAGTCTGCGGCGTCTTGTACGGCGACTCGACCAGGCGGATCTTTCTCTGGAGTCTCGCGAGCGCCAGCATCCCGTCCTGCTTGAGCGCAGTCGTGAACTCCTCTGCCGCAACCCCGTCGACCTGATGGCCGCCGTACGTGATGAAGTTGAATACGAAGCCCATCTTTCCGAGCTCCTCCGGGAAGGCGCGCATCTCGTCATCCGTCATCCCGGTGGAATCCCAGTTGAATGAGGGCGACAGGTTGTACGCGAGCATCTTGTCGGGGAACTGCGCGTGAATCGCCTCGGCGAAAACCTTCGCATCCTCGAGATCAGCGGTCTTCGTCTCCATCCAGATCAGATCGCAGAATGGCGCGACTGCGAGCGATCGTGCGATCGCGCAAGGGACTCCTCCGCGGAGCCTGTAGTACCCCTCCGGCGTCTTCGGGTGCTCCGGATCCCAGATGATGTTGACCCCCGCCTCCCGGGCCCGCCGCCTTGCAGACGTGAACGACGCCGTCTTCGCAAACTCCCGCCACTCGTCCGCCGTAATTTCGAGCTCTTCACCTTCTCGGCTCCGAAACTCGATGACCTCGGCGATCGCCTCGCCATATGTCTGGAGACCCGCTTCCGCCTCCCATGCCTCCGCCAGTCGTTCCTCCGCTTTCCCGAGAGCGCGGTCGACCGGAATGCTGCCCTTGCGGAATGAATCGCTCTGCTCCTTGACGATCTGGCCGACGCCGATCCGGTCGAGCCAATCATCGGCGCGCTGGTACTCCTCCTCGGGGATCGAGTAGAGAAGATGTCCGTTGATCTCCTCGACACCCTGCTCGTTGAAACGCTTGAGCAGTGCGAGGTAGGCGATCTTGTACGGTGGGATGTTCACGCTGGTCGATCCGAGAATGAACGGGTGATCGCGCTCATCACCGCGCCCTTCGACGAGTGCTGCCGCCTCGGCGTCCGTCCTCGCCACGATGATGCCGGGGACCTTCATCACATCGAGCTGGAAGCGGGCTGCATTGAGCCGCTTGATCTGCTCGTCGACCGGGACCAGAACCTTGCCCCCCTGGTGACCACACTTCTTCGTGCCTGGCCGCTGGTCCTCGATGTGGTAGCCGGTGACGCCGACCTCGACGAATCGCCGGACGAGGTTGCGCACATGCGGATCACCACCATGACCAGTGTCTGCGTCCGCGATGATGAACGGGCGGTAGTCGTACTCCGGCGTCGACGCGCGTTCCTCCTCGGTCATCCGTGAACGGAGGTACTGCTGGTTCCTGTCGGCCGTGAGCAGCGCCCTGACGAGAACGGCTGCTTCGTTCGGGACCTGGCTCAGCGGATAGCTCGCGAGATCGGGACCGGGATCTTCATCGAGTGATCCTTTTGCGGACGTTGCCCACCCTCCGAGGTAGATTCCTTCGATACCGAGTCGCTTCATGGCGACGGCCTGGCCGGGGGAGTAGGGGCCGAAGGTCGTGATCGACTTGCCCTCCGCATACAGTTCTCTAAGGCGATCGTAGAATGCCGCGGCCGCTTCGCGAGCGACCGGGTAATCGTTCGGAATCGTGCCGCGCTGCTCGACGACCTGCCGGGCCGAGTAGAGACGGATCGTGCCTTCGAAGCGGCTGCTGTCGAACCACTCTTTCGTCTCGGAGACTTCCTGATCGAACGACTTCATCGTCTCAACCTTTCCCTTCCTCGAAATCGAGATTGGCGGTAATCCTCGTGCCATCGCGCTCGAACGCATCGAGGTAGCGTCTGATCCGCTCCTTCGCGACGCCGAGATCATGATTGTTCAGATTCAGGTTCAGCAAGTCGATGTACCAGGGAGGTTTGATGTCGCTGGTGACGAACGCTTCGACGATCTCTCGCGCGATCGGAAGCGTGGTCGGCTTCGAGTCGTCGTGGACGTCGCGATTGCTCGCGTTCTGCAGCTTCTCGTACTCCTCTGCAAGAAGTCGGTCGAACAGTTCACGTGTGAACGGATCGCCCTTCTTCACGCCAGTCTCCGGATCATCTTCCGTGAGGCGAGCGCCCTTGTGGAGCCACTCCCACAGGATGCTCACGCGAATCTCACCCGTCGCCATGTCCTCCATCAGATAGAGGACGTCGTCGTCCCCGAAGAAGTCTGCAGGCTTCAGTGCGGCGGCCTGGAATCCTCGGCCGAACGCGTTGCCGTACTGCAGGGCGACGCTCAGCAGGTCGCGCGCGCCGCGGATCGTCCGGGCGGCGGGCTCGAGAAGTGCGAGGTCGCTCGCATCCTGCCCGGTGTACGTAAGAGGAGGAAAGTTCCTGCCGAGCTGATTCGTCTCCCCTTTTTTCTCCCACACCGGCCGGACGATGTGGACCATCTTCCAGTGGGCGACCCATTTTCCGCTCGCACCCTCGCGCTCTTCGCGCTCGGCTCCGGCGACCGCCTTCTTCATCCCCGCCTCGACACCGGCCTCCGAGCCGACAGGGATGTTCGGCTCCATCCCGCCCTGCCACAGTGCAAAACGCCCGTTGCTGTCGGGCGTATTCATGGCGCGACGCACGCGGTCTTCGTAGATCCGCATGTAGCCGTAGGTCATCCCGATCTCGTCGATGTTCGGATTGACGAAGCTCTCGTCCCACCAGAGAGCGTCGGAGACGCTGTTGATGTAGTCCCAGCGCCCCGTGTTGTACCCGACGAAGTGCCTGCCGAGTGCCGCTCTCATCTCCATGAGCTGGTACGACTCCTCGATCTGCTCGATCAGCACGTAGACCTTGATCGTGCCGACGGCGAGATCGAGGTGGTTTTCCAGCGCCGTGAGCATGTCGTTCCAGAGCGCGGCTTCCTCAGCGGTCTGGATCTTCGGCAGATACAGTACGATCGAGCGATCCTGCCCGAGCAGAATCTTGTAGACGTTCGTCACGTAGAGCACGAGATCAGCAATTGAGGCGGAGAAGCCGCTGCCATCACTCGAGCGGATATGGCGGTCGTCGAGATGGAGTCCGCGGCAACGGAAGATCCGTGTCGTGAGCTCGAGTTGCTTCCGCCAATCCTCGACGATCTCGCGGCCGAAGAAGTCGCGCGCCCAGGTGTTCATCTCTTCGGCGACACTCTCGGCGACCGTCATGAAGAGCGGGTCGTAGCTGAACGCGAGCTTGAGATTGCGGATGTTGTCGAGCGACATCGTGTCGACTTGTCCGGTCGCATCCTCCCCGTCGAACATCCAACCGTCAGCGCCCGAGAGAAGCGCATACGCCACATTCCTCAGCCCCTCCTCGGTCGTGGAGCGCGGCCGCGTCGCAGGACCCGTTCCCTGAATCCACTGCCGCTGCAGATCTGGCGGGATTTCACTCCCTTCGAATTTTCCCTCACGCGCATCCCGGACGGTGATGTCAGTTCCGGGGATCTTCGAGTCCGGATCGAGGAAATCGATCCTCTTCCGGTTGCGCGCGCGTTCGGCGCGAAGGGCGACACGTCTCCGCATCAGCTCCTTTCGTTCCGAGTCGAGCGGCGCGAGAGCCTCGAGTGCTGCAAGTGCCTGGGGAGTGTAAACGTCGTTGAATCGGGTCAGAAGGTCATCGCGAACTTCGATCTTGTGTGGCATTGACTCCTCGCAGGTTCCAGATCCGTGCCGAAGGCTATCAGGAACGCCCCGCAACGTCATCCTGAGCAAAGCGAAGGATCGGGTAAGGAATGACTCGACTGAAATTGTCACGGGAACTCAGGGCGAGGATAACGGGACGCGATCCTTCGCTTTGCTCAGGATGACATCTCTGCGGCTGGGGGCCGGGCAGGCGCTGTGAGGGGCGGGGCCCTTGCAGCGCCTGCCACGTCCGTCAGCGTTCCTTGACCAGCAGCAGCTCTTCTGCGAGGTCCCACCAGTTGTCCGGCTCGAGGGCGCGTGCGAGACCGGCGACGGGGACGCCACCATCTGCCAGCACGGTTCCGAGCTCGGGCGACATTCTGCGGCTCAGGCCGTCGGCCGCATCCTCGATCCACATCCTGGCCAGCCGTCCGGAGAGAAGATTCCGAAGAGTCGACCGCAGTGATGGAACCTCCACCTCCATCAGCCATCCGTTGCCGTACGGATCATCTCCGAGCTCACCCGCCGAGCGGAGTGCGGCATCATTGACCGCAACCACACGCCCCGAGACCGGCGAGAGGATCGGGACCTCGTGGCCATCGGCCTCGACTCCCCATCCCTTCTCACCAGCGACGAGCTCTTCTCCACGGCCGGGAAGATGGACTGCATCGACACGTCCGATCAGGCGGTGCGCGAAGTCGTCCATCCCGATCCGCACCCGGTTCTCGCCCACACTCTGCGCCCAGGCGTGTCCCGGATGGAACGACAGCCAGTCCGGAACGGAGAACCAGGAGCGGAGTCCGGCCGCCGAGAGCACTCTCCGCGGCACTGTGCTGGTCTTCTCACGACCGGTGAGGAGGAACCAGAACGGAATCAGGAGAAGCAGGTAGCCGATCACCATCAGATACTCGACACCCTTCATTGGAAGGAAGTCCATTTTCGATCTCCTTTCAGGCTACGGCCTTTCCGGCCGGAGCGATGACTTCAGACTCGTCCTCATGAACCCACGCCGGCTCTTCACTGACGACCGGCATCCGGAGAACGATCCAACGGAAGACCCAGATCTCGGCCGCGATGACGCTCAGACTCACGATCACTTCGAGAGGCGTAGGAACGTAATGCGCGAGCGAGTAGGGCCGGAACGCGATGAGAGAGATGTTCAGGCGGTTCAGAACCACTCCGAGCATTGTGAGAACTGCGGCGAACCGGATGAGCGGAAGATTCTCGCGATGGCTGCCAACGAGGAACAGAATCATCGGCAACGCCGTCAGACCCACCATCTCCACCAGGTACCACGCACCCCATCCTCCGGTGATCTGACTGAGCAGACGACCGTCGACGAGCTTGATCATCTCGAGGAACAGATACACGAACATCACCGATGCGCAGATCCGGGCCAGACCGACGAGGATCCCTGCATGGGAGAATCGAACCGCCGAAGAGAGCCGGTTCTTGAAAACCCGCCGCGAGATACTCCCCTCGAACATCACCATCGACAGCCCGGCAAAGATCGAGGAGATGAAGAACAGGATCGGGATGAACTCCGAGTACCACAGCGGATGAATCTTGTTGCTCGCCATCAGGAACAACGCGCCGAGCGCGGACTGATGGAGAGTCGAGAGCGTGACACCGAAGATCACGGCACCGATCGTCATGGCGGAGAGAATCTTCCGCAGGCGACGCGATCCGATCCATTCTGCAAACGCCGGCGAGAACTCGATCGCCATCGAGAAGATGTAGAGCATGAAATGCCACGAGATCAGGAACAGCACGGAGCTCAACCCGAAGTCATTTCCGATGATCGGATTGATGATGTTCCACGGCTTTCCGAGCTCGAGAATCAAGGCTCCGGCGTAGAAGCAGTACGCGAGAAATCCGTTGAGAACGGTCACGCGCACGATCGGGTGGTACTTCTCCATCCCGAGAACGTAGACCATGAAGGTCAGCACATACGCGCCACCCGCGAACGCGACACCCGCCACCACGTTGAATCCCTTCCAGATTCCCCAGGGGAACTCCTGGCTGAGATTGGTGACGGAGCCGAGTCCGTAGGCAAAGCGAACGATCAGAATGACCGCGGCGGTAAACATCAGCGCGATCGTGATGATGTTGAACGGGGTCAGCAGAGGTCCGCGCGGACGCGCCTGATCACGCACGAACGCCATCACACTCTGGAACCGGCTTGTCTGAACTGTATCGGCCATCTCACACCTCCCTATCGGATCCGTGCGACTCGTCCTTCTGAACGGAGAGCCGGGCCTGACGGATACCGAGCATGAACACGGGCCACAGAGCGAGAACGAAGGGGACCGATGTCAGGAAATTCTTCGTCTTCTTCGGGTACGCTTCCTCTCCAATGTTGGCCGGGAAGCCGAGCTCCGCGAAAGGCACCGGTGAAATGTAGAGCCACGACGTCCCGCCCGCTTCATGCTCACCATAGATGTGCGAGACATACTTGCCGGGGTTCTGGTAGATGCGCTGGCGCGCGATCTCGAGGACCTCACTCCGTTTGCCGAACGTGAGTGCTTCGGCAGGACAGTTCTCGACGCACGCTGGCTTTCCACCTTCGGCGATGCGCTCGAAGCACAGCTTGCACTTCTGGACCTTCGGAGCCGCGCTTCCGTACTCGAACTTCGGTCCGTCGAAGGGACACGAAACCATGCAGTAGCGGCAGCCCATGCACTTGTCGGCTCGATAGATCACCGGCCCCTGTTCCGTTTTGACGAGAGCCTTGGTGAGACACGCCGCCGCGCAGGCAGGCTCCAGACAATGCATGCACTGGTTCCTGACGTAAACGTCGCCCTTGCTCGTCTCGACCCTGTTGACGACCTGGTACTGAGTATCGGAAGTGCTGCGCCTCACATCATCGACCGTGTCCCAGTTGATCTCCGGCTTCGGAAGATTGTTGGCGGCTGCGCAGGCGGCTTCGCATTCGCGGCATCCGGCGCACGCTGTGAGATCGACCAGGACCGCGGCAGATTCCTCCATGATGGCTTTATCCGCGGGCCTGGACGCGCATCGAACCAGGGGTGCCGCCCCAGCGGCGGCAGTGAACTTCATAAACGTGCGGCGATTCACGATTCCATCTCCTTTCGAGTCACTGCCTGCTCGAAGAGCTCCGCATGGACTCTCTGCCACGTGGACTCGTCGATCATCTGGTCGAGTCCTGCGGCGATGACTCCGCCATCTGCCATCGAGACGGAGCTGCCGTCGTTGTTCCCGACGAGTGCGACGAGGTGGTCGACTTCACGACGGAACCATGCCTTGGCATCGGTCCCTCGCAACATCCTGCGCTTCTCACGGCCCGGCTCCTCGTTGCGAACCCGGACGACCCAGCCGAGACCGTAGGGATCTCGGTTCAGACGCTGTGGGTCCTTCCTCAGTCGCTCGTTCGCTGCGACGACTGTCGATTCGAAAGGAGAACGACTCGAGATGAAGCGGTTCTTGTGGGCGACCGTGAAGAGAGGTTCGCCTTTGTGAATGCGCTGCCCCGGCAGGGGCAATTCGATCCGGTCGATCGGTCCGAGACATTTCCCGGCCAGATCATCGACACCGAGAAACGCTCCGTCCCGCTCCACACGGGCCCACACATGCCCGGGGCCGAGAAGGACTTCCGTCGCGAGTCTCATCCCTTTGTATTCGAGCTCCGGATCCACCATCGCCCGAACACGACCTCGGAATGTCGGGCTCGCGACGACTGCCACGGCAACTCCGAGAAGTCCAGCCCCGACCGCCGCGAATGCAGCGATGCGGTAGAAGAAGACCAGTCCGAACACGACCGGGATCGCAACGATTACCAGCGCCACGACCGCTGCTACGTTTACCGACTCACTGATAGCCTTCCTGTTCATTAGATGCCTCCAATTCGATGACTCCCGTCAGGTTCCAGTACCGTCACTCCGAATGAGCGGACGTGACCGCGAATCGTCGGGCTGAATGCGAAGGCGACCGCCATTCCAGCCAGTCCGGCAATGATCACGAGCAGCCCCGCAGTCCGAAGCAGAAGAATCAGTGCTCCGGCGAATGGGACCGAGATCACCACCGCCAGCACCATCGCGACGAGCATCGCTGCTTTCTTGATATTCGGGGTCTTCATGTTGTCCTCCTTGTCCGGGGCTCTCCGCCCCACCCACCTATAGAGCAACCGGAAAGCCACTGACGCCAGGACACGTATTTGTCGATAAGTCGTTATAATTCATATGTTTAGATCGCGCGCGCAAAGCATGGCAAGATCGCGGGCGACAACAAATTCAACGCATCGAACGGGCTGCGGGCGGAAAGCAGGAAGGGTGAAGCACGCCACGTTCGAGGCTACAGGCGGCCTCGGAGGGCATGTCGATTTTTTCAACGGCGAATGATGAGTTTTTCAGCGGTGAAGGTGATACAATTTCGCCAGCGGGAGGAGGCGCCTTCCCTGACTGGGACGGAGTTCCAGCATGCGCCTCCTCAAGTTCCTCACACAGTCTCTCGGAGCCCAGCTTCTCCTGACTCTGTCGTTCATCGTGGCCGTGGTTCTCGCGGCCCACGCGGTCATTGGTTTCCGGACGACGCAATCGGAGATCACCCACCTGATCCGCAGCGATGCCCGTCGTACGAGCAATCTCGTGCAGCGCGCGACCCACGACGGGATGCTGCTCAACCAGCTCGACGAGGTTCAGCTCGTTCTGCAGAGAATGGCCGAGGGGGGGGACGTCCTCGCGCTGAGGGTCTTCGACAAAAAGGGGAACATCGTGATGTCGGCGATGCCCTCGGAGATCGGCGGGAAGGCCGACCTCACTGACGATGCCTGTCACGGGTGCCACGCGAGTGCCCCTCTGGCTCTGGTGGTGAGAACGGAGGACATTTCGGTCATGGAACGGGAGGCCGGCCCCGACGTCCTGCGTCATCTTTCCGTCATCGCCAACGAGCCGACCTGCGCCAACGCGGACTGCCATGCTCACCCGGCAGAGAAGTCGGTGCTCGGGGTACTCGATCTGGAGATGTCTCTGGCTCCCGCCGAGTCTGCACTCGCTTCGGCGCGACGCCAGCTCATCGTGACCAGCATCGTCCTCCTGCTTCTGACTGGAGCGGTGACATGGTTGTTCGTTCTGCGCCTCGTACACCGGCCGACACGGAAGCTCCACGATGCAGCGATACGCGTAGCGGCCGGAGATCTCGATTTTCAGGTCGACGTGAAGGGCCAGCACGAGCTCGCACGCTTCTCCCGATCGTTCAACTCGATGATTGCCGATCTTGCGCAGGCACGAGGCCAGGTGGAGCGCTGGTCCCGGGGACTCGAATCGAAGGTCCTGGAAAAAACCGAGGAGCTGCAGCGGACCCAGCGGCAGGTCCTCCATATGGAAAAGATGGCGTCACTCGGGAAGCTCGCTGCCACCGTGGCTCATGAGCTCAACAATCCGCTCGGGGGCATTCTGACGTACGCGCGGCTGACCGAGCGGGAGCTCGACGAACACGAGCCGACGCCTGAAACACGTGAGGAGATGAAGCGCTATCTCCAGGTCATCCAGCACGAGTGCACCCGGTCGGGCAACATCGTGAAGAACCTGCTTCTCTTCGCACGTCATCGTGGCGAAGAGAAGGGCCCCGCGGATCTCTCTGTGGCTCTCGACCGGTCGCTCCAGCTCGTGCATCACCATCTCGAGATGCACGGCCTCGATCTTCATGTCGAGCGCGGTGCGAAGAACCCCGTCGTCCGCGGGAACATGGGGGAGCTCGAACAGGCGATGGTCGCGCTGTTCGTCAACGCCGTCGAGGCGATGTCACGCGACGGTGGAGGGGCCGGCGGGCTCCTGACGGTGAGGCTTCTCGATGGAGAGAACGACGAGATCGTCCTGGAGGTCGTCGACACCGGAGTAGGAATCCCCCCGGAGCTCAAGCAGCAGATCTTCGAGCCATTCTTCTCGACCAAGGGAGCACAGAGCGGAGTCGGCCTCGGGCTCGCCGTGGTCTACGGAATCGTACAGAGCCATGACGGCCGGATCGATGTCGAGTCGGAGCCGGGACGAGGCACTCTCTTCAGGATTCACTTTCCGCACTTCCAGGCTGACCATCTCGACGACGAGGAACAGGGGAAACCCACAACAGGAGCACACGCATGACAGAACAGAAACGCATTCTGGTGGTGGACGATGAGTTCTCCGTCAGAGACTCGCTCCAGCACTGGTTCCGCAAGGACGGTTTCGACGTCGAGCTTGCAGAGAACGGCCAGTCGGCGCTCCAGGCGCTCGAACGGAAGAGCTTCGACGTGATTCTGGCAGACATCAAGATGCCGGGCATGGATGGTCTCGAGCTGCAGCAGAGGATTCACCAGATCGATGCGTCGTTGCCGGTCATCATGATCACGGCGTTCGCATCCGTCGAAACGGCGATCTCGGCGCTCAAGCACGGTGCGTTCGACTACGTCACGAAGCCCGTCGATCCCGACGAGTTGAGCCACCTCGTGAGCCGAGCCCTCGAACAGCGGCGGCTCCAGAGCGAAAACTCACAACTGCGCGGAACGATCGATGAGCTCGTCATGCCCGACCCGATCGTGGGCCAGAGCCCCGAGATGCGGCGCACGCTCGAGCTCGTGCAGCGCGTCGCCCCGACCGACTCGACCGTGCTGATTCGAGGAGAAAGCGGAACCGGCAAGGAGCTCATCGCACGCGCAATCCACGACAACAGCATGCGACGCTATTTTCCGCTGGTGCCCGTAAACTGCGGCTCCCTGCCGCAGGACATTCTCGAGAGCGAGCTCTTCGGCCACGAACGTGGCGCATTCACCGGAGCGCAGTACCGGCACAAGGGGAAGATCGAGATGGCGGACAAGGGAACGCTCTTCCTCGACGAGGTCGGCGCCATCCCTCCCCGCATGCAGATCGATCTCCTCAGAGTTCTCGAAACCAAAGAGGTCACGCGCCTCGGCAGCTCGAAGCCAATCGAGGTCGATTTCCGGATCATCTGCGCGACCAACGAGGATCTGGAGGCCGCCGTTCGGGAGGGACGCTTCCGCGAGGACTTCTACTATCGCATCAACGTCTTCGTCACCCGGCTCCCGCCGCTCCGTGAGCGAACGGGAGACATCCCTCTGCTGGCGGAGCATTTTCGTGAAAAGTTCTCGCGGCAGATGGATCGCAGGATCACCGGCTTCGAACCCGCGGCGATGGAACTTCTCGAGAGCCACCCATGGCCGGGAAACGTCCGTGAGCTCAGTAACGCAATCGAGCGTGCGATGGTGGTCGGTAAGCCGCCGCACATACGGCCTGCCGATCTTCCGATCTACACGACCCGACCCGACACCGCGGGAGGTGATTCACTCTCGGCGGTCGAGCACCGGCACATCGCGAGCGTTCTCGAGCGGACCGAAGGAAACGTCACTCGTGCAGCGGAGATCCTCGGAGTCGACCGCGTCACCGTGTACAACAAGATCAAAAAGTACGGCCTGCGAAGGTGACCGGAACCGGGACGATCGGGTGAGCCATGTGGAAGAGATCCTCCACAAGCCATCCACAGCCGCACGACACGCTGACACTCGTGCCATTCTATTGTGGCGAGAGAGAGCTTCTGCTCGATTCTCTGGTGCGGGAGATCTCCAACGTGTTTCATGTGCAGGTGGTGCGACAGGCCCCGACATTCGATCCGGAGGAGGCGTACGACACGAGTCGGGGCCAGTACGACACCCGGGCGCTCATGTCGCGGCTCCTCGAACAACCCGCGACGACCGAGAAGCTCCTCGCCGTGACCGACGTCGATCTGTTCGTTCCCGTCCTGACCTTCGTGTTCGGCGAGGCGCAGATGGGAGGCCGTGCGGCCGTAGTCTCGAGCTACAGGCTCGCACCCGAAAAGTACGGACTCCCTCCCGATTCGACTCTGCTGGAGGATCGTCTCATCAAGGAAGCAATCCACGAGCTCGGCCACGCATACGGCCTCGCCCATTGCCAGAATATCCGCTGCGTGATGACGAGCTCACCTGCCGTCGAAGGAATCGACCTGAAGAGCTCCGACTTCTGCGCGGCGTGCGACCGAACCCTTCGTCCCGCGACCATGAAAAAGAAGAGAGGGTTCTTCAGCCGCTGGGCACTGTAGCAATCATGCGCCAGGGCTCCGAGGGAGGTGCGCCGATGTGTGTGAGAACCCGCATCCGTTACGGACGAGACGGCGCCCTCACCTCCGCCGGATTTCATCCAGATCCCGGTACAGACGAGCCTCGAGGGCACTTGTTCACGACGCATCAACATTCAGCACCGACTCGTCTACCAGGTTCTCAAAGCGGAGCGAACCATCAAGATCATTCGCATGAGATGACCGCCCGCTGGTGATCGATTCGCGTCCCGACTCGCCGCGAGCGTAGCACCGGTTTACAACCGGCCGGGTCGCAGGTTTACAACCTGCGTCAAATGGACCTGACTTCGGTGCCAGATCTTTGATCTCCGGGCTGATTCCACTGACCGTAGATTTTCACACCGAATCAGCGAAAAATCCCACCATTAGTAGATTCGGCAGAAAAGGAAAGAAAGACCTGGCACCACGGGTACTCTCTCCGACTCGCGCAGGTTCCCGCCCTCAGCAGTACTGCTCCGAAGCAGACTGTCACGAATTGGCCTGACACCGGCGAGGTTGACTCAGAATCTTTTGTCGATTCCTGCCTGCCTGAGAACTGCATTCGCGGTGTGCCGGGACTTGATCTTGCCATCCAGCACGAATCGTCGGTCCGTCAGCGGGCTGTACCAGATCTCGTGATCTCCTTTTCCCTGGCGATCGAGCCGGCAACCGCTTTGAAGAAGGATCTTCCTGAGCTCGGGAGTAAAGGAGGCGGGCATCAGGAGGCGACAGTCACCATCTCGTGGCGGTGCCCGGTGAGCTCGAAGCTGATCCGACCTGGGGCGCCCTCCGACAGGAGACCGTTTGCATCGAGCAGCTCCGGAATCATGACATGCAGTTTCCTGGTCAGCTCTTCGAGAGTTCGCGCCTCGGTGGCCAGTCCGGGAACGTCCTCGCTCGTCCCCACCCAGACACCGGCTTCCGCGTCCCACACCGCGTCCACATGGTAGTGCTTTCCCATACCTCTGAAGAATAGCATGGCGAGTGCCGACGCCCCGTACTTCGATCGCATGGAGACGTCGATTGGACAGACGTGGACACAAAAGTCGGATTTCCGTGCATTTCCAGAGTGAAATTGATGTCACAGGTTGTGATCTTGAAATCTGTCGCCCCTGCCGGGGCTCGCGTGGGTTTGGGGTGATTCGGGACCCGGGGGCTGCGCTCGTTCCTCGCTTGCCCCCGGCTACTCTCTGCCGCCCCTTCGGGGCTGAGGCTCTGGCGCTCCGATCATCCTTTTCTGGCTTGCCGCGGCTACTCTCTGCCGCCCCTTCGGGGCTGAGGCACGGACGATCTGCTCACTCTTTCCTTCGGAGAACCCAGGTGGTCATGCATCGGAGGTTCTGGACGACTGTCGTTTTGAGCGGGTCGACGAGCGCGCCGCTGAGCTCTTCGGTGAGTGACATCAGTAGCGGTTCGTCGACGAGAAAGCGCTCCGTCCCATCGGGGACTCGGAACCTCCTGCCCTCGATCCGCTCGAATCGCTCCTGCTCCATGCCGATGGTCGATGCGAGTCTGCAGAAGAAGAGGCCGTTCGGCCGGAGGAGACGCCAGCTCCCGTTCAACATTGCGCGGAACTGAGTTTCGTCTCGAGCGAAGTGGAGTACCGCGCTGCTGATGACGACGTCTGCCCATCCGTCGGGGAAGCTGCACTGCTCGATCGGCTCGTTTCGAAAGTTCTCCGGATCAATCGAGGGGGCGAGCCTGGCGGCGAGACGCCGGACCTTCTCGATCGAGCCAGGATTAGAATCGACTCCGGCGACCTCGTACCCGGATCGCAGAAACCAGTGGAGATTTCTACCCGCGCCGCATCCAGCGTCGAAGATGCGCATGCCGGGACGGATGCGGGCTCTCATGATCTGGTCGAGCAGGTAGATGTCGATCCCGCCGAGGATCGATTCGAGATCGGGGGAGGTGGGGGTTTCCGGATGCGGGGTGGACATTGCCGGCATTATGGCAGGTGAGGGTTGTGGGAGGTTGAAGCTTTCAGGCGGGCTGGAGCCCGCCTGGAGTCGGGCCTGGAGACCCGACCCCCCTGAACGGCTCTTTCATCAGGAGGGAAGGACGCTTACAGGGACTCAAAATAGAAATCGAGCATCGCACTCAAAGGTGCAGGACTCCCACATAGGCGGCTCCGGAGCGCGGCACCTTCCCAGCAGTTGACCAGCAGGGCAGCCATGGCCTGAGCGTCCCTGTTCGGAGGAAGACTGCCCGACTCCTGCGCTCTCCGGAGGCATCCGGCGATTCTGTCCGCGATCGAGGAGAAACACTCCTCTATCTTGTGCCGAAAGACCTCGTTTACTCCGGACAATTCCTGGCCCAGACCACCCAGAAGGCAACCCATGTACCCCTGTTCACGGTACTTCTGTTCGGTCAACTCAAAGAACCGCCTCACGCGATCGAGCGGAGGGAGAGCTTCGTCCTGGAGGCAGGCGTCAAGTCCAGCATGGACTTCGTGCATGTAAGCCTCGATCACCTGCAACGCAAACTCCTGCTTGTCGCTGAAGTGATGATAGAAGGAGCCTTTGGGGATTCCGGTTTCCGAAAGAAGTAGCTGAATGCCTAGATCGTTGTAGCCATGCTGGAGAAGAAGGGAGAGCCCCGACTCCAGCAGCCGTTGCTTTGTTCTGTGAACGACAGTCATGCCACCTGCTCTACTCTGCGACCTTTGCAATCATGTGGTCGATGACGTGGGCATGAGAAGCTTCCGGGCTGAACATGATGATTTCTGCATCCGCTTCGACACGCACGTTGTGCCCTGCGGGCCAGTAGAACAGGTCGTTTGCATTCACCGTCTCCTGCACGCCTGAGCCATCCGTCGTGATCAGCCGGCCTTTGATGACGAATCCCATGTGGGGACATTGACAGAGATCATTCTCCAGCCCCTGAAACAAGGGCGCCGTGTCGACTCCCTCGGACAGGCTGAAGTACTCCCCGCTGATCGCGAGATCGCCAGCCCTTCCAAAACCCATCTGCTGCCGGAGCACAGCACCCGGAATCTCCATCTTCACATCGATGTCATCCTTCGAAATTCGCATCATGCATTCCTTTCATCGATACTAGACTGATCGGTCTAGTCCAGGCCATTGTACATCTCCGGGGGACGATGTCAATCAGCAGTAGCGGGGACGTCCATAGGTCCGGATCGTCAATCGTCGTCCTCGTGATCGCCAGTGACTGCTCCCTGTGCCGCTCCGAGCTCGGGGCCGTGGCGGATCTCTCCTCCCAGCTTCGCGGTCCAGCCGATCATGCCGGCGGCGATGAGCGTGAGCAGGAGCATCAGCGCCATGACGGGTCGTTCCATCGCGGGGCGCCGTGTCAGAAACAGGGCGCCGAGCGCGAGCACGCCCATGATCTCGAGGGCGATGAAACTGAGCTCCGCCATCTCCTCGTGCTCCTTCATGGCCGACTCCGAGGCGCCGAGTCGATCGAGTGTCTCTTCGGTATCTTCGCCCGACAGGTAGACGGGAATCGCGAGAGCGGCGGAGACAATGATGATGCCCAGCGACGTGATCCGGAGATCGCGGCTCCTGGTGAACAGTGCGATCGGGAGCAGTATGAGTGCGAACAGCAGACCCGCCACTGGGAGGTGGTTGAGTGCGAGATGGAGTTGAGCTGGTGTCATTCGTATGCTCCTGTCGAGTCGTTTTGACCGGCCGGGGGCGGCGGTTCGGCATCCCGTCTTTCAGTTGACGGGACGAGCCGGCGCCCGGTTCGTGCCGAACATTCAGTGCAATGCGTCGTCGATGAATGCGACGAGGGCGTTCCAGTCCTCGTCGGCCGAGCCGACGTGCTGGTAGACGATCTTTCCATCGGGGCCGAGGACGAACGTCGCCGGCATGCCCCCGGGCTGGTAGTGCCGGGCAATGGTGTGTGTCTGGTCCCACAGCACCGGCAAGGTCAGCTCGAGGCGCTCGACCAGCGCATCCCGACCCTTCTTCTCATCGTCCACCGAGACGACGATCACGCGAACGTCTGGATGATGGTCTGCGAACGCCTGCAGTTTCGGAAGCACCTTCCAGCAGGGCCGGCACCACGAGGCTGCAAAATCGATCACCGTGTAGCCGTCCGACGCACCCTTCCAGACATGAGTCTTCCCATTCTGATCGACGGCCTCCTGTCCCATGAGTGCTCCCGCAGACATCAGTAACGCCAGCGCCAGGGTCATCACTCTCATCAGAACGTCCACCCGAACCCAAATGACGTGGTGAACGCCTGCAGCCCGTCATCACGATCGTAGAACGTGCCTCGCACCTCGAACCTGTCGAGATCGAGGAACCAGTCCTGCCTCGGGAGCGACGTCACGGTCCAACCGAGACCGAACTTCTGGGATGTGGTTTCGCCGAGGTCCCAGTCGGAGGTCATGTACGGCTCGTCGCCCGCGAATGTGCCTGGCAGTCCGAAGTAGTCTGCGGCGGTCTGGGTGTGGTACCGGATGATCGGGTAGACCCACATGGCCCGTTCTCCCGGCAGCCGGAAGTGCGTCTCGAGCTCGACTGAGTGAGCCGTGATGCCCCAGTCGTCGTCGTAGTACCGGTAGCTCACACGCTGCACGATCGAATTGCTGAAGGCATGATTCACCCGGAAGGAGATCGATTGCCGGTCCCGGCTGCCGGGTAGCGATTCAACGATGTGCACACCGCCGGGATACATGTCGTCCGGACTCAGGATCACTTCATGAAACGGTGTCGACAGATACCCCTCCTGCTGACTGAAAAAGAGCTCGATCACGCCGGTTGTGCTCTTCGAGAGCGTCTGCGAAAGAGAGAGGTACAGGTCGCTCGTGGTCCTGTCTCCCTTCCCCTGCATCCGCGGCCGGCCCGGGCCACGACTTCCATGCCCATCGATACCGACGAGATCGATCGCGTCATCGTAACGACGCACAGCCGCCGTGACGGCCGTGTTGGCGTCGTTCATCTCCATGCTCCAGTCCAGACCATAGGAGACGGACTCGTAGTCGTACTCGGTTGCGGCACCGAGTGTCAGGCCGAGCGTCTGGTTTCCAAACTTCCTCTCCGCATGAAGATTGCCGAACGTTCTCGTGTCACTGGCAGGGATGCTCGCGCTGCTCAGCTCCATCTGGATGTTTCCGATCGATGCGGACGACATCTGATCGATTCCGAGGTCGGCCGAGAACGTCCAGGCATCACTGGCTCTCCATCCGAGCTTCAAGACGGGCGAGATCACCTGCAGGTTCTCGGTGCCGATGCCACCGGTGACCGGAGAGTGATCGCCATCCTGGTCGTAGTAGCTGACGAGGATGTCGACATCGAGGGATCCCTCCTCGATCGTCTGCGCCACCAGCCCGGCTGCCGGAGTGAGCGACAACAGGAGAATGCAGAACCGAATCGAGCTCAACTGCATCCGCAACCTCCGGCGGACTTCCCGCCGCTCCCGCCGATCGCCCCTTCGCGGTACGTCTCGGCGTTCCGCTCGAACCGGTGCGTGGCGCTGTCGTCGAGCTGCATCGGCTCGAGACTCAATGTCCCCCGCTCCCAGGGATGAACCGTCGTGCACCCTGACAAGCTCAGGGCTGCTCCCATCAGCAATACCAGCGCTGCAGCTCTCTTCATCGTTCGTCTCCTGATTGCGTGACCATCGACTGCAGATGATCCGATACGTGAATTTTTCCGTGACTGTCGACGAGCATCGCCTCGACGCCTCGCAGCCGGTTGATCAGCCCGAGTCCGTCACTCACACCCATCACCGAGACGCCGGTCGCCAGCGCATCCGCAAGCTCCCCGTCGGGGCAGATGATCGTCACGCTGCGCAGCTCCTGGACCGGCCATCCGGTACGCGGATCGAGAATGTGCGAGTAATGCTTTCCGTCGATCTCAATGAAGTTTTCGTAATCACCTGACGTGACCACCGCCTGCTCGGTCGTTTCGAGCCACGCGAAGGGCCGGTCACGATCGAGAGGGTTCGCGATCCCGATCCTCCAGGGAGTCCCGTCGTCCTGAACACCGAAGATCACCAGATCGCCCCCGGCATTGACGACTCCGCCGGTGGCTCCCCGCTCCTTCATGATGAAGATCGCACGGTTCGCCGCATAGCCCTTTCCGATTGCCCCGAACCCGATCCGCGTCTTCGAGTCACGCAGAAAAACCGTGCGGGCGTTCTCATCGAGCACGATCTTGTCGTAGCCGACACTCGGAAGAGCCGCGTCGATCGCCTCCTGCGCGGGGACAGGCGCGGTGCGGTCCTTGAAGTTCCAGAGTCTCCCCACCGTATCGAAGGTGACGTCGAACGCGCCGCCGGTCAGACGCGAAATCTTCAACGATCGGCGGACGAGGTTGAACAGCTCCTGAGAGACCTCCACCGGCTTCACTCCGGCCTCGCGGTTGATCTCACTCGTCTCCGAGGATGGCCGCCAGCTCGAGATCATCCCCTCGATACGCTCAACCTCGGCATACGCTGCCTCGACGGCGTCGCGCGCCGAAGCGTCGTCGGCGTGTACGGCAGTGATCTCGAATCGAGACCCCATCGCTCCGCGCTGTTCTCTGACCGTTGCCGCACCCAGAGAGCCGGCGAGGAAGAGAGTCACGATTCCCGCCGTGGCGGCCGTTCGCCATCGCGGGTTTAAGGAGTCACGAATCGTCACGAGCCTTCCGAGCTCCCACCGCCCGGCTCATCGGTCGTCACCTGGGCCACTCGCTCCTGATGAAAAAGATCGAGACCGCGATCGTAGGCTGCTGTTCGTACGTCCAGCAGGCCGAGCACCGAATGGAACAGGTTGTCGTGTGAGACGTGTTCGGAGCTCGCAATCAGCTCGAGCCCGTCGCGGTCGACCTGGAAGCGCTGCGCGAACGGCTCCGACATCCAGAAGACCATCGGAACCTGTGTCTGTGTCTCCGGCGCGATCGCATACGGAAGTCCGTGGAGATAGAAGCCGTGCTCCCCGAGGGACTCTCCATGATCAGAGACGTAGAGCAACGCGGTGTCGTACCGATCGGAGGCCGCCTCGAGACGTTTGATCATCTCGGCCAGGACCCAATCGGTGTAGAGGATGGAGTTGTCGTACGCGTTCTGGATCTCCTCCTGTGTGCAGTCGCCGAAGTCATCCGACTCGCAGACGGGCTGGAACTTTGCGAACTCGGCCGGGTAACGGGCGTGATAGGCGGGCCCGTGGCTTCCCTTCTGGTGGAACACCGCCAACGTGCTGTTTCCCTGCGCAATGCGCGAGTCGAGCCGCTCCAGCAGGACCGCGTCCAGACACTCCCCGGCCGTACAAAACTGCGATGAGGATGATGAGGCGTCGATCTCCTCACTCTCCACACCATCACAGACACCCTTGCAGCCCGAGTTGTTGTCGAACCAGATGACGTCCAGCCCCGCGCGACTCACGACGTCGAGAACTGATTCGTACTCCCGTGCCCGCTTCTGCTCGGAGCTCGCATGCACGAACGGCGAAAACATGCACGGCACTGAATCCGCGGTACTGGTTCCACATGCCGACACATCGCGGAAATTGATGAGTCCCGGAATCGCCGCGAGTCGCGGATTCGTCTCGCGCTCGTAACCGTTGAGCGAAAAGCTCGAGGCGCGCGCGGTCTCGCCGAGAACGAGGACCATCAGGACCGGCCTGTCGTGTTCCTTCCATCCCTCCGCCAGAGTGGCGTCGGGCCCAACGGGAATCCGATCCCTCGGCACCCGTGTCTGCGACAGCCCAGCCCTGGCGGCCGAAACAATATAGTTCGCCGGGGTGACCAGATAACGGGCTTCGCGATTGTTTCTGAAGAACGAACTGTAGTCCTTGAATGAAACCAGTCCCGCGACACCGATGGCGGCGACACCGAGCACCAGCAGAAGCGCTTTCCTTCTCAAAGCGCTTCCGAGAGTCGACTCGCGGAGACGTATCTTCAGCAGCAGAACCGCGGGAAGAACGCCGTAACCGATGAGGTAAGGGAGCATCCGCCAGCTCAGAAGCTCTGTCGACTCGGCCATGTCCGTCTGCACGACGTTCCTGATCATCGACACATCGATGAAGACACCGAACTGGTCCATGAAGTAGATCGCCAGTGAATTGATCAGAAAGAGAATCGAAAGGACCGGCTTGATCAGAACCCGCGCGGATACGGGAAGGAGAAGGATGATGTGGATTCCAGCGAGAAGCGTGAAGGTGAGGACCGTCATCCGGACCGCGGCGAAACCTTCGAGGCTCATGGTCCCGAGCATCACTGACCAGAAGCGGGTGTTGCACAGCAGGGCGAAGTACGCTGCGCTCAGCACCACGAGGAGCTCGGGTGTGATCAGGATCGGCGAGACCAGAAGCCGCCTGATCTTCGCTCTCTTCGTTTCGGATAGTTGTGGACGCATACGTGTGTGAATCCTTCTACGGGCGAGTCAGCCGCAGGATCACTCTCTTCATCAACAAGAATAGGAGTCAGGGAATGTCCCGGAGGTGACGCAGACATTACAGTTCGGTAATCTTCGATCGATCAGGCGGTGCCGCGCATCACTTGCGCATCAGCGGGAAATCTGAGCGAGGCCTTCGCTCCGAGGCCAGGGCGGCTGTCGAGTGCGACGGAGCCTCCATGCAGCTCCATGATCGACCTGACGATCGCGAGTCCGAGCCCGCTCCCTTCCGGACGGCGCCGGCGGGCGGCCTGAGATCGATGGAACCGTTCGAATACGTGGTCCAGGTCGTCCGCTCCGATCCCCTCCCCTTCATCGATGACCGCGATCACGACCTCGTTGCCGGTCGTCTCGATGATGACCCTCACGCAGTCGCGCGATCGGGATGCATCGATGGCGTTCGAGAGAAGATTGCTCAGAGCCCGGCGAAAAAGCATCCGATCCGCCAGGATCGTGCCGCTTCCCTCTCTCCTGAGCTCGACTCCGATATCGTCGGCCTGGAGCCGGTGATACTCGATCACCTGATCCACTTCCGCCGCGACGTCGAGGGTCTCGGCACTGACCGGCGCCGAACCGCGCGACGCGTGCGCGAGAAACAGCAGACTATCGATCATTCTCGACAGCCGCGCCACTTCCTCGAGGTTCGAGCTGAGGACCTCTTCATACTCGACGCTGCTCCGCGATTTCGACAGAGCCACCTCGGTCTGCCCCATCAGGTTGTTGACCGGGGTGCGCAACTCGTGAGCAAGCTCGGCTGCAAACTGGGAGAGCCGCTCGAATGACTCTCTGAGATGTTCCTGCATTCGCTCGAACGAGAGGCCCAGCTCACTGAGCTCGGCGGGTAGCCGCTCCGGCTCGAGCCGGATGTCGAACGAGCCGCTGCGGATCCGCTCCGCCGCCTCGCGGATCACCGACAGCGGTCGCAGCGCGTGACGAGTGATCAGCGCAACGGCGATTCCCGTCAGAACCATGCAGATGAGAATGGCG
Source organism: uncultured Acidobacteriota bacterium (assembly GCA_963829355.1). Classification (GTDB taxonomy): domain Bacteria; phylum Acidobacteriota; class Thermoanaerobaculia; order Gp7-AA8; family JAHWKK01; genus CAWHHZ01. The sequence goes on from CAWHHZ010000009.1 coordinate 134,839, forward strand.
ATGACCGAGCGGCGCAGAAACGCCGCGAGATACTTCACGGCCGAGGTCCTGTCGAGCGCCACCCGGACATCACGGACCCGCCCGTCCGGAGCGCGGGTCCTAAGAGCAGAGAGAACGTAGTGTCGGGACGCCGGCGATTTCCAGTAGATCATCGCTGCCTCGCTCGGTGAGTCGGCCATCGGCGGGAAGGGAGGCTTCTGCGTCATCAGCTCGGCTGCACCGGGGGTGGACATCAGGTGCTCTCCCCGTTCGTTCTCTATGTCGATGATCAGTGTGCCGAACCGCTCGGGGGCCGCATCCCGGAGCGTGACGTTTTCGATCTCCCTCAGTCCCTCTTCCTCGTATTCTCGATCACCGTTCTCGTCCTCGAGCTCCACACGAATGAATCGGAGGACCGTCGAGAGGAACTGCTCATGGTCGCTCTTCTGCGCCCTTGCGGCGGTAGAAAGATGAAATGCGGCGAACCCGGCAAAGAGCAGCGACATCACGCTCGTCATAAGGACGATCAGCGTGGCGAGAATGGATTTGTGCCTGCGCACCTCAGCTCGGGTCCCGGAGAACGTACCCGACTCCCCGCACTGTGTGGATCAGTGTGACGCCGAAAGGGTCGTCGATCTTTGCGCGCAGCCTTCTGATGGCGACGTCGACGACATTCGTGTCACTGTCGAAGTTCATGTCCCAGACCTGCTCCGCAATGACCGTCCGTGTCAGGACCTCTCCCTTCCGCCGAACCAGTAGAAGCAGAAGGGAAAACTCCTTCGGCGTCAGCAGAATGGCGGTCTCTCCCCGGATCACGATATGACGCACCGGATCGACCGTGAGATCTCCAGCGCGAAAGACGTCTGTCATCGGCATCGCTCCCCGGCGCAGTTGTGTCCGGATTCTCGCGAGGAGCTCGGAGAATGAGAACGGTTTGACCAGATAGTCATCCGCTCCCGCGTCGAGTCCGCTGATCCGGTCCTCGACCGCATCTTTCGCCGTCAGAAAGATCACGGGTGTTTCGACGCCGGCTGCACGGAGGCTCTTTACACAGTCGATCCCGCTCGCTCCGGGAAGCATCACGTCGCACACGATGACGTCGAACGACGTGCTCGTCGCCAGGTGCTGAGCCGAAATGGAGTCCGCCGTCGTCTCGACGGTGTATCCCGCCTCGCGGAGGCCCTTGCGGAGATAGCTCGCGGTCTTGGGCTCGTCTTCGACGACCAGGATTCGCATGCCGTCATTGTACAGCTCGACCTCAGAACTTCGCGGCCTGACAGGAGCTTCTCCCTCCCACCAGGTGACGAAGCGGCTCATCGCGAAGCTTCCAGGCTCGTGGTCGGTACCCGTCCACGTCGTGCCTGCTTTGTCTCAATTGGCAGCGTGTGACGCACCGAAGACTCCAGGCGTCGCTGAAACGCGATCTCGTACATCCCGAGACAGACATACCAGCAAAGGACTGCCGACCAGACACCGTGTGAGAAGAAGTGCGCACCCCGGGCAATCTGGCCCACTGAAAAGAGTGCCCCCGTCAGCAGACCGGCCCATAGACCGAGGCGCCCGAGTGCGCGAGAACGGTCTCGGAGGACGAAATAGAGCGCCATCAGCGAGAACCCGACCGAGGCATGGGAGGCGGGGAAGCAATGACCTGCACCCGTTCCGGGCTGGGTGATACCGAAGAGCCGCTCCAGAGGTACAGGGCCTCCGTACCGTTGAATGTCCCATGCACAATGTTTGACGCTGCTGTACTTGGCGAGCGAGACCAGTGCGATCGCGACTGCCATCGTCAAAACGAGATAGGCGGCTCTTCTCCGCAACCTGCGCCACGACGGTTTCATCCAGCTCCCGATCCAGACCGCGAGGGCGCTGATTCCGATGAGCTCGACCAGCGACCGTCCCAGGTGGTGAATGATCGTTTGCGTGAGCCAATGCTCGCGAAGCGGCCATACGGCACGGTCGAAGTCATAGAACTGATCCGAGATCAGTGTATCGATCCCCGACAACTCCACTACGGACGCAACTACGACCAGCGTGAGTGCTGGAAGGAGGAGATGAGTGGCTAGTTCGCGTCGTTGCACGGTGAGAACCTTCACTCACGATAGGCATCTCACATTTCGCTGCCATGACGGCCCCATTACGGTCCTGTAATGTGCGTCACGCGCTCGTGTCTGCCGCCAGGGCGAACATTACAGAGATTGTCATTTACCAGTCATACCGTCGTCATGTCCCGGCACTATTGTGGAATCATGACCGATCATCATTCGACGGTCAGGTCAGTCGCGACCATCTCGAGATCGGCGTGTTCGAGAATCTTCTGCACCCTCCTATGCCTCGCGGCCACTGCGCTGGCAGCTTATGGCGACTCCCCCCTCGTGATCGGGAAGGTTACGGTGCACACCCGCGACGTCTATGGGGATGACGAGGATGCCGGCTTCATCGGTTCTACTGCGAACCGATTGCATCTTAAAACAGCCCAGGGCGTCATCCGGGAGCTGCTTCTGTTCGAGGAAGGCGATCCATTCGAGCCTGAGCGGCTTGCGGAAACCGAGCGGAACCTGCGAAAGCTTCCGTTCCTGCGTACGGCGAGCGTCGAGGCCGGTGAGCCACACGACGGCATGGTCGACGTCGTCGTCACCACGCAGGACTCCTGGAGCACCGAACCGGGGCTTTCCTTCGGAAGGCGGGGAGGAGGCACCAAGACGGCCGTCGAGTTCACCGAGAGAAACCTTCTCGGTCGTGGCTGGGAGGTCCAGTACCGCTACGAGCAGAATCCGGATCGGAGCGGAGAGTCCATCCGGCTGCGTGATCCTTCGCTCTTCGGTCCGTACTGGCGGGCGGAAGCGCGCTATGCCTCGAACTCCGACGGCCGTGAACAATCATTCCATCTCGAGCGCCCGTTCGTCTCCGCGACCTCCGACTGGTCCATTCTGATGTCCGGTTCGCAGGTGGAACGCGAGGAGACGCTCTACGCATCGGGTCTCGCCGTGTCGCGATTCGTCGCGTCACATGACGATGTCGAGCTCGGATATGGCTGGGCTCTGGGGCACGACTCCAGTTCCGCACACCGGATCTCGACCGGCTTTTCACTCGAGCGAGACATCTTCGGCTCCCAGCAGTACGAGGGCACGGAAGCGATCCTTCCCGCCGATCGCGACTATCGCTATCTATGGGCCCAGTACGACTACGTCGACAACGACTACCTCGAGCTCGAGTACGTCGATCGTGCGGATGTTCCGGAGGATTTCAATCTCGGAACCGAGCTGTCCGTGAGACTGGGAGTGTCGCCATCATTCCTCGGCGTCGATCGAACCACAGGGCTCATCGACGCGCAGCTCTCCAGAGGATTCAAGATTGGAGATCGATCGGTTCTTCTGGCCGACCTCGGTTTCTCGAGCCGGATCGGCGCCGTCAATGAGAATGCTCTCGCGTCGGTGGGAGTCCAGCACCTGACTCGATTCGCGACGACACGTCCCCAGACGACCGTGTTCGCGTTGCGCTACGACCGCGGATGGAACCTCGATCGCGATCGCCAGCTTTACGCCGACGGCGAGAACGGGCTTCGGGGATATCGTCTCCACGCCTTCGAGGGAGATCAACGTCTCGTCCTGAATGCCGAGCACAGAATCTTCCTCGGCCGGGAGATCTTCAAGCTCCTCTCACCCGGCATCGTCGGATTCATCGACGTCGGCTCGATCGGTTATGGACCTGACGGCATCGGAACGAGCTCGACGAGACTCGACGCAGGCGTTGGGCTGATTCTCGGACTCTCCCGCTCAGGCCACAATACCGCCCGCATCGATCTCGCCCATGCCTTCGATGCTGATCCGCTCGGCCGCAGCCCGTGGGTCATCTCGATATCGGGAGGCCGCTCCTTCTGAGGTGACAGAGCAGCAATTCCCCTCATGTCATCCTGAGCCGCCGGAGCGCAGCGGAGGCCTGCCCTGAGCGAAGCCGAAGGGACGGTCGAAGGATCGCGTACGGCACGACTCTCAGGACGGAAAGTACGCGACAGTCAGGACGTAACCGATCCTTCGCTGCGCTCAGGATGACAGTCCAGGGTTTCGAGAGATTTGGAAACGGAAATGAACCAACGTCACTTCGGTTCGCTTCGTGCAACATTCGCCGATGCGATGAAGAAGACTGTTCTCACCATAATCCTCACGGTACTGATCGTGATCGCCGTCGGCGCGGTCGTCATGGGAGTGGTCGCGCAGAGTGGCATGATCAATGTTGCCGCAACCGCTGACTTTCTCCCCGGAGTCCGTTGGTTCTTCGGCACGCTCACGGAGAGCTCAATTCGTGTGCACGCCAAGACAGCACTCGACGAAGGACGGATCACTCCACCGGAGCAGATCAGTCAGACGATGCTCGACACCGGACGCCATCACTATGTCGAGATGTGTGTCGAGTGTCACGGAGCCCCCGGAGTGGATCGGGGGGAGATCGGCAAGGGGCTCAAGCCCCACCCGCCTGATCTGTCGCACTCCGCCGAAGAGTTCTCCATCGCTGAGATCTATTGGGTCGTGGAGAACGGCATCCGTCACACCGGCATGCCGGCCTATGGCGAAACGCACTCGCCGGACAAGCTCTGGGCGATCGCCGCCTTCGTCGAGGAGCTCGAGACGATGACGCCGGAAGAGTATGCGCGGCTGACGTCGGCGTCGGCCACCGAGGAGAGTGAGTCTCGGGAGGGAAGCGAATCCGGAGAAGAGGGCCACACCGGTCACACTCACTGACCGGTTGAAAAAGCCGCCGCTGACCCTCGGGTACACTCTCGACATGAACGACCTGTCAGAACAGATGGACCAGATCGACGCTCGGATCTCCCGATTCATGCAGGACTGGGGCGTTCCCGCACTCAGGGTCTCTCTCGCGGTCATCTTCGTCTGGTTCGGAATCCTCAAACCGTTCGGACTGTCCTCTGCGGAAGGCCTGGTGATCTCGACCGTCGGCTGGATGCCGTTTCTCGAGCCGGTTCAGTGGCTCTCGGTAATCGGCTGGTGGGAAGTCGTGATCGGGCTCACCTTTCTGCACCGATCCACGATCCGCATTGCAATCGCACTCCTCGCGATGCAGATGGTTGGCACCTTCCTCCCTCTGGTTCTCCTCCCGGAGGTCACGTTCCAGGCCGGCCGCATTCCGTACGCACCGACGCTCGAGGGGCAGTACATCATCAAGAATCTCGTGATCATCTCGGCGGCAATGGTGATCGGCGGCACGGTGAGGGGGAGGGGAGGCAGGCGTTAGTCGTTGGTCAGTGGCGATTAGTCATTAGTCGTTCATCGCTGCTCTGAAGGTACGCCTGTCATCCTGAGCGCAGCGAAGGATCGGGTGCGTCCTGACTGTCGTGTACTTTCCGTCCTGAGAGTCGGGCCGTACGAGATCCTTCGACCGTCCCTTCGGCTTCGCTCAGGGCAGGCCTCCTCCCGCTTCGCGGGATCCGGCGGCTCAGGATGACAGCATTGTGCGGTCTGCGATCGGAATGACGAGCGCTGGACTCACGACCAACGACTATCCAACATCCATCAACGCCCCTACCGCTTCTCTTCCAGCTCGGCCCAGCGGGCGTAGAGGCGTTCCACTTCGCTCTCAGCCTTCGCCAGCGCTTCGAAACGTTCATGGAGCTCCGCCGCGTTGGTTGCTACTGACGGGTCATGGGTGGCTGCCCTCGCCTGCTCGACCCTCGCCTCCGCATCGAGCAGCGTCTCTTCCATCGAATCCCACTCGCGCTGCTCGTGATAGGAAAGCTTTTTCGGCTTCGACGACGGACGATCCCTCTCCGGCGCCGGTTTCGTGGCCGGTGACTCAACCGTCCGGTCGGACTCCCACTGCGCATAGTCTGCATACGTGCGGGCTCCACCCTGGCCATCGAGGGCGAGGATCATCGTGGAGATGCGATCGAGCATGTATCGATCGTGGGTGACGAGAACGAGGGCACCGGGAAAATCGCCGAGGGCTTCCTCGAGAACGTCGAGTGTCGGGATGTCGAGGTCGTTCGTCGGCTCGTCGAGCACGAGGAGATCGGCTGGTTGCAGCATCAGGCGCGCGAGCACGACGCGGGCCTTCTCTCCCCCTGAGAGCCGTCCCACCGGCATCTCGAGCTGCTCGGGCCGAAAGAGAAATCGCTTCGCCCACGCTGCGACATGCAGCAGACGGTCGCGGAAGATCACCGAGTCGCTGTCTGGTGCCAGCGCCCGTTTCAGCGAGATGTTCGGATCGAGGCTTTCACGATTCTGCTCGAAGTAGACGATCCGCAAGGTGTCGGCTTTCTCGATCTCTCCCTCGTCCGGTTCCAGTTCACCGATCATCATTCTGAGCAGTGTCGTTTTTCCCGATCCGTTCGGTCCGAGAATCCCCAGCCGTGTTCCCGGTGAGAGAAGGAGATCGAGGTCGCGGACGATCGGCCGGCTGCCGAGCGATTTGCCGAGCCCGTGACAGGCCCAGAGCCGCTTGGTCCTGCGCTCCGAGGCCGTGAAGTCGATCCCGGCGCTGGAGCCCGTTGTTCGTGAGCGGCTCTGCTCGAGGTCGTCCATCAGGCGCTCGGCATTCTGGATCCGGGCCTTCGACTTCCTCGTCCGAGCCTTTGCTCCCCGCCGAAGCCATTCGACCTCGCGGCGGACGAGATTGGCGAGAGTGTCCTGATACGCCGCCTGATTCCGGAGCAGCTCGTCCCGCTGTTCGAGGAGATCGGCGTAAGAGCCATTCACCTGCAGAAGTCCATCCGGATAGACACGGTTCAGCTCGATCATCCGGCGTGCAATGGTCTCGAGAAAGTAGCGATCGTGACTCACGACGATGAAGGCTTCCGGTTCGCTTTTGAGCAGGGATTCGAGCCACAGGATCGATTCGACGTCGAGATGGTTGGTCGGCTCGTCGAGCAGCAGGATCTCCGGCTCACGTGCGAGCTCGATGGCGATGGCCAACCGCTTCCTCCACCCCCCCGACAGGATCTCGGTTCTTTGCGTGCTGTCGGTAAAGCCAGCCTTTCCCAGAGCCTGCCCCACCCGCGCGACACGGTCGTACTCGTCGAGCGTCGGCGAGCTCGACCACCGCGGCATGGACGACCTCTTCCACTGTCATCCCCGGAGCGAAGACCGGATCCTGCGGGACATAGCCGACACGGACGCCCCGGCGTACGGAACGGGTTCCGGAATCGGGGGCGTCCTCTCCGGCGAGAATCCTCAGAAGCGTCGATTTACCCGAACCGTTCGGTCCGATCAGTCCGACGTGATCGCCTTCGTTGAGCGTGAAGCTGAGATCCTCGAATACTGGCCGGGAGCCGAAAGCCCTCGTGATTCGCTCACATGTCAGTAATACGTCTGAAGCCATAAGTCTGCCGCTTATACCACGCCATCAACCCCGTACCTGGTACAACAGGCGGCCGCTGCTGCCGAATCACCGGTCAGGCGAACGATCGCGCTCCCAGGTCTCCAGGGCTTCCCTGGCGCTCCGGTCCGTGAGTCGCCGCCGCGAGAGGATCATTGCGATGAGATCTGCGATCCCCCACCCGACAAAGCAGGTGATCGAGAGAATGAAAAACTCGATTGGCCGCGACAGGTCGAGCAGTACAAAAAGCAAAACCGGAACGACCACGCCCATGGCGATCGTTCCGGTCACGAGTCTGATTCCCGTCATTCTGCGTAGTTTAACGCGTCAAGGCCGTATCCAGTTGCGATACCAGGACGGGGTTGGTCTCCTCGACCAGTTCTGCAACCTTGCCCGCGACCTTGTCTTCGTACTCCTCACGGTAGTCCGAGACCTTGTCGACGTACTGACGGGTCTCCCTGAAGGGAGGCACTCCGCCATACTTCTTCACGTTTCCTTCGCCACCGTTATACGCGGCAAGGATCAATTCCGGATCATCCCCGAAGCGCTCCTGGAGGTACGCCAGGTACTTCACTCCGGCCTTCACATTCTGAGCAGGGTCGTAAAGGTTCTTGGCGCCCATCCATTTGCCCAGTTCGCGGCATCAGCTGCATCAGACCCATCGCTCCTACAGGCGACTTTGCAGTCGGCTTGAAGCGCGACTCCTGATGAACCACTGCAGCGACCAGCTCAGGATCGATGTCATTCTTCAGAGCCTCCCGATAGATGAGATCACCGAAAGGAACTTCCGTGCTGAAGAACTCCTCCTTCGCCTGCTCCGACAGAAGAGCAATCTGCTCCTCGGCTTCGCCCGGAGAGAGTGAAGGGATGAGGTTCTCCGCGGCTGCTTCTACACCCGTAGCAACACCGCCCACGATCTCGGACACCGGTCCGGGCCCCGTGTCGGCAGTCCGGTTGGCCTTCAGTGGCAAGCCTGCGCCACCGATCGCCAGGGACGCACCGAGGATGAGGGTGCCGTAGCGTTTTCTAAGAGACTTGAGCCGTTTCCCCCGGAGGCGCGATGCCTCCTGGGTCAGCCGTGACTTCGGCGGCCGGTCCAGAAACCTGTGCCTGAACTTGTGTTCGAGGTTATCGTTCATCGCGTGCCCTTCATTTCGGTCATTCATGATTACTAAATAACACTGCAACCATGATTCCAAAGACGCGATACGTGGAGGGATTAATTCCGCTCGAACACGAGGGAAGCCGGGAATAAATCAGGAGTATGGGTGCAAACGGATATTATAGTTATTTCGATATCCGAGAGAGCGGCAGGCGCAACGTGAAGCGGGAGCCTCTGCCTTCGTCCGACTCCACTTCAATCGCGCCATCATGGCTCTCGGCGATCCTTCTGGCGAGATAGAGGCCACACCCGGAACCGGCCCCACTCTTCTTGTCGAGCCGGAGGCCGGCCTCGAAGATCTGCTCGTGATACTGGGGATCGATACCGATTCCCTCGTCGTTGACCGTAACGCGCAGAGCTTCGTCGTCCACGACGTGCGAGATCGTCACCTTGGAGCTTTCGGCATCTTCACGGGAGTATTCGACGGCGTTGGAGATCAACGCCCGGAAGAGCTCCCGCAACTTCTCGGCATCAGCCTCGACAGTCGGCAGCCCCTCCTCGATCTCGATCTCCACACCCTTTTCCTCTGCCCGGTAGTTGAGCTTGAGGCGGACCTGCTCGACCACCTCATCGAGGTCCACTTCGGTGTAGCGATTCGGCTCAGCGAGAAGTTTCACGGTGCGGCTGAAGCCGTCGAGTGTCGACTTCATCTGACCCACACCGTTCCGGATTCTCTGGAGGAAGTCTCTTCCTTCCTCATCGAGCGACTCCCCGTAGTCCGAGAGCAGAAGCTCGCTGAAGCCGTCGATGCTGAAGATCGGGGATTTGAGATCGTGTGAAAGCAGACGAAACAGCCGAATCATCTCTTCCACACTGAGAACCGTGCCACTCTGCATAGTCGTATCCTGGCCCGCCAGTCCGGGCAGCCGAGCCTTCTGCAAGACCTCAACCACCTTCAAAAACCCACGGCTCATTTTCCTGAACCGGTCGTATCACCCAGTCGCCCTTTCGACTCGTGAGGTCGCCGTAGTCCACTCCCTCCATGGCTGGAGCGATCAGAACATTCGAGACCTGCGCCCGCCTGGGGAGCGTGACCCCGTGCGCCACGATCGATCGCGACACGGAGCTGTCCGGCCCCACCACGACGTCATCCCACAGGACAGATCGATCGACGGCGGCCCCGGAGGCGATGCGGGTACGCGCCCCGACGACCGACGACATCGTGCTGCCCTCCGTCTCGGATGACCGGTGGTGCAACGAGCCATCAGCGAGGACGCTCCCGGCCGGGGCTTCGATCAGGCCCTCTCGCACGGCACCGAGGAGTCCCCTGGTCGCTTCCATATAGCGTGCGGGGGTCCCTACATCGAACCACAGGCCATCCCGGACATAGCCACCGACCTTCGGAGTGCCCCTATTCACCGCGGGCATGTAGACGTCCTCGGTCAATCCGGAGAAGGCCCGATCCGGAAGAAGATCCACGAGCTGGGGGCTCACCGCGTGAGCGCCCGCGAACATCAGAGGTTCTCCGGTCCCTTCGCCGAATCCCGTGATCAGGCCCTCGTCGAGCCAGACCGTCGTGAACGATTCACCCTCGGGAGGGTGCCGCAACAGAAGAGATGCGAGCGCATCCTTCTTTCTCCTCGTTTCGACGAGCTCGTGGAAGGGGGGCCATTGAATGGTGTCGCCATTCATCAACACGAAGTCCTCGTGAAGGAGATGCCGGACCTGCCTCAGCGCACCGCCCGTCCCGAGAATCTCATCCTCGTGGGAGAGCTCAAAGGATGCACGCGAGGCGAACTCCTCGTCGAGATACTTGCGGATGGCATCGGGAAGATGATGGAGATTCACAATCAACTCGTTGACGTCCACGGCGAGGCATGCTTCCACGGCCCACCCGAGAAGCGGCCGGTTGAGAACGGGAATCATCGGCTTGGGGAGAGTATGAGTCACGGGCCGGAACCGTGTACCGAAGCCCGCTGCCAGGATCATCCCCCTCATGCGCCCGGAAGCTCCTCGGGAGAGAAGACCATATTCTCGGGAAGATCCGCCCGCACCCTTCTCTCTCGCTTGTAAAGATCGACGTAGCTCGCGCGGATCGCGTTTGCCATCTCGAGCGAGAGCTCTTCCGCAATCGTGGCGATCTCGTTCTCAGCGCCTTCGATCTCCAGGTAATCGCCGATCGGTGTCCGATCGAGCACCACCTCCGAGTCTCTCAGCTTCCACACCTCCCTCATCTTCTGATAGCGGAACGTGGGCCGGTATCCGAGCGAATCAAACAGCGAGATCGCACGATCGAAGCTCTCGATCCCGGTCTGGACCTCGTCACGCGATTTGAACCCACTGTTGAACGACACCGGGCCCTTGAAGGTGACGATCGTGTAGCGGCCGAACTGCCGCACTCGAAGCAGAGCGCCCCGCGTCTTGAGCTCACCCCTGCGGTCCAGAATGATGTTGTCCTCGAACGTCTCAGGATAGAGTTGCTCTGCGCGCAGCTCCTCGAGCCTCGCCACGATCCTGCGGCGGTTATCGAGCTGAAACTTCGCCTCGATCTCTCTCGGCATCAGCTCCGCTTCCTCAGAACCTCGACTCCGGGGAGCTCCGCGCCTGATATGAACTCGAGCGATGCCCCTCCGCCCGTGGAGATGTGGGTGACTCGGTCGGCGAACCCCGAAGCATTGACGGCCTCGACCGACTCACCACCACCGACGATCGTGAGCCCTTCACTCTTCCCGAGTGCCTCGGCGACCTTCATCGTACCGCTTGCGAATGCTTCCTTCTCGAACACGCCCATCGGCCCGTTCCAGAAGATCGTCTTCGCCTCCCCCATCCGACGGGCGTAGCTCTCGGCCGTCGATGATCCGATATCCACGGCCATGGCAGACTGAGGAACGCCGTCGTCGACCGGTACCGTCCGCACCGATGTGGGATTGTCGACGGAGTCGGTGATGACCAGATCGACGGGCAGCTCGATGCTGTCCTTCCCGTGCTCCATGAGGCGCACGGCAAGATCGATCGAGTCCCGATCGACGAGCGAGGAGCCCATTTCGATTCCCCGCGCAGCCAGAAACGTGTTCGCCATCCCGCCGCCGATGAGCACATGATCCGCCACATTGATCATCGCCTCGAGCGGCTCGATCTTGCCTTTAATTTTCGCCCCGCCAAGAATCGCCACGAACGGTCGCGCCGAATCGTCGACATTCACGACCTTCTGCAGGAACTCGATCTCCCGGGCGAGCAGCAGCCCCGCGGCCGAGCGCTCCGGGCCGAATCGTCTCGGCAGGGCGTCGATCGATGCGTGAGCACGGTGGGATGCGCCGAAGGCATCATTGACGTAGAAGTCGGCCAGCTTCGCGAGCTCCGCCGCGAATGTCTCGTCGTTGGCTTCCTCTCCGGCGTGGAACCTGAGATTCTCTACCAGCAGAATCCCGCCCGGTCCGAGCTGCTTCGAGGATTCCACTGCTTCCTCACCCACGCAGTCGGACGCCCAGGCGATCTCTCTTCCGGTCAGCTCGGCGAGCTTGTCGCGCACAGGCCGGAGTGACATGTCCGAAACGACCTTCCCCTTTGGACGCCCGAAATGACTCGCGATCACGATCCGGCAGCCTCTCTCACGAAGAAGGTCGATCGTGGGCAGAGTGCGTTCGATACGGGTCGCGTCAGTGATGACGCCGTCCTCGATCGGGACATTGAAGTCGGCTCGAAGGAAAACCCGCTTCCCCTCGAGCTCGCATTGGTCAATCGTTCGAAGCTCGATCATTCAGTGGTGCTCCTTTGAATGGATACGGGACGGCCGTCTGATCGTGAGCGCGTCCATCCGGTTGTACGAAGAAGTCTGCTCGGGGACTCGCTCGCCGGCGAATCCCCGATTTCGCTCAGGAAACGTCCGCGGTCATCTCGCGCCGCTTCTTCGCGAGGTAGACGGCGATGTCGACCATACGATTCGAATACCCATACTCATTGTCGTACCAGGCCAGGACCTTGTGCATGTGCGGATCGATCGATCTCGTGAAGGGAATGTCGACGATTGCCGAGTGAGTGTTGTTGTTGAAGTCCACCGACACGAGCTCCTCCTGGCTGCAAGCGAGGATCCTGTCGAGCTTCCCTCCGGATGCGGAGAGCAGCGTCTGGTTGATCTCGTCGACGGTCGTCGCCTTCTCGGTGTTGAACGTCAGATCGACGAGCGAAACATTCGGAGTGGGAACCCGCAGCGAGATCCCGTCGAGCTTTCCTGCAAGAGCCGGAAGAACGAGCCCGACGGCTTTCGCAGCGCCCGTGCTCGTGGGGATGATCGACATGGCCGCAGCACGCCCGCGACGGGGATCCTTCTTGTGCGGCAGATCGAGAATGACCTGATCGTTCGTGTACGAATGGATCGTGGTCATGATTCCACGAGTGATCCCGAACGCCTCGTGAAGAACCTTCGCCACGGGAGCCAGACAATTCGTCGTGCACGAAGCATTCGAGATGACCTGATGCTTCGCCGGGTCGAGCTCCTCTTCATTGGCGCCCATGCAAACGGTGATGTCGGCATTCTTTCCGGGAGCGGAGATGATGACGTTCTCGACACCATCCCTCAGGTGAAGCGCTGCCTTCTCACGTGACGTGAACCTGCCGGTCGACTCGATCACGATATCCGCGTTCTGACTTCCCCAGGGAATCTCGGCGGGGTCCGGAGATGAGAAGATGCGGATCTTTTTGCCGTCGAGGATCAGGTCCTCGCCTTCCCAGGAGACCTCGTGCTGGAGTGTTCCATGTACCGAGTCATACTTGAGCAGGTACGCGAGCGTCTCGGCATCCGCGAGATCGTTCACTGCCACGAACTCGACGTCCGCCCCCGTCTGCAGGGCCGCTCGAATGATGTTGCGTCCGATCCGGCCAAATCCGTTGATTCCGATCCTTACCATTTGAACCTCCGTTCCACTGTCAAAGCGCTGCAAAATCGCCACCCGCCCATCCTGCTGCCGCCAGACGCGGACTAGAGACCAACCACTGGCCTCCCATCGATATCGACGACTTCGGTCGAATGCCCGAGCTCCGACAGCCGGTCGAAAAGATCCTTCGCTTCCCCCACCACGACGATCGTGGCGCTGTCCGGAGAGATATACCGCTCCGCGGCCCGCGCAGCATCGCTGCTCGTCACCTTCCGGATGTTCTCACGGTAATGCTCGAAATAGTCGACAGGCAGCCCATAAAGCTCCATTTCCTGAACCCGGTTCGCGAGATTGTTCGCTGTCTCCACGGTCGCGGGAAACACACCCATCAGGTAGTTCTTCGCATGCTCGAGCTCGTCCTCACCGATCTGCTCACGTCGGATCCGGTCGAGCTCCAGGAAGATCTCACTCACAGCCTCGGCCGTCACCTCACTCCTCACGGCCGTGCTGACGACGAAGGGGCCGGCATGCTTTCTGAAGATGAACGACGATCGCGCCCCGTACGTATAACCGTGCCGCTCTCTCAGATTGAGCATAATCCGGGAATTGAACACTTCGCCGAGCAGCGCGTTCATCACGACGATCGAGAAATAATCCTCGGTCGACCGCGCTACGCCGACGTGGCCGATCCGGATCTCCGACTGAACCGAGCCAGGCCGGTTGACGATGACGGTTCTCGCGCTTTCCGCACGCCGCGGTGTACCGGAGCCCGGAGGTGTTCCGGACGAACCCTCCCACCCTCCGAAGAGCTTCTCGACCGCCTCGATCACCTGATCTGGGTCGATGTCTCCCGTGATGACGAGCGACACATTCGAAGGGACATACGTGCTCCTGTAGAAGCCGGTGATGTCCTCGCGTCCGATCGAGCGCACGGTCGATTCCGTGCCGCTCAGCGGAGTGCCATAACGGATTCCTTCATAGAGCCGCCCGCTGAAATTACGTGCGGCGATGGAGGCGGGGTCATCACGTTGCTGAATGATGGAGGTGAGACGCTCTTCTCTCGCACGTTCGATCTCCCCCTCCTCGAAATCCGGATGCAGAAGAACGTCCCGGACGATCTCCAGTCCGCGATCCAGATTTCTCGAGAGAACATCGAGAGCGACATACGACGCATCCCAGTCGGCGCCGGCACCGAGAAACGCCCCGAGCCGAGCCACGTCCTCGGCAATCTCGAGTGAGCCACGCCCCGCGGCGCCCTCCTCGAGAAGTCCCGCCGTCATTGCGGCAAGACCAGCGCGATCGGTCGGCTCTGCACCCGCGCCCGAGTGAACCACGGCGCGAACCGAGGCGAGAGGGGCGCTGCTGTGTCGCGCGGCGATCACACGCAATCCATTGGAGAGTGTTCTGCGATGGAGCTCAGGGAACTTCCAGTCTCTCGGAGGAGCGGGGCTGGGCGGATCGGACCTCCAGCTCGTGGGGATCGAACCGTCACTCATTCATCGCTCTCCTTCGCCTCCGGCAGAAACTGCACCGTCACTCGATTTTCGGGACGGAAGATCCGCCTCGCATCCTCGCTGAGCCGCTGCGGTGTCAGCTCGCGATAGTTTTCCAGCCAGTCGTTCATCCTCCGCGCGTCACCGAAGAACGTCTGGAACATACCGATCAGGTCCGCCCGTGTTTCGTACTGCTCGACCTGGTGCGCCTGATCGGTCTCCGTCTGATTCCGCGCACGTACAATCTCGTCCTCGGTCATGCCGGAGTCGATCGCTTCCTCGATCAGGCGGTCGATCTCCGACTCGAGCGTCTCGATGTCAGTACCGGGGCGGGCCGTCGCCATCAGAATGAGCATGCTGGTCGCTTCGGTCGGCAGAACGAACATCGAGACGTCCTGCGCGATCTTGTCTTCGTAGACGAGCGTCCGCTCGAGCCGGCTCGATTTACCTCCTGCGAGCACGCCGCTGAGCAGGTCGCCACTGAACCAGAGCGGATCCCCCATCTTCGGCAGGTGATAGAGGCGATAGAGCCGCGGAAGCTGAACCGCCGAACGGATCGTCTTCCGGGCGTCGGGCTCACCAGGCGTGCGCTCGACATTGAATGCCGGAAGCTCCCCTCCGTCCGGAATGTCACCGAAGTACTTCCCGATCTGATCCTTCACCTGGGCGCGATCAAAGTCGCCAACGAGCGTCAGCACTGCATTACGAGGCCGGTACCAGCGACGGAAGAACTCGGTGACGTCGTCGAGAGTTGCCGCCTCGATGTCGTCCATCGATCCGATCGTCGGCCAGTGATAGGGATAGCCCGACGGATACGCCAGCGCGAGCAGTTCCTCGAACCACGTCCCGTAAGGAGCGTTATCGTAGCGGAGACGCCGCTCCTCCTGCACGACCTGCTTCTGGATGTCGAGCTTCTCCTGAGTGAGCGCCGGCAGGAAAAAGCCCATCCTGTCGGACTCGAGCCACAATGCGAGCGACAGGAAGTTCGAGGGCACTGTCTCGTAATAGTTCGTCCGGTCGAAGAACGTGGTTCCGTTCAGCACCCCCCCGACTGCCTGGACGTGCCGGAAGTGCTCATTGTTTCCCACGTTCGTTGACCCGGAAAACAGCATGTGCTCGAACAGGTGTGCAAAGCCCGTCCGGCCTGGCACCTCGTTTTTCGATCCGACGTGATACCACAGGTTCACCGCCACCAGGGGAGCGGAAGAGTCCTGGTTGAGACAGACGGTCAGCCCGTTCTCGAGCGTATATTGTTCGATCTCGATCAATTCATCTCCTTCTGGGGATTCGACTGAAGGGGCCCTCCAGCGAACACGGCGCGAGGTTTCCCTCCTGCAGATCTTCTAATGAATAGATCGTGCCGTTCAAGTCGCCGCCCCGCCCACCGCCGGGAATCGTCAGACGGATCGCTGCGCGCGCTGAAAATACCCCCGTTGTCATCCTGAGCCGCCGGAGCGAAGCGGAGGACGGTCGAAGGATCGCGTACGGTCCGACTGCCCAGAACGAAAAGAACGCGACAGTCAGGACGTACGCGATCCTTCGCTGGCGCTCAGGATGACAATATTTTCGTGGTCGGTGGTCCCGGCCGAAGGTTGTCATCCTGAGCCGCCGGAGCGAAGCGGAGGACGGTCGAAGGATCGCGTACGGTCCGACTGTCAGGATGGAAAGAACGCGACAGTCAGGACGTACGCGATCCTTCGCTGCGCTCAGGATGACTGATCGTGGGTCTGTGTTGAGCTCACAATCGCGTTTGAGACATCTGGACGAACAGGCGGACAGCGGGTACGATCATCTGCAAATAGTCGTAGTCCCGTTCCAAATCCAGAAAAGTGCAGGCAGCCATATGAGTGATACCAGTGGGTCCGATTACTTCGTAGAATTCTCGCCCGGGAGCTATGTGTTCCGGCAGCACGATCCGGGCGACGAGATGTTCATCGTGGAGGATGGCGAGATCGACATCATTCTCGAAGGATCTGATGGAGAACGACTCCTGACGACTCTAGAGCGGGGCGATTTCTTCGGTGAGATGGCGATCCTGGAGAACCTTCCACGGGCCACCTCCGCGCGGGCTCGCGCAGCATCCCGGCTTCTGAAGATCGATCGGCCGGTTTTCGACCAGATCATCCGCACCAACCCGGAATTTGCCGTCCGCATGCTGCGTGCGCTATCCAGCCGCCTCCGCGAGGCGGACGAAGCGACGAAAGCTCCCGCGGTCGACTCTCCGGCTACCTCTCCTGCTGCCGCGACGGGGCGGCTGACCGCGCCTTCCGGACAGAGCTTTCCGCTCTCCACATCCGGAGACACCACGATCGGCCGCTACGACGCGTCGACAAAAACCAGTCCCGAGGTCGATCTCGGCGAGCTCGATCAGAAGAAGACCACGAGTCGCCGACACGCCAGAATCACCCGCCGGGACGACAGATTCTTTCTGCAGGAAGATGTCGGAACCTCGAACGGGACATTCCTCAACGGCACGAGAATCCAGCCCGGAGTCGAGCAGGAGCTCTCCGACGGAGACCAGCTCAGATTCGGCGCCGTCGATCTCACGTTCGAGAAATCATAGATGGAAATTCGCGAAGAGCTCATCGAAACGCTCGTCATCCTCGAGCCGGTTGGCCAGCTCGACACCCGGACCTCGCCCGAGCTCGAGGGTCACGTCAACCGGCACCTCGGCGAAAAGAGGCAATCGTTCATTGTCGACTTCCAGTCGCTCGACTACATCAGCAGCGCCGGTCTCCGCGTGCTCCTCATGCTGGCCAAGAGACTCAAATCCTCCGATGGCAAGCTTGTCCTTGCCGGGATGAATGCACATGTGCGCGAGGTGTTTGATGTCGCCGGGTTCACGAAGATCTTCGAGATCGTCAGCACGCGTGACGAAGCGAGAGGCCGGCTCTCGTCAGTGGAAGTCGAGGAGGAGCGAATCGATCCGCAAGTCGACCGGATCGCTCAGCTCGCTTCCCGCCTGATGAGCGGCGACGCGTTCAGACCCGCGAAAACGGACGAGGTTCCTCTCGAGGTGCTCCAGGTGGCCGACAAGGCAGCAGAGCTGCTCGGGATCGCCAGCCACCGGCGGAAACAGAAGCCGGCCAAGGCAGCCCCACCACCGCCGCCCCCTCCGCCGGCACCTGCTGCGGCAGCCGCCCAACCCTCCGAATATCCGGACGAAGAGACGGAGGAAAAGTGGTGGCAGAAGATCCTCCGGATGCTCGGGATCGATCGTTGGTAGAAACGCCCGCGTTCTAGCCCGGACCGAAGGCGACCAGAGTCAGGTCATCGTTCTGCATGGCGGTGCCGTACCAGTCGCGCACTTCTCTCTCAATGGTCTCGCCGACGGAGGAGGGGGAGGCTCCGGCTCCTCGAAGGCTCTCGAGAAGTCTCTCGTACCCATACTCCTCGTTCTTCGGATTCATGGCCTCGGTCACGCCATCGGTGAAGAGAAAGATTACGTCCTGCCTGTCGAGCGTCATCTCAGCGGTCTCGTACGTCGAGTCATCCATGACTCCGAGAGGTGTTCCCTGCGGAGAGTCGAATGACACAATCTTCTTCTTCCGCTTGACCAGCGGCGCCGGGTGCCCGGCCGAGGCGATCTGCACGCGCCTGCCGTCGCGGTCGATCGCGAGCATTGCGGCGGTGACGAACATGCCCTCTTCGGCTCCGGTACAAAGACGATCGTTCACCCTCTCCAGAATCTTCGCCGGATCGGACAGATACGCGACCGCGATTCGCATCTCGCTGCTCAGCCGCGCCATGTAGAGCGCGGCGGACATTCCCTTTCCCGACACGTCACCGATCGCGACGCCGGTCCGGCCGTCGGGCAGATCGAAGTAGCCGTAGTAGTCGCCTCCGACCTCGAGTGCCGAGTCGTATTGACTCCAGAACTCCCAGCCGCTCACTGTCGGCGTCGACAGCGGCAGAAAGTCGCGCTGGATGCGTCGGGCGAGGGCGAGGTCCTGCTCGAGCATCTGGCGCTTCAGAAGCTTGCGGTGCATCCGCGTATTGGAAATGGCGAGACCAGCCTGACCGGCGATGCCGACCAGCAGCGACATGTCCCCTTCCGTGAAGGGTCTCTTCGATCCTCCCGTCACGTAGATTGCGCCAACAACATCGTCCCCGACGATCATCGGCACGCATATGACAGAACGGATCGACAGATTCTGAACCGTCTCCGAAGATGAGAATCGTTCGTCCTTTGTGGCGTCGACGGTAAGGAATCCCCGCTTTTTCTCCACGACGTCTCTGACCAGACTGCGGCTGATCGCGAACGCGTCCTCTCCACCCTTCCTGGTCCGGGACACGGCGGGGGCGAGGCCTGCGGATTCGTCCTCCGGCTGAACGAGAATGCATCCCTGCTCGGCCTGTGGCAGAGCCTCGAAGAGCTTCTCGAGAATCGACGGGAGGAGCTCCTCTTCCTCAATGTGCGCGCTCAGCGCCTGGCCAACCTCGTTGAGGAGCTTCAGACGTTTCGAGATCTCACGCAGTGCTTCCGCTGTGTCGATCGCGTCGAGATCCACCGCTTCCTTCGCGTCGAGACTCTTCAGCACATCGAGCGAAGCGTCATTGATCTGGACATTGACAGGCGCTTTCTCTTCCTCGTAGAAACGCAGGTCGAGCTTTCCGAGTGAGAAGCGCTCACCGTCGCGGAGCCTGCCGGTCTGTTCGACGCGACGGCCTTCGACGAAGGTACCGTTCGAGCTGCCCAGGTCGTTGATCGTCCAGTGCCGCCCCGTCTTCTCGATTCGCGCATGCTGGCGCGACACGCCGGGATAGTTGATGGCGAAGTCCGCGTTGTTGCCGCGGCCGAGCATGACGGGCTGCTCAAAACTGAATTCGACGTCTCTCAGTGGATCCGACTCAATGATGACTCGAGGCATTCGACTCCCTCAGATTTTTTTCTTCAGAACGAGATGATTGCGCCCGTCGCGCCTCGAGTACACCTGCTCGTCGGTCATCTCCTTGACCAGATGGACACCGAGCCCGCCGATCGAGCGCTCGTCGATTCCGAGCGATGTATCGGGCTCGTCACGGCTCAGCGGATCGAACTCATGGCCATCATCGATGATCTCTGCGACGATCGAACCGTCCCGCACTGACAACAGTACATCGATCTGGTGCTCGCCGTCGTCGTCGTAGCCGTACTTGATCGTGTTCGAGACCATCTCGTCGAGCGCCATATGGAAGGTGGAGCGGGCCCCCGGCGGAAGAGCGTTCTCTTCGGCAAAGGTCTCGAACGAGCGGAGAAGACGATCCATCTCTGCGTGATCGTTTCTGAGCGACAACTTCAGCTCGGAAGCCATTGGCCAGTTTCCTCCTCAATCATTCTCGACAGGTGTTCCGGTCCCTGTCGATGGGCAAGCTCCTCGAGCGTCAAGGCCGAAATGGCCAGGATGGAGCGCGCTCGCAGGAGCTCATCCCGATCCTCGCCCAGAGATTCATCGAATTGCTCCAGGTTTTTCACTGCCCTGTAGGCGAGATCATACAGGACTTCCAGGCTCTTACCCTCGAGCGGCGGGTCCCCGAGATAGTTGGCGATCCGGCCTCCGTCACGGCACTCAGGATACGACTCGAGACCGAGAAAAAGCAGAGCGAGGGTGGCATCGTACGAGCCGAAGGTGGCGACCAGACCCGCGTAGTCGGCCATGATCTCGTCGATGACGTTGTTCCGCATCGATCCGAGCAGGCGATAGGTGAAGTAGTGAGTCGCCTCATGACTTCTGCGGATGCTGCCCGACAGACTCAGCCACTCATCCTCGCCGAATCCGGCCGCAGCGGCGCTCACGTTACTGTACGGCCCGCTGCTCAGAATGATGAAGCGATCCTGATACAGCTCCTTCCGCGGAATGATCTGTCGGAACTCGGCGGACCAGTCGGCGTCGGATGCGTCTGGATTGTTCTCCTGCCAGCGTTGCCGGAGCCGCGCGATTCTGTCCCAGTTATTGAACCCGGTGACGATACAGGCACCCATCGAAGCGGGCACGGGAACGGGCTCGTTCCGCGCCGAGAAGACACGAACCAGTGTCTCGAAGTCCTCTCTCGCGGAAGCGGTGATGATCGGGACGCTGCCCCCTGCGGTCGGTTCGATCTCGAGTCGGATTCCAGCCTCCTCGACGAACGCGGGCGGGCGGAGATCGAACGGCCATTGACCCTTTTTCGTCGCGGCGCCGTAGGAGGCGGTTCCACTGATCCCCTCCTCTACGGGGAAGGAGAGTTGAACGATCGACCTTCTGAGCACAGCGATCGCGCCGTCTCCGGCAGACGCTGCGCCCGCGTACTCCCGCCATACCTCCAGGTGAGGCTCATCCTCGACCGGGAGCTCGCGCACCTCGCGCAACCGCTCGAGATCGAACCCGTTCCGGTCGTACTCGAGCAGTGCCGCGAGCTGATCTCCCCCGGCACCGAGAGACTGAAGCATCTCCCGCCGTTGGTCGAGACTCAGAAACCCGGCGAACACCATACCGTCCTCAGGCGATCTGACGTCTCGCCAGTTGCGCGAAGATTCCGTCGAGCTCCATGAGCTCCGCATAAGAGCCGATCTCCTTGATCTCTCCCTGCTCGAGAACGACGATCCGGTCCGCATCGATGATCGTGCTCAGACGATGGGCGATCACGATTCGCGTCGCCTGCATTCTGTTCATGCTCTCGGTCACGATCGCCTGCGTCCGGTTGTCGAGCGCGCTCGTCGCCTCGTCGAGGAAGAGAATCTTCGGCTTGTGCACGATCGACCGCGCGATCAGCAGACGCTGCTTCTGACCTCCGGAGAATCCACCTCCGCCCTCGGCGATATAGGTGTGCATGCCCATCGGCATCTCGCGGACGTCGTCGGCGAGACCGACGGCCTCTGCCGCGTGCCACGCGTCTTCGAGGGTGAGCGACGTCGTGCCGATGATGTTTCTGAACACATCGGTCGGAAGAACGCGTGAGGTCTGGAGGACGACGCCGAGCTGCTGCCGGACCTCGCGAAGATCGAGCGTGTTGAGGTCCTGGCCGTCGTAGTACACCGTTCCCTTCTGCGGCTCCTCAAAACCGAGCATCAGGCGCATGGTCGTGGACTTGCCCGATCCGGAGCCGCCGACGAATGCGACGAACTCACCCGGCTGAATCTTGATCGACACATCCTTCAGAATCCACGGCCCTTCCTCGTCGTACCGGAAGTGAATGTGTGACAGCTCGATCGATCCGGAAAGCTCACCGGGGTACTGCCTCGTGTCGTCCGTCTCCGCCGGTGTGGAGATGATCGGCTCGAAGCGTTCGTAGGTCGGAACCACCGCCAGGAGTTTCATCGACGCGTCCGCGAGCGCGAGCATCGCGGTCAGGAAGAGCCCGTATGCCGCTGCGAATGCGATGAAATCACCGGTGGTCAGCGATGCGTCACCCTTCATCTGCAGCATTGCCAGCAGGTAGAAGATTGCGACGTTTGCAAGAATGGGAAACGACGAGCTGAAGATCGCAACCCAGTTCTGAATCCGCCGGACCTTGAACGCGATCCGCCGCTGTTCTGCGAAGTCGGCGGCCCACGTCCTGAACGCATGGTTCTCGGCACCGCTCACCCGGATCTTCGCGACGCCGCTGATCAACTGGAGAACGAGACCGCTGATCTTTCCGTTGAGTTTCTGTCGCTGGCGCTGATACCTGAGCTGGGCGAAGTTCGCACCGGTCGTGAACAGAATGAACACGAGAGTGAGACCGACCGCCAGCAGGGCGAGCTTGAAGCTGTATCCAAACAGCATTCCGAGATAGAACACCCCGGTGATCGTCCCGAGAATTGATGCGACGGCAGCTCCGGCCAGCAGGTCGCGGATCTCACTCACGCCCCCGGCCCTGTCGGCGAGATCACCGGCGCTGTAGCGTCCGAAGAAGGTCATCGGCAGGTTCAGCAATCGGTCCCAGACCGCGGACTGGATCGAATACTCCATCCGGCCCTGGATACGAATCACCGAGATACTCTGGACCAGCCTGAACGCGGTCGAGACGAGAGCCGCGACGACGAGTGCTATGGCAAACTGGAACAGAAGAAACTTCTCAGCCTGCGGGATCGCGACGTCGAAGACCTGTCCCGTCGCATACGGCACGAGCATACCGAGGATACCGATCGCGATGCCGGCGAGGGCGACGAACGCGAGATCGCGATGGACGCCGTGCGCACCGAATTTCAGGAGATCCGCCGGAGTGAGCTTTCCATCCGGGAACGAACGATAAAACGTAAATCCGAACGGTTTGAGAAGTGCTGCAATCTTCTGCGTGACCCGTCGTTCCTTGCCGTCCCGCGGGTCGTACATCCGGTAGCTCCGGGGCCCGTCGGGAAGAAGTGCGACCGGGGTCGAAGACTCGTCGAGAATACCGAACAGCGGCCCCTGATCCTTTCGCCACCAGTCTTCTCTGAATGCGATCTGTCTTGTCCGGAACCGGGACGCTTTCGCGATCTCCGCGAGCCGGTCGGAGATCGTCGCCTTCTCCTTCGGTGCAGGGTGTCGGCGGACGTCGATGGAGAGAGCCTTGCCCATTCGTTCGGCAACGCGAAAGACGGCCTCCACATCGTCAGTCGCCTCGGCGACCAGCGGAGCCTGCCCCTCGATTCCCGCATCGAGTACCGACGCGAGATCGAGAATGGCACGCTCACCTGCCTCGTCGGCGAACTCCGATTTCGAGCGCAGCCGGTTGAACTCATCGACGGTCGCGAGCTTCTTGTTCAGGAACTGACACTGGCAGAGAGCTTCGTGGAACATCTCGAGGCCCCACCAGATGGAAGGTCGGGGAAGGACCGAGCGCGTCGGCCACGCCTTGAGAGTGATCGTCTCTCCCATCGAAGTCGAACCGATCCATGAGTCCGGTGTGATCGGAAAGAAGACACGCAATCCGCTCAGGATCAGTTGCTCGAGACCGACGTACAGGAGGTCGCCTCCCTTTGCCTCGACCCAGATGACACCCTTTGCAGACCTCGCCTGCTGATTCGGCTCGAGCTCGACGGTCTCATCCGGCCGCAGGCCGTGATCGAAGAATGGACGCGGAGCGATGTCGCTCGTGAGACCCTGCGACATCTTTTCGATCCATCTGTCGACGAGTGCCGCCACCTCTTCATTGAGCGCCGGCGCCATGCCGATACTGTGGAACTGCGCCTGAGTGAGCCGGTGGACTTTCGTGCCGACCTTGCCGACCGCGAGGAATCCGGAATCGAGACCGTACTTGGCCAGATCCATACCGAAGAGCACGCTTCCATCGTCGAATGTCGCGAAGTGGTTCCGCGCGCCGGCCGGCTCGCCATCCTCGACCGAAACCGTGAAGAGCTCGATACGTCCCTCCTCGACGAACCAGATCGAGTTCTTGTCGTCGAGAAGGAAGGGGGAGGTTCCGCTGACCGCAATCTCCACGCCCTCCTCGCGAATCCTGAGAAGGAGTTGTTCGTAGCTGTCGTTCAAAAGCGCCGCCGTGCTCATCTCTTACTCCTTGATCAGTGTTGCGTAGGGACCCGGGCCGTCCTTCATCTCTTCATGAACGCCACGTTGAACGATTTTTCCCTTCTGAAGAACGACGATCTCGTCAGCGTCGCGGATCGTGCTCAGCCTGTGCGCGACGATGATGCACGTGCAGCCACGCCGTCTCAGCGCATCGTCGATCCTCGCCTCGGTGGTCGGATCGAGTGCACTCGTCGCCTCGTCCAGAATCAGGATCGTCGGATCACCCACCAGGGCACGGGCAATCTCCACACGCTGCCGCTGCCCGCCGCTGAAGTTCGTTCCGCCTTCCTCGACAGTCGACTTGTACGCTCCGTCTCTGGTCTCGATCACCTCAGCGATCGCTGCATCGCGAGCGGCCGTCGTGATCCGGGTGTCGGGCGTCGTGGTGTCCCACATCGAGATGTTGTCCCGCACGGTTCCGCTGAAGAGGAAGATGTCCTGGTCGACTGCACCGAGTGAGTTGGCGATCAGCTTCGGAGGCAGTTTGGTCCGGTCGACACCGTCGAAGAGAATCTCTCCACTCCACGGTTCGTAGAGCCCCGCAATCAGTTTGGAGACGGTCGATTTGCCTGAGCCGGAGCCTCCGACGAGCGCCACACGCTGTCCAGGCTTGACCTTGAGATTGAAGTCCTCGATCAGAGGTTTCTCGAGCGGGTTGTAGCCGAACGTGACGTTCCGGAGCTCGACTTCTCCGCTGAGCTTGAGGACACGAGGGACGAGACTCTCGTCGATCTCGCGGGTATAGCTCTTGTCCTGCGGGTACTCGAGCACGTCGTCGAGCCGGTTCATGTCCGCTTCGAGCTCCTGGAGACTCGAACCGAACAGGACGAGCTTGTTGAGCGGCATCACGAAGCTCGCCGCCAGAGTCTGATACGCGACGAGCATACCGACGGTCAGCTCGCCATCGATGACCTTGGAGCCTCCGAGAAGAAGAATGGCAGCCGTGATCATCGTGCTGACGAGCATCGGAACCGCGTTCATCAGCTCCGACATCTTCGCGAGGTCCTGCTCCGCGGTCATCGCCTTCGCCTGATAACCGGCCCAGCGGCCGAAGAACTCAGGCTCAGAGCCGGTCGCCTTGAGCGTCTCCATCATCTGGAGACCACCCATCGCGGTACCGATCAGCTTTCCCTGATCCTGCCGCAATCTGAAGCTCGCATCGGTGCGCTTCCTCGCCGCCATCCGAACCGCAAACAGGTTCACCATCGCGAGCGCGATCACGACAATCGTCAGTTGCACGTCGTAGATCAGCATCAGGACGCCGTAGAAGACGATCATGATCGTGTCGAGAACGGTCGTCGCCAGACGTCCCGAGATCAACTGGGCGACCTTGTCGTTGATCAGAACGCGGGAGCCGATCTCGCCCGCGAATCTCTGTGAGAAGTAAGAGACCGGCAGTCGCAGAATGTGCTGAAAGAACCGTCCGGCCTCGACGATCGCGAGCTTCGTCTCCATACGCAGGAGGAAGTACTGCTGCAGATGAGTCAGGACCATTCGAGCGATTGCCGTCAGGATCATTCCCATGATCAGCGGCCGAACGATGTAGCCCCGGGCGCTGACGAGGAACTCGTCGATGTAGATCCTCGCAAACGCCGGAACGATCAAGCCCGGGATGACGAGGAACAGACCGCAGAGAACGGCGAATGCCAGCGCCGCTTCCGAACCAGCGAGCCGGCGGCGGAGAGCCGGAATCATTCTGGACTTGTCACCGCCCGGTTCGAACTTCTCGCCCTTCTCGAAGGTCAGAACGACGCCGGAGAAGGATCCGTCCAGCTCGTCGAGCGTCACCGTACGGGGGCCGGTCGCCGGGTCGTTCAGGTAGACCTTCCCCCGCTTGTATCCCTCGAGCACGAGGAAGTGATTGAAGTTCCAGAACAGGATCATCGGGAACTTCTGCTTCCACAGTCCTCCGAGATCCTGTTTGTACCCCTTCGCCTCCAGCCCGTACCGTCGCGCGGCCTTGAGCACATTGCTCGCCTTGCTGCCGTCACGGGACACACCACACTCGATCCGCAGCTCTTCGAGCGGCACGAACTTGCCGTGGTGCGCAAGAATGATGGCGAGCGCAGCCGCGCCGCACTCGACGGCTTCCATCTGGATGACGGTCGGAGTCTTGACTCTCGTGCTGATTTTTGGCGGGGTTACCGCCTGAGTTTCATCCGCCATCGCTCACATCCCCATGGCACTGCGGAAGATCGGCAGCACATACGACACGGGCCGCTTCTCTTCCACGACAATTGAAGCGTTCACCAGCGTTCCGCTGAAAATCTCGACTGGCGGACCTTCCGATGAGGACCATTCGAAACCGCTCGGGGTGTCTGGCGACTTGATCAGTTCCACCTGTACTTCGATCGGCGCGCCCGACCCCGAAAGTTGCTCCACCAGGGACTGGTTGCGCAGAACACGGCGGAGCCCCTCCGGTGTCACCGGAAACTCGGAGACGTCGCTCACCCGCGCCAGCATGAATCCGTACTCTTCGCGCTTGACCGTCGATGGGGAGACCCTCACGGCCATCCCCTCCTTGATCTTCTTTCCTTCTGCCGCCGGCACGTAGACCATTGCCTGCAGCGCCGCAGTCGATTCCTCGAGCGTGAAGAGCCGCTCACCCGGTGCGATCAACTGTCCTGAATCCGCGATCAGCTCGATCACTCTTCCCGAGTACGGCGTCACGACACGTGAGGACTCCCGCAGGCGGTTCTCCAGCTCCTCGATCGTGCGCTGCAGCTCGCTGATCTGATTCTGACGTGCCGCTTCTCCCCTGCGGAGCCCCGAGAGCTGCTCCTGGGTTGCCATCAGAGCGCTGCGAGTCAGCAGTCCCCGCTCGACCAGTGATCTCTGGGAAGCGATCTTTTCCTGAAGCGCCCGCTCGAGCCCCTCGGTGGAGAGGCTCATCTGCTGCCTCTCCAGATCGGCCAGAAGAGCGCGCTGGTTCTGGATCCGCAGCAGAAGATCCTCCTGCCCGACACGCGCGACTTCCTGACCAGCCTCGATCTGGTCACCGGCCCGCACGAGGATTTCGGTGACACGTCCGCTCGTGCTCGACGTGACGGCGAGAACCGAGCTTCCTCTCAGGAGAAGACCAGTCCCCTCGACCTTGATCGAGATACTCCCGAAGAAGCCCCACAACACGACCAGCACGAGCACGACTCCCATCGCCAGCAGGGCCAGCCAGCCAGCGGGAGAGGTCACCTGCATGAGCGTGTCGAGCCGCTCCGGTGAGGCGAGTTTCTCCAGAGCCGCCTTCCTGAACATATTCTGCCGTCGTTCTGCTGCTGTAACCATGGCTCCTCCTAAGTGGGGTTTCCGGGAAGTGATCGCAATTGGTCGTAGAGATCCAGACGGTCCTCGGTGCGCATCACGAGGGTTCCGGTCGCGAACCGGAACTGGGCGAGGACCGAGGCATAAATTCGATTCAAATCGATCAGTTGCAGCCGCGCGTTCGTCAACTGAAACTCAGTGAGCGTCACATCGATGGTGGTCGCCTGTCCGAGTCGAAGCTTCTCGACCTCATATCCGAGCGATTCCTCGAAACGGTCCACGACTTCTCTCTGCTCCATGACGGCGCGGGACGCCTCGGCGAGCGAGCCTTTGAGCGATACGACCCGATCGACGATCACGCGGGTCTGATCGCGCGAGCTGATGATCGCTGATTCCTCCAGAGCCCGGCTCTGGACGAACTGTCCCTTCAGGAGTTTCTTCTCGAAGGGGTGATCGAACGACAAGGTGGCCGTCACGCTCGGCCCGAGCCAGTCGCCACCGAACGCCTCTCCGAAGCCGTCTCCGTAACTGAAATTCTGTGTATAGCTGGTCATACCGGCGAAGATGTTCAGGTCGATCCGGTCCCTGATGTTTTCCTTCGCGGCCTCGCGGAGGATCCGCGCGCTGAGAGCCCTGTTCTGGGCTGCTCCGATCTCGGCGCGTGCTGAGAGGGCAAGATTGATCAGAGCCTGGGTGGAGAGCGACTCGATCAGGGCGGCATCGATCACTTCAGGGAACTGATCGTCGATCACCGGCAGCCCGAACGGAGTCGTCACGTCGTAGCCGATCTCCCGGGCGAGATCGATTCTGGAATTG
This sequence comes from uncultured Acidobacteriota bacterium, assembly GCA_963829355.1. Taxonomy (GTDB): domain Bacteria; phylum Acidobacteriota; class Thermoanaerobaculia; order Gp7-AA8; family JAHWKK01; genus CAWHHZ01. The sequence goes on from CAWHHZ010000009.1 coordinate 163,133, forward strand.
ATCGCGAGCCGCCGGGCCGCCACGAGATCGAGCTCGCTCTGCGCGAGTCGGGCGCGGACCTGATCCACATCCACCTCCGCAATCTCGTACGCATCTGCCAGGGCGCCTGCCACTCCGAGCAGATCCTCGTTCCGATCGACCGAGCGTTTTCTCAGTTCGAGCGCCTGCTGGTTCGCCAGCGCATTCCAGTAGAGGAGCGAGGTCGAAAGGAGCTGAGTCTCCGCGACCGCCTCGACATCGTCGTTCGACGCTGCGAGACTCGCTGCGGCCGCCCTCTCGTTCGCCGTCACGACCCGGTACCCACCGCCCCGCCCCATCGGTACCGTCAGATCGAAACCGGCAGCCAGTATGATCTCCTTCGGGTTTGCCGCCCCTCCGAAGCGAGGGTCGCCCGGCTTTCCGAGAAACCGCTGCTCATTCGTCTGCGCCGCGATGGCCGGGGTAAACAACCACCCGTTCCGAAACGGTTTGCGCACACCCAGACCGAGACTGAAATCGATCGTTTCGCGCTCTTCCGGAACGAGTCCGATCCGGCGGAGACTATCCCTCAAAGAGTGCGCAACCTGATTCAGCTTCAGGATCTGCGCTTCGAGTTGCGCCCGCGCGAGCTCACTCGAGTCGCTCCTCAGCCGCTCGATCAGCGCGAGCAACTCGGGATCGAGCTCGACTCCGACGAATGTCTCGAGGATGTCACCGAATGTGCTCGGATCCTGCTCAGTCTCCTTCGTGCAGCGGATGATCGTCTCCTCACCGGTGACCGGATCGACGATGACGATCTCGAGGTCCGGTCCGAACTCATCCGTACACGGGATGATTCCGGAGTACTCGTTGTCGTCGAGAGTTTTCTGAAGATCGTCCGCGATGCGCTGGGTCGTGATGGCGAGATCCCGCAGCAGGTCCCTGCGGCTGGTTTCGAACGCGTTCCCCTGGCGGGTGAGAGCGCCGACCTCGTACGACCCGCTGAACAGGACGGTCGCGGCCGGGTCGAAGTTGCCCTGCGCCTCGAGCACCAGACCCTCCCGCAGATCGATGTTCCGCGTTGCAATCTCGATCGCCGGATCGTGCAGCAGTGTCTCCTGCAGAGAGTCCCTGTAGCTGAGCTGTTGCGCTCCGAGAGGGAGGCTGATCAGCAGCAGGATCAGGGATCGGATCAATAGGATCTGAATTCTCATTCGCTCAGTCAGCCGCCGTTCAATTGCGGATGCCTGCCGGCAGTGTCATCAGGTTCGCCCGGTCCACCAGATAGCCCTCTTGATCCAGCTCGACGAGCGTTCCGGTAGCAAACCTGAGCCGGCTGAGAAGAACGGCGTAATCGTAACGAGCCGACACATGCTGGAGCGCCACCTGCGTGAGACTCTGCTCGGTCAGAAGCACATCGATGAGGGTCGAGCTGCCGAGTTGCAGCTTTTCGATCTCCGCCTGCAAAAGCCCATCGTACAGATCGAGAAGGGTCTGGCTCTGCCGGACCTGCTCGGCGGCCAGATCGAGGTCGAGAAGCAGAGTCACGATCTCGGCCTGGGTGACTCGACGAAGATCACGACTACCGATCATCTGCCTGCGGTGCAGAGCCTGTTGCTGGAGATAGCGGCCGTTCCAGAGGTCATTCCGGAACGGTTTTTCAAACGTCAGATCGACTGAAAAGCTCGGCCCCGACCAGTTGTCCACCGTATGACGAAAGCCATCCTCGAAACTCCATGCCTGTCCGATCGCCAGGTACCAGGTCTTCAGATCAGCATCGAGAAGCGGACGCCGGTCGAGATTTGCGGCTTCGAGAAGGATTTCGCGACTTTTCACCAACTGGTCGGATGCCCGGAAGTCTGCGCGGTTCGCTTCCGCCAGAATACGGGCCGCGGCAAAATCTGCCGGCCTGATCTCTTCCCGGGCCGGAGGTTCCGGGAAGGCCGTCACGGCGACCGGGATGTCTTCCGGACCAGTCACTTCCAGTCCCATCACCCGTGCGAGCTCGACCCGCTGCTCATAGAGGCTCCGGGCGGCACCGCGCACGGACACTCCGGATGCAGAGGAGCTTGCCCTGACCCTGTTCATCTCGGTCCGCGGCAACTCGTCACCATCGACGAGCGCCGAGGTCAGATCGGAGATGCGCACCTGGAGTTTCTCGGACTGCTCGAGTGCCGCGAGACGCTCCTGAGCCGCAACGAGATTCCAGTATGCGAGTGCGGTCGTCAGAGCAGTGACCGATGCAGAATGGACCGAGGCCAGATTCGAGGCATCGAGGTCCGAGATGGCCGCCCTCTCCCCCGCGGTCGTCGATTTGTATCCACCACCACGGAGAAGCGGGAGACTCAGCCCGATTGTGCCCTTTGCCGTATAGCGATCCTGGATGCCAGGTCCGCCCAGCTCGGAGGTCTTCTCCGATTTACCGATCCAGGCCACACCGCTCCCCGTGTAATCGAACGTCGTGGTCGCGCGAACGCCGACCCGGAACAGCTTGTCGAGCCCGAGGGTCAGAGTGCCGTTGAACTGCTCCTCAACCGATGCGATCAGACCGAGCTTGCGCAGGCGCTCAGATTCGGTGGTGATCTGTTCATCGAGCGTCGCGAGTGTTGCTTCGAGGTCGGTGATGCTGCCGGTCAGATACTGGTCGCGAAGATCGACGAACTTGTCTCGCTGCTCCCCTTCCGAACGGGCGATCAGCGCATTGAGCAGCTCGAGCTGGAACTGGATCTGTTTCGCATCCGGGTCTTCGATGTCAATGAACGGATTCTCCGGATCGATCTCACGCAAGGCATCGAGGAGCGCCGCTGTGGAGTCCCGATCTTCGACGAATGTCTCGAGCTGGTCACGAATCGCCTGGCGCCTGCTCTCCTGACCCTCTTTCGCGCCCCGTCCGAGCTCGGTCTGCTGGTAGGTGAAGTCGAGAGAGCCGAACATCGTCGGATCGAACAGCCCCTGCTCCTCCAGCACTCGTCCCTGCTGAAGATCGACACCGGTCCTGTCCAGAGCGAGAGCCGGCGCCGATCGCAATGCAATCTCCACCGCGTCGGTAATTTCGAGCTCCGGTGCGGCGAGTCGTCCCGCTGACCAGATCTCCTCGTCAGACACGGGTTCCTGCGCACATATCGCGGACGTGACGACCAGTGCAGCCATAGCGCCGCAACAGATACCCCAAAGGCTCTTCACCTGAAGTTCCCCCGATTCGATTTTTGAGTGTTCGACCGATTGTTGACGAAATGCCATTCTAACGCGAGTGAGCCACAATACAGAAAATGCTCAAGATTGCTCAGATTCGAGTGCCAGTATTTTGTGACGCCCCCTGGTCTCGCCGATGAAGCTCGCCCACGGGCCGATCCATTTTTTCGAGAATCTGGCCATCCCGCCGTGGTGCAGTGGCGCGGTCAGCGTCGCTGTCGTGAAACCCGCACCCTCCATCCGCCGGAACGACTCCGAATAGAGCGGAAGAATCTTTCCCATCCTGCCGAGCGGCTTACGAATGAAGCTGCATGTGAACCGGAGCGTGTCGGACGAAATCACATGCGTGATGTTCCAGCCGACGATCTGCCCGTCGCGCTTCAGACCGAGACTCGAGACCGGTTCGAATCCGAGCACGTCATGCTTCCACGGCTCGAGATCGGGGGCGATCCAACGCTCCTGGCGATTCGACTCCCGCAGAGCTTCGTACTCCTCACTCGTCAGGGAGCTCCACTCGAAGATCTCCCAGCCTGGACGCAATCTCTGGCGAGCGAGCCACGGTGCTGTTCTGGCCCGCGCCACATCGAGCTTGACTGACACCATCCTCGTGACCGGATCGCTCCAGCCACGGGAGTCGAGTAGCAGCTCGATCCAACGCACCGGCTCCTTTCCAGTCGTGTACGTCGTTTCAATTCGATCGAAGCCCGCCCGCAGCACTTCCTCCTCGATCGATTCGATCAGCCTTCGCGCGACCCCCCGTCCCCGGTGCGCAGGGGGGACGAATACCGAGAGGAGCTGCGGATGCTGCCCCCCCTCGGAGACAGGCAGGTCAGCGAGAGCGAGTCCTGCCGGCGCGCCATCTGCGATCGCCAGAACCGCGACCGGCTGAACGACCGAGGTCGCCGCCTCATTCGGCAGACGCGGAGCTTCCGAGAGGCCCATGAGATGACGGTACGCCGGAAACGTCATCCCCGAGAACGCTTCTCCTTCGCCGCGCGCGAGTCTGCGAGTGATCAGATTCATCGCTTCCCTCCCAGAGAAAGAGTCAGTATCGATGGAAGCGCAGGATCGATTCGGCGCAGCAGCGACCATCCCACACCGGCGAGACCACGGAACATGGTGAAGCTCGCGTGGCTGTCGCGGTGGCTGTCGAGGCGCCACCCCTCCTGCTGAGCCCTCGCGATCATTCGCGCGGACAGGTCGTTCGCCAGTTCTTCCGCACGCTCCCAACCGTGCCGCGCGGCCTCGGTAAGAAACTCGAGCCGCCCCGCATTACCGCAGCAGAGATGATCGACCGGGCCGAGACCCGACCGTTCGACCGCGTCGAGGGCGCGCTCCACATCGTGCGAGCAATCGGTTCCGAGCTCCTCCGAGATCGCCAGACGCGACATTCCGATCCCCGCTGCTCCGTGACACCATCCGTTGATCTTCGTCTCCGGTCCACGATCAGACATACGCCACGCTCCGCCTTCCAGAGCGCGCGTCTCATAGGAGATCGCTCGCGAGACGAGCTCGTCCGCACGCTCGTCACGCGCGGCGGATCGCGCGAGCGCGAGTGCGATCCCAGCGTTCCCGTGAGCGAGTCCGGTGAGCGCCGTTCCCCCTCCCGTCGGCCACACGACCGCGCCGTCACGCTCGATTGCAGTGGAGATGAGCCTGTCCTGCGCAAGACTGGAAAGCTCCTGCGACTTCCGCGTAAAGAGACCACGCAACGCGAGAAGCAAACCGGCGGAACCTCCCTCGAGATCGAGACGCATGTCGTGCGCGATCATCGAGGGTTCGATCTGCGAGACGATCGTCGTCGCAATTTCGAGCCATCCCTCTTCCGGGTCCAGATCGTTCATGACGTTCAGCCCGTAGACGATCGAACCGATGCCGTTCGCTCCCCCGACCGGTTCGTTGCGCATCAGAGCGGGAAGCGCGGGATCGGCTGCGAGCTGCCGGAGCGGTGCGAATGCGCCGACGCCAGTCTTCAAGAGAGTCCGGGTCTCGACGATCCGGCCGAGCGCGGCGAGAAAGAGTCCGATCCCGGTCAGTCCGTTGTAGAGAAAGAAGGCGTCACCGCGCGTGGCCCGATCCTTTTGATAGAGGAGCGCCGGGACCATCCAGATCGAGCTGCCATCCCGGCCCCGGATCGTGGCGCCTGCGATCCGGTCACCGATTCGACGGACTTCTTCGAGGAGGCGATCCCGCACGACCGCAGGAGCGGCACACCTCAACGGATCGGACCCGCCATCGTGGAACCCGTGCCCGGACGTGCGAGTGAGAGCTCCACGAATCAACCCGAGCTCTTCGGACAAATCCGCGTCCCCGAGCGTTGCGAGCATTCTGCGTGACAGGGTCACACCATTCGCGGCGATGATGCTGTCCGGCTCAACCGGGGCGTCGACCTCTGAGAGAACCACAGGGATATCGAGCCGGTGCAGTGCCATCTGTTCGCCGCGCACGAGACGCCATCCCGGAGGCCTCGACACCGCGTGCATCGCCGGGCGGTTCAACGCCTCGCACAACATCGTCTCGAAGATACCGTCCCGGCTGTAGCGCGCTTCGCACATCCGGTCGATCGTCGCCGCATACTGACTGCTCGGTCTCAGGACGATCCGGCACGCCATTCCACCAGCCTTCGCCAGCCACTGATCGATTCCGGAAGAATTCTCGACGACGAACCGGTACATCTTCTCGAATCCGGCCGAGATCTGTTCGATCTTCTCCGCCGGGTCGAGCAGCGTCCCGTCGACCTCCATGAGGTTCTCCGAGGGGAGCCCCTCGGCGGGCCGGGACTCGTAGCCGATCCCGTTTTTTCCGATGCGGGTCCATGCCGTCACCGGAAGCCGGGAACGGTCGCCCCCTCGCCCCCGGAGGCCGGAGATGTCGTGCACGTGCCCATGCTGATCGCGAATCTCCATCTGCAGGAGACCCGTGGCCAGAGACGACCGATCCAGCCGCTCCCGTCCCTTCTCGATCGCGGTCACGATCGTGAGCTCCCGGCGCAGTTCCGGCTGCAGGAGCGCCTCGGCGTCGACCACGACGGGCCCTTCCGGGCTGGCGATCACGTTCTCCATATGAAGGTCCCTGCCACGAAGAAGGTGCGTCAGCATTGCGAGCGCGCCCGCACGTTCGTACCAGAGATCGATCTCCACCGCCGCGGGACCGGTGGTGACCGGCTCGACCCAGCCGTAGCCCTCCATCGCCATGACCCGGAACGACGGCGGTGCGGCGTCGAGTTGCGCGGCACACCACGAGAGCAGGTCGGACCACCACGCCGTGAGCGCCAGATCGCGCGGCTTGTAGATCAGATCGAGACCGCTTTCGAACGAGAGTCTCAGCACTCTTCGCCCGCCCATGTGCCGGTCCGACAGATGCCGCACCGACACCACGCGGTCGGCCGGAAGGGAGAATTCGCGTTGGATTGTGGCCGCGTCGCGCGAGATCCGCGCGTCGAGCTCGCGGATGCTGTCCACCCAGAGAAGCGTGAGCTCGGCCGCTCTGCGGGCGGCGAGCGGATACTGGAAAACGAAGGGCCGCAGATTCCGCCCCAGGAGATTGTCGAGAAAGTTCTCGTAGAGATCCGTTCCATCCGGATCGACATTCGCTGCCTGCGATCGGGCGGCATCGAACAATTCGAGCATCGGCCTGCCACAGGCGCGCTGCAGATCCGTCATGAGCTGGGTCGCGAGGTCACGAACAGCGGATTCGGCGATCGTGCGAGGCATGGCGCCCAGCCGCGTGAGCCCGGCCTGCACGAAGCTCCCCCAGATTTCTGCGAACGGTATTGATGCGGATGCCGGTATGAGCTCGAGAATCGCCCGTGAAGCCGGCTTTTCGGGAAGTGCTCCGATCAGCTCGACCGCCTGACGGACGTGGGAAGGAATCGTCACCGCCTCCGCGCTGACAGCACGGACCAGATCGAGCTCATCGTAGCCATCCCATCGAAGACGCCTTCCGAGCAGGTCGGCACGATCGGGAGCGAGTGCCTTCATCCACATCGCGATCAGACGTCTCAGTCCCGGGTGACTCGGGAGGTCTTCGACCTCACCGCTCGAAGCTGTCGATGCCTCCAGCCGCTCCCATACGTTCATCGCCTGCCAGGCCAGCCGGTCGAAGGGAGAGAGTGCCGGTGAGTTGTCAGACTCTGTCGTGTGAGTGTCATTCATACAAGAAAAGGGAGGCGGCGCGAGCCGCCTCCCTCACTTCGTTCACAGCGCTGGATCAGAAAACCGAAGCTTCGGTGTTGATCTGAACGCGCGTCGCGATTCCCGCGGCGTCGTTACAGGTGTAGGTGTTCCCGGAGTCACCGGAACCGGCGGATTCGCCGCTGCCACCCTTGCCGCCCGCAACCTGCTCGAGGTCGCTGTCGGAGAGCTCATCACCAGCTTCCGGAACGTACGGGACGACCAGATACAGCTTGTCGGCCGACTCCTGGACCGCCTCGACCTTCAGGCTCTCCGGAAAGTCGCGACCCATCTGCTTCTCGAGAACCTTCTTCGGGTTCTTCTTCAGCGACTCACGGTAGCTCGGATCGTTCAGCGCGAATTCGTACATCAACGAGATCATTTCCTGTTTGGTAACTTCAGCCATTTCGATTTCATCCTTTCGATACTGAGAATTGATTTCCGGTATCGACATACCAGTACGCCGATCCGGGGCCCTCCACAATTGATCTGAAACCTGGACGTTCGCTTGCTCCGAACCGATCAGAACACCGAGGCTTCGGTGTTGATCTGCACGCGAGTCGCGATTCCGGCCGCGTCGTTACAGGTGTAGGTGTTCCCCGAGTCAGCGGAACCGGCACTCTCGGCGTTGCCACCCTTGCCGCCGGCAACCTGCTCGAGATCGCTGTCGGAGAGCTCGTCTCCGGCTTCCGGAACGTACGGAACGACCAGGTACAGCTTGTCCGCCTGCTCCTGGACCGCCTCGACCTTCAGGCTCTCCGGAAAGTCGCGACCCATCTGCTTCTCGAGAACCTTCTTCGGGTTCTTCTTCAGCGACTCGCGGTAGCTCGGATCGTTCAGCGCGAATTCGTACATCAACGAGATCATTTCCTGCTTCGTTACTTCTGCCATGACACGTGTTTCCTTTCTGTCGTTGTTATATCGCCGCACCCGCGGGTCATCCACGAGGTGCCTCCGTAAATCGATTTTTGTTTGAGACCGAGTAATCCAGTACCTATGTTCATAACAAGGGCTGGACCATGTTTCCGCTTCGCAATAACCCTCTATTTTTCAGTAAGATACCAAAAGCAGGCATCAGTAATGACAACCATGGATGGAGCCCTGACTCCAGAGTTATGGAGCACACGTTCCAGTGCGCCTATACTGTGATGATGAAGCAGCTCGAACGGTTCAATCTTCTCGATGAAACGGCGGCCGCGGCGGTTCGCGAGGACGTGATGGCGCTCAGGAGCTCGTGGACCAGGCGCCATCCGAGCCTCCCCTCATTCACACTCGGTGCAGCAAGCTATCTCGATGCGCGACAAGCGGGAGCAGCCGCGTATCTGAGCCTGGCGAAGCAGCTCAACCCGCAACTTTCCAAACGGTTCTCGAGCCTCCACGATGAGGTACTCGGGAGCCTCTCAGCATTCGTCGGCGATACCGTAAAAGTGACGAGCGAGCTCGCGCTCCCGGGCTTTCACATCTTCCTTGCCGACCGCGCTTTCGAGCAGCCCGTGGCCGACGTTCACTTCGACCTGCAGTACCAGTGGATCGACTGGCAGCAGTACGGCGGGATCGACCCGCAGTCGCAGATCTCGTTCACGCTGCCCGTCCGAATCCCGAAGGGTGGCGCTGGGCTCACGATCTGGAAGAGCGACTGGATGTCGGTCGCCCACCTCGAACCGTCGGAGCGGGCGGCGAGGATCCGTGAGACGACCGAGCAGGTCGAGGAGAGGTACGAGCAGGGAGTGCTGGTGATTCACACCGGTCACTGGCTCCACCGGATCAGCCCGGCCCGCGACGTCCATCCCGACGATGAACGGATCACCCTGCAGGGTCATGCGATCCGGACCGGGAGTGGGTGGATCGCCTACTGGTAGCGAATGAAGTTCTCTTCGGGGCTTTCATCGAGGCGTCTCGAGATGTACTCCACATCGATCTCCGCCATCGCGCGCCGGTACGATCGTGTCCCGATGATGAGATACGGCTTCCGGCGAACCCGCTCGCGGAGCATCTGGATGATTCGCCCCTTCTCCGACTTCAGATGATGGTAGTAGTCGCACCAGCCACGGCCGAACGCTTCGAGGTTGTGCTGCCCATGCTCTTCCTCTTTGAGAAACGTGCGGCGGGCCCGCCGCGTGGCACGTTCGGTCAGGACACGTTTCCTGATCCGCTCTTCGAGCGCCGGCGTCTTCATCAGCGCGTCCGGATCGAACGGGTCATCGATTCCGTCCGTGTCGATCGCGAGATCGAAAAAGCAATGCTCGAGATCGATCATGTCGATGTGCGGCCGCCCATCGTTCCATGAAAGAAAGGCATTCCGCGGCCGGGCATCTGCGTTCGAGAAGATGAACGCAAAGGTCATGTGGCGTCCGATCTCGTAGCTGATCTCGGGGTCGATCTTTCCAGGCCACTTCTCTCCCGCCGCCTGGTCGATCAGAAGCAGCGGCTCCCGGCTACCGATCGTGCGGGCGCGACAGGTACCGAGTCCCGTCTCACGCTGAAGCCGGTATGCGAGCTCCTCGACGGCAGCACTCTCGGGGAGCGCGAATCGCTTCAGGTAACGAGTCTGTCCGTCCTGGCTGACTCGATAGACGAGGTTGTAGCTCCCCTGATCCGAATCGGGAACCGCCTCGATCTCATCGATCGAAGCCGACTCAGATGGATCGAGCAATGGACTGAGGTCATCGAAGGAGAGAAGACCGAGTCGCGCGACGTCGGGAATCCAGCCGTCGCGATCTGCTCCGACTCCGACAGCCAGGAGTCCGGCCGCACGCGCCGCGGCGACGTCGTTCTGGTACGAGTCGCCGACCATCACCGCCTCCGAAGGCGCGACACCGAGTCGCTCTGTAATGGCAGCAAACACCGCCGGATCAGGCTTGATGATCCCTTCGTCGCACGAGAGAAAGAGCGCGTCGAACTGACTGATCAGCCCGGTCGTCTCGAGAGGCTCCTTGTGCGAGCTCGAGAGGTTCGATACGAGTCCGAGCTTGTAGTCCCGATGCTTCAGAAACGACAGCAGAGTGACCGCTCCCTGAAACGGGACGGCGCTCTGTTCCTCCGCGACGAGAACATCGAGACACTGGCGAACCAGCGCCTCCCCTCCATCCGGCGCGAGTGTCGAGCAGAGATAGCGGGCAAACTCTTCCCGGGTCTCGAACGATCGCGTCATCAGCTCTTCGCGGACGAACCTGATCCACTCGCGCCCCGAGATGCCCAGCAACCGCGGCAGGCGCCGGTGCGCTGGAGGAGCGGTCGTCTCGAGAAGCGTCCCGTAAAGATCGAAGATGAACGCCCTGATCATCTCTTCTCGATCGTGCTGTTGCGTGCTCGTGTATACTCGATCATCGGTTCTCAGCGGGAGAGACTACACCATGAAAGCTTTGTCATTCATCATTCTGGCGTTGAGCCTCACTCCTGTCGCTGAGGCTCAACGCTACGAGCTCTCGGGGTTTTTCGGTTACGGCAGTGGCGGCCAGATGAAACTCGCTGACGCGCAATTGACCGACAACGAGTGGGTCGATATCGATATGGCGCGGCACGGATCGTACGGGCTTGCGCTCACCATCGATGACAAGCTGCTCGACAAGTACGAGCTCGAGTTCCTGGTGCTTCGCCATGCCACGCAGTTCGAAGAGAAGCCCGAGCTCTTCTCCGAGACACCGGCCGGAGACTTTCCTCCAGGGGAGTTCACCTCGCTCGACGTCGACCGTACGGTTTTCATGGGCAGCGTCGTCTGGCGCACCAGGAACCTGACCCTGCAGCAGCGCCGCGAAGGAGCCATCGAGCCGTACTTCACGGCTGGCTTCGGTGTCAGTCAATTCACCGAGCACACGCCACTCCCGTCGATCTGGGCACCGACTCTGTCGGGAGGTGTCGGAGTACGGTATTACGTCTCGGAGCGTCTCTCGTTCCGACTCGACGCCAGGCTCTTTGTGGCAACTCCGGCAGGTGGACGGGAGGAGCGCATCGAGCGCGACATTCTCGACTGTGCCGCTCCGTGCTACCGCACCTACTCGTGGCCCGACGCCATCATCCAGAACGACGTGAGCTTCGGGCTGAGCTGGAAGTTCGATCATCTCCCTTCGCTGTAGGAGCGCCCGATCAAGTTGCGAGCGTTCTCGTGACTCAACGCGGGGCGGGCTCGGCTTCGCCTTTCGCGGGACATCAGTCTCGCACGTCCGCACGCTCTGCGGCCGAGGCCTCTGTCGATCGGCTCGTCGCAGAGTGATTCTCGCGGACGCCGAACGACAGCATCCACTACCGGCCACTCTCAGACAGCCGAAATGAAGGGCCCAGCAGCCCCGCGCCAGCCCGCCCCGCGAATGCCGCAAGGCCGAGCCCGCCTCACGTGACGCCGCGCTTAATCGATCAAACGGACACTGTGAACGCGAGCTCGGCCTTTTTCAGCTCTCTGATCCGGTTCTTCTCGTCCACGAACACGAGCTTCGGCTCATGCCGGGCGATCTCGGTCTCGTCGAACTGCCCGTAGCAGGCGATGATGACCTTGTCTCCGGGGCGGACGAGGTGCGCGGCAGCGCCATTGATTCCGATCTGTCCGGCACCCGCCTCCCCCTCGATCACATAGGTCTCGAGACGATTCCCGTTCGTGACGTCGTAGATCTCCACTTTCTCGTACGGATGCATGCCGGCAGCATCGATCAGATCGCGGTCGATCGTGATCGACCCTTCGTAGTCGAGATCCGCCTGTGTCACCGTGGCGCGATGAATCTTCGAACGCAGAAATGTTCGTGTCATGGTTCGTTCCTCCCGGAGGTCGCCCCGGCCGGCGCGACCTGCAGATTGTCGATCAGTCGTGTGGTTCCGACGACCACCGCGCCGACCACGAGTTGACTCCCATTCATGTGATCCGGCCGCTCGAACGTCTCCGGATCGACGACCCGTAGATAGTCGACACGTACCTCCGTGGACGGCTCGAGGCTTCTGTGCATCGCCTGCTCCGCATCGTCCGGCGTGCCACCGTTCTCGAGAACCCGCCTTCCCGCTCGGAGCGCTGCGATCAGCAATGGAGCCGTGGCTCGGTCCTTCTCGCTCAGGTAACTGTTTCTCGATGACATCGCGATGCCGTCGGGTTCGCGCTGGATCGGCCCGACCTCGATCGTGACGGGCAGATCGAGATCCTGCACGACCCTGCGGATCACCGCACACTGCTGCGCGTCCTTCTGGCCGAAGACCGCCACGTCGGGCTGCACGATGTTGAGGAGCTTGAGGACCACTGTAGCGACGCCATCGAAGTGGCCGGGCCTGCGCTCACCTTCGAGTGGCTGGGCGACCCCGCCGACCGTGACGGTCGTCGCGAACCGCGCCGGGTACACTTCCTCGCTGTACGGGGCGAAAAGCAGGTCGACGTTCCTCGACTCGAGGGCGGCGCGGTCATGCTTCTCGTCACGCGGGTAGGTATCGAGATCCTCCGAAGGGCCGAACTGCTTCGGGTTGACGAAGATCGAGACCACGACGAAGTCGGCCCGCTTCCGCGCGAGATCGACCAGAGAAAGGTGTCCCTCGTGGAGATATCCCATCGTCGGAACCAGCGCGATCCGCTTCCCGGCACGGCGCGCTTCCGCTACCGCTCTCCGAGCTCCTTCCACCGTGCGCTCGACCTGCATCAGGCGTCGGCTCCGGTCGTGCCGTCGGCGTAGAGGCGCTTCAGCTCCTCTTCGCTGCTCACATGGAATGATTCGGTCTCCGCGTCGGGGAAGATTCCACTGCGGACGTCCTCGTTCCAGCGGCTGAGACCTTCGGAGATGATCTTCCCGGCCTCAGCGTAACGGCGCACGAACTTCGGGGACAGATCCTCGTAGAGGCCGAGGAGATCGTGATAGACGAGAACCTGGCCATCGCATTCGGGCCCAGCGCCGATTCCGATGGTCGGCACCGAGAGCTGCGCCGTGATGTGTGCCGCCACTTCCGCGGGAACGCACTCGAGGACGATGGCGAAACATCCGGCTTTCTCGAGGGCCAGAGCCTCTTCGGTCAACCGCAACGCAGCGTCCGCTCCCTTGCCCTGGAGCTTGAACCCTCCGAGGACGTTGACCGACTGGGGCGTGAGTCCGACATGTCCCATGACGGGGATCTCCGTATCGACGATGGCCTCGACCATACGGATTCTCGAGGGCTTTCCACCTTCAATCTTCACGGCTCTCGCGCCCGCCCGGATGAAGGCGGCCGCGTTCTGGATGGTCGACTCGGTGGAGAGGTGGTACGAGAGCCACGGCATGTCGCCAACAATCAGCGAACGCTTCGCCCCGCGCACGACTGCGCGGGTGTGGTGGACCATCTCGTCGACCGTGACACTCAGAGTGTCAGGGTGTCCGAGAACGACCATGGCGAGGGAATCGCCGACGAGAATGATGTCGGTCCCGGCCTCGTCGACGCGTCTTGCGGAAGGGTAATCGTAAGCGGTCAGCATGGTGATGCGACGCTTCCCCTTCATCGCGGTGATCGCTGGTACGGTGGTGGGTCGATCGGTGCTCGTCGCCATGGCGCCTCCGGAGTGTCGTCATGGATGCCGGCGATTCGGGGCAGGCGGAGAGCTCGACGATCGATGTCGCCTCGAGGACGATCACCGTCGCATCATCATGCTTCTGTTCACGGCTGGTGGTGCCGCTGATGAGCGCCAAACTTCCCGTCTCGGTCCGAAAGGTCAGGATCCAAGCGGTACGTAGTATTGCGTTCCCTTTTTCGCTACGCGGATCTGTTCGACCAGCGCTTCGAAATGATCGTCGTTGTGAACAAAGTCGATATCGTTCGTATTCACCACGAGCAGAGGAGTCTCCTGATAGTGGTAGAAGTAGTGCGCGTACGCCTCGCTGACCTCCTTGAGGTAGCCCTGGGAGATCGACTTCTCGTACGCCTTGCCCCTCTTCTTCATCCGTCTGTACAGGGTCTCGACGCTTCCCTGCAGGTAGATGATCAGGTCAGGCCGAGGGGCCTGCTCGCTCAGGACGTCGTAGAGCCTGTTGTAGATCAGGAGCTCCGAGTCCTCGAGTGTGAGATAGGCGAAGATCTTGTCCTTCTGGAACGAGTAATCGGCGACGTACAGATTCGTGAAGAGCTCACCCTGCTCGATTTTCCTCTGCTGGTCGAAACGCGACAGCAGGAAGAAGAGCTGACACCGGAAGGCCGCGCCGCGCTTGTCCTTGTAGAACTCCGGGAGGAATGGGTTGTCGACGTCCTCGAGGACTTTCGTTCCGCGAAATCGCCTGGCAAGAAGCGTCACCAGGGACGTCTTTCCGGCTCCTATAGGCCCTTCGACCGCGATATAGCGGAATGGTAGCGGTGCGTCACTCATGGAAAGTGAATCGACATGAACTGAAGAAGCTCATCCTGCGGTCCCGGCGCGAAGCAGAATATCACACGCCCCGCAGACGAACAGGACGATCGAGAGAACCCCGTTCGCCGTGAAGAATGCAGCGTTGATCCGCGAGAGGTCCGTGGGCGAGACGATCGAGTGCTGCCAGATCAGAAGAACGATCCCCGCACCCACTCCAGCGAAGTAGATGACTCCGAATCCAAAGACGGCACCGAACGCGATGAGAAGTCCGATCGTCACGACATGAAGGGCTCGCGCGATGGCGAGCGCCCGGACCGCGCCGAGTCGCGACGGAATCGAGTGCAGACCTTCGCTGCGATCGAACTCGACGTCCTGGAGCGAGTAGAGCACGTCGAAGCCGGCAGTCCAGGTGAGCACGGCTCCGGCGAGGAGCCACATCCTCGGGTCGATCGTGCCGGAAACCGCGACCGCTGCTCCGATTGGCGCCACGGCCAGGGCAAGTCCCAGAAACAGATGACTCAGTGCGGTAAAACGTTTTGTGAGTGAGTATCCGAGGATGATGAGCAGTGCAGCCGGGGAGAGGGTGAGCGCGAGCGGGTTGAGCTGCCACGATGCGATCACCAGCAGAAGCGACGAGACGACCGTGAACAGCACGACGAAGCTTCGGTTCACCAGACCCGCGGGCAGGGCGCGGCCGGCAGTTCGGGGGTTCTTGCTGTCGATGTCGGCGTCGACGAGGCGGTTGAATGCCATCGCCGCGGATCGTGCTCCGACCATGGCGACGAGAATCCAGAAGATCTCGCGGAGCGTGGGAACTCCGCCCGCCGCGGTAAACGCCCCGAGAAACGCAAACGGGAGCGCAAAGATGGTGTGCTGGATCTTGATCATCTCCAGCGTGACGACGATGGGGCGCAACATGGGCGCGTATTCTATCCGCACCAGACGATCCGTTCGCATCTCCGCCTGTCCGCCGCAACGGCGGACAGTTTTGGTGGTTGGAGCAGGACCGCCAGTTTGCTACGATTGACGGTTCCAGATCGATCTGAAATGAGTACGGCCCAACTCCAAAATTCTCTGATGGGCTCGCGTAGTGACTGGCTCACGCCTTTTGCCATGCGAGTCCGTGAGCGCTCGATCGAGCGGTGGGGGAAGGCTCGGGCGGTTGAGATGGTCGGTTGCAGCGACGCACTGATCGACTTGCAGACGAAGATCGAGAAGGTTGCACAATTCAACGAGCCGGTTCTGCTCGTCGGTGAGAGCGGCGTCGGCAAGGAGCTGGTCGCTCAGGCGATCTATCTCCTGTGTCCCCGACTCGGAAAGCCTTACGTACCCGTCAACTGCCCTCAGTACCGCGAGGGCAATCTCACCGTCAGCGAGCTCTTCGGACATAAACGGGGAAGCTTCACGGGCGCAACCGTCGACCGCAAAGGCTGCTTCGATCTCGCCGATGGCGGTGTCATCTTCCTCGACGAGATCGGGGACCTGCACATGAACGCGCAGGTGATGCTGCTCCGCGCCCTCGCTTCGGGAGAGTTCCAGCCCCTCGGTTCGGAAACGAGCCGCCGGGTCAATGTCCGCGTCGTGGCAGCGACAAATCGAGAACCGGAAGACCTTCGGGTCGGCGAGTACTTTCGTCACGACCTCTTCTTCCGCCTGCAGTACTTCCTCATCCGGGCACCTGCGCTGCGGGACCGCGGGGACGACTGGCTGCGACTCGCAGGCGCGTTCCTCGACAAGCTGCAGGCTCAGTACGGGGTCGAGAAGTACTTCAGCGACGAATCGCTCGAGCTTCTGAGCGGGTACCGATGGCCGGGCAACATCCGGGAGCTTCTCAGTCTCACGACTCTCGGCTACGCCATGGCAGACGGCAACCGGATCGAACCGGATGACTTCCGGAGCGGGATGATCTCCGCCGTCAATCCGGGTCAGCCGACCGTCGAGGCGATCTACGTTCAGCTCCGCGCGGGCGATGTGTCGTTCTGGGACGCCGTCCATGCCCCATTCCTCTCACGGGACCTGAACCGGTCTCAGGTCAGGTCGCTCATCGAACGCGCCTGCCGCGACAACGGAGGCAGCTATCGCGACGCAATGTCCACGATGGGAATTGCCTCGTCCGATTATCAGAAGTTCATGGATTTTCTGCGACACCACGACCTGAAGCCTCGGGAGACTCAGCGCTAGCCCGCATTTCTCACCAGCTTTCTACTGCGGCGACGGATAGCGGCGCGTCTGCTGCGTTGCGCTCGATTCGGCTCCTCGACATAGTGTCGACTATGCCTGCGGGGCCGAACCTTCGCGCGCCTTGCATCCGCACCACTCTCCGCCGCCTCGTCACGATATCTGGTGAGAAATACGGGCTAGCCCCGATTCACTCCTGCACTACTTCTTGCATCACAATACGGCGGGATGTTCGGTCGGTCGGTCACGCTCTTCCACCTTTTCGGGTTTCGCGTCAAAGCCGATGCGAGCTGGCTCATCATCGCAGCCCTCGTCACATGGTCGCTCGCGACCGGTGGCTTTCCCGTCCTCGCGCCGGACCTCGAGCCGATGAACTACTGGATCATGGGCGTGGCGGGTACGGTCATGCTCTTTCTCTCGATCATCGCGCACGAGTTCTCTCATGCTCTCGTCGCGCGGCAGTTCGGCATTCCGATGAAAGGAATCACGCTCTTCCTGTTCGGAGGAGTCGCGGAGATGGACGATGAGCCGCCGAGCGCGAAAGCGGAACTGCTCATGGCTCTTGCCGGACCTGCTGCAAGTGTGGTCATCTCGATCATCTTCCTGATCCTCGCGATGCTCGGCGAGCTCTTCGCCCTTCCCCGACAGATTCTAGGCGTCCTCTGGTACCTCGGTCTCGTCAACGCCATGCTCGTGGTGTTCAACATGATCCCCGCGTTTCCGCTCGACGGAGGCCGCGTCGCCCGGTCACTTCTGTGGATGTGGAAAGGCCAGCTCAGGTGGGCCACGCGAGTGGCTTCATACCTCGGATCGTTCTTCGGCATTCTCCTGATCGTCCTCGGTATCGTCAGTGTCTTCATGAACAACGTGATCGGCGGGATCTGGTGGTTCCTCATCGGCATGTTTCTCCGCAACGCCGCGAGCATGTCGTACAAGAACGTGATCGTGCGGGAGACCCTCCAGGGCGAGCCCGTCACGCGCATCATGCGCACCGAAGCGATTACGGTATCGCGCGCGATACCCGTCTCGGATCTCGTCGAGAACTACGTCTATCGCTACCACCACAAGATGTTTCCCGTCACTGACGATGACCGTTTGATCGGATGCGTGACGACGAGGGCGGTCAAGGAGCTCGAACGTTCAGAGTGGAACCGGCAGACCGTCGGCTCGATCACGAGACCGTGCGATGAGACGAACACCATCGCTCCTGACTCGGACGCTCTCGAGGCGCTGACTCGCATGAGCAAGTCGGGAGAATCGAGACTCATGGTGGTCAGCAACGGACACCTCCTCGGCATCCTCACGCTGAAGGATCTGATGAACCTGCTCCAGCGGAAGATCGAGCTGGAAGGATGAGCTCCTCGCCCCCCGGATCCCGCGCCCAACCTCTGGAGATCGTGCGCCGCTTCGGCCGTACGACGACGTCGTTTCAGACGCTCGAGCTCGGGATGTCGCACTGGTACGATGGCGAAGGGTGCATCGGATTCGTCGATACCGGTGGTGCCTGGGTCGCCGCCGGTGAACCGATCGGACCAACCGGCGAGGTCGCCGGAATGGCGCAGCGCTTCATTGCGGCGGCCAGGGCAGCAGGTCGCAGGCCCTCGTTTTTCTCCGTCGCGTGCACGGCCGGCGACTGGGACGACAGGCTCGCAATTCTCCCCATCGGCCGCGAGCCGTGGTGGCGGTTGAGCGAATGGCCCGAGCTGGCCTCGAGCCATCGAAGCATCGGCGGTCAGGTGAAGCGGGCACTCAAGGCCGGTGTCTCGATCGTCGAGATCGATCCTGAGCAGGTTCGAGAACAAACGCCCGCGAGAGAAGCGCTCGACTGCCTCATCGACGAGTGGGTGGGAGAGAGGCCGATGCCGGCGATGGAGTTTCTCGTCGATCTGCAGCCGTGGAGCAACTCCGGCGAACGCATCTACTTCGCCGCTCGTCGAGAGGGCCGGTGGATCGCACTGATCGTCGCCGTGCCCATCTACGGCCGCGACGCCTGGTTCATCGAGGACCTGATCCGATCGGAGGCCGCCCCCAATGGAACGAGCGAAGCGCTCATCGACGCGGTCATGCGCGAAGCCCTCCGGAGAGGTGCGCGTGAGGCGACAATGGGTCTGGCTCCTCTCGCTGGTACCGAACTATGGCAGCGGGCCGTGCGGAGCATGCTGAGCGACTTCTATCCGTTCGGAGGCATCCACCGCTTCAAATCGAAGCTCTGCCCGTCGAGATGGGAAGATGTCTACCTCGCCTACCCGGCCTCGACCCCTGTCCCCGTAGCGATTTTCGACGTGCTGAACGCCTTCGCACCCGGACATATCGTTCGTTTCGCTCTCGCCTCGGTGTTTCGAACCCCCCGATTCTCGATCCGCCTGATCGCGGTGCTCCTGATCCCATGGGTTGGTTTTCTCGTGTGGGCGGATCCGACGCGCTGGTTTCCCTCACGGCGGGTCAGAAACTACTGGGTGATCTTTGATCTGATCATGGCAGCGGGATTGTTCCGGCTGCTCGAGAGGTGGGATGACCGGCTGGTAGCGGCGCTTCTGGCGGGAGTTGCGGGAGATGCAGTGCTCAGTACCAGACAGGTGGTGCAACACAACCTGCCACGATCCCGAGGCGTGTGGGGACGAGCGTTCGCGGTGGCGCTGGTCGCCGCACCGGTCATCACGGCTGTCGTTCTGTGGCAGGAAGGGAAACGAAGGCGGGCGAAGGGGAAAAGAAAAAAAGCTCGAGAAAGTCAGGGCGATCGGTCAAGGCTTCAACAGTCACCGGAAGTCTCAGCCGCGTCTCGTGTGGATGGCAACCGTTGCCGACATCTCAACCGACCACCCTTCCCATCTCAAGCACGCGTATAGTGCCAGTTTCGAAGCCTCGAATCATCCTCCATTTGGGGGATATTTCTGAGAAAGATCGATTTTTTTTGGAGAAAGGGCTGGTCAGTCGTCAGTCGACTGACGACTGACGCTCTTCCTCATCTTCTGAAATGCGCCCCTTTTGAGACCGGATTCTTGATCGCGGCGGTGGTGATGAGCGAGGCGACCTGCTGGCCGTGAAACAGCTCGACGATCTCTTTGGAGATCGGGCTCTCGTGGTAGAACTTGGTCAGGCGGTTGCCGAGCTCCCTCACGTCGGCCACGGCACGCTTGAGACGTTCGACGGTTCTGATGATCCCGACGTAGTTCCACATCGTGTGCTGGATCGTCGTCCAGTCCTGGAGAATCAGTGCGGGGTCCTCCCTGCTCTCGCCGCGGGGCTGGCGCCAGTCGGGAATCGACTTGAGAACCTTGCGGTCGACCATCCCGACCCCGGCGGGCCGGGAGGACATCGCCCGACGTACCGCCGCAGCGCCGCGTTCCTCGAGGCCGGCACGTTTCCCGGAGCCGGAACGGCCAGTTCCTGCCTCCGAGGACTCCGGAACACTGGAACGGTGCTGGATCGAGGCCGCGGCGTAGAATCCCCAGGTCAGTCCTTCGAGTAGAGAGGTCGAGGCGAGGCGGTTTGCTCCGTGCACACCGGTGCATGAGGTCTCGCCAATTGCGTAGAGCCGCTGGAGCGTCGACTGACCGAAGTTGTCGACGAGGATGCCTCCGCAGAAATAGTGAGCGGCGGGGACGACCGGAATCGGCTCGTTCTCCATGTCGATCCCCATGCTCCGGGTACGTTCGTAGATCGTGGGAAAGCGTTCCGGGATCGGCTCACGTCCCTTGTAGAAGTTCGCCAGATCGAGATAGACGTAATCTTCTTTCGCCGTCGTGAGCTCTTCGACGATGGCGCGGGTGACGATGTCACGAGGCGCGAGATCCCGAAGACGCGGATCGTACCGTTCCATGAAGTACTCGCCACGCTGATTCATCAGCCGCGCACCGTCCCCGCGCAGAGCCTCCGAGATCAGGAAATGCGTCCCACCGGGTGCGGCAAGCGCCGTCGGGTGGAACTGCACGAACTCTTCGTTCATGATCCGAGCACCCGCGCGGTGCGCCATCACGACACCATCACCGATGGTGTTCCGGGTGTTCGTCGTGTGCAGGTAGACACGCCCGATCCCACCGGTCGCGAGAATTGTGTAGTCGGCGAAGACCGTGAAGACTTCGTTGGTGAGATTGTCGAGCAGGTACGCGCCCACACATTCGTTCTCGAGCCGGTAACGGATCTGGATGTCTTCCGGATGATGCTGCGTCGTGAGGAGATCCACCGCGGTGACGTCGGTGATGAGCGTGATGTTCGTTTCCTCACGCACCATCCTCAGAAGAGCGATCTCGATCGCCTTGCCGGTCGCGTCTCCCGCGTGAATGATGCGTGAGACCGAGTGCGCGCCTTCCTGCGCCAGATCGAGCTCTCCCTCGAGAGTCTTCGAGAAGGGGACATCCGCCTCATCGATCAGGATCTTTTCGACGATTCTCGGTCCCTCGTTGGCCAGAAACTTGACGGAATCGTGGTCGCAGAGACCCGCCCCCGCCTGCAGGATGTCGTTCACGAGCTTTCTCGGGGAATCGTTCGCACCCTGATAGATGATCCCGCCCTGGGCCCACGACGTGTTGCACTCGGCAGGATCCGAGGTCTTGGTGACGAGCAGGACCTCCACGCCAGAGCGCGCGAGAGAGAACGCAGCAGTCAGACCGGAGATACCGGTGCCGACGATCAGTACGGGGTAGTGTGACCGGTTCGTGAGCTTTGCCATCAGTCGAGGCCAGGACGCCCGATCAGACGTCTTCCCGCTTTCCGTACGGATCCTTCGCAAAACCGGTGATGATGTAGGTTCCCGACTTCGCGTCCTTCTTCATCTTGATGATGCCACTGTCCTGGGCGTCCTCGAGCAGCTCGCTGAACGCATCGTACCCGTAGTAACTCTCGTTGAAGGTGGGTCGCTTGCGCTGCATCGTCTGCTTGATCATGGAGCCCCAAAGGATCTCCTTGTTTTCTCTCATCAGAGCTTTGATCGCGTCGAGGAGCAGCTTGAACACCTCGGCCTGCTTCTCGTTGGTGCCCGAGAACTTCGCGGGACGTTGCTGCTCGCGGACCAGATCCTCGTAGAAGATGAACTCGTCGCAGTTGTCGATCAGGAGGTGGCTCGACGAGTTCTTCACCCCGACGCCGATCACGAACTTGTCGTTCTCCTTGAGCTTCGAGACCAGTGGCGAGAAGTCGGAGTCGCCGGACGCGATGACGAACATGCCGATGTGCTCTTTCGACCACGCCATGTCCATCGCATCGACCACCATGCGGATGTCCGCCGAGTTTTTGCCGGAGTATCCCCTCGCGGGAATCTCGATCAGCTCCACGGCGGCTTCGTGGAACGGCCGCTTGTAGTCTCCGTACCGCTCCCAGTCGCAGTACGCCTTCTTGACGACGATCTTTCCCTTCTCCAGCAGCCGCTCGACGAGAAGGTCGATATCGAAACGCTTGTACTTTGCCTCCTGCACGCCGAGAGCAAGATTCTCGAGGTCGATGAAGAGGGCGATCTTTGATTCACTGTTCATGTGACCATGATAGTGCACGAAGCCTGCGCGGTCCGCGGGGAGTGCGCGCGTGTTGCATGAGGCTGCGCGGGGCGGGGCCTTCTTCAAATTCAAAGATACGCGACGGCGAATCCGATCTGAGCCGCCATCATCATCATGTACATGTGCGCCCACGACGGGTGGTTCTCGACACGGGCGAGATCCTCGGGGCGGCGCACGAGAAGCCACCCGGTGTAGATGCCCCAGACCGACAGCAGCGCCGAGAGGCCGAGAAGCACCGTTGGACTTCCGGTGAGGATCGCGTGCTCCCCATTTCCCCAGGGGTCCGGAGTGAGGACGCCGATCGGAATCATCAGCCACGGGAGAACAAAGAACGGCGCAATGATCCAGGCAGCCTTCTTCAAACCGTAGAGAATCGGCAGCGTGCGGCACCCGCCCGCTCGGTCTCCTTCGATGTCGGAGAAGTCTTTCGTCGACGCGGCGCCGATGAGAAAGACCATGAAGATCGAGCCGATGAACCACGGCTCGGCAAACCAGATGTGCGCCACCATCGACCATCCGGCGACCTTCAGGAGACATCCGCGCGGGATGGCGATCGTCCAGTTCGCCAGCATCCCGTGGCGCTTGGTCCGCCCGAGCTTCGGAGCCGAGTAGATGAACGTGAAAAGCAATCCGGCCAGATAG
The DNA here is from genome assembly GCA_963829355.1 of uncultured Acidobacteriota bacterium. Classification (GTDB taxonomy): domain Bacteria; phylum Acidobacteriota; class Thermoanaerobaculia; order Gp7-AA8; family JAHWKK01; genus CAWHHZ01. Next base: position 186,037 of record CAWHHZ010000009.1, read on the forward strand.
ATGAAGAAACACTCGTGGTACTCGAGCGGCGCCAGCAGCTTTTCCATGAACGTGCTGAATGGATAGACGACCACGAGCCACGTCGGCACCAGCGCGAGGACGTAAAGGATGATCGTGATCGTCCACGTCTCACCCAGCGAGAGCACTCCCGTCACGAGGGGGCGCTTCGGCTTGTTGATCCGGTCGATCTCGAGATCGTAGATCTGGTTGATCGCATTCGATGCGGCGTTCAGAAGCGACGCGCAGAGCGATCCGAGAAACACAGTGAGCACGACACTCAGGGTGAGGCGATAGTCACGATCCGGATTGTGGACCGATCCAAACGCACAGATCGCTCCCGAGACGATGCCGAGCAGCGGAGGAAGCAACGTGAACGGACGGACGAGATCGATGGTTGCGCTGAGCTTCGAGGTGGACTTCATCAAGCGACCGGATGGTAGAGCATCGCAGGGGAAGTTGTCACGAAATGGACGGCGGAGGCGTGGACGGAGGCGTGGACGAACGGCCGGGCGCGCAGTAGTAACTGTGTCGATTTTCAGGTCCACGCTCCTGTCCACGCATCTGTCCACGCTCCTGTCCACCCACGTCCACGCCTCTTCGTCTCTGAACCTCTCTTTGCCCTATCATCTGCGGATGCTTTCCCTCAAACCGGAGATCGAGCAGCTCGCCGCTGACGGCGTACTGCCAGCGGAACGAGCATCGGTCCTCGTCGCAGTCGAAGAGCGTTCAATGGTCAGCGTTCACGGGCTTCTCCGATTCCTTCTCTGGGTCGGGGTGTCGATGATCGTCGGTGGTGCCGGAGTGTGGTTTGCGGAAAACCTCGAGCAGCTCGGCCCTGTCGTCGTGACAATCGTCGGTCTCGCCCTCGCAGGGGCCGCCTACGGAGCAGCGATCGTGATGCGGCGCCGCTCTCCGGAAGCCACCGTAGCGGCCGACTACGTGGGGCTACTCGCAGCGCTCCTGCTCACTGCCGTCGTTGCATGGGCAGAATCACAGTTCGTGCTGCTCGCGAACTGGACACATCATCTGCTGATTCTTGCTGCCATTCACGCAGCGTTCGCATACGCGACCGGAAACCGCCTGGTGTTCACGGTCGCGGTGGCATCTCTCTCCGCCTGGTTCGGAGTCGACCGCCAGGAGGTTTTCGACCTGCAGGGCGTCGACGGGGGACTCAGACTTCTCGCCGCCGCCGGGGCAGTTCTCGTATGGAGGCTGATTCACCTCCGGTTTCCGGATGAGCGATTCGAACCGGTTCTCGAGAATGCCGCCGTCCAGCTGGCCTTCTGGGGCTCCCTCATCATGATCGCCAACGATGGCTCCCAGGGTCCCGGCCTGATCGCTCTGCTTCTCGTCGCCGTTCTGGTGGGGCTGTGGATCCGCTACAGCGAGGGCCACAACCTCCAGTTCATCTGGGTGGCGATCTATCTCCTGATCGGGATCGATATCCTGATCGTGGAGAATGTCGATGACGGTGTGCTCGTCACGCTGTGGCTCATGATCTCCTCTCTCGCCGCGGTGTTCGGCCTGATCACCTTCTTCATCAGGCGGAGGGAGGAATCATGACGACTCTCGAGATCGAACGACGTGACGTGCTTCGTGATCGCCTGCACACGTGGGGAGGTCATCTTCTGCCGCGCGAGCAGGCGGCCGCCCTCGGCAGTTCCCTCTCCGGAGACGGGCGCCGGTTCCGGTTCTTCCTCCGGCTGGTCCTCGTCGTCATCAGCATGCTCAGTGGGGGACTGCTCTACGCGTTTCTCGGAGCCGTCGACCTCCCTCAGAACGAGTTGGTCGCGGCAGTGATCTGCATCGCGGCGGCCGAACTGGTCCGCTGGAAGCTCCGCTGGCGGCACACCGGCGCCGAGGAGGGGTGGACGCTCGCTGGTGCGTGGCTGGTGGTGGTCGCGTTCGGAGACTCCGGGATCACGAGCGAAACGCTGCTCTCCCTTCTCGCGATTGCGAGCGCGGCGGCAGCGATTCGTTCACGAGCGCCACTCTTCAACGGCCTCGCCTTCCTGTTCGTGGTCGGCCTGCTCGATCAGGTTTTCTCATCGAACGCGTTGATCGTGATCGGTTTCACTCTGGCTGTTGCTCTGGGATGTGCGCTCGCGAGAGGCAGACGGATCGAATCGCCCTTTGTCGAGCTCAGCCTGATCTGGACGCAGATCGCCGCCGTCCTCGCAGCAGCTTTTTATGCGGCAGACAATCAGCTCGCCACTCTCGCAACAGGCGTGGCCATCGTGATCCTGATCGTGATTGGCCTCAAGCTCCGTGACGTCGTGACGTTATGGACGGCGGTGCCACTGATGATCGTCGCCGGTTACGACACCGGCCGCATGATTCCGCTTCCCCTCGAGTGGAGGCTGGCCATGGCGGGAATTGCGATCGTCGCGCTCACCGCCGCAGCCGAGCGAGCGCTGCGACAGCCCAGAAATGGCTGGACGTCTCAAAAGCTCGGTCAGAGCGATTCGGAGCTGCTGGAGATCGCCGCGACCATCGCAATCACCCCTTCACGCGACCCCGCGACGGAATCACCCGGCGGAGGCAGCTTCGGCGGCGGTGGTGCGACCGAACGGTGGTGAGGGGAGTCAGTCGTCAGTCGTCAGTCGGCTGCCCTACTCCAGCCCTTGAAAGAAGCGATCGAATCGCGGCTTGAAGTAGTGGTTCCGGTCGAGCGAGAAGGCGACCGCGAAGACCTCTCCGACGATCCGGCGGCGCTCGATGAAGCCGAGCCAGCGGCTGTCGTAGCTGTTGTCCCGGTTGTCCCCCATGACGAAGTATTCATCCTCCGGAACGGTGATCGGTCCGAAGTTGCGCATACTCGGTCTCCCCGGCATCGACATCATCACGTGCACCCGATCATCGACACGTTCGGTGGCGAAGAGGGCGCTCTCCGCGTCGGAGAACTGCATCCCGGCGAGGGTCGACCAGTCGATCTCATCGTACTCGGCTGGTTCGTCGTTGATGAAGAGAACGTTGTTTCTCATCATGATCGTGTCGTCAGGCAGACCGACGACGCGCTTGACCAGACGACGTCCATCGGCGGGCGAGAAGAGCACGACGATGTCACCACGCTCGGGGTTGTCCCAGGTTGCAATCCTGTAGGTGGTGAAGGGAACCTTCAGGTCGTAGGCGAGCTTGTTGACGACGACGCGGTCTCCTTCGAGGATCGTCGGCTTCATCGATCCGGTCGGGACGTCATTCCAGTCTGCGACGGCAGATCGGAGCGGTGCCAGTACCGCGAGGATGATGATGATCGGCTTGATCCATTCCTGCCAGATCATCGATCCGAAAGAACGTGGTTCTTCCTGTTCGTTGCGCTTCGAGGTCTTCTCGCGTTTTTCGGGCATATATCGGATACGAAGCGCCGGTGCCGCTGGTTTTGTTCCCCGGGGTTACAAGGTTGACACAGTGTGGCCGCGCGCCTTCGACAGGAGCTGGAGAGCGGCAGTCCACTCACGCCGTGCTTCGCGGACCAGTTCCCGCGACTTCTGCCGGGTCTCGCGCCACTGCCGTCCGATCCCTTCGGTACGCTCCGCCGTATGCTGCTTCCAAAGCTCGAACGCGTGCTCGAGCTTCGCGGTTGCGGCAGAAATGCGGGTCCGTACCTCTTCGGCGAGAGGGGCGGGTGCTGACGAGATCCGCTCCTCGATCTGACGCATCGACGCGGTCATGCGAGCCTTCTCGACCAGCGGCGCCGGAGTCGTGCGTAGGTTGCGGGCAAGCCCGACCCTCGACATGATCCGGATGAGCCACTGCGACGGATCCCACTGGTACCATTTGATCGCGTTGCGGAAGTCGGCGGCGAAGCGGTGATGGAAGCTGTGGTAACCCTCGCCGAACGTCAGCAGGGCGACCATCCAGTTGTCGCGGGCCGAGACGTCGTAGTTGTAAGCCGGCTTGCCGACCTTGTGGGCGAGCGAGTTGACGAAGAACGTGCTGTGATGGACGAGCGTTGCACGCAGGAAACCGCCCCAGAGCAGGCCTGCGAGCGCATCACCGAAAAAGAAGCCGATCAGCGTCGGGATTCCGAAGCCGCCGATGATCAGGATCGCCTTCGTGTACTTGTGCTGCCACATGACGATCGGATTCGCGAGGAGATCCTTCGCGTTGGCAAACGTATCGTCTCGCTCCTCGTTCCGGAAAAACACCCACACGATGTGCGCCCACCAGAAGCCGCGCTTGATGTTGTACGGATCCCAGTCCTTGTCGACATACGAATGATGGACCCGGTGCGAGGACGACCACCAGAGGATCGAGTTCTGCGCAGCCATCGCGCCGAAAAAGCCGAAGAACCACTGCACGACCGGAGAGGCGTCGTACGATCGATGAGAAAAGAGACGGTGGTATCCGGCGGTGATCGAGAGACCGACGAGCGTGTAGCTGACGACCAGCAGTACCAGCATCCAGGGCTCGAAACCGACCTTCATCGTCCAGAGAAGGGTTCCGATCGTTCCGACCACGGGTGTCAGTGAGAGAAAGGCGATATTCAGCCAGTCTGGCGTGTACTGCGGTTTCGTTTCGCTCAATGCGTGCTCCTCGAGATGTGAAGTGATCGCGAGAAGCTCGCGACCTGTTTTTTTCGTGTAGTTGATGCTAACCGATCTTATGCGAATCGTAATCCAATCGGCAGCGCGGGGAGGGAGGCACCGAACCACCGCCCACTCTGTCATCCTGAGCAAAGCGAAGGATCGCGTACGTCCTGACTGTCGCGTACTTTCCGTCCTGACAGTCGGACCGTACGCGATCCTTCGACCGTCCCTTCGCTTCGCTCCGGCGGCTCAGGATGACAGGCGGAGAGTAATTTCAGAGTAGCGAAGGATCGGTTCCGTCCTGACTGTCGCGTACTTCCCGTCCTGACAGTCGGACCGTACGCGATCCTTCGACCGTCCTCCGCTGCGCTCCGGCGGCTCAGGATGACAGTTTCTTTCACGGTACTGGAGAGGCGAAGCGGCGTCATTGCCCCAGACGCCGAGCTCGAGTGCGACGGCGGCAGCGTTCATCAAATTTTTTTAGTGCTGCTTCCCGGCCCGTCCACGCATGACAACCTGGTACTCGTGGACGTCGAAACCGTCGAGGTCGTCGATGCGACAAACATCAACGGCGCTCCACGGCACGTCATGAATGCTGCCGCTCTCCTCGTCGATGAAATGATGATGTGGTTCCACCTTCGGGTCGTAGACCACACTTCCGCCGGTGATCCGCACTTCCTTCAGGAGGCCCCGCTCCACAAACAGATGAAGCGTGTTGTAAACGGTCGCGCGCGAGATCATCGGGAAATTCTCGCTCACCTTCGTCCAGATCGCATCCGCCGTCGGATGATCCTTGGTTGAGAGGACGTACTCCCCCACGGCCATTCGCTGCGCGGAAGGCTGAATGTGATGCTCCCGGAGTTTCTCTTTCAGATGCTTCACAATAATTGGAACAGGTCTAAGGCTGGGTTATTTCCATAGGGCAGCCGACCGCGCTTGTCATCCTGAAGGATCGCGTCGAGTCATACTCGCCCTGAATCTCTTCGCAATTCACGTCGAGTCATTTCGTGCGCGATCCTTCGCTGCGAATTCACCTCGAGTCATTTCGTACGCGATCCTTCGCTGCGCCAGACTGTGTGAAAAACCGATCGGCTTCGCGACCGTCTTTTTTGGAGTGCTGAGCTCGCCGAAGGACGAGCTCAGCTTTACATCACGCCGCCTTACGGGCTGCGGCGGGTTGCAAGCTGCAGTGGAAATTTCCTGACTGGTCCCGATTGCGGCCTCGATGGTGGTTGCCACGGGATCCAAAGCGGGGCTCGTCCTCCGGCGAGCACCGCACTCCAAAGTCACAGCCTCGATTCACGAGGCGTTCTCACACAGTCTCGCGCTCAGGATGACATATGATCGCCCCGGGAGGAGACATGGAGCTCAGATATGCAAAGGTGCTCGTGACGGGAGGAAGCTCGGGGATCGGGCTGGAGATTGCCAGAGTGCTGCGCGAGAGCGGCGCGCGCGTCGCGATTGCGGCTCGCAACCAGGAACGACTCGAGAAAGCGGCCGCGCAGATCAAAGCTGCGGCCATTCCGGGCGACGTCTCCGATGAACAACAGGTCGTGCAAATGGTCAACCGAGCCATCGATCTTCTGAGCGGGCTCAATGTCGTCATCAACAATGCCGGCTTCGGACGTTTCGCTCCCCTCGAGAAGCTCACGCTCGAGATGATGGAGGAGGTCTTCCGGACGAATGTCTTCGGCGCCGCACTCGTCGCCCGCGAAGCTTCTCGTCATTTCGTCCAGCAGGACTACGGCAACATCATCAACATCGGTTCGACCGCGGCCAGCAAGGGGTTTGCGGGAGGGAGCGCCTACGCCGCTTCCAAGTTCGCGCTCACCGGACTCACCGAGTGCTGGCGAGCCGAGCTGCGCAAGCACAACATCAGGGTGATGCAGGTCAACCCGAGTGAGGTCCTGACCGAGTTCTTCGACGTCGCTGGCGGCGAACAGAAGCCGAGCGAACGAAAGCTGCGGCCGACCGAGATTGCGCATCTCGTCAAATCCCTCCTGGAGATGGATGACCGTGGCTTCGTGACTGATCTCTCGGTGTGGGCAACGAATCCGGACTGATACACTAGTTCAAAGTTCAACTGATCGGAAGCTGACACTGTCATTCCGAAGGAGCGGCCTCATCGCGACTGAGGAATCTGGCGGGGGGGAAGTCCATGAAGCAGTCCCCCGCCGAGATTCCTCGCTTCGCTTCGGAATGACAGTCCGTGTCTTCATTTGCGGTTTCCATGGCGATCAATGTTCACGTTCTGCTCAACTCTGAACTTTGCACTTCGAGCTTTCCGAGCGGTGACGAGGGGGACTTCCTGGCAAGGAATCGCACGTCTGATAGTTTGAAAATCTCCCGCATCAGAGTCGGGGCCGCTGGGCGCACGACCGCCTTTTATCTGGTCTTCGGGCTGATCTGGATTCTCGTCAGCGGCATGCTGTTCGACCGTCTGTTCGTTGATCCTGAACGTCTGGTCTTGTTCGAGTGGATCAAAGGATCGCTCTTTGTCGTGACCTCAGCCCTCCTGATCTATTTTCTGATCGCCCGGCACGCCGAACGAGTTCTCCAATCCGAGATCGAGTCGATCGAACATTTCAAACAGAGTGAGCAGCGATTCCGGACTCTCGTCGACGGAATCTCCGACCACCTGATCGTCCTGCTCAACGGAAGCGGTGAAATCGTGACGTGGAATCCGGGAGCCGAGATTCTCACCGGCTTCTCGCAGGACGATGTGAGAGGGAAGCACTTCCGGATTCTGTTTACCGCAGAGGACCGCGAGAACGGTCTTCCCGAAAAGATCCTCGAGGACGCAAAAAGTGGAGCAATTTCAACCAGTGGATTGCGCCTGCGCGCGGATGGAAGCTCCTTCTCGGTGGATGGAACAATCTCGCCCGTTCGGAACCGTGAGGGCGAGATCGTTGGCTTCACACAGATCGCAAAAGATCTCACCGACGTGGTGGCGTATCAGCACAGGCTCAATAAGAGAATCGCACAGCAATCGATCATCGCCGAATCTGGAAGACTCGCCATCACCACGAGGAAGATCTCGAGTCTCTACTCGAGCATCGCCGAGCAAACGGCGCGGGGGCTGGGGGCAGACGCTTCCGTCCTGCTTTGCGTGAGTGATGATCCGGAGCAGAAGGAAGTTACGTCATCCTGGCGCACGGAAGGGAGTGAGCCGATCGACGAGTTTCCCGCCGACGACATCATGGCCCTCGCGGCGGCTCACGAAGAGCTCGAGGTTGCCAGCTCCCCCTCGCTCGGCGCCTTCCCAGCCTTGACGAAACTCGGATACCGCTCCGCCGCGGCCGTGCGGTTCGCATCTTCAGCGCCCGAATCGCGGCACCTCGCAGTCATGTTCCGGGAGTCTGAGGAACTGGACGAGGATGACCGCCACTTCCTCGCCGCGATGGCCCGGATCGCTCAGAATTCTCTGATGCGGGGACAGGCTCAGCATGATGTCACAGAGAGCGAATCGAAGCTCTCCCTCATCATTGATCAGATCCCCGCGATCGTCTGGACCGTCGACACTGATCTCGTCATTCGATCGTCGGCGGGATCAGGACTCCGCCTCCTGGGGCTTTCGCCGAACCGTTCTGTCGGACTGCGGGCTGCTGACCGTATTCCGCCCGCGGCGGTGGAGGTCGTGGCGAAGGCCCTCGAGGGAAGCCCGGTACCTATCACACGGAGATGAGTGGAAGGCTTCTCGAGAGCTGGGTCGAACCGATGAGGCTCCCGGATGGAACGATCGGCGGTGCAATCGGATCTGACGATCGACATCACCGAGCAGGAGGCTGCACGCAGGGAGCTCGAGCATTCTCGAAAGGAGCTCGCGGCAGAGCGCGACCGCCTTCGGATGCTGATGGAGCAGGTCCCCGCCATCATATGGTCGGTCGATACCGATCTGGTTTTTCTGACCAACTACGGCTCAGGCCTCACCCGACTGGGGCTCCCTCAGGAACATTCTGTCGGTCTGAGCATGGACGAGATCGGCAGCGCGCCCCCCACAATCCCTTCAGTTCGCGCGACCCTTCGCGACGGAGCTCCCCGCGACTACACCGTCGTTTACGAGGATCGCTCTCTCCGCTCTCACATCCGGCCGCTGCAGAGACGGTCACGGCACGATCATCGGAGATTCTCGGTGTGACGCTCGACGTGACCGAGGAGCGGCAGAATGCAGAAGCCCTGGAGCAATCCCGGCTCGAGCTGGAGGAAGAACGATCGCGGCTCCAGATTTTCATCTCACAGCTCCCCGTCATCTTCTGGACCGTCGATCGAGACCTCGTCATCGGCACGAGCGTTGGGGCTGCTCTCGCGACGATCGGCCGGCTCTACGAATCAGACCGTCGGGCAGCACATGTCGGAAATCATGCCGGAGGACAGCCCCATCGTTGTTGCGTTGAAGAGAGCTCTGCAGGGCGAGTCCGGGAACGTCGTTCAGGAGTACCGGGGGCGGATCTTCCGCGCTCACATCGAGCCGATCCGCCACAGCGCACGGAACGAAGTCGTCGGCGCGATCGGCCTCGCGATCGACATCGACGAGGAGATCCGCGCGCAGAGTCGAGCTTCGAGAAAAGACGCGTACACTCGAGAAGCTCTCCGCCCAGTTGATCAACGCTCAGGAAGGCGAGAGAGAACGGATCGCTCGTGAGCTTCACGATGAATTCGGGGGAATGTTCACATCCCTTTCCTTCGACGTCTCGTGGATCCGGGACAATGCTTCCGGGCCGGAGCTGGAACGGCGAGCTCAGGACATGGCCTCCCGCATCGATCACGCCATGAAGCGGGTCCGGGAAGTGGCCAGGGAGCTCCGCCCGAAAGTGCTCGACGACTTCGGACTCGTTCCAGCGATCGACGATCTCGTGGCGTCGTTCTCCGACCGGTACGGAATCGAGACAAATCTCTCCAGCCATCCCGAGGACATCACGATCGGAGCCGGGCTCGACATCATGATCTACCGGATCGTCCAGGAGGCGCTGACCAACATCGCAAAGCACAGCGGTGCCACGCGCGCCGAGGTGCGCCTGCGCCAGGCGAATGGTCACCTGATCGCGGAAATCAGGGACGATGGTCGCGGCATCCGCCCCGAGGACATCGCCGGATCGACCTCCCTCGGACTCGTCGGGATCCGGGAGCGGGCGGAGATTCTCGGGGGTGAGCTCGCCATCGAGCCATTCGAAGGGAAGGGGACGATCGTGCGGGTCACGGTACCGTACCGAGAGGAGACACAATGATCCGTATTCTGCTGGTCGATGATCACAAGCTGGTCCGGGCGGGCCTGCGCCAGATCCTCGAGACGCAGCCCGACATCGAAGTCGCGGCCGAGGCGGGAACAGGTGCGGAAACACTCGACGCCGTCCGGAAAGACCATTTCGACATCATTCTGCTCGACCTGTCTCTTCCGGACTACAGCGGAATCGATCTGATGAAGTCGATCCTCGCAGTCGATCCGTCGAAAAAAATCCTGATCCTCAGCATGCACCCGGAGGAGAATTACGCACGCCGTGTCCTGCGAAGCGGTGCGGTGGGATACCTGAACAAGGAAGCGGCCCCTGAGCTGCTGTTGTCCGCGATCCGGAAGGTAGCCGGCGGCGGACGGTTCGTGAGCCCTGCTCTCGCGGAGATCCTGGCGATCGATCTTGCCGAAGATGGTGCAGAGGTTCCGCATGAACGTCTCTCCGACAGGGAGTTCGAGGTATTCGAGCGGCTCGTTCGCGGTGAATCGATCTCGGAGATTGCCGCGACCCTCCACCTGAGCCCCAAGACGATCTCGACGCACCGCAGCCGGATCCTCCAGAAGATGGATCTCCGGAACAACGCGGACCTGATCCGGTACGCCATCGATCAGGGCCTGCTGACTTAGCGACGCCAGGGCCCGCGCAGGCGGACCGACACAACCTCACATCACAGGCCCGCGCAGGCGGGCTTACACAACCTCACCCCACAGGCCCGCGCAGGCGGGCCGACACAACCCAGCCCAGCGGCGTAAGCCCTGGGACACGCGTAATGGCGTTGAGTTAAGGGTGCGACCGAGAATCGTCATGCCGAGCGGGCTAGGTTGTGTCGCGCCGCCTGCGCGGCGCTGCACGGAGCCCCGGCCACACCTCGTGTCAGATATCGCCTACAACAACTCCCGATTCCCGCTGATACCGACGAAGGCTCCCGGGCCTTATCTTGACTAGCATGCAGAACCAGACCAGCGGATCCCCCGAACGGCAAAACAACTTCCATCTTCAGACAGTCCTTCTCGTGGAGGAGTGCGAAATCTGGGGCAACGTCCTCTCCCGGTATCTGACGGCGCGAGGACTCGACGTCACGTGGCTTCATTCGCCTGAGGGGGTGCTTCCGTTCATCCTCGACGTCGATCCGGACATGATCGTCGTGGGCGATGCGACGAGGAATGGCGACTCCGATCTGATCGATGAGATTGGCAAGCTGGGGCCCGAGACGAAAGCGAGGATGCTGATCCTCACCGGTGAAAAATCCACACTCCGCCACCCGAACGGATTTCCGGTCGTCCGGAAATCGAATCTGTTCGGAATCGGCAACTGGGTCGATCAGAGAACCGGGATGTTCCCGCCCCTTCCACTCGAGCGGAACCAGGTCTGAGGGCCGGTTCCCGGGAGAGCAATGATCAGCAAGCGTGACCAGATCGTGATTTCGGGCGAAAGGAAGCACTCCGGCGCCACCGGCCGGGTGCTGATCGCCGACCACGACGACGTCATGCTCATCGGTGTTGCCGAGCTCCTTCGCCGCAGAGGAATCGACGTGGAGACGACGAACAACCTGAGCGGCGAAGCGTCCTCGGGCGACTATGACGTCGTGATCTTTGATCCACTCATCGAGCCCGAGGGCCTGGACGCGGCACGACGGTTCGTCATGTGCATGGATGAAAGATTTCCTTCACCGTCGCTGATCGTCGTGTCCGAGTTCCTCGACGACGTCGAAGAAATCGGGGCTGAGAGTGGTCCAGATGCGGTTCTCCATGCGAAGCCTGTACGGATTGCAGTACTCGCGCAGTCAGTCGAAGGGATGCTGTCGAGGAGACGACTGCCGGGGAAGGTAAACAACGAAGCCGAGGAACGGGCGTGAACGACATCACCCGAACCGCCGTGATGCATCAGGGGGCGCCACAACTGTGGCGTCGTCTCTCGATCGGTGCCTGCAGCGGTGCCATCGCCATCAGCGTGCTGGCGCTCGTGGGCTGGACCTTCGGTATCGAGCGGCTCACGAACTGGGTTCCGGATGTCGTTCCATTCAAGGTCTCCGGCAGCATCGTGATCATTTTCATCGGTGCCGCGCTGCTGCGTCTTGCCACACGCCACCATCCTCACCAGAGCGACCGCATCTGGTTGTATGGCGCGAGCGTGATCTCGTTCGCAGCAGGTCTCTATGGAGTCATTCCCAATACTCTCGATCGCCTGGAGCACGGTTCGTTCACCCTTCCGGCGGCGGCAGCGCACGTGATCGCGTTCGACCCGCTTCGCATTCCGATTGCGTCCGGCGCTGGCTTTCTCCTTCTCGCCGTTGCGCTCGGGCTTCTGCCGACAGACTGGAACACCAGCCGTTCGCGGGTGTCCATTCTCTCTCTGGCGTGCGCGGCCAATGCTCTGCTGACGCTGCTCGGCTACGGCTACGGAGTCCGTTTCTATTTCTCCGAGCAGATCTATGTACCGATGCCACTGCCGACCGCGGTGGCTTTCCTGCTGCTGTCGTTCGTCATCATCGTCGTACAGCCTGCGGGGGGGATTCTCTCGGCGATTCTCTCCGACACGACGACGGGACAAATTGCGAGAAGACTTCTTCCCGCTGCCGTTCTGATTCCTGCGATTACCGGAACGGCCCACGTATTCATCACGAACAACACAGTGTTCGATCATTCCTTCGTCCGAGCTCTCGAATCGCTGCTCACGATCATTCTGCTCTCGGCGCTTCTTCTCTACACGACGATCTCGAGCGCCTCGCGTGATGCGAAGATGGCCGCTTACCGTGAGCAGCGGGATCGCGAGGCGGAGAACCGGCGGCTGCTGTGGGAGCTGTCGCAGGACATGCTCGCCGTGGCAAACAGGGAAGGGCGGTTCATCGAGGTGAATCCGGCCTGGACCAGGACGCTCGGATGGACCCCGGACGAAATGCTGAGCCGCTCCCTGCTCGACTTCGTCCATCCTGACGACCGAGACGCCACGGCCCGCGAGCGCGGGGGCGTGCTCGACGGCAAGGGGAGTACCCCGTATTTTCAGAACCGCTATCTCTGCAAGGATGGAACGTATCGGACGCTGCAGTGGCACGCCGCCCTGAACCCCGAGACCGACGAGGTATTCGCGGTCGCGCGCGACGTGACCGCGATCGTGGCCGCGAACAACAGGATGCGGGAGCTGAACCGCGACCTCGAGATGCGGGTCAAGATGCGGACACTCGAGCTCGAGACTGCGAACAAGGAGCTCGAATCGTTCAGCTACGCGGTCTCGCATGATCTGCGTGCGCCCCTGCGCGCGATCGAAGGATTCAGCCGGATGGTGGTGGAACGATTCGCCGATGAGCTTCCCGAGGAGGGAAAGCACTTCCTCTCACGTGTGCGCGCAGGGTCCACCCGGATGGGCGAGATCATCGACGGCCTTCTCACGCTCTCGAGACTGAGCCGGGGTGACCTGCGGCTGGACGAGATCGACCTGAGCGCAATTGCGAGAGAGATCGTCGAGGATCTCCGGGCCGCCGATCCGGAGCGTGAGGTCGACATCTCGATCGAGCCGGACATGCACGTCATCGGCGACCATCGTCTTCTCCAGTCACTGATGCTGAACCTGATCTCGAATGCGTGGAAGTTCACGGGCGGGAAAGACACTCCGCAGATCGAGGTTGGTTCGCGGGACGGAGAGGTCACGGAGTTCTACGTCCGGGACAACGGCGCGGGGTTCGACGAAAAGCACGCGGGCAAGCTGTTTACACCTTTCCAGCGTCTTCATACGATAGAAGAGTTCGATGGCACGGGTCTTGGTCTTGCGACTGTCCGGCGTATCGTCAACCGGCATGGCGGGACAGTACGGGCGGAGGGAGCCAAAGGCGAGGGGGCAACGTTCTCGTTCTCATTGCCCGCATCAGACGACGACCGGGTCGCTCACGACGCAAATAGAGAGCATAATCGAGGTCCCGGGAGGATCATCGAAGAAGCCGCCACGATCGACGACAGACAGGAGCAACTCCTATGAGCAAGCGAAGAATTCTTCTGATCGAGGACAACCCCGACGATCGTGAGCTGATGATGATCGCACTGAAGGAGAACCGCCTCGTCAACGAAGTCCTCGTTGCGGCCGACGGGCAGGAAGCGATCGATATCCTCGAGAGCGACGAAGACTTCGCCCTGATCCTTCTCGATCTCCAGTTGCCGAAGGTCAGCGGTCATGAAGTCCTGCGGTTCATCCGCGAGAAGACGAAGCTCGTTCCGGTGGTCGTACTCACATCCTCTGACGAGGATCAGGACATCGTCGAGAGCTACGACCTCGGGGCGAACAGCTACGTCAGAAAGCCGGTCGCATTCAATGAGTTTCTCGAAGCGACGCGACAACTCGGCATGTACTGGCTTCTGCTCAACGCAGGACCGCCGAAGCGGGGCGGTAGTTGAACGCCAGGATACTGATTCTCGAGGACTCCGAAGACGACATGATTCTGGTCGTCGAAGTCACTTCGTGACCACGGATTCGAGCCGGAGTGGAAACGTGCGGAGACGCCGGAGGACGCTCGCGTAACCTCCTGCGCGATCATGGGTGGGACGCGGTTCTGTGCGACTACAATATGCCGCACATCAAGGCGGAAGAGGCGGTCGAGATCGTGCGCGCGCACGACGACAATCTTCCGTTCATTCTCGTTTCCGGAACGGTCGACGCCTCGGTCGCCGTAGGAATGATGCGCAAGGGTATGCACGAGTACGTGATGAAAGACGAGCTCGTGCGTCTGGGACCTGCTCTCGAGCGGGAAATCCGGGATGCTAACTTTCGCAAAAGCGAGCGCCTGGCCAAGGCGGAGCTCTTCGCGCTGCAGAAGCGCTTCTACGATACGTTCGAGCAATCCTCGGTGGGCATCGCCCAGCTCGATCGCCAGGCACGCGTCATGTGGGCCAACGCTCAACTGGCCGAGATGCTCGGCTACACCAACGATGAGTTGATCGGTCTGCCATGCGAGAAGCTCACGTGGCCTGAGGACTGGCCGGCCGAGCAAGAGCGCCAGCAGGCGCTGCTCGAAGGGCGCACGGACGAATACAGGATCGACAAGCGCTACCGCCGGCGCGACGGCTCACCCATCTGGACGCTTCTCACCCTCACCGCGATCAAGGACGACGCCGGGAAGACTTCCTATCTGTCAGCGGTGGTGCAGGACATCTCTGATCTGAAGAAGGCGGAAGATCGCGTGCGCAGCAGCGAAGCATTCACCCGCGCCGTTCTCGACTCGATGCCGTTCGAGGTGGCGGTCGTCGATCGCGCCGGAATCATCCGTCACGTGAACACGGCATGGGAGATGTTCGCGCGGGAGAACGGTCTCGAGTCACTCGACAAGGTTGGGACCGGCGCGTCATACCTCGACGCCTGCCCCCCGGACCTGCGCAAGCAACTCGACCGCGTCATCGCGGGCACAAAGCCTCTCGTAAGTGAATACCCCTGTCATTCGCCCCGCGAGGAGCGATGGTTCCTGATGCAGGCTGCGCCGCTGAACTTCGAGAATGGTGGCGCGGTCATCTCGCACGTCGACATCAGCTCCCGGGTTCTCACCGAGCAGGCGCTGGAGCGTCGTGAGCGCGAGTACCGTTCGATCGTCGAGACGATGAGCGAGGGACTTGCTCACTCGTCGATCTGGAAGGAAGGCTCCTGTTCGCCAATCGACGCTTCTGCGAGATCGTGGGATACGAGCTGTCGCAGATCCGCGGCGAGACGATGGCGGATATGCTGCTCGCCCCGCACGATCGGGAGCGCGTCCGAGAGCAGGTGTCGCTGGCCCTGGAGGGATCCCGCGGAGGATTCCAGGCGCGTCTTCTCCATCCCGACGGTCTCGAGCGCTGGGTCGACGTCAGCACGGTTCCACGATACGACACCCGCGGCAAGGTGATCGGCAGATTGAGCGTCGTCAGTGACATCACCGAGAAGCGAACCGCTGCGCAGGAACAGGAGAGGCTGCGAAAACAGATCGAAGAGCTCAACCGGATCGAGAGCCTCGGCAAACTCGCCGGAACCATGGCGCACGAGTTCAACAACGTGCTGATGGGCGTGCAGCCCTTCACCGAAGTGATTCGCAGATCCGCGCCGGAAAACCAGAAAGTGCAGCAGGCGACGCAGTTCGTCGTCGACGCCGTGCAGCGAGGGCGCAGAATCTCGCAGGAGATCCTCCGGTACTCGAGGCCCACTCCTCCCGAAAGAACCGACGTCCCAGCCGCCGAGTTCGTGCGGAAGCTAGAGGAGTTCGGCAAGGGGATCGTGCGCGACAAGCATCATCTTCTCGTCGAGCCATGCGAAGCGAAGGGCTCGATCAGGATTGACCGCGAGCAGTTCCTCCAGGTCTTCACGAACCTCATGCTCAACGCCTGCGATGCGATGGAAACCGACGGCTCAATCGAGATCGGAGCTACCGTCGACGAATCGTCCACACACTACGACTTCGGGGTGGTCTCGCAACCAGAATCGTACCTGCACATCGCGGTGCGCGACACCGGGGTGGGGATGCCACCGGAAACCGCGCAGAAAATCTTCGAACCGATGTTCACGACGAAACGGACCGGAACCGGCCTCGGCCTCGCGATCGTCCATCAGATCGTCACGGCTCACGGCGGGCTCATCTTCGTGGAAACCACCCCGGGCAAGGGGTCCACGTTCCACCTGTTCCTGCCGCTGACGAATACCGAGGAGCGGCAGCCAACGGAAGCCGCGAGCGCCACGAGAGAGATCCAGTGAGCGAGGGAGCCGGCACATTTGACGGCGCTCTGCGAATCGACGACAGCGGCCTCATCGTGTCGGCGAACGAAAAGGCTGCAAAGCTCTTCGGAGGGAGCCTCGATGGAGAGCCTCTCGCCCAGCGACTGATTCGTCACGAGGGCAGCGGACAGTGGAAAACGTTCGACGGAAGGCCTTTCGAAGCTGAGTCCTTCAGCGTCCGCAGAGACGAAGGTGAGATCGAGATCCGCCTGCGCCTACCGGACCCGGGTGACGACACGATCACCCGACGGAAACAGGACAGCCTCCTTCACATCAGCTCGGACGTGTTCCGCGCCGGCCCCGCGGATCTGGATCAGACGATCGTCGAGGCCCTGGGACGTATTGCTCATCTCACGCGCGCCGACCGCGCCTACCTGCTGATGTTCACGCCTGATGGCACGGCGAGAAATACTCACGAATGGTCGAGAGCCGGGACTTCGCCCCAGATCGACCGTCTCGGTGAGATTCCGGCGGAGGCAATGAAATGGTTCAGGGACCGAGTGAACCATGACGAGTGTCTGCTCATCGGCAACGTAGCGGACTTCCCTCCGTCGATCGATGACGTGAGGCAACATCTGTCTCAGCAGGGGATCCAGTCTCTTCTGGCCATCGGTATCTTCGAGGACAGGGAACTGATCGGTGTGGTTGGCTTCGATACCTGCAGACGGGAGGCGCGCTGGTCGCACCGCTCTGTGGAACGGCTCCGCATGATCGCGGAGCTATTCGTCCAGTCGTTGCTACGTGCGCGCACGTCTCGTGAGCTCGAGAGAGCCAGAGAACTGTTCGATCTCGTTCGGTCGGCGACGAGTGACATCATCTACGATTGGGACCTGCAGAATGGGTCAGTACGCGGACAGGGGCTCGATTCGTTCCTCGGGGCGGAGCCGCCCGCCGGCAGCTCCGAGGCCGACTGGTGGTTCAGCAACGTTCATCCTGCGGAGCGCGAGGCGGTCCGGCAAAGCTATCAGGACGCTCTCGAGGACCCCGCGATCCAGACGCACTCGGCAGAGTTTCGCGTCGGCCGCCCCGATGGATCGTGGGCGTGGTTGTTCGACCGGTCATACATCGTACGGGATGGCAACGGCAAAGCCCTTCGAGTCATCGGCTCAACCGCCGACATGACCGAACGTGTCAATGCCGAGGAGGAGTTGAGAAAGCAGCAGGAGCTGTTCCACTACGTGCGGCTCGCCACGAACGACATCATCTGGGAAACCGATCTGGAAAGCGGAAAAGCGTGGCGGAGCGAATCGATGGAATCGGTTCTGGGCATTGCGCCCTCCGGGGATCATGACTGGGACTGGTGGATGGAGAGAATTCACCCGGAGGATCGGGAGGAATGCGACGCGAAACTCTCCCGTCTCTTCAGCGATCGCGGGATGTCCTTCATGGAGCACACGTATCGGATTCAACATCGTGATGGAACATGGGTATCCATCCTCGACCGGGGTTACGTGGTCCGTGACGAGGACGGCCGCGCGAAGCGGATGATCGGGACCTGCACGGACGTGACCGAGCAGCAACGGGCTCTGCGACGGCTCAAGGAGAGTGAGGGCCGTTTCAAGGCAGTCGTCGAGAATGTCTCTGATGTCATCGCCATTGTCGACCGGAACGGAATCATCGTCTACGAGAGCCCCTCGTCTAGCAGGGTCTTCGGCTACTCATCGAAGGAGCTGGTCGGGCAGAGCGTGTTCCACCCCGTTCACCCGGAAGACCGCCAAAGAGTCGAAACTCTTTTCCGAAACGCGCTGAAGGACGACGCGCGAGAGGCGCGTGCGACTGTCCGGTACCGCCATGCCGCCGGGCACTGGCTGACAATCGAAACCGTGGGGGCGAACTTCATCGACCGGGAGCAGATCGCCGGGATCGTTCTCGTTTCCCGGGACATCACCCATAGGCGTCTGATGGATCAGCAGCTCGAACGCTCGGCCCGTCTCTCGAGCCTCGGGCATCTCGCTTCGGCGGTCGCCCACGAGTTCAACAACGTGCTGATGGGAGCGCAGCCATTCGTCGAAGTGATCACACGGAAAGCGCAGGACAACGAACAGGTGCGTTCGGCAGCGATGAGGATCGCCGAGGCTCTCGAGAAGGGAAAAAAGACCTCCCGATCTCTTCTCACGTTCGCCCGGCCGATCTCGGTGTCGCTCGAAACCATTGATCTTCGTGGCTGGATCAGCACCGTCGAGAGCGAGATCCGTGGACTTCTTCCCGAATCGATCGGGATGAAGATCGAGATCTCTGACGAGCCCCTCAAAGTCACGGCAGATCCAATGGCTCTTCATCAGTCACTTCTCAATCTGGTGCTGAACGCGTGTGATGTTCTGCGGAATCGCGAGGATGGAATGGTCGTAGTCGAGGTGAGACCCGCCGCGTGGTCAACGCCGGGCCGCAATGATTACATCACCCTCTCCGTCTCGGACAATGGTCCGCAGCTTGCGGCGGAGGTGCTCGAACATATTTTCGATCCGATGTTCTCCAGCCAGCGCAATCCGAGCGCCGGGCTGGAGCTCGCGGTCGTCCACCAGCTCATTACGGCTCAGTCAGGAAGAGTTACAGTCGAGAGCGATTCCCATCGAACGACTTACTGCATGTACCTCCGCGCGAGCGAACCCTCCGATGAGAACATCGAGCCCGAGATGCTCGAGGAAATGGTGGAATCGGACAATTCGATTCTGCTCGTCGAGGACAACGCGATCGTCGCCTCCGGAATCGCTGCCATCCTCGAACTGGACGAACAGGCAGTGGACGTCGTCGAGACGGGGGCCGCAGCAATCGCGTTCGTCAAAGAGAAACGGCCGTCGGTGATGATTCTCGACATCGGGCTGCCTGACATGAACGGCATCGAGGTCTACGAGGCGATCGCACGCGATCATCCCGATCTCCCGGTCATCTTCTCGAGCGGTCACGGGGATCAGCAGGAGCTCAAGCAGTATCTCACTCGACCCAACGTCGAATTTCTTCTGAAGCCGTACGATGCGCAGACGCTGATGTCGATCGTCGAGAGGCTGCGACACGGGAGGAGCTGAGACACAACGCAGGCTGGGAGCCTGCGTTCCGCCGGCAGGGTGCCGGCGCTCAACAACTACATGCCGCCGAGCAGGGCGCCGATCCCCCACGCGGTGCCGGCGGCGATCACTCCCACGCTCAGCGTCTCCAGACCCGACATCCACCACGACCGGACAGACCAGCGGCTCTTGATCGAACCGATCGCGAAGAAGGTGATGGCGGTCAATACCGCGGAGATCGCAAACGGCTGCTCGAGCCGGAACAGCCACGCGAGCAGTGGCACTGAACCGCAAATCACGAAGGAGGCAAATGTCGTGAACGACGCGGTCCACGCCGATCGGACCTCGAGCGGCAGACCGTACTCCTCGGCGAGCATCGTTTCGACCCACCGCTCCTCGTCCGCAGTCACGATCTCGACGGCCGTCTCCAGATCCTCTCCTTCGAATCCCTTTGCGGCGTAGATCTGCCGGATCTCTTCCCGCTCCCCTTCCGGGTCGACCCGGACGTGGCGGTACTCGATCGCCCGGAAATGCTCGAGCTGCTGCTCTTCCGTTCGCGTCGCACTGTAATTGCCCGCCGCCATGGAGAATCCGTCGGCGATGAGATTCGCGAGACCGAGAATGATGACGACCTTGTGGGAGAGCGAGGCCCCAACCACTCCCGCCACGATCGCGAAGGTCGTGACCGACCCGTCGATCCCGCCGTACACCCAATCTCTCAGATAGCTCTGCCGCGGTCCATCCTCCAGACGGCGACGAATCGCCTCGGGGGTGTGCCTGTGCTCGAGATCTTCACGTGTCAATTCATCTTCAACCATCTGCGGCATTGTAAACTGCGCGGACAATGGCGCCGAAAGATAAACCTCTACTCTACGACTGCAACAAGTGTCCCGCGTACTGCTGCAGCTACGACCGTATCGAGGTGACAGACTTCGATCTCGAAAGGCTCGCAGAACATCTCGGCCTCTCGATGGAGGACACGGAGAAGCGATACACGAAGATGTGGGAGGAGGACGAGCGGGTCCTCCGACACCGGAACGACGACATCTACGGAACTGTCTGCCGGTTTCTCGACAAGAAGACGAGACGATGCACCGTCTACGAAGGACGCCCCGAGGTATGCAGGGAGTATCCCGACCGGCGACGCTGCGGCTACTACGAGTTCCTCAAATGGGAGCGAAATTTCCAGGACGACGACGAGTTCATTCCGTTGTACGACTGAGGCAGTCGTCAGTCGAAAACCTTGAAGGCCGCGAAGCGGCCGACAGGTAATAGCCCCCGGCTTCAGCCGGGGGTCCTGGCGCCCCACCAAACCGCGAGCCCGCGAAGCGGGCGACAGGAGGGGCGTGGGCTACGTCGTCCGCGAAGAACCTGTCGCCCGCTTCGCGGGCTCGCGTGGGCATCTCTCTCGCCGCCTACCCCCGGCTGAAGCCGGGGGCTATTACCTTTCGCCCGCTTCGCGGGCTCTGACGACTGACGACCGACGACTGCCTCCCTCACACCATCGGCTCTGTTCGGCCGGTCCTAGTCGATAATCCCGCCAATCTCTGTGCATCCTTCTCAGTCAGGCGGTCGGGCTCCATCCGCCATGTCCAGTTTCCTTCGGCGGTGCCGGGGATGTTCATGCGTGCCTCTGATCCGAGATCGAGGACATCCTGCATCGGGATGATGGCGACGTCGGCGCGCGAGCGGAACAGCGCCTCGATGGCGTTCGGAACAATCGCGTTCTCGGATCGGGCGTGGAGGTAACGGATCGCGTGCTCACGCTCCTTCTCCCCGGCCGAATCGAACCAGCCGCGGAACGTGTCGTTGTCGTGCGTACCGGTATAGCCGACCATGTTCCTGACATAGCGATGTGGAAGATGGATATTGTCAGGATCGCCGAAGCCGAACTGCATCACCTTCATCCCTGGGTACCCGGTGCGCTCGAGCAGTTCCTCCACGTCCGGCGTGATCGTGCCGAGGTCCTCGGCTACGAGCGGCAGCTCTCCCAGGTTGCCCTCGATCTTCTGGAAGAGCTCGAATCCCGGACCGGTCCGCCACTCCCCGTTGACCGCCGTTTCCTCGCTCGCCGGGACTTCCCAGTAGCCGGCGAATGCCCTGAAGTGATCAAGCCGCAGGACATCCAGCATCCTGAGGTTCGACCGAATTCGCTCGGTCCACCACCAGTAGCCATCCATCCGCATCCGTTCCCAATCGTAGATGGGGTTGCCCCATCGCTGCCCCGTCTCACTGAAGTAGTCGGGCGGAACTCCCGCGACGACGGTCGGCTGAAGATCCTCGTCGAGTAAAAACCGGTCCGGATGCGCCCAGACGTCCGCACTGTCACCTGCCACATAGATCGGAGCATCGCCGAAGATCGAGATCCCTCTCTGATTCGCGTAGCGATGAAGCTCATCCCACTGCCGGTGAAAGAGCCACTGGAGAAAGCGCTGGTACTCGAGCTCCTCGCTCTGCTCGTCTCTGATCGTACCGAGCGCTGCCTCGTCCCGGTGTCGAAGAGCCTCCGGCCATTCGTACCACGAGCGATCATCGTGGAGCTGCCGGATTGTTGCGAAGAGGCTCCAGTCTTCGAGCCAGGTCTCGACTTCCTGGCTCCACGACTCGATCTCACCGCGGATCGTCGAGCTGTCACGCGCCGTCCGCCACGCGCGGCGCAGAACTGTCTCCCGCTCCTGAGCCACGAGGTCGAAATCGACGACCGACACCGGACGCTCGGAAGGGAGATCGCCCGTTGTGAGCAATCCCTGCTCGACCAGCCGCTCCGGGGAGATGAGCCACGGATTGCCGGCAAACGCAGAGAGTGCCCCGTACGGCGACCCTCCGCGGTTGGTCGGATTCAGTGGAAGAATCTGCCACATGCGCTGCCGCGAGCTCTCCATCCATCGGAGGAAGCGTGCCGACTCGGGTCCGAGATCGCCGATACCGTAGCGCGAAGGCATCGATGTGACGTGCAGCAGGATTCCGGAGCGTCTGCCCTGGATCAAACCGAACCCTCCGTGACCGCCAGGTAACGCCGTACGATCGCCCCGATGTTGTGCGGGTCGAAAGGCTTTCGAATCACTGCGGTCACGACCGACTCGTCGAGACGGGTGTTGTCGTCGGCCACGGCGCTAAGAACGAGGACGGTCGGCTTTGGCTGGAGCTGTGCCGTGGCGAGATACTCAATGACGGACTGACCATCCCCCGCCGGCATCCGCAGATCGAGAAAGATGAGACTGAAAGAGCCTCGGGAGAGATGATCGATCGCACGGATGCCGCTTTCGGCCACCACGACCTCGTCGGCCTCTCCTTCGATCAGACGCGCAAGCAGTTGCGTGATGGTTTCGTCATCATCGACGATCAGCACCCGGGTAATCATTCTCTTCTCTCCTCTCGCGATCCTCGTGCCTCATCGTCCCCGAACAGCCGACCGATCGCACTCGCCCGATGATCGAAAATCCTCTTCAACTGAAGCCGGACGAACCAGGAGCCAAAGAGGCGCCCGGCCGGTCCGAAAGGCAGCTCGTAATCCACATCGTCGATCATCTCGACGCCCCCGTCGGTATCGCGAAAGACGTGCCTGTGATGCCAGAGAGAATACGGACCGCTCTTCTGAACATCGACGAACATCGCCCTTTCCTCGACCTCGGTGATCTGAGAGACCCATCGTACGGGGATTCCGGCGATCTTCAGGCGATACACGATCTCGTCCCCTCTGCGGATCGCACGATCGGGAGCCGAAACGATATCGAACGTCATCGACTCGGGCGTGATGCGTGCCAGATTGCGCGGATCGGAGAAAAAGATCCAGACCTCATCGAGGCTTGCCGGAATGACGGCGGTCCTGAGTAGTTTCATCGATTCTCCGTAGAGTGCACGGGAGATACCGGGGGAAATGCTGCATTGTGAACCGGAGCGGCCTCTGGAGAGATCATTGGATTATCATTGAGCCATGAGCACAATCTATCCTCCCCAGTCCGATCACCCGCTGTTCCGCTACTTCGAGCCGGAAGAACGCAAGGATGTCGAGGATCTCGGCCGGATGATGACCATCAGCAAGGGTGGTTACCTCATCCGTGAGAGCCAGAAGGATACCGCGCTGTTCGCCGTCGAACGCGGGCGTCTCGAAGTTCTCGTCCCGGGCGAGGAACGACTCGTGGCCACGGTCGGCCCCGGAGACGTCCTCGGTGAGGTCTCCTTCATCGACGACTCCCCCAGGACGGTTTCCGTGCGCGCGGGTGAAGAGACCGAAGTGCGTAGCTGGGAGCGTGAGGCACTGCTCGAGCATCTTCACCAGCAGCCGGCACTGGCGGCGAAGTTCTTTCTCGCGCTGAGCGAGCTCCTCGTCGAACGTCTGCGGGAAGGCGTAAAACGGCAGGGCACCATGCGCCCGATGTGACATCGCGAACCTCCGCCCGACTGTCATCCTGACCCCGCTCCGCGGGGGAAGGATCGCGTACGGGCTGACTCGAGCTGAATTGATCAGGGAACTGAGGGTGAGTATGACTCCACGCGATCCTTCGACCGTCCTCCGCTGCGCTCCGGCGGCTCAGGATGACATGCTCACCTCAGGCTCCGACGAGCATTCGCCCGGCGAGGTATCCGATCCATCCGGCGACGAGGCAGCCGAGGAGAGTCGCGGCAACATACAGAGCGGCCACCGCGAACGATCCTTCGTGCATCATGAGAGAGGTCTCGTAGTTGAAGGTCGAGTACGTCGTGAATCCTCCCATCACGCCCGCGGTGAGACCGAGCCTCAGCTCCGGCGAGATCACCTCCGTTGCAAAGGTGACCTGCATGAGAAACGCGAGAAGAAACGACCCGAGGATATTGACGCTCAGGGTGGCCACCGGAAAAAGCACTCCGAGGCGACCGGCGATCCATATGGACAGCAGGTACCGGCTTCCGCTTCCGATAGCGCCTCCGGCGCACACCATCAGGAACTTGATCAACGTCGCCCCAGCCTGTTTCTTCTTTCGATCAACGACATGACCTCGCGCCTAATGTACCGCATGACCGGTTGATGTTTCACTACACTGAACCACATCCTCAGTGTAGAGTCTACACTGGAGCAGATGAACCTGCTCCTTCTGAGCGACGACGACATGATGGACGAGACGCGCGCCCGGGTGACTGGCCGGCGTCTCGCTCATCTCCGGGAGGTTCTGGACGTCGAAGAAGGTGGGACGCTGCGGGCCGGCAGAATCGGCGGAAAGATGGGGACCGGAACGATCCTCCAGCTCGACCCGGAGAGTGCGACGCTGCAACTCGATCTGACGGAGGATCCGCCACCTCCCCACTCTGTCGAGTTGATGCTCGCCCTTCCGCGCCCGAAGGTTCTGTCGCGGGTTCTCTCGACGATCACGGTCATGGGTGTCAAGTCGATCATCCTCTTCGACTGCTGGCGGGTGGAGAAGAGCTTCTGGTCGAGTCCCCGGCTCGCGGACGATCGCGTCATGGCTGCGCTCATCGAAGGGCTCGAGCAGGCGCGTGACACGATCGTGCCGACTGTCCGGCTCGTGCGACGCTTCCGCCCGTTCGTCGAGGACGAGCTCCCATCTCTCCTGAACGCTAGACGCGCAATCCTCGCCCATCCCGGCGCGAGACCGATCCCGGCGCTCGATCCGGGCGGTGTCGTCGCGGCAATCGGTCCAGAGGGGGGCTTCATCCCGAATGAAGTGTCGATGCTGGAGCGCGTGGGATTCGAGACGTTCAGTCTCGGTCCGAGAATTCTGCACGTCGAAGCGGCGGTACCGGCGCTTCTGGCGAAGCTCGGGTGACGGTACTATCTTCACCATGAACAGACGTCTTTCCCTTCCCCTCTCTCTGCTCTTCGTGGCGCTCGCCTGTGCAAGCTCCATCACGATTCCGCGCAATCAGTACGGACTCGAGGTCGTCGAATCGTACGACCTCTACGAGGAGATCGTCCGCCATGCTCCGGAGCACCGGCTCGTCGATCTTCGCTCCGCGATTCCGGGGGCATCGTTCGATATCCGGTACGCGACCGAGCACAATTTCATGAAACGCGTGCTCTATCCGGTCGACGAGGCGTGGCTGCGGGCGCCGGCGGCCGCAGCGCTGGCAGATATTCAGCGCGAGCTGGCGGCAGAGGGTATCGGTCTGAAGATCTTCGACGCCTACCGCCCGTACCGGGTGACCGAGATGATGTGGGAGCCGTACAAGGATCCGGACTACGTGGCCGATCCGGCGAGGGGCTCACGCCACAACCGCGGCGCCGCGGTCGATCTCACCCTGGTCGATCTGAAAACGGGCGAGGAGCTCGAGATGCCGACAGGTTACGATGCTTTCACACCACTCGCTCATCACGATTACATGGACTTGCCGGAAGCCGCGCTGCGAAACCGTCAGATCCTCCGATCGGTGATGGAACGCCACGGCTTCGAAGCCCTCCCCTCCGAATGGTGGCATTACGACTTCCGGGGGTGGGAGAAGTTTGCCCTCATGAACATTGGACTCGACGAGCTGACAGAGGAACGCTGACGGAACGCGTCCGGCGCACCGCGGATCGTCGATGGTGCGAGAGTCAACCCCCTCTCCCACCTGGGAGAGGGCTGGGGTGAGGGCGCCGGCACGAGCGGTGATGTCTGGTTCCGATCAGGGGAGCCGAACGTCACTGAGTACGAAACTCGCGAGCTGCCTCGCATGCCCACCCACCCGCCCGCTCGGCATGACGATTCTCGGTCGCACCCTTGACTCAACGCCATTAGGCCCTCTCCCCGACCCTCTCCCAGGGGGGAGAGGAAGACTTATCGCGCCGCAACATCTGAATCATCACTTGCTCAGTTTTCGCTCTCCAACCCCCGCCCGCAATTCCCCGGCGAGGGCTGGAAGCTCTCACGACGCCGGTGATCCCGGGCCGGGATACACAAGCGTTCGATCGCTGGTCCGGAACGAAATTTGGTCCCCTTCCATAAATTGCCCCCGAATTTACACCCCTCGAGGGCGAAAAAAGGCTATCCTGCTGGCACTTTCCCGGGCGACGGTCCGCTCGGCGTGCGTGCTGACAAAGCGCGCACGGTTCTCACCAGGAGGATTCATGTCAGGTTCACCCCTTTTCAGGTTCACTCGAGTACCACTTCTATTGTTGTCCATCGCCGTCCTGCTCGTCCCGGCGGCTTATGCACAGGTCACCACCGGCAACATCACCGGAACCGTCACGGCGGCAGACGGAAGCGCGCTCCCCGGCGTGACCGTGGATGCCATCCATCTTCCGACTGGCACGCTCTACACGGCGTACAGCGGTCCGAACGGACGCTTCACCATTCCGAACGTC
Organism: uncultured Acidobacteriota bacterium; assembly: GCA_963829355.1. Lineage (GTDB taxonomy): Bacteria > Acidobacteriota > Thermoanaerobaculia > Gp7-AA8 > JAHWKK01 > CAWHHZ01. The sequence continues at coordinate 212,789 of CAWHHZ010000009.1, forward strand.
CGTGTCGGTGGACCTTACAGCGTGATCATTTCGCTCGAGGGCTTCCGGCCCTTCGAGACCCAGACAGTGACCGTGCCACTCGGTGGCGCGGCCAACGTCGACGCGGTGCTCACCCTCGCCACCGTTTCCGAGGCGATCACCGTTACCGCTGACGCAGACCTGATCAATCCGAACCGCGCCGGTGCGGTCTCCACGGTTTCGACCGAAGAGATCGAAACTCTGCCGACGCTCAACCGGACCCTTCAGGACTTCGCCCGCACGAATCCCTATGTCAACGTCGACCCGCAGGACTTCTCGGCAACGCGCATGACAGTCGCGGGAAAGAACAACCGCTACAACAGCATCCAGATCGACGGTGCGGTCAACAACGACCTGTTCGGTCTTGCCGATACCGGCACACCGGGCGGCCAGGCGGACGCACTTGCGATCTCGCTCGATGCGATCCAGGAAATCCAGGTTGCCGTTTCTCCCTACGATGTGCGCCAGGGTGGATTCACCGGCGGCGGCGTCAACGCCATCACCCGGTCGGGAACCAACAAGTACTCCGGTTCAGTGTTCTACTCGTTGCGCGACCCGTCGTACGTCGGTGACGGCCCGAACGACAATCCGATCGACGAGTTCAGCGCCGAGCAGTTCGGAGGCCGTTTCGGAGGCCCGATTCTCCGCGACAAACTCTTCTTCTTCCTCAACGGCGAGCGCAGTCAGCGCGATGAGAATGACGACTATACCTATCAGGACTTCAAGAGCCCGGCAGACGTTGAAACCGTCCGCAACTTCCTGATGGACCAGTTCGGCTACGATCCCGGAACACTCGGCTCCCTCACCCGTGGCAAGCCTGAGCGAGAACCTCTTCGGTCGCCTCGACTGGAACATCAACCAGTCGAATCAGTTCACGATCCGTCACAACTACGTCGACGCATCGAGAGACGTCATCGCGGATCGCTTCTCCTCACGCTTCCGATTCCCGAACGCGACGTACTTCTTCGCGGATGAAACGAACCAGACGGTCGCTCAGCTCAACAGCGTCATCTCGTCGACCATGTTCAACGAGGCACGCGTGAACTTCACGACGATCCGTGACCGGCGCGCATCTCCCGGAACGTTCCCCGGAATCGAGATCGGTGGAACGGGTCCCCGTAACGCCGACATCATTGCAGGCGCCGAGCAGTTCTCGACGGCCAACTCACTCGATCAGGACATCCTCGAGTTCACCGACGATGTGACGCTCGTGAAGGGTGCCCACACGATCACGGTCGGAACTCATAACGAGTTCTTCGAGTTCAACAACGTCTTCATGCCGAGTGCGTTCGGACATTACTACTTCCGCACACTCGAAGACTTCCTCGCGCTCGATCCTTCCCAGTACTTCTACACGTACGCAGAAGGAGGGATCAATCCCTCGAAGTTCCAGGTCAATCAGCTCGGCGTCTACGCGAGCGACCTGTGGGCGATCACGCCGAACATCACCATCACCGGCGGACTCCGCGCCGATATGTACCAGTACAAGGATTCACCGAAGTACAATCCGATCGTCGAACAGGCCGTTGGCTATAAGACTTCAGATACTCCGGACGAAGATCCGATCATCTCGCCCCGCCTCGGATTCAACTGGCAGGTCGCACCGGAGCAGCAGGTCCGCGGCGGCATCGGAGTCTTCTCCGGTCGCACACCGTTCGTCTGGGTTTCAAATGCATATGGCGGCACGGGCATCGGACAGATCTCGCTCTCGTGCATTGAGCCCTCCTGCACTCCGACATTCGTCGCCGACCCGAACAACCAGCCGACGAGCTTCCCGGCTGGCGGTGGATCGTTCGAGACGGCCATCACTGATCCCGACTTCCAGGCGCCTCGCCTGTGGCGTGCGACGCTCGGCTACGACGCCGTGCTTCCCTGGAACGTAAAGGGTACGGTCGAAGTGCTCTACTCGAAGACGATCGAGGACGTGTACTACCAGAACGTCAACTACGTCGAGAGCGGCAACGTCAGCCCGATCGATGGTCGTCCGATCTACACGCGTCGCAGCACGGCGCTCAGCAACGCCCTTCTGCTGACCAACACCAGCAAGGGCGATCAGTTGATGGAGTCGCTCCAGCTCAACAAGAACTTCGGACAGCTCTTCACGGTGGGCGCTTCCTACACACATCAGGAAGCCAACTCCGCCTTCGACGGCGGCTCCTCCACGGCGAGCTCCAACTGGCGCTTCCATCACACCAGCGGCAACATCTATGAGCCGGAGCTCTCCCGCTCCGCCTACGAGACCGAGAATCGGCTCAATCTTTCCGGTACCGTCAATTTCGAGACCGGACTCTTCTCTCACTCTGTGGGCATCTACTACAACGCGCAGTCCGGCCGGCCGTACTCGCTTCTTTTCGGCACCGACATCAACGGTGACGGACAGAGCTCGAACGATCTGATCTACATCCCGGGCAGCGCCGACGAAGTCATCATCCAGAACTCCTCCCGTCAGGTCGTTCCGTACTCGGTATTCGCAGACTACCTGCGCGGCGCCGGTCTCGACCCGAACGCGGGTCGCGCGATGGAACGCTACGAGGCGACCGAGCCGTGGACCCGTCAGCTCGACCTGCACTACGAGCTCGGACTGCCGCAGTTCAGTGGTTTCAGCACGATGCTGACGGCCGACGTCGTCAACATGCTCGCCATGATCGACAAGGACTACGGCAAGGTCGAGTACGTTTCGAACCAGAACTTCTCGCCGATCACGTACGCCGGGCTCGATCCTGAGACCGGAAAGCCGATCTACCGCGAGCGGTTCAACGGAGCCCTCGAACCGGGAAGCCAGTACTCTCTGGCCACCGACCGGTCCCGCTGGCAGGCACGTCTCGGAGTACGCGTCACGTTCTGATCCACGCTCCATCGATTCACAGGAGGCCACCCGGAAACGGGTGGCCTTTTTTTGCCGTCATTCACCTATAGTTGAACTCGAGTGGTTGACCCGACGTCAGCGGAAGGATGTAATTTTCCGGCTCCCGTTCCTGGTTCTGCACCACGTTTGGACGTGCCGATGAACAGAAGGAGTAACAGCATGGACGAGCTCGATCTGTCGATCGTGATTCCGGTCCTGAACGAGGCGGAGAACGTGACGACCCTCTGTCGCGAGATTCGGGACGCCCTCGAGGGACGTCTGCGGTACGAGATCATCTTTGTCGATGATGCGAGCACCGACGATACGGCAGCAAACGTCCGCGCTTGTATGGCCGCTGGCGAGGTGAGACTGTTGCGCCATGCCAGGACCTCGGGACAGAGTACGGCGGTCCGAACCGGAGTCCGCGCCGCCCGCGCGCCCTGGATCGCGACGCTCGACGGAGACTGTCAGAATGATCCTGCCGATCTCATGAACCTCTACGAAGCTGCGACACGTGATGGCTCCGGCGCAGGGCTGGTCATCGGAAACCGTGCGCAGCGAAAAGACACGATCGTCAAACGGATATCATCCCGCGTGGCCAATTCGATCCGCAGCACAATGCTCGGCGACAACTGTCCCGATTCGGGCTGCGGAATCAAGGTATTCGACAGGCAGACATATCTCGACCTGCCGTTTTTCGATCACATGCACCGTTTCCTGCCGGCACTCTTCGGCACGACCGGTCATCGGGTAGAGTCACTGCGGGTCCGTCACCGGCCCCGACTTCACGGAATCTCGAAATACGGAGTCTGGAACCGCCTCTGGGTCGGAATCGTCGACCTGCTGGGAGTGATGTGGCTGCGACAGCGCGCGAAGACTGATCTCGCGGTCACCGAGGAGGAGAGCAAACAGTGAGTGGCAAGACGATCTGGCTCATCATCGGCTTTTTGGGGCAAGCCCTTTTTTCTGCCCGTTTCATCATTCAGTGGCTCGCCAGTGAGAAGGAGCGGAAGAGCGTCGTACCGCTCGCCTTCTGGTACTTCAGCCTCTTCGGCGGCGTCGTTCTTCTCGCCTACGCGATCCATCGCAGGGATCCGGTGTTCATTCTCGGACAGGCGTTCGGTGCCATCATCTACGTGAGAAATCTCTACTTCATCTACGCCGAGCGCCGCACGACAGCGACATGAAGACAGACCCGGAAATTCGCGACGGCGAAGGGCCGAGCAGGCGTCAGATCGGACTCTTCTTCGCTGCCGCATTCATTTTTATCGCGGCAGGGATCGGGATGCGGGACCCGTGGCCCGCGGATGAGCCGCGGTTCGCACTGATCGCGCGCGACATGGTCGAGACCGGCGACTGGCTCTTCCCCCGGGTGGGAGGAGAGCTTTATCAGGACAAGCCGCCCCTGTTTTTCTGGTCGATTGCAACGGCTCTGACTCTCACGGGCTCGCTCCGCATCGCGTTTCTTCTCCCGTCACTCCTCTCTGCCATGGGCGTTCTGTGGCTCGTCTACGACCTCGGTGCGAGATGGTGGGACCGGCGCACCGGGTTGCTCGCTTCAGCGACGCTTCTGGCAACCATACAGTTCGTCGTGCAGGCGAAACGGGCACAGATCGACATGATGCTCTGCTTCCTCGCGACGCTCGCCGTCTACGGGCTCGCACGTCATCTCCGGAATGGTCCGAGCTGGGGGTGGTACTTCACGGCATTCGCTGCGATGGGGGCCGGCGTGATCACAAAGGGTGTCGGCTTCCTCCCCGTCTTCATGCTGATTCCCTTTGGCTATGCCGTACGTAAATCGTGGCCAGCGGTCACGCGATCGGGGAGCTGGCGTTGGGCGATCGGTCCAGTTCTGATGCTGGTCGTCATCGGTGCCTGGCTCGTCCCGATGCTTCTCACCGTGTCGTCCAGCGGCAATCCGGCACTCGAGGCCTACCGGGACGAGATTCTCCTGAAGCAGACGGCAGGGCGTTACGCAAATCCGTGGCACCACATCAAGCCGTTCTGGTACTTCATCATCGAGGTCATCCCGGCATTGTGGCTCCCGCTCTCCATCGCGCTGCCCTGGCTCGCTCCGCGCTGGTGGAAAGCGATCAAGGAGCGGGATCTGCGGATTCTACTCCTCGTCGGATGGTCGCTCCTGGTGTTGCTCTTCTTCTCGGCCAGCCCCGGCAAACGGGGCGTCTACATTCTGATCATGCTGCCTTCAGTCGCGCTCGCCGCCGGTCCGTATATCAGTGAACTGTGGAGCCGGAAGGGAATCCATCGCACCGCCTTCATCATCACCCTCGTGCTCACGACCGTGCTCCTGGCGGCCGCGATCGTGAACATCGTCGCTCCACCCGAGGAGGCCATCGATCAGAGTCGAGAGCTCGGAATCAACCTGACGGTCCCCCTTCTGATGTTCGCGGCGGGAGGAGTGATCGGACTCGGCATCTTCCGGGTGCGCCGAGGTATGGCGGGGCTGGTCACGGCATTCGCCATCATCTGGCTCGTCGTATCAGTCTGGCTCAGTCCCGCAATCAACGGATCCCGATCTGGCCAGCAGCTCATGGCGAACGTCGAGAGAGCAATCGAGCCGGGCACTGAGCTCGGTCTCGTGAGATGGAAAGAGCAGTTCCTCCTCTATCTCGACCGTCCGATCGTCCACTTCGGGCACCGCCGCTTTGATGTCGAGGAGGAAGCGAAGGATGCGATCGTATGGCTCAGAGAGGATCGTGACCGCGTTCTGCTGGTCGACAGTCTCGCACACGATGCCTGCTTCGACGGAGGAGCGGCGATCGACGAGGGACATGGAACGATGTGGTATCTCGTCGACAGGAACGAGGTGCTGCCTCAGTGCATCAAGGGCGGCACGATCGCCAGTTGGGACTATCCGGCGAGCGAGCGTCGCCGCGAGTAATCGCTCCAACCTTTCCCCCTCTCGGCCGAGCCCGGCCGAGGTGAGGGGCCCACAATGTTGATCAATGCGAGCACCGGAAGTCGAATACAGCGATGTCTCGCGGGTCGTTCATCCCTTGGTGACTTGTGCGGGAATCGGCCCTCACCCTGCCCTCTCTCCAAGGGAGAGGGTTCTTCTGAAGCAAGTTCTCCGAACTAGCCCGCATTTCTCACCAGATATCGTAGCGAGGCGGCGGAGAGTGGTGCGGATGCAAGGCGCGCGAAGGTTCGGCCCCGCAGGCATAGTCGACACTATGTCGAGGAGCCGAATCGAGCGCAACGCAGCAGCCGCGCCGCTATCCGTCGCCGCAGTAGAAGGCTGGTGAGAAATGCGGGCTAGCGGTCTTTTTCGCTCTGCTTCCACGGCAGCGTCCAGAGCTCGGTGCTCTCCTCGAACTCCGGGAGATCGACCGGTTCACCGCGGCGCGCGCGCTCGTGATACTCCCACAGCTTCGCGTACTTGAGGAACGTGTAGTGCGCGTGCATGGCGCAGACGACGAGTCCACGGTAACCGTCGAGTACACCGAGGTTCAGGATCCAGTCTCTGATGAAGCGCCAGGTGGGACGGAACGTGAGGTCACTGAGCGTCGGGCGCGCTCCATCGCGGTAGAGCTGCGCGGCTCCCCACGTCGCGTAGCGGATCGTCTTCCTCGCCAGATGTTCGAAAGACCTCACATAATGGTGATCGAGCAGATGTCGCAGGCGGCCGATCTCACCGTCGACGATCAGATCTGCATGAACGCGGCGATTCGGATAGCGCGCGTGATCGCGGTGAAAGAGCCGGATGACCGTGTCTCGCTGCAGCCCTGAGAACCGCACCCGCTTTCCGAGGATGAAGTTTCGACGGAGAATTCTGTATGCCCACAGCTCCGGCGACTCGAGTGTGTCGAGGATCTCATCGCGGAGAGCAGCAGTCACGCGTTCATCCGCATCGATGACCAGAACCCAATCGTGGGCGACTCGGGTCATTCCGTAGTTCTTCTGTGCTGCCGATCCGAGTGATTTCCTGCTCTCGACGATGACCCCGGGGAAGTCGCGCTCGATCAGTGCCACCGTTCCGTCGTCAGAGAAGGAATCGAGCAGATAAATCTCATCCGCCCAATCGACCGTGCGGAGGCAATCCGCAATCTGGTCGACTTCATTGAGCGTGTGAATGAGTACGGAGATTTTTTGTCTCGCCATCAGGGAGGATCAACCAGGACTTCAGGGACTACGGAGGGGTGTCAGAATGTGTACTGCTTTTCGACGAGTATCCGCGCACGCCGGTCACGGATATTACGTATTTCCGATTCGATCTTGGCCTCGTACGGAAGCTTTCTGTGGCTGGCGTACACCGGAGCATCAGCCTTGATCTTCCTGAGCTCCTCCTCGAGCATGTGTGGCGTGAGGTGTCCGCTCGAGACCGACATTTCGTGATAGTCGTTCGGAAAGGATGCTTCCGTCACGACGGCGACGACATTCTGCAGCCGGTTGGATCGTTTCCAGATCTCGGATGTCGGGCCGGTGTCACCCGTGAATACCACCGACTGCGAATCGATTCCGATAATGGCGCCGGCTGCTGGAACCGTGTGCGCGACCGGAACCGCTGTGAACGAGACACCCGAGATCGTGGTCTTCTTCCCCGGCGTAAGGGCTCTGTACTCGAGCGCTTTCCGTCCGGTTGCGGGGGAGTCGAAATCGGTGAAGTCGGGCCATACGAAGCCGTTGAAGTAGTAGGTCATCAACTGGTCCATCACGTCATCCATCGCGACCAGCGTCAAAGGAGGCGCATCGTGATGAAACCTGTTGAGAATCAGATGGCACAGATCGCGTGTGTGATCGGCATGCGCGTGAGTGATGAAGACGGTCTCGATTCGCGCCTGCTGCGCAAGGCTCAGCCTCGACGACAAGGTCCCCGCGTCGACCGCAACGCGATCGTCGAGGATGTAGCCGGTCAGATTGTGGGTCGCGTCGGTGTTCCCGTACGCTCCTAAGACTTTCAGTCGCATTCGTGGCTTGTCGCTATCTGTGGATCCGAATTGGACTCTATTCTTGCAATCGCCGCCGTTGATGTCCAGCGCCAGATGTCGAATCGTGAGGAACAAGCAGACGGGGCGTCACAATTCTGCCCCGTCCGCGGACTCCGCCGGGAGCGGTTGATCGTGTCCGCCCGAATGGCGTACAAAGGCGCCTCCCGATGAGGAAGCGAAAAGGGACTTGAACGATTTGAACGAACCCGCAGACAGGACCGACCTGGCTGTCGCCGGATTCCATCCTGCGGTACGCGAGTGGGTAGAACGATCATTCGAGACCGCCACGAAGGCACAGCAGATGGGCTGGCCGGTGATCGCATCCGGCTCTTCCGTCCTCCTCAGCGCTCCGACCGGCAGCGGGAAAACGCTCACTGCCTTCCTCTGGTGTCTCGACCGCCTGATGTTTGGGCCCGCGAGCGAGACCCGGGGTGCCCGCGTGCTCTACATCTCTCCACTCAAAGCTCTGGCGGTTGACGTCGAGCGGAACCTCAGAGCCCCTCTTGCCGGCATCGCCAACGTCGCACACGAGCGAAATGTCCCGGTCCGGCAACCGACGATCTTCGTGCGCACCGGCGACACGTCTCAGAGAGAACGAGCCATCTTTCGCCGCAGCCCTGCCGACATCATCATCACGACTCCCGAGTCCCTGTTCCTGATGCTGACATCCCAGGCGCGGGAGACGCTTCGGACGGTCGACACGGTCATCGTCGACGAGATTCACGCCCTCGTCGGCACGAAGCGGGGCGCGCACCTCGCGCTGAGTCTCGAGCGCCTCGAGCTGCTCACTGAGCGTCCGACGCAGCGGATCGGGCTTTCGGCAACGCAGCGGCCCCTCACCGAGGTCGCCCGGTTTCTCGGCGGCGCACTTCCGAGAGACGTCCGGCCGCAGGCGGAGACGCCGGACGAAGAACAGCTCGTCGAAGAAGAGTTCTCCATCGAGGAGCCGATGGAGTTCCGGCCGGTGACAATCATCGACACAGGCGAGTCGAAGCAGTTGTCGATCACCATCGCCGTCCCTGTCGAGGACATGGCGAAGATCGGGGAGCCGGTCGAGATCCCGAGCGGTCCTGCAGCGGCACCCGAGATCCGCTCATCGATCTGGCCGGCCATCCACCCGCGGCTCGTCGCGCTCATCCGTCAGCACAAATCAACCCTGATTTTCGTCAACAGCCGTCGACTGGCCGAGCGTCTCGCAGGCTCTCTCAACGAGCTTGCCGGCGAGAGGCTCGCGCACGCCCATCACGGATCGCTCTCTCGAGCACAGCGCTCCGAGGTGGAGGATTCACTCAAGAGTGGCGATCTGCCTGCGCTGGTGGCCACCTCCTCTCTCGAGCTGGGGATCGACATGGGCGCGATCGATCTCGTCATCCAGATCGAGGCTCCTCCCGCGGTCTCCGCCGGAATGCAGCGTATCGGGCGCGCCGGCCATCACGTCGGAGCCGTCAGCGCGGGCGTGATCTTCCCGAAGTTCCGGGGGGACCTGGTGAGCTGTACGGCTGTTTCACTCGCCATGCAAAGCGGTGCGATCGAGCCGAGCCGCTATCCGCGAAATCCTCTCGACGTTCTGGCGCAGCAGATCGTCGCGATGACCTCCATCGACGACTGGACGGTCGAGGAGCTCTTCCGCATCATCAGATGCGCAGCTCCGTATGCCGAGTTGCGCCGCGGCATCTACGAAGGAGTCCTGGATCTCCTCAGCGGCGTCTACCCCTCCGACGATTTCGCGGAGCTGCGTCCGAGAATCAACTGGGACCGGCTCCATGGCCGCCTCACCGGAAGAAAGGGAGCGCAGCGTGTGGCGATCGCCAACGCAGGCACGATCCCCGACCGCGGGCTGTACGGAGTCTTTCTCGCCGGAGCAACGGGTCCATCGGCGCGCGTGGGCGAGCTCGACGAGGAGATGGTATTCGAGGCGAGTCCCGGCGAGACCTTCGTGCTCGGAGCATCGACCTGGCGGATCGAGGAAATCACATTTGATCGCGTCATCGTCTCCCCTGCTCCAGGCGAGCCCGGAAAGATGCCGTTCTGGCACGGTGAGTCGGCCGACAGAAGCGTGGAGCTCGGCCGCTCGATCGGACAGCTTCTCGAGCAGATCAGACAGGACCGGAAACGCTCCTCCCTCGGAGCCGTGGCCGCAGGTGCGGGTCTCGACCCTCTCGCTGCAGAAAACCTCTTCCGGTACGTCGAGGACCAGACGGCTTCGGGGAGTGAGGTGCCGAGCGATCGGAGAATCGTGATCGAACGATCGCCGGATGAGCTGGGTGACTGGCGCATCTGCGTCCTGTCCCCGTGGGGCGGTCGCGTGCACGCACCGTGGGCGATGGGAGTGATGGCGCGCTTCCGCTCCGAGTACGGTCTCGATGTCGAGGCGATGTGGACGGACGATGGCTTTGTGGTCCGCGTGCCCGAGAGCGACGACCCTCCTCCCCCGGAGATGTTTCTCCCGGACCCCGAGGAGATCCGGCACCTCGTGACGATGCAGCTCGGCTCCACGTCGCTGTTCGCCGCAAGATTTCGCGAGAACGCCTCGCGTGCGCTCCTGCTCCCCAGACGAAGGCCGGGCCAACGCACTCCACTGTGGCAGCAGCGGAAACGATCGGCAGACCTGTTGTCGGTGGCGGCCGCATATCCCTCGTTCCCGATGCTGCTCGAAACCTACCGCGAGTGCCTTCTCGACATCTTCGATCTTCCGGCACTCGAGGAGATCCTCAACCGGATCAGGAGCAGGGCGATATCGGTCTCCACGGTCGACCTCCACGAGTCCTCACCGTTCGCCTCGTCGCTTCTGTTCCGCTACGTCGCGAACTACATCTACGACGGCGATGCACCGCTCGCTGAGCGGCGGGCTCAGGCCCTCACGATCGACCCGGCGCAATTGCGTGAGCTGATCGGCGACATCGACCTTCGTGAGCTGCTCGATCCCGAAGTGATCTCCGAATACGAAAGACGGCTTCAGCGGCTCGAGCCACGGGTACGTCTCGAGTCCACCGACGCACTGCACGATCTCCTTCTGTCTCTGGGAGACCTGTCTCCGATCGAGATATCGGATCGCACCACCTCCGAGGAGGCCGGCGCACTGGCGGACGAGCTGATCTCTGACCGGCGGGCCGTGACCGTCAGAATTGCAGGGCAGGATCGCATCATCCCCGTCGAGTACGTCAGCCGGTATCGGGACGCACTCGGTGTGCCGGTCCCTCCCGGCCTGCCCGAGCGGCTGCTGCAACCTGCCGACGACCCGCTCGCCGATCTCGCGCTTCGCTACGCCAGAACGCACGCACCCTTCGCAGCCGACGATCTCGCCAGCCGTCTCGGTCTCGGTCGTCGTATCGCGGAGCAGACCCTCGAACGACTCTCACGCGAAGGAAGGCTGATCGAAGGGGAGTTCACTCCGGGCAGGAGTGGACGGGAGTATTGTCACCGGGACGTTCTCGGGGGGCTCCGCCACCGCTCCCTCGCCCGTCTGAGGCAGGAAGTCGAGCCGGTCGAGCCCGAGGCGCTGGGCCGGTTCACCGTCGCATGGCACGGCATCAGGAACAAAGGGTACGGGCTCGACGCGATCCTCGATGCGGTCGAGCAGCTTCAGGGAGCGCCGCTGCCCGCTTCCGTGCTCGAGTCGGAGATTCTTCCGGCACGGGTCAGAGACTATTCGCCATCCGATCTCGACACGCTCGCCGCGGCAGGAGAGATCGTATGGATCGGGCTCGAGCCACTGAGCGCCTCCGACGGACGAATCGCTCTGTATCTCGCCGATCACCGTCCTCTCCTCCACCGGGTCGCACAGGCCGATCTCGATGAGGACGAGGAAGCGATCATCCAGCTCCTTTCCGTGAGGGGCGCTCTCCAGTACAACGACATCCATACTGCACTCGGAGGCTTTCCGGAGGCGATCGTGGAACGGATCTGGGATCTCGTCTGGAAAGGACAGATCACCAACGATTCGTTCCATCCTCTCCGAAGCTGGATCGGCCGCGGAGAGCGTCAGCGTCGAAGCCGCGGAAGGACCGGATTCCGATCGAGACGGACCAGCCCCGTCGGCGCGGAGGGACGCTGGTCGATCGTCGAGGGCGTGGAAGTCGCGCCGACCGAGCGCGCTGCGGCGATCGTCAACCAGTTGCTCGATCGATACGGCATCCTGACGCGGGAAGCGGCGGTGCTGGAGAAGCTGCCGGGTGGCTTCTCGGCAATCTATCCCGTGCTGCGCTCGATGGAGGATGCGGGTCGAATCCGGCGCGGCTACTTTGTCGAGGGCGTTGCGGCAACGCAGTTCGCAAGGCCGGGGGCGATCGACCGGCTCCGGGGCTCCAGGACGGCTGAGGATGAAGGTGTCGCGGTGATCTCGGCCGTCGACCCCGCAAACCCCTTCGGAGCGCACCTCCCCTGGCCGCAAACACCCGAAGGGAAGCGACCGGCCAGAGCCGCAGGGACACGAGTGGTCATCGTCGACGGAGCACTCGGAGCGTATGTCTACAAAGGGCTCAGGCAGATCCTGACCTTCCTTCCGGAAAATGAGCCGGCGCGTTCGCGCGTGGCGCGCGGGACCGCCGAAGGTCTTCTCGAGATTCTCCGTCAGACAAGACGAAGAGCGATCGCGCTCGATGAGATCGACGGGGTGCATCCGGCCCGTCACCCGATCGCCTCGTATCTCATCGATGCCGGCTTCCTGCAGACCGCCGACGGACTCCAGCTCAGGAGAACGGATGCCTGAGGGAGATACGGTCCATCGCACTGCCCGCACTCTCGCGAAGGCGCTCGTCGGGACGCGGGTCGAACGCTTCGAATCGGTCTTTCCACAGATCAACAGGATCGACGACGATGCGCCGATCAGGGGACGGACCGTCGAAAGCGTCGTGTCGATCGGGAAACACCTGCTGATACGCATGTCCGGGAATCTCACGATTCGAACGCACATGCGGATGAACGGAAGCTGGCACATCTACCGGCGGGGTGAGAGCTGGAGGCGTTCCAGGCGAAGCGTCCGGATTATCCTCGAAACCGCCGAGTTCGTCGCCGTCGGCTTCACCATCCCCGTCGCTGAGGCGATTGCCACCGACCACGAGGAACAGAACCATGAGCTGCGCCGGCTTGGAAGTGACCTCCTCGCCGAGGAGTTCGATCGCGAGAGTGCGATATCGCGGCTGCGCGGTCGCCCGACAACGAGAATCGATGATCTGCTTCTCGACCAGACGATCATGGCCGGCGTCGGAAACGTCTTCAAATCGGAGGTTCTTTTCCTGGCGGGGATCGATCCCGGCAGAACCGCGGGCTCGATCGAGGAGGGCGAGCTCCAGCACCTGGTCGATCTGAGTCACACTCTGCTCAACCGGAACGTCAGCCAGAGCGCCAGGCGACCCGGACAGAGAACGACCACCGCTCTGATGAACCCTTCCGAACGGCTCTTCGTGTATGGAAGAGCCGGGAAACCTTGCCGGACTTGCGGCACGCCCGTCCGCAGAAAGCTGACCGGAACGAATGTGCGGGTGACCTACTGGTGCCCGACCTGCCAGAAATAGAGGCCGCGATCAGGCGATCTCACCCCTCGAACCTTTACAATCGATAAATTTTTATATATACCGTAAGTTACTCTTAGAGATGAATTTATAGAGAAAAAAGGTCCTCCGCACGTCCGGCACGTGACTCGATGAGTATAAAACTAGTTGACTCAGTGATTTAACACCTTTACGATTTGCCGGGAGGGGAATGATGGCCGATGGCGACAAAAGCAAAAAAAAGCGCACAAAAAAAGTCGACGAAAAAAGTAGCGCAAAAAAAAGCACCAGTAAAAAAGGGGCCGGCAAAAAAGGCAGCGCCAAAAAAGTCGCCGGCAAAAAAGGCAGCTCCTCGAAAAGCAGCAGCAAAAAAGTCGTCAGTAAAAAAGCCAGCCTCAAAAAAAGCAGCAGCAAAAAGGCCGGTGCAAAAAAAAGCAGCGCCAAAAAAGCCAGCGCCAAAAAAAGCAGCAGCTCGAAAGGCCGCGGCAAAGCCAAAAAAGACCAAGAGCCAAAAGTCACGACGAAAACCAAGGGCGGTAGCGTCGACTTTGGCGACGCTGCAGTCGCCGCCGGCTTCAAGAAAACTCTCAAGAAGTATGCATCAGCTCTCAGGAAGCTTACTTCCTGACAGAGGCTCTACGGTTTCATACCTCACGGCGCAGGACCTGATCGATCTCCATTCGGCCGTGAGTCTGGAATTCAGCGGCACCCAGGCCCACCCAGGAGAAGTGACGTCCGAATTCGGTCTCAACAATTCGATCGAGCGCCCGAAGACGACAATCTTCGGCAAGGATGCCTACCCGAGGTTCTACGAGAAGGCAGCCGCGTTCTTCTTTGCGTTCCTGCAGAATCTTCCGTTCACTTCGAACAATCAGCGGGCCGCCGTGGCGGCACTCGTGACCTTCTGCGATCTCAACGACCGGCAGATCGACACGAAGATCCTCGATGAAAAGACGCTCGAACACCTCGTGAAGCGGGCGACCACCTATCGGGAGAAACAAGTGCCTGCCGAGACGGTCTTCTCCGAGATCAGGCAGATATTCAGCGCGGCCATCAAACCTGAATAGCCCATCTCCATCCCGCATCTAAAAAAGCCTGGCGTTTCCGCCAGGCTTTTTTATTGCGCAGTGCCGCTTCGGTGGCTCTTCCCGTTCAGTTACTGTGCGCCCAGTCGGCAACCTCGTCGGTCAGCTCCCATGCAGCATCGGAGAGCCTGTCACCTTCGCGGCCGCTGTGGCGCAGCTTTGCCACGATTTTCCCGTCTGCGTCGCGAAACACCATCTCGATTCCGAGACCGGCCTGCGCAACATGGCTGCCCGCAAAAGGAATCCAGCGTTTTGCACTGTTGCCGCGCTCGGCCCAGTACACGGCGTTCTGGGTGGTGAGAGTCCCCTTCTTCTCCCCGGACGACATCTTCGTGAATGCCTTCCGCATTCCCTCGTTCAGCGTCTCCATCATGTCGCCATCGTAAGCTTCCGAGAGGTTCTCGAATTCTCCGATGTCGACCTTGTAGTCACTGATACGGATACCCGGAGCAATCCATACCCACTCGAGGTCCCCGTGCTCCATATTGCTGTAATCCTCGATGATTCCGCGGCCATATTCATCGAGCTCTTCCGGGTCGACACCCGCAGCCATCAGCGGCGCTGCGAATGCGATCAGCACGACCGTCATCACAAGTGCGAATCTGTTCGTCTTCGACATGTTCTCCTCCTGCTCTTTGCAGTTTCCTGTTGAATTCTACGAGCAATGGATTGACCGGGGAAAGTTTTTCGACATTTTCCGCACCGGCCCCACCATCAGTTTTTGAAACTCCCAGTGTATGAAAGGGATCGACTCCTTTCAAGACAGCCCGCCTTGTCAACGCTGTCATCCTGAGCGCAGCGAAGGATCGGGTACGTCCTGACTGGCGCGCTCTTTCCGTCCCGACAGTCGGGACGGACGCGATCCTTCGACCGTCCTCCTCCCGCTCCGCGGGATCCGGCGGCTCAGGATGACATGAGAGGCTGCGCGCGGAATGTGTGGCACGTCTATTGATCCTCATCCGAGCCGAAAGGAGACACAATGGCAACAGATGCAATCAAACTTCTCAAAGAGGACCACGACAAGGTTCGGGATCTGTTCGAGCAGCTGATGAACACGACTGACCGTGCAACGAAGAAGCGCACGACTCTCCTCGACAAGATCGCGAAGGAGATCAAGATTCACACGACGATCGAGGAGGAGATCTTCTATCCGGCTTTTCGTGACGCAATCGAGGAGAAAGAGAAAAAGAAGATGTTTCACGAGGCGCTCGAAGAGCACCACGTGGTCGATCTCGTTCTCCCCGAGGTGCGCGAAGCCGATCCGTCGACGGTGAAATTCGCAGCGAAGGCGAAGGTACTCAAGGAACTGGTCGAGCACCACGCGGATGAAGAAGAAAAGGAAATGTTCAAGGCTGCGAGGAAGGTCCTGGACAAGGAACAACTCAAGGCACTGGGCGAGAAGATGGAAGCACGGAAGAAGGAGCTCGAGAAGCAGTTCTGAGACCCTCAGATCGCTCCGTCAGTTCTCTCACGCGCCGGCCCCCGCCGGCGCGTTTGCGTTATACGCGAGCCAGTTCAGCCGCCCGCTTCTTCCAGGCTTCGGAGTCGCTGCTGCTCGGCTTCAGCCGACGCGCTCTGCTCGTGCATCTGTGCATTGATGCGGCCGAGCAGAATGCGGGAGACGCGAATGTCGTGACCGAGGTCGACAAGCAGAAGCGCAATGTCTCCGGCTCCCCACAACAGCCCGGCGAGCACGATCAGCCGTGTCATCTCGGTAAGCAGCGTAATGATCGCGCCGCGCCCCTGCATCATGAATCCGGTAACCATCTCCCCGATCATCATGACCAGCAGCAGCGCAGCCAGGATCTTGAACAACCGGGCGATGTAGCGGAGAGCGACGTACGGCTCGAGGTCCGTGGTGCGAACTGACGGCGTGGTCGGAGTCTTCGATCTGGGGGGCGCTCCGCACGCTTCGCAGACATGCTCGAAATCCGTCCGCTCGACGGCACATTCAGGACAGTAGTCCACTTTCTCTTCAGCCACTCTTCTCTCCTCCTCGTATCAGTAAACCCAACGTGCGCGATAGCCTCGCACGTCGATGTGCACCATCGGCCCGTGACCACAACATGCCGGGTAGATGCCAATGCCCCCGGTCAGCGTGGGATGCTCTTTCTCTACCGCGTCCGCTGCGTCCGAGATGAATTCTGCGTCGGCCAACGTCAGCTTTCCATCTCCGGTGACGTCATCGGACCAGTTGTTTTCATCATTGTCGACGAAGATGTCGGCAGCGTCCCCATACATGTGGCGGCTCAGGTTCGCGCGACCCTGCGTGTTCCCGCCTCCGTAGTTGTAATACGGATGTCGGAACCCGCTCATCACCTTCACATTCTCGACCTCGACACCCCTCTTCTCCAGCTCCTGGATGGTGAGCTCGAGCTTATCGACGAGTTGCGGCTCGAGAAGAAGGTACTTGGGCCAGACATCCTCCTGCCCTTTCGTCAGAAAGTCGCCCAGCACGAAGTGAGTCGACACGGGCGTATCGATGTTCTCGGGCGTGATCTCGATGAAACCCGCCGGGTTCCGGTAGGCCGGAGACTTCGGCGTTCCGCCATCCTCATACGGCCAGTCGCCCAGCCTGTAGCTCCCGATCCTTCCCGACTTTTTCTCGCTGAATGGAACACGCGTGATGACCGAGAAATCGGGGATCGCCTGCTTGTACCGTTCGATGCCGAGCGCGATCCTGTAGATCCCTGGAAGCTCCGGAGCCGAGTACACGCCGGCGGCGATCTCTCTTCCCCGCTGGTCCTCGAACGAGAGCTCGACCGAGGGATCGATGCTCTCGAGGTCGGTGAGCTCGGTCCCCGGGTTGTACATCCCGGCCTTGAGCTCGCCGCTCAAACCCCGCAGAGGGACGGTCGCCTCCATGGCGAGCTGGGTGAGAAACGCGACGGATGAGGCTTCGTTGCTGAAAGCTCCTTCGGAGACGCGGGACGCCGGAAGTGCCGGAGGAGCTCCCGCGGAATCGATCCTGTTCATGACCTGGTACACGGAGAGAATCCAGCCCCCGACCATCACGAGAACGAGAACGGCCAGGCTGACGTTCAGGATCTTCTCCTGACGGTCAGTCAGGCCTCGGCCTTTCCAGTGGCGCTTCCGCCTGGCGGGGATCAATGAATGATCATGTGTCACGTCGAAAGAGGGGAAGTTTCACATCGTGTGCCGATCCGGAGGGTCAGGAGCGAAGCCCAGGGGGTCGCGCGCCATCCGGAAATGATCGACGCTACGGGAAGTACCCACGAGGGGCGCGGATGTCGAGCTCCGCGTCGGCGCCCTCCAGCTTGAGCGTGTGCCAACGGTCACTCGTCCGAGCTCTGAGCGTAGAAGAGAACCAGATACTGTTGCTCCAGCTCATCTGCGATCTGCTGGTAGACGGCCGGCAGCTCCCTCGGACCGTCGACGATAAAGTACCTCGCTCCCGATTCCTCTGCGATCTTTGCGAACCGGTTCGCATCAAACCAACGGAGCCCGATCTTCATGAAACGCGACAGGAGCGTGTTGCGGATGATCGGATAGACGGGGACACCCGAGTACCGCGAATAATGAACGAGGTGGTCCAGCTCGAATTCTCCGCCCTGATTCACACCGTCCGAGAGCACCACCAGAGCGCGGCGGCCCGGCTTTTTCTGGAGCTCATAGAGCATGCTGATCACAGCGTCATAGAGATGTGTCTGACCACGAGGATCGATCCGGTCGACCGCGCGATCGATCGCGTCGATATTTCTGGTAAATCCCGTCAGCCACTGAGTCCGTTGACCGAACGCGACCACGGCGACCCATGCGTCCTGCTCCTCCAGAACCGAACGCGCGAACTCCGTCGCCGCCTCCTGGATCAGAGGCAGCTCCTCAACCATGCTTTGCGATGAGTCGATCAGCATCACGACGTAGAGCGGCTGCTCGGTGGCTCTCACGATTCTTTCCACCGGCTTCTGCTCTCCATTGTCGTAGAGCACCAGGTCGGTCTTATCGAGCTCTCCCGCGGACGCGCCGCGAATGGAGACGGGAATCTGGTGGAGCTTCACCTCGATCGCGTCACCCGCAACACCGCCGAAGAACCGTATGTCGTGTTCCTCTTCGCCGATGGTCGTGCGGGCGACCGCTCTCGCATACGTGGCAGGATCATATTGGGAGACATCCAGCTCGACCGCCCATGGAGGCTGCTGATCACTCCCCACCATCTGTTCGCCGAGATAAAAGTCCACCGCCTCCAGCTCGAGTGACTCGGGATGTGTGACGTCGGCCTCCAGCCTCAGCATTCCCGTCTCCGGCAGGCTCGCCGGAATCGTGAGCTTCGTCCTGAAGGGCGGCTGCGGATCGTTGATCATCATCTCGTCTTCGTCGACCGGACGCCCCTGCGAGTCGAAACCGATCGCCTTGATTCGCAAGCGTCTGAGATACTTGCCGATCGGCACGGTGAAGACCACCGAGCGCCCCTGCGCCGACGCGAGCTCCACCCCGTTCACATACAACCGGATGCGGTCGACGTTGATACTCGATGAGACCGGGACCTTCAGATCGCCGTGCACCAGGCCCGAGGGCTTGAGCGTGATCTTCACGAAGGACTCCTGTGCCGCAGATGGCAACGAGAACAGACCGAGACAGAGAATCACCTGTAAGAAACGTTTCATCTGATTATGTAACGATCGTACCCCATCCGCGGTTTCAGCCGGCCCCGAGCCGCTCGATCAGTCCCGCGCTGCCTTCTCCCGTACCGACCTGATCGAGAAGACACTGCCGCGGGTCCTTGTCGGGACGCCATCGCATGAATTTCGAACCGTGGCGGAAGCGTCCCTGACTGAAATGATCGTAGCGGACTTCCGCCACCAGCCGCGCCTCGACCGGCTGCCACTCGTTCGATGTGCCCTTCGACCATCGCGATGGGCCACCCGGTCCACCCACGTCGAAGGCGCTCTTCCCATCAATCGATCTCAGCAGCGGCGTCACCTCGTCGGCGAGCTCCCGGGGAAGGGATGAAGTGTGACCGATGTGATGAAGGCGCCCCTCCTCGTCGAACAGACCCAGAATCAGCGACCCCACGCGCTCGCCGCTCATCCGATAGCCAGCCACGACACAGTCTGCAGTCCGGAAGTGCTTGACCTTCTGCATCCCGTCGCGCTCGCCAAACCTGTACCCGAGCGACCGTCGCTTGGCCATGATTCCGTCGAGCCCTTCTCGCGTCAACTCCTGGAACCAGCGCTGCGCTTCCTTTCGGTCGTCGGTGGATGGCGTGAGAATCAGCCTCTCATGGTCTACATCGTCAAACCAGCGGAGAAGCGCTTCCCTTCGCTCTTCGAATGGCTTGCTCGAGAGGTCGTTCCTCGCCCCCTTCCCCCGACAGAGCAGGTCGAATGCGATAAATGTCGCCGGCGTCGCCTCGGCAAGCGATCGGACGCGGCTCTCCGCGGGATGGATCCGCAGCAGGAGATCGTCGAACGACAACACTCCACCGACGGGAATCGTGATCTCTCCGTCAATCACAAACGACTTCTTCGGAAGGTCGAGAAACATCTCCACCACCTCGGGGAAGTAGCGCGTCAGAGGCTTCTGACTCTTCGATTGAATGACGATCTTTTTGCCGTCGCGGAAAACCAGCGCGCGGAAACCGTCCCACTTCGGCTCGAAGATCCAGTCATCTCCCTTTGGAATCGTCTCCGCCCTCTTCGCTTCCATCGGCGGGCTCGGCAGAGGTATAGGGAAGGTCGAGAGAAGGAAAGCTCATCCGCGTCCCATCCAAAAGCAGACGCGTTCGCCCTCGCGTTTTCCGGCAGGCATGCCCTTCATGTCAGCTCCGCGATGAATCTGGAGAGGTTGAATCGCTTCCTGCCGAGCAGAGGCTTCCAGAGATCACCGAGCTCTTCGATGCGGTCGGGGACGTTGTGGATCGTGAAGTCCTCGATTCGAACGCCATTCTCCACCTCCTCCCAGGTCACAGGGGTCGAGACGGTGGCTTCAGGCTTCGGCCTCACCGAGTAAACGGACGCGAGTGTTTTGCCCCAGGCGTTCTGGTTGTAGTCGACGAGAATCCGTCCCCGCGGCCGCTTTGCCTTCAGGTATTGCGCAGTCACGATCTTCGGGTGGCGCGATTCGAGCTCCACGGCAATCGCCTTCGCAACGGTCCAGACCTCTTTCTGCATCGGTCCGCGCCTGATCGCGACGTAGATGTGGATCCCGCTCGACCCCGTGGTCTTGGCGTATGGCTCCATGCCGAGAGACTCGAGCGTCTCACGAAGGATCAGTGCGACCTCGCGTACCTTGTCGAAATTCGCGCCAGGAACCGGGTCGAGATCGAAGTGGAGAAAGTCGGGGCGGTCGAAGTCGTCACACCGGCCATACCAGGGATTGAGATCGATGCAGCCGAGATTGATCAGCCACATCAGGCCCGGCAGATCGTTGATCACGGGATAGTCGACGACCCCGGCACGCCGGTGACGAATCGGACAGGTCTGGATCCATTCGGGACGCGGTTCAGGAGCCCTCTTCATGAAGAAAAAGTCTCCCGAGGCACCGTTAGGGTAGCGCTTCATGACCATCGGACGTTGCTTGATGTGAGGAAGAAGAGCGGGAGCGACGTCGAGGTAGTACTGAAGAAGATCGCGCTTGGTGAGCCCGAGCTCCTTCCAGAACGTCTTATGGAGATTCGTGAGCTGCACTGTCCGCCGTCCAAGCCGGACGCGAACGTTTTCCTCATCAGCGGGCAGCTCGACGCGTTTCATTCGCCTGGGGTGACACGCAAACCGCCTGCCGATCTCGCTCGGGAGCGGGGAGCATCGAGGCCGACGTAGTCGAGCTCCTGTCCGTCACGGGCTGCCCGAAGCATCACTGCTCCCCGCTGCATGTCTCCCATGCCGGCGAACGTCTTCGGGAACAGGAGCCGTTCCCCGAGAATCGGGTGAAGGACGTCGACGTATTTTCCGGTGGCGACGCTCCCGAGGAGCACGAACCGCGTCTCTTCTCCGCAGAAACCCGCGATTGCCTCCAGGTCCCGCTCCAGCGCCTTCCGGTACGTTCGTGACTTCGCATCTACCTTCGTCCGGCGAAGCCTCCTCATCTTCTCCTCATCGATCTTCCAGTCAGGACGGACGAGACCGTACCCCGGGGTGATGATGAGCACACCGTCGAGCTCCATGCCGGCGGGAGGTCGTTTGAATCTCTCGGAGTAAGTGATCTTGCCGCGGAAGTACAGAGCGCTCATGAACGAGAAGGCGCGGCCGATGGCGACTCCCCCGTCGCGGTAGGCGACGGCTGCATCGAAGCGCGCGCGCTTCGAGCACAATTGCCGGGCTCGGATACCATTCAGATTGGCGGGGGAGAGCAGAAAGATTATGGGTGATTCGTCCTGTTTCATTTCCAGTCGCCGAGATGCCGGGCGAGCTCGTCGATGCTCATGGTGGTCTCTCGACCGTCCGATTCGGCCTTGAACTTCGCCCGGTACCAGCTTTCCATACCGGATGGCCGCCACGTCTCATTCCCGACCAGCAGAGACTTTCCCGAGGTCAACTGCAGGAAGACCCTCTCATAGATGGAGCGAGAGAGATCGCGATCGGGATAAGCGGATGGAGGGCGCCTCGCCGGCCTGCGCCGCTTGCCGGTCGAAGGAGCTCGCCGCCCACGACGCTCTCGTGCTGGACGCTCCTCGTTTTTCTTCTGCGCGACTGGTGCCTCTTTATCGCGCTCTTCCGCCACCACGCTTTTCCCGGTCTTCTCGGGGATGGTCTTTGTGAAGTGACGGCGAAGCTCGATCGTCTGCCGCGTCACCTCCTCCTGGACCAGCGTTCGCGGCCGTTTTGAACGGCGCAGAATCAGCTCACTCAATATGCTTCCCCACCGGCACAGCACACCGACGTGCTCGTACGCGACTGGCCTCTCGGAGAGGTCGAGCAACGATTGCTCGCGCCCACGCAGGACGCCGAAGAGAAGGCGGACGCTGAACGGGTCGGAGTACCTGCGGATCGATTCACGGAAGTACTCGGCAGTCTGCAACCCTATCTCCCGCATCGATCGCACGCTCCCGTCCACACACTCCCAGACGCGATCGTCCGGGCTCGTCGTGAACGGGCTCCGTGGATAGTGGATATCCTTGGTGAGCCACCCTTTCCGGGACGTATGCTTTCCCGGAACCACACCGGAGAGCCGGGGGAACGGGAGATGGTCGAGCTCATCGAGCGAGTACGACGGCCAGCTCATCACTTCGCGCACGATGCCGATGATCGCGGTCGCCGTCGCAATCATGAGGGACGGATCAGGGGTGAAGTCGAGCGTAATCTCGATCCGGTCCCCTCGGGGGCGTACTCCGACACCAGATGACATCCGGTTCGTCGCGATCACCATCAGCGGGGGCGGAAGCATGTAAGCGAGCAGAAGGGCCAGCTTCTTCACATTCCGATTCGATGACTGCTCTTCGGCATCGAGCTCGAACGAGACGTTGTAGTGGGTGCTGTAGGCCCTGAGCCTTACATCGTGCCCGTTTTTCGTTTCCCAGTCGGTCAGGCTGGATCGTACGAAGGCGATCTGTTCCCAGAGGCTGCGAACGACCCGCGCCGCGCATCGCGGTGCGATCTCGATCACCGGCGTGACGACTTCGATGACACCCCGATCGAAATACACCGCACCGCCGGTCGGGAGCTGGAACGAGCTCTTGATCCGGGGTAGCAGAGGCTGATCGATGAAAGCGAGCGGAGTCCCCCAGTACCTCTCGGGATTGATCTCCTCACCGTCGATCAGAACGTTGAACTCCGACTCCATGCCGACCGCGGGGTGGAGGAGCCTTTCGCCCGGTTCCGCCTGCCGGACATCAGATAGCTTCTTTTTTTCCAGTTTCTTTTCGCCCATGGATGCCTTCCATAAGCGTGGAAAGCAATAGGCGCGCCTCAGTACGGTCCGGACATCCGGCGTTCCAATGTTTCGACGATCGGAGGGCTCCGATTTCCCCAGCTCCGGCCGGTCATCGTCGTCCGCATCAGACGGGACGAGTAACAGAAAACCGAGGTCGAGATGGAGGTGGTCGTCAGTCTCCCCGGGTCCATGGCCGTACGGATACACAGTCACTTCGGGACCCAGGGAGAGGGCAGTCTCGCGATATTTCTCGATCGATTCCCGATCATCCAGAAACGTCGACCCGATCCGGTAGATGTCGACCGCCGAGCCCCAGGAATGGACACTGACTGAGCGGTTCCCCTGGTGTCGGATCGAGCGATAGCCACCGTTGACCGACACGTAGATGGGTGCCTCGCACACGACTCTCAGCCTTTCGAGGTAGCTCGCGAGGACGGTGATTGCACAGGGGACGTGGCGCGGATACTCCCGCAGCACATCGACCTCCTTCAGATCGACCCGAAGGAGCTCCCCGAGTGCGAAGTGAGGTGTCAACTGGGTCTCCCAGGCGAGCGACTTCTCCGGCACCTCATAAAAGAATCGTGGGAGGCGTTTGGAACGTCCGTTCGCGTCGGTGACGATCTGTCCCGGAAGGTAGATCTCGCGGTACTCGACCGGCAGGTCGAGCCCATCGACGATTCTCAATCCGCTCTCTTCTTCAGTCTCGCTCATTGGCAGAGAGTGCTCCCAGGATCTCGTGTATGTCACGTGTGATGTCGGCGACTGCCGTTCCCCGCCCCTGCTCTGCCTCGAACTGAGTGAGCACTGCGAGGACGTAGGGCTGCCGGTTTTCAAAAAACACGATACCCGCATCGTGATGCACGGTCGAGATGTTGCCCGTCTTGTGGGCGACCCTTGCATCTTTCGGAAGCCCCGCCGGGATGCCGCTCTTGTACTTCTGATCGTGCAGAATCTCGAGCATCTGCTCGGACGCTTCCGCCGAGAACGCTCTCTTTTCGTGGATCGCCCGCAGCATCGCCACCAGACCATTTGCGGTGGTCTCGTTGCTGATCCCTTCGTCGAATGCCTTCTGGTCTTCGACACCGCGCCGGACTTTTACGCCGGTGATCTCGAGCTCGTCGAGTGCCGCGTCAATCGCTTTGATCCCGACGAGACGGACCAGCAGATTGGTGGCGAGATTGCTCGATGTCGTAATCATGAAGTACGCGAGCTCGCGTATGGTCATCGACTTCCCGAGGCTTTTGAACACATCCGGATCCGAGCTCTCGGAGACCTCGAGCTGATACGGCGAACCGTCGACGATACTCTCGAATCGGTTGCGTACATGGAGCGGATCATCGATCCGGAACTTTCCGGCATGCGCTTCGTGAAACACGCCGAGCAGCACGGCGATCTTCATCGTCGATGCGGCGTGAAACCAGCCATCACCGTTGTACGCCCACTGAATCGTGGTCTCGTAGTCGTAGTAGGAAATCCCGAGGTCCTGCAGACCGTGCTTCTCGCGTATCGCCCGCACCCCGGCGTACAGAGACCGCTCCGCAGTCATCTCTCCCGTTTTCACATCCTCAGTCATCACGCCCCTCTCAGCGACATCATACGTTGTGCCAGCAGTGGCGGTGGGGACGGAAGAGCGAAAAGTGGAGATGCGAAATGGAAAGGGACGTTCAGGGCGGACGCTGTCATCTTGAGCAAAGACTCCATCCAGTGGCCTCCGGTCTCCGAACCAGCGAGCGCGAAAACACCCGGAGCTGTCATTCCGAGCGTAGCGAGGAATCTCAGCGTGCCCCCACCCGGATTCCTCCTCGCTACGCTCGTTCGGAATGACAGTGTGGGGCCATTTTCCGAGCGAAGCGAGCAGGCCGCTCCTTCGGAATGACAGGGCTCGCCTAACCCTCCAGTCGCTCGAGCGCGCGCCCGACTCTGGCGATCCCTTCGCGCAGTGTGTCCGGGGCGCTCGCGAACGAGATGCGCAGAAACCCCTCCCCCTGCGGGCCGAACGCCACGCCGGGAATTGCGAGCACTCCGTCCTCGGTCGCCATGGTGCGGGCAAGACCGAGGGTGTCGCAGGTGGGCACCGGCACGAACGCGTAGAACGCTCCACCGGGCTCGCCGGCGAGCTCCGGAGCCACGTGCTCCCGAATCGCTTCGAGTGCGACGTCGCGCTGCATGGTGAACTGGCGGCGTCCCTGTGCGAGCCAGTCGCGGTTCCAGGCTTCGTCGCTCAGAATCAGCTCCGCCAGTTTCTGCGCGTAGGTGGATGCGCACGTCGTCAGGTAGTGATGCGCGCGCCGCGTCAGATTCATGATCTCCGGCGAGGCAACGATCCACCCGAGGCGCAGTCCGGTCAGACCGTGACTCTTTGAAAGACTCGTGCAGACGATGACGTTCTTCCCGAGACCGAGCATGCTCGCCGGCCGTTCATCGAAATGGATCTCGCGGTAGACCTCGTCACTCACGACGAGGATGTTCCGCTCGTCGGCGAGTGCTGCCAGTTCCTCGAGCTGCTCTGCGGGTATCACACCGCCCGTTGGATTGGACGGCGAGTTCACGATGATCATCTTCGTGCGCGTCGTGATCCTCTCCCGCAGTGCTTCGATGTCAATCGACCAGTCCTCCGGGACGAGCGGATAATTGACGACTGTTCCACCGGCGAGAGTCGTCAGCGCCGGATACGCGACAAATCCCGGATCAGGGATGAGAACTTCGTCCCCCCGGTCGACCCACGCCTGCATCAGCGCGTAGAGCGCTTCCTCCGATCCGGCGGTCACACAGAGCTCGTTCTCCGGATCGATTCCCGCGTCGAGAAATCGCGCAATCGCCTCGCGAGTCTCGATCGCGCCGGGGATCGCCGAGTAGCTCCACGAGCTCTCACGTGCAGCGCGAACCATCATCTCCTGCAGAGCGGCATCAGGCTCCAGATTCGGCTCGCCGATCCCGAGATTGATCGTGCCCGGCCGGATCAATTGATTGATCTGCCGGATGAGCGAGAGCTCGATCGTGTCGTAGCGTGCGGCGGGGCGGGGAGCAGTCGTTGAGTCGTTAGTCATTGGTCGTTGGTCATTGGTCATGGTCGTTGCTGGTGTGAATCCTGATTACGGTAAGTATGACTCGACGCGATCCTTCGACCGTCCTCCGCTGCGCTCCGGCGGCTCAGGATGACAGCCCGACCAACGACTCAATGACTCACCTCAACGCTTCTTCCAGCGCGGTGGCGCTGTCGGTCTTCTCGTCGCGGTACTTGATGATGATCGGTGTCATCACGGAGAGATCGTTCTCGCTGGCGAAGTCACCCTTCAGCGGTCTGGCTCCCGAGACGACCACCGCGCCGTACGGAATCTCGAGCGGGCGTTCCTTCGTCTTCCGGTAGATCTGCCCTCGCACGACGTCGTACACCGGGGTCGAGCCGGTGATGACGACTCCCGCGCCGATCACCGCTTTGGACCGGACGATCGTGCCCTCGTAGATGCCGGCATTGCCACCGACCACGACGTCATCCTCGATGATGACCGGAACACTGCCGATCGGCTCGAGCACACCGCCGATCTGTGCGGCGGCGCTTAGATGGCACCGCTTACCGATCTGGGCGCACGACCCGACGAGCGCGTGCGAATCGATCATCGTTCCCTCGTCGACATAGGCCCCCACGTTCACGTACGCGGGGGGCATCATGACGACACCCTTTCCGAGAAACGAGCCGCGGCGTACCGAAGAGCCTCCCGGCACGATCCGGATCTCCTCGTTCTTCCTGAACCTGCGGGGCGGGATCGTATCCTTGTCGACGAACGACAATGCGCCGGAAGCGAACTCCTGAAGAACGCCAACCCGGAACGCGGTCAGGATCCCCTGCTTCACCCAACCGTTCGCCTTCCACTCCCCCATATCGTTCCGCTCGGCGGAACGGATCCGTCCCTGCTCGAGCTCCGTCAGAAAGTGGTTCAGCGTACGGACGGCCTCGGCACGGTCCTTCGAATCGTCGAGTGCTTCGACTCTTGCCCGCACGATTTCCAGTTCTCTCGTCTGCATCGGATCCATCAGGATCCCCCTTCCTTCAATGCCACGCCGCAGTCCTTCAGGATCGACCTGAGGGCAGTACGGCTTTCATCCCGGATCGGAGCGAGCGGTGATCTGACGAAATCGCTCTCGAACATCCCCATCATCTTCAGTGCCGCCTTCGCCGGGGCGGGATTCGACTCGATGAAGTTCCCCGTCATCAGCGGGAGGATCTCGTAGTGGACCGCGCGCGCGGTGTCGAAGTCACCGGCCAGGGCAGCCGACACGAGCTTCTTCATCTGTGCCGGCATTTCGTTCGACGCGACCGACACGACCCCGTCCCCTCCGAGCGCGATGAGCGGAAGAGTCCAGGAGTCATCGCCGCTCAGTACGAGGAAGTCCTTCCTCCGGTTGCGGATCATCGTCTGGATCTGATCGAGGTCCGCCGAGGCTTCCTTGATGCCGATGACGTTCGGGATCGCGTCGCTGATGCGCGCGAGCGCGACGGGCGTAATGTTGCAACCCGTCCGACCAGGCACGTTGTAAACGATCATCGGGAAGCCCGCCTTCTTCCTTTCGACCGCCTCGGCCTGATTCGAGAAATGCCTCAGCAGCCCGTCGGGTGAGGGCTTGTTGTAGTACGGAGTGATCGTGAGAATCCCGTCCGCTCCCAGATCCATGACCGCGAGCGCGAAGTCGATCGCAGTCTCCGTTGAGTTGCTCCCTGCTCCGGCAAGGACCGGCACCCTACCGGCAGCCGCCTCGATCGTGATCTCGACCACACGCAGATGTTCGGTCCGCGTCAGCGCCGGGTTCTCGCCGGTCGTTCCGCACGGAACGAGAAAGTCGGTGCCCTGCTCGACCTGCCACTCGACGAACTTCCTCAGAGCGTCTTCGTCGAGAGCTCCGGAATCGCGGAACGGCGTGACCAGTGCGACGCCGACGCCTCTGAATTTCTCACTGTGACTCACGAAACCTCCTGTTGTTGATTGAGACCGAGCAGCTCGGGAAAGCTGAAGAAGCCGCTTCGCCCCTCTAGCCGCTCTGCTGCCAGAACCGCTCCAGTCGCAAAGCCGCGCCTGCTGCGGGCCCGATGGCTGATCTCCACCAGATCATCCTCCGAATCGAGAAATAATGTGTGAAGTCCGTACTCTGCCCCGACTCGGCTCGCCGCGATCGGCGGGTCGAGATCCCCCGAGGTCGCTTCCGACACCGCCTCGGCAAGTCGTTTGGCCGTGCCGCTCGGCGAGTCCTTCTTTTTCGAGTGATGACGCTCTTCGATGCCCGCTTCAAAACCGCCGAAGGTCGTCGCGAGAACGCCCGCCTGCCGCGCGAGCGCAAACAGGATATTCGCTCCGGGAGAGAAGTTCGAGCCCCACACCACGCTGATCGAGCTCGTCTTCTCGCGGATTTCCTCCCGGCGTTCATCCCAGCCCGTCGTGCCGATGACGAGGTTCGTCTTCGAACCGGCTGCGGCCGCGACGATCTGATCGAGAGCACCGGCCGTGCTGAAGTCGATCACCACGTCCGCGGCGTTCAACGCATCCGCGCTGGGAGGGTTCGACGAGTCGAACTTTGCGACGATCTCATGGTCCCGTGCGATTGCCGCACGCTCCACTTCTTCGCCCATTCTTCCGTATCCATTGATGGCAATTTTCATTCACTCATTCCCTTCGAAGATGACGGCATGAATCTGTCGGAGAGCCCGGTCCGCGTGTTCTTCGCTCACCACGATGCAGAGGTTGATGCCACTGCTTGCAAGCGACACCATCGTGACGGGCACGTCAGTGAGCGCATCGAAGATACGCGAGCCTGATCGTGGATTACTCAGCAGAGAGCTGCCGACGATTCCGATCAGGACCTGATCACGCTTCACCATGACACGGCCGAACTGTTCGAGATCCTCGCAAACGGCGTCGATCATCTCCGGCCGGTCGAAGGTGGCGGAGACCGACACTTCCGAGGTTGAGACGACATCGACGGAGATACCGTGATTGCGGAACACCTCGAAGATGCGGGCGAGCATCCCCGGCTTTCCGAGCATCTCGGGCGAGCTGACGTCGACGACCGAGATGCCTCGCTTCATCGCAACGGCTCGCGGCTCGGCCCCCGTACCCTTTCCTTCGCTCGTGATCAGGGTTCCCTGGGCCTCGGGATTGTGGGTGTTCTTCACTCGGATCGGGATCTCGCGCTCGACCGCCGGGGCGATCGTCTTCGGATGCAGCACCTTGGCCCCGAAGTAAGCGAGCTCTGCTGCCTCGTCGTACGAGATCAGATCGATCACCCGCGCCCGTTCGATCACCCGCGGATCAGTCGTCATCATCCCGTCCACGTCGGTCCAGATCTGGATCTCCTCGGCGTCGACCGCCGCGCCGATGATCGCCGCGCTGTAGTCGGAGCCTCCTCTGCCGAGAGTTGTCGTGGCTCCGCTCACCGAGCGCCCGATGTACCCGCCCATCACCGGAACATTGCCGTGCTCGACCTGCGGGATGAGATTCGTCCGCTGCCGCCTTGCGCGTTTCATCGATCAACGGGTCGGCGCCGCCGAAGGTCTCGTTCGTCACGACGACGGTTTCCGAGTCGACCACGACTCCCTTGAGCTTCTTCGTCATCATCGTGTAGGCAAAGAGGACGGAAGAGAGCTTTTCGCCGATCGCGACGATCTTGTCGCGGGCGCGTGGCGTCACCTCGCGCAGGAGGCCCGCGCCCTCGAGAATCGTCGTGATCTCGCGAGCGTGGTGATCGAGATGCGATGTGAACGACTCGAGGAAGTCCGCCTTCTGCATCACGAGCTCCCACGCGATCTCCTCGTGGCGGCGACGGATGTCCTTGACCGCTTCCCGCGCCTTCTCGAGATCGCCGGCTGCCGCCGCTTCCACCGCATCGACGAGGCGGTTCGTCACGCCGGAGAGCGCCGAG
The DNA here is from genome assembly GCA_963829355.1 of uncultured Acidobacteriota bacterium. Lineage (GTDB taxonomy): Bacteria > Acidobacteriota > Thermoanaerobaculia > Gp7-AA8 > JAHWKK01 > CAWHHZ01. The sequence continues at coordinate 242,913 of CAWHHZ010000009.1, forward strand.
ACGACCACAATCGGGCCGCGGTCGCTGACCGACTCGACGATCTCGATCGCCTTGCGAAGACTCTCCGCACTGCCGACCGACGTCCCCCCGAACTTCAATACGATCATCTGTTCAACCTCTGGTCAGTCTCGAGCTCAGCTGGATGGAAGCATCCCACGAGCTTCGAGAAGCTCTGCATTGAGAATGGCGGCGCCTGCGGCACCTCTGACCGTATTGTGTACCAGCGCAACCATCCGGACGTCCAGAACCGGGCACGGTCTGAGCCGGCCGACGGTCACGCTCATGCCTCCTTCCCGCCCCCGGTCGAGCCGCGGCTGTGGACGATCGTCCGCTTCGGCGAGCCGCACCGGATGCTCCGGCGCTGATGGTAGTCCCAGACGCTGCGGCTCACCACTGAACGACTCGACCGCATGTTTCGCATCCTTGATCAGAGCCTCGATCGGAAAGTTCCGCCGGAGATCGTCGCTGTTCACATAGCGGAAGGAGATACAGATCATATGGCCATCGATCACCGGCACCCGGTTCGCCTGAGCGCTGATCGTCATCTCGCGATCACGAAATGCTCCGTCTTCCCAGAGTCCGAAGATCTTCAGCGGTTCGGTCTCGATCTTGTCTTCCTCACCAGAGATGTACGGGACGACATTGTCCAGGATCTGAAATGAGCTGACTCCCGAGTAGCCGGCTCCGGAAATTGCCTGCATCGTCGTCACCTGAACCGTCTCGATGCCGTGCTGCCGTTCGATTGGTGCGAGCGCGAGCGCGAGACCGATCGTCGAGCAGTTCGGGTTCGTGACGATGAATCCGTCTCCGCCGCGTCTCCTTTTCTGAGCATCGATCGCCTGCAGATGATCAGCGTTGATCTCGGGAATCAGAAGCGGTACGTCGGCGGCCATGCGGTGATTGCGCGCATTCGAAACGACCGCGCATCCCCTCGCCGCATACTCCTCCTCGGCCTCTCCCGCAACGGAAGAGTCGAGTCCGGAGAAAACGAGCCGAGACTCGAGATCCTCACCGAGCCGGCGTACAGTCTTCGCCGCGACCGCCTCCGGGAGCGGCGTATCGAGCAACCATCCGGCAGCATCACCGTAGCTCATCCCGGCACTTCGCTCCGACGCGACCACCTCGTGAACCGTGAACCAGGGGTGGCGCTCGAGCATCTGCACGAAGCGTTGCCCCACCGAACCGGTCGCCCCGAGAACGGCTACCGGTATCTTCTCTCTACGCTCTTTGTTCATCACTCCGCCGTCGTTGCAATTCAGGTGCAGGGAGGAACGCTGGCGTAACGCCTCCGGCGTTTGCTGGCGTCGTGAGGGCTTGAAGCCCCCACCTCCACCACACGAGACGTAACACTCATTTCCCTGGGAAAGTGGGATGCACTCGCTCCAGATACCGATCACCGGAATAGCAAACCGATCAATGCGTTACAAAACATATGAAACGTACGACTCTTATGGTTGATGAGGACCTGCTCGAGGAAGCCATCCAGGTCAGTGGTGAACGCACGTACTCTGCGGCTGTCGGATTTGCTCTGGAACAGCTCGTACGTCGCGCCCGCGCCCGGCGCATCCTCGAGCTCCGCGGCAGCGGAGCGTGGGAGGGGTCTCTTTCGCAAATGCGACGTGACTCCGGGAGCAAAGGGAAGAGCAATTGATCCTCGTCGACAGCAGTATCTGGATCGATGTGCTGCGCCGCCGCAACCCTCTCGATCTCGAGAAGCTGCTCGATTTCGATGAGATCGTCACCTGCCTCCCAGTCATCCAGGAGGTCCTGCAGGGAATCCGAGACGAGCGCCACTTCCGGATCGCCCGGGACGCTATGCTATCTCTCCCGATCGTAGAGAGCCCTCTGAGCTCCGGAGTCGTCGAAACGGCGGTCGATCTCTATCGCAGCGCCCGTCGCCAGGGCGTCACCGTCCGCTCGAGCGTCGACTGCCTGATCGCCGCGTGTGCGATCCGGAACGAGCTCACAGTATTTCACCGGGACCGCGACTTCGAGGCGCTTGCCCTTGTTTCGCCACTTCAGACGCGTCACCATTCACCCGCCTGAGGAGTGGCAGCAGCCGATTGACGGCATTGTAGCGCGGGGGGCAGTCGGTGTGGCGAATGCTGAACCCCGAGGGCGAATCGAGCTCGAGACGTGCCGTAATCGACCACTTGCAAGGCCTAGCCCGCACTTCTCACCAGCTTTCTACTGCGTCGGCGGATAGCGGCGCATCTGCTGCGTTGCGCTTGATCCGGCTCCTCGACATAGTGTCGACTATGCCTGCGGGGCCGAACCTTCGCGCGCCTTGCATCCACACCACTCTCCGCCGACTCGCCACGACATCTGGTGAGAAATGCGGGCTAGGGGAAGATGACCACTCCGTTCTCAGGCGCCCGTCTCACAGATCCCACAAATAGAGCAGGGCTCGTGAAGTCGCTCCCTGGCGGGAGAACTGCCGGGTCGGGCCCGGCCGCCAGCATCAGGTTTCCCTCCGGCAGGTCGCCAAAGGTGGCCGGAGCTCGATCAACGATCCATGCAGACTGTCTCCTCATCAACTGATGAGTGTGGAGTGCCTGAGACGGCACGAGAACACCGTCGACCCACAGCGCGATCAGAGCACTGTTCCTGGAGCTCTGCTCGTCGAGCGAGGCCGTGATGGTTTGGGAACCAGTCGAATGAACCGCAATCTCGAGCACTTCACCTGTCGGCTGCGGCGCCGGGACGAAGTACATTGGAGCCGAACCGACGAGAACGACAAACTCATCGGGGCCATGTGGCTCCTGATACTGAAAGGTGCCATCTCGCTCGACCTGCACTACCTCGGTTAGCGTGCCGTCAGGCCTGGACCAGTACACTCTGTCGTACCCAGGCGATGAAACCCTGCCCCTTCGCCCCGTGGCCGGCTCGAGATAGAGGGTCACTCTCTCCACACCTTCCCTCTTCATCCGCACCTCGGACGAGCAGGATTGTTTATACCCATCCTGCGCGCCGCAAACGACAAACGGCTTTCCTTCATCGATATATCGCGAGATTTTCTCTTCCCCTTCGAGGACTGCCGGAGAAAAGTAAGCAACATGATCCGGATGCTCCCGGTCTTTCAAAACAGCCACCATCGCCTGAGCGTTCGGCAACGCCTCTTTGGTCTGCGCGTCTCTCACCGTCGTAATGACCGCGTTCGTCGGTACCTCAATGTCGACGATCGAGCCGGAGATAATCTCGACCTCAGGAGCATAGCTGTAAAGTACTGCGTGGTCACAGCTGCTGAACCGTACCGGTCTCTTTCCAGGTTCTTCTTTCACAATCGCGATGTACTCGCCGTCTGGTCCGGCGACTGCCTCGTCACTACGGAAGCGTATGGTGCCAGTCAAGGGCTCGCCCCCCATGGATACACGTCCGGTGAAAAAGGGAGCCAGTATTTCGCTCAGCTCCGCGACGGCCGTCCCGCCCACAGGCACTTTCGCTTCCACGCGAGCAAGGAGCTCTTCGCCGAGATATGCGGACAGTTTGTAGAGCCCCGGTTCGATCCCATCAACGTCGTAGACATCTTGTTGCGAAGCCGTTTGAAGCAACTTGACCTCGGCGCACCTCCCGGGATGCTGATCGCTTTCATCCGGGCATTTCGATAATGTGATTGATCCGCGAGTGTCACCGGTTTCCTCCTCTGGATCACAACGGAGTTGGCTGTGGTCAAGAGCGAGCTGAACCGGATTCCGGGTGTGGATCGACAGGCTTCCGCCCAACCTCGCAGCGAATGGCTCTGTCAACAGGTTGGTCCCGGGACGGAGCACGAGATCGTATCCTCTCTCTTGCCAATGCCCCCCACCCACTTCGAGTCTTGCAGCTCCGTCTGCGAAGTCGCGAAACACATAAAGCCCCACGACCATGTGCTCAGTCTTCGCAACTTGAATGGATGGATCGTGAACAATGCCTTTCCCGTCGATCAAACGGACTTCGGGAGTTTTCTGCGCGTTCAGCGTCTCGAGCGAATCCGGATGGTATGTCTTTTCACAGGGGCCTCCGCTGACAGAAGGGACGTCTCCGGTCGCCGGGTCCTCCGGAAGGACTCTCAAGACGGCGCTCGACACATCATCGATGCGCGAGATCTCTTCCGTTTCCCCTGCCCCTACACGAACAGGAGACCCAACCGCTGCGACGTGATCGTCTCGGATCAGAACCGGCGCAACGGGAACGTCGGACGGAATCAGTGTTCGCGTTTCCCACACCGGCATAACATACGGGCTGCTGCCGTCTGCGCCGCCCAGAATGAGTGCCAGCCTCTCGGTTGAGTGCAGTTCCTCGATGATTCGCGCGAGATCCAACGTCGCAGCAGGCTGCAGCTCAAAGACGAATCTTCGTAACCCTCGGGCATCTGGTGGCGTATCCAATGCTCCGATAGTGGGGCTGATAAGTCCCGGCTCATGCCTGACGAAAAATGCGAACCGACTCTCCGAAGGGAAGGAGATGAATTTGTCAGCGGGAAAACAACGATACGGGGGAGCGTCGAAACCGCTAAATGGATCATAGAAGTCGTACGGGAAAAAGCAGACCTCAGCACCCGGAATTTGTTTTCCGTTATACGTGGCTCTAACAGATAGGCGAAGTTCTTCCGCAAACAACAACTGGCCAGTCAGTCCGCAGAGGACAAGTAGAAGCGAAAAATAGCGCAGGGCTCCCATAATGAAACTCCTAGCGTCAGGCAGATCCTGAAAAAAGACCGACGAGCATAAAATTGAGCTCGCGACTGGAACAAGCAGAATTCAGCCCTTCTCATCTGAAGAACCGCCCAGCCAACAGCTGTCGCACCCAAGCGCAATAATTGCTGTTGGTCACTTAAAGGATCCCCCCGTGATTTGTCAAGTCGCGCTCCCGGTAAAGTTAGGGCCATCCATTGGGCGCAGTTGGACAGCTCATGCCGTAGAGCGACAACTCCTGCTTCGCGTTTCGGTGCAGGCCTTTCTCAACGCCCGCCGCCCCGTCACTCACTTTGCGAAGCTAAAGTTTTCCAGCTCCCGCGTTAGCCTTACCGAAATAGCCTCATGTGTAGCACCGTTACACACCACATGGTACGTGTTCAGGTTTTACTCACCGAGGATGAGCGGGAAGCGCTTCGTCACCGGGCTGAGCTCGACGGAAAGTCCCTGAGCGGGTGGATTCGCGAGGCTGCGATTGGAAAGCTCGAGAGTGCCGATGAGGCGATGGCCTCCGCCGAAGAGCTACGAGAGTTCTTTGCGGCTCGACATCATGAGGAACACGGCCGCGAGCCCGATTGGGAGGATCATCTCGCCGTGATCGATCGCTCGAGGCGGAGTCAGTCCTGATCTTCGTCGACACGAACGTCTTCATGTATGCCGTGGGGCGAGAGCATCCGCTACGGTCCCGGGCGCAGAAGTTCTTTCTCGATGCCCCGCGTCGTGAGAGCCGTCTCGTGACTTCAGCTGAGGTCCTTCAGGAGTTGATGCACGCGTACGTGCCGGTCGGCCGGGTGACGACCCTCGATGCCGCGATGGAGCTCGTGACGAGAACCGTTTCCGAGATCTGGCCTCTCGAGCCGGAAGACGTAAGGTTTGCCCGTTCTCTGATCCGGGACCACGCATCGCTCGGAGCCAGAGATCTGCTCTACCTGGCGTGCTGCCGTCGCCGAGGGGCTGACCGAATCAAGACGTTCGATCGATCTCTCGCGTCTGCATTCAAAGGAAAGTGATACCTCGGGAAACCTTCTCTCATGAGTGAACTCAGTCAGACCATCCAGAGAAACGGACCCCGACACTGGAAGACTCTCTGAGCTGGCGGGAGAGGCGAGCGCCAGACGAAAAACAGGTCGTCGCCGAGTGCCAGTGGCGCGATGCCATCCCAGAACTGCAGCCCTAGCTCGAAACGGGAATCGACCAGAAATTATGATCTGACATCATTCTGTTATGATGTGCATACATGCGAACCACCATTTCGATCGAAGACCGGTTAGCAGAGGCCGTCAAGGAGAAAGCCGCCGCCGCCGGGACCAGCGTCAGTGCCTATATCGCGGCGGTCCTGGACGACGCACTGAAACGGCAGGAGCCGGAAGAGCAGAGGCCATTTCGGCTCGTAACTGTCGGTGGTTCCGGCGTGCATCGAGGGGTGGATCTTGACCGTATTCGTCAACTGGAGGTTATGGAGGACGAGATGCGGTGGGGCGGGAAGGACTGAGGCGTGCTGCTGCCGGACGTCAACGTGTTGATCTATGCGCACCGGGAGGATTCGACGCCCGAGCATACTGCCTACGCCTCCTGGCTGACGGACCTGGCAAGCGGAGAGGAACCGTTTGCCCTCTCGGTGTTGGCGTTGGGAGGTGTGGTCCGCATTGTCACGAACTCTCGGATCTTTGCAAGACCCTCCACTGTCGCCGAGGTCTTCGACTTCATCGAAGAGCTGATCACGCGGCCGCAGGCCAGAATCGTGGGTCCAGGGCCGAAGCACATGCGGATTTTCGAGAGCCTGTGCCGGCAATCCGGAGCGACGGGCAAGCTGGTCGCCGACGCCCAACATGCCGCGGTCGCCATCGAACACGGCTGCACGATGGTCACCACCGATGCCGATTTCAGCCGGTTCCCTCAGGTGCGTTGGCAGCATCCTTTGCAGGGATGAGTGGCGGAGCCCTCCGCGATTCGGGCGGGGACGTCCGACCCCCACGAGGTGCACGTCCCTGTGACGGCTCCCCTCGCTCTGGGTCCCGTTCCGTGATAAAAATCACGACCCTATGAAAGTGCACGAATATCAAGCCAAAGAAATCCTTCGCCGATACGGAGTTGCCGTACCGCGCGGAATCGTCGTCGAGAAGGCTGAGGACGCACGAAAGGCCGCTGAAGAGCTCGGCGGACGAGTCGTCGTCAAAGCGCAGATTCACGCCGGAGGGCGTGGGAAGGGCGGCGGCGTCAAGCTCGCCAAGGATCCCGACGAGGCTGTGAAGATCGCCGGCGAGATCCTCGGGATGCAGCTCGTCACGCACCAGACCGGTCCCGAGGGTCAGCTCGTGAGAAAGGTCCTGATCGAGGAAGCGCTCAATCTCGACAAGGAGCTCTACCTCGGGATCACGCTCGATCGCAGCCTCGGAAAGCCAGTCATCATGGCTTCCACTCAGGGCGGCATGGAGATCGAAGAAGTCGCGGCGAAGGATCCGTCGGCCATCAAGCGAATCCCCGTCGACGCCATCCTCGGGCTGCAGCCGTTTCAGGCACGTCAGGTCGCCTGGGCGCTCGGTCTCGAAGGCAAGGCGTTCAAGCAGTGCGTCGGGCTCGTCCAGAAGCTGATGAAGGCATACATCGACACCGATGCGCGCTCTGGCCGAGATCAATCCTCTTCTGGTCACCAAGGAAGAGGACGTCGTGGCGCTCGACTGCAAGATGAACTTCGACGGCAACGCTCTGTTCCGACACGAGGACATCGTCGAGATGCGCGACATCCACGAGGAAGATCCTCTCGAGGTCGAAGCGTCGGAGCATGGACTGAACTACATCAAAGCTCGACGGCAACGTCGGCTGCATGGTCAACGGAGCCGGGACTCGCGATGTCGACCATGGACATCATCAAGCTCGCTGGCGGAGAGCCGGCGAACTTTCTGGACGTCGGCGGCGGTGCATCGGCCGAACAGGTCAAGGACGCGTTCCAGATCATCCTCAGCGACAAGAACGTCAAGGCGATCCTGATCAACATCTTTGGCGGAATCATGCGCTGCGACCGCATCGCCGAGGGCGTGATCGAAGCCTCGCGCGAGATCGGCCTTCCGGTTCCGCTGGTCGTGCGGCTCGAAGGGACGAACGTCGAGCTCGGCAAGAAGCTGCTCGAGGAGTCGGGACTGAACCTGATCACCGCCGACGGCATGGAAGACGCGGCACGCAAAGTCGTGGACGCCGCCACCTCCCAGCCCGCCTCGTAACGAAACACGGAGATATCAATGTCGATCTGGGTCAACAAAAATACAAAAGTCGTCGTACAGGGGATCACTGGAAAGGAAGGTTCCTTTCATGCGATCCAGTGTCGCGACTACGGAACGAATGTCGTCGGCGGAGTCACGCCGGGCAAGGGCGGCACGACACACGAAGGATTTCCGGTGTGGAACTCCGTCCGCGACGCGGTCGAAGCTGAGGGAGCCGACTGCTCGCTGATCTTCGTCCCGCCACCGTTCGCCGCCGACGCGATCATGGAGTCGGCAGATGCCGGCGTCAGCCTCATCGTCTGCATCACCGAGGGCATCCCGGTCAATGACATGGTCAAGGCGCACGCCTTTCTTCGCGCCCACAATTCGCGCCGTGACGAAGAATAGCCAGACACGTCTGCTCGGTCCGAACTGTCCGGGGCTGATCACTCCGGAGGAAGCAAAGATCGGAATCATGCCGGGACACATTCACAAGAAGGGTCCGATCGGCATCGTTTCGCGCTCCGGAACGCTCACCTACGAAGCCGTGGGACAGCTCACCAAGCGTGGGATCGGTCAATCCACCGCCGTGGGAATCGGCGGCGATCCTCTGCCGGGAACGAACTTCATCGACTGCCTCGCAGCCTTCGAGAAGGATGGCGAGACCGAAGCGATGATCATGATCGGTGAGATCGGCGGAACGGCCGAGGAGGAAGCAGCCGCGTTCGTGAAGAAGAACGTCTCCAAGCCGGTCGTGGCGTTCATCGCCGGCCAGACGGCGCCTCCGGGACGTCGCATGGGGCACGCGGGAGCGATCATCAGCGGCGGCAAGGGAACCGCCGAGGAGAAGATGAAGGCGCTGAGTGCCGCGGGTATTCACGTCATCGTCTCGCCTGCCGAGATGGGATCCGCCCTCGAGGAAGTCTGGAAGTCGAGGTAACGGGCCAGGCTGCCCGTATGCGTTGCGACCCGAGACCGGTACGATAGAGGAATGACGGATACACCTGCTGCAAGCACTCGTCGAGAACCGATCGAGATCCCGGGTCCCCGCACCAGCGGCTGGCTCGTTCTGATCGGCGGTGGTGAGTTCTCCTTTGGTCAGACCGAGGAGATCGATCGCTTTCTCCTCGAGAAGATGCCGTCCGACCGCAGGAAGGTCGCATTCCTTCCGACGGCATCGGGCTCGCCTGACTACGGCCACCACTTCGCCGAGTATCTTCGTGGGCTCGATTCGACGGTCGAGGTGAGGAGCATTCCGATCTACCGGAGCCGTGACGCACGGCGCGGCAAGAACCTGGACATGATCCGTGAGTCGGGCCTCGTCTATTTCGGCGGCGGCGTGACCAACCGGCTGCTCGATGCCGTGCGTGGCGAACCTGCAACCGATGCGCTGCTCGATGTTCTCTCTGCCGGAGGTGTGGTCGCAGCGATCGGAGCGGCCGCCGAATGCTTCGGAGATGTGACGCGCTCGATGCTGACCCTAGGAGCCCCTCTCGATGGCCTCGGCTTCGTGCCGGGTGCGCTGGTTGTCTCCCACTTCACCGAGGCGCTGACCTCGAACTTCGAGATGCTGATGCGTCACGAGCGTGTCTCGATGGGGCTCGCCATTCCGGAGCGGTCCGCCATCGCCATCTCCCCCGAACGCCAGGGAGAGATCGTGGGAGAGGGAACCGTCGCCGTCGTGAGAAAGCGCACGGGCGCCGCCTCGATCCTCTAGCTCCCGCATCCTGAACCGTGGGAATGACGCCGCTTCGCTCCGCCAGTGGAGTGAAATGAACTGTCATCCTGAGCGCCGCCGAAGCGCAGCGGAGGCCTGCCCTGAGCGAAGCCGAAGGGAAGGTCGAAGGATCGCGTACTTTGCCGACTGTCAGGACGGAAAGTACGCGACAGTCAGGACGTACGCGATCCTTCCCCCGCGGAGCGGGGTCAGGATGACAGTCTGGGGAGGCGAGGAAACAGTGTCCCGCCACACGCGCTCACGCCGCTACCGTAAGTGATCACTGTCGTCACCCTCATGCCAGTGCTACGATTTCTCTGAATGGCTACGACGACCGGTCGGCCCGCATCGAGGCGGGCAACCCTCATCAGTTTCGCCTCGCTGGGGCTGGCGGGGCTGGCGACGCTCATCTTCGTCACCGTACAGCGTCGAGAGGAAGTGGTCCGGATTCATCAGGCGCTCGGCGATCGCGGAACGGCACTGATCATGATCTTCGCGGCCTTCTGCCTGATTCTGGCACTGCTGAGATTCGAGTTGACGAATCTGGTCTTCGTCAACCTCGTGCTGGTCGCACTCATCGCGATGTTCCCTCTACTCGGGATGGTCCTGACGGGATGGATCGCTGTCATCTCCACGATCGTCCCACGGATCATCCGCGTTCTTCCGACGGGCTCCGGCAAGACCGTGCCGGACGATCCTCCACTCGAATGGATCAAGCTGTTCGGCCTCTTCGGCATCTACGGCATTCCGGTCGTCATTGCCTCGCTGGTCTATGGCACACTCGGCGGTGTCGCACCGGTGACCGCGATCACCACGCCGGAGGTCGGAAGAGTCGTCGTGAGCGGCCTTCTTCTGATCGTCTGCAACAATCTCATCATGTTCACCGTCATGGGGCTTTACGGTTATCCCGCCGCGCTCCGTGTGCAACTCGTATCGATCGACTCCTCGATCTACTTCCTCATCCTTCCGTACTCGGTCGTCATGACGCTCTCCTACGCCGCGATGGGGCCGGGAGCGGTCCTCGCGCTCGCGTTCACCGGCGTCGTCATGAACATGATCGCCCGCAGCCTCTCTCTCGCGCGGGCTTCCAGCCAGCGACAGGTCCGAAGACTCGCGTCTCTCACTGCGATCGGCAACTCGATCTCGCTCCGCTTCACACGGGACGAGTTCCTTCACACGATCTACGAGGAGACACGAAAGGTCGTGGACGCATCGATCTTCAGCGTCGCCCTCTATGACGAGCAGAAAGGGGAGCTCAAATTCGAGCTCGACGTCATCGATGGTGCGGTGCAGCCGAAATCTTCAATCCCTTTGGGGCCCGGGCTCAACTCATGGATCGTGCGCAACCAGAAGCCGCTCCTTCTCGGGAGTCTTCGACAGGAGCGCAGCCTGGGGTTGATGTCGATCGAGGATGGCCTGCCCACCGAGGCATGGCTCGGCGTCCCGATGATTGCTCTCGACCGCGTGATCGGAGTCATCTCGGTCCAGAGCTACCGCAAGAACGGCTTCACCTCGGATGATCTCCTCCTGCTGACGGCGATCGCCAACCAGGCTGCCGTCGCGCTCGAGAGCTCGCAGCTCTACGGCGACCTCGAGAGTCTCACTTACGCCCTCGAGCAGCGTGTCGCGGAACGCACCTACGATCTTCAGGATGCGAATCTGCGTCTGATGGCGGCGGATCGGTCGAAGAACCAGTTTCTCGCAAATATGTCGCACGAGTTGAGAACGCCACTGAACTCGATCATCGGGTTCTCCAGCGTCCTGCTCAAGAATGCCGCCGATTCGCTCGATCCCCGTCTGTACCGGTTTCTCGAGAACATCCACACCGCCGGCACTCACCTGCTCGTTCTGATCAACGACATCCTCGATCTCTCAAAAATCGAAGCCGGCCGTATGGAGCTGCGTCTCGAGCGCTTCGACATGCGGGAGACGATCGCCTCGGTTCAGCGCGTGATGAAGGGCTTCGCCGAGGACTCCCGTATAGAGATTATCGACTCTGTGGATGACGATGTGCCGCTGGTGAGACTCGACGAGGGACGTCTCAAGCAGATCCTTTTCAATCTTCTTTCGAATGCCGTGAAGTTTTCCCCCGGAGGAGGAGCGATCCGCCTGGAGATCAAATATCTGCCGGGATACGTTTCACAGCTTCACCAGGAATCTGTGCGGATCGTCGTCACCGACCAGGGAATCGGCATCGAGGCGATGGAGCTCGAGAAAATATTCGACCAGTTCTACCAGACTCGCCCCGCGCAGCGAGCCGCACGAAAAGGGGGTACCGGGCTCGGGCTCTCTCTGACGAGGAACTTCGTCGAGCTTCATCACGGACGAATCGATGTGAAATCGACTCCCGGGCATGGAACGACATTCACGATTGATCTCCCCGTCGATGCGGGGACGGCACCACCGGCGACGGGAGCCGCGCCGACGGGAAATATCTCCCGCGCCCGCCGCTGAAGTCTTGCTGTCATCCTGAGCCGCCGGAGCGCAGCGAAGGACGGTCGAAGGATCGCGTGGCGTCATCCTCGCCCGAACTTCGGTCGAGTCAGACCGTACGCGATCCTTCGCTCGCGCTCAGGATGACAGCCTTTCTCGATCGCCAGGCTCACCCTCCGCAATAACCGCCGCCTTCCTCGAGTTTCATGCGAGTCGAAGCTCGTAGTACACAAAGCCATCGATCCAACAATCATCAAGGAGATCAAAGAATGTCGAACAAGACCTTTACGATCGTGAAGCCCGACTCAGTCGAGAAGGGGAACTTCGGAAAGATCGTCTCTCGAATCGAAGCAGAAGGATTCGAGGTCGCTGCAGTCAAGAAACTCCGCCTCTCGAAGAGCCAGGCGCAGGAGTTCTACGCCGTTCACAACGAGCGCCCGTTCTTCAATGACCTAGTCGCTTACATGACGTCCGGTCCGGTGTACGTCGCCGCTCTGCGGAAAGAGAACGCCGTCCAGTCACTCCGTAACCTGATGGGCGCGACCGATCCTGCCAAAGCCGAAGAGGGTTCCCTGCGCAAAGAGTTCGGTGAGTCGATCGAGCGGAACGCCGTTCACGGCTCCGACTCGGACGAGAACGCCGATCGCGAGATCCACTTCTTCTTCTCCGACATCGAGCTCGTCTGATTTCCGTGTGCGGTGCGCGGGCAATCCGCTCGCGTACCGTACCACGAGACTGCCGTACGGCGGTCACGCTTTGATCAGCCCCCGGCTTTGCCAGGGGGCGACCGCCACACCTTGAACGGCCACGCATGTCCGTAGGGACGTGCCTCGGCCGACATCGGTCCCGCAACCATCGAAGGCAATGCGGCACCTCCATACGGAGGTGCGTGGATTGGCGTGATGACCGGCGACCCCCGGTGAAACCGGGGCTAACCAAGGCACCGCCCGCATACGCAGGCGGATCTTCAGTCCTCGCCAGATTGCGTACCGCGGCGATCGATGACACCGCCAACTGCGGCACGAGAGATTACATCCCGCTCAGCGTGGACGTCCGTCGACGATGAGAGACGGGTATCCGGCGAGATCGAACTTCTCGCGGAGCTCGATCGCCTTGACCCTCGTGTCTACCGGCCCCACCCGAACTCGCCACAACCCCGCGATCTCGACCACGGATGTCACGTGGGTCGATCGTCACTTGCCTCTGCGGCGAGCTTTCTTGCATTCTCTTCGACACCGAATGCACCAAGCTGAATGTAGAAGTTACCCGTAGGGACCACCACGGGGGCGGTCACGATTCGAGTACCAGTCTCATCGACCTGCCGCTCGGCAGGCGGCGCGTCCGCCCTCTCCTCGATCACCTCCACGAGCACGACGTCCTCACTGTCGGCTCGCGGTCTGACTGGAGCTTCCTTGCTGCCCGCCGAGTCCGGGAGGGGGAACTCGACCTGCGGTGGGGCCTCCGGAATCGCCGGAACGGGAAGTTTCTTATCCGGCTCCTCGACTCTCACGACGTACGGTGCAGGCGGCTCGTTGTCACTGGCCATCCGGATGACCTCGATCGTCACCGGCGTCACACCGATCTCGACCATGTCGATTTCTTTGGCGGCCGCGTAGGACAGGTCGATGATTCTGCTTTCAATGAACGGTCCGCGATCGTTGATCCGCACGACGACCGACCTGCCGGTGCGCGGGTTGGTCACACGCACGAGCGTTCCGAACGGGAGAGTGCGATGCGCAGCCGTCAGAACATTCGGATCGAAGATTTCGCCATTGGCCGTCGTGCGTCCCGCAAACTCCTGACCGTACCAGCTCGCAAGCCCTTCGCTGACGAGCTCTCCCCGCTTCGCTCCCGTTGCGCAACCCACGGCAACGAGCGCAGACCAGAACGATCGATCGCTTCAGCCTGTTCATACGCGAAGCTCCCCAACTTGATCGCTGACCAGATCCTTCTCGGCTTCGAGGATCGGATCGACCTGCTCCCGGATGAACCGCTCGGTCTGCGCGGCGGAAAGTCCTGTGTAGCGATCGGGATCGGCCGCGGCAGCCATCGCGGACTCGTCGAGATCGAACGACGGGTCATCGGCGATCCTGCTGAACAGATCGTTCGTCATCGACCCGGATTTCATCTCGTCCGCCACGGCCTGGGAGTGAACGCGAATCCTCTCGTGGAGCTCCTGCCGGTCTCCTCCCCTGCGTGTCGCTTCCATCATGAGATTCTCGGTCGCCATGAACGGCAAGCTCGCGCTTCACGTTCGCCCGAATCACCTCGGGATGAACGACGAGCCCTCCGGCGACGTTGTCGTAGAGCAGCGCGATCGCGTCCGCGGCCAGGAACGCTTCCGGAATGGCGATGCGCCGATTCGCCGAGTCGTCGAGCGTGCGCTCGAACCACTGCGTCGCTGCCGTGAGAGCCGGGTTCTGACGATTCACGATCAGATGACGCGCGAGCGCATCGATTCTCTCGGAGCGCATCGGGTTCCGCTTGTACGCCATGGCCGAGGAGCCGATCTGCTTGTCTTCGAACGGCTCCTCAATCTCGCGCATGTGCTGGAGGAGTCGCAGGTCGTAGGCGAACTTCGAGGCGGACTGCGCGAAACCGGCGAGCGTGTCGAGCACCATCGAATCGAGCTTCCGGGTGTAGGTCTGGCCCGAGACGCTGATGACCTTCGGGAAGTCGAGCTTCTGGAGGAAGAGACGCTCGAGCTCGTCGACTTTCGACGCGTCCCCTTCGAAGAGATTCAGAAACGACGCCTGAGTTCCGGTGGCGCCCTTCACACCGAGCAGCGCGAGGCTCTGCTGGCGATGGACGAGCTCCGCATGATCGAGCAGGAGATCCTGCAGCCACAGCGTCGCACGCTTGCCGACCGTCGTGAGCTGGGCGGGCTGGAAGTGCGTGAACGCCAGCGTCGGCAGGTCCTTCCACTCCCATGCGAAGTGCCGCAGCTTTGCGATGAGGTTCACGAGGCGGCGCCGGAACAGCTCGAGCGCCTCCGCCATCTGGATGACGTCCGTGTTGTCGGTGACGTACGCCGAGGTCGCACCGAGGTGGATGATGCCGCGTGCGGACGGGGCCTGCACGCCGAACGTGTGGACGTGCGCCATGACGTCGTGGCGCACCTCCCGCTCGCGGGCCTCCGCGGTCTCGTAATCGATCTCGTCCGCGACGGATCTCATCTCCGCGATCTGCGAATCCATGATCGGAAGACCGAGCTCCTTCTCCGCCTCGGCGAGGACAATCCAGAGCTTTCGCCACATCCGGAACCGGTAGTCGGACGAGAAGATGTACGACATCTCCGGAGAGGCATATCGTTCGGTGAGTGGCTGTACGGCTGTCGTTCGTTTCGTCATTGGTCTTCAATCATTGGTGTTAGTCGCTGGCCACCGCGTCATCAGTCATTAACTTCCCGCCCCAAAGTTAACTTCCTTGTCTTTCCAGCTCCGACTGCAGGAGAAGTTCCTTCGCGGCCGATGATGAGAACATTCCGACTCGCGCAACCTCAGAAGTAGTGGAACACAACGAGAAAGGGTGGAGTTGCCACCAATAATGGTCCTCCCGACTACTCCGCACTCAATCACTTTATCCCATGATGTTCCTGATGATTACCGCACCCACCTCGAATGGAGAACTGATGCGACGTTTCATTCCCCAAATACTTATTGCGTTACTGCTTGCAGTGCCAGCTGCCCAGGCTCAGGATCTCCCCAACGAACTGGATGCCAAAAACTATGAACCAGTGCTCTTCCCAATCATGCCGATTGGGGGCGAACAGGAAGGGGCATACGGGACACTATGGGACGTCGAGTCCTTCGTCGGCAACCGGAGCGATGAGCCGAGGCTGTATGCCATGAGCTTGCGGGGTCCTGAGAAGCGCTTCATGGATCCTGACATGGTAATGGGTGCGGATCTCGCGGCCAACTTCAACATCGACGGAAGCATTCATTGGATTCAAAAGAATCGTGCAGAGGACTACGATTTCAGCTCGCGGCTGTTCGAGCTCACACGGCCGGAGAATGCCGACGGGGTCGAGATCCCGGTGGTTACGCTGGACGAGACTTCGGAAGGCGCGATCGGTCTTCTTCGGATCCCGTTCACGGGCGACCACCGTGTCTGGATTCGAATCTACGACTTGATGACCGTCCCTGGCGGCAGAGTCCGCGTAAGCGTCTATCCATTCGAGACGGGTACGACCGATATCGAAGCTCTGGCCGTACTGGAGTATCCCCTCGACGAATGGTCATACCCGTCGTCGGAGACAGAGATGACCCCGACACCCGGTTTCGCGCGTTTTCTTCTGGACGAGCACGTCATCCCCGCAGTAACCGGGGGAAGTGTGCGGATCGAGGTAGAGCCGCTCACGGAGGGGATGCGCGTGTGGGCTTTCGCCAGCCTGACGCACAATGAAACCCAGCGGGTATCGTTCGTCACACCGCAATAATCGTGAGGCGGGCGCACGAACCCGTGTGCCCGCTTCACTCCTTCTCGCAATACTCCGGCGATCCTTGCAGTTGTGACGGCCGCCTTCGCGGCCTCTCGGAGATTGCGATGGGCTCCGTGCCCCAGGGCTGACGCCCCAATGGCGTTGAGTTAAGGGTGCGACCGAGAATCGTCATGCCGAGCGGGCGGGTGGGTGGGCATGCGAGGCAGCTCGCGAGTTTCGTACTCAGTGACGTCTGGGCCGCTGCATGAGCGAGCGTCAGCTCCACGCCGACAGAGCACGTAACTTGCGAGGCCCCCTTCGGTTTCCCCCTCCCAGCACCCCTCAGGGCAGGCTCTCGCTTGCCCGCCCACCCGCCCGCTCGGGGTGACAACCGCTTAACTCAACGCCATTGGGGCTCACGCCCTGGGCTAGGTTGTGCCGGCCCGCCTTCGCGGGCCTTGCCAATGACCCAATGACCCAATGACTCAATGACTCAATGACGCCAACGACTCAAGGACCCTCGTCTTCAAGAACGTACACCGTCTCGCCCTCTTTCGCCATCCCGAGATCTTCGCGCGCGATCTCTTCGATGGGGAAGGTCGACTCGTCGAGGGTGCGGAGCTGCTGACGGAGCTGTTCATTCTCGACTTCGAGCTGGCGGATTTCCTGCTGGAGATTCTGTACGGTTCTACGCGACTGATCGAGCTCGGAGATCCCCTCCTCACTGAACATGAAGGAAACGAGGAAGACGATCGTGAGAACGGCCGAGACCAGAAGCACGACCCGCAGGGTCACACGAGCAGCACGACCGGGGTCCCGGGTAGAAACGGCAGCTTTCACGATTTACCAGTGTCTGAAGATAACTTGTTGATGTCAATGGGGGGATGAGTCTTTGAGTCGTTGAGTCGTTGAGTCGTTGAGTCGTTGAGTCATTGGGTCATTGGTGGGAGCTCGTGTCATTGCTCGTGGTGCGCTGTCATTCCGATGGAGCGCCTCCGGCGCGACTGAGGAATCCGGGCGGGGGCTCGTTCATGCTCGCTCCACCACCCAGATTCCTCGCTGCGCTCGGAATGACAGGGCGGGGGCTCGACGACTAAAGACTCGATCCACCCCAACGACCCCAATGACTCAACGACCCAATGACCCAACGACTCAATGACCCCGATGACCTCAATGACTCAACTCAACGAAGCGTACTGCTTCGCGTACCACTCCTTGAAGTCCGCGCTCTTTTCCTTGATGCCGCGCCACCATGACTCGTTGTCGCGGTACCAGGCGACCGTCTTCTCGAGGGCCTGCTCGAAGTTGGTGTCGCAGCGGAAGCCGAGTTTCTCGAGCTTCCTTGTGTCGAGCGAGTAGCGGCGATCGTGTCCCTGGCGGTCCGGGACCTTGCGGATCAGCGTGTCGGGCTTGTCGAGGAGCTCGAGGATTCTCGAGGTGATCTGGCGGTTCTCTGCTTCGTTGCCACCGCCGATATTGTAGACCTCTCCGCGCTCCCCCTTCTCGATCAGGAAGTCGATCGCGGCGCAGTGATCGTCGACGAACAGCCAGTCCCTCACATTGCGGCCGTCTCCGTAGAGCGGCAGCGGCTGGTCGTCGAGGGCGTTGGTGACGAACAGAGGGATGAGCTTCTCCGGATACTGGAAGGGTCCGAAGTTGTTCGACGCTCTCGTGACGATGACGGGCAGCTCGTAGGTCTCGGCGTACGCGTACGCCATCCGGTCGCCTCCGGCCTTGGAGGCCGCGTAAGGGTTCCGCGGCTGGAGTGGATGCGTCTCGTTGAACGAACCCTCGTCGATCGAGCCGTATACCTCGTCGGTAGAGATCTGCACGAAGCGCTTCAGGCCCGGCGCATATTTCCGCGCTTCCTCGAGCAAAACGAGCACTCCCTTCACGTCGGTCTCGATGAAGGAAGCCGCCTCGACGAGCGATCGGTCGACGTGTGTCTCGGCCGCGAAATTCACCACGACATCGACACCGGAGCCATCAGTACCCCTGTACGCCTCGGCAACGATTTCGGGGTCTGCGATGTCGCCCTGGAGGAATCGATAGTTCGACGAACCCTCGTACTCCGCCAGATTGTCGCGGTTGCCGGCGTACGTCAGCTTGTCGAGGTTGACGATCTGCGCCTCATCACCGTACTTGGTGAAGATGTAACGGACGAAGTTCGAGCCGATGAAGCCGGCTCCTCCTGTGACGAGATATCGCATCGAGCTCTTTTCCTCCGGATTACTGATCGATGTCGGCCGGGAGTTGTTATTCTCGCGTGCAGGCAGCGGCCGACGCCGCTCTCCAATCGGTTTCAGAGGAGCCTTATTTCATGCATCTCTTCATCAGATACTTCGTCAGAGGCCTCATCGTCATCGTTCCGATCGCCCTCACGGCATGGGTTCTCTATCAGGTTTTCATCTGGTTCGATTCGCTGGTGCCCTTCGCCATTCCGGGCACCGGCTTCGCTCTGACGATCGCGGTGATCACGACGATCGGCTTCCTCGCCTCGAACATCGTCACGAGGAAGCTCTTCGACGTGAATCGAGCTGATCTTCTCCCGAGCACCGATCGCGCGCATTCTGTACGTCTCCGTGCGTGATCTCGTGGAGGCATTCGTCGGGGACCGTAAGAAGTTCAACCGCCCCGTACTCGTGCGACTCGGTCCGGAGCTCCAGGCCGTCGGCTTTCTCACCCGCGACGATCTCACGCTTCTCGAGATCCGGGACCACGTCGCCGTCTATCTGCCCCAGTCATACAACTTCGCCGGGAACCTGCTCGTCGTGCCCGCCACGAGTATCGAGCCCCTCTCGATCGACCCCGCGCGTGCGATGGCATTCGTCGTTTCGGGCGGAGTGTCGTGATCGCGTGAAGTCCCGCATCGAGACAAAAGAACAACAGTCATCCTGAGAGGCGCGAACTTCGGTCCTGAGAGTCGGGCCGTACGCGATCCTTCGACCGTCCTCCTCCCGCTTCGCGGGATCCGGCGGCTCAGGATGACAGTGCGTTTCTTTCGTCGCCGCCGACGCTCGTCAGCCGCCGGTCCTCACCTCGGGCCACTGCACGAGAATCTCCTGGACCAGTTCGTCGAGCATGGCGGCCTGATTCGGGTGGACCTGCTTCGCGTCCTCGAGAGTCCGTACGGCTTCCTGTGCCCTGCCCATCTGCAGATACGCCAGTGCGAGATGAATTCGTGCATCGAGAAGATTCGGATCAGCGGCGACCGATTCTTCGAGCATCTGCAGGCCGATCGCGGTCTGACCCATCGCGAGCCGGACGACGCCCTGGTAAGCCTTTGCCCGCGGATGATCGGGCACGCGCTCGAGGACGTAATTCGTCTGCTCCCAGACCTTCATCATGTCCTGTTGCATGATGTACATGCTCGCAAGCTCCAGCCGGGCATCGAGATCATCCGGATTCTGGGCCACGAACTGCTCGAGAGTCGCCAGTTGGGGTGGTGGTGCCTGCTGCATCGGCTGCTGCGCCTGCTGCGGAGCTGCACCCATTCCGCCACCGCCGGTCACCGAACCGTTCTCTCCGCGCTCACTGGCTGAATTCGCGACAAAGATCACGATGAGCCCCACGACCACGGCAACACCGACGCCCCAGAGAAATCCAGTCGTGCTCGAGCTTCGGGCCGTCACTTCGGCCGGCTCGGCGTCGTGCTTCGCTGCCTTTGACGCGCGCGCGGGTTTGCGCTTCAGCTCGTCGATTCTCCGCATCACCGCGGCCGTATCCTGCTCGAGCTGCGTGCGGGCGTCGATATCAGTCGAGTCCTTCATTTCGCGAAGTCTGACGATCATCAGATCGCGCTGCTGTTCGAGATCCTCGACCGATTCCAGATCGGCCTCGCGTGCGAGCTGACCTCGCCGCCCTCGCGAAACGAGAACGACGATGATTCCTGCGACAAGCCCCGCGACCAGAACCGCGATCGCCGGCAGCCAGTCGACTGCTTCCGTCCCATTCATCGACTCGTCTCCTCATCACCATAGGCCAGCCGGCGCACCTCGAGCACGTAAGGGTCCACCGGCTCGACAGACGCCGCCTCTTCAGACACTTCCGCGCCCTTCTTCGCTGCGCTCCGCCTGAAAAACATGAAGACCACGAGGAGACCGAGGCTCAGCAGAATGAAGGGTGCCAGCCAGACCAGCCAGTTGATTCCTCGCAGTGGCGGACGCAGGAGAACGAACTCACCGTACGAGCGTTCGAAGTACGACAAAATCTGATCTTCCGTATAGCCCTCGGCGATGAGATCGCGGGTCTGCCGCTTCATCTTCTGAGCCATCGGAGCGGGAGAGTCGGCGATCGACAGCCCCTGACATACGGGACATCGCACGAGGGAGCCGATCCTTTCGGTCTCCGCTTCCAGTGCCTGGCCTGACAGCGGTTGTCCAGCCGGATCTCCGACGACGAGACTCGGAGGGGCGACGTTCACATCCTCCTGAGCCGCCAGCGAGAGACCCGGGAACAGTGAAAGCGCCAGCGCGAGAGTCACGATCCGTACGGTTACGGACAGGATCGCCTGACGCCTCACGATCTCACTCCTATCTGGCTCAGGTACTGCCGGATCGTCATCGGGTCGAGCGGTCCCTCATGCTTCGCCACGATCTGTCCGGAGGGGTCGATGAAGAATGTCTCTGGTACGCCGTATACCCCGTACGCGATTGCAGCTCTCCCATCGAGATCCTGGAGAACGGGATATGACCGGCCGTATTGTTTGAGGAATCGGTTGATCGCATCCTCTTCATCTTCGTAGACGACACCGAGGAAAAGCACCTGGTCGCCGTACTGTCTTGCCGCTGCCACGAGGTTCGGATGTTCGGCGTAACACGGCACGCACCACGTCGCCCAGAAGTTCACGACCATCGGTTTGCCGCGCGTCGACTCGAGCGAGACGATCTCGCCAGTGGTGACGTCCCGCAGCGTGAACTCCGGAGCCGCTTTTCCGATCAGCGGAGAGCGGATCTTCGTCGGGTCCTTGCCAAGGGCGTAGAAGAGGATCCCGAGTAGCGGCAGGATGACGAGCAGCCCGACCAGCAGCACCTTGCGATTCATCTCAGGCAACTCCCGCGCGAAGCCTCGCGGCTGGTGCAGCATCCGGGTGATCGGCCTCGGCCTCGCGCCGGCGCCCTGCCGGGAACATCGCCATCAGTCCGCCGAGGGCCACGATCCCAATGGAGATCCAGATCCATCCGACCATTGGATTCACGATTGCCAGGAGTCCGAGGCGTCCGCTGGCCGGGTCGATGCTCATGATCGAGAGATAGAGATCTTCATCCCACCTCGTGAGCACGTCGGGCGAACCGATCGGCTCACGCTGCGTAAAGTACTGGTTCATCGACGGTCCGAGGGTCGCGATCTGTTTCCCGTTCAGAGCCACCGAGACTCGCCCGACCGTGGCGGTGAGATTCGAACGCTGCTCCACATCGATTCCGAGGAACGTCAGCTCGTAGTCGTCGACGGCCACTGTCTGCCCTGGGGACAACATCGCTTCGACATTGGTTCCCTGCGTTCCCGACACCGCGATCGCAACGATCATGATCACGACGCCGAGATGGGCGACGTATGCGCCGAGGCGGCGGCGTCCAGGGCCGAACTGGCTGGCGATCACTGAACCGAGGGAATGGTTCTTCGAAGCGGCCGCGCGAATGCCTGGGAGAAGCATCTGGTGGAAGGTCACCCAGAGTGTGTAGCCGCCGAAGAAGATCGTGACGAGCGTCCAGCCGTTCCTGACTCCGAGTGCCAGAGCGATGACCAGAGTCACCGCGCCAGAGATCGCAGGAATCGCAAGCCGTCGGATCGCGTCACGCCGGGAGGTTCTGCCCCACGGCAGCGCCGGACCCACTCCCATCAGAAAGATTAGTGCGACTCCGATCGGCACCGCCATCTTGTCGAAGTAGGGCCGCCCGACGCTCATCTGCGAGCCCTTGACGGCCTCGACGATCAGGGGGAACACCGTTCCGACCAGAACCGTCAGCGTGAAGAGCACCAGCAGAAGATTGTTGAGCAGGAAGGTTCCTTCGCGGCTCATCGGATCGCCGATCTCCTTCCGCTCGGACAGATGATCGATCCGGAATGCGAGTAGGAAGATCGACCACGCGAGTGCGGCCGCGAGGAAAGCCAGAATCGTCGGTCCGATCGAGCTCTGGGTGAAGGAGTGCACCGAATTGAATACGCCGGAGCGCGTCATGAAGGTGCCCAGAATGACCAGCAGGAAGGTCGCCATCACGAGCGTCAGCGTCCACGCTTTGAGCGCCTGCTTCCGCTCCATCACGATCGCCGAATGCAGCGCGGCGGTGGCGGTCAGCCACGGCAGGAACGAAGCGTTCTCGACCGGATCCCATGCCCAGTAACCACCCCAGCCGAGGACTTCGTACGCCCACCAGCCTCCGAGGACGATCGCAATCGCCAGGAACGTCCACGGGAGAAGGAGAGCTCTGCGGATCGAGCCGGCAAACTGTGGTGTGAGCCGGCCCTCGAGAAGAGCGGCCGAAGCCAGGCCGAACGGGATCACCATGCCGACGTATCCGAAGTACAGGAACGGTGGGTGAATCGCCATCAGGATGTGGTTCTGAAGCAGTGGGTTCGGCCCGGGTCCGTCAGTCGGAACCGGAAAGACCGTACCGAACGGCTGTGCCGGACCGGCGATGAGAAAGCTGAAGAACGCGGCAGAGGCGAGCCAGACGGCGGTGGCGTACGGAGCTGCCGTCGTTTCCTTGTTCCGGAAAATCCACACCGCACCAGCGATGTAGAGGGCCATGACCGCGCCCCAGAACAGAATCGAGCCTTCCAGCGATGACCAGAGACTGACGATTGTGACCCAGGTCGGCGTCGCGAGCGAACCTACCTGCGCGACGTATCCGACCGAGAAGTCGTGAATGAGGAGTGCGTAGACCATCAGCAGATTCGCCGAGATCATCGAGACTGCGAACGCCCAGGCGCACCACTTGGTCCATTTCCACGCTTCGGCGGAACGGCGGGCGCCACTCCAGAAGCCTGCCGCCGAACCGGCCGTCGCAAAAAAGAGGGCGAGTAAGAGGAGAATCCTGCCGAGTGGGGCGATCATTGCGCAGCCTTGTCCTCACCGACGGGGAGCCCCTCGGTCGTCTGCATCAGCTTCTTCGCATCGACCGGCTGCCCCTCTTCGGGAGCCTTGTACTCGTTGTCGTGGGAGACGAGCAGCTTCGTACCGTGGAAGTAGCCCTCGGAGGTCATCGTACCTTCCACCACCACGCCGATTCCTTCGCGGAACATCTGCGGCGGAATCCCTGCGGAGTGGACCGGAACCCGGTATGCCGAGACGCCGTCGACCACGTTGAATTTGAGGCTGGTCTCGTTCGGATTCCAGTCGATCGATCCCTGCTCGACCTGTCCGCCGAGCCGGATCGTCGCGCCGACCGCCTGATCGCCCGCTTTCGCAATGTCCTCAGGGCCCCAGTAGTAGACGAGATTGTCGCCAATGCCTCCGATGGTCAGGACCAGAAAGGCGACCAGTGCGATGGAAAGCGCACCGACTGCGAACCATCGATTTCTTGATTTGTCCGAGCTGCTCATGATTTACCTTCCCTGCCTGCTCGACTCTTCGAGCTTCTCGACGTCCTTGAGACGCATCCAGAGAGATACGACATAGCCGCCGTAGACAATGGCCGAGACCACGTAAGCGGCGATGACGAAGTTCCATCCACCTTGAATCATTCCAGTCATGCTGGTTCCTCCATCGGGGTGACGACGCGGCGTGCGGGGGGAGTGATCTCGACCTCTCTGCGCACAGTCGCGATTCTGATCCGCAGCATCGCCATTCCGATGATCAGGAAGAGGATGCCGATCGCATTGAGACGCAACGGAAGGTGAAACATCGATGAGACCGTCTCGGGACTCGACTGCACCTGGTGAAGCGAGTTCCACCACCGTACCGAGAAGTAGACGATCGGAACGTCGACGAAGGCGACGATCGTCGCGACGGCGCTCCAGGCAGCCCGCTTGGACGCGTCATCGACGAATTTCCGAAGCGTCAGGATGCCGGTGAAGGCGAAGAACAGGACCGCGGTCGTCGTGAGACGTGGATCCCAGTCCCACCACACTCCCCATGTCGGCTTTGCCCAGATCGAGCCCTGAATGCACAGGAGCGCCGACAGCAGGACGCCGATCTCGATCCACGCCTCGTGGCGGGAGTCCCACTCCCACCCGCCCTTGAACAGGTAGACGAGGGCCGAGACGAAGCCGAAGGTGAGGGCGAGCATCGCGTTCCAGGCCGTGGGAACGTGCACGTACATGATTCGCTGGACCTCACCCATGTAGAGCTCGCCAGGAGCATGGGCAAGACCGATCCAGGAACCGGCAATCAGACAAAGGGTACCGAGGATGATCAGACCGAAACCGACTCTGATCGGGGTTTTTGAAGATTTCATTCCGCGCTCTCTCTCTGGTCACTGCCAGGCCGTCGACCAAACGGCTTATTCGTGTTTAACAACCTACCAAAGTGAGTATTGCACCGCCAGGATTTCCGGATCGGAACGCCCGTCACGAGGGGTTGTGACAGCGCTCACAATTCCGGCCTTCGTCGTGCTGGCTGTCATTCCGCCTGCCCTGAGGAGCGAAACGACGAAGGGAAGGAGCAGCTTTATCGCGACTGAGGAATGACAGTCAGGCCGACTGCCGCGCCTACATCTCCTCGACGACCTTCGGGAACATCAGCCCGCAGATCGACCAGTAGATCAGATCGAACGCCGCGAGAAGGATGATCCACGACGGAGTCTGCCCCATCGGATCTCCGAGCAGAATCAGCGTACTCACCTTCACCGACGCGATCAGGACCGGCACGACCAGCGGAAACAGGAGAAGCGGGAGCAGCACCTGCTTGCCGCGCGCATCCGCGGTCATCGCGGCGTAGAGGGTACCGGGCGCGGAGAGGCCTGCCGAGCCGAGAAGAATCACGGCGAGTAGCCCCGGCGTTCGCGCGGCCGGTGCGTCGTAAAGCACGATCATCAGCGGAATCAGCAGGACGCCGAGGATGATCAGGTGGATCCAGTTCGCAATCGCCTTCGCGTAGAAGATCGACCGCGATGAGGCGGGCAGAAGCAGCAGCCCCTCGAGCGCCCGGTTCTCCGTCTCGTGGCGGAAACTCTCGGCGAGCGACAGGGTCGACGCGAGCATCAGCGCGAGCCAGAGGAATGAGCTCGAGTAGAGCCGCAGCACTTCACTGTTCGGTCCGATGCCGAAGCTGAACAGAAGCAGGGTCACGGCCCCGAACACCAGAACCGCGATGAAGCCACTCCGCGATCGCCACTGGAGCAGCGACTCCTTCGCGAGCGCCGCATAGAGACTCTTCATGACGCGGCTCCTTCCGTGAGCCTGGTGATGACGCCCGCCGCGGGACCGAGATAGTCGATCTGTCCGTGCCGCAGAAGCAGTCCGCGATCGGCAACCTCCACGGCCCGGTCGAGAAAATGCGTGGCCAGAACCACCGCCCGCCCCTCGGATCTCCAGTCGCTCGCGAGCGAGTCGACCAGCGAGAAACCATCCCGGTCGAGCTGCTCGTACGGCTCGTCGAGCAGGATCACTTTCGTTGCGGCCGATCTGGCCTGCAGCAGGACCCGCCCGAATGCGAGCCGCTTCCGCATTCCTGCTGAGAACCGACCGACCTGGTCCTGCGCGCGCGGCAGCAGACCGACCCGATCGAGAATCGGATCGAGCTCCGCGTCGTCCACCGGCTCCGGCAGATGACCGCTCCAGATCTCGAGATTCTCACGGGCCGTGAGGTAATCGTAGGTATAGGTAGCATGGGAGAGCAGAGCGACCGTTCTTCGAACATCCGCCCGCTCGTTCTCGAGGCTGAGGCCGTTGATCAGCGTCTTACCGTCCTCGGCGCGTACGGCCGTCGCGAGGATTCGCAGCAGCGTCGACTTACCAGCCCCGTTTGCTCCGGCGAGCAGCAGCACCTCGCCACCAGCCACGTCGAAGGAAACGTCTTCGAGGACCCAGGTCCTCTGGTAACGCTTCCAGAGATTTCTGATCTGTATCAGTGCCTGTTCGTTCATGGTCAGCGCCTGTTAACCAGCGCATGGTGATTGAGCCTTCCCGCCCGATCCAACCGAGTCGACACACGCGGGTGTGACGGCGGTCACTATACGGTGATCGGAGTGATCCTGCTTACCGGAAAGCTCAATGGCCTCGAGACGCGCCTCCCCGCCGAGGATCGGATCCGCCCATCCTGGTCCCGGTTGCCGGGTCGATCAGCACAACCTCGGCGTCGCCCATGTAATTCGAGTCCTCGGGCTTGTCATGAAACACGTGCCCCATCCTCTCGAGAGCCCGGCGGGTGTCAGCGTTCACGCCTGCCCGCTCCCATCGGATCTCATCGGGCAACCACTGGTGGTGAATGCGCGGGACTGATACCGCTTCCTGCACATCCATCCCGTGATCGATGACGTTCAGGATCACCTGCATGACCGTATTGATGATTCTCGGGCCGCCGGGGCTTCCGATCCCGAGAAACGGCTCGCCGTCCTTGAGAACGATCGTCGGCGTCATCGACGACAGGGGCCTCTTTCCAGGCGCGATCGCGTTTGCTTCTCCCTGGATCAGACCATAGAGGTTCGGCACACCCGGCTTCGAGGTGAAATCGTCCATCTCGTTGTTGAGCAGGAATCCTGCGCCTCGCACGGTCAGGCCGCTCCCGAATGTCTCGTTGATCGTGTATGTGTTCGAGACCATCATTCCTTCAGCATCGATCACCGTGAAATGAGTCGTGCTGTCCGGCTCGATCCGTGGCGGCTGACCAGCCCGGACCGATTCGCTGGGCGTCGCGTGAGCCATGTCGATGCTCGCCCTGAGCTCGTCCGCATGCTCAGCCGAGAGGAGCCACTCGAGCGGAACGTCATCGACGAAATCCGTGTCTCCCATGTGCTCTGCCCGGTCTGCGAATGCCCGCTTCATCGTCTCGATCAGCAGATGAAGGTACGCGGCCGAGTTGTGTCCCATCCCCTCCAGGTCGTACGGCTCGAGCACGTGCAGCATCTCGAGCAGAATCGCGCCACCGGAGGAGGGGGGAGGCATCGTGAGAATTTCGTAGCCGCGATACGAGCCGGTCAGTGGCTTCCGGATCGTCGGCTCGTACTGCTCGAGATCCTTTCTGGTGACGATTCCGCCGCTCCGTTCCATCTCCGCGACGATGAGCTCGGCGGTCTTTCCTTCGTAGAACTCGCGCGGTCCGTGCTCCTCGAGGCGCGAGAGCGTCTTCGCGAGATCGGGTTGTCTGAAAACGTTCTCCGGTCTGAACCGGATCGCCGTCATTGAGAAAAATCCTGCCGACTCTCTTCGAATCGGGAGAGCAATTTTACGTTGTCTTCGTTCTCGAGCGTCCTCGCAAAATGCCAGCTCACCGGAAAGCCGTTCTTCCGCCAGAACGGACAGCGGGCGCGATGACCTGTTCCCACGAGAGATTGCCGTGGCGCTCCAGCGCGAGGGCGAGACCCGCAACGGTTCCGGGGACTCCAGTGGCAAGCGCACCGATGGTCGAGGCATCCTTGATCACCTCTCCCCGCTCGTCGAGGTACATGTCCGCGGTGGCCGCCAGCGGCGCGCGCTCACGGTAGTCGATGACTTCGCTCGTCCCGTCAGGGAGCCGAATGACCATGAATCCCCCGCCTCCGAGATTGCCGGCCGAGGGCCAGGTGACCGCGAGTGCAAGGCCGACCGCGACCGCAGCGTCGACCGCATTGCCACCCTGTTTCATCATGTCGACGCCGATCTGCGACGCGACGACATCGACCGACGCGACCATCCCGTGCTCCGCGCGCATCGGCTGTGGGTAGGCGCCGTACGAGCTCGGCAGCGTGGCGAGCGTGATGACGAGCACCAGACTGAGCGTGAACAAACGTTTCATTCGAGTCCTCCGCCCCTCAGCATATAGGAACGCTCGGGCAGGGGGCTCAAGGGTTGAAAAGCAGACGCCGGGGGCAGGGGTCTGGGGGGTCGGCTCTCCAGGGCCGACTCGCGGGGGGCTCCAGCCCCCAGCAAGCCAGATGTCCGCAGACTCGCAACGGGACGGATCCAAATGGAGGATTGTCACAGACGCCCTCATGTCCATGCACTTCAGCTTTGCGGGGGGCTGGAGCCCTCCGCGAGTCGGGCCTGGAGACCCGACCCCCGAGCGTTCCTACGAAACCATTTCCAGAGGTGTCCCGCCGATCTGGTAGCGGCCCTCGATCAGGTCGAGGTCGAACATGGCGTAATCGCAGGTGAGCTCTTCTCCCGGCTCGATGTCCCGGAGCGCGATCGTCACGTCCGCATCGACGCCGTCGTAGAGATCGATGCAGTTGGGCGCCTCGTGATGGTTGAAGAACCGCGCATCGTCACCGCAGAGAACGTACAGCCCCGAGTGCTTCTCCCGGTAGGAGTATCGCCTCATCTGCTCCTGAGCCGGCCACGACAGGGCGTCGATCTCCTCGGCCGCGATCCTCAGGTCGATTTTCGGGTGGAACTTCCAGATGATCGTATCTTTGGCGATCGGCTCATCTGCAAACAGACCGATCCCGTGAATCCCGCTCTGAGCGAGCCTTGTGCGCACCAGCAACATGATTTTGCCTCTCCTCTTTCTCGACTCCGGACCCGATGAAGTTGCTGGCGCGTCTCCGACTCCCGGGGGAACCGGATGCTTCGGTAGGCCGTGCTAGGACACTCTCTGGTGTGGATAGTCGAGTTTGACAAGAAGATCGGCTGGCCCCGGACGATTGTCAATAGGTATGCTGTGCAGACCATGAAAATTGTCGTCAGCGGTGGTACCGGCTTCCTCGGAGAGCCCTTGTGCAGGTCGCTACTGGACCGGGGCGAAGTGGTCGTGCTGTCCAGGAGCCCCGGCAAAGTCGAGGCAGGCCAGGGAGTGGAATGGCATCCACCGGAACCGGGAGACTGGCAGAAACACGTCCACGAGGCGGATGTCGTGATCAATCTCGCGGGAGACAACATCGGTAGCGGGAGATGGACGAGCGCGAAGAAAGAGCGGCTGCGCGACAGCAGAGTCGTCGTCACCCGGTCAATCGTCGAGTCGTTCAGAGATGGTCCTCCGAGGCCGCGCCGGCTCCTGAATGCGTCTGCCGTCGGCTATTACGGCGACCGGGGGGAGATGCTCCTCGACGAGGATTCGGTCCGCGGAACAGGCTTCATGGCAGATCTCGGTGTCGAGTGGGAGCAGGCGGCGAGGGAGGCTGAGGATGTCGCCTCGGTGACCATCATGCGGTTCGGAGTCGCAATCGGCGAGGGGGGCGGCGCCCTCGGATCGATGGTCCCGATCTTCAAGCTGGGTCTCGGAGGGAGACTCGGCTCGGGTCAGCAGTGGATGTCCTGGATCGATCGAAAGGACCTCATCCGTATGATCAACTGGATCATCGATGATGATTCGAGAACGGGCATCTACAACGTCACCTCGCCTGAACCCGTCCGCAACCGCGAGCTCACCGAAGCACTCGGAGACGCCCTCGGACGACCGACGATCATCCCGGCGCCGGCCTTCGGGCTGCGACTCGTTCTGGGAGAGATGGCCGACGAAATGCTCCTCGCAAGCCAGCGGGTGGTGCCGCGGCGGGCGATGGAGGAAGGTTTCGATTTCGAGTACCCCGACATTCATCGGTCGATGAATGCGTCGCTGAAGTGAAGCCGCCGAGCACCAGGAAGTGCAACGACCCTCGCCCTGTCATTCCGAAGGAGCGGCTTCATCGCGACTGAGGAATGACATCGAGCGACTTGAAACGCGCTTGTCATCCTGAGCGCGAGACTGTGTGAAAACGCCTCATGAATCGAGGCTGTGACTTTGGAGTGCGGTGCTCGCCGGAGGACGAGCCCCGCTTTGGATCCCGTGGCAACCACCATCGAGGCCGCAATCGGGACCAGTCAGGAAACTTCCAACTGCAGCTTGCAACCCGCCGCAGCCCGTAAGGCGGCGTGATGTAAAGCTGAGCTCGTCCTTCGGCGAGCTCAGCACTCCAAAAAGACGGTCGCGAAGCCGATCGGGTTTTCACACAGTCTGAGCGCAGCGAAGGATCGCGTACGGCCCGACTCTCAGGACGGAAGCACGCGACAGTCAGGACGTACGCGATCCTTCGCTGCGCTCAGGATGACTGGTTTGTACCACTGAGCCGCGTCTAGCTCTTCTTCTTTCTGGCCTTCGTGGCCGTCGCTTTCCGCGGCGCGCGCTTCGCCGGCTTCCTGGCAGTCTTGGCAGCAACCTTCTTCGACTTGTCGCCGGCCGGTGTTCCTTCGAGACTCCGGCGCAGCGCCTCCATCAGATCGATCACCTGCGCCTGAGGCTTCTGATCCTCGACGAGAGAGACTTCTTCACCCTCGATCTTCCGCTGGATCAGATCCCGCAGCCTTCCCACTTCCTCGTCCTTGTACTCCTCGGGATGAAACTCCTCGGAGGTCACCTGATCGGCGAGCGTGATTGCAAGCTGCAGTTCCTGCGGCTTGAGCTCGACATCCGTGTCGATGTCCAGCTCAGAGAATGGCCTCACCTCAGTCGAGTAGTGAAGCTGCTGCATGACGAGTCCGCCATCGAGCGGTCGAAGCGCCACGAGATACTGCTTGCCTCTGGTCGAGTAACGGGCGAGGGCCCATCGGCTCGTCTCGGTGAGAGCCTTCGAGAGCAGAGCGTAGGGGCGGGCACCATGGCGGTCGGGTCCGAGGTAGTAAGACTTGTCGAAGTAGATCGGGTCTACGGTCTCGGCCGGAACGAATTCCGAGATTTCGATCGACTGCGTCGACGGCCCTTCGATCGCCTTGAGCTCATCCTCGGAGAACAGGACATACTGTCCCTTCGCGAACTCGTATCCCTTCACCATCTCGTCGCGCGTGACGACCTCATCGTGCTTCGGACAGATGTACTGCTGGCGCAATCGCCCGCTGCATTTGTCGTGAAGAAGATTGAATGAGACGCGCTCAGATGGGTTACTGGCGGAGTAGACTTTGATCGGAATCGTGACGAGACCAAATGAGATGGTCCCACTTCCAATTGCCCTCGGTGCCATGTCGCCCTCCTCTCTCTCCCGTCAATTGTGCGATTGGCAACTGCAAATCATACACCCTCGAGGGTTGGATGAGAACTCGGATTGTCATCCTGAGAGGCTGTGAAAAAATCCAGCGTGCCCTGCGCTGGTGGTGCTTACGGTTCGAGCTCAAGGAACGAGGAGGAGTCGCGGTGGTTCCTCGGTGACGACGAGTGACGCGGAGATCGGGCCGTAACCACCACCAGCCCAAAGGGTTACGGGCGGGGCGTCGCCGATCGCTTTGTCGCAGCTCCTTTTCGATGAACCACATCGCTGTGTCGCTGCTCTGCGCGCTCGACGTCGCCGCGCCCGTAACGCAGGGTACGCTGGATTCTTTCACAGCCTCTGAGCCGCCGGAGTGCCAGCGGAGGACGGTCGAAGGATCGCGTGGAGTCATACTCGCCCGCCGTTCACTAATCCACTTCGAGTCATGCCGTACGCGATCCTTCGCTGGCGCTCAGGATGACTCATCGTGCGCGAGAACACAAAAAAAAGGCGGCCCTTTCGGACCGCCTTTCATACTCGATTGCGTATCTGATCAGCTCAGCGTCACGTTGGAGGCCTGCAATCCCTTCGGGCCCTGTACCAGGTCGAATTCGACACTCGCTCCTTCGGCCAGGGATTTGAAGCCTTCTCCCTGAACGGCGCTGTAGTGTACGAACACGTCCTCACCGTCATCCGTCGTAATGAACCCGAAACCTTTTGCATCGTTGAACCACTTCACTTTTCCACTACTTCTACTCATCTGATTCTCCTCCTCGTGCCGCGCCCGTATCGCCAACGTTCGCCGTACCGCCGACACGGCGGAACTCGGTCGAAGATGACGCTACGACTCGACTCGTTTCACTACCGGGAAACCTTCTGGCTCCCTGTTTCCACCTAATGGTGCCAGAAATGCGGGCAGCACTCCACAATTCTTTTTATTCGCAAGTAGAATCAGCGCGCACATGCAACGCTCCGCGGGCATCGGCGAGCGTGTCCGGCCGCATGCGTTGAGCCGGGAGGATAAACTGATGAGATGGACGTGAGTGCAATTCCGGCAGGACAGCTGATCGGCTTTGAAGCGAGTGACGGGGTGGCTCTTTCGGGCATCCTCTACACGCCGCGGCGCAGCAGCGGCGACGTGATCGTCTTCCTCCACGGAAACGGCGACTCCTCCGTCTTCCGTTCGAGCCGCACCAACGCACTCGCGGATGGACTCACCCGGCAGGGAGTCGCCTTCTTTCCGTTCGACAACCGCGGCGCCGGCCTGCTGCGCTGGCTGAAACGGCGCAACGATGGCGAGACAGAGTACCTGACTGGCGGCATGACACACGAGATCATCCACGATTGTGTGTACGACATCGAAGGAGCGATCCGTTTCGTTCGCAGTCTCGGCTACCGGCGCGTTCATCTCGCCGGACACTCCTCCGGCGCAAACAAGATCGTTCTCTACCATTCGCTCCGGCCGCGGAACCGGATCTCGAGCTACGCTCTGCTTGCACCCGGCGATGACACGGGGCTCTACTACAGGGAACTGGGACCGCGAAGATTCGCCCGTGCGCTCGATCGCTGCAAAGCGGAGATCGAGAAGGGAAACGGGGATCGTCCTGCCCCGTCCGGCTGGTCGCCGTTCCCGATCAGCTATCGATCGTTGTACGACACGTTGAATCCTGACGGCGATTACAATATTTTTCCATTTATGGAGGAGCTGGAGGACATACGACTTTCGCAAAAATCTCCGTTCGTTGAGTTCTCCCGCATCCGCAAGAGAACTCTCATCGCGTATGGCAGCGAAGACGAGTTCTGTGTCGCAGGTGCCCGGCAGTGCGCAGACGTTCTAATGAGAAAATTCGGAGCGCCCTCTAAACTCGAGACCGTCATCATCGAAGGCGCGGACCACGGCTTCCGTGGGGCTCATGACCGACTCGCGAAGGAGCTCGCTTCGCACGTCATGCAAAAATAGACTCCTGCCTGCAGTAGGACGATAATCTATTCGATGACCTCAGCCCTCCCCAGTGCGTTCCTTGCCGCCCCATGCTTCCTGGTCTCCGCGGCGGCGGGTGTGCTCGGACTGAGTCTGGCGATCCGTGACCGCGGTCGCAGGTCGAATGCTCCGCTGATTTTCCTGCTCTTTCTCGTCTCCCTGTGGCTCGTCTCCAAGGGTGCAGTCATCATTGCCGCCGGTCCGACCGAGGCGCTCTTCTGGACACGGATCGCCTTTGCGGTTCTGCCGCTCATGCCGTTCGCGCTATGGCAATTCATCGTGACCCTTCTGGGACCGACACCGCTCGAGCGCACTCTGTTTCCTCTGATATGGATTGCAGCAGTCATTCTTCTCGCGTGGGGGCAGGCTGGAGCCTCACTCGTCGAGGCGATCGAGAGACGGCCGTGGGGGTTCTACTGGACACTCGGCGATGGACAATTTCTTCTGATCGCGATCTTTCTCCTGACGTTGGTCGTCACGATCGCCCGCCTTGCCGGCTCGTGGCGGTCGATACGACCCCGGGTCTCGATCAGAAACCTGCGTCAGATCGCAACCGCAGTCCTGGCCGGCTCTGTGGCTCTGATCGACTTCCTGCCCGCGGCGGGCTCTGAGTTCCCTCCGCTGGGAGCCATTCCGATCGGAGTCGCCCTGTCGATCCTCTATCCCGTTCTGTGGACTCGCCGATTCTCTGGAGTCGAGTCGGCATTCTCCTCGTCGAGAATCATGAACACGATGCAGGGCGCTGTCCTCGTCGTGGATCTCGATGGCGATGTGAGGCTCGCCAACCGGGCCGCAGCCGAGATGCTCGGTGTCGATCGCAAGACGCTGCGCAAATCGAAAATCACAGACCTGATCGAATCTCCCCGCAACGTCGGCCCCGCTTCCGACACGCTGATGCGCGGCGACTCCTTCAACGACCGCCCGATGTTGTGGAGAAAAAAAACGGGGGGAAGCATCCAGGTCACCGTCTCCGCCTCGATGCTGCGTGACCAGCAGGGTCTGCCGGCGGGACTGATCTATCTGGCGATGCCGATCTCTGACCCTTCCCGCGCCGATCAGGTCGCGTACCAGGCGTACCACGATTCTCTTACGGGGCTTCCGAACCGAAAGCTTTACTCCAATCAGGTCGAGGAAGGAATCGAGGCGTTCAGCAGAAAGGGCCGCATACCGGCGGTACTCTTCCTCGACATCGACAATTTCAAACTGATCAACGATTCGCTGGGACAGGCAGTCGGGGATCAGCTCCTCCAGTTGATCGGACGCCGTCTCAAGCACGCATTGCGGGGCGATGACGTCGTGGCTCGAGTCGGTGGAGACGAGTTCGCGATTCTGGTCGATCTGCGATTCAAGGAAGATCTCAAGATTGTCGGTACGAAGCTCCGCGAGACGTTCGAGGAGCCATTCATGATCGGGGACGAGGCTGTGTACGTCACGAGTTGTGCGGGCGCGGCACTCTGGCCCGATCACGGTGACGACGTCGATGAGCTTCTCCAGAATGCCGATGCGGCGCTTTCACAGGCGAGCAAGCTCGGAAGCGACAGGTTCGAGATCTTCGGTGCCTCGATCCGTCATGAGGCCGTACAGCGCTACAACGTCGCCTCGAATCTGAGAAAGGCTCTCGAAAATGACGAGTTCGAGCTCCACTACCAGCCGATCCTGGAGCTGACGACGGATCGTGTCGTCGGCGCCGAGGCGCTCATACGCTGGCGGAACGGTGACGCTCTTCTGGCGCCCGCGGAATTCGTGGGGATCGCTGAAGAGTCGGGGCTGATCCGCCAGATCGGAGGATGGGTCCTGGGCGAGGCGTGCCGGCGAGGCCGCGAGTGGGAGCTCGAGTTCGGCATCAGCAAGCTGTCGGTGAATCTTTCGGCCTCTCAGATGGAGGATCATTCCCTTGCGGAGGTCCTGGCCTCCGAGCTGTCGAGGAGCGGATTGAGTCCGGGGATTCTGGAGCTCGAAATCACCGAGACGACAGCGATGGCCGACTTCGAACAGACCATCTATCTCCTCGATGAGCTCAAGGAGATCGGTGTCTCTCTCGCGATAGATGACTTCGGAACCGGCTACTCGTCACTCAGCTATCTCCAGCGATTCCCGATCGATCTGCTCAAGATCGATCAAAGCTTCGTGCGGGAGCTCTCACCAATCAATCGCGAGAGCCCGATCATCTCCGCCACGATCGCAATCGCACGGGCGCTCGGTCTCGAGGTGACGGCCGAAGGCGTCGAGAATCGATTTCAGCTCGCGTTCCTGCGGATCGAACGGTGCCGTTATGTGCAGGGCTTCGGCATCAGTCACCCGCTCCCCGCCAAGGCCTTCAGCGCATTTCTCAGAAATCCAGCCTACCCTCTGCAGTTTCCCGATCTCGACGAGACTCGTCCGTTCGCCACGACTCGTTGAGTCGTTGAGTCGTTGAGTCATTGGGTCGTTGAGTCGTTGGGCCCTTGAGTCATTGAGTCATTGAGTCGTTGAGTGCGTTGGGGCGTTGGTCTTTGTTCCTTGGTCCTGGATTCTTGGCCGTTGGGTCCTGCCTCGCTGTGAGTCAGCTATCTGCTCAATCGCCTTCCTGCGATTGGACTGTCTCTTCCAGGAGAGACCCCGGACCTCTCCCCTCGCAGATACTTCTTCGATACGCCGGAAAGCTCCAGCAATGACTCAAAGACTCAATGACTCAATGACTCAACGACTCAACCACTCAATGACCCGCCTCCCCCCTATCCCCCAATCACTCTCATCTCTTTCAGTTGATCGAGACGAAGTTTCACCGATTCGCTCGGTGTGACGAATCGCACGAATTCTTCTCCATCCGCGCTGTAGACGTCTTTGACTTTCCCTCGCTGGTGCTGCCTTTCTCCGTTCATTTCGAACTCGAGCTCGACCTCCTGCTGCTTCGTGGCGGCGGCGGTCAGCTCATCATGAAAATCGCACGATACTGGCTTGTAATCACTCATTGAACCTCCTATTGCATCAGGTTTGCTGCATGCTGACTGTTGCGCATTCCACGCCAGAGAGGAGAAGTGATGAGCGAAGAGAAGAACGCGGAGGGGGCGGTCAGTTCCGAAGAAGCGAGGGAAACACGGGAACGTTGGCGACTTCTCATACAGCTGGAGAGCCTGCTCGAAGGACCCATGGTCATCCTCGGCTTCATCTGGCTCGCGCTTCTGATCATCGAGCTGTGGCGTGGGCTCAATCCGCTCCTTCAGGGAATCGTAACCGCGATCTGGATCATCTTCATCATCGACTTCCTCATCAAGCTCGTCATCGCGCCACGGAAGAAGCGATTCCTGACGCGCAACTGGCTGACGATGATTGCTCTGGTCGTTCCCGCGCTCCGGATCGCCAGAATCGGGAGTGCGTTCAGGTTCCTTCGAGCGGGCCGCGCGGCCGGCGGGATACGGCTGGTACGCATCGTGGGGTCGATGAACAGGGGTCTCCGCACCTTGCGCCGAACCATGACTCGCCGCAGCTTCGGTTACGTGATGCTCGCCACGGTCATGGTCGCGCTGGTAGGTGCTCTGTCGATTCGCGCGCTCGAAGGAGGCTCATTCCAAAGTTTCGGTGCGGCTCTCTGGTGGACCCTGATGATCCTGATCACGCTGCCGACCGGCACCTGGCCCGAAACATCTGAAGGACGCACGATCGCCTTCATCCTCGCTCTGTACGGCTTCGCAATGTTCGGCTACATCACGGCGATGCTGGCGTCATGGTTCGTCGGCCAGGACGAAGAGGAAAACCGGCGCGAGCAGGAGATCCTGAGCGTCGTCAGATCCCTCGAGCAGGAGGTCGTCGCGCTGCGGGCACAGATCGGGAGAGAGAAGCGATAGTTCGTGATCGTCGAAGGTAAGAGGCACAGCCGAAACTCCCTCGCGCTCTTGGAGAGGGGAACCCTGACGTCTCAACTCACCTGCGGAAACACTTCCCTCGTCAGATTCCGATGGCCGTCCTCGGTCACGACGATGTTGTCCTCGATCCGGACGCCACCATACTTCCGGAACCTGTCCACCTTCTCCCAGTTCACCGAAGCCGTGTGCTCGCCACGCCGGAGCTCACCCAGAAGCGAGTCGATGAAGTAGAGACCCGGCTCAATGGTGAACACCTGCCGCGGCTCGACGACACGCGTGAGCCGAAGGAAAGGGTGCCCTTCCGGTTTCGGGATCGGCGTTCCGTCCCGGTCCGACGCAAAGCCGCTGACGTCGTGCACCTGAAGACCGATGTAATGCCCGATCCCGTGCGGGAAGAAGAAGCCAGACACGCCGCTCGAGACCATCAGTTCCGGGTCCATCGAGACGAAGTTCATCTCCTCGAGAATCGCCGCGATCCGGCGGTGTGCGTCGAGATGAACATCCCGGTAGTCGACTCCCGGCCTGACACCACTGCACATCGCGAGCTGGGCCGAGTCCATCTTCGAGATCAATTCGCTGAACTCGTCGTCGTCCTCGATCGACCAGGTACGTGTGATGTCGGAGGCATAACCGTTGAACGACGCGCCCGCATCGATGAGAAAGGAGGCGAGGTTCTTGCGCATCCTGTCGCGGTTCTGCACCTGGTAGTGCAGTACCGACGCGTTTTCATTGATTGCGATGATGTTTCCGTACGGCACGGAAGTCTCGTTCTGCTCGGTCGCGGCAAGATACTCGAGGTGAATCTCGAACTCCGACGCGCCGGAAAGAAATGCGTCGCGTGCGACGATGTGCCCCCGTGCACCGATCTCATTCGCACGGCGTATGCACTCGATCTCGTAGTCCGTCTTCCAGGCACGGTCGAAATGAAGACGCTCGACCAGACCGGGAGGGTTGGTGTCGGCTGCGAGCCACGGTTCAAAGCCGCCCTGCCATTCTCCGAGGAATGCGGTCTTGCGGGTTCCTCCGAGGAGATTCTCGATGCGCTCACGCGACTGTTTCTCATCACTCACGATATGGAGGTCGACGTGATCGACCCAGAAATCACTCGGCGTTTCCGGAGGCTTGTGCCAGTAGTCGACCGGCTGATGAAAGATCACCTCCGGGCGGCCCCCGGCGACATACACGACGAAACACTCGGGCTCATCGACGAGAGGCACCCACGTCTTGAAGTGAGGGTTCGTATAGAAGGGATAGGGCATATCGTCGAGAAAGCGCATCCTGAGCGCACCGCTGTAGATCACGACGGCTTCGTAGCCCGTTTCCTCCAGCGCCCGATCGAACCGGCGTTGCACTGTCTCGAGATGATTTCCGTAGAGCTCCGAAAGATCAGATTTCATGAGTGGTCCTCCATCAGCGCCGAAGCATATCGGCACCGATCGATTCCGTCGAGGATCGTTGCAGCAGGTCCGCCCGGGCAGGACGAGATTCAAAGCGCCGAGAAGAGATCGTCGAGCTCCTCCGAGTTGACTGGCTTTGTCAGATGCTCATCAAAGCCGGCGTCGAGCGCCTTTCGCCTGTCTTCCGGTTGACCATAGCCAGTCACGGCGACGAGGTAGGTCTCATTCCCTGTTGCCTCCCTCACCTGCCGCGCGACCTCATACCCGTCGACGCCGGGAAGTCCGATGTCGATCACCGCGACATCCGGCCGCTCTTCGCAGGCACGCGCGATGCCCGCGTCACCATCTTCCTCTTCGAGGACCTCGTGACCCGACCGTCGAAGGCGCGAGGCCAGAAGAGTTCGAATATCTTCATTGTCCTCGACGAGCAGAACACGCAGGGATTTTCTGTCAGGCTTCTCCTTCTCGTCGGCGACAGCGCTTCCTTCCTCTCGACCCTCGACTCTCTCGACGGCTGCAAGACGCACCGTAATCTTCGTCCCCTTACCGGTGCCATCGGAGTTCGCCTCGACCGATCCACCGTGGAGATCGACGAGACTCTTGACGAGGGTGAGCCCGATTCCGAGCCCCCCCTGATGCACGTCGGTGCGAGTTCCCGCCTGGGTAAAGAGCTCGAAAATATTTGGTAGCAAATCCGGGTCGATTCCGTCTCCGTCATCACTCACTCTCAGAACGGCCTCTTTCCCCTCGTTGCCCGCGCTTACCGTGATCACGCCTCCGGTGCTGGTGTACTTGAGGGAGTTCGCGATCAGATTGATCAGAACCTGCTCCATCCGGATCCCGTCGATTGAGACGAGCACAGGTTCCCCCGGCAAATCCATCTCGAGCTCTCTCGCGTCGCGACGCGCCGTAGGAAGCATCTCTCCCACGCAACGCTTGACGAGCTCGCGCAGATCGAGCACTTTCCTCTCGAGCACGATCTTGCCCCGTGTCACTCTGGAGATGTCGAGAAGATCATCGACGAGTCGCTGCAGCCTTCTGCCTTGCCGTCGAATCACTTCGAGCTTCTCGGCGACATCGTGTTCTACAGGCTCCGCATCTTCCGAGGCCAGAACGATCGCGTACAGAGGATTTCTCAGCTCGTGCCCCAGCATCGCGAGAAACTGGTCGCGCTCCCGGATCCGTTGTTCGAGCTCGTCGAGCAGATCCCTCACTTCATACTGGTGCTGGCGCGCCCGCAGAACCGACCGCGCCGCACTCACGAGGGTGTTGATACGGATCGGACGATCGACCAGTGTCACATTGGCGCGCGAGGCGAATCCATTGAGTGCCTGGGGCCGGGTGCCGTAATCCGTCCTGGAGGTGAAGATCATGATTGGGAATTCCGACCATTTCGGCTGACGATCGAGGACGGTCTCGAGCTTGTCGATCGCTTCGGGAGTGAGCGCTTCCTCGGTGATGAGGGCCGAGCCGGCGCCGCGCTCGATTCCTCGGATCACATCCTCGATCGCCTCGCACAACAGGCAATAGACGCCATTCTGCCCCAGGATCTCGCAGGCCAGCTCCGCATCGCGACCGATCGGAGCGAGCACGAGCACCTGATCCGCCAGACCCGGCTGGTCACTCAATCCGCTCATTGCCGACTTCCGGGGTCGAGTCCCCATCAAAAACGGGCGAACCTCCCAGAACCTCATGGAACAGCGCGAGCGGAGGACCGACCTCAATCCCGTCGGAGCTCAGAATGAGCTCCCGGATCGTCGTCTCGTGCGGCCCTGTTCTCTTCTTGACCACAGAGATCGCCTTCCTGACGGTCCCCTTCACCTCGAAATATCGAAGGAGAACCACCGCATCCGCCAGGTAGCTGACATCGGTGTCCGCAACAGGCGTCGATGCAAACAGCCCGTGATGTGTCGACACGAGGATCGTCGTGACCCCCTGCTGTCCGAGGTACGAGAGGAGCTCATGCAGCTGGACTGTGAGGAACTGCACGTTCGTCATCGAATTCGCATAGCCGTTGAGACTGTCGATGACCACGATTTTGATCCCCTGCTCATCGACCATCGTCTTGATCAGGTGAGCGAATTCTCCGGGCATCAGTTCAGCGGGGTCGACCTGCTGGAGATGGATATTTCCGCTTTCGATCTGCTCGGCGAGACCAATACCGAGGGAGCGCGAGCGTTCGAGGGCTGTTGAGGTACTTTCGTCGAACGTAAAGATCGCCGCCTTCTCTCCCCTCCTGGCGGCCGCCACCGCGTACAGTGTCGAGAGCGATGACTTACCGACTCCCGACGCACCGGCAAACAGCGTGCTGGTACGACGGTGCAACCCACCACCGAGGAGGTTGTCGATCTCGTCCACTCCCGACGAGATCGTCTCGAGAGGGGCGTGATCTCCTCTCGATTCAGCCGCGATGAGACGGGGATAGATCTTGACTCCGCCGGTCAGGATGTTCATCTCATGGAAGCCGCCCCGGAACTGCACCCCCCGGATTTTGACCACCCGCATTTTTCGACGAACCGTGCCGTAGATCGGAGCTTCGTGAAACAACTCGATCACGCCGCTCGGCACGCTCTGCATCTGAATGTCGTCGGTGTAGGTCCGATCGTCCAACAACAGGACTGTCGCATTGGTGCCTGTCAGGTATTGCTTGAACGCCAGCACCTGCCGCCTGTAACGCAGCGGGGTCTGTGCGAGCAGCCTGATTTCGGAGAGAGAATCGAGCACGATGCGCTGCGGCTTGACCTCCTCGATCTTGTTCAGCAGCAGCTTCATGGTCTCGGCGAGCTCGATCTCCGACGGGTGGAAAAGCGTATTCTGGTCGTCGGGAAGCAGCGGGTTCTTCGCCAGCGGTGGCTCGAAGAGCTCGATATCCGAAAGATCCCAACCGTGAGAGCGGGCCACCTCGCCGAGCTCCTGAACCGACTCTGACAGCGTCAGATAAAGAGTCTTCTCCCCCTGCCGTGCCCCCTCGAGGAGAAACTGCATGGCCATGGTCGTCTTGCCTGATCCGGGGTCTCCCTGAATCAGATATACATAGTTTTTGGGCAGGCCTCCGCCGACGACTTCATCGAGTCCCGGGACGCCCGTGGAAATCAGTCTCGTGATGTCCTGTGATGTAGGTTTCATAGATCCTCATAGCGCATGAAAAGAATCTCACGCCGCTCATCGCAAATCGCACATTTTGCAATCCAAAAGCCAGCCTCTATGGAACAGGCCATCGGCGCATATCCGCCCCCACACACATCATCGTCGTTTTTGGGGGCTCTCCGGAAAATGGCTATGAGGCGCCGTCAGATGCTTGCAGACGTCGGAATTTAGAGTCCGGGTGCAGTCAGAAGCGCCCTCGAAATGGCTATTGCGATACGACAAAACTGATCGCGAGATCAGCTCTTCAGAACGAGGGATGACGACCCACACTTCGGGTCTATTCGACCGTGAACCAGGCATCCGCGATCGCAGGATCGCCTGCTCCGTAAGTCCTCTGATTTCTCGCCTCATCCGAAATCCGGAAGGCGCGGATCTCCCAGCGGCCAGCCATCGAGTGCTGCGGGATCTCGATCGTACCGATCCACGGAGCTGCCGGCGCGTCCGAGCTCTTGCGCAGAACGAAGTGGACCCGCTGCGGGGACGCGATCGAGGGATCTGCCGCCATGACGAAGCCCGAGGCGCTGGCGACGCCGCTTCCGACATCATCGAGGAACGCGGTGATCTGGATTCGAGCGGATTCCTCGTTCACCACGACCCGCGGGCTGAGCTCGACCCGTCTGAGCACGGGCGGTTCCGAGTCGCACGAGCCGCTGAACGAGCGATAGAAGACGACCGAGCTCACCAGCTCCTCACCCGCTCCCCACGTCCCC
The DNA here is from genome assembly GCA_963829355.1 of uncultured Acidobacteriota bacterium. Lineage (GTDB taxonomy): Bacteria > Acidobacteriota > Thermoanaerobaculia > Gp7-AA8 > JAHWKK01 > CAWHHZ01. The sequence continues at coordinate 285,441 of CAWHHZ010000009.1, forward strand.
TGATTATTCGCCTCGTCAATCGCCGTGACGCGTCGCAACTTCCACTCCCCACACTCGCCGTCCTCCGGAACAGTCACGGGGCCCGTCCACAGCCCGCCCTGATTCGAGGTCGTGAACGGCGCCCACGCTTTCCCCGATGGGCTCTGGAACGTACCGGATACGAACCGTACCCCAGACGATTCATCCGTCACATCGATCGAAATCTGCAACGACTCGCCCGGTGCCATGGTCTGGCGATCGAGCACGATGTTGTGCAGGACCGGCGGCGTTCCATCGCCATCGCTCGAGCTGACGAGCAGGAAGGCACCCTGTGGCGCTCCTCCCCCGGTCCATCGCTCGTCATGCGTGTTGTTCGCGCGGTCGGTCACGCGAAGCCAGGTGATCTGCCATCGTCCCGACTCCCCCTTTTCCGGAATCCGGATGACCGAGTCCCACACACCGGGCGCGCCCTTGTCAGAGAGTGCGAATCCGAGATGCGCGTTCCCCGACGGACTCGACAGGCGCCCCACGATCTCCCGCACGCCCGCCAGATCATCGGTGGCCGCGGCACTGAGGATGGACTCTCCGCCCGCGGCGACCTCCGCCGGAGTGAAGCGAATCCAGTCGAGCCGCGGCGGCATCGAGGTCTTCGGATGGGTCCTCGGGGCGCTCGTCGTCGGCGGCCGGCACCGGTTTCGGCTCCGACCGGGCAGGTGCCGGCTCCCGCCGCACATCATTCCCGGAGCGCTTCGAGTCCTCTCTTTCGGGAGTCCTGCGCTTCCTGTCGTCCGGCGGTGCGGCGACCACCGGGGGCGGCGAATTGGTGGTCCTGCTCGCAACCGGCACCGCCGGTCGTGGCGCGCGCTCAGGAGTCGGATCCATTCGGTGCGCCGAGGCACTCCGCCAGTCGAACGGATCGTCTGCGATCGTGGAAGCGGGCGAGTCAATGTCGCTCCGCGGCGACGCCTCCCCAACGATTCCGGACTCTGCGATCGAATGCGGCGCGGTGATCGCCGGATCGGCACTCTCGGGATCGGCGGAAGGCACTGCGGTGGCGGGCTCGTCTTCAACGAGTAGCTCGAAGGTCAGCCACCCCATGAGGAGCAATGCATTGATCGTGATGATCGCTATGGTCAGAATCCGTTTCATCTGTTCAGGTACGATCCTCTCATGCGCAGGATCGAGTTATGACATCAATTGAGTCTGAATCGTACGATGCGGCGCAGGAGCGGTCCCGGGAATCGGGATTGCCTCTCCTGATCCAGTTCAAGGCCCCCGGCTGACTCGGCTGCGCGAAACTGGATGCCGTGACGTATCCAGACCCTCAGGTGCAGAAGTTTCTTCGAGAGAACTTCGTCTTTCAACAGATCGACCTCAGTCAGCGCGATCCTTCTCTCAAGGAACTCTTTCGAACGGTCAAGCCATTCTGGGCGCCTCTGTTTCGTGCGACATCCGCGGGCGGAACCGAGCTTCGACGCTGGTTCGGCTACTTCTCGCCCGAGGATCTCATCGCCGAGTTGCACCTCGTACTCGCGCACGATCTGATGCTGCGGCGAGACGAGGAGGCGGCCCGCGAACGTCTGGCATCCGCGTTGGCGAGCCATCCGAATGCGCCTGCTTCCCCGGAAATCACCTTCTGGCTCGGCGTTGCCGCGTTCAAGGCTGGTGGCAGTGATTTCGGTGCGCTCGAGCGTATCTGGAATGATCTGATTGCACGGTGGCCAGACTCGACCTGGGCCTCGCGGGCAGATGTTCTGGAGATGAGATCGAAGTAGCGTAAGAAGCCCGCCGTCATCCTGAGCCGCCGAAGCGCAGCGGAGGACGGTCGAAGGATCTCTTACGGCCCGACTCTCTCGACGGCAAGTATGAGACAGTCAGGACGTACGCGATCCTTCGCTGCGCTCAGGATGACTGTCTCGCCTTTCGTCGGTTCAGAATGACAGCCTTCCCGGGGCCACTTTCAGCGCTCCCACACGCCGCATTGGCTCGCAAAATGAAAGTGTCCATGTCAGGAGTAGACGAATGGCAGAGAGACCAGAACTGATTCAGCAGTACAGCGACATTGTCCAGAACGGGGACGGCGCGGGGTATACGGTGCAGAGCTGGGCTCGGAAGACGTCGAGCGGGAAATGGGAAGGCTGGCTCGAGTACCACCCGCTCGAAGATACCAGGACAATCAGGAAGACAGCCGCCGTGACCTCACAGCCGGGAAGGCGCGAGGTGACTCACTGGGCGGCCGCTCTCGGGCACAACTATCTGGAGGAAGCGTTCGAACGTGCAAAGTAGGCCGACCCGAATGCGCTCCGGATCCGCTCGGCACCGGCCGGATGCTGCCGCACCGCGATCCAGAGGAAGCACGTGCCACAATAGGTGCGCCCCTCGACCTCGACTGCTGCTTTCTCCCGGCACCACTCACACGATACACTCTGCTCGATCGACTCGCTGCGCCCTCGTACTGCTCCGTCGGTCATCTCTCTTCTCTCCTTTGTAACTGATACGTCAACGCCCGCGATTGGTTTCAGTTCCCAAGGGAAGATCGCTGTGATAAAAGCGGGCAGGGTCAACTACTTATGCTCCGTACATTCTTCATCGCACTCTCCGAAAGCAAATCGATCCGCCGTTTCGCTGAACGGTCCCCCATCGGACGCCGCATGTCAGGCCGGTTCGTGGCCGGTGAGTCGGTCGAGTCCGCAGTCAGCACGACGCGCGAGATCAACGGCCTCGGGATGAGAGTCTCCCTCGACAATCTCGGCGAAAATGTCACCGACGCCAGGGAAGCCCGCCACAGCGCCGAGCTCTATCGCCAGCTTCTCGGTGAGATCAACCGTGTGAAACTCGACGCGAACGTCAGTCTGAAGCTCACCCACATGGGTCTCGATGTCGACCCGGCACTCGCCGAACAGATCACGGGTGAGCTGGTCGATCTCGCTGCTTCGCAGAACAACTTTGTCCGCGTCGACATGGAAGGCTCCGACTATACCGACCGGACGCTCGCTCTGGTGAGATCGCTTCATCGCGACGAGACGCGGCGGGATGCGGTCGGAACTGTCATTCAGTCATATCTCCGCCGGAGCGAGCAGGACGTGAAACAGCTCTGCGAGCAGGGGATCCGCATCAGGCTCTGCAAGGGAGCGTACAAGGAACCCGCGGAGATCGCGTACCAGAAGAAGTCCGAGGTCGATGACAACTTCGTCCTTCTGATGAAGATTCTTCTCCGGAGCGATGTGTTCCACGGCATCGCCACACACGACGAGAAAATGATCGACGCGACGATCGATTTCGCCCGGACTGAAGGCATCCCCGCCGATCATTTCGAGTTCCAGATGCTGTACGGAATCCGTCGCGATCTTCAGGAGCGCCTCGTCCGTGACGGGTGGGGGATGCGCGTCTACATCCCCTTCGGGACGGAATGGTATCCGTACTTCATGCGGAGGCTCGCGGAACGCCCGGCCAACGCCTTCTTCATACTCAAGAATCTTTTCCGTCGCTGAGGCCGGTTCTCGGTTCTCAGTTCTCGGTTCTCAGTTCTCGGTTCTCGGTTCTCAGTTCTCGAGCTCCGATCTTTTATCTGGTCTCTGTTCTCAGGCTCTCGAGGTTCAGAGAGACGCACGCGCCGGCATCACGACTTTTCGGAACAGCAGACAACGCGGAACCTACGAACCCGAGAACCGAGAACTGGGAACTGGGAACCGAGAACTGGGAATCGAGAACCGAGCCTTCAACAATCTGAAAACAATCAGTCGGCGGTCATTCATCGCGCGACCACTTCTGTTGTAGGGTTATGTCCCGCCCCTCGCGGGTCTCGAAAGGAGTGTCATGAGGATCCTCAAGTCCGCCCTCGGCCTGTTGACGCTGGCCTTGTTCGCGCTTTCCCTGCAGGCACAGGAAGATCTGAGCCGCCTGCTCCACTACCCAGATATCCACGGTGATCTGATCACCTTCGTTTACGGAGGCGACATCTGGATCGTCAATGCAAATGGAGGCGCGGCGACGAGGCTGACCTCGCACGAAGGCCTCGAGCTGTTTCCGAAGTTCTCGCCGGACGGGAACTACATCGCGTTTACAGGACAGTACGAAGGAACACGTCAGGTCTACGTGATTCCCACGCGGGGAGGGGAGCCACGAGCTCTGACTTTCTACAACGACGTCGGCGATCTGCCGCCGCGCGGCGGCATCGACAACCAGGTGCTCGACTGGAGCCCGGATGGCTCGCACGTCCTTTTCCTCGCACACCGGCTCCCCTGGGGGGAACGGATGCGACGACACTACATCGTACCTTTCGAGGGAGGGATGGAGACTCCGCTCCCGATTCCGGAAGGAAGCGGCGGCATGTACTCGCCTGACGGCAACACGATCGTCTACACACCGATCAGCCGCGAGTACAGGACATGGAAGCGGTACCGGGGAGGCCGGGCGCAGGAGGTCTGGACGTTCGATCTGAACAAGCTCACCGCGAAGCAGATCACTCACAACCCGACGACCGACAATCAGCCCGTTTGGGTCGGCGACAAGATCTTCTTCAGCTCCGACCGCGACGGGATTCTCAATCTCTACTCCTACGACAACGGTTCGGGCGAAACCGCCCGCGTGACCAGTCACGATACATGGGACGTGCTGTGGCCGAGCGCCGGCCCTGACCGCATCGTGTATGAGGCAGGCGGTTACATCTGGCGCTTTGATCCGGCCACCGGCGAGAACGTTCGGGTCCCGATCCGTGTCTCCGGGGACTTCAAGCACCGGCTCCCGTACTTCGCCAACGTCAAGGACGACATACAGAGTGGTGCCATCTCTCCGAGCGGCGCGAGAGCCGTCTTCACCGCAAGGGGCGACGTCTTCACCGTTCCCGCCGAGAAGGGCGAGATCCGCAACCTCACGCGCACACCCGGGATCCGCGAGATCTCGGCTTCCTGGTCCCCGGACGGGAAGCAGATCGCCTACCTGAGCGATCGCTCCGGCGAATACGAAATCTACATTCGAGCCGCAGATGGCTCCGGCGATGAGACACGCCTCACACGCGACGGCGCAATCTGGCATTGGGAGCCACGCTGGTCTCCGGACGGCAAAAAGATCGCGTTCGGCGATGCGAGTGCGCGACTGCGAGTGCTGGATGTGGCGAGCGGCACGGTGAGTGACGTCGACAAGGGTCGCCAGAGCGACATCACCGACTACGTCTGGTCTCCCGACAGCAGGTGGCTCGCGTACACCAACGAGTCCGAGAACACGCTCTCGAGCGTTTGGGTCTACTCACTCGAGAGCAAGAGCAAGAGCCGCCTGACGAGCGAATCCACCGAGGAAGCTCTTCCCGTCTTCGATCCGAAGGGACGGTACATCTATTTCCTCTCGAACCGGGACTTCAACCTCACCTTCAGCGACTTCGAGTTCTCTTACGTTTACACGAATCCGACCAGGATCTATGTCGGAATCCTCAGTGAAGACGGACCCGCCCTCTTCCTGCCCGAAAGCGATGAGGAGACCGGCGAGAGCGCGACCACGATCGCCAAGAATCCGCCTGAAGACTCGGTGGAGAAGAAGACGGCTGACTCCAAACCGGTGCGTGTAAAGATCGACGTTGCCGGGTTCGAGAATCGGGTCCGCGCCATTCCGGGAGATCCGGGGGACTACGCGAATCTCGCAGCCAGCGACGAGGGGCTCTTCTATATCAAGGGTGAAGGCGCCGCTGGCGCCATCCAGTTCTTCGACCTTACTTCTCGGAAGGAAGAAACCGTCCTGACCGGAGTATCCAGCTTCGACCTTTCGCACAAACGCGACAAGATCCTCTATCGTCAGGGCTCTCAGTACGGAATCGTTCCGGCAAAGCCGGGACAGAAGAGTGGCGACGGCAAACTCTCCCTCGAGAATCTCGAGATGCGAATCGTTCCGGAGAAGGAGTGGCAGCAGGAGTTCGTCGACGGATGGCGGATGCTGCGGGACTTCTTCTACGACCCGAACATGCACGGCCTCGATTGGCAGGCGATGCGGGAGAAATACGAGCCGCTCGTCCCGCACATCGCCCACCGCACCGACCTCGACTTCCTTCTCGGTGAGCTCGGTGGTGAGCTGAATTCCGGACATGTCTACGTCCAGTCGAGCGACGACTGGCAGACCGAACGGAAGCAGGGAGCCCTTCTCGGTGCCGAGATCGACGCTGATTCGTCGGGATACTTCCGGATCTCGAAGATCTTCCCGGGGGAGAACTGGCACCAGAGCTTCCGGTCACCGCTCACGGAGCCCGGTATCGATGTCGACGAAGGAGATTTCATCCTAGCCGTGGATGGCGTTCCTACCTCGAGCGTCCGTAACTTCTACGAGCTTCTCCAGAACAAGGCCGACCAGGTTCTCACGATTCTGGTCAACGATCGCCCCTCTACGATCGGGGCGCACGAGGAGCGGGTCCGTCCAATCACGCAGGAGACCAACCTCCGCTACCTCGACTGGGTGGAGTCGCGGCGCCGCTACGTCGACGAAAAATCCGGCGGGAAAATCGGCTACATCCATCTGCCCAACACGGCGGTCGAAGGGAACCGGGAGCTCTACAAGAACTTCTACCCTCAGGCACGAAAGCCTGCACTGATCACGGATGCGCGCTACAACGGAGGAGGGTTCATTCCGGACAACATGATCGAGCTTCTCGAGCGCCCGGTGCTGAGCTACTGGGTGCGGCGCGACATCGATCCATTCGTGACGCCGGGATTCGCCCATCAGGGACCGAAGGCGACTCTGATCAATGGCTACTCGTCGTCAGGCGGTGACGCGTTCCCGTACTACTTCCGGAAACGTGGTCTCGGACCGCTGATCGGCACCCGTACGTGGGGCGGTCTGATCGGCTTGTCCGGAAACCCGGACTTGATGGATGGTGGTGCCGTTCTGGTTCCGACGTTCCGCTTCCTCGATCCGGAAGGATTCTGGGCCGTCGAGGGAGAGGGCGTCGCTCCGGACATCGAGGTCGTCGATCGTCCCGACCTCGTCATCCAGGGAATCGATCCCTCGCTCGACAAGGCGATCGAAGTCCTGCTCGAGGAGCTGGAGAAGAATCCACCCGCGCCGCTCGTGATTCCACCAGCGCCGCACCCGAACCGCCCGTAGTGTTCAAGTCCGGCGCGTCCCCTCTGCAGAGGGGCGCGCCGGCCTTGCGGCCTGAGCGCCGGCCGCTCTGAGAATTCACCCCGCAGGTCATCCTGAGCCGCCGGAGCGCAGCGGAGGCCTGCCCTGAGCGAAGCCGAAGGGACGGTCGAAGGATCGCGTACGACCCGACTCTCACCACCGAAGTACGGCTAGAGTCAGGACGCACGCGATCCTTCGCTGGCGCTCAGAGGCTGTGAAAGAATCCAGCGTACCCTGCGTTACGGGCGCGGCGACGTCGAGCGCGCGAAGCAGTGACGCAGCGATGTGGTTCATCGGAAAGGAACTGCGACAACGCGATCGGCGACGCCCCGCCCGTAACCCTTTGGGCTGGTGGTGGTTACGGCCCGATCTCCGCGTCACTCGTCGTCACCGAGGAACCACCGCGACTCCTCCTCATTCCTTGAGCTCGAACCGTAAGCACCACCAGCGCAGGGCACGCTGGATTTTTTCACAGCCTCTCAGGATGACGAGCTGTCGCCTTTCACCCACCTTGCCAAAGAGGTGCCCCCTACGGAATCTCTGCCGAAACCTTTCATGTTTAAGCGCTTCGGGTCATCGCCCGACCCTCGAACGATGCAACGACGGCTGCCGATCCCACGCGGCCGGGATGCGAAAGAAGCGCAAAACAATGACTGAAGCTGCCACTCCCGCCCAGAAGTCGGTTCCTGAAGGATTCGTCACGAGCTACATCGTCGAGCTTCTCTTCACCGGGCACCCCTACGACGATCTCGAGGAGATTGCGTCGTCCCTCGAAGATTTCGAGATCGCCCCGGTCGAGCACGCAACGGGCCTGACACTGATCAGAAAGGGCGACGACTGGGACGCCGATGTCACCCCGCGATGGGTACTGGCACCCGATATCCGGCCATGGAGCGAGCATCGCTACCATGAGGCAGTCGGACAGTCGTGGAGCTGGGGAGACGCGGAAACTGCTCTCGACCAGTGCGGTAGCTCGTGGATCCTCGCGGACCGGCGCGCCACGGCGCTCCCCTATCGGGAGCGGCTCATCGAGTTTCAACCAGGTCCTCGCCGCAGTCGTGAGAGTCATGAATCCGCGCGCACTCCACTGGTCTCCAACCGAGCAGCTCGTCGACCCTACAGGATTCGCGCACGCATTCGGTTCCGAAGGGAGAGAGACACTCTTTGGCGCCGTCAACATCCGCCTCTTTCAGATCGATGAGTACGACGACGGCGCACCCCTCGAGACTCCCGAGATGATCATGGACACTCTCGGGCTCGCAGCTCTCGGGCTCGACGATCTCCAGGTTCACTTCCGCAGCCTCTCTCCCGAGGATGTCGGCCACTTTCTCTACAACGCTGCTCACTTCATCTTCGAGAAGGGCTCCGTGATCAAAGGGGGCGATACCCTCCGCGGCACTGATGGTCATCCGTGGAAGTGCGAGTATGAGAACGCGCTCGTGGAGCCAGAGCGGGTCGTCATCGACTTCAACCCGGGCGAGGATTTCGCAGGGGGAAGCCGGTAGACAACCCGCGGGCGGTTCCAGGCCGGAAATCGCCCGCACGACGAGAGGGAACAGTCATCACGGAGCACGACGTGCACGAGTTGCTCTTTTCCCCGCTTCCTGGTTCCACCGTACAATCCAATCAAGATGATCATTGACTGTCATACACATCTGAACCGCTACGACGATACCCAGCCGGCAACGCTCGAGGGGCGCTACCGTCTGATGAAGACGCAGATGCAGCTTCACGGCATCGACTATTCGCTCGTCCTCACCAGCTTCAAGGATAATGAGCGGCGGCCATCGCTCGAAGAAGTTCTCGAGGTCGTCGGCAACGATCCACAGATCGGTGTCGTCGCCGGTGTCAGCTATCTCAATTACCGCGCGCACGATCTCGCCAATCTCCGCATTCTCCTCAAGACCGGAAGGATCAAAGGCCTCAAGCTCTATCCCGGCTACGAACCTTTCTACCCTCACGACCCGCGCATGCGCGTCGTCTACGAGCTGGCTGGAGAGTTTGGTGTGCCAGTCATGATTCACACGGGCGATACGTTCGATCCGCAAGGGAAGGTCAAATACGCACATCCTCTACAGGTCGACGAGGTCGCGGTCGACTTCCGGGAGGTCACATTCGTCATCTGCCACCTCGGCAATCCGTGGGTCACCGACACGATGGAAGTCATCTACAAGAACGCCAACGTGGTTGCCGACTTCTCGGGGCTCACCCTCGGGCACTTCGAAGAGCGATTCGAGCGGTTCATGCTCGCGCAGATCAACGAGTTCGTCGCATTCGCCGGCGATCCGTCGAAGCTGCTCTTCGGCACAGACTGGCCTGTCGCCGACATGGGCGACTATGTCCGGTTCGTGCGTGCGCTGAATCTTTCTGAGGAAGAGAACGAGCTGATCCTCTGGAAGAACGCCGCACGGATCTTCAACATCGACGTCGTGACCTGGCAGGCGCCCGAGGAAGGAGGGGCTCCTGAGCAGTCCGGTTCATGATGACCTGAGAATCGTCGAGGTGATCGACGAGAGGAGCCGCGAAGCCGAAGAAGCACTCGGCCTGATTCACGAGTACTTCCCGAGGTCCGATCGCCATGCGATCTCCGAGCTTCGTTCAGAGATTGCAGAAAAGCGCCACCAGTTGCTCGAGCCGTTCGACTTCCATCAGCTCGTCGCGCTCGATGACGAGGACAGGGTCGCCGCCACGTGCGCCGGTGTCTACCTCGCCGGCGCCAATGCGGGATTCGTGACGTATCTCGTCGTGGACAGAAACTTCCGCAACAAACAGCTCGGGCGCCGTCTGCGCGAATCACTCGTGGAAAGTTTCAGGGCGAACGCCATCGCTGCCGGAAACGAAACACTCAACTGGGTGCTGGGCGAAGTACGCATCGACAGCCCCTGGCTCATGACGCTCGTTCGAACCGGCGGGGTCGTACCCTTCGACCTCGAATACTTTCACCCTGGGCTCCAGCCGGGCACCTCGGACAAACGCTACGTCCTCTACAGGGAAATCATCGGCGACGATCGTAAATCGATCCCGGCGGATGAGACGAAGCGCATCATCTACGCGATCTACAGGCGTGCATATCGGGTGAGGTATCCCCTCGAGCGGGAGAACTTCAAATCGATGATCGACCAGATCGAGGGCCGCGACGAGATCGGCCCCAACCCCGAGGTCCTTCGCCTCGCCGGCGTCGAAGAGTAAAGAGCGTACCTCCCAGAGCTCGCAAAGGCGCTCCTCAAGCCCGCAAAGGCGGGCGCAACAACCCAGCCCAGCGGCGTAAGCCCTGGGACACCAGAAATACGCACCACTCCAAGCCCGCGAAGGCGGGCGACACAATGCCGCGGCATCAAACGGCGGGAGACACGATCCCATACGCAATCAGGGGGCGTGGACGCCCCCTGATCATCGGGCCGGGCGGCCCGACCCCCTGCGCGACCTGGCTACTGTCTGGGGGCTTCAGTCACGTCCTCGGCGGAGCGACGCTCTTTCTCGGTCGCCGTCCGCTCGCGATCGCGGTTGCGGTCGTGGCTGTGATCCTCTTCACCGTATCCTTCGTGTTCCTTCTTCTTCTCGAATTCACTGATCGTCTTGCTTGTCGAGTTCGACATTCAATTGCTCCTTTCTCTTGCGAGTTATTAAGAGCAATATGAATGCCGTTTTCCGGCACCGTTCAGCTTCGCGCAGGATAATTGGAGGGCAATCGCGAACGGTTTCCGAGACTGAGAATGAATCCGCCGACCAGAAGCGTGATGCCGACTGCCAGCGAGATCAGGATGGGCGCGGTTGTCAGCTCTCCAAAGCCGCCGGGAAGACTTCCAGCGATGCTCAAAGTATTCGCACTGAAGATCGCCACGGTGGCGGCCAGCATGCCGAAGCGGATCAGCGTCGTCACGATCAGGACCCAGATGAGAAAGAAGACAACCGCAGCGAGCCCCGAAGGGGCGGCATAGGGTAGCCGGGGGCAAGCGAGGTACGAGCGCAGCCCCCGGATGGTCGTCGAGTCGATGGAAGTCACGAGCCCCGGCAGGGGCGACATATTCATCCTGATGACGTTCCGATCGATCGCTATGTAGAGAACCTGACCGTTGACACCGGATCGCGCCCGAGAATATGTCGCCCCTCCGGGGCTCGGCGGGGGGGGGTGGGGGATCTGGTTCCGGGGGCGGCGCTCGTGCCTCGCTTGCCCCCCGGCTACTCTATGGCGCCCCTCCGGGGCTTTGCCCGAAACGGCATCACTTGTGGAGGAAGAGACATGCGCCGCCTCGCCCTCCCGGTCGTCCTGAACCTCCCGGCTTGCCCATGCCGCAGCAATCGGTTATCGTTTCATCATTCGCTGGAGTGATTTGGGGTCGCTTGCAACCAGCCTAAAAAAAGTCTAAAGAGCCGCCGGTCAGCACAAGTCAGCTCGACATTCGGCCCCGCGAGATGCGGGGCCTTTTTGTTGCTTGTCCGGCGCTCTTCGTACGAGGAGAACGATGAACGATTCCAGACAGACATTCGAACAGATCCTTCGCGAGCGCATCATGATTTTCGATGGTGCGATGGGCACGATGATCCAGCGCTACAAGCTCTCGGAGGAAGACTACCGTGGCAGCCGGTTCCGTGATCATGACCACGACCTGAAGGGCGCGAACGATCTCCTCTCGATCACCCGTCCCGATGTGATCGAACAGATCCATACCGCCTTCCTCGAAGCTGGCGCCGACATCATCGAGACCAACACCTTCAACGCGACCTCCATCGCGATGGCCGACTACGCGCTCGAGAGTCACGTCAGCGACATCAACCTCGCCTCGGCGCGCGTCGCCCGGAAGGCGGCCGATGCGATGACTGCACGTACCCCTGAAAAGCCGCGCTTCGTCGCCGGCTCGATCGGACCCACCAATCGCACAGCTTCGCTCTCTCCCGACGTCAACCGACCCGGGTTCCGTGCGGTCAGCTTCGATGATCTCGTCGCGTCCTACGCCGAGCAGGCGCGCGCATTGATCGAAGGAGGCGTCGACCTCCTCCTTCCCGAGACCACCTTCGATACGCTCAACCTCAAGGCTGCGCTCTTCGCGATTGGAAACGTCTTCGACGAGCTCGGCACGACGGTCCCCGTCATCGCCTCGGTCACGATCACCGATGCCTCTGGCCGCACGCTTTCCGGACAGACCGTCGAGGCATTCTGGAACTCGGTGTCCCACTTCGATCTGCTCGCCGTCTCGATCAACTGCGCGCTCGGCGCAAAAGAGATGCGGCCGCACGTCGACGACCTTTCGACGATCGCACCGGTTTTCCTCGCGGTCTATCCGAACGCAGGACTGCCGAACGAGCTCGGCGAATACGACGAGTCTCCCGAAGCGATGGCGGCGGTGATCCGAGAATTCGGAGAGAACGGCTGGCTCAATCTGGTGGGCGGATGTTGCGGCACCACGCCCGAGCACATCGCGGCGATCGCGAAGGTGGCAGACGGCTGCAAGCCGCGTTCGATTCCTTCACCCGAGCCATTCACGCGGCTCAGTGGTCTCGAAGCGCTCACCATCCGCCCTGATTCGAACTTCCAGATGATCGGTGAACGGACCAACGTTACCGGGTCGATCAAGTTCCGGCGGCTCATCGAGGCCGAGAACTACGAGGAAGCGCTGGCGATTGCAAAGGGGCAGATCGACGGCGGCGCGAACATCATCGACATCAACATGGACGAGGGGATGCTCGAGTCCGAGACGGTGATGGTCGACTTTCTCCGGCTGATCGCCGCCGAGCCCGACATCTCTCGCGTTCCCGTGATGATCGACAGCTCGCGGTGGACCGTTCTCGAAGCGGGGCTGAAGAATCTTCAGGGGAGGGGCGTCGTCAACTCCATCTCGCTCAAGGAGGGAGAGGAAGAGTTCCTGGAGCACGCGCGCCTCGTCCGGCGGTACGGCGCGGCGGTCGTCGTCATGGCGTTCGACGAGCAGGGGCAGGCGACGACCGTCGATCGCAAGGTCGAGATTCTTTCGCGCACCTACGATCTCCTCACCACAAAGGTCGGCTTTCCTCCCCAGGACATCATCTTCGACCCGAACATCCTGACGGTCGGCACCGGCATGGAGGAGCACAACCGGTACGCGATCGACTTCATCGAAGCGACCCGCGAGCTGAAGAAGCTGTTCCCGCTCGCGAAGGTCAGTGGCGGCATCAGCAACATCTCGTTTTCCTTCCGCGGCAATCAGGCGGTCCGTGAGGCGATGCACGCGGCGTTTCTCTACCGCGCGATCGAGGCCGGTCTCGACATGGGGATCGTCAACGCCGGACAGCTCGAGATCTACGAGGAGATCCCACCCGACCTGCTCGAGCACGTCGAGGACGTCCTGTTCGACCGGCGCCCCGACGCGACCGAACGGCTGCTCACCTTCGCCGAGTCGTACTCGAAGGAAGCGGTCTCGAAAGTCAAGGAAGAAGCGTGGCGTGACGCCCCGGTCGAGGAGCGTCTCAAGCATTCGCTGATCAAGGGGATCACCGAGCACATCGATGAGGACGTCGAAGAGGCGCGTCAGAAATACGCGAAGCCGCTCGACGTGATCGAGGGTCCGCTCATGGACGGGATGAACGTAGTCGGGGACCTCTTCGGCTCCGGAAAGATGTTTCTGCCGCAGGTGGTCAAGAGCGCCCGCGTCATGAAGAAGGCCGTCGCCTATCTGCATCCCTATCTCGAAGCGGAAAAGGTCGAGAGCAGCTCGCGCGGCAGGATCGTTCTGGCAACGGTCAAAGGCGATGTCCACGACATCGGCAAAAACATCGTCAGCGTCGTTCTCGCCTGCAACGGCTACGAGATCATCGACCTCGGAGTCATGGTCCCGGCCGACAAGATCCTGAAGACGGCGCGCGAGGTCGACGCCCACGCCATCGGACTGAGCGGGCTCATCACACCTTCCCTTGACGAAATGGTGCACGTCGCGACGGAGATGCAGCGGACTGGTTTCGAGCTGCCGCTGCTGATCGGCGGCGCCACGACGAGCAAGCTCCACACGGCAGTGAAGATTGCACCGGCGTACAAACACCCCACAGTGCACGTCCTCGATGCATCGCGTAGCGTTGGAGTGATCTCCTCGCTGCTCGGTGAGAAGAAGGACGAGTTCGTCGCCGCGAATCATCAGGAGCAGGAGAAGTGGCGCGTCGAGCAGGAGGCGCGCCGCAGCGATCGGACGATGCTCCCGATCGAGACCGCGCGAAACAATCGCTTCGCCCCCGACTGGAACAGCTACGAGCCAGCACGGCCAGGATTCTCGGGTGTCCGCAAAGAGGAAAGAGTACCTCTCGCGGAGATCCGCCCGTTCATCGACTGGACGCCGTTCTTCAGCGCCTGGGAGATGAGAGGCCGCTATCCGCAGATCCTGGAGGACGAAATCGCGGGAGAACGGGCGAAAGAGCTGTTCGACGACGCGCAGAAGATGCTCGACAGCCTCATCAACGACGGATCGATCGGCGCGAGAGCCGTCTGGGGCTTCTGGCCGGCGAATGCGGTCGGAGACGACATTGAGCTCTACGCGGATGAAGAGCGCTCCGCGGTCATTGCGACGATCCATACGCTCCGTCAGCAATCGGAGAAACGCGAGGGGCAGCCGCATCTTGCGCTCGCGGACTACATTGCGCCAAAGGAGAGTGGCAAGCTCGACTGGCTCGGTGGCTTCGCCGTCGCCGCCGGCTTCGGGATCGAACCGCTGCTGGCGCGATATCAGAGCGATCACGATGACTATCACGCGATCATGCTGAAAATTCTGGCGGACCGTCTTGCCGAAGCACTCGCTGAGAAGCTGCACCACGACGCGCGGATCGCGTGGGGATACGGGAGGGACGAGTCACTGTCGACCGAGGAGCTGATCCGCGAGAAGTACCGCGGGATCCGTCCTGCTCCCGGCTATCCCGCGTGTCCCGACCACAGCGAGAAGCGGACGCTCTTCGATCTGCTCGACGCAGAATCGCTCGGCATCACGCTGACCGAATCGTACGCAATGCATCCGGCCAGCGCGGTCAGCGGCTTCTACTTCTCGCACCCGGACGCGCGCTACTTCGCCGTCGGCCGGATCGGCCGCGACCAGCTCGAAGACTACGCGCGGAGAAAAGAGATGGACCTCCCTGTGATCGAGAGGCTTCTCGGATCGCTGACGTAACGCCTCCGGCGTTGTCGGTGTAGTGGGGACCTTCAAGGTCCTCATTACGCGATGTACTGATCAAAGCAATCGAATGCCGGCGGGGACGCCGGCATTCATCGCGCGGGGACGCGCGACCCCCACCTAGAGCACAGCCTCGCCATAGCGGACTTTCTGGCCCGGCTCGAGCTTCACCCGTGCGAGATCGATCGCGCCGGGCTCGAGCAGCAGGACCACGCTCGAGCCCATGTGGAACGTACCGAGACGATCGCCGGCTTTGACCTCGATCGGTGGCTCGTAGTTCGCCGAGGCGATCTCTGTCGTCCGCGCGGTATTCGATATGAATGAATCGTAGGTCACGGAGATCTTTCCGACGTTCGTTGCGCCGATCATGACGGCAGCCACGCGTCCGAGATTGCAATCGATCCACGTCACGACGCGCTCATTGATCGAGAAGAGCTCATCGATGTTCCCGAGTGACCAGTCGTTGACCGGCCAGAGCTTTCCGGGGATGTGGATGCTGCCCGTCACTTTCCCGCCGACGGGAAAATGGACATGGTGGTAGTCCTGCGGCGAAAGGTAGAGGTTGAAGAAAATGCCGTCTTCGTAGCGCTTCGCCAGCGCTTCGCCCCCCACGAACCGTTCGAGCGAATACGACTTGTCCTTGATCTGCGGAAGTCGCCTGTCGTGGATCACGCCAAAGCTTCGCAAGACACCGTCGACCGGGCTGACGAAGTCCGCTTCGATCGGCCGGAGTCCTTCCCGAAGATCGCGCGTAAAAAACTCTCCGATCGATGCGTACTCGTCGATGTCCCGGCTCGCCGCCGACACGTCGATCTCGTAGCTCTTCGCGAACCAGCTCACCATTCGTCTCGCGATCGGCCGCGGCAGACGCACGTGCACCAGCCTCCCGATCAGGCGGCTGAGGTGGTTCTTCGGGATGTATCGGAGATAGCGGTACATAGTCTGGGAGTTGAAGCGTGATGGGTGCCAGGGGAGACGGGTTCAAAGGTTTAAAGGTTCAAGGGTCGAGGGTTCAAGATGTAACCGTGTCATCCTGAGCGCCAGCGAAGGATCGCGTACGGCATGACTGTCGCGTACTTTTCGGTTCTGACAGTCGGGCCGTACGCGATCCTTCGACCGTCCTCCGCTGCGCTCCGGCGGCTCAGGATGACCGTCGTGGGAGTTCATTTCTCTCCCTTGTCATCCTGAGCCTTGGAATGGCGACCCTTGAACCTTGAACCTCCCTACCCCTCGATCTTCTTCGTGAGCGCGGGCTTGATTCCGAGCAGCCGCGCGTAGAGCGTGAGCTGACCGCGGTGGTACATTTCCTGTGCGATGCCGTGATACATCCACGCGAGACGGGTTCCCTTCTGGCCGTCGAATCTGGTCATGAGCTGGAGCATGTGCAGCTCGCCTGCTCTCCGGAACTCTTCGATACCGCGCTCGAGAGTGGAACGGGCGGCATCGAGAAGCGCGTCCTTCTCCCGCAGCTCTCTGACGCGCCCCGCGTGCATCTCGAGCATCTCCGGCCACGGCTTGCGTTTCAGATCAGTGTCCTCGCGCGTCAGCTCGCCCACCATTAGCTCGCTGACCTCGAGAATGTGCGCGACCAGTTCCCCGACGCTCCGGACCCCTTCGGCGGGACGGAAGCCGAAATGCTCCGCAGGGATATTGCGCGCCTCTTCGATCACGCCCTTTCTTGCGTCTTCCCACGCCTCGAGCGCTTCATCGAGAATGTTCTGGAGCTGCATCACGATACCTCCTTACTGCGTATGATCGGATTGAGGATCAGAATCCCGTACACTTCGAGATCTACAGACTACAGGGTAACTGCGAGTTGAATACCGCCGCACAGCTTTTCCGTACGAAGGGGCCGAGCGAATCGAAACCGGACTACACGCCGTCGATGCGAGCCGAGCGACTCGTGGCGATCGGACGTGTTGCGCTCGCATCGGCATCGCTGGCCGCGGTGTGGCTCGATCCGTCCGCCCCGTCGCGTTATCCGATCATCGCTTACGGACTGATGTCGGTGTATTCGGTCGTATGCGCTCGTTCTGGCGGTCTGGGTCTGGCGACGGCCGGCGAAGTCGACATCGATGCGCCTTCTCACTCACGTCACGGATCTGGCGCTATTCACAGCCGTGATCTACTTGACTGAAGGAGCGACCAGTCCGTTCTTTCTCTACTTCATTTTCTCTCTGCTCTCTGCCACGCTTCGATTCCAGCTCCGCGGAACATTCTGGACGGCAGTCGCTTCCCTCATGATCTTCATCGGGATGGGAATGTGGACCTCGCTCGTCCTCGATGATCCCGATTTCGAGCTGAATCGCTTTCTCGTCAGGAGCGTCTATCTCTCCATCGCCGGCATTCTGCTGATTTACCTGAGCGTCCATCAGGAGCAGCATCGGCACGAGCTGTGGCGGCTTTCGAACTGGCCGCGGCTGATCGACGAAGAGCTGCCCGCGCTGCTCCCGGGCCTCTTGAGACACGCCGCCGGCACCTTGCGTACCGACAGGGCCGCAATTCTGCTGCGAACCGCGGGAGAGGAAAGCGCGCGACTTTACTGGATCGATGGCGATACGACGCGGAGCGAGCCATGGACCGGCGATCTGGTCGTGCCACCGCTCGAAGGGTTGGACTTCTACTGTCGAGGGCTCACCGAGTCGCCTGTCGTCGTGACGACGGCCGACGAGGGCTCCACTCTTTCGATCCGGCCACTAGACCCCGTGATCGAGGACCGCTTCGCTCCGTCCGGAGCAGTCGCGGTTCGATTCTCGGGAACACGGGTCTCGGGGCGGCTCCTGGTCCTCGACACTGCCGAGGTGACCTCCGACGATATGGTGCTTTGCCGTATCGTGGCCGAGACGATCGTGGCGCGACTCGACGAGTATTTTCTTCTCGAGGAGATTCGGAGCTCCGCCGTCACGACGGAACGGATCAGAGTCTCACGCGAGCTGCATGACGGGCTCCTCCAGTCATTGACCGGCATCGCACTCCAGCTCCGGGTCGCCGAGCGGGTGCTGGCGGCAGAACCGGACCGCGCGATCACCATCCTTGCACAGGTGCGTGACCTCATCGTCCGCAACCAGCGGGATCTCCGCGACTTCGTGCAGAGCCTCCGGGACCAGGAAGTGTCATCGGAGGAGGCGCCTTTGAGCCTCAGGCTGATGGCGATCGCTGAGCGCGCACGCATGGAGTGGTCGATGAAGGTGACGCTCGATCTGGACGGAGAGACGACGATTCCGTCGGAGTTGACCAGACAACTGACGCCGCTGGTCAACGAGGCCATCTCAAATGCCGGCAGGCACGGTGGAGCAGATCTGGTTCAGGTGCGGCTCGCCACCCGAGACGGAGCGCTCACACTTCGCATCGCAGACAATGGCCGCGGCTTTCCCTTCAGCGGTCGATACGATCTGGCGGATCTCGAGGCCGGGAGCATCGGACCCCTCACGTTGCGGGAGCGGGTCACTGACCTGCACGGCCAGCTCACCCTCGAGTCCTCTGAGAGCGGCGCGGTCCTCGATATTCGCATACCATTTCGTGACCCGGAACGAGACAACACATGACGATCGATGAAAATACCCCCGCGCGTATTCTCCTCGCCGATGATCACCCTCTGATCCTCGATGGGCTGGAACAGCTGTTCCGGACGGAGCCGGCTTACGAGATCGTGGGACGGTGCCGGAATGGGCGCGAGGCCGCAGAGGAAATCGACCGTCTCCGCCCCGATGTCGCGATCGTCGATCTGCGGATGCCGCAGATCGGCGGGATGGAGATCCTGGAACGGTTCGGGAGCATGACCCGCATCATTCTTCTCACCGCCGAGATCGCCGATCAGGGAGTCATCCGAGCCCTCAAGAGCGGAGCGCGCGGATTGATCCTCAAGGAAAGAGCGGCCGATCTTCTCCTCGATTGCGTCGAAGCCGTTCTGCAGGGGGAGCGCTGGGTCGATCCGGATATCGCCGGGCGGGCACTCCGTCTTCTCGACGAGTCTGCGAGGCAGCAGGAGAGCCGCAACCTGCTTTCCGCACGAGAGATCGAGATCACACGCGGCGTCTCCGCCGGCCTTCGAAATCGCGAAATCGCCGAACGGCTGTTCATCGCCGAGGGGACCGTCAAGACTCACCTCCGCACGATCTTCGAGAAGGTCGGGGTCGACAGCAGACTCGCTCTGGCAAACTGGGCAAGAAGCCAGGGCATCATCGACTGATCCCGAAATCCCTCCAAAGACGTACCCCGAATCTACCGTCCGGCTGATTCATGTTTGCGTGCTCGTGAGTATGCTCGCTCTCGCGATGCAGACAGGTTCGAGAACAGCGAAAAAGCAACACAAGACGGTCTTCCTGTGGTTCAGAGCGTCAGCCTCCGCTATGGGTGCCGCGGCTGCATTCATCCTTCTCCTCCCGATCCTGCAACTCCTTCCCGGTACCAGTCGTCGCACCGAGCTGATCTTCGTTCTCCTGGTCGCCATGATGCTCCTGCTCTGGAGCCTGACCACGACGCTCATCCTGCTCGGCAGATCTGCCCTGACCGGCCCAACAATCAAAAAATCTTCCGAAAGTGCGGCACGAATACCACTTTCGACAGATATCAAATCAACGACTGAACCAGTAGATTCATCGAGTGGTTCACCAACCAGCAGAGAGGAATCAAATGAACACGCGAATAACCCGTAGCCTGATCCTTGCAATCCTGGGCCTGCTCCTCATCGTCCCCACAGGATGCCGCTCCAAAAAGGTAGCAGAGCCTCAACTCCCGCCCATCATCACCCAGACCCCCGTAACTGTTTCTGAGCCCACGGACTTCGTGGTGGAACAACCCAAAGGAGATTCGATCGACTGGAACGATCTCGACGAGCTCAACAGGATCGCGGCTTCGAAGGGATGGCTCCGGGATGCCTTCTACGCCTACGACTCCTCTGAGCTCAGCGAAGAGGCACGCACAGCTCTCGTCGACTCTGCCAAATGGCTCAAAGAGAAGCCGGCATACACTCTGACGGTCGAGGGGCATTGCGACGAGCGGGGGACCGAGCAGTACAACCTCGCGCTCGGGGAGCGTCGTGCACACGTCGCGCGCCAGTACATTCAGTCACTCGGAGTCGAGGGAGTCCGCTTCCAGACGATCAGCTACGGAGAGAGTCGTCCCTTCGTACAGGGGAACGACGAAAAGGCTCTCTCACAGAACCGGCGCGCACATCTCAGGATCAGCGGCAAGACCAACTGAGTGACGTGACGCTCGGTTTACAAATGCAGAACGAGATCGGACCCGGGTGGTTTTCCTTTCCCTGATCAGTTCCACATCAGGTTCCTTTTCCACCCGCCGATGATTGGCTGAGGCCGGACCCACGCCGGCCTCAGCTTTTTTGCGCTCCGTCACTTCCACACCTTCCGTGCCGAAGCGCACACCTCAGAAATATTGTCATCCTGAGCGCCAGCGAAGGATCGGGTACGTCCTGACTGTCGCGTTCTTTCCCTACTGACAGTCGGACCGCACGCGATCCTTCGACCGTCCTCCTCCCGCTTCGCGGGATCCGGCGGCTCAGGATGACAGTTCGGGCGACAGCGAGGAATCCTGGTGAGGGGAACGCTGCCGGATGGCGACGCCACTTTTCACCTGCACTCTCCCCGCGATAGATTAGCGGCATGAACCAGAATGGCAGGCCACGTCCTTCATCGTCGATGCTGACCGATCTCTACGAGCTCACGATGGCGTACGGGTACTGGAAAACCGGGATGGCAGAAACCGAGGCAGTGTTTCATCTCTCATTCCGTGAGAACCCTTTCGAAGGAGGGTTCGCGATTGCCTGCGGGCTCGGATCCGTCATCCAGCATCTCGATCAATTCGGGTTTGAACAGCACGATCTCGACTATCTCTCCACACTGACCGGGAATGACGGCGAGCCGCTCTTCTCGAAGGAGTTCCTCGAGTACCTCGGACGTCTCGAGCTCGGATGCGACATCGATGCAGTTCCGGAAGGCAGCGTGGTGTTTGGCCACGAGCCTCTTCTCCGGGTGCGAGGTCCTCTTCTTCACTGCCAGATCATCGAGACGCTGCTGTTGAATCTCGTCAACTACCAGACGCTGATCGCCACGAAGGCCGCACGCGTCACCATGGCTGCGAAGGGGGATCCGGTTCTCGAGTTCGGCCTCCGCCGCGCACAGGGTGTCAATGGTGGGATCGCGGCCAGTCGAGCTGCATACCTCGGTGGATGCACGGCCACCTCGAACGTCGTGGCCGGGCAGATCCATGGTATCCCCGTCGCCGGCACGCTCGCCCACAGCTGGATCATGGCGTTCGATGATGAGCTCGAATCATTTGAAGCTTACGCGAACGCACTGCCGAACAACGTCACGCTGCTGGTCGACACCTATGATTCGATCGAAGGTGTGCGGCGGGCCGTCGAGGTGGGCAGGCGCCTCCGCGAACACGGTCATCGACTTGCCGGCATCCGTCTCGACTCGGGAGATCTCGCATGGCTGAGCATCAGAGCGAGGGAAATTCTCGACGAGGCCGGCTTCTCCGAGACGCTCATCACCGCGAGCAACGAGTTCGACGAATACGTCATCGAGAGCCTCAAGCAGCAGGGGGCACTCATTCAGGTCTGGGGAATCGGTACTCGTCTCGTGACCGGCTGGAGTCAGCCCGCGCTGGGCGGGGTATACAAGCTCTCGGCAATCAGAGGCGCCGGCGACGAGTGGCGGTATCGGGTGAAGCTTTCCGAACAGTCCGCGAAGGTCTCGACTCCGGGAATCCTCCAGGTCAGACGTTTCCGCCGAGACGGAGAGCCGATCGGCGACATGGTGTGGGACCAGTCGACACCGCCGGGGGACCGGCCGACGATGATCGACCCGTTCGACGTGACGAGACGGAAGACGTTCTCAGTCCGCGACGAGTTCGAGGATCTGCTCGTTCCGGTCCTGCGCGGAGGATCATTGATCTATGACGTTCCTCCGCTCAGTGAGTCGAGGCGGTTCGCACAACAACAGCTCGGTAGGTTCCATGAGGGAATCAAGCGGTTTCTCCATCCTCACGAATATGCGGTCGGGCTCGAGGAAAACCTCTATCAGCTCAAGACCGAGCTCGTTCTAAAGGCCCGCTCGTCGAAAGGTGACCCGAAAGGCGAACAACGATGAATCACACGGCGCTGATCCTCGTGGACATTCAAGCGGACTTCACCCCGGGCGGGGCGCTTCCTGCACGGGACGGCGACGAGGTGGTTCCCGTCGCGAATCGTCTTCAGGAGCACTTCGATCTGGTCGTGGCGACGCAGGACTGGCACCCGCGGAATCACCTCAGCTTCGCCTCGAACCATCCCGGGAAATCGCCGGGGGACGTCATCGAGCTCTCCGGTCTCGAGCAGGTTTTGTGGCCGGACCATTGCGTTCAGCGATCCGCCGGAGCCGAGCTGCACGAGGAGCTGTCCCTTGCCCGGATCGATCAGGTCATCCGCAAGGGCGAAGATTACCGGATCGACAGCTACAGCGGCTTTTTCGACAATGGCCATCTCAAAGCGACGGGTCTCGAGCACTACCTGCGTGAAAGGAAGATCGAATCGGTCCACATCTGCGGTCTCGCGACCGACTACTGCGTGAAATTCACGGCGCTCGATGCCGTCGAGCTCGGATTCGCGACGACGGTGATCACCGATGCCTGTCGCGGTGTGGAGCTCGAGCCCGGCGACATCGATTCGGCTTTCGAGGAGATGAAGCGGGCCGGCGTAAAGCTCGTGACGAGCGAGCAAGTGATGCGTGGATAGAGGAATCGCGTGGGTCGCGCTCGGTGTGGGTCGCGCGTCTCGCGCGATGCATGCCGGCGTCCCCGCCGGCATGCGATACCAGCTCTCATTTTTCGTCTGGAGCCGGGACGGCACCAGACATCGGGCCGGAGGCCCGACCCACATGACGTCAGCGCTCCGAATTGGCCTTCTTGACCAGATGCTCGAGCGGCCGTGCCACTCGTTCTGCCATCAGCTCATAGCCCGCGGCATTCGGATGAATCGAGTCGCTCTTGAGTGAGGCGTTCCCCAGGATCCCGTCGAGCATGTCCGGGATGAACAGTGCACCCTCTTCCTCGGCGATTCGCTCGTACATCTTGCCGTAGTTCGCGCTCAGGCTCGGAAACCTGAAGCCGAGCAGAACCACCATCGCTCCACGATCGTGGATCTGGCGGATGATGCTTCTTAGATTCTGCTCGGTCGTTTCGATCGGAACACTTTGTAGATAGTCGTTGCCTCCCAGACCCACGATCACGATACGCGGATCGCTGACGAGGACATCGTGATCGAGTCTTTCCAGCGCCGACTCCGTCGTATCACCGCTGACTCCAGCATTCACCACCTCGATTCCTGTAATCGCTGACAGGCTCGACGGGTAATCCTCCCCTTCTCCGGCCCCGTAGCCAGCGGTCAGCGAATCTCCAAATGCGACGATCGCGCTCCCCCGCGAATCGAGGTTCTCGACGTGAGAATAGGAAGAGGGCAGGAGCAGCCACAACATGACGACGGCCAGCACGAGAAGGCCCGCCGTGGCGACTCGATGCGATTTGAGCCAGTCGATGAGAGAGTCGCCGGGAAGATGCTGAGGCATATCGGGCATAATGTAATCTTCAGATGCCGTTCGTGTCGACCCTGGACATGGCCGCGCGGGCGGGCACTCTGCCGGACAGTCGACTCGAACAATCTCATCCAACCTTCTGGAGCTCCTGATGGCATACCGCGGTCTTCTTCCCGTCATTCTCACTCTTCTTCTCGCCATGACTTCGGTCTCCGCCGATGAGCTCGATCGTGCTCTCCAGATCTCACAGCAGCACATCCAGGCGAAGCGGTTCGCCGAAGCGGTCGTGTCTCTGAACCGGCTTTGCCGCAGACGGACTCGCTGCCGGCAGAGGTCCAGGTCCAGGCGCGAACGGCGATCCACTTCTACATGGCGGTTGCTCTCAGCGGAATGGGCAATGACGTTGACGCTCTCGAACACATTGACGAGGTTCTGCGTCTCTCTCCTCAGATCCGCAATGTAGATCCAGCAAAGTACGATGCGCATTTCGTCGAGCTGTTCAGATCTGCGAGGGGGACGGGAGGAGAACCCGCAGGATTCGCGCAGTACTACCCCCGGTTTTCGCCGACCGAGCCTCCCGTCGAGCAGGACCTCACACAGCCATGGCAGGGTGATCCGGCTATCGAGATCCTCGGATCGAGAGCCGAGAAGGGCTCCTGGCGCGACATGGACTCTGATCAGCGCGAGGATTTTATTCATACGTTCTGGAAGGCCCGAGACAAGTCTCCCGAGACCGAGAGAAACGAGTTTCGTGAGGAGTTCGAGCGACGGGTGGCGTACGCGGATGCCGCGTTCAAAGTCGGGATGGATCGAGGATCACTGACTGACCGGGGGCGAGTTTTCATCCTGCTGGGAGAGCCGGCACGCGTGCGTCGCAGAGAAATCCGATCGAGCGATGCAATCCAGTCATTTAACCGGGGATCAGTCGGCATCGTCAGCGGTTCAATCGAGTACTGGGTTTATACCAGGGAACAGCTTCCGGTCTCGTTCTCGAAGCCTACGATGACCTACCGCTTCGTCTCGCATCAGGGTGTCGGGAACTTCGTCCTCCAGCGAGACGGAATGGCGATCAACTTTTGGCTCTGTCTGCGGAGAAGCCCCGCAAGTAGGCCCCAATGCTGGTCGAGCAACTGCTTTCTCTTAGCTGAATCAGCCGGGTCTGCACTCTTCCATCTCCAGAAGATCCTCGAGCAGCCGCTTCGACTGGGAGCCCCAGGGCTATTGCGCACAATTACGGAGTCGACTCAGTGCGCGATGGCTTGCGACACCCAGGAGGAGTTTGTGTCCAGAGGAACGAGGGGAATGCGTAGTACAACCCTGAGTGGACTTGATCCAGTCAGGAACCGAGGGCGGGAACTGCCCGCGAACGTTCGGAGCTGCTCCGACGACGGGCTCTCATGCAGCGGGGGCTGCGGGGGATGGCAGCCACAGGCGTTAGGCGGCGCCAAAAAAAAGAGGCTGCCCGAAGGCAGCCTCTTTACCTATGCTACGGAGCTGACTGACTAGAAGTTGTAGCGCAATCCCAGGCGCACGGTGCGGCCCTCCTGGTATACGTCCGCTTTTCGGAAGGCGGGGTCGAAATCATTCGGTGCGAGTGCACCGATCATCTGCTCGTAGTTGATGCCATTGACCAGCTGTTCGGCGCTGACCGCGAGCTCCTTGATGTTGCGAATCGTGTAGTAGTGCGTGACCGTGTCTTCGTCCCACAGATTCAGAACATTGACCATGAGCGTGAGCGACTGGCCACCCAGCAGGAACTGTTGATTGATCGAGAGATCAGTCTGGGTCAACCAGGGAGTATCGCCCAGGTTGCCGTAGCCGTACGGCATGAAGAAATTGTGTCCGGTCAGGATCGCGTACTCGGTAACTGGCGTACCCGACATGGCGATCTGGTTCACTCCAACCGTCATGTTCCACGGCAATCCATACATGAACTGCGCCTTGAGCTGATGCGGACGATTCGTCGGCAGGTCACCGTACACGACTTCGCCGTTGGCGTTGTATGAGCCCTGTACGACGTCAAATGCACGGCTCACGTTTGGAGCCAGACGCACGATACTGGCAATGCCGTTCTGCTCGTCGGCGCTGGCGAGACCCGTGTAGTTTCCATAGAGCTCTGAATACGTGTAGCTGGCACCAAAGCCCCAGTTTCCGCTGTAGCGGCGCTCGAATGTGAGCTCGAGCGCGTCGTACTCGCGCTTCGCCTTCGGGAACGGCAGAGCTGAAATGCTCGTCGAGACACCATAGCCGGGGTTGGCGATGTAGTACGTCTGCCCTCCCGGAACGATGACGCCCACGTCTTCGATCGCACGGACCAGCTCTTTGTGCACGTAGCGAGCTCCCAGTCTCATCGTGTTAGTGAGCTCGTGATCGACACCGAGCTGCCCCTCCCACATCTCCATCGGCTTGAGGTCCGGATCGACGGTCGAGTCGGTCGGGTCAGCCGCATTGTGGCGCTGGTCGTACGCTCCAAGGAATGTACCGGCTGGACAGACGGGAACAACCTCGTTGGTGTTCACGCCTGTCGCGCAGGTGGCGACGTCATTGAGACCTACGTTCGGGTTATCAAACGTGAACCAGTAGTCAACCCACTTGTCGCCACCGAACGAGCCGCGCGGCAGCTCGTACTTCATGACGTCGTAGTAGGTGCCGTAACTACCGTATACCTTCCACTGAGCGTCGCTGAACGGATCCAGGGCGAATCCGAGGCGAGGCGCGATCTTCTCGTCGTAGTTGAACTCGATGCCGTACTCCGGACCAACGTTACCGTAGTTCGGGATCCGCTCGTGTTCGGCGCGGACACCGAGGTTGAGCGTCAGGTTCGGCATCACCGTCCAGGAATCCTGGAGGAAGAGGGCATCGTTGTTCGTCTCGGCTACACCAAGAGTGGATATGTTCAGCAGGCGGAACGTGCCGTACTCGCCACCCGTCGGAAGCGGAGTATCGAACGGGGTGACATCACGGCCCCAGTAGTAGAGGATCCGGTCAGCGTTGTATCCTCTCTGAACGTTATTCGCGATCTTTTCGCGCTGGAAGCCGCCCTTGATCATGTGATCACCGGCGGCTTGTCCAAACTAGGTGCCATCCAGCGCGAACGACGTACGCTCGTACTCGTCGCGCGCCTGCGCCCCGGTGTAGAGGGGATTTGATGTGAATCCGAGCGGCTGCACCCACTGCGCCGGTACATCGGGGTACGACGATGGCAGCGCCGCGCTGGAGGTCGAGTAGTTGTGGATGAGGGGGAAGAACGGAATACCAGTGTCACGACTGTCGGTCATGAAGTAGCCAGCGCGGCCCGAGACCAGCAATGACGGTGTCGCCGTGTAGTCGGCATTGAACGAGTACGTCTCGCGGTCTCCTTCAGTGCCGGTCTCGTACGCGGACTGCGCAGTCTGGGTCGTGCGGCCGGAGCGCGCGGGTAGTCCGCCCCGAGTCTCGTAGGGTGAGATGCTGAAGCCGCCCTTGAGACTCAGTTTCGAGGCGATCAGTGCAGTGACGTTACCGGTCGCATAGTCGACGTCGTTTTCCTGGTGATAGGTGTCGGTAACCCCATTGGTGAAGTTGACCGTTCGATCAACCTCAGTCATGCCCGGCTGATACGAACCGAAGAACCATACCCGATCGCGCAGGAGTGGACCACCGATGTAGATGCCCGGATCCCAACGAGTGCGGTCGTCCTTCTCGAAGCTTTCGTAGTTCGTACCAAAAGAGGTTCCGCGCGAGTCGTACAGGAGTTGAGGGCGATCAGCGTTCAGGCTCTCGTCTTCGTAGTCGACGATGATTCCGCCGGTGAAGTCGTTCGAGCCGGAACGGGTAATCGCGTTGATGACACCGCCTGTCGAGCCGCCGTACTCGGCCGCGTAGCCGGATGTTTTCACCTGAACTTCTTCCATGAACTCCGCACGCATCGGAACAGCTGAATCACCGATTTGCGGGTCGGTCGTATCGATTCCGTCGATCACATAGCGATTCTCGAGACCCGACGAACCATCGATCGAAATGCCTCCAGCGAGCGCGTCCTGGCGTGCTCCCGGTGTGAAGGCGACAACGTCCGTGAAGTCACGGCCGTGTGGAAGGCTCTCGATCTCTTCACGCGAGACCGAGGTAGCGACGGCGCTGCGGGTCACGTCGATCAGGGGCGCTTCGGCCGTGACCGTCAGCGTCTCGGCGACTGCTCCGAGCCGCATCGTCAGATCGATCCTCGGTGAAGTTCCCAGCTTGAGCTGGAGATTTTCCGCGGTGGCCGCATTCATCCCCGTCAGTGTTGCAATGATGTCGTAATTCCCTGGAGGAAGCGCCGGGAAGCGGTAGGTGCCGGTGGAATCAGTAATTGCCGTCCGGCTCTGACCCTTCTGGTTCGTCGCGGCGACCGTGACACCCGGCAATACCGCACCGGACGCATCCCGAATCGTCCCATATATCGATGCTGTCGTCTCCTGGGCCAGTGCCGGGAAGGCCACGAGCGCGAGGATCAGCAGCAGAGCGACCGTCTGCAGTTGAGTTACTTTCCTCATCACACTACTCCTTTCAGATTGAACCGCCCTCGCCCCAGTCATCAGCGGGAACGAGGTACTTACACGCCGTGTTTCAAATCTGTCAACGACAGAAGAGGAAGATCCGGGTCACCGGTGCTTCCATCAGTACTTTTCTAGTCCGTGGATGGTCGCTGTTATGGCAGAGGATCGCGAATTAGTCAACACGCCGTGAACAAACAGTAAACTCCGATTGCGGTGACGTGAGTCCTTCCCTCAATCGCGCTTCCGTGCCCTTGCTGTCAAGTTTTTGTGAACGATGGAGGCGAATACACTGATCGCGCCATGGGCGGATCCCGGTTAAGTTGCTGTTTTTAAATGGGTTCTGCGACATCGAGACATGCGCGCCACACGAGATGATTCGTACTATTGAAGTTTCAGAACGGAAAACCGGATATCGACGGAGTACTTCCCCGAGGTCTTCGCGTGGCTCCTCCCCTCCTGTTTTCTGCTAACCTCTCCCGATCCAGGTCTTCATCAATCCCTATGGTCATCTGTAACCGGAGGAGTCCGACGTGCCTGTCTTTGCCTTCATTTTTGGTGTGGTGCTCTACTTCGTATTCAAGGTCGGTATCGGTGGTTTCTACACGGTCCGGCCGGACGAACGTGCGGTCAAGACGAGCTTCGGCCGCGCAGAGCGGATGCCCGGTGCACACGTCTCTGAGATCCCTGAGTTGAGCGAGGATGAGCGGAAGCGGTACCGGTATCCGGCGCTCCGGGTGATCCCACCGGGAGGGCCTTACCTGAAGATGCCATGGCAGAAGGTCCACAAGGTTTCAGTCGCCACCCATGCCGTCGACATCACCTGGGACCCGACCAAGGAGCAGACCTCGATCGAGGCTGTCACCAAGGACAATCTCACGACCGGTGTCAGAGGTCAGATCCGCTACAGCGTCGCGCAGAACAACCTTTACGCGTACCTGTTCGGGGTCAGCAGTCCGCTCGAGCACGTCATGGGCTACTTCATCTCCGTCCTCCGGGAACGGATCGCGAACTTCGTCGACCCGAAAGGTGCGGCACTGATCGCCGCGGGAGAGCTCGAGGCTGGCAGCAGTGCCGCGGCCGAGCTTTCAGAAGGGGTTTCGATCAATGATCTCCGAAAAAATCTTCCTCTGCTGAATGAATACATGGAACAGCAATGCCGCTCCACGGTCGGCCGATACGGAATCGAGCTGGATGCTGCGCTCATCACCGAGATCGATCCTCCATCCCAGGTCGATCACGCGCTCTCGGCAATCAATTCGACTCGCAACCAGGTCGCAGCCGACATCTCCACGGCGCGCGCCGATGCCGAGCAGCAGATCACGATGAGCGAGCGCGCCGTCGAGATTGCACAGAACAACGCGGAAGCGGAGGTCGCGCCTCTGCGTGAGCTCGCGGCGACCTTGTCGAGAGTCAAGGGCGAGGGAGGACCGACGGCCCTCGCCGCCTACCTGAGAAACATGAAGGTTCCGCTCTTCGGGCGAGCCGACAGACTCATCCGGACGACGGACTGACGAGGAGCCGACGATGATATCGATCATTTCTTTTTTCGCAGGCCTTCTCGTGATCCCGGTCATCCTCAAGCTGGCCACCGTATTCGGCCTCTACGCCGTCGTCGAGGAGCGGCAGACACAGGTGTTCACGCTCTTTGGTAACGTTCTCGGCGTTCTGGACGAGGCGGGGCTTCAGTTCCCGGTGGCGCGATTCGGTCCGCGCGCGCTTCTCGTCCCCTTCTTCGGCAAGCGCTACACGGTCTCGGCCACGCTGCGCCAGCACTACCTCAGAAGCCAGATGGTGAACTCGGAGGAGGGAACTCCGATGGGCGTCGGGATCTGGTACGAGATGAGCGTCAGCGACCCAATCAAGTATCTCTTCATCAACTCGAACCCGGAGGGATCGCTGCAGGCGAACGTGGCGAGCTCGACGATCTCCACTCTTTCGAACCTTCAGATGGAGAAGATGCTCGAAAGCCGTCACAGTCTCAGCCGTACCGTTCGCGCTGCGGTATCGCCACTGAGCGAAAAGTGGGGCTACGAGCTCGGGTCGGTGTATATCCGCAAAGTCGCCTTCACCGATCATTCGATGGTGGAGAACATCACCGAGAAAGTCGTCAAACGACTCGTTCAGGTCACGAGCGCAATGAAACAGGATGGCGACAACCGTGTCGGACTCATCAAGAGCGAGACGGCCAAGAAGGTCTCTCAGAAGCTCGCCGAGGCCTCAGCCGCTCGTCCCGCGATCGTCGGCGACACACTCAACAGAATCAGTCGCGAGGATCCCGCGATTCTCGAAGCGGTGCTCGACGTCATGGAGACCGAAAAGCTTCTTGAATCGGGAGCACGGATCGAGGTCGTCCCAAAGCAATCGTCACTGCTGTTGCAGGTGGGCAATTCGCCGCTGCGGGGCTGATCACAGCGACGGGGAGTGGAGCGGACGACGGTCATCCTGAGCGCCAGCGAAGGATCGCGTACGGCTTGACTGTCGAAGTGAATTGCCGCGAGGGGGCCGAGGGCGAGGAGAGTCCCGAGATCCTTCGACCGTCCTCCGCTGCGCTCCGGCGGCTCAGGATGACATCCCGGGGTATTTTCAGAGTGCTGAAAGACCGGCGGCTCAGGAAATTCAGCCTCGTCTACTGCGGGTCGACCCTCGGGCTTCCCGCCGTATTGATGTTCTGGGTGTAGATTTCCCGGAACTTTCCGAACTCGGACTTGAAGTACACCGTCAGACGTACCGTGATCGGCCCGCCATTCCCCGCAACCGAGTCGCCACCGTAGGCAGCCGTCCAGAAGTCGATGACCTCAAAGCCGTCCGGAGCGATCGACTTGTTCACCGGTCTCTTGGTGTTCGGAATGTCGAGCCCACCCATGCCGAGCGAAGAGAGCTCGATGCTCTCGACTTCGATTTTCTCGGCCGAGGGATTGGTGACGGCGATCTGAAGCCGTATAGGCATTCCGCCGCGGAGGTTGCGAGTGACCCCACTGTCACCCGCCCCCCCTGTCTGACGGATTTCAACCTGAGGCTGAAGGAGCTGGGGCGGACGCTGGCTGGCGCTCGCGCACCCCAGCGCCAGGACTACGATCGAAAGAAGCGTTCCTGTTCGCAGCATTTGAACCCCCTTTGCTCCCTCAGGAGCCTCACTCCAGATACTTGACCATCTCGCGGGCGAACGCGGCGTTCTCACCATCCGGCTCGAGCTCGAGGTACCTCATCAGATGCTTCTTTGACTCGGCAGACTTGCCCTGCCGGGCGTACATTGCTCCGAGCTCGTAGTGAGCCTTTGCGAAGGTATCATCCACTGCAACTGCCTGCTTCAGCAGCTTCTCCGCTTCGTCATCCCGATTTGCGTTGAGGTGAGGCACAGCCTCGTTGAACAGAACAGCCGGGTTCGCCGGAGCGATTTTCCGGAACTCCTTCGCGCGCTCCTTGTCTCCGAGCGCGGTGTACGCGTCTGCGAGCAGCGTCGCGATCACGGGATCATCTCCCGCGAGATCGATCGACTTGAGCCCCGCCTCGACGACCGTATCCCACTGTTCCGCTCGTGCGGCAATCCGGGCGAGCGCCGTCCAACCGGCTGAAAGCTCGGGATCGAGTGTCACCGCTTCCCTGAACTTTGCGATGGCCTCGAGGTCCTGTCCATCATTGGCAAGCGCCACACCATCGTTATAGACGACGTATGATGGATTCGCCTCCGAAACCTCAACGCCGGGCGTCCCGGTCTGGGCCTCACTCGGCTTCTGCAGGACCACTTCCTCCACATTCCTCTCCGGGATCAGTTTCAGCTTCCAGACTTCCTTGTGAGTGACGTATCCGTCCTTGCTGAAAGCGAATTCGTACTTGACCGTCCCGTCGAGCAGGAAGATTGCGAACCCCCCGTCCGCATCCGTCTCGAATGCCTTCTCAAAGGTCATTTTCTCGGTCGCGGTCACCGTGATGTTCACATCCGGAATCGGGTTACCCTCGGTGTCGACAACCTTTCCTGTGAGTCGTGCTTCACCCACGGCGAACGCATTCATGGCGACGGCCATCGCAAGAAGCAGCGCGACGATGACTGAACGTTTCATTTTTTTCATTCCTCCTTGTTCATACAGGTCAACGACCGGCAGGACTCCCTGATTCCGGAAGGTCTCTTTGACCTCCTGCGGTGACGGATTGTCTCCTCCGGGTGACGACCTTTGCTCGTAAACTACTGTAAAATCGCATCTTATCGACTCAGTACCGCAGTTTTCATTCCAGAGTGAGATACGTCTGATCCTTCAGCCCCCGCTCATACTCGGCCAGCAGCTTCATCCCCTCCGAAGGACGGAGGCGGTCCTGCTTGATGGCGGCATCGAACTTCGACTTCATCAGCCTGACGAGCTCCCGGAGATCGTACTGTGTGAGCTCGAGTACCTCACCGACCGTATTGCCGGGAATGGTCTCTTCGATATAGAACCCGGCCTCCTCATCCTCATCGAGAAATACGTGCGCTTCGTTCACCCTGCCGTAGAGGTTGTGAATGTCGCCCATGATGTCCTGATAGGCGCCAGTAAGGAAGACTCCCAGATAGTACGGCTCGCCCTCGGTGACCTCGTGTAACGGGAGAGAGTGTCGTACGTCACTGATATCGATGAACTTCGAGACCTTGCCGTCGGAATCACACGTGATATCGACGATCGTGCTCTCGAGCAACGGCTTCTCGCCCAGCCGGTGAAGCGGCATGATGGGGAAAAGCTGTCCGAGGGCCCAGTGGTCGAGCAATGACTGGAATACGGAGAAATTGCAGAGATGCTGGCTTCTCAGCTCTGAACGAAGGTCGGCGAGATACTCGGGAATCTCCTCATCGTCATCAGGGGATTGGGAGAGCCGGTCGATCTTCTGTGCGATTCTCCAGAAAATGTCTCGGACGCCGCACGGACGTCGAGTCCGATCATACCGAGCTCGAACATCTTCTGCGCATCATCCTTCCGGCTCAACAGGTCGTGCCACGATTCATTGAGATTGTCTGCGGTGAGCTCATTCTCGATCGTCTCGAGATCACGGATGATCTTGTGATCCGCGTCGACCATTCCGGGTGAGCGCTTCGGCGTCTTCTCGATCGATCCGAATGCCTCGATGACGAGCACCGAGTGATGCGCCACCAGTGCGCGGCCAGACTCGGAGACGATATCGGGGTGTGGGACACCCTCCTCATCGCAGATGTCACGAATGTGGTAGACGATGTCGCTTGCGTACTCCTCGACCGAGTAGTTCA
This sequence comes from uncultured Acidobacteriota bacterium, assembly GCA_963829355.1. Lineage (GTDB taxonomy): Bacteria > Acidobacteriota > Thermoanaerobaculia > Gp7-AA8 > JAHWKK01 > CAWHHZ01. The sequence goes on from CAWHHZ010000009.1 coordinate 318,919, forward strand.
TCGACGAGTGAAACGTGGAGTTCGATCCGTCGTAGTCGATCGCGAGGCCGCCTCCGACATCGATGTACTCGAGCTTGTGGCCGAGCGCGTACATCTTCGCGTACACCCTTGCCGCCTCGCGGACTGCGCGCTTGATCGTGATGATGTCCGGAATCTGGGAGCCGATGTGGAAGTGCAGGAGCTTGAGTGCCTCCGACAGGCCCGCTTCGCGCAACATTTCGGTCGCAATGAGAATCTCGCTCGTCGACAGCCCGAACTTTGCGCTCTCTCCGCCCGAGGTCGCCCAGATGCCGGCACCTTTCGACTGAAGGCGCACACGGACGCCGATCATCGGCATGACGTTCATTTCCTTCGCGATCCGGATGAACATCCGGACCTCCGAGAGCTTCTCGGCAACGAGAACGACTCGTTTGTCGAGTTTTCTCCCGATCATCGCCAGTCGTACGAAGGTTTCGTCCTTGTACCCGTTACAGATGATCAGCGATTCCGGATCGGAATGGATCGCCAGCGCTGCGAAGAGCTCTGGCTTCGATCCGGCTTCGAGCCCGAAATCGTATGGCTCACCAGCGTCCAGAATCTCCTCGACCACTTCCCTCAACTGGTTCACCTTGATCGGAAAGACGCCGCGATAGCGCCCCTTGTACTCATTGTCCCGGATCGCCCCGCCGAACGCCTCGTTGAGCATGCACACCCGGTGGCGCAGGATGTCCTGAAATCGCAGCAGAAGCGGGGTGCGAAGGTCTTCGCCTTTGGCGGCCTCCAGCACGTCCATGATCGAGATACCCGGGCCCTTCTCCTGCAGAGGGTTGATCCGCACATGCCCCTCGGGTCCGACGGTGAAGTAACCGCTTCCCCATCTCTCGACGAGATACAGCTCTTCAGCGTCCTCTGAGGTCCATGCAGTGCTCTTCTGCTCTTCGAGGTCAGTCGTCATCGAGGTCCTTTCGTGCCAGCGTAGCGGAGTATACGTAACAGCAAACGCTGAATCCGTGCCGGATCATTGCGAGAGACGCAGAACCTCCCAGAGGACTCAACTCGAGGACAACTCGACGCGGCCCCCACAAGTAGCTGAAGATGAACGGCTTGTCATCCTGAGCGCAGCGAAGGATCGCGTACATCCTGACTCGATCTGAATTGCGACGGGACCGAGCGCGAGTATGACTCCACGAGATCCTTCGACCGTCCTCCGCTGCGCTCCGGCGGCTCAGGATGACAGCCCAGGGTATATTCAGCGCAGCGAAGGATCGGGTCCGTCCTGACTGTCGCGCACTTCCGTCCTGAGAGTCGGACCGAACGAGATCCTTCGACCGTCCCTTCGGCTTCGCTCAGGGCAGGCCTTCTCCCTCTTTGCTGGATTCAGCCTCTCAGGATGACACGCATCAGGTGATCGAGCGGCTCACGACCTTGCCGGGGGGCGTGTCCTGAGTAAACATCTCGAGGGCCGCCCGCATCACTTTGCGGTGCATTTCACGATCGTTCGCCGCGCCGAGGATCCTGCCAATTTCGGTCCCATCGAAGGTCATTGCCCTGGGCGGCCGCACCGATTGCGTCGCGTCCGGACTCGCGGAGATGATCACTGTCGGGATGCCGATTCCCTCGATCTCCCGCGCAAGGTTGACGACCGAGCGGTGACAGGTGGATGGGCAGCCGGCGGTGAGAACCACCAGTCGGGTCTTGGAGCGGTCGATCCGGTTGGCGATTTCAGGGTACGTCTCCTCGTAGAGCTCCTTGAGGCGTGTGGTGAACCCGAGGCTGTAGTGAATGTCGTTGACGCCCTTGATGAAGCCTTCCGCCGCGAGCTCTCGCAGAGTTTCGAGCGGAAAGACGATGTTCGGATCCTTATCGGCTTCATCGTGATCGTAGTGGTGGTGGGTGATGCGGAAAGCGTCATTGGACGTATCGCCCGGAATTTCCCGATAGGAGATGTCTCCCGGATCTTCCGATGGGAAAGGCTCCTGATCCGCGAGATGGACACCCGTCGCACTCGCGATCGTGACGATCGCATCGGACAGGTCGCGATCGTACGGGGTGAAGGGCACACAACGGCGTGAGATTGAAAGCATTCATTTTCCTTTGGAGAAACAAGCGGGCACGTGGACTGCCCGCCCCTGATGATGATCAGTCGAGATCTCTGAGGATGTCGATGATCTGCGCGTTTTCGGGTTGTTCGCCGATGTCGTGGATGTCGATGTAGCGGACGATGCCTTCCTTGTCGACGATGACGATTGCCCGCTCGCAGATTCCTGCGTCATCTTTCCAGACACCGTACTTCTTTGAAACCTCACCCTTCGGATGGAAGTCGGCGAGGAGTGGGTAAGACGAGATACCACCGAGCGATTTTGCGAAAGCGACGTGGCTCGGAACACTGTCTACGGAGACGCCCATGACCTGGGCATCGTACCGCTCGAACTCAGCCTGTTCGGCCTCGTACGAGGGCATCTGGACCGTTCAGACGGGGGTCCAGTCCAGTGGATAGAAAACGAGAACGACATTCTTTTTGCCGCGGAAGTCGCTGAGACGTACTGTTTCGTCGTTTCTGTGGCCCGGAAGCTCGAAGTCGGGAGCCTTGTCGCCGACTTTCAACGTGCTGGTTTCCGAGGCCAGAGAGGTGCGACCCGATGTGACTGCCATATCGTGTTGCCTCCTTTCAACCTGTGGGGCGGTGTCCACGACCGCCCGTGTGGATTCATTCTATATTTTTCAGCATGCAAAAACGCCTCCCCTTTCGAAGCGTCGTATTCGCCTCCGGTAAATGTCTCCAGGAAGCGCGGCTGCTGGTCCTTCTCCTGCTGGAGCTCCTGACCCGCCTCCTCCAGTTCGGCTTCGTCTCTGCGCAGAGGACTCACGACGGAAGGCATCGAGGCGGCGACTGGTTGATCATGCCTGTGACGAATCAGGGAAAAGACCGGCTGATCCAGGGGATGGCCGGCAGTGGAGATTTTCGTGTCATCGGCGTCGAGATGACGCGTGCCGTCGAACAGGTCCGGATCCGCGCCGACCTGTCTCCGATCGCTTCAATTGCCGTGGGACGCGCCATGGCGGGAGCCCTCCTGCTGGCCCGGCTGCTCGACAAGAATCAGCGGGACCAGCAGATCACGATCCGGATCGACGGCGGCGGACCGCTCGGGTTGATCGTGGCGGAAGCAAACACCAATGGCTATGTACGAGGTTTCGTCGCCAACTCGAAACTCGACATGGAGCCGCTCGATGTGGGTCGTGCCGTCGGCAGCGATGGGATTCTCACCGTCATCCGAACCGCTGTACCGACGGGAAAACCGTACAGCTCCCAGATCCGTCTCGTCAGCGGCGAGATCGCTCGTGATCTGACGGAGTACCTTCTCGTGAGCGAACAGGTACAGTCCGCCGTCCTTCTCGGGGTCAATACCTCGCCACGAGGGATCGAAGCCGCGGGAGGAATGGCGCTCCAGCGCTTCCCTCACGCGACTGAGGCACAGGCACTGCAGATCGAGGAGTCGCTCGGTGAAGCGCCCGCCTTCAGCTCTCTGCTGGCCAGAATGCCGCTCGAGGACGCGATCGCGGAGGTTCTCCGCGGCAGCGATTACCGGCGGCTCGATGCAGCATTCGACGTCCCGGTCGAGTTCCGATGCTCCTGCAACCGGGAACGCGCGCTTGCGCCGTACGCACTGCTCGGCCCCGGCGAGGTTCGCGAGATGATCGATCAGGAGGGAGGTTCGGAGGCGACCTGTCAGTTCTGTGGCCAGACCTACGAATTTACCGCCGCAGAGCTCGAGACGTGGATGCGTTCACGGGACGGTTGATGATCACAGAGCAGCGGCTTTGCCGGGCGTCCGCTCTCCACTATGATGCGCATTCATGGGCACGCTGATCACAGGAACGGGAATCGGCCTTCCGGAGAACGTCGTCACGAACGAGGCGCTTTCCCGGGTCATGGACACCTCTGACGAATGGATCCGCACGCGAAGCGGTATCGAAGAGCGTCGTTTCGCCTCACCCGGCCAGGGATCCTCCGAGCTGGGAGCGATCGCGGCCGAGGCCGCGATCCTCGATTCGGGCTCGGAGAAGGGCGAGATCGATGGTGTGGTCTTCGCCACGATGACCCCCGACTACATCTTCCCCGGCAACGGTCCGCTTCTGCAGAACAGGATCGGTCTGCGGAACATCCCCACCTTCGATATCCGCCAACAGTGCTCCGGATTTCTCTTTGGACTCGATCTGGCAGACTCGCTCATCCGGAGCGGCAAATTCGCGAAGCTTCTCGTCATCGGCGCCGAAGTTCACACGCCGTTCATGCCGTGGAACCACGGCTGGGACACGACGATCGGTCTGAGCTCGGAGGAGGTCAGCGACGAGGACCGCGAGTTCAACACGAGGTCGAGAGACCGGACGGTCCTGTTCGGTGACGGCGCCGGCGCGGTCGTGGTCGAGCGTGGAGAGGATGATGAGCGCGGCCTTTTGCTGACGAGGCTTTTCACCGACGGATCTCTCTATGATGCATTGTGGGTCCGCGGAGCGAGCTTCCTCTCACGACCGTGGGTCCAGCAGTCGCAGATCGAAGATTCCAGCATCATCCCCGACATGTCCGGACGGGACGTGTTCAAGCAGGCAGTGACCAGAATGCCTGAGGCCATCCGTACGGTTTGTGATGAGGGCGGTGTGAAGCTCGAGGATCTCGATCTTCTGCTGATCCACCAGGCGAACCTGCGTATCATCGAGGGCGTCGGAAAACAGCTCGGCCTTCCGCCCGAGAAGGTCCCGCACAACATCGAACGATACGGGAACACAACAGCAGGGACGCTCCCGATCCTCTTTCACGAGCTTCGCAAAGAGGGACGAATCAAAGAGGGATCACTCATCGCATTCACCGCTCTCGGCTCCGGTCTGCACTGGGGCGCCGCACTCTACAGAGCCTGAGGAGAAGGCAGTTGACCAAACACACTTCCTACCGCGACGCAGGCGTCGACATCGACGCGCAGGACGAGGCTCTCGGACAGGTGCGCACGCTCGTCCGCGACACCTACAGTCCGGAGGTGCTCTCAGACCTCGGTCTTTTCGGGGGGCTTTACCGCGCCTCCTTTCCGGACTGCGAATCCCCGATCCTCGTCACCTCGACCGATGGCGTCGGGACGAAGCTGCGCGTTGCCGCGGAGATGAAGATCCACGACACTGTCGGCGGAGATCTGGTCAATCACTGCATCAACGACATTCTCGTTCAGGGTGCGAGACCGCTCTTCTTTCTCGACTACTTCGCAACCGGGAAGCTCCAGCCTTCCGTCATGGTAGAGGTGGTCCGCGGGATGGCCCGCGCGTGCAAGGAGAATGGGACGGCTCTCATCGGAGGTGAGACTGCCGAGATGCCGGGCTTCTATGCGGGCGGCGAATATGACGTGGCAGGATTCGTCGTCGGAGTCGTCGATGAAAAACATCTGATCGACGGGAGCAGGGTCGCCGCGGGCGATGTCCTGATCGGACTCCCCTCGACGGGGCTCCATACCAACGGATACTCGCTCGCACGGAAGATCCTCGCTGACAACGGAGTCGATCTCCAGAGCATCGTGGAAGCGGCCGGCGGGAAGGTCGGCGAAGTTCTTCTCCAACACCACCAGAGCTACCTCAAACCGCTGCTTCCACTGGTCGAGGACGATCTGGTTCATGCGATGGCCCACATCACCGGCGGAGGTCTGACCGATAATCTTCCCCGCGTTCTCTCCGGAAAGTTCGACGCGAAGGTGAGACTGGGATCATGGGATGTGGAACCGATCTTCCGCTATCTGGTGACGACCGGGGGAGTCGAGCAGGACGAGGCGCTGCGCGTCTTCAACATGGGCATCGGCATGGTGCTCATCGTTGCTCCTGACTCGGTTACCGAGGTGTCCCGCAGACTGGAGATCGCAAGACAGAAGTTCTATTTCATCGGCAACGTCGTTGAGGGGACCGGAGAGGTCCGGTACGACGTTCCTCCGAGCGGATTTCCTTCCTGGATCGGATGAGCAGACGGCTGGCGGTCCTGCTCTCGGGACGCGGATCGAATTTCGTGGCGATCCACGACGCAATTGTGCGCGGAGATCTCGATGCCGAGATCGCGCTCGTCCTGTCGAATCGCGCCGACGCGCCGGGACTCGACAAGGCCCGGTCGCTCGGATACGACGCCGTCGGGCATCCCTCATCGCGATTTTTCCGACCGTTCGGCTCATGAGGAAGCCGTTGCCGCGGCGATCGAATCGAGAAACGTCGACGTGATCGTTCTCGCCGGCTACATGCGCCTGCTCGGATCCGGATTCGTCAAGCGCTTCAGACACAGGATCGTCAACATTCATCCATCGCTGCTCCCATCGTTTCCGGGTGTCGACGCGCAGCAGCAGGCGTGGGAGCATGGAGTGAAGATCTCGGGATGCACCGTCCATTTTGTCGACGAGGGTCTCGACAGCGGACCGATCATCGTGCAGAAAGCGGTTCCGGTACTCGATGGCGACACCGAGAACGATCTCGCCGCGCGAATTCTCGAACAGGAGCACATTGCCTATGTCGAAGCTCTCCAGCGCCTCTGCAGCGAACCGTGGCGAATCGAGGGCCGGCGGGTGGTGTTTGGGTGAAGAAGGTTCAGAGGTTCAGAGGGTTCAGAGGATCAGAGGTTCAAGGGTTCAGAGGATCAGGAGGTTCAGAGGTTCAAGAGATGTAGAGTACGAGCGGCTGGATTGCCCACAGGGACAGTCCTTCAACTCCTGGACCTCCGAGCTCCTGAACTCCTTAATCGCTGAACTCCTGAACTCCTGAACCTCTGAACTCCTGAACCCGCTTCTCCTCTTAGTCGAACGGCCAGATCGCCGACCAGGTTCTGGCGAACCAGCCGGCTCTCTCGACGCTGTTTGCGGCCAGTGCGGGAACTTTCGCGACCGGCTTTCCGTCTTTCCTGACGATGGCCCAACCAACCTGCTGGCCCTTGGATATAGGCGCCTTGACGGCCGTGGCACTGACCTGGACATCGATATTCGGCTTGTTGTTTTTCGAGACCGTCATCGGTACGGTTCTTCCCGCGACGACTGGAACAGTGTCTATCTTCCCTTCGCCTACCGGAACGGCTTTCGAGAGCGACTTGCCGGCCTGCACCGGCTCGATCCGCTGATACTCGGCAAAGGCCTCGTCGAACAGGCGCGCGGCTGAGCCGAAGTTGTCACGCTTGTTCCTCGAGCCCATGACGACACCGACGAGCTCCATGTCCCCCTTCTTCGCCGAAGCGGTCACGCAGAATCCAGCCTTCTCGTGGTATCCAGTCTTGATTCCGGTTGCCAGCGGATAGTCCTTCAACAGATGGTTCGGGTTGTACATCGTGAACGCGCCATCCCGGAACGGCATCGTCTGGGTGACGGCGAGCTTCCGCATCGATTCGTGCTCCATCAGCTTCGATCCGAGGACGGCGAGGTCGTACGGACACATCACGTCGTCCTGTTCCTCGCCCCTCGCTGGGAGACCGTGAGGACTGTGATACTCGGTGTGCTCGAGTTTCAACTCCTTCGCCTTCTGGTTCATCAGTCGAACGAACGACTGCTCGTTACCGGCAACCTTCTCTGCCAGAGCCATCGCCGCGTCATTGGCGGAATGAACCATCGTGGCCGCAACGAGATCTCTCACCGGAAAGACTTCCCCCTGCTTGAGATAGACCTGCGATCCGCCCATCTTGCTCGCGTGCGCGCTGACTTCCACCGGCGTATCCCAGGATAGATTGCCGGAGCTGATTTGATCGAGGACGACCAGCAGCGTCATCATCTTCGTCATCGACGCGATCGGCCGCGGCTCGTGAGGATTCTCGGCATGGAGGACAGCCCCGGTCACGGGATCCATGACGATCGCTGCGGTGTATGGTGGAGGGGTCTGCGCGAGCGCCAGAGGTGAGCACAGCAGCAGCAGCAGGATCAAGATCGACGTCATTCGTGTGGGTGTCACCTGCACAACTCCTTACTTGTCAGTGTCCGGCCCCGGGCTTCCTCTCACATCGGCCTGCCATCGGCCCTTTTGAAGGCCCCGGGGTGTGATGAGAGTCGTGAGCAATTTCCACACCGGCACATTTGGCGCGACCGGGTCCACCGGGGCGGTCTCAATCCGCGAAAGTGTACGCGGTAGAACCTTCGACTGGCGATCTGAATCATCGCCGTGTGCACCGCGGACCCGCATTCCTGAATGATTCCGAGGGAAGACGGAACCGGAGCAGCCGAGTTGCCGTTCAGCTTTCGTCAGCTTTGCGACGCCGGCGACGCTTCGGCAAAGAGGCCATGGGAGTCCAGTCGGTCTCATGCAGCACCACCGGCTCTTCTTCCTTCGGCCATTGATCGACCGGTATGTAGTAGTAGCCGTCTCCGAGGACGCGAACCTTGGTCGTCAAATCGCGCAGACTCTTGCAGAGCCCTTTTCGCCCCCGCAGGCTCCTCTTTTCGACGACCACTCCGGTCGATTCGCCGACTCCTGCATAGATGTTGATCTCAGCACACAACGTATTGACCAGTGACATGAATTCACATTAGAAGCAAAACTCACGCCGGACATTTTCAAGTGCTTTTGCCGCGACCTTTCAGATACGCCTCAAAACCCTTCAGCGTGCGGAAACGGCGATATTTCCTCTCTTCCTCCGGCCCGCCACGCGCCCAGCTACCCCCTGCGGCCGCCTCGATCCCGAGCGACGTGCAGAGCTCGAGAACCTCCTCGAATTCTTCCGAATCAAAGAAGGAACGGTTCCGCGCTGTAAGAAGAAGAAGCTCGGGCCGCAGGTTTTGCAGCATATGCATCAGCGACTCCCACGGCAGGTTCGCTCCGAGGTCGTGAACCTCCCAACGGTTCCACTCGAGAATGAGCTTCACGAACCGAAGCGGAAGATCGTGCTGCTCCGTCGGTGGGCAGCCGAGCAGGGCGACGCCCACGGGCTGATCAATCCGCACCACGCTCTGTCGCGAAAGAATCTCTTCGACGATCTTCGTGGCGCGATGCTCCTCGTCAATGCCGACCTTCCCTTCGTCCCACAACTCACCGATCCGGCGCATCACTGCACCGACCAGCTGGTCGAGCACCACGACCCGGTCGGGCGCATTCGAAAGATCCGTGGCGATCAGCCCGTCGGCCACGGCACGATCGCCACGCACGAGGGCTTCCAGAAGGGCGTCAAAGGAGGTTTGACCATCGGCCAGCGTGACACTCGTGACGGGAAGCGGAGGAAGAGCGTCCGTTGGTAGATCGAGCTCCCAGGCGAACTCGTAGATGTCCTCGATCCGGTACCGGCGGTGCCCCCCGAGAGTCTTCACTGCCTTCAGGAGGCCCTGTCCGGTCCACCGCTTCACGGTCGATACGCCGACACCGAGAGCGTCGGCCACCATCGAAGAGGTCCAGTTCGGAGTTTGAGAAGACATAGTGGCGATCGGCAGACGTCAATCTACCTTCTGTGCACGAGACGGTTCAAGAGCTCGACGGAAAACACGCGACGTCCCATCTTCTTTCGTGGGAATACAAACCGTATTGTAGCACTTAAATCGTTCAAAACGTCCAGAACGGAGATCGCCATGACAACTTCCACCACAAACTCCGCCGCAACCGACCTGAAGGAAATCGAGAAGATCCAGCAGATGGGAGAAGAGGACCTCAACCGTCTCCCCTTCGGTGCGATCCGACTCGACCAGAACGGCAGGATCCTCAGCTACAACAATGCTGAGGCGCGACTCACCGGGCGACAGGCGGCCCAGGTCGTCGGACGACACTTCTTCGAGGAAGTCGCACCGTGCACGAACGTGCGCGAGTTTGCCGGCAGATACCGCGAAGGAGTCGAGAAAGGGAGCCTCCATGTGATCTTCCCGTACCGCTTCGACTTCAAGATGGAGCCGAGGGACGTTACGGTAACGCTCTTCTACAGCTCTCAGACGAAGTCCGGCTGGGTCTTCGTGCGTGAATCGAAGGCAGACAGTGAATGACCATCGCGGCCGCATCCGAGCAGGAGGTCCAGGAAAAACATTGATGCGGCCGGAAGGAGCAAACGTTGAGCGTTCAGAAGATTGATGTCACGGCCGATCAGCTCGGTAACGAGGTGGGCTATATGACTCCGGAGGAGCTCGATGCGCTTCCGTTCGGTGTCATCCGCCTCGACGAGCGGGGAATGGTCAATACCTACAACCGGTACGAGGAGTCGTTCGCCCACCATGATCGCAACGAGGTCATCGGCAAAAACTTCTTCACCGACGTTGCACCCTGCACCAGCGTGAGACAGTTCCGAGGCGCGTTCGAGAATGCGGTCAAGCGGGGGCAGTTGAGCGAGATCTTCGATTTCACGTTCCGTTTCCCCGAGGGAGAAAGGAAAGTGAGGATCAGAATGATCTCGACCGAACACGGTGGACGCGGCGTATGGATTTTCGTCACGCCTCTGGAGCACTGATCCGGCGAGGCGGCACGACCGTTGAACCGGCACAGTCCCGTGGCACCAACGGAATCGGTAAACTTCAGACGACTCGGCGGAGATCTCAAGACCTCCTACCGTGAATGGCAGGAGGACAACGCCCCGCAATACGCCGGTGCCATTGCCTTCTATACGATCCTCTCCCTCGCCCCCCTCCTCGTCTTTGCCGTGACCCTCGCCGGGATCGCGTTCGAAGCCGAGGCGGCGCGCGGAGAGATCGTGACATCCGTCCAGCAGTACGTCGGCAGGGGTGCGGCCGAAATGGTGCAGGAAGTCATTCGCAACGCCTCTTCTCGAGAAGGCGGAGTCTTCGCGACGATTCTCGGCTTCATTCTGCTCGCGTTCGGTGCATCCCGAATCTTCCAGCAGCTCAAGATTGCCCTGAATCAGATCCTCGACGTGCCTACCTCGAAAAAGGGCGGCTTCGTAAAACTGGTCATGGATCGACTCTTCGCCATTCTCGCCGTGGCTGGCGTCGGCGTGTTCCTGATGGCTTCGATCATCGCTAGTGCCGTTCTGAACCGGATCGGTGACGCACTCCCCATACCCGGCGGTTCGATCCTCTGGCAGGCGATCAGCAGCATGGTTTCTCTCGCACTGATTGCCACCGTCTTCGCGCTGATCTTCCGCTATCTTCCCGATACCGATATCCCCTGGAAACATGTCTGGGAAGGGGCGATCTTCACCGCCGCCCTCTTTGTGATCGGTCAGCTCGCCATCAGCATCTATCTGTCGAGATCCGATCCCGGATCGAGCTTCGGGACCGCGGGACCCGTGATCGTCATCCTGGTCTGGATCTACTTCACGACGGTCATCCTCTTCTTCGGCGCGGAGTTCATGGAAGTACGTTGCCGGAGGCATCCCGATTATGCAAAGCGGAAGCTCGCCCCCCGGGAAGCTCATCCAGACGACACCGCCAGCGCGCATCAGGTATCCGCAGCGCCGCAACCCGGAGCCGGAGTAGCTTTGGCCTCTGCGACGGGGCCTCCGCCAGACACGTCCAGGGGTGGAACAGGACTCAAAGTCGCCGGTTCTGCGGCGCTCGGAGGATGCGCCGGACTTGTCGTCGGTCTCGGCTCCGCGATGCTCGGGCTGCTGATCGGGTCAGTAAAGCTGACGGGCAAACTGCTCGGGCGCCGCTGAGAGGTCGCAGCCGCGCATTCGTCAGTTCCGTCCACCGACAACTCCAGTACAATCGCCCCCATGAGCTCCGAAGATCTCGCGACGGGTGAACGCAAGAGCGGCGTGAATGACATCCCTTCGCGATGGAAAATCATCACCATTCTGTCGCTCGTGGTCGTCGCGATCGCGGCCGCTCTGGTCGCCTACCGCTCAGGGCAGCTCGATCCGGCCGCCGCGGCGGACTGGCTGAAGTCGGTTCGCGGCTCATGGTGGGCGCCACTGGCGTTTGTCGGAATGTATACGGTTTTCAACATCCTGCTCCTGCCGGGCACCATTCTCTCCCTGACCGCCGGAGTCGTCTGGGGTTGGCTCCAGGGCGGACTCTGGGTTCTCCTGGCATCCACCATCGCTTCTGCCGTCCCATATTTTATCGCCCGGTCGGGCTCCGCATGGATCGAGAAACTGATTGGCGGAAAAGCGGGCAAACTCCACGAGAAGCTCCAGAACGAAGGCTTCGTCACACTTCTCCTGCTTCGGCTCGTTCCGATCGTCCCGTACAACCTGCTGAACTACGCCGCGGGACTCGCCGGGATCCGGCCACGCGATTATCTGCTTGCAACCTTCATCGGCACGATTCCAGGAATCTTCATCTTCACCTATCTCGCCGATTCGATCGCCGCAGGAGTGCTCAGCCCCGGCGACGCCTTCCTACGCATCCTCCTTGCAGGAGTCCTCCTCGGAGCACTCGTCCTGTCCGGACGCCTCCTGGCCGGACGGGTGAAACGACGAATAGAATGAGGACAGTCGTCAGTCGACAGACAACAGTCGTCAGATGGAGTCATTAGTCGTTAGTCGTTGGTCGTGGTGATTGGTCGTTGGTTGCGGGGGTCTGTCATTCCGAAGGAGCGCCTCCGGCGCGACTGAGGAATCTGGGCGAGGGTTTGGACATATCCTTCCCCCACCCAGATTCCTCGCTGCGCTCGGAATGACAGGTTTGCCGACAGAAACGACTGCTGATCACGCGCACTCACAATTCCAACGACTGACGACTGATGACTGATGACCGACGACTGTTGACTGACGACTGACGACTGTCGACTGTCGACTGAAAAGGAGCCACACACATGCCCAATCCCCTCCAGCAACTTGCCCGCGCCGGACAGAGTGTCTGGTACGACCAGATGACCCGCTCCCTCCTCACCGAGGGGCATCTTCGCCGCATGATCGAGCAGGATCGTCTCGGCGGGCTGACGTCGAACCCGACAATTTTCGAAAAGGCGATCGGTGGATCGGGTGAGTATGACGGCGCGCTCGCGACGCTTGCGACTCGGGACATGGAGAGTAAAGAGATCTACGAGACGATCGCCATGGAAGACATCGGTGGCGCCGCCGATGAGTTCCGCGAGCTGTACGACGCCACTGACGGCGAGCACGGCTACGTGAGCCTCGAAGTCGATCCTCGGCTTGCCAATGATTCGAAGAGGACGATCGAAGAAGGACGACGATACTTCCGCCAGCTCGGACGCCCGAACCTGATGATCAAGGTCCCGGCGACCCCGGCAGGCATCCCCGCCATCGAGCAACTGATCGCGGACGGGGTCAATGTGAACGTCACATTGATCTTCGCCCGTGACGTCTACGACAAGGTGATCGATGCGTACCTCCGCGGGCTGGAACGCCGGATGGACGCGGGGGAGCCCGTGGATCGTGTCCGCTCGGTCGCAAGCTTCTTCGTCAGTCGCATCGACACCCAGGCGGATCGCGCGATCGACGAGCGGCTCGAGCAAATGGAGGGAGACGAGGCCGAAGCGTTGAGAGCATGCCGGGGACGTGTTGCGATCGCAAACGCGAAGCTCGCCTACCAGTTGTTTCTCGACAGATTCTCCGATGATCGCTTCTCCCGTCTGCGCAGCGCCGGAGCACACGTGCAGCGCCCGCTCTGGGCGTCGACCGGCACGAAGGATCCCTCCTACAGCGACGTGCTCTACGCCGAAAACCTGATCGGGCCCGACACCGTCAACACCCTTCCTCCCGCCACCTATGACGCGTTTCGCGACCACGGAAAGGTGGAGAGAACGATCGACGATGATCTGGAGGAAGCCGGCAGAGTACTCGAGACCATCGAGAAGGCCGGCATCTCGCTCGACCGGATCACGGATCAACTGACGGTCGATGGTGTCGCCTCGTTCGAGAAGTCGTTCGTTTCCCTCCTCGAGACCATCGCCTCTCGCAAGTCCGAGGTCGCGTCGAAGTGAGCGTCCAATACCCAGCCGTTCTTCACGCGATCTATGAGAAGGACGCGACGACGTGGAAACCGGAATCCGAAGAGCACCAGTCGATCATTCGCAACTCACTCGGCTGGGTCGATCTCGTCGAGCGGATGCGTCCGCATCTCGACGAGCTCGTCTCCTTCGGCGAGGAGATCCGCGACCGGTTCGACACTGTCGTCCTCCTCGGGATGGGCGGCTCGAGCCTCTGCCCGGAAGTCTACGGACGCACCTTCGGCCGCATCGAAGGATGGCCGGAACTGATCGTCCTCGACTCGGTCGTTCCGGAGACGGTGCGCGACATCGAGGAGTCGATCGATCTCGAACGAACGGTATTCATCGTGGCGTCAAAGTCGGGATCCACCATCGAGCCGAGCTCGCTCTACAAGCGGTTCCGCGGCCTTCTCGCCGAGCAGGGAAAATCGCCGGGTGAGCACTTCGTCGCAGTCACCGATCCCGGCAGCCCGCTCGCGTCGATGGCGAAAGAACAGAACTTCCGAAGGGTTTTTCTCAACTTCGACGACATCGGCGGCCGGTACTCCGCTCTCTCGTTCTTCGGAATGGTTCCTGCCGCGATGGTGGGCTACGACATCCATAAGTTGCTCGATCGCGCGGATCGTGCGTTCCAGGCCTGTTCCCCGGACATCGCCCATGCGGCAAACCCGGCATGGCTGCTCGGTTCCATGGCCGGACGCGCGACGATCGAGGGGGCAAACAAGCTGACTCTGATCATGCCTGAGGCGCTCTCATCGGTCGGGCTGTGGATCGAGCAGCTCGTTGCCGAATCGACGGGCAAGGAAGGGACGGGCGTGGTACCGATCGCAGGAGAACCTGTCCTCGACGCGAGCTCCTACGGGCGCGACCGGGCGTTCGTCGTGACCAGACTGGGTGGGACATCACCCGCGTGGATTGACCCTCTGAGGTCATCGCACCCGATCCTCGAGCTGCAGATTACCGATACATACGACGTGTCCTGGCTCTTCGTCGTCTGGGAGCTCGCCACGGCGATCATGGGGGCGTTTCTCGAGATCGACCCCTTCGACCAGCCGAATGTCGAGGATGCAAAGATTCAGGCGAAGCGCGCACTCGGCGAACCGGCCGAGACCAGCTTCGGGTCACTCGACGAAGCGGAAACTCTTCTGCGAGACCTCTCTGCCGGCGACTATCTGGGAATCCTGATCTACGGCGACGAGACCGAAGAGCGCAACGACACGACCGGGAAATTGAGAGAGGCGATCGGGGCTGCCCGGGACGTGGCGACCACTGCCGGTTACGGACCGCGATACCTTCACTCGACCGGCCAGCTTCACAAGGGAGGCGCGGGCGAGGGTGCGTTCATCATCCTCACGAAAGACGATCCTGACCCGATGGAGGTGCACGGCGAGACCTACACGCTCAACCGGCTCGCGCTCGCTCAGGCGGTCGGAGACCGCCGCGCCCTCGAAGCTGCCGGCCGCCGGGTGGTCCACCTGCACGGCAAGTCGATCGACGCCCTGCTCGATGACCTGACGCGCCTGGCGACGAAGCTCTAGCACCGTGACGTTACGATGGCTCGACAGAGTCCGTACCAGACTCGGAGGACGCTACTGGGGACGAGTGGCCGAGCAGGGGGGCATCGCCACATGGATGGGCGAACCTGCCGTGCGGCAACGGATCAACGAGAGGATCAGCGGCCGCGCCGGCGTCTGGCCTACCGACTGGCTTCTCCAGCACGTCGATCATCCGGTCGAAACGGCGGTCAGCCTCGGGTGTGGCGAGGGGGCGCTCGAACGCGATCTCGTCGGCAAAGGGATCTGTCGCTCCGTCCTCGGGATCGATGCCTCACACCGCTCCATCGCGCTGGCGCGTGAACGGGCCAGCGCGCAGGGGCAGACAACGATCGAGTACCGCACCGGCGACATGAACCGTCCGGGGCTTTCTCCAGAATCCTTCGACGCCGCATTCTTCCACCAGTCTCTCCATCACGTGTCCGATCTGGGGTCTTGCCTCGACGCGGTCCGCGACGCACTGCGGGAGGATGGCTGGCTGTATCTCGATGAGTACGTCGGGCCCTCCCGCAGGTCATGGAATCGTGCGCTGATCGCGGAGGCGCGGGCGGTGTATGAAACGCTTCCTGACGAGCTGAAACGCACGCGTAAGGTCCGCTATCCGATCGACCGGCACGATCCGACCGAGGCGATCCGCTCCGGCGAGATTCTTCAGGCGGTCGAGGCGCGCTTCGACATCATCGAGCGCCGAGACTATGGGGGGAACCTCCTCGCGCTGATCCATCCGAATCTGAAACTCGATGCTCTTTCAGACGATGAACGCGCCCTCTTTCTCGAGGCTCTTCTCGACATCGAAGATGATCTCCTCGAGCGGGGAGCGCAGAGTTACTACACCATCATCCTGGCTCGACCGAAGGAACGCTGACGTGACGCCTCCGGCGGTCCTGAACGCCTGCAGAGCCAGGCCGACCTCCGTTCCCATCTGTCATTCTGAAGGAGCAGCTTTATCGCGACTGAGGAATCTCCAACGACATCCCGCATCAGACTCCTCCTCCCCTCGCTCGTTCGGAATGACAGAGTCTCCGAGGATCGCGGACTTCGGACGTCATACCAGATCCAGAATCCCCCGCAGCGGGATGCCGATCCACGCCGGCCGGTTGTTCAGCTCGTAGGTCGACTCGTAGAGCGCCTTCTCGAGAAGATAGACGTCCACGAGAATCTCGAGCTGCTTCGGATCCGACGGCAGGAGCGACCCACTCGACATGACCTCCACGTACTTCCGCAGGAAAACAGCCTCGGTCCAGCGGTACCAGAACCTCGCCGCCAGCGCGAGCCGCTCGAACTCCTCGGTGCGCTCTTGTGCGGGCGGGCCGCTCGGACCGAGCAGCACCGAGTACGGCGCGTAGTGGAGCGATCGCATCATCCCGGCGACGTCGCGCAGCGGTGAGCGTTTGATGCGACGCTCGGTCAGCGCACGAGAGGGCTCCCCTTCGAAGTCGATGATCACGAAATCGTCACCCGTGTAGAGAATCTGTCCGAGGTGATAATCGCCGTGGATGCGCGTGCGTCGGGCGTCCATCTTCCTGTCGAGGATCGACTTGAATCGTTTGAGGATCGCGTCCTCCGCCGAGACGACTGCCTTCGCCTCCTTCTGCTGGCTTTCCGGCAGCGTATCGATCGAGCTCCGCAGCGAGTTGATCGCCGTCATCGCCTCGCGCCGGAGCTGCTGGTAGAGCGACTGCTGGTAGTGAGTCGAGAATGGTTCGGGCGCGAATTCGGGGATGTCGTCCCTCGATCCGAGCGCGAGATGCATCTCGGCGGACCGCTGACCGATCTGTTCGGCAGCCCACAGGAAGTCTCCGATGAGGTCCTTCGCCAGATCCGGAACCGCGCCGTTGGCGAGGATCTCGGCGGGCGCATGCTGCTCTTCGGCCTGAATCCGCTCGTAATGAGAACGTTCGCTGAGGAAGCGCTCGAAGTAGCGATTGATGGCCCCAAGCGCATAGGTCCAGGCGTCGCCCATATTCGCCACGTAACCCTGTGCGATCGCAACGGTCATCGGCTCCTGCTTCGGCTGTGCGTACTCGAGGTGGCCTGCCAGCGGAGCGATGTTCCGGAAGCTGGTGTGCTCGCTGAGGAAGCGGTGAATCTCGAGGTCGGGAGAAACCCCTTCTTCCATTCGCCGGAACAGCTTGACGATCAGCTTGTCCCCGAAGATGACGGATGTGTTGCTCTGCTCGGCTTTCGAGATCGTGTACGAGTCGAGATCGAGACCTTCCTTCGCCGCTCTGCGGAAGACGCTCGTGATCGCACCGGTGAGCTCGCCGTGGCGGCCCTTCCATGCCTTCCGCGTCTTGAGCGACTGAATGAGCGCCTCGATGAACTCCCGATTCCAGATCGCCTCGTGGATGTAGAGCGTCTGATCACCGCCCATTGTGGCGAGAGGCGCGAAACGCGGATCTTCCGATTTCGACTCGGGACCGGCTGCGAGGGGCACGAGATAGGTCTCCGCGCTTCCATCCACGTACTCCACACGGACGAACGACATGCCGCCCTTGTTCCGGAGCATCGGTACCCAGTCGAGGATCTCGGTGCTCTTGATCCGTTTCGATTTTCCGGCGTACCAGCGGCGGCCTGGAAGCCACCGCTGAATTGCGCGGGTCAGTTGCTGCTTCTGACGTCCTTTGAACAGGTCGTCGAGCGACTCGCCTTTGATTGTTGGCAACTGCTCCGGATCTGTAATCTGTACCGGCTCGTCGCGAGACTCCTCGAGGCTGAACCAGTAGAACTCGTGCGGTCCGAGAGTGATGATGAACGGCGACTCGCCGATCCGGGGAAACTCGTTCTGTCCGAAGAGCTCAACTGGAACACGGCCGCGATACTTCGAGAGGTCGAGCTCGCCATACTGCACGAACCGCGACAGGTTCGCCACGATGAGCAGCGTCTCTCCTTCGTGCTCCCGGATGAACGCCAGAATCCTCGGGTTTTCCGGATGAAGGAACTCCATCGATCCTCGTCCGAACGCACGGTACTGCTTGCGCAGCGCGATCAGCCGCTTCATCCACCACAGAAGTGAGGACGGATTTGCCTGCTGCGCTTCGACGTTGACGGACTCGTAGTGATACTCCGGATCGATGATGACCGGAAAGTAGAGCTTCTGCGGGTTTGCGCGGGAGAAGCCGGCGTTGCGATCTGAGCTCCACTGCATCGGTGTGCGTACGCCGTTGCGATCCCCGAGATAGATGTTGTCGCCCATTCCGATCTCGTCGCCGTAATAGATGATCGGTGTTCCGGGGAACGAGAAAAGCAGGCCGTTCAGCAGCTCGATGCGCCGACGGTGGTTGCCGAGCAGCGGAGCGAGACGACGGCGGATACCGAGATTGATGCGGGCACGGCGCTCTTTTGCGTAGACGCGCCACATGAAATCGCGGTCTTCGTCGGTCACCATCTCGAGCGTGAGCTCGTCATGATTGCGGAGGAACACCGCCCACTGGGCGTTCTCGGGGATTTCGGGGGTCTGATGCATGATATCGACGATCGGGAAGCGGTCTTCCATTGCGACCGACATGTAAAGACGCGGCATCAGCGGGAAGTGAAACGACATGTGGCATTCATCACCGTCGCCGAAATACTCCCGCGAGTCTTCCGGCCACTGATTCGCCTCGGCGAGAAGCATGCGATTGTCGAACGTCTTGTCGACATGCGTCCGAAGAGATTTCAGATAGTCGTGCGTCTCCTTCAGGTTCTCGCAGTTGGTTCCCTCTCTCTCGTAGAGGTAGGGAATCGCGTCGAGTCGCAGGCCGTCGACACCCATCTTCATCCAGAAATCGAGAGCCTTGATGATCGCTTTGTGAACGGCAGGATTGTCAAAGTTGAGATCCGGCTGGTGATGGTAGAAGCGGTGCCAGTAGTACTGGCGCGCCACCGGGTCCCAGGTCCAGTTCGAATTCTCGAAGTCCTTGAAGATGATGCGTGTGTCGGAGTACTTGTCCTGGGTATCGCTCCAGACGTAGAAGTCTCGCCATTTGCTCCCTTTCGGGCTGTTTCTGGCGCGCTGGAACCACGGATGCTGGTCGGACGTGTGGTTGATGACGAGCTCGGTGATGACGCGGATTCCGTGTCGGTGCGCCTCCTTGACGAAGCGCTTGAAGTCGGCGAGCGCTCCGTAGGAGGAGTTCACATCGTTGTAGTCCGCGATGTCGTATCCGTCGTCCCGCAGAGGCGATGGATAGAAGGGCAGGATCCAGATCGCCGTGATGCCGAGATCCTGGAGGTACGGAAGCTTTTCGGTCAGCCCCTGGAAGTCCCCGATCCCGTCCTCATTGCTGTCATGGAACGCCCGCACGTGCGTCTGATAAATGACGGCGTCCTTGTACCAGAGGGGATCATCCTCGATCGGACCGGCCTTCTTGCCCTTCTTTGCCAAACCTCGTCTCCTCGTCTTCTCAGTGCTCGTAAAGTGGATAGTCGTTCTCGTCCCGAATTCTTGCGCGCAGCCGGAACACGTGAGCCGGAACGACGTGCGGATCGAGCTCGACGTAGTTGGTCGGCCCCTGCCAATAGTATCTGGCATTCGTGATCAGATCGTGAACCTCGAATGTCATCTCCGGGTCGATCCCCAGCTCCTCGAGATCGAGATATAGATTCGCGGCCTGCCGGTGATGCGGATCGAGATTCACGACCACCAGAATCAAGTTCTTCCGGTCGTCCGTCCTCTTGCTGTAGCAGATCATCTGATCGTTGTCGATTCGATGGAAGCGGATCGACTCGTTCGACTGGAGCGCGGGATTCTGCTTCCGTATGCGATTGACCCGGGCGATGAACGGCTTGAGGCTGTCCGGGTGATCGAGGTTCCAGTCGCGGATCTCGTACTTCTCGGAGTGCAGATATTCTTCGCTCCCCGGATCGCGCGGTGCGTGCTCCAGAAGCTCGTACGCCGGCCCGTAGATCCCGTAGTTCGACGACAGCGTCGACGCGAGTACGAAACGGGCCATGAAATTCGAACGTCCGCCGTGCTGGAGAGACTCATGAAGGATGTCGGGGGTATTCGGCCAGAAGTTCGGTCGGAAGTACTCGCGCATTTCCGTACGCGTCAACTCCTTCATGTAATCGATGAGCTCCTGTTTCGTGTTGCGCCACGTGAAATACGTGTACGACTGCGTGAAGCCAGCCTTCGCGAGCCACTGCATGATTCGCGGACGAGTGAATGCCTCCGCCAGAAAGATCACGTCGGGATGGTCTTTTCTGATCTCGGCGATCGCCCATTGCCAGAACCGGAATGCCTTCGTGTGAGGATTGTCCACACGGAAGATCTTCACTCCCTCGTTCACCCAGAAGAGCATCACGTCGCGCAGCTCGTTCCACAGTGCCCGCCAGTCACTGCTCTCGAAGTCGATCGGATAGATGTCCTGATACTTCTTGGGCGGGTTTTCGGCGTACTGGATCGTTCCGTCCGGAAGTTGCCGGAACCACTCGGGATGTTCCTCGACCCACGGGTGATCGGGGGAGACCTGATACGCAATGTCGAGAGCGATCTCGAGATCGTGCTCCGCTGCTTTCGCTACGAGCTTTCGAAAATCGGCGAGTGTCCCCAGATCGGGATGAATGGCCGTGTGACCGCCCTCGTTCGAGCCGATCGCCCACGGACTGCCCACATCTCCCGGCTCTGCCTCGAGTGCGTTGTTTTTTCCCTTCCGGAAACTCGTTCCGATCGGATGGATCGGCGGCAGATAGAGAACGTCGAAACCCATAGACGCCACGTACGGAAGCGTCTCGATGACCGTTGCGAAGGTTCCTTGTTGTCCCGCGGGTCCCGTCGATCGGGGAAAGAGCTCATACCAGGCGGAGAACCTCGCTCGCTCCCGATCGACGGTCACAGGAATCGGCCGGTCGAGCTGCAGAGCGAAACGGCGATCAGAATAGCGTTCCATCAGCGCAGGCAATTCTCCGTTGAACAATTGGCCCGTCCTGGTCTCGGCTGAAAGCTCTTCGTCGCGGAACCTGGCGGCCCACTCCTCGAGTGTCCTCCGGTCGGCTGGAGGCGGACTCGAGCTCTCGACGGCACGATCGATCAGATCCGCCGCCACGAGAAACTGCACCTCGACCTGCTGGCCCGCATCGACACGCTTTCTCATGTCTCGATACCAGGTCAGAAACCGATCGACCCAGGCCAGAATCGTAAACTCATACCCGCCGAGCTCCGTCACCACGAACTGCCCCCGCCAGCGGTCATTCACCAGAGGGACCATCGGAGCTTCCTGCCACTCGCTCGCTCCCTCACGCCGCCACAGAAGTCGGGCGGAGATGCTGTCGTGGCCATCCGTAAAGATGTCTGCCTCCACTTCGACGCGGTCTCCGGTGACGCGTTTGGCGGGAAAGCGGCCGCAATCGACCTGCGGCTGTACGCCTTCGATGATGACTCTCTTTCTGCCGTCGAGCTCGTCAGTCATGCGTATGGAGACCTCCAGATTCTTCCGGCGGTCGTCGCCGCCGGCCGGTTCGATTCAGTGGGGGATTGTGAGGGACAGTCACAGGCATATCAATCCAAGCACGGGCCTTGCCAGACGTCAGTCGTCAGTCGTCAGACGACTGACCACTGACGACTGACGACTGCTTTCCGTCTCCTTTACGCTTGACTTACGCCTCATTGCCGCCTATATTGATTTTCACAGGAGACGACGCGATGACCTACGTGACCGAGAGACAGCGGGATATTCTGAACTTCATTCGGGAGTTTCGCCGGAAAAAGGGAGTGGCTCCGACCCATCGCGAGATCTGCGACGCGTTCGGTTACTCCTCCTACGGAACCGTCTACAAGCACCTGTCTCTTCTCGAGAAGAAGGGACTGATCCGCCGGGATGCGAATCAGAAGCGGGGCGTCGAGCTCGTCGAGCAGATCGAGGAGAGCGAGGACGGTACGACCCGGCAGCTTCCCTTCTTCGGCTACATCGCAGCGGGTCGTCCGCTCGAGGTCGTGCCGTCTGACGAGACCATTGCAGTTCCCGACCATCTCACCACCCGCGGAGAGAACTACGTGCTGAAGGTGCGCGGCGAGTCGATGATCGAGGACGGGATCCACGACGGAGACTTTGTGATCATCGCACCTCGGACGATCGCCAATAACGGAGAGATGGTCGTCGCGAACGTTGCGGGAGAAGTGACGCTGAAGCGTTTCTACCACGAGAAGAACCGGGTGCGGCTCCAGCCCGCGAACTCGACCATGGCACCGATCTACGCGCTTCCCGAAGATGTCGCGATCCAGGGAGTCGTCGTCGGCCTGATGAGGAGGTTTTCATGAGCAGAAGAGACAAGTGGAAGATGGATATCGTTCTTCGACTCCGTGAGCTCCGACGGTACCGGGGACTCAGCCAGACCGAAGTCGCGAGGAGGACGGGGCTCGGAATCAAGACGATCAGCTCGTTCGAGACCGGCCACAGGATCGGTTCGATGAAGATCTCCCAGCTCGAGACGCTTCTCGCAGTCTATGGCGTGTCGAAGGGCGAGTTCTTTGGCGACGAGCTCGAGCTGATGCTCTCTCCCTGGAGCGAACAGGCGGAACAGGACCAGAAGGCAAGGCTCTTCAGCGAGCTCGAGTCGCTTCCCACGGAAGCCCGCCACAAGCTTCTGCCAAAGATTCACACGATGCTCAGAACGGCTGCTCAGATCTACGAGACCGATTTCAACGATCATCTGTTGCGTGTTCGTGATGACGACTGGCAACTGATGATGTCGCCGAACTGATCGTTCCACCACGCTGCATTGCAGGTTGTTCGTCGTCGGACCGTGACTACATACCGCCCCCCCGGTAGTGTCCCGACCTCGCTCACAGGTCCGGTTCGACGGCTGACAACCCGCAGTGCAGCGCCGCCTTCTCGCTTCATCCCCGGCCTCCTGAGGCCCCACCTGTCATCCTGAGCGAAGCGAAGGATCGGGTGCGTCCTGACTGTCCCGTGCTTTCCGCCCTGACAGTCGGGCCGTACGCGATCCTTCGACCGTCCTCCTCCCGCTTCGCGGGATCCGGCGGCTCAGGATGACAGTTCATTCCACTCCACTGGCGAAGCGAAGCGGGGCCATTCTCCCCCTCAGGATGACAGTTCATTTCACTCCACTGGCGAAGAGAAGCGGCGTCATTCCCCCGCTCAGGATGACAGTTCATCGCCTGGCGACAGCGAAGCGGCGCCACTCGCCCGCTCAGGCGGCCGGGCTCAAACGAAATCCGTCGCACGCTCCTTTACGGATTGCTCTCGACGATCACCTCGACTCTCCGAACGACGGTGGAGTATGCTTGTCGCGCTCGTGGACCCTATCTCGAAGTCTCTGATTTCCAGCTCCGACCGTCCTTCACGACAGTCTGGTTCCTCGCCCGAGACCCGGGCCGTGAGGCAGGAGCTCGACCTGATCGAGCTGCGCAGAGAGCTGGCTGAATGGAAGCTGCTCGGCCGCCGCCTCTCATCGATCTTCGAAAGGGCTCCGGTGGGCATTTTCATCAAGGATTTCGACGGCGTCTATCTCCACGCAAACCCGACGGCCGCGTCCGTCCTGCAGCGAGACCTCGAGCAGTTGATCGGCAGCAGCGACGAAGATCTGTTCGGATCCGTTGCCGCTCAGGAGATCAGGGACATCGACCAGTACGTCGCCACCACGAGCCGCCCGTTCCGCTACGAGGCCCGGCGCGTCACGGCCGCAGGCGAGAGGGTGTTTCAGACCACAAAATGGCCGATGACCGACGAGGCCGGGAGAACATCGGCCATCATCGGCATGTCGCTCGACATCACCGATCAGACGTATGCGGACGAATACTACAGACTGCAGAGCGGCGTCTCCGAGACCCTTCAGGCGTCTTCGAGCGTCGATCAGGCGCTCCGGTCTCTCCTGCCGCGAATCCGGGACGTGTTCCGGGCCGACATCGCTTTTCTGTGGAGCCTGAGCGATCAGAACAAGCTCGAGATGGTCGCGCACGATCTCGACAGGCCAGGATTCGCAACGGACCTCACCGAGGAGAGCGCGGCAGTCGCCCTGGACCCGCCGACCGATCTTGATTCGTGCTCGATCACGACCATTGAAGACGAGAGTCCGCGTCTTGTCTTTGCGCGCCAGGCGGGACTCGCACTTCGCTTCATGCTTCCCGTCAGGGAAGGCACCCGGTTTTCTGTGATCGAGGTCATGGCGAGAGACTCTCGCTTCCCGTCCGAGCGACTCGTTCAGAACCTGGAGGAGGCGCGGCGGCGGATCAGCCAGTTCGCGCGCCTCGTCACCCGGCAGTAGAGCTCGCATCGGAAAGGGTCCTTCGACGAAAAAACCTCGCGGAATCGGAAAACTCCGCGAGGCTAAAAGGAAGAACGCCGATGCTCTCGATCAGCGCAACGCCAGGGTCCTGGGATAAGCCCATGTCCGTCTCGTACGTACGGACTGTTTCAGTTCCCTCTTCAGATAGTCGATTTTTACCTCGCGCTGCGGGTCGGCCTGCAGCGCTTCCAGACTCTTTCGTCCGATCACGATCCGTTCAATCCGGCATGATTCGCCACTGCCGGTCCTGAACTGAATCCTGTCTGGATACTCCTCGATCCGGCCGATCGAGCCCGGCGGCATCACGGAAACGATCTCCTGAGCCAGCCGGAACGACGCATGCGCCTGATCATCGAACGCACCATTCGCCTGCGCACTCGTTATCGTCGTCGTTCTCAATTCATCCAGCAACATCTCTCTACTCCCTCTCCCGGTTAATCCTTCTTCGTACTTGATAAGACGTACCCAGGACGGAAAAGTTGCACGGCAGCTGTGAACACAATGTGAAGACCAGTCATGCGAGAGGGAGCCGCACCTCGGCGATCGCGCCACCGCTCTCCCGGTTGCTGAGGATGATCGATCCGCCGTATCCCTCGACGATCGCCTTGACGATCGCCAGCCCCAGGCCGGTGTGCAGTTCGGCGCCGGAGTCGTCCGGCCTGTACGTGAAGAATCGGTCGAACACTTTTCCATGATGACCCGAGGGAAAGCCGGGACCGCCATCTTCAATGATGGTCACGACCGATCCGCCATCACGCGAGAGTCTCACATTGATGGTTCCTCCGGGCGGTGAGAATGAAACGGCATTGTCGAGAAGATTCTCGAAGACCTGAGCGAGACGCTCGCCCGACGCGCTGACCATCGCTCCATCCTGTGCGACCTCGAGATCGAACGACACGCCCTTGCCCCCCCGCAGATCGAACCCTTCGACGATCATCGATACGAGCTCCACCAAATCGACCGTCTGGCGCGACTCGGCGCCCAGTCTCGCATCGATGAGCGTGACATCGCGAAGCGCCGACAGGAGATGCTCCATCCGGGCGACCTCCCTCTCGACGATCCTCAAAAAGCGCCTCCGGTCAGCCGGGTCACTCACCTCACTCAGCATTTCCGTGGCGTTTCTGATCGACGCGAGCGGGTTCTTGAATTCATGGGAAACATCGGAGGCGAATGACTCGCTGAACTCCTGATGCATCTCGAGCCGGTTCGTCAGACGTTCGAGCGCCCGGGAAAGATCTCCGATCTCATCTCTTTTCGTGCTCCCCCGGAATCTGCCCAGAAGTCTCCCCCGCCGGTCCAGAATGGCACCAGCTTCCTCGCGCAGCTGCCGGATCGGCCGGACGATCGTCGCGGCGATCCACAAACTGATCAGCGCCGAGATCACGAGCGCCACGAGGAAAATCTGAAAGATGCCGATCCGGACTGCGTAGAGGTCGTGAAGGATCCCGATCGTGCTCTGCGAAACGAGAACAACCGCCTCCGGACGCCCTTCATCCCGCTCCACCGGGACCGCAGCGTACAGGATGACGGAAGGCGGATTCGTGGACGTGATGCGCTTGCCCTTTCCGCGTGCTCCGGAAAAGGCTGCCGCAATCTCGTCACCACGAAGAACGGACGCGTCCTCGTATCCCTCACCGGCAGCGGGGATGTTCTCAGGAGGGCGCACCAGACGCAGAGGTTTCCGCAGAAGAAATGATCCCACCCGGTAAAGCCACGATCGCCTCAGCTCCGAATGTCCGCCGCTGATCGGATCCCCGATCGCCGAGTCCGCGACGACGTGTCCGCTGCGATCGACGATCCTCACCCTCAGGTCGGAAGCGGTCTCGATCCGGTCGAGGAGTGCCTGATACGCAGAGATCTCCTCCGCCGGCCCGATGGTCTCGATCGCCGCGGCGAGCACCTCCGCCTTTCCGAACATCGCCCGCTCCTGCGCAGCAACGAGATGATCCTCGTAGATGTCGAGGTAGAGGATCCCTGCGATCGGCAGAATCACCAGCAGCAGATTGAACGCCATCAGGCGAATCGCGATCCGGGACACGTACTGTCTCCAGTCGGACATCTTCAGCTCGTCTTCCTCTCGTGCACCTGAAGATGGAGTGTAGCCCGATCGGTCCCACCAGTGGCATCGTGTCTTCTCCGGCGGTCCATTTCGGCGGCGACGACATCCGTGGTCGCTGCGCCCGTCACGAGCAGGAGTGCGAGGAGGAAGATCGTCCGCGAGGGCGCTGAAGATGTCGCCGCCGCAGAGAGTGACTGAGCGGAGGTCAACGTCACGGCTTTCCCTCGGCCCGTGGGACCGTGGAGGTCGTGCTCGGCACCACCTTCTCCGACGGCGGCCTTCTCGAGTCCTCCCGACACCGATCCCAGTGCAATCGGCACCAGGACCAGCACCGCAGCCAGCATGATCATCAGGGGCAGCATCTCTTTCTTCTGCTCGTTCATCGGGTGCCTCCACACACAATAGACATCCAGACGTTGACGAGGGCGCGACCGAAAAGATCAAATCAGAAGGCAAGGTTGTGGCACGATTGAGGCGGAGCAATCATGAGCAATGCAATCCAGAGAAGAGTCGCGATCGTCGATGACGAGAAGAACATCCGCGACACCGTGGCGTTCGCCCTCGATCGCGACGGGTACGACGTCTCTACATTTGCGGACGGTCAGGAGGCGTGGGACCGGTTCCAGCGGGAGCTGCCGGATCTCGCCATCCTCGACATCCTGATGCCGCGGATGGACGGTCTCGAGCTCTGTCGCCTCCTGCGGGCCAGGAGCCAGTCGATGCCGATCATCTTCCTGACATCTCGGGACGAGGAGTTCGATCGGGTCCTGGGACTCGAGCTCGGAGCAGATGACTACCTCTGCAAGCCGTTCTCGATGCGTGAGCTCGCCGCTCGCGTCAAAGTCCTTTTCCGGAGACTCGCGCTGCAGAGTCCAGGAGCGGATCAGGGGAGCGAAAAGCCGTTCGTGGCAGGTCCGCTCGAGCTCGACCTGCAGCGGTATCTCGTTCGCTGGAACGGCAACCCCGTCGAACTGACCGTCACGGAAATCAGGATCCTCGAGGCCCTCGTCCGTCATCCCGGCCACGTCAAATCACGCCGGCAGCTCACCGACGAGGCATACCCGTTCGATACCTACGTGAGCGAACGAACGATCGACTCTCACGTGAAGCGGATCCGCCGCAAGTTCGAGAAGGTCGATCCGCAGTTCGACTCACTCGACGCCGTCTACGGAGCCGGCTATCGCTACAAGCTGCCTGGAGGCACCCAATGACTGAGCTCCGATACATGCACGACATGCAGCTCCTGGAGCTCGACGCGCGAGTCACTCGCATCACGCCGGTCGGCGATCGCCGGAGTGTCAGTCTCGATCAAACCATTTTCTATCCCCAGGGCGGAGGCCAGCCGTTCGATCAGGGCTCGATCACCGGGCCCGAAGGGAAGATGGACGTGCAGGAAGTCAGGTGGGGGGAGCTCGGTCCCGAACACATCGGAGCCGTGACCGGCACGCTGGAGGCGGGACAGCAGGTGCGCCTCATGGTAGACCGCGACCGGAGGGAGCTTCACACCAGAATCCACTCGGCCGGCCATCTCGTCGACATGGCGGTTGATCGCCTCGGGCTCGGCTGGGTGCCCGGGAAGGGCTACCACTTTCCCGAGGGGCCTTATGTCGAGTATCGCGGATCGCTCGAGACGCCAAAGGAAGAGCTGATCGAGCGGCTCGAGACCACGATTGCGTCACTCCTCGAGGAGAACTTCTCGACCGAATTGCGCTTCGTTCCTTCCGATCAGCTGGGGCAGTACTGCCGCGTCGTTCCCGAAGGAATCCCGACTGACGAGCCCGTTCGTATCGTTCTCTACGGCCGGTTTGGCGTCGCCTGCGGAGGCACCCATGTTGAGCAACTCGGAGACATCGGGCGGGTCGTCATCAGGAAGATCAAGGCAAAAGGCGATGCCGTGCGAGTCTCGTACGCCGTCGATCAGAACCGCACGACAACCGAAGTACGCGACAGTCAGGACGTACGCGATCCTTCGCTTCGCCAGACTGTGTGAAAAACCGATCGGCTTCGCGACCGTCTTTTTTGGAGTGCTGAGCTCGCCGAAGGACGAGCTCAGCTTTACATCACGCCGCCTTACGGGCTGCGGCGGGTTGCAAGCTGCAGTGGAAATTTCCTGACTGGTCCCGATTGAGGCCTCGATGGTGGTTGCCACGGGATCCAAAGCGGGGCTCGTCCTCCGGCGAGCACCGCACTCCAAAGTCACAGCCTCGATTCACGAGGCGTTTTCACACAGTCGCTTCGCTCAGGATGACAGTCGGCGTCGCGAGCTGCGCCAACTCGCAGAGAAACCCGCCTCGCTCGGTCGGTCTCACACCCATGGCAGGTACGTTGCACCTCTGCCCCAAGGAAGGAGACTGCTGTCATGGCAACTGAATCAACGACTCTGCGCGCCGCCGCACGAATCATCTCACTCGGCGCCTTTTATGCGGCAACTCACGCGTTTGACAACCCGAAGATCCGCAAGATGGCTCACCAGCTCGACCGTCAGATCGACAAGTTTCAGGGCGTGGCCGAGCACAAAGCAGAAAAGGCCACGAAAGAACGTGTCACACCACAAAGGCTACCTCGCCGCCGGCGTGGCCGTCCTGGCGATCGCCGGCGTCCTCATCGCCCGCGCCTCGACTGACTGATCACCAAGCTCAATGTCCTTGCCGGAGACCGAGGCACGCACACGCCTCGGGTCCGGAGAAGGGAAACTTTACCGGCCGCTACCCATCGGCATGAGCACCCAGAGGATGATGTAGACGATCGTGCCTGGGAAACCTGCCGACAGGATCGACCCGATCACGTAGAGAATGCGCACGAGCGTCGGGTCCCAATCGAGCCACTCGGCGATCCCTCCGCATACGCCCCCCAGAATCTTGTGCTGTCTCGAGCGATGAAGTGGCATCTGTCTCTGCGCTCCCTTTTTCCTTAAAGGACGCCGGAATGGCATCCCTCCAGAGAATACAATACGAGAATCGGACCAGTCTGTTTCGTCGCGTGGAGTTTGCTGGCATCCACTCTGCGTTAAAGTTATTCATGAAAACGATGCGCGCAATGATGCTCCTCGTGCTGGTCGGCCTGTTCGGCTTTCCAGCTGCGGCGCAGGCTGCCGGCGAACCAACGGCCAGCGACTCGATTGCGGTCGACTACGTGCTCGTGCCGTTCGTTGCGTTCAATGATCGCGGCAAGCCGATCCGAAATCTGCGCGAGCGGGACGTGCAACTATTCGTGGATGGATCACGGATCGATCTCGACTTCTTCGAGAGGAGTCACGATGGGCCCGTATCGTTCACGATCCTTCTCGACGCCTCGGGCTCGATGGTTCTGGGAGGAAAGATGGATGGGGCGCGCCATGCGCTCGAGACATTGATCCGCAAGCGCATCCCCGGAGATGACTACTCCCTCTACTCCTTCTCGATGGGCGAGGTTCGCCTTCTCGAACCCTTCACGACCGACGGCGGCAGGATCCTCACGGCGTTCAATTCCGTCGAACCGTACGGCAAGACCGCACTGTTTGATGCGCTGCTGAGGATGCCCGACAAGACCATTCTCGGCAAGAACGGCGCCCGCGCCATCATTCTGCTCTCCGATGGACTCGACAACGCCTCGACGGTCAGCCGGGCTCAACTTGCCGAGGTTCTCGAAGGCGTCTCGGTCCCCGTGTACCCGATGAGTCTCAGGACGCCAGAGTCTGCCCTGGACCCGGAACTGCGAAACAACCGCGAGGCAAAGCTCGACCTCGCGGTGCTGGCCGGGGTGGCAGGATCGTCTGGCGGCCGCCTGACGGTCGCTCAGGAACCGGATGATCTGAGCCACGCCGTCGATCAGATGCTCCAGGAATTGAGGTCTCAGTACCTCCTCGGGTTTTCGCCAAGTGGTGAAGGTGCGATAAGATATCGGCCGATTTCGCTGAGTCTTCGGCGTTCGGTCAGTTCCGTCAGAATTCGTGGGGGATACCGCGGAACGGCTCCGCACCAGACTCGGCACCAATCGTCCCAGGAGTGACACACTCTCTGGAACATCCAATAGCCAAGGAGAAACGTAGATGAAGTCAACGAAGATCGTAATGGTAACGCTGACAGCCGGGGCGCTCATGCTCGGTGGTTGCGCCACAAACAAGAGCGTCGACGAGCGGATTTCGCAGCTCGAGTCCCGGACGGATCAGAAGCTCGAAGGAGTCGCAGGTCAGATCGAGGATCTGCAGGAAACACAGCGCGAGCAGGCATCGAAGATCGAGGAAGTGAGCCGCGAAGCGCAGCAGGCGCTCGAACGGGCCGAAGAGGCGGGGATCCTGGCCAAGGGCCGGGTCGTGTTCGAGCAGTCGTTCACTGAGGATCGGGTCCGCTTCAAGCTCGGTTCTGCAACCCTCACCGATGAAGCCAAGGTCGCTCTCGATGAGTTCGCCGGTCGCGTCAAGGCGCTCGACCGTGGTGTCTGGATCGAGATCCAGGGACACACCGACACGTCCGGATCAGAGTCATACAACCACCAGCTCGGCTTCGACAGGGCCGAGGCAGTCAGAGCATACCTCTCGCAGAATCATGGGATCCCTCTGGCGCGCATGTCCACGATCTCATACGGCGAGAGCACTCCCGTCTCCCCGAACAACACCCGCGAAGGAAGAATGCAGAACCGTCGCGTCGTGATGGTCGTTCTCGAATAGCGAATCCATTCCACCGATGAATCTGAAGGCGCTCCCGAGGGAGCGCCTTTTTCGTTTTGCTCGCGAAACAGCCGGCGCCGAACCCAGCTCAGCCTACGCGGGTGTCTCCGCGAACCACGTGTCGTCGGCCGGCAAAGCTCCCTTCACGGCGGCCGCATACGACTGCCGGATCTCGTCGTAGCACTCGCAGGCATCGAGCTCGAGCATCTTCCTGTCCTGGATGATGATCTGACCGCGGCCGCCTCCCAGCCCCCCGCGGCTCCGGAACCTTCCGATGGCTTCGGTCACTCGGGCACGGGCAGTTCCCAGCATGTGGGCCAGGAACTCGTGACTCAGAGGGAGCTCGTCCGAATCGACACGGTCACTCATCGCCAGGAGCCACCTCGCAAGACGCTCGTCGATCGAATGCAGCTGGTTGCATGCGGCGGTCTGCGAGATCTGGGAGAGCAGCGCGTAGGTGAATCGAAGCAGAAGGCGTTGCAGCATCTCGCCGCGCAGGAACTCCTCCTCGAGCACTCTGCGATCGACGCGAAACGCCGCTCCCGGATGCTGCACGACAGCTCGCAAGGGTTCGAGCCCCATCCCCAGGAACCCGTGCAGCCCCGCCATCCCCTCGCGACCCACGACACCGACTTCGACCTGAGTCCCATCACGAAAGCCCCTGAGGAAGGAGATCACACCGCTGCTGGGAAAATAAACCCAGCTCCCTGGTCTCTCCGGCGCGAACAGGGTTTCCATATCATCGAGATCCACGCGCTCCATCCCCTTCTGCAGTCGTTTGAATTCCTCATCCGAGAGTGCATCGAGTATCCAGTTTCTGGTGTGAAATCGCGAGCTCATTGGTGGCTTTCCATTCTCTTTCGCTTCCGCGGCAGGACATGTTATCGAGACTCCGGGACAAGCTCTATCCGAACGGTCTGCACGCCTTCCCGGACCTCGACGTCCACGATCTCCGGCTTCAGATTCAGTCGATGGCCGCGGTCTGCCATGACGAAGCTGATCTCTCCGCTGCGCTCAAGACGGACCTCGGCAGCCTCGTCGGGGTCGGCGAGCTGCGCGCTTCTCCGGGATGCTTCCTCCAGGTCACGCCTCGTGATGTGCGCTCGCGCGAGGTTCCTCTCATTCCGCTCGCCCCCGCTCAGCAGCGTGAGCGGCCGACCCTTGACCAACCGCCCGAACCAGCCAGCTCGAAAAGACATGGCAGCAAAGGCCCAGTGAAGTCCGATCAGCACGAACCCTGCGATCAGGGTGGGCGTCAGATCCGCGCCGCCATTGATCGCACGGCTCAGTGAGGAGCCGAGCACGACGCCCAGGATCACGTCAAACGCCGTGTTCTTTCCCAGGACACGCCTCTCTCCGATGCGAATCATGGCAATCGTCGCGACATACACGAGCGACGCCCGGACCACCATCTGGGTTGCGTTGAGGTCCTGGTGATCGATTCCCAGCAGGTATTTCCAGAAGTTGAAATCTGCCATAAACGCCTCCGCCACCCACTCCTTGCTCGGGTCATGCCGGAGGGCTGGCGCAGTAGATGCCTTATCCTTTGCACGACAAACTCAGAGGAGGTGCCAATGGCGCATGAAGTCGACATCAAGGAACAGCTCGGGCTCACCGACTATGAGGCGTATCCGCATCTCGCCACCGCCACCCTCGATCTGCGGACCGAGGCGGCAGAGCTGGTTCCTCATCTCCGAGGAAGAAAAGTATGGATGATCAACTCCACGGCCCAGGGTGGAGGGGTCGCGGAAATGCTTCCGAAGGTGGTCTCACTTCTCCGTGAGATCGGGGTCGATATCCACTGGCTGGTGATCGATACGGATGATGATCGTTTCTTCACCCTCACAAAACGCATCCACAATCTGATCCACGGCGTTGGCGAGCCACTGGAGGGCTCGGAGTGGAGGGAAGTCTACGAGCGAGTCAGCCGGGAGAACGCATCTTCGATCGCGCCTCTGCTTTCGGCCGGGGATATTCTTCTGGTCCATGACCCTCAGCCGCTGGGGACCGGCGCCATGCTGCTGGCCGAGCATGATCTTCTCGGTGTCTGGCGCTGCCATATCGGTCTCGATGAGCGCAACCGCGCCACCGAAAGCGCATGGCACTTTCTCAAACCGTGGCTCGCCCCTTTCAAAGCCAGCGTCTTCTCCGCTCCTGAATACATCCCCGATTTCCTCGTTCACCTCTCATCGATCATCCATCCGGCGATCGATCCGCTGAGTGACAAGAATCGCGATCTGACGCCGCACAAACTTCAGGGCATCCTCTGCAACTCGGCACTCGCGGTCGAGCATGAGCCGGTTTTGACTCCGCCCTACGAAAACCTTGCGAAGCGCCTCACACCAGAGGGAGAATGGCGGCCGGCAAATGAGAAGGAGGATATCGGGCTCCTCTATCGACCGACAGTGACCCAGATCTCGAGGTGGGACCGGCTGAAGGGATTCGTTCCCCTCCTGGAGGGATTCACGAAACTGAAGGATCGACTCATTGACAGAGCGGATGATCCATTCCACCGGCGCCGGATCGAGATTGCACGACTCGTGCTGGCAGGACCAGACCCCGCGTCCGTTGCAGACGACCCCGAGGGACTCGACGTCGTGCGGGAGCTCGCGGACCGGTATATGCAGCTCTCCTCCAGCCTGCAAAAAGACGTGGCAGTGATCAGTCTTCCAATGGAGTCGAGACGCGAGAATGCGCTGATGGTCAATGCGCTGCAGCTCTGCGCATCGGTCGTCTTCCAGAATTCACTGAGGGAAGGATTCGGACTCACCGTCACCGAAGCGATGTGGAAGAGACGAGTCGTAGTGGGTTCGCGAGCATGCGGAATCCGCCAGCAGATCCGCGAAGGCATCGATGGACGGCTCGTCAGTGATCCCACCGACTCCGATCAGATCGCGACGATCCTCGACGAGGTCCTGGCGGATCCAGGGCACCGCGATTACCTCGCCGCCCATGCACAGCGACGGGTGCATGAGGAGTTTCTGATCTTCTCGCAGATCCGGAAGTGGCTGCGTGTCCTGGTCAGTGTCGTGCAACGGGGACGATGAGTGTTCTCCTCTCCGGACTTGAAACGAGATCCGGCCAGCGCCGGCCGACAGTCTACTGCCGACGGGTACTGATACAATCCGGTCGTTGAAACCGTCACTCCTCCGAAGGGATTCAATGCCTCAGCCGCGCCCGCGGCCAGGGTGCAGCGTCCTCACCGGAAATCCGCACTCATTCCGCCGATCCAGCTCCGCCATCAGTCCCCGCCTCACCCGAGCCTGGAGCGCAGAATCGTGAAAGAGAGGATGCCAGCCTCCCGACGGCTCCTGCTACTGATTGCCCTCGTGCCATGCCTGATCCTGATCGGCGGGGTGATCTACATGGTGGGCATGAATCTCCTGGAAGGCGAACAGCGCACCTTCTGGGACAGCATCCAGTTTGCCGCGGAGACGCTCAGTACGACCGGGTACGGCGGCGACTCGAAATGGTCACACCCGCTGATGGTGATCTTCATCATCCTCCTTCAGTTCATCGGCGTGTTTCTCATCTTCCTCATCTTTCCCATCTATTTGATTCCATATCTGGAGGAGAGGTTCGAGAGCCGCCTGCCCACCAGCGCACCTGATCGGCTCTCGGATCATGTCGTGATCTACAGGCACGGCCCAACGGTCGACTCCCTGCTCGAACAGCTCGAAAATCGCGGGCGGAAGGCCATCATCATCGAAACCGACGAAGAGATCGCAAGAAGAGTAGCGGAGCGCTCGCTGCCGCTCGTCTACTGCCCGTCGGAAGAAGATGTCGCTCGTGTTTCCAACCTGGCCAGTGCCCACTCTCTGATCGCGAACGGAACGGAAGAAGAAAACGCCGGGCTCATCCTGAGAGCACGTCACAGCGGATACGAGGGGCCGATCTACGCCATCGCAGAGGTGCCGAACCATCGCCGGCCTCTCGAGCTCGCCGGCGCCACCGCCGTCTATACTCCCCGGCACATCCTCGCCGCGGCGCTGGCTGCCAGAACCAGCCAGAGAATCAGTCCCAGGCTCTCCGGTCTTCAGCAACTGGGCGAACATGTCGAGCTGCGCGAGCTGCGAATCCATCGAGGTAGTGTTTTTGCCAACCGACGCCTCGGCGAGATCGCCTTTGGCAATGACGCGGGCGTGACGGTCATCGGCCAGTGGTTCGAAGGCCATCTCAGCGCCAATCTCACCTCCGACACCGTCATCCTGCCCGGGTCGATCCTGATCGTGGTCGGATCCTCGGAGAACATCGATGCGATGGTCACGCAAGCCGAGGGCGCCGTTCCCATTCGCCGATCCGGTCCGGCGATCATCGCCGGCTTCGGCGAGGTCGGATCGAAAGTACATCAGCTTCTCGTGGATGCCGGAGAACGTGTGGTGACCGTCGACAAAGAAGGAAGGGAAGGAGTCGACGTTCACGGAAGTATTCTCGATCACCAGACGCTCCTGGACGCCGGGATCGATCGTGCTCAGTCGGTGATTCTCGCTCTCGATACGGATGACGCTACGCTCTTCGCGACGGTGATCATCCGGGACACGGCTCCGGAGATCCCGATCATTGCCCGGGTCAACCACTCTCGAAGTGTCGAGAACATCTACGGGCAGGTGCCGACTTTGCGCTTTCCATCAGTCAGGTCACCGGCCAGATGCTATCGGGAAGAATTCTCGGGGAGCACACCCACATCGTCGACGAGCATCTGAAGGTGATGAAAGTGGAGCCTCGTAAAATTGTGGGACAGCACCCTTCGACGCTCGGGGTCCGGGAGCGTTCAGGAGTCTCGATCGTGGCCGTCGAACGCGGTGACGATGTCGTCATCAGATTCCCTGACGAGTTCCGGTTCCAGCCCGACGATCGCGTCTACATCTGCGGCAGCGACGAGTCCCTCAGGCGATTCCGACAGGAGTACGAATGAGACGGCAGAATCACGGATACTCCCCTCACCATCACCCCGGAATCAACTGATACAATCCGCTCCCCTATGACTGAAACTCGCCGGGAAAATCTCGAGATCATCGACCAGCACCCGCGGCTGGCGGACCTGCGATCGGAGGTTCTCGAAGGTCTCCAGCGCTCTCCCCGGATGATTCCCCCGAAATTCTTCTATGACGAGACGGGATCCGAGCTCTTCGATCAGATCACGCGTCTGGCCGAGTACTACCCGACTCGGACGGAAGTCTCGATTCTGCAGGCAAACGCGGAGAAGATCACGCGAGACTGGGACGCCGACGTGGCGCTGATCGAGCTCGGCAGCGGAAGCAGCTACAAGGTGAGAATCCTCTTCGACGCCTATGGCGGACCGCTCACCTATATGCCGATCGACATCTCGAGAGACTACCTGCTGGCCGCCGCCGAAAGCGTGAATCGCGACTACCCGGACATCGACGTCGTCCCCGTCTGTTCGGACTACACCGTGCACCTCGAGATCCCGCACTGGGAGTCGTTCGCCCGGCGTGTCCTCTTCTTCCCGGGATCGACGATCGGCAACTTCGAGCCGGCTGACGCACGCCATTTCCTCGCCTATCTCGCGTCGAGGAACACACACGGCGATCGAATGCTGATCGGTGTCGATCTGGAAAAGGACGAGAAGATCCTCAACGCCGCATACGACGATGCATCAGGCGTCACCGCAGAGTTCAATTTGAACGTTCTGCGCCGGATCAATCGTGAGCTCGCCGCCGATTTCGATCTCGAAGGATTCGAGCACCGCGCGTTTTACAACAAAGAGGAGCACCGGATCGAGATGCACCTCGTCAGCAATCGTGATCAGGTGGTGACGATCGGATCTCACAAGTTCGACTTTGCAGAGGGCGAAACGATTCACACCGAGAATTCGTACAAGTATTCAGAGGCCGCTTTTGGCGAACTGGTGGAAGGGACGGGCTTCCGCATTGCACGCACCTGGACAGATGAATCGAAACTCTTCAGCGTTCATGAGCTCGAAGTGGTCTGACGAGCCCTCTCTGCCACGCAAACGCGGGGGCCTCTTCATCGCGCTTCTCGTTCTGGTCATGATCTTTGGCTGCCGGAACACTCCGGAACAGCCCCGCCGGACCGCTCCTCCCGTCGAGCAGATTCCTCCCTCCGTTTCAGCCGAGCGCCGGACCCCTGTCGTACGGGTGGTTCACGATATCCTGCCTTCGGTGGTCAACATTGAAACCGAGGCGACCATCCGTCAGCGCGAGATCGATCCCTGGTTCGGAATGTTCCCGCGCGAGCGCGAGTACCGGACGCAGGCGGTCGGATCGGGATTCATCTGGGACAGTAGCGGGCTGATCGTCACCAATGCACACGTCATCGAGGGCGCTTCAACCATTACGGTAAATCTCAACGACGGCCGGAAGTTGCCGGCCTCCGTGATCGGTGTCGATCCCGAGAGTGATCTTGCCGTTCTCAGCGTCGACGCCAGCGGGCTTCCGGCCGCTCCCATCGGTACCTCCGGCGATCTCCTCATCGGAGAGCCTGTCATCGCGATCGGCAATCCCTTCGGGCTCAGCGGAAGTGTCACGACCGGAGTCGTCTCGGCGCTCGGCCGCTCGGTGCCGTCCCGTGACCAGAACCGTACCTACACTGATTTCATCCAGACCGATGCCTCGATCAACCCGGGCAACTCCGGAGGCCCGCTCGTCAGCATCGAGGGACGCGTGATCGGGATCAATGTCGCGATCTACGCCGAGGGGCAGGGAATCGGGTTCGCCATTCCGGTCGACCGGGCCACGAAGATCATCGAGGACCTGCGACAGTTCGGTGAGGTACATCCAGCGTGGCTCGGCGCGGCGACTGCGACGCTGACACCCGAGGAGTCACGCCGCCGAGGTTTCGGAGTCGATGCCGGCGCGGTGGTCACCAGGATCTTTCCCGGCTCTCCGGCAGCCCAGGCCGGGCTCGAGCGCAACGACGTCATCATCAGTGCCGGAGGAGCATCGATCGACAGTCGTGAGGCGCTCAACACGATTCTGGCATCCTTCGAAGCTGGTCGGGAGCTCGGACTGACTATTCAGCGCGGACAGCGCGAAGTCTCGATGCAGGTCACGCTCGATCAGGCGCCGGTCAACCTGGGACTCGAGGTTCTCCGCCAGATCAGCGGGATCGAAGTGGTCGACACGAACCGGGGAATCGTGATCGAGTCGGTCGCGCGGGGATCACGAGCCGAGGCTATCGGCCTCGTACCCGGGGACCGGGTCACGCGGCTCAACGGTCAGGCCGTCCGCACGGTGGATGAGCTCAATCAGCTCATGCGCGGATCCACCGATCGTTCGTCGATCGTGCTCTCGGTCGCCAGAGGTCGCTTCGAGTACGCGTTGACCTTCCCGATGGGAAACTGATTGGCCAGAGCCGGTGTGAATGCTCGACGCCGTCGCCAGTTTCGTGATTGAGTACTCAAAAATCCAGAGGAGCTCAGATGCACAAACGTCGTCAGATGTCACGACTCGCCGTCGTGTTCGCCTCGCTCGCACTCGTCGCTTCATGTACTCATGGCCTAGCCGAGCTGAGCCCGTCGTTCCAGGAGCTCGAACAACGGATCGAAGGCCGCGAAAATGAGCCGGCCGAGGAAGTGTTCGACAACATTCAGATCATGAAAGGGATGCCGGCAGAGCGCGTCCTGACCATCATGACCAACGGCTTTGCTCCTGCGCTCGGCGTCAGTTGTGACTATTGCCATGTGCCCGGGAACTGGGCATCGGACGACAAGGAACAGAAGCGAATCGCCCGCGACATGTGGCGCATGACGGGCGACATCAACAAACAGGTCAAAACGATCGCCGGTGACGGAGCGAGAGTGAACTGTACGACCTGCCACCGCGGCAAGACCGAACCGGCGCTGGAGATTCATTGATCCCGCACGCACTCCATCACACCCAGGAACGTGACGCCACGAATGTGCCGGCGTGGCTGCTACCGTGATTTGAACATGATCTCGCGGCCGGTCAGGTACAGAATCGCTGTGAGAATCACGAAAGGAATCATCGCGAGCAGGTCGGCGGACGGTCCGCTGTAGAACGGATTACCCGCCGAGATACGGGCGACCGCGTCGTTGAAGCGGGCCAGCCACCCCTGGAAACCTCCGGCCTGACCGTCGGCGAGCCCGGCAAAGAAGGCGATCAGGATTCCCGCGATCGCTCCCCCCGCGATGTATCCCGAGGCGAGAAGAACGCCCGGGCTCTTGTCTCCCTCGGCGATCAGCTGATCCTCCGTCATGTTCTTCCCCTGATACTTCCGTCGCAGATAGCGGTCGACGCCCCAACGGACCCAGCCACCGACGAGAATCGGTGTCGACGCGGAGATCGGCAGGTACACACCCACGGCGAAGGCGAGTGACGGCAGACCCGACATCTCGAGAACGACCGCGATCATTACCCCGAGCAGGACCAGCGTCCACGGCAGCTCCCGGCTGAGGATACCCTTGATGATGTACGACATCAGCGTCGCTTTCGGCGCATCGAACTTGTTGACCGTCGACCCATCAGGCCGCGTCCGGAAGACGCCGTTGATCCCGGGATCGACCAGATAGACCGGTACGCCGGCGTCGTCGACGAGAAACCGCCGCGCATTCTCCTTGTCCGTCTGGTGCCAGACCAGGAGCTCGCGGCTGTCCATTGACGACTGCGGCCCGCGAATCCGCTCCCGCTTCGAGAGCTGGGCGACCGGCGCGCGCAGATCGGCGGGGAATGCTTCCCGGACGCGCCAGACCTGCGTACCCGTCGCATCGACGACATACTCTCCGGCCGGTATGCCCGCGATCTCGCCATCCCTGACGGAGAGCCGATGAAGCTCCGCGTCGGTTGGGGGACGGATGCTCTCGGTCAGCAGCGGCGCATCGGAGACCGATTCCATCTGGAATCCGGCAACCTCGATACGCTCGTAGTTGAGCCGCGGCACATAGACGGTCGCGCCGCGGTTCAGGCTCAGGAGAATTGGTCCGAGGATGAGCGCCGACGCGAGTGCACCGATCAGGATCGCGATCTGCTGGGCCTGGGGAGTGGCTCCGACGAGATAGCCGGTCTTCAGATCCTGCGATGTCGTTCCCCCGTTCGATGCCGCGATGCAGACGATCGCACCGACCGAGAGAGCCGTGACGTAGTAGTTCGGCCCGGTCCAGTTCAGGATGAGAAAGATCAGACACGTCAGGAGGAGCGTGGCCACCGTCATGCCGGAGATCGGGTTGGATGACGAGCCGATCTCTCCGGTCAGTCGCGATGAGACGGTGACGAAGAGAAATCCGAAGACGACGATGAGGATCGCGCCGAGGATGTTCATGTGCAACGGACGTGCGGAGACGATCGCCAGGATGATGCCGATGATTCCGAGCAGGACGAGCTTCATCGACATGTCGCGATCGGTACGTGCGATGACTTCGGGATTGTCCGAGCGTGACTTCCTGATGTCGCGCAGGCCGCCCATCAGGCCGTGCCAGATCATCGGGAGCGATCGGAACACGCTGATGATGCCTCCCGCTGCAACGGCGCCCGCGCCGATGTAGAGCACGTACGCATTCCGGATGTCATCCGGACCCATCTGGGCGATCGGAATGGTGCCGGGAGCGAGCGGTGAGCTCATTCCGCCCCCGAAGAATTTGATCGCCGGGATCAGCACGAGGTACGCGAGCACGCCACCCGCACACATGACCGAGGCGATGACCGGACCGATGATGTATCCCACCCCGAGCAGCGCGGGCGAGGCCTCGACCGCCACCGACCCGGCGGCGAAAGGGGGCCCGAACACCTTCTCCGGGACATCCTTCCATCCTCGGAGAAGACCGAGCGCGGTCTGATACAGGAAGCCGATCCCGAATCCGGCGAAGATCGTGCCTCCGCGCGTCTCGTCCCCGGCACCGGCCGCTTTCGCCGCGGCTGCCTCAGCCCGGGCAGCATGCGATGCGGCGGCGCGCGATTCATCGGACGCGCCGGCCTTGAGAACTTCGGCGCAGGCAGTCCCTTCCGGGTACTTCAGGATGCCGTGCTGGGCGACGATCAGCGCGCGGCGCAGCGGAATCATCATCAGAATTCCGAGCAGTCCACCGAGAACGGACACCAGCATGACGCGAGTGATCTCGAGCTCGAATCCGAGAATCATGATGGCGGGCATCGTGACTCCGACACCGAACGCGATCGATTCGCCGGCGGACCCGGCCGTCTGGACGATGTTGTTCTCGAGAATCGTCGCGTCGCGTCCGCCCATGCTCTTGAGGATCTTGAAAAGGGTGATCGAGATGACGGCCACCGGAATCGAGGCACTCACCGTCAGACCGACCTTCAGCACCAGGTAGAGGGAGGACGCGCCAAAGATCATGCCGAGAACCGTGCCGACGATCAGGGGCAGAATCGTCAGCTCGCGGATCTCTGCTTCGGGTGGGATGTACGAATGGAACTGCGCCGGAGCGCCGGGATCGGTCAGGTACTGCGCGGTAGATCGGGGTGGTTCGACGGGAGCCGTCGGATCGATCGTCGTCATGTCGCTGGAGTTTGCGCCCACGCGGAATGAAAGTCCAGAGAAGAGATTGGGGCAGCTTCAGTGGCTGCAGCAAGTCGCCATTCGCGTTGCCTTCCCCACTGCCATGCGGCAGACTCATCAACTCATGACGAACCTGCACAGTTCGCTCGAGTGCTCCTGGAGAAATGCCTGCTTGTCTGCCAGCACCTCAGCCGATTCTGGCGGCCGCTCGTCCATGAATGAGAAATGATCCGCGCCTTCGGTGATGCGCACATCCACAGTCTGCCAGTCACTCATGGCCTCAGCCAGCCATTCGGTCTGGGTGGGAGGCGTGATCCGGTCTTCGGAACCCACCCAGGCAAGGACCGGAACACGCACCTCGGACAGCGCGCCCGGAGCCTGGAAGAATCCAGTTGCTGGCGCGAGAAGGCCCAGACGAGTGATCCGCTCATCTGGTGTGATTTCTACAGGCCGACCGGGACCGAGCCAGATCTGTCCGCCGCCCAGGGCAATCAGCGCAGTGGCACCAATCGAATGTCCAACGCCCACCACCGTCGCGCCAGGTCGGGCGAAGGCGTCAAGAGCCAAAGACAGCCGTCTGGCCCGCAGAATCA
Source organism: uncultured Acidobacteriota bacterium (assembly GCA_963829355.1). Classification (GTDB taxonomy): domain Bacteria; phylum Acidobacteriota; class Thermoanaerobaculia; order Gp7-AA8; family JAHWKK01; genus CAWHHZ01. The sequence continues at coordinate 361,234 of CAWHHZ010000009.1, forward strand.
GAGCATCTGCAGTGGGTCCGGGCGAGACGAGCCGTTCGAAATGTGGCGCCACGACCGTACAGCGAACTCGGCCAATGCATTCAGTAGCGTAAGGTGCCGCTCCGGATTGCCACCCGCTCCCACCGCGAAAACCACCACAGTGGAGGTTCCGGTGCTTTCACGGACAGAAACATCAAACGGGCCTGATTGGTCCTGCAGTGTCAGTGTTCGCAAAAAATCTCTCCCTTGAGTCAGTGCTGCCGGCGGTGGAGAACTGCGGACCGACCACCTTTCTTTCAGCCAGGAGGCGCCGTAAAAGGAGCGCGTCGGCAGTGATCGCACCAGGATCCCGGATGGTCGTCACGCCGAACTGCAAGAACGTTCGCAGGAACGAAAGCGCGACTCCTCGCTCCCATCGATCACCCGGATCCCCTCTTTGAGGACGTCGCCGGCAACATGCGCATGCATGTCGATAAGGCCGGGAATCGGAGCAGGAGAAGTTCGCAACGGTCTCTTCCGAGCCGGCCGGCCCGACAGAGCCGGTCGATGCATGGGGCGTGTGGTGATAGCATCGGAGCTCCAGAACAAAATGAACGGAGGTGGTCTCATGACGCGGTTGTGTGGCAGGACGATTCTTGCTCCGATCTTTCGGATGTCGCTGATTTGGGCGTGCTGCTTTCTCCTCTTTGCATTTTCGGCTGCAGCGCAGTCGCCCGCCCGGTCGTACGACGAGCTCGTCGATCGGTTCTTTTCCCAGGTCGCCGAGGGCGAATATGGACCTGCCGTCGACCAGATCGCCGGGACGAACGCGTGGCTCTCGAAGGGCGGGGATCAGATGACGACGCTGAAAACCAGGTTCTCCGGCCTCGGAGCGCTCCTCGGCCAGTATATCGGTCACGAACGGATCGTCGTGCAGCCGCTCGGAGACCGGTTCGTCTACGTGATGGAGCTCGCGTATTTCGAGCGGGAGCCACTTCAGCTCCACTTCACGTTCTACAAACCGGCGAAGAGTTGGCAGCTCTACACGATCTCCTACGACGAGGATGCCGACGTGACCACCAAGGAGCTCGCCCGCAAGAAACTCGGCGACGAGTAGAGGAAGGCCCGAATGTCTCGAGCTCGTACCAGAGCGGGAGTCGCGCAGGCTCGGGGCCACGTCCTTGCGGGCTGTTGCCCAAATCCGAGCGAGCCAGCGTCAGCATGTCATCCCGGCGTCGCCCTTGCCCTCGCCGCCCTCGGGCCCCTCGTCCTGCTCGTCGCCTGCGTCGCTTCGCCGCGGTTGGCGAGCGACACCGAGAGCCCTCACGACTATCTGACGGTCGATCGCGGGCGGCTCGAATCTCACCACGCCCTGGCCTACGTTCTGGAGCTTCCCGAACGGTTCGAGCCGCGGGACGACATCGATTACGCGCCGATCTGGAACGACATTCCGTTCCGGGTGTCGGTGGCGATCTTCGAGAGCGACGACGAGGTGGTCGAGGTGTTCGCCGAGACTTTGCCGGCGGGGATGGGGCGGCTCGACTACTCGGCGCTCCCCGACGCCACCCTCGCCGGCCTGCCGTTCAATCTCCGGCAGCGGTGCTTCGATCTGCGCGACCTGTCGGAAGAGGAGATCGTGACCGTGCCGCCTCACGTGACACTCCGCGCCATGGGGCTCGACGACATCGCCCTGGTGCAGCAGCAGTACTTTGTCACCAGCGAGGACGGCCTGGCCGAGCTGGGCCTGAGCTACGAGACGAAGGTGGCGTCCTGCGACGGGGTCACCGACGAGCTGCGTCGGGAGCTGTCGCGCCGGGCGGAAACCGAGGTCTTCGCCCGGCTGACCCGGCGCCAGGCGCGCTAGTGAAGCGAGCTCACCGAGCCCCTCCCAACTCCACTTCCCGCCGGGGGCCGGACGGAGTCAGCCTACAGGTCGAAAACTTATATTTTGAGCTTTGAGGTTAAGTTTTCCTGAGCGTGCATGCCGTTGTTAGCCGACTCGCGCGCGTCGCCACTGCCGGACCCCACGTTAGATCGGCGAAGTAGAACCCGTCACGCTCCACAACCTCGCCCGGCTCCGCGCGCAGACGCTCGCTGAACATCGGCCCGGCGAGGACGCACGTGTGGAACTCACCGTTCTCGCCGCACGGATCGACGCCTTCCGGTAGTTCGTCGAGGAATTCGTGGTCAAACTTACGACCGGCGAACGACGGCGAGAGCTTCTTAGGATCGACGCACGTAAGGACCGCCTCGACGCCGGCGTTGACCATGCGCCGCGCGAGGGCCTCGGTCGGCTCGTGCCAGATCGGGAAGAGCGGCTTGAGGCCGGAGCCTTCGAGCTGCTTGATCCGATAGGCGCGGATGTCCTCGAGGAACAGGTCTCCGAAGGCGACGTGCGTTGCACCTCTCTCGAGCCCGTCTTCGATCGCCCGACGCATCTCGTGCTCGTACACTTCGTTGGCGCAGGGCCATGGGAGGGAGATGATATGGAGCGGGAGCCCGACGCTGCGTGCCTGCGCCTCGAGGATTGTAAGGCGAGTCGAGTGCATCGCGACACGCCCGTGGGTGGTATTGACGGTCGTCAGGAGGCCGACGACCTCGACGTCCGGCTCCTTTCGGAGCATGTGCAGAGTCCAGGCGCTGTCTTTGCCCGAACTCCAGGACAGCAGCACGCGGCGCGACATCAGGCATCGCCCCGAGAAGCCCGGTTGACCACCCGGGAGCCGACCGCCGCTCGCATCATCGTGACGCGGATAACGAGACGCAATCGGTCCATGTCTTCTTCTCCTTTCGAGGGGGCTAACGACCGCGGTTCACCTGCACGGGCACGCCGCGCAGACCGCAGCTTCATGAGTAATGGTAGCGCGTGCCCGTGTCCGGTGGAAGGGGCGGGTTAGGGCCGTGTTACCGAGGTAGACTGGGAGCCGCATGACCAACACGACACAACGACTGCTGGACGAAGCTCTGGACCTGCCCGACAGTGAACGCGCCGAGCTCGCCGCGAGGTTGATCGAGAGCCTGGACGCCGCCGAGCAGGATGACGTGGATGCCGCCTGGGCCGCCGAAATCGAGCGCCGGTGCGCGGCTCTCGATTCCGGCGAGGCCGTTGCTTCGGATTGGACTGAGGTTCGTGCACGCATCGATCGCGAGATCTTCGGCCGGTGAAACCTCTGGTCGTTGAGGACGACGCAGACGCGGAGCTTCGCGCCGCAATGATCCGATAATAGAGGAGGAGCGCCCCGGCCTCGGAGCGCAGCTCTGGGATGAGATCCGGCGCACGCTGGCACTGATCCAGGAACGGCCGGGCATCGGTGAAAGAGTGCGACGCGCTCGAGTCAAAGGCATCGCGCGACGCTTCCCGATTCGTCGCTTCCCATATTTCGTGATCTATCGCGAACGGCCGGAGTTGATCGAAATCATCGCCTTCGCTCATCACCGGCAGCGCCCAGGCTATTGGCGCGCCCGAGGCCGCTAACGGCCTGAGTTCACCTGCCCGGGCACGCTCCAGATTGTGCAAGATTGAGCAGCGGCAACGAGTGCCCGGGCAGCTGGACCCGTATGTTAGGGCTTTGCGCCAACATTAAACGGGCCCTGACGATCTTCGATTTCGCCGGAGAGCTACGACGGCGGCACCAGCGCCGATGACTCCGAAGGCCAATAAGCCATACGCTCGCCACAGGAACGGTTTCGCGGTCTCCATGTCGAGCTTGACGGCCAGCTGCCAGTACAGGTTGTCCAGCACGAGAACCGCCAAGGCAACTAGACCAATGCTGACGATCAGCAAAGCCCAAAGCAGCACTCTTTTCTTCACGTTTACGAGCCGCCAACGATCGAGGGTGAGCGGCCAGCGCACGCCCACCAGCGTCAAAAATTGAGTAGTGGTCGAACGTGCGCTGGTCCGCTCGACCCGTATGTTAGCCGCCGATTCGCACTGCCTTGCCTGGGGCGATCGTGACGATTGCCTCTTGCAGTTGCGGCACGAGACGCTTCAGATCCGGCAGCCGGTTTCGCCCTCCCATGATGATGACAGCGATCCGCAGCTTCTCTAGATTCTGCTGAAACTCGACACTTCGGTCTGCCGTAACGAGAGCATCGAATCCTGCTTCAGCGGCGGCGCGCAGAAGAACGCCATTTTTCAGCCCAAGCCATCCCTGTTCGCGAACAGTTGAAACATCGTGCCCAGTGATCTCGGCCGCGAAATGGCGCGGTAGCGACTCATCAACGAGAATGCGCAACGCCGTTCACAGCCTCTCTCGCAATCTCCAGGGCGGCGACTGCTTGCCCCCGCGTCACGGAGGGGAATTCATCGAGAAAGTCATCGAGAGAATCTCCTGCTTCGAGAAACTCGAAAAGCGTACGAGCAGGAACCCTGGTACCGACGAACACCGGTTCACCACCCATGATGTCAGGGTCGCTGTGCACGACCTGAGCAGCAGTGATTGCCATACGACAAATTCTACTCTACGGTGATTCCAGGCGGCTAACGGTCGAGGATGAGCGGCCAGCGCACGCACTCACCAGCGTTGAAAAATTAGAGTAGCGGTCGAGCGTGCGCTGGTCCGCTCGGTCCGTTGGTTAGGCCGATCAGCGTCCAGGGGTAATTGCGGTAAACGATCGATCTCCCTCTTCCATTACAGCAAGAAATGCCCAGAGCTCCGCACCTGAGTTCGAGATCACCTTTACAGTCAGTCTGCCTTGTTCCGTCTGATCTTCAATCGAAGCCAGGATGCTCGTGAGGTCTACCATCGAAAATGCCGGATGCGTTTCAAAACCATCCATGCCAGCACCAGCTTCAAGAATGACCGGCTCTGTCATCAAGAGCACTTCCTTTTCGAACACTGACGAGTAGATCTCAATGGTAGCCGAAGTCGGTGAACTGCTCGAGGCATAAATACGTAAAAATGTTTCCGACCCGCCTCTGACAGGAACGTTGAGCAGAGCCACTTCGGATGAGAACTGATCTTCTTTTACCAAAGGCAGTTCGGTTCCCAGGAAGACTCTGCCAACGACGATCAAGCCCGCGATATCTTCGACCCGTAAACTGTAGTCGAGTTTCCGCAATTCGTTTTTCTCGATGTGAAGAAAGACACCGCGGCTCCCGGCGTAGGTGGGATTGATCAGGAGTTGGCCCGGCTCGAGTGTGAAGGGCTGATTGGGCGGGCAACCGGTTCCAATCTGACAGGGAAAGGGGAAAAATATCGTGATCGGGCGGTCGCTGCCATTCCTAGCTCGGAACTGGCTCGCCCAGTACTGCACACCGACCTGCGCCTCTCCTGCAAACGGCATCAGGACCCGCTCGAGCACCTCTGGCGGATGCGGCCTAGCCACGCTGCGACCACGCGTCTCCGCCTCGACAACCGACGCCGCGGAAAGAATGACTATCGCTAGGATTAACTGGATTTTTGACATGACAATGGGCCCAACGGTTGAGGCTGAGCGGCCAGCGCACGCCCAACGATGGTTCAAGATTGAGTAGTGGTCGAGCGTGCGCTGGTCCGCTCGAGCCGCGGGTTAGCGGCGGGTGGGCTGAACAGGATTCTGCGATCGGTGACGCCGCCATTTTGTGAGTGAGCCTCGATGATGTACTCCACCCCTGGTTGAATCTGGAAGCTCGCGGCCGCTGGAACAACTACTCTGTAGGATTCCGTGCCCGGTTGATCCACCCGGTTTTCTCCCGGCGTCAGGACCAGTTCGCAGAGTGCACCACGGCTATTGTAGATTTCCCAGACGACCTCTCTGTCGGACGACCTCAACAGTTTGATGCGCGTCACGGATCGACAATACTCACCGACATACCTCAGATCCACGTGCTTCGCTCCATCCACATTCGTAATTTCCATCGAGGGTCCGCCATGCTCTTCGTCGTACCAGAACAGGAAGCCCAAACCAAAGGCCCCGACCACGATCAAACCAACCGCGAGCATGGCACAAATCAATAGGATGTCGGCGATTTTACGCATAGCCGCTAACGATCGTGGCTGAGCCGCCAGCGCACGCCTCAGCAATGTTGAAAGATTGAGTAGCGGTCGAGCGTGCGCTGGTCGGCTCGAGCGTTCAGTTAGCTGTCTCTTGCCATGGCCAGTACTCTCGCCGCACGAGAGAGGAAATCTCGTTCAGAGGTACGGAGACCTCGTAATAGCAGCCGTGCCGCGGCATGACACTAAACTCGAGCGCCTCTTCTGTGAGCGCCATGTTTTCGAAAAGTTCTCTCGCAACTTCAGGCACTTCTTCAACGCTGATCGCGTTGTTGGACTCGGTTCTCTGAACTTCGAGCTCGTTCTCGAGGATCTCCAGGATTTGTGAGATGGCTTCATCGCCTACAAACACGTCCTCTGCCCGCACAGGCTTCACGACTCCGTCTTGCAGCGCGTAAAGCAGATTGTGAACATTCGCTGACGGCTTCGCACCACAAAACATTTCTGACGGCCACGTGGTGGTACATTTCAGACTCGCGACGCCGTTGGACACGAACGTGATCTCACACGATTCTTCAGTAGTGATGCAGCCTCGGATCTCGTCGACCGAGATTCCTTCGCGAGATAGAAGCTTCCCCTCCGGACAGGAACCGATCCTCTCCATCACGTCGCGTTCGATCCGCTCGTTCAAACGTGCAGACAATCCCGGATCTTGAAGTCGAACCTGTGGATACGTCGCACTCAGGTGACAATAGGTATAGCCAGTTTCGTTCGAGATGAATCCGTTTCGTGAGAAAGTCACTTCCTCCACAGTCTCTGCCTGGGACTCACCAGCCGAGATCAACAACGCGAGCACGATAGCGAAGAATTGGAGCATTTCCCTCAGACAGCTAACTTTTAGTTGAGCTGCCTCACACCGCTCGAGACAGCTCGTCTCAGCGTAGCAGAAAGTGCGGTGTGAGGTCTGCTCGAACGGCGAGTTGGACGAAGGGTGACGGGTGCCTATGGGTTTTCAATCCATGAAGGCGCCACGTGCTGAGGCCGGTTCGGCGCAGATCGCGCGTGAAAGGAAAGGACGGACGCGCCGAAAAGCAGGATATTCGGTGGACCGGCTGAAGGAATGGACAGGAAAGAACGACCAGCACGGATCGCTCCTCGGACCTCTCCTCGGCGAGCGCCGGGGCATTCGACGAGGGTGAGCGAGTTCGACGAGACCGTGGGGATCGTCATGAGGTATCAGCCGTCTCCGGAACAATGAAGTCGAGCCCGAGGAGAGCGAGAAAGTTCATCGTGCCGTCCGAGCACTCGGGGCATTGGCGGAACGTCGTCGGGCGCTCGGGTGGAAGCGGGATCTCGAGGCCGATCAGATCACGGGCGCGAGCGATGTTCTCGGCCCGGGAGCGATTGGCGAGGAAACCGTAATAGCGGATCCGGACGAACCGCGGCGGGACGACGTGCATGAGGAATCGCCGGATGAACTCGCTGGTCTCGAGCGAGGTCGTCTTCTGCTCACTGCTGTTGCGGTAGTCCTTGTACGAGAAAGTGACCCTGTCACCATCGCAGTCGAGGATGCGCCGGTTCGAAATGGCGATCCGATGCGTGTACGCGGCGAGATAGCCGAGGACCTGCTCAGGCCCGCCGAAGGGCTGTTTCGAATAGACCACCCAGTCGGTGTGCGAAGCGCGCGCGAGCAGAAGCTCGAAAGCCGTTCTGTCGTGAGCGATCGCCTCGGGCAGGGCGAGCGAGCCCTCGTCGAAGGCATCCAGCAGCATCCTGGTCAGGACAGTGCGGAAGCGCCGCGAAAGAACCTTGACCGGAAGAAAGAAGGTCTTGCTCGACGAGATCCATCGCTCTCCATCGAGAGAGAAACCCCCGCCCGGAACGACACAGTGGATGTGCGGATGGAGCGTGAGCAACTGTCCCCATGTGTGGAGCACCGCGAGAAAGCCGAGCCGCGCACCCATCCGGCTCGCGCCGATCTCGAGCAGCGTCTGCGCGACCGCGCGGAACAGCAGATCATAGAAGACCGCCGGTGCATGCAGCGCGAGAGGGTTCAGCTTGTCCGGCACGGTGAAGACGACGTGGAAGTATGGAACATTGAGCAGTTCCTTTCGCCGATCCTCGAGCCACTTCGCTCGCGCTTCAGACTGGCAACGCGGGCAATGCCGGTTGCGGCACGAGTGAAATACGACCGCTTCGTGTCCGCACTTGCTGCAACGATCCCGGTGCCCGCCGAGCTCCGGAGTCCGGCAGCGAGAGATCGCCCGCATCACCTTCCGCTGCTGACTCGTGGTCGGCCGCGACGCCTGGTACGCGTCCCCCGCCGTCCGCATGATCGTTCCGAGGTCCACGCCCCGAGGCTACCTCGGTAAGCCGATATCTCCGAGGACTTTATGCTGCGATCGAACGATCAGGAGAGATCCGGGCGGGGGCAACCAACCGCGAAACAAGATCGCGCAGCTTCGTCCAACGA
>CAWHHZ010000010.1:0-25826 GCA_963829355.1 uncultured Acidobacteriota bacterium
CGGCGGCCCCGCGGCCCTTCTGTTCTGAATGCGTCTCTCGAATGCGCTTCCTCCACGACCATCATCATCACGAGCCTCGCCCGTGGAGGCGAGAACCGATCGCTTCTAATGCTGCCCCTCGTTCGTCGATTACGGTGCGGCAGTAACTCATACAACCTCAGGACAACAAGGGTTGCCGCGGCAGCGTGTCGTACGATCAAGCCTCGGCCGCCGCTGACGTTTCGGAGGGTGAGGGACTGGAGTCTCTGGGGCCCTCCGCGCCCAGCCGTCGTCGAGAGCGGAAAATCGTACCACCAGTTCAACCAGCGCCGTTCGATCCTCCTCGGCAGGTCTTCCCTGTGGTCTGGACGACGCTCTACGGCGTGATGGCGGTGCGCGGCGTACCAGCTGTGAAACGGGGCCGGGACCATGCGCTCGAGCTTTGATCAGCGCAACTAGCGCTCAACGCGGCATGGAGCCCCATCTTCTTGCGCGGGGGAGCCGGCCCTGGCGATGAGTGGGTACCGTCACGCTGCTCAGCGTGTCCTCGGCCACATGGACCGGGCCCGGAAGATCAACGGAGGCGCTGCGGCGCTCATGATTGCGTCCTGCCCTGGACGATCTTCGCGGGAGCGATCGATGCAGTGATCATCCGTCGCGAGCCCTGAGTCTCTCGCTGCCCGATGGGGCGACAGCATGCCGTCGATTGCGTGAAGTGATCCTCGGCCTGAAGTTCAGGCGTGTCTTTCCGTAAACGATCCTCGTCGACGTGCTCGGCTGCCGCGCATCGCCTGCCCTGGCTCGTCGTCGACGTCGCCGGCCTGGTCGACCAGGATCGTGAAGCTGCGCCTGACCGAGCCAGTTGGTGAAGTCGATGCCGCAGCATGAACGGCATCGAAGAGGTACGCCCGAACATGATCGTCGGAGCGCGGTCGTATCGCAGCGGGGAAGTCGGCGAAGAAGACGACGAGGTCGAGGCCAGCGTCGTGCGCGAGCAGGACCAGGCGGGGCAAGAAATTCAGCGTAGTGTCTGCGAGCGCGGGCATTCATTCCGCCACGGCTCGTCGCCGCCGATGAACATGGTCACCAGAGGCCCAGGAATGCGAGGGTTGTGGCAACTGACCGGAGCCATCCGTTTGCCGACAGCTGAAGCCAGGGTTGGTCGGAATCTGTGATAGATGTGTCCGCAGGATCACGTTCTCGACCATCTCGGTGATGATGGGGCCCGAGCCCCATGCTCCGTCCAGCACGCATCGAATTCGACGACGGGGTCGTCGAAGAAATCATCGATGGAGGTAAACCGCGCCTCGCCCATGATGGGGCGTCCGATCGGACCGGGCACAACGTGGTTCGAGAGAAGATCGGGCTTCGCGCCGGACGACAGCAGCAGCAGGAAGTGCAGCGCCTGTCGCGACACGGATCGTCGACCGAACGGTCGACGCTTTCTCCACTGGTCTCGAGTGACCGGAAGCATCTGCCAGGTCGTCGAAATAACGTCGTCGATCGTCTTTTGACGAACTGTCTCCAACAACCGATGGAACGCCGCTCCGAGAGTCTTCACGCCGCTCCAGCGCGGACGGAGCTGATAGTCGATCCTGGCGGCTCCGCCTCCTCGTCTAGTCACGAGCCACCGTCCCCGTGGCCTCGCCTCGAAGCGGCGTTGACCGTGATGTAAACATCCACCCGTTCCATCGAGACCGAATGTCGCAACAACGTCACTGATCGTGATCGTCCGGCGCAGAGCACGCGACGATCACTTCGTCACTTCCACCGTCCACCTTCGTCGGAATACGATCGTGCCACTGCCTACCGGACGCGGTCAGGGTTGGAGGGAGCGAGAGAGTCGACTGTCGTTCGGGTCCACAGAGACAGCACCGAGGCCTGAGGACGCCGCGGCGACGGCCTTCCGCCAGAACCCAGCCCCCGTCCCAGGGCGCCACGATGAGGACAACAAGGTCAACGTGCACAGCTCGGCCCAGTTTGTACGTTCCAGTACCACCACAACCCCCCACAGATCGTTCCGTTCTCGCCGAGTAAGAAGAGCGTGGGCGACAACCGGTTCCAGCGGGCTCCTCCTCGACGCGTACCGATGCGCCCCGTCGCCGTCGCTGCAGGAGCAAAGCTCTGCAGCTCGATCAGACCCCAGGCGCCGACCTTCAGGGGCCGAGCGTGCCGACTTCCTCGCCACTACGGGTCGGGAGCGTTTCGATTTCTCCATTGGCTCCAGCAGCGCTCGTCGCCTGAATCGAACAGATCTTGCGGATCAAAGAAGGCCGGTCCGGTCAGGTTGATCTGCTCCCCCACCCTGCCGTGCACCGTTCTCCAGCCGAACAGCAGGAGCACCGTTCCGGCGAGCCCTCCTCCTCGACGTCGAGAACCATCGACCCGACGCCGACGCCGCACCAGACAGATTCAAAGAGCGCACCTCGATACACACCACTCCCGGAGGGTCGAGGGAACATCGTGCCGAAGCAGCGACCCCAGCATGATGACGCCGCGGCTGCAACTATGTACGTCACGGCCCGTGACGAATTGCGGCGGAGCCAGCTCCGTGAAGAAGGGCGCGGAGGTTACGGATCGATTCGCAGCGCTACGCAACACATCAGCGATTCGAGCATCAGGTGAAGATCGCAACACTGCTGCAGACCAGATCAGAGATCCAGCATCGACTTCATCAAATAGTAGATCTGATCTCCATCAGAGACAGTCGGGAAGGAATCATGCTGACGACGGTCGACAAGGTCGTCGAAACTCCGGTCGTGTGCTGGTCCTCATAGCCGAAGCCATTGGTGACAGGCTCGACCTCATCAGCGTACTCGACCCTCAGTGTGCCGGTGTAGCTCACACCGTTTTCCCTGGAGGAGTCGAGACGCGCCTGTGGGTCGATGTCGAACTGGACGTCGGCTGACCCGTGGGGAGGTACCGAGACGTACTCGGTGACGGGAATGATCCAGGGCACGTCGGAAGTGACGGCGCCGGAGAGCACCTCATCGCCATCGTTGCGGAACGTGGCAGTCGAGCGAAGCGTCGTTCGGCCGCTCACGAGGTCGACACGTCTCTGCTCCGGTACACCATCAGGATCGGCTGGTGAGGGGATCGAGAGAAGCGAGACCGGCATGCGAAGAGGCTGAAAGGTCCCGTCACCCGTGAGCACGACCTCTCCCTCGTACTCACCCGGAGGCTGAGGCAGGGACGAAACATCGATTCGCTTCGTCGAGAGCCGGTCGATGAAAAGCTCCGACTCGCTCAGCGTGAAGAACTCGCCCTGCTGATCGAGCAATGCTTCGCCGCCGAGTCCTCCGTAGTTCACGATCGTGAAGTACGTGCTGTTCTGAGGAACGCCGGCGATCTGCACCAGCGGCTCCGGTCGGATGCCGAACTGAAAAAACGGGAAGTCGGGAGCGTAACCGAAGTTCGTGAACTCCACTGGTGTGGACGGACCGCTTATCAGCAGGTTCTTCTGTCGGCGATGCGGGACGGTGACGGTGTGAACGGTGGTCGTCAGTTCGCCGAACAGATCGCGCACGTCGTATCGAGACGCCGACTTCGAACTGGTGGAACGCACCTGCGGGGGTCCTCCAGACTGACTACTCAAGACGATTCGATAATGTCCCTCACCGCTCGCCGGCGACACCGGATCCCACTCGATCCCGGCTGCGGAGAGGGAGGCGTTGAGCGGTGCCACGGTCTGGCTGCTCGCCCAGTCACCGCCGATCTGAGTTCGGTCGAGCAGCTCCTGCATCGAGGCGTTGCTCGTCATCAGCGCATTGAACCGGAAGTCTGACTGATCATCAGCGAGATTCGTCAGAGCGAGGATCGAGTCGGGCAACTCGGATCGGAAGGCGTTGTACGAGAGATCGAGTGAATGGAGCGCTACGAGGCTTCCGATCGAGGGCGGGATCGAACCGTCAAAACGGTTGCCGCTCAGATCGAGTCTCTCCAGACGATCGAGCGACGACAATGAGTCAGGAAGCGGAAGCGTCAGTTCGTTGTCCGCGAGCACCAGCGCCCGCAGATTCGTAAGCTGACCGATGGCTGCCGGGAGCTGGCCCGAGAGGTAGTTTCGCGACAGAACGAGCTCCTCGAGCTGGGAGAAGTCTCCGATCTGAGGTGGAATCATCCCCTCGAGGTAGTTTTGCGGAAGCGCGATGCGGACGATCGCACTCTCCGATCCGTTGCACGTGATACCCGCCCAGTCGCATTCGGAACCGCTGGCGCCGAGCCAGCCCTGCTGATCGAGCCACTGCGGACCGGTGGTCGACTCATAGAGTGCGACCAGGGCCTGGCGCTCAGACGCAGGCACCGCGGCCTCGGCACCGATCGCAAGCATCAACGCGAGGAGCGTCGTCAGAGAGACGTTGTTGCGGACCATGGCAGCTCCCGGGTCAGGGGTTCGTGTTCAACGGATAGAGCGATGGTACCGAAAGAGTACCGAACGCGAAAATTGGAACATGATGACGTCGCCGTCAGATTCGACCTCTTTTTCAGGATGGGCGCGGTAGTGAGACAGATCGAAGTCGAAGTTGCAAACGAGCTGGTCCGCCCGACCGTGTCGATCAGGATCACCACGCCCCGGAGCGACGAAAGTGCTGACAACGCCATGGATCGGGCAGACCAACTCATGTACGAAAGCAAACGAAACGGCCGGAACCGGATCACTGCGGGGCAATATCCCGACTGCTTGCCCTCTACCGGATCAATGTATTGAGAGTTTCGGACTTTGAAGGCATCTACTCTGCCATCGAGCGGGAATGCCCCCCGGTCGCCACGACAAAGATCGCGAGTAGTCTCGTTTCGAATAGTCCATGGCGGATCCCTCACTTTGAAACAGGGCGTCATCCGCGTCGTACACTGAGTTATGAATGAACGAGCGTTGAACACACCGACCTGCGGCCGTCGGCTTTTCTCAACCCTTCTCGCTATCGTTTCGATCACCGCGACCTTTGGCTGTGCCAGCTCCGCGCCTCCTGCGATACCCGACCCCACGCCACCGCCGGCCTCGGAAACGGCACTCGGTTCGGAGATCGAACGGATCGAGCGGTACGTCGAGGACAGGATGGAGTCTCAGGGGACCGTCGGATTGACCATCGGCTTCATCAAGGGCGACCAGATGTGGGTCCACGGCTTCGGGTACGCCGACCTCGAGAATGGCGTTGCGGCGATCCCCGAGTCCTCCTACCGTATGGCCTCGGTCACCAAGCCTATGACCGCGATCGGGATCCTGACGCTGGTCGAAGCGGGCAAGGTTGACCTCGACGCCGAGGTCCAGACCTACGTTCCGTATTTCCCGAAAAAGGAGTACCCGATCACCATCCGTCAGCTCCTCGGCCATCTCGGAGGGATCACTCACTACCGCAACTACGATCTCGAAGGTCATTTCAAGGAACCGAAGAACACGCGGGAGGCGATCGCCGTCTTCGAGGATTTCGATCTCGTCGCGGAGCCCGGAACGAGGTACAGCTACACGAGCTATGGGTTCAATCTGCTCGGCGCCGTGATCGAAGGGGCAAGCGGGCAGAGCTACGGCGAGTACATGACCGAGCACGTCTGGAAGCCCCTCGGGATGCTCGACACGCGGATGGACGATCCGCGCGCAATCATCCCAAACCGGGTGGAAGGCTATGAACTCCTGGATGGGGAGCTTCAGCGTTCCGAGTATGTCGATATCAGCAGCCGCTTCGCGGGCGGAGGTACACGCTCGACGGTGCCCGATATGCTCGCATTCGCCCAGGGCCTCTGGGAAGGAAAGCTGCTCAATGACGACACACGGAGCCGGATGTGGACGGCGCAGTCGACGACCGACGGACGTAACGTCGGGTATGGTTTCGGGTGGGGAACCAACACCGCGAATGGCCGCTTCGTGGTCGGTCACGGCGGCTCCCAGGCAGAAACCCGGACCTACCTGCTCATCGCTCCACATGAACACTTCGCCGTTGCTGTCGCGACCAACCACGAGAACACAAATCCGTCGGCGTTCGCGTTCAGAACATTCGAGATCGTCATGGATGAGCCGTGGGCGATTCGATACTGGGCGGGTGACACAAAAGATCGGACCGTGATCCGAGGACTCGACAACGCGTTCGATTTCGGGATGCGGTACTACGACCAGTTCGGTGAGCCTCTGACGACCGACCCCGAAGAGCTCGCAGCCGCCTTTGCGTACCTGGATGAGGCAGTGTCGTCGCCGCCGGAAAAGGCGGCCGAGATGCTGTCCCGCGGCGTTCATCCCGCAACCGGCGAACCTCTCGTTGCCGTCATTTCCTGGATGGCGGACGTCCTCGACGGCAGGGGAAAAGACCTCGACTCCTATTACGACCATGGTGTTCTTCCGTTGCTCAGAGACTTTTCCGGGATCGACGGAGGTAGCGACAGGATCGCTCTCGATGCCGGTTTCGTCTCCAGCATTCAGCGATTTGCCTCGGACTGGGAGCGCACCTGGACGGCTGAGACCCGTGACCTGACGATCGACTCCGGCACCGATCTCGAGCGGCTCGTGAAGACTCTCACGGAGATGTTCGCGGGTGCGACGGTCTATCCCGATTTCACCACGGAGCTCGAGACAGAGCTGCGTGCCGCGGTCGTCGACGGCGACATCCCGAAGGCCTTCTCTTTCGCCAGGGCCGCGGTCGACCTGTACCCCGATTCAGACGAGACGACCGCGAATCTCGCAGTCCTGCACATCCTGACCGGCGATGCCGAGGGAGCCCGACCGTTGATCCGGAAGTCTCTCGAGATCGACCCCGAGGGAGGAGCTGGAGCCGTTCATCTCAACGTGCTCGCCTATGAGCTCGCGAACGCCGGAAAGCCTGAAGCGGGCCTGCAACTTTTGATGGCCGCGACAGAAATACATCCGAACGTCGCCAATCTCTATGACTCGATCGGCGAGTTCCACTTCCATCTCGGAAATCAGGCGAAATCGATCGAGTTCTACTCTCGTGCCCTGGAGATCGACCCTGAGTACCCGAACGCCGAAGCCGCGCGAAAGCGCCTCGAGGCGCTGCGATCGCAGTAAAGGAGACGATGCTCGGTGTACGGAGGTAGTTCGAGACCGGGACTGCTGTCCCAATGGCGTTGAGTTAAGCGATTGTCACCCCGAGCGGGCGGGTGGGCGGGCAAGCGAGGGGCCTCGCAAGTTACGTGCTCTGTCGGCGTGGAGCTGGCGCTCGTTCATGACGGCCAGCGGAGAGAAATGAAGCTTGCCGTTGCCGCCGCTGGCGAAGATCTTTCCGAAATGCGCCTGGCTGAGACCGTGGCCGGCCTCGTGGAGAGAAACGGTCTCGACATCGACCCCACCCTGGCCAGTCATACTCCAGTAGTAGCTCCCCGACCAGTAGATCTCAGAAATGCGGGCTAGAATTTCAGCGATCATGGCAGCAAGTTCACATCTCCGTAAAAAGACACGCGTCTTCAAGGTTTTTCTCCTCCTCGCTGGCGGCCTTCTCGGCTCCTGCACTACGACGGACGATGTCTGGACGGAGAGCCTTACCGGGATGAAGTTCGTCCGGGTCCCGGCCGGAGAATTTCTCATGGGGAGTCCTCCTGAAGAACCAGGCCGGGAGGATCAGGAGGTGCTTCACCGCGTCACGATCAGCCAGCCGTTCTTCCTCGGCCAGTTCGAGGTGACCCAGCGGCAATGGGAGCTCGTAATGGGCGAGAACCCCAGCTCGTTCGCCGGTTGTGCCGAATGTCCCGTCGAAAGGATCAATTTCTTCGACGTGATGGCATTCATCGAAGCACTGGAGGAGATGACCGGACATCGGTTCCGGCTGCCGACCGAAGCCGAATGGGAGTATGCATGCCGCGCCGGTACCTCTACGCCGTTCCATACCGGCGATCAATTGACCACTGACGATGCGAACTACGACGGCAGCTATCCGTACGACGGCGGTCCGCCAGGGATCGATCGTGAGGCGACTACGCCTGTCGGCTCGTTCTCACCAAACAGTCTGGGACTCTACGACATGCACGGGAACGTGTGGGAATGGACCGAAGACTGGCACTGCCCGTATCCGACTGGAGCGGTGACGGATCCTCTCCTGCAGTGCGACTCAGAGCTCCGCGTCATTCGAGGCGGGAGCTGGTACTTCGACGCGAACAGTGCGCGCTGTGCGCTCCGCTACACGCACCGCCCGCAGGACCTGGGCTTCAGTATCGGCGTGCGCCTGATCGCGGAACCTGCCAATTGACCCGAGGGGGGAACTCGCAGTGGTCGCCGTCGTGCGGACGTGTATGCGCTGGATCCGGCCTGGCGGCCCGCCGCCAACGCAGTGCCTCGCTGCTCGTCGCCCGCTACGCCAGTGGAGTGAAATGACACCCACCTCATCCCGAGCGCAGCGAGCGGAGCGGAGGGATGACTTCTCCATCAGTGTTCAATGGGATACCAGATGGCTCATTAGAAGGTGCTGAGGGAATTGTGCCGCGGAGTCTGGCGCGGCGAAGCCGCCGATCGACGACCGTCTCGTCTCAGACGCTCGTCTCGATCAGTGCGGCCACTCCCTGCCCACCGCCCACGCACAGCGACACGATCCCTCGCTTCAGTCCCCTCCTCTTCAGAAGGTGTGTCATTGTGACGACCAGACGCATTCCTGACGCGCCGAGCGGGTGGCCGAGCGCGATCGCGCCGCCATTCACATTGAGTTTTTCAGAGGGGATGCGGAGCTCCCGGTTGACAGCGAGGATCTGCGCGGCGAACGCCTCGTTGATCTCCCAGAGATCGATCTCGTCCGCGCTGAGGCCTGCAGCGTCGAGCAGGTCGCGACTCGCCCCGACAGGGCCCAGACCCATCCGCGACGGATCGAGTCCGATGACCGAGGCTCCCGTGAGCCACGCGTCGGGAGTGATTCCCTCTTCTTCGAGTGCGCTCTTCGACAGCACCAGTCCGGCCGCTGCACCGTCAGTCAGAGGCGAGGAATTGCCTGCCGTGACCCGGCCATCGTTTCGAAACACGGTGGGGAGCCTCGACAGCGCGTCGACGCTCGTCCCGGCCCGCACCGTCTCGTCGGTCACGTGCTGGTAAGGCTCGCCCTTCCTCTGCGGGATTGCGAGCGGAACGATCTCGTCAGAGAACCCGCCATCCTCGCCAGCCTTCGCCGCACGGGCGTGGCTCTCCGCGGCAAACTCGTCCATCTCTTCCCGGGTGATCCCGAATTCATCGGCAAGGATCTCCGCGGTCTCCCCCATCGGCGGATCGCCAATCTCTGGTGTCGACAGGCGGATCGGGTACGGCCGCGGCTCCGCGTACGACCAGGCCCTCGGCGTCTTCTCCATGAACCACGGGCAGCGGCTCGCGCTCTCCACGCCGCCGACCAGTACCGAATCGGCGAGCGAGGCGTTGATCTTGGCTGCCGCTACGACCAGAGCCTCGAGGCCCGAGGCGCACTGCCGGTCGATCGTCATGGCCGGCACGCCGACCGGGATCCCGGCGTCGAGTGCAGCGACCCGCGTCACGTTGCCGATCGAGTTTCGCACATTGCCCGCGATGACCTCGTCGACTGAAGCGCGGCCCGATTCGCGCATCACCGCGCCGAACAGGTGGCCGAGCAACTGGTACGCCTCGAACCCCGCGAGCACGCCGGCGAGCTTCCCGACCGCCAGACGACGGGGATGAACGATTCCGACCGGCTCTCGCAACATCATCGGCCCATCCTCCTCAGCCCACACCAGCGGCCGGTGAAATCGGCCATCACTTCCGCGACACGCTGCATCGAGTCGATACTCACCTTCTCGTCGATACCGTGGATGTCTCGCGCGACCGGTCCGTAGCAGGTGACCGGAATGTCGTGGTAGAGCCTGAACATGCGTGCGTCGGTCGTGGCGGTGGCGCTCAACTCCTCCGGCTCGCTCCCGCGCCAATCCTTGTGTGTCTGACGAAGCGCGGAACCAAACTCGCCATCGAGATCGAGCTCACATCCTTCTGCCTGAAAGCCGTTGTACTCGACCCGGGGAGGAGACTCGCGCAGCCACGGATCCGACTCGGCGACCGCACGCACGCGATCCTCGACCATCTCCCTGACCTCCTCGAGGCTCTGACCCGGGAAGAGCCCGATCCGGAAGTGCACGACGCATTCACCCGCCACCGTGCTCGCCCAGTCGCCACCCTGGATGATTCCGACATTCAGGTTAGCGGGATGATCGATGCCTGCGTACCCCGCGGGAACGTTCTCCGGTTTGTTGATCTCGTCCTCGAGCTCGCGCATGGCCCGGATGATGAGCCACGATTTCTCGATCGCGTTCACTCCGCGTCCTGCGGCGAGCACGTGGGTCGTCCGGCCGATTACGCGCACCGTGAACCAGATCACACCGACCTGCCGGCGCAGAATCGTTTCGCCGAACGGCTCCGGGATGATGCACGCGTCGGCGAGGTGGCCGTTCGCCAGGATCGCCAGCGACCCGTTACCCGAGCATTCTTCCTCGACCGGAGACTGGCAGATCACGGGCGAGGCGGGCTCAAAACCGAGATCCTGGAGTGCGGTCAGCGCCCAGAGAAAGCTCGTGGTGCCACCCTTCATGTCACCCGCTCCCCGCCCGTACAACCACGTTTCGCCATCCTCCTCGTTTTCGACGAGGCGCGGCTCGAACGGGGGCGACGACCACAACGACACAGGCTCGGGGCTGACCACATCGATGTGGCCATTGAAGGCGAGTGAGCGTCCGGCCTTCTCGCCGGGGTCGTGGATCGCGACCAGATTTTCTTTCCCGTCGAGAGTCCAATCCACGGGACTGAATCCCGGGCGTCCCTCGATCTCGTTGCGAGACATCGGCTCGCGCCTCACGTCGTAGCCCATCTCTTCGTAGATCGCGGCGATCCGCCTTTGCCCCAGCTCCTCCGAACCGAGAATAGTCGGCTCGCGAACCAGGTCGCTCAAGGTGTCGATTGCCCATGCGCGCCGCCGGTTAATGGCAGCGGCCAGTTCGTCGCGGGTTGGTTTTGAGGTCATGTTGAGCTCCTCGTTTCCGATCGGTCCCACGGTTCCTGCGGCTCCTCGACCTGGATCGGGACCTCGATCGAACCATTGATCGGGCCGAGCACCTCGTCGATCGTGTAATCGGGATGAACGCTCGTCAGCACGAGGCGGTCATCCCGCTTGCGGAAGACGGCGCACTCGGTGATCAGCGTATCGACGCAACCCCAGGCAGTGATCGGCAGCGAGCACGACTCGACGAGTTTCGGCCGCCCCTTCTTGTCGAGGTGGCGCGAGATAATGACGACGCGGTTGGCCTTCTGTGCGAGCTCCATCGCGCCTCCCATGCCGGGTGTCAGCTTTCCAGGGATCTTCCAGTTCGCCAGATCTCCTCGCACACTCACTTCGAAGGCGCCCAGGATCGCGACGTCCAGATTTCCACCTCTGACGATGGCGAACGACATCAGGCTGTCGAAGAACGCACCGCCGGGGACGAGCTCACACGCCTGCCCCCCGGCATCGATCACGTCGTGGTCGGGAGTCTTGTCCTCGAGCGGCTCCCCCATTCCGAGAAAGCCGTTCTCCGAGTGGAACATCGGTTCGACCCCCGCTGGCAGGTAGGCCGGCACCATCGTCGGCAGTCCGATCCCGAGATTCACGACCATGCCGTCTTCCAGCTCCATGGCCGCGCGGCGGACGATGGTCTCCTCAACGGAGTCGAGCTGGCGCGGCTTACTCATTCACCCTGCTCCTCGACGTGACGTCGCGGACCGGCCGGAACCACCGCGTCGACGAATACGCTCGGGACGTGGACCTCCTCCGGTGCGATTCCCCCCACCTCCACGATCTCCTTCGCCTCGACGATGACGCGATCGCAGGCCGAGGCCATCACGACGCACATGTTGCGATTCGATCCGCGGAACCAGGCGTTTCCGATCCTGTCGGCGCGGTCGGCGCAGATCATCGCGACGTCACCACGAAGCGCCTTCTCGACGAGGAACGTCTCGCCATCCAGCTCGAGGGTTGGTTTTCCCTCGGCGAGCTCGGTACCGAGACCGATGTCGCTGAGGAATGCCGGGATTCCGGCGCCTCCGGCACGAATGCGCTCGGCGAAGATCCCCTGAGGCATCAACACCGCCTCGACCTCCCCTCGGTTCATCTGATCGATGAACGCGGGGTTCAGACCGACGTGAGTGGCAATCAGTTTTCGAACCATGCCCCGGGCGAGAAGCGGACCGATTCCGAGGTCTGGCTCATTCGCATCGTTCTTGATCAGCGTCAGATCCCTGAATTTATCTGGCCGGTCGGCCATGTACTCGAGGAGTGAAAAAGGCACACCGCCCCGTCCGAACCCCCCGACCATGATCGTCTGGCCGCTCTCGAGGTACCTCGAGACTGCTTCCTCGATCGTGATGCACAGATCGATCATCAGCCCTCGTCACCTTCTTCGTCGAGAACAGTCCACTCCGGATCCATCACCTCGGTGACGTTCGCATTCATGACCGGAACCGCACCGGAGAGATCGGCGCGAGCCCATGGCGGCACACCCTCGTCCTGCGAATACCGCTTGATCGTCTGAATTGGTTCGCCAGTCTCCTGCGCAACGAACCGGTCGAGGATGATTCCGAGGTCCGCGAGTGCTCGATCGAGGCGGGTGATCAGGTCGTCGACGCCAGCCTCGTCGATGATCAACGGCGGAGCGATCAGAATGTGATCGCCCGAATGTCCGAAGAGCGACCGGCGCGGATAGACCAGAAGCCCGTGATCGCGGGCGAACCCTGTCATCTCGAGGGCCACGAACCAGTGCGCAGGAAATACTTTCCTGGCAGAGCGATCACGAACGAACTCGATCGCGGAGAACAGCCCACGCCCCCGCACGTCGCCGATCATCAGGTGCCGGTCCTTCAGCTCGTGAAGCCGCTCGTGCAGGTAAGTTCCGACCTTTCGAGAGTTCTCGACCAGTCCCTCGTCGATGATGATGCGAACCGCCTCGAGCGCGATGGCGCAAGAGAGAGGATTCCCCGCGAACGTGTGTCCGTGCATGAACCCGCCATGATCGAGCACGGTCTCGACGAGCTCACTCCGGCAGATGATCGCGCCGATCGGCGTGTAGCCTCCGGAGAGCCCCTTCGACGTCACGACGATGTCAGGGCTGATGTTCCAGTGCGAATAGCCGAAAAAGGTACCCGTTCGGCCGCAGCCGGTCATGACATCGTCGATGATCAGCAGGATGTTGTTCTTTCGACAGATCTCCTCGATCATCGGGAAGTACTCGTCGGGTGGAACAGCGGCCCCGGTCGATGCTCCGCCGATCGGCTCCGCGATGAATGCGGCGATGTTGTCGGCACCGTACGATTCGATCGCCCACTGCAACTCGTTCGCGCAGTCGACCCCGCATTCGGGATATGTTTTGTTCAGAGGACAGTGATAGCAATAGGGGGCGGAGATCTTGGGCCACGTCACCGTCAGTGGCATGAACGGGATGTTCAGCGCCGAATAGCCGGTCGACGCGAGTGCCCCCAGCGTCGCGCCGTGATACGAGGGACGGCGGCTGAGAAAGATCGATTTGCCCTGCTTGCCGGAGCTCCACCAGTACTGACGCGCGAGCTTGATCGCGCTCTCGACGGCCTCCGATCCGGAGTTGACGAAGAAGACGCGGTTCAGTTCCGGGGGCGAGAGCTGAACCAGGAGCTCGGCCAGCTCATTGGCCGGCGTGTTCTCGAACTGGAGCCGGTAGCTGAACGCAATTTTCGAGAGCTGATCGGCTGCCGCCTTCGCGATCCGCTCGTTCGCGTGCCCGAGATTCGCTGCGACCGCACCACTGCATCCGTCGATGTACTCGTTCCCATCGGTGTCATAGATATAGATGCCCCGTCCGTGGCTGACGGTGGGGAGCGTTTCACGACGCTGATAGAACAGCGGTGAGCGACGCGAGCCAGGGATCCCGACCCGTCGCTTCTCCTCCTGCTGCCCTGAATCAGACGGTTCAGGCGTTGTCTTCTCGAAGATCGACATCGTCCAATGCGCAGCCTACCACGCCCCTC
Source organism: uncultured Acidobacteriota bacterium (assembly GCA_963829355.1). Classification (GTDB taxonomy): domain Bacteria; phylum Acidobacteriota; class Thermoanaerobaculia; order Gp7-AA8; family JAHWKK01; genus CAWHHZ01. The sequence continues at coordinate 13,925 of CAWHHZ010000010.1, forward strand.
ACCCAGAGTTGCTGGTTTCACCCTTGAGGCCGGTTGGGGTCGCCTCACCTCCAGCGCATTCATCATTGCCTCTCCTCCCCCATATGAAGGATGGCCTCCCGGCTTCGCGCGCACTACAATCACTCCGTTCCTGAGCCCTGATCGTCCGGGCTCAATACGTGGGAATGCGCGTCGGGCGACTCCTGAGCGGGTTGCGAGCCGGGCGCGGGTCTGGAGTCGGTGGTGGTCTGGAACGTTCAGATCGACGGCACGGTCTACACGGCGTCGTCTCTCGAGGAGCTGCAACAGTGGTGCGAACAGGGGAAAGTGCGGCGTCATCACAAGGTGCAGCGCCCTGGTACCGGCTCATGGAGGCTTGCGGCTGAGATCCCGGAGCTGAAACTCGCGGAAAAGAGTCAGGGGCTCAAGACTCCCGCCATCATCCTCCTCGGAATCTACCTTGTCCTGGTGGTGATCAAGGTTGTGGCCGATGGCGCGATGCCGGTTTCGGAGCGGGTCGGCTACGTCACCGGCGCGATGATCACGCCGGCGATCTTCTACTGGATACTCGCCCTTCCCATAAGGCTGATCCGCAAGCGCTGGCCCACCGATCCCAATCCGCTACTGCTCGTCATCATCGCTCTGCTCGTGATCACGCAGGCGGCTCAGTTCCTGACGGGGCCGGCCATGCAGAGCCAGCGCTCCGCCGCTCTTCAGCAGGAGCTCGACGGCCTCCTCGAAACGAGTCAGCCTCAGCCGGAGCGGGCGTCGATGAACCCTGCGGCGGTTCGCTCCGTGCTCTCCTCGCGCACCGGGGACGACCTGGTGGAGGCGGTGAAGTTCGGCAACCGCTGGTACCGGACGGCAACCGAGGAGACCAACCGCTGGTTGACCACGGGGGGAGCGATCTCGCTCGACGGACTGAGCGATCCTGCTGTGCTTCTCGACAGGAACGGTCTCAGTTCGCTCCGGCTCTCCGTGCACGAGTACCGGCGGCTTCTCGGGATGTACGAGACGAACATGATCCGGATCAATCGCGAGTCGATCGCTGAGGCGAGATCACTCCCTTTCCGCGATCAGGATTTCCGGAAAGGCTTTCTGACATCGGCCGAGGAGAACCATCGCACGACGATGGATCTGAACGCCGAGTTCTTCGCCATCGAGAAGGAGTTCGCAGCCGTCGCTCTCGAGCTGATCGACTTCATGGACGCCCGCCACGGAACCGTCGGCTGGGACGAGGTCATGGTCTTCGAGACCGACGAAGACGTCGCCACCTACGAGTCCCTGTGGTCCGAGATCGACCGCATCGCCGCCTCCGAAACAGACGTCCTGCAGCGCATGCAACAGGCCGAAGAGCGCCGGGTTGCAGCGGTGGAGAATTTGAAGGAAGCGGTGCGGTAGTCAGGAAGTGGCCGCCGGAAAGATGACTCACTCGAACATGCAGAAACCCAGCTGCCTCTAGCAGCCGCATTCGCCGATCGCGCGAGCGGTCGAGCTGTTCATTGCGCGTAGCTGCGGACCGGACACCCAGCGAGAGGCTGCCGTGGCTGCATCGAGGGTGTTGTACATACCGTTATTAGACGTTTTAGGCTCCGCGCTCGTATCACCTCCGTATGAAGCAGCTTCTTCCCATCATCCTTCTCCTTGCGGTTCCTGCACTGGCTCAGGTTCATCCGCCCGATCCCCAGGGCGGCATTCCCGTCTCTCCGGCACCGTCTCCACTGCCGATCGATGGCGCGATCGGTACGGACGGTGAGCACTATTTCATTGCGTGGAGCGGGACCCTCGGCGACATCCATGGGACGCGGGTCTCCCCCACCGGCGCCATTCTCGATCCGGAAGGGATCGTGATTGCGCCGACGTACGAGCGCGACGAAGCTCCTGTCGTCGTCTCGCGTGGCGAGAACTGGATCGTGTTCTATTCTGCCGGTCGTATCGGGACCAGGGTGGCGGAGGTTCTGTCGTCCGGTGCGGTTCCGCGGGGTCGGACGCTGGGAAGAGTGCGAGTCACTGACGCGGTCGAAGTGGCTGGCGTCGTGCGAGCAGCGGTAACGCAGTATGACGAGTACTGGTCCCCCACCGTACACTGGGCGAAGCTCAGCGATGACCTGGAGATCGTCGACGAGACACCACTGACCACGGCGGTGTCCGAGAACCCCAAGGCCGCGACTGATGGTCGCTCCTCCTTTGTCGTCTGGAACGAGCAGGAGGGTGAGGACAAGATCCTTCGCTTCGCGCTGATCGGTGTCGACGGCCAGGTGATCGCGACGGCAGAGCTGGCTCGAGAGCCGTCCAGCTCCACGCACGGGTTTCCCGGATTCGACGCGGATGTAGCGTGGAACGGGAATCGGTTTCTCGTCGTCTGGCGTCAGCACGGCATTCAGGCGGCGAGTTACGACCCGCAAAGTGGAAACATGGGTACGTTCGCGATGAGTGAAGAAGAAACCTCCACCCAGCCATCGATCGCAGCGGCCGGTGGCGAGGCGATCGTCACCTGGTCGCACGGAGGTGAGTTCGTCGGGGCGCGCCTCATTTCGGAGACCGTTGTGGACCGGTTCCCACTGACTGACGGCCAGGTATCAGCAGTTGCCACAAATGGAGACAACTTCCTCATGATCGCGGGTGGGATGGCGAGACTCATCGAGACCTCGGTGACCCCGCCCCGCATCAATCCCTCCTACCCGGTGACCTACGGTTTTCGGTCGCAGCCGCGTCCGGAGATCGTCGTCGGCGACACCATACTCCTGACGCTACCGGAGACCGATCACCTCGAGGCGTGGCGATTCACACGCGATGGCAAAAGGCTCGACCCGGCAGATCAGCCGATCGTGATCGACCAGATCGACCTGGAGTACCCGAAGCACGTCGCAAAAACGTCCAGCACCGACCAATACCTGCTTGCCTGGAACAGAGAGGAAGAGGTCCCTTCGTGGTTTGGCGAGGAAGACGTCGTAGGCCTCCGCGTCTCCCATGACGGCACTATTCTCGACGCCGAGCCGTTCGTCATCGTTCCTGCGACAGAAGGCCTGCCATGCAGAGTCCAGAGTGTCGCGTCAGATGGCTCCGAGTTTCTCGTCGCCTACGCGTGCACCCGCACGGCGGAATTCTTCCTGCCGGCGCTTCTCCGCACGGCGAGGGTGAGCGCAGAGGGCGAGGTGCTGCGAATCGATGATGAACCGATCGTACCGCACGAGTACTCGCAGACCGACAGTTCGATCGTGTGGACAGGAACGGCTTACCAGCTCGCGTGGAATCAGCATCTCAACCTCCCCCCCTTCTTACCTCACAGTCCGCCCGCGACCTACGAAGTGCGAACGGTCCAGCTCGACAGAAGTGGCGAGCTGATCGACGGGACTCTCCACACACTCTCAGGCGTGATGGAGAACTCCGAGGAACTCGTCAATCCCGATGTGGCGACGAACGGACAACACGTGCTGGTGGCGTGGTCCGCCGGTGCAGAGCTGTTGTCCCTCGACGGGGTTCCGTCACGGTCTTTCTCTTTCGATGAACAGCTGCCTGACGTCAAGGCGATCTGGACGGGCGGCGACTACTTTCTCTGGGCCCCCGACACCCGACGAGTCACGCGGATCGATCCTTCAGCCGCAGCCACGCATCTTTCCACGAGCGAGCTCTTCGACGCCGAGGGGACGCCGCTGCTCGGAGGCGTCGCCCCACTCTATGGATCACGCCTTCTGATGACCTACACGACGCGATGGACGCCGCGACCGCAAGCTCACTCCGAGTTCCTGGAGCGTGCGTACTACCGGATCACCGGCGGAGTACGCCGACGGGGCGTTCGAAGGTAAGTTCACGTTCACCTGCAACTGCTTCCGCAGACATCACTCATAATCTCGCAGGTGGTGCCAGGTCTTCGCTTTTCGGTCTTGTGCACGAGAGGTGGACTCTCACCATGGTTAGTAGTTAGCCAGTCTCACCTACGCTGCTCAGGAGGCACCCAGTCAGATGTCGAAAGACGACACGATTGGGGACCGTGCTGCAAAAGCACCTCGGTCAGAAAGTGACCGTGAAACTGAGCTCGAGTGATGAGCTCACCGGGAAGGTCGAGGCGGTGGGAGAGCACGTCGCCCACCTCTCCGAGCTGGGCGGAAAAGAGTTCTTCGACGGAGTGATCGATCTCGAAGAGATCTCCGCCGTGATTGTCCGGGCCCGCGAGCAGTAAACAGGAGTCGCTGAGGGGGGGTCGGGCCTCCAGCCACGACTCGCGGTGGGCTCCAGCCCGCCGCAAGACCGTCCGTTCGCACAAAGGGAAAGAACGTCAGTGGATTTGCAATCCACCCCCGGCGACGAAGAGCGCGGAGCAAAGGCCTCCTGCGAGACCTCCCACGATCAGACCGATCAGTGCACCGCGACCAAACGGATGCCGCGAGACCCGGAGCCACATCACCGCCATCGTGACGATCGCTCCGTAGATCACGATGATCAGGGTCAGGCCGATCGCGCCGGAGTCGCCCGCGATCAGACCAGCGAACAGGCTGAGAAACAGAACCACCCCGGTCGTGACGAGACCCCCGAGCACAGAAATCAGCTGATTCTTGGTCGACCGCTCCATCTGGTCATCTCCTTCGCTGAACGATCGGTTCGAGTCGTGTCTGTTCCAGATCGTCCCTGTAGAACAGATTGTACGTGTCGAACGGAATGATCCGCCCATCCGGGTGAGCGATGTGAATGCAGCTCTTCTTGATCGATCGGAGGTCGAAGGCATCGGCATCGATGAACTCGAGGATCAGAACGCGAAACAGATCTCCGTAGCTGACCGGCCGGGAGGAGCTGACGCCGGGAAGACAACAGAGGAGCTGGCTGAGCCGCGGCGAGCGATCCTCTTCGGACAATCCGGTCGAGAACAGCCGCACGAACTCGTCCCGCATCGACTCGTCTCTTTCGAAGACGATCGTGTTCCTGCTTCCGTCGATCAGGACGTCCCGATCGACGAGAGACGTGAGCGCGACGCCGGCGCCCTCATGCTTCAGCGCGTAAGCCATGCAGAGTGCGTCGGGATGGCAGGGGACCGGAATCAGATCCTCCGGACGGAACAAATCAGTCTGATCGAGAATCCGCCGTCGAACCTCGGTCAGCGTCAGGCGGTGCTGCTCGGGGTCGTGTCCATCGGTCCTGCCGGCGACCTGTACTGGCTGGATCGTGACGCCGCGCACGCACGGCTGCGCGATCGCAAAGTCGATCAGTTCACCGATCTCGTCGTCGTTCACACCGCGCTGGACTGTCATCACGAGAGTCGTCGACAGATCGAGCTCATTCAGTTTCGCAAGTGCCTGCTGGTGGAGCTCGGCCAATGATGCTCCCCTGATCTGTTGGAGGGCATCGTCCCGGAAGGAGTCGAACTGCAGATAGATCTCGAAACCGGGTGCGTACGTTGCGAGACGTTCTGCAAACCCCGGCTCCCGGGCGATCCGGACGCCATTGGTATTGACCATCAGATGACGGATCGGCCGTCGCCTCGCCGCATCGAGTATCTCGAAGAACCGAGGGTGAATCGTCGGCTCACCGCCAGAGATCTGAACGATGTCGGGCTCTCCCTCGTTGTCGACGATGGCATCGAGCATCCGTTCGATCTGATCGAGGGGTCGGTGGTTCGATCGCTCGGGACCACTCGAGGCGTAGCAGACCGGACACCGCAAGTTGCACGAGTCCGTGATCTCGACGAGTGTGAGGCAGCTGTGCTGCTCATGGTCGGGACAGAGACCACAATCGTAGGGGCAGCCGTATTTGATCGGCGTGTTGCGCCTCAGAGGCATCTCGGGCTTCTTGATGAAAATCTCTCTGCACTGGCGGTAGTAGTCGACGTCGTCGGCGACGAGCACGCGCTGCGACCCGTGCTCGAAACAGTGCTTCAGCATCCAGACGCGTTCGTCCTCGAAGACGATCTTCGCGTCGACCTTCTGAAAGCACGTGGCGCAGATCGACACCGCAGCGTCGTAGTAAAGATACGGTCGCGTCAGTGTCATGCAGTCACCTCGAGTCTCCTGCGTCGTCGCGTCAGAATCACGCCGTAGCATGCGAGTCCCAGCAGGCATGCGATCTGGATTGCACTGAGTCCGCCGGCGAGTGCGGGAGGTTCCGGCTTGAGAAAATCACAAAGAAAGCGAAACAGAAGATAGCCGGCGAGAAACACGATGAACTTGTCTCCCCGTTGCCCTCGTGCCCGGATGATCGTCGCCAGCAGAAGCAATGCCGCGATGGCCACGATCTCGTAGAGCGCAACGGGATGCCTCGGGATTCCGTCAGCTCCCGCGACCGCCCACGGAAGTGAGGTAGCCTCGCCCCCCGTGCCGTCTGCGGACCGAGTCACGAAGCATCCGATCCGGCCGATCATGATGCCTACACCGAGTGGCACCACGAGCTCGTCCCCGGTCGAGACGCGGATACCGCGCCGCGCCTTGATGGCCTCGACCGCGGCCCACCCTCCGAGAAGTGCCCCGACGATCGTCTTGCCGAAAACGACGCGACCGGCACTGAGACCCTGCAGAGCGATGACGGGATCTCCGAGGAACGCCAGAACACGGGATCCCACCATTGCTCCCAGACCTGCCGCAGTCAGAATTACAAAGCGATCGTCGCCACCGAGAGCGTCACCGCGCCGGTTGCGAACGATCATGAACAGCGAGATGCCACACAGGTACCCGAGCCCCTCGAAGGCGAGATGGACCCATTGAGCCCGCACTGCGATGTCGGGTGCCACCATGTATGTCCGAGAAGTATCTCACGAGCCGGAGAGGACCTTCGCGGCCGCAAGCAGCGAAGCCACGAGCCGTAGATACGGCGAAACCCGGACCAGACCGGGGGTCGGGTCTCCAGGCCCGATCCTGCGGGGGCTCCAGCCCCCGCAAAGCCGAAGCGCCAAAGAATGGAAGCAGAGGAACCTCACCGTGTTGCGCCGTTGGCTCAGGTCGGGATCTTTGGTCTCTTTCAGACGCTTGCTTTGCGAGGGGCTGGAGCCCCCGCGAGTCGGGCCTGGAGACCCGACCCCCAAACTAGGACTCACCCGTCAGCGTATTCAGTGCCTCGCGGAGACCCTGCGATGACAGCGGCTTCACCAGGTGACCATCGAACCCCGCCTCGGAGGTCTTGCGGCGTTCCTCTTCCTGTCCCCAGCCGGTCAGGGCGGCGATCGGGATGTCCCTGCCCCAGTCTTTCTTTCGGATCGCGTCGAATGTTTCGTAGCCATTCATTCCCGGCATACCGAGATCGAGCAGAATGAGGTCCGGGTTCCGCTCCTTGCCTTTCTCCAGGGCATCTTCTCCGCTGAAAGCAACCTCGACCTCGTGCCCGTCGCGAGAGAGAAGCTTCGCGATCAGGGTCGCGGCATCTTCATTGTCGTCGACGACGAGGATGCGGAGCACTCCACGTTCGTCGTCGGAACGGCCGGGTTTCGGAGCCTGCTCCGTCGCCGCCGGCTGATCCGCAAGCGGCAGGCTGACCGTAAAGGTGCTTCCTTTTCCTTCTTCGCTTTGCACCTCGACTGTGCCGTCATGCAGTTCGACCAGCGATCGTACGAGCGTCAACCCGATCCCCAGACCGCTGTGCCGCCTGTCCAGCGGCTCCATCTGAGCGAAGATCTCGAAGATCCGCTCGCGCATCTCCTCCGGAATTCCGATCCCGCGATCCTCCACCGCGACCTTCACCCGGTCACCGTCCACCCGTGCCTTCACGTTGATCCTGGAACCCTCCGGCGTGAACTTGATCGCGTTCGACAGCAGATTGGAGAAGACCTGCGACAGTCTCATCTCGTCCCCGTCGATCGGAATGTCCTGATCGGGAAGATCGAGATCGATCTGCTGGCCGGATTGATCGAACATCGGTCTCACCGTTTCCATCGAGGAGGACAGGACCGATTCGAGATCGATCACATCGCGCTGCAGGGCGATCTTGCCTCGGGTGATCCGTGACAGGTCGAGGAGATCATCGACGAGACGGATCAACTGCGACGTCTGACGCTCCATGATCGCGAGCACATGGCGCACCGTCTCGGCGTCTGTCTCCTTCGGATCGGAAAGAAGCTCGACGCTGGTGCGGATCGGTGCGAGCGGGTTCCTCAGCTCGTGGGCGAGGGTCGCGAGGAACTCATCCTTTCGCCGGTCCGCTTCCTTGAGCTTCTGCTCCATCACCATCTGTTCGGTGATGTCCGTATTCGTTCCGAACCACCGGATGATCTTTCCATCGTCATCGCGGATCGGCATTGCCCTCGACAGGAACCAGCCGAACTCGCCATCGCGGGAGCGCAACGGGAAGATGTCTTCCCACTCGATCCCCTTCTCGACGTGTTCTCGGAACTTCTCGACCACACGCTCGACGTGGTCTGGATGGTGAACTTCCTGCCATCCCCAACCCTCCATATGTTCGAGAGTCGTTCCCGTGTAATCGAACCATCTCTTGTTGTACCAGAAGATCCATCCGGACGCGTCCGCGATCCACGCCAACTGCGAGATGTTGTCCGCGAGCGTTCGGAACCGTTCCTCACTTTCACGTAGCGCCGCCTCGGCCTTTTTGAGGATCGTGATGTCCTGGATCGTGGCTACCGTGTACATGGGCTGATCCTCGCCACTCAGCATCAGCGTGCCGCTGACGAGCACCCACACGATCTCGCCATCCTTGCGGATGTATCGTTTCTCGCTCTGCCAACGTCTCTCGTCACCCGAGTGGACTGCCTCGATTCGCGCCAGGTCCTCCTCGCGGTCATCGGGATGGGTCAGATCGCTGAAGCTCATCTCAAGAAGCTCGTCCGAGCTGTAGCCGGTGATTTCACAGAAGCGCCTGTTGACGCGGAGGAACTGGCCCGTTTTCACGTCGGCCTGTGCCTTGCCGCTCCCTGCGAGCTCGAAGATCGTGCGGTACTCACGCTCGCTGCGGGCAAGGCGCTCCTCCGCCTCACGACGGGCGGAGATGTCCTGGATCAGGGCGTAATAACCGATTGGCCGCTCGCGCGAACCGTCGAAGTGTGGGATGTAGTCGACCTGAACGTGTCGTGTCCTTCCCCTGGAGTATGGAAGGGTTCCGGTCCACGAGACCTCTTCGCCCGAGAGTGCCCGGTGGATATTCTTCCGGATCTGGTCGTATGCTTCCTCTCCGAGCACGTCACGGACGGTGCGACCGACGACCTGCTTCGCATCGACGCCGAACCACGTCTCGTAGGTGGCGTTTGCGAACCGATAGATTTCCTGGTCGTCCACGTACGCAATCAGGACCGGCAGGGAGTTCGTGATCAGACGAAGCTGGCTCTCCTGGTCGCGAACTTTCTGCTCCGCCTCCTTGAGCTCGGTCACGTCGTGGAACGTGGCCACGATGCCGGCGATCCGGTCATCGTGGGTTCGATACGGATGAATGCGTCGGAGATAGCATCGTCCTTCCCGCGTCTCCACCTCACGATGAATCTCACGCAGGTCCTTCAGAACCTTCGAAGCATCCTCGGCGAGTGAATCGTCCTCGAACTTCTTCTCGATCTCGTCGACCGGTTTGCCGATGTCGGTACTGGACAGATGAAAGCGATCTACAGCTTCCGGAGTGAACGTTCGGGTCCTGAGGCTGCGGTCGAGAAAGACCACGGGCATCTTCGTGCTGGCGATCAGGTTGTCGAGATCATTGTTGGCGGACTCGAGCTCGCCGATCTTTTCCTCCAACTGAGCATTCAGCGTCGTGAGCTCTTCGTTGAGCGACTGAAGCTCCTCTTTCGACGCCTCGAGCTCCTCCGAGCCCGCCTGCAGCTCTTCGTTCGCCGACATCGCTTCTTCGTGCGTGGTGCGAAGCACCTCGTAGGCGTTCTCGAGCTCTTCGATCGTCGCGTTCAGCTCCGAACGTGTCTCGTGAAGCTCTGCCTCGAGCTCAGGTACGACTTCTTCACCCTTCGCGTCGACCTCGATGGAGGATGAGCTCGGTGGGAGGGAGGGCGATCGAACGTCTTCCTCGAGGTAAACGAACAGGAGCGTGTTGCCGTCGCGCTCGGTCCGCATCACCCGTCCTCGCACGACCAGTTCCGATTCGTCATCCTGAGCGATTCGTGCGCGACGAAACTCCACCGGCTCGTCGGCACCCTTTGCGGTATGGAGCGCACTGCGCAGCTTGAGAGCCAGCCCTCGCCGGGCCATGTCGAGCAGACTGTAGCGCTGCCGGCCCTCCGGGAGGACGAGGTACTTGCTGATGTTCCCTCCGAGGTAGAGCGGCTGGAAATGTTCATTGAGGAGCGCGACCGCGGTGTCTGAGCCTGTGAGCAGCATCTCGCAGGCGATCGACTGGTAATCGGGCTCGTCCCGCTGGCCGGCCGACGGACTCCTTCTGGCTGGAGGGAGCATCGTCATCGACAGGTCATGGCGGCTCCTGCCGTTCATCCTCCGGAAGATATGAGCTTCCTTGTCGAGTGTCTCGAACGATTCCGCCTTGCCGGTCGATTCGGCAGAACCGAGAAACAGATGCCCCTTCGGACGTAGCGCGAAGTGAAACTTGTCGAGGATCTCCTCCTGCGCCTCCTGTTCGAGATAGATCAGGAGATTCCGGCAACTGATCAGGTCGACGCTGGAGAACGGTGGATCGGTGCGCAGGTCCTGCAACGCGAAGACGACCATCTCACGAATCAGCTTCGAGACCTGGTACCCGTCAGATCCATACCCGACGAAATATTGTTCGAGCCGCTCTTTCGTCAGATCACTTTCGATCGCCTCCGGATATCGTCCTGCGCGCGCCGTCTCGAGCGCTGTCTCGCTGACGTCGGTCGCAAAAATCTTGACCGGAATGCTTCGCGTGTTCCCGACGATCTCAGCGACGAGAATCGCCATCGTGTACGCTTCCTCGCCAGTCGCGCATCCTGGAATCCAGATCCGTACGGGATCGTCGAGATCCCTGCCGCCTTCACTCAGGAGTGGCTCGAGAACCTTCGTCCTGAGCGTCGCCCACGCTGCCGGGTTCCTGAAAAAGGACGTCACGCAGATGAGAAGATCGTGAACGAGGATGCCCACCTCTTCCGGGTCTTCCTGAAGACGCAGGATGTAGTCGGCGACCTTGTGAACCTGGGCCAGTCCCATCCGGCGCTGGACGCGTCTCATGAATGTCGAGCGCTTGTAGGCAGAAAAGTCCTGACCGGTTCGGGTATTGATGGTCTCCAGAATCTGCTCGAGAGCCTGATCATCGTCGAGCATGGCGCCGGCTTCGCCGAAGAGGCGGTGATTGCTGACGTAGGAAGCGAGGTACTCGGCAAGTTTCGCAGCCGGTGCCACGAAGTCGGCCTGCCGCGTCTGAATCGCGTTCCGCGGCATCGGATCATGCTCTGCCTCTTCCGGGTCCTGAACCAGAACGATGCCGCCTTGCTCCTTCACGTCCCGCAGCCCCTGTGATCCGTCGGCACCGTTTCCCGAGAGAATGACGGCGACCGAGCGGTTTCCCTGATTCCGGGCGAGGGAGCGGAGAAACGCATCGACCGGAAGGTTCTTGTATCGCGGCTCAGGCGCTTCCGACACATCGAAAGCACGCTTGCTCAACCTGACGACGGTCCCCGGCTGGATGACGTGAATCGTGTCGGTTTCGGCCTGCGAACCCGATTCCACGGGTTTCACGGTGAGACGGGTGTGTTTTGCCAGGATCTCGACCAGGCGGCTGTCGTGATCCGCCGACAGGTGCTGGATGACGACATAGGACAGCCCGAGTCCAGGCTGGATCGTGCTGAAGAATGCCCTCAGCCCCTCCAGTCCGCCGGCTGAGGCACCGACTCCCACAATCGCTTTGAGGGTCATATTTCGATTGATTTCCCGCCGACTCAGAGATTATTGCCAGAAACGATACCGACGGACCAATCATCATGCAACCTTCGCGCTCAGAACCGCCGAAGGAGTGCGCCTGCTGGTTCGGAGAGGCTGAACCCGCCACCGCCGGGGGCGTTACAGAAGCGGTTGATGAGCCCTATTCT
>CAWHHZ010000011.1:0-141037 GCA_963829355.1 uncultured Acidobacteriota bacterium
CACAAACGGGGTCTACTTTCTGATGGAATGGCGCGCGTCCTCCGCGTAGGAACCGTGCCCGCGGGAACGATTATCGAACCGGTACTCCTGGTCCGCGGGCTGGGTCTGAATGGATGGGCGCCCACCGTGCGGGACACGCCGGGCAGCAGGAGATCTCGGCGGCGCTCGGCAGAGGGGATCGTCTTCGGGCAGTCAGCTATTCGACCGCCGCGGGGAAAGCTCTTCAGACACTGAACGTCCGCAACAGGTTCGACGGCCAGCTCTATGCGAGCAGAGCGGGAGGACACTCGATGACCGCTCCACGCTCGACCATGCTTCGCTCATCCGGGCTCTGATCTCTATGAAAACCCCTTTCAACCGGCGATCGACTCAGTCTGACGCGAATCCAAAGACCTGCGCATCTTCATGGCCAGCGACCCCGTGCAACGACTGAGAACTGAGGACCACCCCCTCACACACTGGTGACGTGGGCGGGTATGCAGACGTTCAAGCCTCGCTCGATGAGCGAGCAGTCGAGGGTCGAGGGAAGCATCACCGGCTCTCCATCGACGTGCGCAGGACCTTCGGCGGCGCGCGAGATCCGGATCCGGCGCGCTTGCCGGATCATGATGTTCCTGGAGTCATGCAGCGCGCCGGTGAAGAGCTGGTAGAGAAGAATCGGCGCCTTGATCAGTGATCCGCTTCGGAGGACGGCGATGTCGAGGAGTCCGTCCTGCAACGATGCAAACGGCGCGATCCTGGCGTCGTTGCCGTACTGGCCCGAGTTCGCGACGGCGATGAGGAACGCATCGATCTCGAGCTCGTCACCGTCGATCGAGATCGAATAGTGCTCGCGGTCGTAGCTCGCGTAGGTCAGCACGCCCTGACGAATGTAAGTCTCGATTCCTCGTGTTCCTGCGGCCGCGAAACGATGCGCAACAATCGCGTCGAAGCCGACGCCGCAGACGCCGAGAAAGATCTCCTCATTGATTCTGCCGACATCGATCGTCTCGACGCGGCATTGATCGAGTCCATCGATCGCCTTCACCGGATCGAGAGGGACGCCCAGGTGACGAGCCAGACCATTGCCGGAGCCGGTCGGAATGATGGCCAGCGCCTGCCGTCTCCCCACCAGCCGTTTCCCGACCTCGTGAACGGTTCCGTCTCCTCCGACAGCGGCGACGATGTCCACGTCATCGCCGATGTCGTCGACGATACGGTCGATGTCACCGACGCTCGCCCATGTTCTGATCTCACAGCGGTCGCCACGGCACTGCCGGATGATCTCTTCCATGGAGCGCCGGCGTCTGCCAGCAATCGGATTGACGATGAAGGTGACGTTCATTGCAACGGTGAGTATGTCATCCTGAGCGCGAGACTGTGTGAAAACGCCTCGTGAATCGAGGCTGTGACTTTGGAGTGCGGTGCTCGCCGGAGGACGAGCCCCGCTTTGGATCCCGTGGCAACCACCATCGAGGCCGCAATCGGGACCAGTCAGGAAATTTCCACTGCAGCTTGCAACCCGCCGCAGCCCGTAAGGCGGCGTGATGAAAAGCTGAGCTCGTCCTTCGGCGAGCTCAGCACTCCAAAAAGACGGTCGCGAAGCCGATCGGTTTTTCACACAGTCTGAGCGCAGCGAAGGATCGGGTGCGTCCTGACTGTCGCGAAATTCGATTCTGAGAGTGGGAGAAGTCAAGATCCTTCGACGGTCGAGGGATCGCGTGAAGTTATCCTCGCCTGAAGTTCGGTCGAGTCGGGCCGTACGCGATCCTTCGCTTCGCTCAGGATGACAACTGAATTGGGCGGAGAATCGGCGGCGAGGATAACGGGATGCGATCCTTCGCTTCGCTCAGGATGACAGCTGTTCTTCACGTCCCGTGTCTCAACCGATCACCGATGAAACCAGCCCCTTCGCCTCGTCCTGGATCTGGCGAAGGTGTTCGCGGCTCAGGAAGCTCTCCGCGTAGATCTTGTAGATCTCCTCGGTGCCGGAGGGGCGTGCGGCGAACCAGCCATTCTTCGTCACGACCTTCAGACCCCCTATCGGGTTGCCATCACCGGGGGCGTGAGTGAGAGTCGCTTCGATCGTCTCACCGGCGATCTCTCCGGCCGTGATCTTGTCGGCTGAGAGCGCCTTGAGCTTCGCTTTCTGCTCGGTCGTCGCGGGTGCATCGATCCGTTCGTAGAACTGCTCGCCATGCTCACGAAGGAGATCATCCACCAGTTCACCAGGGTCATGTCCGGTACGCGCGGTCATCTCCGCCGCGAGAAGTCCCATGATGATGCCGTCCTTGTCGGTGGTCCAGACGTTGCCGTCCCGTCTGAGGAAGGAAGCCCCGGCGCTCTCCTCGCCGCCGAACCCGAGTGAGCCGTCGAGAAGCCCGTCGACGAACCATTTGAAGCCGACCGGAACCTCGAACAGCCGGCGGCCAAGCTTCGAGGCGACGCGGTCGATGAGGCTGCTGCTGACGACGGTCTTCCCGATCGCGGCATCTCCGCTCCAGGAAGGCCGGTTGGTGAAGAGATACTGGATTGCGATGGCGAGGTAGTGGTTCGGATCGAGCAGTCCACGAGATGGCGTCACGATCCCGTGGCGGTCGTTGTCGGTGTCGTTCCCGAACGCCACGTCGAAGCGGTCGCGGAGGGCGATGAGGCTCGCCATCGCATCTCGCGAGGAGCAGTCCATTCTGATCCTGCCGTCCCAGTCGAGTGTCATGAACCGGAAGGTTGGATCTACGGCGGTGTTGACGATCTCGATGTCGAGCCCAAAACGCTCGTTGATGACACTCCAGTAGTGGACTCCCGCTCCACCCATTGGATCGACGGCGATCTTCAGTCCCGATCCACGGATCGCTTCCATGTCGACGACATTGGCGAGGTCGTTGACGTAGTGGTTGATGAAGTCGTGGCGCTTGGTTGTGGATGCCGACAAGGCCTGCTTCACCGGGACTCGTCGAATGCCGCTCGGATCGCCGAGGAGGCGATTCGCCGCATCTTCGATTGATTTGGTGGCTTCAGCCCCCGAGGGGCCTCCGTGTGGAGGGTTGTACTTGAAACCGCCATCTTCCGGAGGATTGTGCGAGGGTGTGATGACGATGCCATCCGCCGTTCCTCCTCGTCCCGCGCGATTGAACGTGAGAATGGCGCGGGAGATGACGGGAGTTGGTGTGTAGCCGCGATCGCGGTCGATCATGACCTCGACCTCATTTGCCGCGAGGACCTCGAGGGCGGTTGCGAAGGCGGGCTCCGAGAGTGCGTGGGTATCGATTCCGAGGAAGAGAGGTCCGTCGATTCGATTTGCGCGGCGGTAGTCGCAAATTGCCTGAGTCGTCGCGAGAATGTGCATCTCGTTGAACGAGAGTTTGAACGATGACCCGCGATGTCCGGAGGTGCCGAACGAGACGCGTTGTTCGGGGATGGCGGGGTCCGGCTTCTCGGCGTAGTACGCGGTCACGAGACGCGCGACGTTGACGAGCATGTCCTCGGTCGGTTTCTGTCCTGGTCCTGATTCGTCTGCCATTTCCTGCCCTTGATCTGCTGAGGTGAAATCAGTGTCTGTCGTCTACGGCCTGCGGAGCCCGTTCCAGATCGTATCCGATCATAGGGACTGCCGCCGCAGAAGCCATTCGTAGATCCGTCGGTCCGAGTAGGCGCGTCGCGCGGAGCCAATGTGGTCTTCACCCTCGTCGAGATACACGCGATCTGCATTTCCTTCTTCCGTGGCGTCTCGAAGGCGGAGGCGCTCGACGAATCTCTCCTCCACCCGTCTGGCGATCTGCCCGAGGGAGAGCCAGATCGGGAGTCCGGGATCGGCTGGCGGGACGCGCGTTGGATCAACCGACCAGAGAGCCGTCCATAGACCGGGTTGTGTGAGTGCCAGATCGAACACGCCGTTCCCCCCGAAACTGAAACCCGAGAGATAGCGGCGCGACGGATCGATAGAGTGTTCACGCTCGGCGGTAGCGATGATCTCATGCACTGCGTCAGCGTACTCGTTCCAGATGTCACCGGCCCGCGGCAACTGTGGCGCGATGATCATGAAGCGGGCGGCGACCTCGGTCGGGTTCCCTCTTCTCAGGGGGCCGTGACGTCTGACTCCGCTGGACAGGTCGAGGGGATGCGCCTCATCGTAGCCGTGGAGGAAGCAGAGCAGTGGCCATCCTTCTGCGGGCGCCTCCCCGGCGGGGACGGACATGAGGACCGACAGAGGCGAACTCTTCAGAAGCTTCTGTTCGGCCTGAGCCACTCTATGTCTTCATACAGGACGCGCGCCAGCGATCGACCGGAAGAAACTTTCCCTCGATTCTGGTGCTGCTCCTCGTCTATTGTTCTGTGCATGTTTACTCTCGAGACCGTGCGACTGCTGGTGAAGCCATGGACGTTTGCGGAGCGGCCGGTATTTGCCGCACTCACGGGTGACGTCGAGGTTCTGCGCTACATCAATGGTGGAGTGGTTTACGGCGATCCTGAAATCGATGAGTTCTTCGAACGCCAGGAGCGGCAACTGGCTCAGATCGGCGCGTGCATGGGTGCTGTGGTCGAGAAGGCGAGTGGAAATATCGTTGGCCTCCCGGGCTGCGTAGCTGTGGGAGAAACCCGCGAGGAGACACTTTCTCTGATCCGCGAGGCAATCGAGTTTCACATCGATGGCCTTCGCGAAGATGGCGACCCGATTCCGCAGCCTCAATCCACCGTCGAACGGATTGCGGTCTGATCGAAACGAAAGCGTCGAGCCACGCCGCCAAGCCGGAGCTGATCGTCGATCTCTTCTATCACTGGCAGGTGCGTTGCTGTAGCGACGGGGATGGCTGTCTCGTTTAATAGTCTCCGCGAATGGATTCGTGATCCCCGCCGCCGCACGCTCGTCCGTGCGGTCCTCATCCTGTTTGCCGTGGTCTTTCTCCTCTTTGTGGGAACGGTCGGATGGTACGGGTTCCGAGTCTGGACCGAGCTCGGACCGAAGCCCTGGGAGAATCCGACCGAGATCGTCGGTCATGATGGGGAGACGATTCTCACGATCTACGGGGACGTCTGGCAGCCAGCCGAGCCGGTGACGCTCGAGGACCTTCCGGAATACGTTCCTCACGCGTTTCTCGCCGCCGAGGATGTTCGATTTCGTAGTCATTTCGGTGTCGACCCGTTCGGGATTGCACGTGCCGCCGTCGCAAACGTCAGGAAGGGTGGCGTCGCACAGGGTGGAAGCACGATTACGCAACAGGTGGCGAAGACCCGCTTTCTGTCCGCCGAGAGAACACTGCGCCGGAAGGCAGTCGAGGCGATTGTCGCCATCCTGATCGAGGCGCGGTTGTCGAAGGATGACATCCTGTCGGCCTACCTCAACGACGTCTATCTCGGCCACAGCGAAGGTACGGAAGTCAACGGAGTGGACGAAGCGGCGCGGATCTACTTCGACCGGAAGCCGGGCGAACTGACCGTGTCGCAATCTGCGCTTCTGGCGGCGATGGTGCGGGCCCCGAATCAGGATGATCTCGATCTGCTCCGGAGGAGGCGGGACGCCATTCTCGAAGCGATGGTCGAGGAGCAGTGGCTGAGCGCCGAGGAGATGGAAGACGCGAAAAATCAGGAGATCGAGTTCCGCAAAGGGTCGCTGCCGAAGGCGCGTGACCGATACTTTCTTCGCGCACTGAGAAACGAGCTGGTCGAGGAGATCGGTGCGAGACGCCTACGGGGGGGCGGTCTTCGCATTCACACCTCGCTCGATCCGGCCATGCAGAGAGAAGCTGTCGACGCGGTCGTCGGTGGGATCGATCGCCTCCGGTCACGCCACTCGTGGCTCAGACAGGGAGACGATCCGCTTCAGGCGGCTCTGCTGAGTGTCGACCCCAGAAGCGGCGGGGTTCGAGCACTGGTCGGTGGAACGAGTTACGTCAAGTCACAGTTCGATCGAACGCGTTCGATGAAGCGCCAGCCCGGATCAGCGGTCAAGCCGTTCGTCTATGCCGCGGGACTGGAAGCTGGCGCGTTGACGCCCTCGACCATCCTGGACGACTCGCCCGTCGAGATCGAGCTTTCCCGTAGAGACATCTGGAAGCCTCGCAACTACGACGAGAGGTTTCGCGGAGACGTGACGGTGCGCGAGGCACTCGAGAAGTCCCTGAACGTTCCCGTCGTCAGGGTTGCGCGGGATCTCGGCAATCGGAAGGTTCGCAGGATGTTCGACCGCGCGGGAATCGGTGAGGAGTTCTCGAATACACCGGCAGTCGCGCTCGGCGTGGATGAGGTCTCGATGTGGGATCTCGTCGGGGCGTACACGACGTTCCCGAATCTCGGGCGCCGCGTCGAGCCTCATCTGGTCGAGCGGGTGGAGACTCACGAGGGGCGGGAGATCTATGAGGCGGACCCGCGGGAGGACGATGTTCTCGACCCGCCGGTGGCGTATGTGATTCATTCGCTGCTCCGCGGCGTCGTGGAACGAGGAACGGCCTCGGGCCTGCGGGGACAGGGTCTGGGAGCCGTGGCAGGCAAGACGGGCACGACGAGTGATTATCGAGACGCCTGGTTCATCGGTTACGCCCCGGATCTGGTGACGGCCACCTGGGTCGGATTTGACCAGGGAAAGCCTCTGCGAATCTCTTCGGCTGCGGCTGCTCTTCCGATCTGGTCTCGATTCATGCAATCGGTTCCCCATGAAAAAAAGGAGATCGCTCCTCCGGAGGGTGTCTCGACGGTGCGTGTCGAGCGGGCGAGCGGCCTCGTCTGGCAGCAGGGATGCGGAAGCTCGATCGAGGAAGCGTTTCTCTCCGGAACCGAGCCCTCTGAGAGATGCCGGCCGAGCCAGCGACGTGAGCCCGAGCCCGAAAGGTTCCTCGAGCCGTCGGTCATCAGCCTCGAGAAGTTGCGCGAGTGGATGCAGGGAGCGCCTGGAGTCGGCGAGATCGAGGTAGAGGAACTGCCGCAGGAGGACGCGCCTCCTGGGCTGGAGCCGGGTGACATTCTGATCGAGAGCCCTGCTGAGGAGCAATCGGGCGATGGAGATCTGCCGCCGATCGAACAGCTTCCTCCGGAAGGTGGCCTCGAGAAGAGGCCCGTGGCTCCAGAGCCGGTCTCTCCTCAGCCGGTGCCACCGGCATCTGAGGTGGAGCCTGACCGTCAGCCGGAGCAGCGGCAGGAACAGGGGCAGTCAGAGCGCGCCGAGGAGAAGGAACGCAGGCGCGAGGACAAGGCCAAGCGTCGTGAAGAGCGACTGGATCCGCCGGGTCGCGAAAAAAAACCGGGTCGGGACAATGGCGGCAGGCGCGATGACGAGAGGGGCCGCAAGCCTGATGAGCGGAGCCGCGGTCTCTACTGAACGATTCTTCGTTTGCGCCGGTCTCCCTGAACCCTCGCTTTGAGGCAGGAGTGTACGTAGGAGGCGAGGTCGAAGACATCGAATGGTTTGAAAATGACCGCGTTGACGACCTCCGGATTCAGCTCCTGGATGACGTTTCGATCGGCCGCCGTCACGATGATCACCGTTCGTGGTTTCCGCTTCGGGTTCTCACTCAGCCAGTCGATGACATCCCATCCGCTGACCCGCGGCATCATCAGATCGAGAACCATGGCTGCGTAATCGTTTTGATCGAGACGAGCGATCGCCTGAGCGCCATCCTCGCTGTTCTCGACACGTATCCGCTTTCGTCTCAACGAGGCAGTAATGAGCGCTCGGATTGAGGCATCATCATCGACCACCAACGCGACGGAGCCGCGACTTTGTCTTCGTTCCTCAGCCACCACACTCTCCCATGAACTCGAATAAGTGTGACACAAGATGAGGAGATGATCGAGTGCCCTGCTCTGGCACACGGATCCGGCCCACCCGGCGAGAGCTTGTCATCCTGAGCACCAGCGCAGGATCGCGTACGGCATGACTCGGAGTGAATTGCGGAGGGGACCGAGGGCAAGGATAACGGGACGCGATTCTTCGCTTCGCTTCTAATGAACCTCTTCGTAAATGACTGGAAACAAAGAGGGACTGTCATCCTGAGCGAAGCGAAGGATCGGGTACGTCCTGACTCTAGCCGAACTTCGGGCGGGTAGGCTCCACGAGATCCTTCGACCGTCCTACTCCCGCTTCGCGGATCCGGCGGCTCAGGATGACAGATCATTTCACTCCATGGGCGTAGCGAGGCGGCGCCGTTCCCCGCTCAGGATGACGAATTTTTGTTCATCAACACGGCGCGTCGTACAAAGTCACGGCATGACATGAGTTCTCCCCGCTTGCCTTATGATCCCTTCCATGTCCAACGAAGCCTTGCTGACGACCGGGATTCTTTTCGTTGCGACGCTCCTGTTCGTTCTGGAGCGGCTGCGGTCGGATCTCGTCGCCGTGCTGGTGATGCTTTCTCTGGCTGCGACAGGCGTCCTCGAGCCAGGTGAAAGCTTTTCCGGTTTCAGCAGTCCAGTGGTGCTGGTTCTCATCGCGGCATTTGTGATCTCCGGAACCTTGTCGAGAGTGGGTGTGAGCCAGGTGATCGGAAGCAAGATCGCGCAGGCTGGTGGTTCGAGTGAGGGACGGCTGGTCGGGCTGACAGTCGTTGCGGGCTCCACCTTGTCACTCATCATGAACAATGTAGCCGCTGCCGCGGTTCTGCTCCCGAGCGTCATGGACGCCTCCCGGCGAGGTTCGGTACACCCGTCGCGGATTCTCCTGCCGCTCGCTTACGCGACGCAGCTCGGAGGAATGGCGACGCTCCTCACCACCTCGAACCTCGTTGCGAGTGCGACGTTGCTCGACCAGGGGCTCGCAGAGTTCGAGATCATCGATTTCCTCCCATTCGGTGCGCCGATCGCCGTGATCGGCGGGCTCTATCTGATATTCATCGGCCGCCGTATGCTTCCGCGGCAGAGTCTTGCGGACGCGGTCGCTGCCAAGGAGCATCGATCGCTTCAGGAGATCTACGGGCTGCAGGGAGACCTGTTCGCGATGCGAGTCCTCACCGGATCCCCGCTGATCGGTTTCGCGGTTGCAGAAGCTGATTTGCGGCGTGCGCTCGGTCTCAACATCGTCGTTCTGGAGCATCAGGACGAATCACCGCGGCCGGCGCCTTCTCCATCCGAGCGCTTCAGGATGGGTGATGTGATCATTGCGAGCGGCCCGAAGCCTGACTCCGAGGAGATGGAGTCGTTCGGGCTCGTGTTGGTCGAGAGTCAGGCCACACCTCCCCTCGTTTCTGAAAACGTCCGCCTCGTGGAGCTCGTATTGAGTCCGCGGTCCGGCCTTGCGGGAAAGACGCTCCGGGAAGTCAGTTTCCGTGAGCGATACGGGACGACCGTGGTGGCGATATGGCGTGAGGGCGAGGCCATGACGGCCGAGCTCTCTGATGTGCCCCTCCGCTTTGGCGACGGACTTCTCGTCCACGGTTCGCGCGCCGAGATCTCACTGATTCAGAACGATTCCGACTTTCTGGTTCTGACCCAGGAGCTGGGACGTCCCGTGAGGACGCGTCAAATGATTCTGGCCTCCGCGATCATTCTCGCGTCACTGGGTGTGAGCATCGCAGGGATTCTGACTGTCGCCGAAGCGCTTCTCGCTGGTTCAGCACTCCTGGTGCTGACACGCTGCATCTCGATGGAAGAGGTATACCGCGCGATCGAATGGCGTGCGGTGGTTCTGATCGGGGCGATGCTGCCGATGGGTCTGGCGCTGGAGAAGACGGGCGCAGCGGAGATTGTTGGAGATGCGATCGCGACTGCTGCAGGGCCGTTCGGTCCGGCAGCGCTTCTTGGCGGCCTCGTCCTGCTGACGGTCGCCCTCGCTCAGATGATTCCCGGAGGCGCGGCGGTGCCGCTCGTGATCATCCCGCTCGCCGTGGCCGCTGCAAACCACGTCGGATCCGACCCGCGGATGTTTGCGATGGCGATTGCCCTGGCTGCGTCCACCGCCATGCTGACCCCGTACGCTCACCCTGTCGGTGCGATGGTGATGGGACTCGGAGGCTACAGTTCCACGGACTACCTGAAGGCAGGTCTGCCTCTGGTGATCATCAGTACGATTCTGATCATCGTCCTCGTCCCCCTGATCTGGGCGCTCTAGGAGACTTCCGTTGACTGGTGAGATCGTCCTGACTCTTCTCATCCTGGCCGCAGCGCTGGGACTGTTCATCTGGAACCGCCTGCGCGTGGATGTCGTCGGCCTGATCGTGATGACCCTGGTGATTCTGGTGGGCCTCGTCACGCCTGCCGAGGCGATCAGCGGCTTCTCCAACGAGGCGGTCGTGACGATCGCGGCCATGTTCATCCTTTCGTCAGGGCTCCTGCGCACGGGCGCGATCGACAAGCTCGGGCGCTGGGTGGCGGCGATGGCCGGCGAGAGCGAGCTCAGAGTGCTCGTGGTTTCGCTCCTGATCGTGCTTCCGCTGAGCGCGTTTCTGAACAACACGCCGGTGGTCGTGGTGATGATCCCGGTGCTTCTCGGGATTGCCAGGAGCACGGGGCTCGCTCCGTCGCGCCTCCTCATGCCCGTGTCGTTTGCGAGTCAGATGGGAGGCACGACGACTCTGATCGGCACGAGCACGAACCTTCTGGTGGCGGGCCTCGTGCTCGAGCTGGGCCTCCCGCGCATCAGGATCTTCGACATCACTTTGCCGGGGCTCATCATGGCGGCGGTGGGTGTGCTGTATCTGCTGACGATTGGACGGATTCTGCTTCCGGTGCGTAAGGTGGAAGCGAGTCTCGTGGAGACCTACGAGCTCCGCGAATACCTGACGGTCCTGCGTATCCCCGAAGGATCGCAATACGTGGGGAAGACGCTGCGTGAATCGAGGTTTGGTGAGCAGCTCGGTCTCAATGTCGTGGCGATCGAGCGCGATGGCGAGCGTCTGACAACTCCCCGCGGTGGTGTAATTCTCAGAGAAGGAGATGTCCTGCTCGCGGAAGGGAAGGTCGTCGACATCGCACAGATCGAAGAGATCAGCGACCTCGAGATCAAGGTCGCGAAACCGGAGATGGAGATGTTCCCGACGGAACCCGAGGAGGAAGGGGCTGCAGGGAAGACCTCCAGGCTCGCCGAGCTCATCGTGCCTCCTCGGTCGCCGGTCATTGGCCGCAGCCTGAGGGAGATCGCCTTCCGCGGCCGCTACGGGGTGCCGGTGCTCGGCATTCAGCGTCATGGTGTGACCATCCATGAACGACTCGCCGACGTTCGCCTTCACGCCGGTGACATGCTGCTCATCCAGGCGACCAATGAGGAGCTGAAGGTCCTCCACTCATCCGACGATCTCGCGGTGATGGGTGCGGTCGATCCTCCGACACGCCGGACGCCAAAGATGAAGCTCGCGATCGGAATCATGCTGGCGGTCGTGCTGCTGGCGGCGTTCGAGATTTTTCCGATTTTCGTCAGTGCTCTGCTCGGCGTCGTCGTGATGTTCATCACCGGATGCGTCAAGCCCGACGAGGCATACGAAGACATCGACTGGATGGTGCTGGTGCTGCTCGGAACGATCATCCCTCTCGGTCTCGCGATGCAGAAGAGCGGCACCGCAGACTGGGTCGCGAGCGGGTTTCTCGACATGACGTCGTGGCTGGGTCCCTACGGCGCGCTGGCAGCGTTCTACCTTCTGACGTCGCTTCTTACGGAAGTGATCAGCAACAATGCGGCGGCGGTCGTGCTGACGCCAGTTGCGATCTCCACGGCGGTGGCACTTGGCGTTTCGCCGATGCCGTTCGTCATCGCGGTCATGTTTGCCGCGTCGAACAGCTTCATGACGCCGGTGGGTTATCAGACGAACACGTTCATCTACGCCCCGGGCGGGTACAGGTTCTCTGATTTCGTGAGAGTGGGAGCTCCACTCAATGCGGTGATGGTCGTTGCGGCGACGTTCGTGATCCCGATGTTCTTTCCGTTCTGAAGTTGATGGGATCGTCAACCGGCGGGACGGCGGTTGACATCGCGCGAGACGCGCGACCACACTGTCGTTGGTTCACCTCTTCAGCTTTTCGTTCTCGCGCTCCGCCTCGTTACGGAGCTCGCGCCGCTGGGCTGCGCCTCCATGGAGCTCATCCCTCTGCTGATCCTCCGTGAGTCCCCGGCGAAGTGTGCCTTCCGCGCGATGCTGTTCAGCGGGCGCCTCGGAGCGCTTGTCGGGCTCAGGCCGGGTCTGGTCGAGATCTCTCTGTCTCTCTTTGTCGTTGTCGTTCATTGTTTGCCTCCTGCTTCCTGATAACGAGCACAAGGTATGCCGGTCTTAATCGTCGTCCGACGGTCGGACAGGTCCGACATGTCCGACGTCCGACAGTCAGACACGCCTGACTTGTCCGACATGTCCGACAGTCAGACAAACCCGGCGGGCACCTCGGCCTCCCTAAAGCGAGACTTCCTTTAGAATCGGTTCATGAAAGGTCTTCTTCGCTCGTCAGCTCTTCTGTCCCTGTTTGTTCTCGCGGCATGCCAGACGGCCGTCCCTGCAGAGTCGGCGATTCCCGATGCCACGATTACCCGTCTCGATGCGGCCATCGAGCACGCCATCGCCGAAGGAAAACTCGTGGGTGGTGTGCTGCACGTGGAGCGCGGGGATGCAACCTACGATGAAGTCTACGGACTCCGCGCCATCACGCCCGAACGCGAACCGATGACGCGCGGCACGATCTTCGATGTCGCGTCGATCACCAAGTCGATGGCGGCGACCCCGGCGATCATGCTGCTCGTGCAGAGGGGAGAGGTCGATCTGGATGCGCCGGTGAGACGGTACATTCCGGAGCTCGAGGGCGGATGGAGAGACGAGATCACCGTCCGCCATCTGCTGACCCATTTCTCCGGTCTTCGCCCCGATCTCGATCTCGACGAACCGTGGGAGGGCTACGGAACGGCGATCGATCTGGCGATGCTCGAGGAGCCGGTCAACCGGCCGGGAGCAGCGTTCCGCTACAGCGACATCAATTTCATACTCGTAGGCGAAATCGTCAGACGTGTCAGCGGCATGTACCTCGACGAGTTTGTGGAATCCGAGGTCTACGGGCCGCTGAAGATGCGGAACAGTGAGTTCACACCGGATCCGTCAAAACGCCCGATGATTGCGCCGACCGAGATCGTCAGGAATGACGGTCTGCTGCGAGGAGTCGTGCATGACCCGACCTCCCGCCGGATGGCTGGGATCGCCGGGCACGCCGGCCTGTTCACGACCGTCGACGACGTCGTGCGGTACGTTCACATGCTGCAGAACGGTGGAGTGTTGGATGGGGTCCGGGTATTCGAGCCCGAGACGATTCGCCTCATGACGACTCCGCAGAGTCCCCCCGGTGCGCCGGTCAGACGGACTCTCGGTTGGGATTTCGACTCCAATTTCTCGCGGCCTCGTGGAAACTTTCCCGTGGGCTCGTTCGGACACACAGGATGGACCGGTTCGTTCCTCTGGGTCGACCCGGCGTCCGACACGTTCTTCGTGTTCATGTCGAATCGCGTTCATCCTGATGGGTCTGGAAGCGTTCTGGCACTCCAGCGGGAGCTCGGAACGATCGTCTCGGAGATGGCCGGGTACAGCGAGTTTCCGGACGACATCCACATCGATCCGAGGCGTGGAACGGGTTCGGCCCAGAACGGGATCGACGTTCTCGGTTCACGACTGTATGAGCCGCTCCGAGGCAAGCGGATCGGTCTGATCACGAATCACACGGGTCGCGACCGGTATGGCAATCCGACGATCGATCTGCTTCGGGGGGCGCCAGACGTCGAGCTCGTGTCGCTCTTCACGCCCGAGCACGGGATTCGCGGCGATGTGGAGGCGGACGTGTCGGATACGCTCGATTCGCGCACCGGCCTCCCGATCTACAGTCTCTACGGGGAACGACGCGCGCCTGCACCAGACCAGCTCGACGGACTCGACGCGCTCGTATTCGACATCCAGGATATCGGCGCACGCTTCTATACCTACATCTCGACCCTCGGACTGGCGATGGAAGCAGCAGCCGATGCGGGCATCCAGTTCATCGTTCTCGATCGCATCAACCCGATCGGAGGGGTCGCGGTCGAAGGCCCGGTCTCACCGGCCGACGAGTCGAAGTTCATCGCGTTCCATCCGATCGCGGTTCGTCACGGGATGACGGTGGGCGAGCTTGCCAGGATGTTCCGCGAGGAGCGTGAGATCGATGTCGACCTCGAAGTGGTCGAGCTGCGTGGATGGGATCGCGAGGACTACCAGGACGTGACCGGAACGATCTGGTTCGACACCTCTCCGAATATCAGGAGCCTGACTGCCGCCACCCTCTATCCCGCCATCGGTCTGCTCGAGCAGATGAACGTGTCGGTCGGGCGCGGCACGTCCACGCCCTTCGAGCTGTTCGGCGCCCCCTACGTCGATGGAAATCAGCTCGCATCGACGCTGAACGCCTCGGTCTCGTCCGACTGCATGACCTTTACACCGGTTCAGTTCACGCCGAGTACGAGCAAGTTCTCGGGCGAGTTGTCTCATGGGGTGAGCGTGACCCTCGTCGATCGCGAGCAGTGCAACATGGTCGAGACGGGTGTCGTCTTCGCGAAGGCTTTCCACGATCTGTATGGAGACGACGCGAACATCGACGGCATGAACGTTCTGCTGAGAGAACCGTCGGTGGTATCAGGCGATCAAACGTGGAGATGACATCGATGAGATCAGCGCGCTGTGGAGCCGAGGAGCTCGATGAGTTTCGCGAGCGGCGCGAGAAATACCTGATGTATGAACGATGAGTGATGAAGGAATCAGGACCAGCTACAGACGAAACCACATCATCTGTGGAACCGTGCTGCTTTGAGACTCCAGTGGAGTGCGATAAACACTTTTGTCATCCTGCATTCGCGACCGATTTCTTTGGAGTGCTGAGCTCGCCGAAGGACGAGCTCAGCTTTTCATGGGGTTGCCACGGGATGCAAAGCGGTGCTCGTCCTACGGCGAGCACCGCACTCCAAATCACAGCTCGATGGCCGACGAGTTTTCACACAGTCGCGAAACGAAGAATCTCGTCGTTGCGATGATGGGGAAGCGAGATCCTTCGCTTCGCTTCTGCTTCAGCATTCAACATTCAGCATTCGGCATTCGCACCGTATTCATCGTTCATCATTCATCGTTCCATAAGGTATTCTTCGCCGCGATCATGATCGACATCGCCATCATCGTCCTCTATATCGCGGGGGTCGTGGGGACTGGGGTCTGGTTCTCGCGGAAGCAGGACTCGACCTCGCAGTACCTCCTCGCCGGGCGGAGTCTTCCGTGGTGGGCGATCGGTGCCTCGATCGTTGCGACGGAGACCTCGACGATCTCGTTCATCTCGGTTCCGGGGATCGCGTACGTCCGTGGTGGCAACTTCACGTTCATCCAGCTCGTGTTCGGATATCTCGTCGGCCGCGTGGTCATCACGTTGCTGCTGATGCCGTCGTATTTTCGCAAGCAACTCGTGACCGTCTACGAATTGCTTCATGATGTGTTCGGGGGAGGCGTCACGGCGCTCGCTGCCTCGCTCTTCGTGACGATGCGAACCGTTGCGGACGGTGTGCGGCTGCTGCTCACCGCTCTCGTGATGGCGGCCGTCTATCGGGCGTACGACACGGATGCCTCCATCACCGCAACGATCATCGGGTCGATTCTCCTGCTCGGGATCGTGATGATCGTCTTCACGTTTCTCGGTGGCATCGAGGCGGTCGTGTGGGTCGAGGTCGTACAGCTGGTGATCTACGTCGGTGGAGCGATCGCGGCAGCAGTCGTCATCGCCGGCCAGATCCCGGGCGGTATGAGCGCTGCGATCGATCTCGGGATCCAATACGACAAGTTCCGGATATTCGACTTTTCACTGGATTTCAGTCGCTCCTACGTCTTCTGGGCCGGGCTGGTAGGCGGAACGTTCCTGACGATGAGCACCCATGGGACCGACCAGTTCATGGTGCAACGCTATCTGTCTTCGAAAAACCAGTGGAGTGCGTCGGTCGGCCTCCTCACCTCCGGCATCGTCGTGCTACTGCAGTTTCTCGGCTTTCTCTTCATCGGAGTTCTTCTGTTCGCGTTCTATCGGCCCGACCAGATGGCAGACTGGGCGACCCGGCCAGCAGCACCGTTCGATGCCCCCGACCAGGTGTTTGCTCACTTCATCGCGAACCATCTGCCCACGGGCCTGATGGGTCTGGTCGTTGCGGCGATCCTCGCCGCGGCGATGTCGTCATCACTGAGCTCGATCGCGTCGACGGCAGTCGCCGATCTCTATACGCCGCTCTTCAAGGGTCGTGACGACCGGCACTATCTCAACGTGTCGCGCATCATCACGGTGATTGCAGGGATCGTCCAGATCGGTGTCGCGATCGCGCTGATGGGAGGCGCCCGCTCCGCTCTCGATCTCGCTCTGGCCGTTGCATCCCTCCTCAACGGTCCGATCCTCGGCATCTTCCTGCTCGGTGCAGCAGGAGTGAGAGGAAAGAACGTCGCGCTCACGTCGATGAGTATCGGCCTGATCGCCGTCACGTGGGTGTGGCTCGGCACAGATGCCGCCTGGCCCTGGTACGCCGCGACGGGAAGTCTCTCGACCCTCTTCTCAGGACTGTTGCTGCGCAATGTGCTGAAGGAAAGCTGACGTGTGTGTGGGACGCGCGTCTGTGTGGGTCGCGCGTCTCGCGCGATGTCCGCGGCCGTCCCGGTCGCGCAACCGATTCCGTCGCTGTGCTTTCTCGTTTTCGCTTGAATGAAGACGTTGAACCGTTTGCTGTGCGATTCACATCCTCTTTGGCCGGGACGGCCAAAGAGATCGCGCGGGACGCGCGACCCACACGGCTATCTCACGGTGATGGTGATGGTATCGGTGTTGCCGGAGGTGTCGCGGGCGGAGATGCGGTGGGTGCCGCGGCGCAGTGGCCAGTCGAGGGGCGTGTCGGCGGGGACGCTGCCGATCGGCTCGTCATCGAGTGACCACGCAATCGTCGCAGAACGGCCCCGCACCACTGCCCTGAGCGCCAGCGTCTGGAATTCGGGACGCAGAGTCGGGTCGATCCAGTAGAGAGAATCGGCGCCGGGATTGATGATCTGGACCGCGCGATCGACGATCGACGGGGCCGCCTCACGAGCCTCCCTGACTTCCTCGATGCGTGCGACGTCATCGGCAATCAGCAACCCTTTTGCACTCGCCCACTGGCGATACTCCGGCGGCCATTGGACGCCTCTCTCACCATGCCACGAGCAGAGCCGTCTAATGGTGTCCGCCGCCATCCATTCCTTCTCCCGGATCTTGCAGAAGCTCGAGGGCTGATCGCCGGAGAGGGCGCAGATTTCCTGCCGCCCGAGCCCGGCAGGGGGGTCGAGAATCGGACGGTCCTCACCGACAGGGACGGCTCCGATACGTCGCCGCACCGCTGCCATCATCACGTCGTGAAAGATCGGTGCGGCACCGGTGATCCCGCTCGAGTTGCGCAGGGGAGTCCGATCGACGTTTCCAACCCACACGCCCACCGTGAGATCGCGTGTGTATCCGAGGGTCCAGTTGTCGCGATACGACTGGGACGTGCCGGTCTTCACGGCAACCTCGAACGGGAAGTCGAGCGGCCCTCCCGAGCCGAAGACATACTCACGCGCACGAGGATCGGACAAGATGTCGGTGACCCAGAAGGCGCTGCGAGCCGACATGATCCTCGTCTGTTCGACAGCGCCGGCGGGCGCACGATCGGGAGTCCTGATCATCGTCGTCACGAGCGGTTCTCCTCCGCGCGCGATCATGGCGTACGACGCAACCAGTTCGTCGAGCCGCACTTCGGCATCACCGAGCGTCAATCCCAGGCCGTAATGATCCGGATCGCGATCGAGTGTCGAGAATGACGACGCACGCAGCGCACTGAGAAGCGTGGGGGAGCCGATGCGGGAAAGCAGCCAGACGGCCGGAACGTTCTCGGAGCCTGCGAGGGCGAGCCGTGCGCGGAGCGGACCACGATAGACACCATCGTAGTTCCGAGGCTTGTACCGGATCCCTTCCTTCGCGGTCGGGAAATCGATCTCGACGTCGGGCAGAACCGTCGCCGGCTCGAATCCGCTGTCGAAGGCGAGCGCATAGGTGAACGGTTTGAGGGCGGAGCCGGGCTGGTGCGGAGCCTGGATCGCGTCGATCGCACCACCGTGTGCGGCATCGAAGTAATCGGGCGATCCGACCCAGGCCAGCCATTCCCCGCTCCGGTTGTCGAGTACTGCGACCGCCAGATTGTGCGCTCCGTGGCGCTCGAGCGATGGTGCGTGCATCCGGATGATGCCGAGAACCTCTCGCTGGAGGGCGAGATCGAGTGTGGTCTCGATCCGCTCCAGTCCCTGCGTGCCGGGCAGCTCGAGAACACGCTCCACGAAATGGGGTGCGGGGAGATCCCGATCGGGCCGCTGGAACACGAGGCGTTCCTCACGCGCCGTACGCCAGTCCGCCTCACTCAGAACTCCCGTCTCCAGCATCCGTCGCAGTACACGCGACTGCCGTTCGTCTGCCGCGGTTCTGTTCCTCCACGGATCGAGCGCCGACGGCTTTCGCGGCAGACCCGCCAGCATCGCCGCCTGAGCCGCAGTCAGATTTCCAGGCGACGTATTGAAGTAGCCGTGACTTGCGCGGTCGATCCCCACGTACTGGTTTCCGTACGGCGCCAGGTTGAGATAGAGCGCCAGGATCTCGCGCTTTTCGAGACGGTGCTCCAGGCGCAGGGCGAGAAGCATCTCGCGGACCTTGGAGCGTACCGAGCGCGCCGGTTGCGCTTCACCCCGCGCGATCAGCAATTGTTTCACCGTCTGCTGGGTGATGGTCGAGCCACCCTCGACGAATCCTCCGGCGATGATGTCGCGCACCAGCGCCCTCCCGAGAGCGACGGGATCGACACCCGCGTGAGAGTGGAAACGATGATCTTCCGCGGCGAGCGTCGCCATCTCGATGTTTGGCGGAATCTGGGAAGGGGTGATCCAGTGGCTCCGCTGCTCGGTCTGAGAAAGCGATTCGTACAACGGTTCTCCGTTCCGGTCGACGACCAGCGTGGACCGGTGCGGAGCAGGATCGAGAAAACCCGCGGGGAGCGGGGCGAGCCGGACCCATGCGAGGAAGCAGGAGCATAGTCGTGACGACGGCAAGCGTGAGAAAAGCCCGCTTCAGGGCTACAACGGCGGCCGGACGCTGGAGCGTCTGGCACACTGTCGGTTTTGTTCTGGGCGCTCATGACGTTACGTTATGGAGGTGGGGACTTTCAAAGTCCCCACGACGCCGGTGATCCCGCGGAGCGGGATACACCAGCGTTCCTACTTGACCTCCACGACGTCGGTCGAGGTGCGGCCGAAGATCTCGGGTTCGTACATTTCCTCTGCGTGTGTCGGTGCCGTCCGGAACGTGCCGGCGGTCGTTGCGCGCGCGACGTAGCTGTATTCGTGGATTCCCTCCGAGAGACGTGTCGCGAACAGATTCACGCGGTCGTCGTGGCGCTCGATGTGATCGAATCCCCCTCGCTGCCACCAGGAGAACCAATCGCCAGCGCGGTCTTCGCTGCGCTGCTCTTCGGCTAGATCGGTCGCGGTAGTCGCGAACATCGACTCGACCGGCTCGAACCCTG
Source organism: uncultured Acidobacteriota bacterium (assembly GCA_963829355.1). Taxonomy (GTDB): domain Bacteria; phylum Acidobacteriota; class Thermoanaerobaculia; order Gp7-AA8; family JAHWKK01; genus CAWHHZ01. The sequence goes on from CAWHHZ010000011.1 coordinate 19,484, forward strand.
CCGGAACAGGATCGGACACGGCGACCCATCGACGCTCCTTCGGGAGGGTCAGCCGGATCGTGATCCGCACGAGCTCTCCCGCTTCAAATGATTTCAGGGAAGCCGTCGGAGCCCCTGGTGTGCCTTCCGATGCGTCGCGCTCCTTCCGCTGATAGAACCTCTCCACCTTGAATCCCTGATTCAAACCAGTCAGGTGCAATTCGTTCGACGCGTACTCGAGCCGCGTCAGATAGAAGAGCGTTCCGGGACCGTCCTTCGAGAACGCGAGCGTCATCGGCTGCGGTCGGTCCGAGAGCCTGAGGAGTGAAGGCATGGGGATACTCGTGGACTCCGACTCGGTCGATCGTCCGCGGAACTCTTCAGTTGCGATCGTCTGATCTGCGAGAGTCACACGCGCGGCAAAGTCGGGAGTCGCCGATTCGTATTTCCGGTAGTACGCCACGAGAGACTCCATGGCCAGCGCGTTCTCCTGCGTGTTCCCCCATCGTCCATTCTCCCGCACCTCCATCAGCCATCGGACCATCGGCCGGACCAGCGCGCGATCCTCACTGTTTTTGACGATGCTCCGCAGAGCGATCGCGGTCGATCGCACATTGGAGTTCCAGAACCAGAGCAGATATGGATCGCTCAACTCCTCGACGTGCGCGCTCCCTCCCTCGGGAAGAATCGAGTTCGCGATCCGCCGGCGGAGCTCGTCCACACGGGCGCCGGAACTCTCACCCTTCGCGACCATCGCATCCCACAGGTACGAGATCGCAAAGACCGGCATCCGATCGAGATAGCCGTAGAGCCTGTTGATATTGCTGTCCTGATTTCGCTCTCCCTCGGTGAGGACCTTGACCGCATACGTCTGCCAAGCGGTGTAGGAAGGCCACCATCCGTCATTGACCGGCGGACTCTCCGACAGCGCCTGCTCGAGGTAGATGTACGCACGATCGAGCACACCGTCATCGAACTGGTAGCCGAGCTTCCGGGCCTGCTGGTAGACGTGCACCACGTAGCTCGTCAGGTAAGGCGATTGCGAACGGCAGTCTCCCTTCCAGTAGGCGAAACCTCCGTCGGGGCACTGGAACGCCTCGAGCTCGAGCAGGGCAGACTGCACCCGTGGTTTCAGAGTCGCCGCATCGATTCCCTCTAGCGGGAACGTTTCCCCGAGATCGTTGGCGAATAGAAGCGCGATCGTTCTCGAGGCGCGCTGTTCCGCGCACCCATACGGATACTCGATCAGGTAACGGGCGCCCTCACTCAGTCCCACCATCGCGGTCGAGGACAGCTCGACGTGGAGACCACCAACGGAAGGCACGACTCCGGCCGGAACCTGCAGGGCTTCTTCGGCCCTGCCATCGGTGTCGCCGTATGCTGCGACCACCTCGCGAGAGGCGAGGATTTCGACGGGGATCACATCCTCGAATGCGTCGGTTTCTCCGCGCAGGCTGACGGTCATCCTCACACGAGCGTTCCCGACTGATCGCGCCACCGCATTGAAGCGCACTTCGCTGGAGCCTTCCTTCGTAATGGAGAGGCGCTTTTTGCGATCGCCGGTGAACTCGAGGATCTCCGGATCGAGACTCTCGATCGTCACCGCGGCGCGTCCGCCTCGCTTCAGTTGACTGTGAACGACCGCTCCGAAGAGTGCCTCGTCGCCGAGGGCCAGGAATCGCGGGAAGGTGGCGCTGAGAAGGACTGGCTTGTTGATCCGTATCTCCGCGCCGGCCGAGCCGAATCGTGATTCGCGGTCTGCCGCGACCGCCATGATGCGGTACGTCGTCAGAGACTCCGGAAGCGTGACCGTCGTGTGGATGCGACCGTCGGCGTCGGTCTCGAGCGAGCCGAGCCAGAAGGCGAGGACACGGAAGTCCTTCCGGACCGTCATTCCCTCGCCGCCACCGCCTCCCTCGTCGGCGCCCTTCGGTGTCAGGACGCGACGGCTGATGATGCGTTGACGCGAGTCGGCATTCGTGACCTGAAGAGCCTTCTCGATCCAGACAGATCCCGCAACATCAGGCGGTGAATATCCCGTGAGCGAGAGAACACCGTAGTCCACTGCCCACAACGTCACCTCCGCCCGCGCAGGACGGTTCAAATGATCGCGAACGACGACCGAGACTTCTGCCTCCGTCGCAGGACGGTATTCTTCCCGATTGGCACTGACTTCGACCGACAGCCGCTTCACGTCGTCCACGACCTGGAGCTCGACGTAACCGAGCCGGAACGCTGGCTTTCCAGGGTCTGCTCCCTCGTCGTCGAGCTCCTTGCTCGTCCGCCCCTTGATCAGCAGTACTGATACGTAGGTGTTTGGAATCTGCTTCTCCGTAATCGGAACTTCGACCGTCTCCTGCGTCGAGGTCAGCTCGAATCGCTCGTACGACTTCACACCTTCCCGTTCGACCGTCAGAAGAGCGGTGGCTGACTCCCAGGGCGACTTGATCATGATCCTGGCCGTCTCTCCCGGCCGGTAGACCACCTTTTCCGGAACAAGATCGATCCGGTTGTGATCGTAGCGCTGCCAGGCCGTGTACCCGGCACCGAGGGCGTAGAACGAATCCCAGGTCATCGTGGATCGTCCGGCTCCGTCGGTCGCTGTCGCTGTGAGGATGTAGTAGCCGCCCTCGGGGATGGCGAGCTCCACTGCGACGGGGGAATCGTCAGACGTCACGGTCCAGCTTCCCTGCTCGATCTCGCGCCTCTCGGTCTCCCACTGATAGAAGCCGCTTCCTTCGCCACGCCTCACGCTGTGCCACTGAATTTGTGTCAGTTGCAGCTCGACCTCGACTCCGCTGACGAGCGAACCGTCCGGAGCCGCGGCAATGACCTCCGTCTCGATCCCCTCCTCGGCACGAACGAAGTACGAAGGAGGTTTGAAGCCGATGTACCACGGAGCGGGGTGGACGATGAATGAATCACGGTTCGCGATCCGCTGGCGGGAGACATCCGTCACTTCCGATTCGAGCGTGTACTGGTACGGGATCCCGGCATCGAGCTTCGTCGGCAGATCGAGCGGTAGAATCCCCTCAGAGTCGACACTCTCTTCCCGTTGCGCAATGACGCCGCTCTCGAACGATCGTTCCAGCGTCCACGGTGATCCGAGAAAGTGGAACGAGCTCTCCGGAAAGCGGTCGCGGATCGGGGAGGGAACGGAGAAGTGCGGAGTCTTCGAGTACGTCCATCGGACATCTCTTCCCGCCATCGGCGCGCCGAAGAGGTAGCGGGCGCTGGTCGAACCTTCGAGGTTCGCTCCGGCGATGTCCGACTCGCTCGAGAGCTCCACATCGACTCGGAAGTCGGGGCGGCGGTACGCGGCGACGAGAAACGATCCGAAGACCGAGCCTGTCTGCCCTTCGATCGAGCCCTCGATCGAATAGTTGCCCAGATGTGCTTCGGCGGGGAGCGTGAACGTCCACTCGGCTGAGCTCCACTCGCTGAGCTCGACGATTCGCTCGTCGGAGGCCGAGCCACGCGAATCCAGGAGCGAGATTCTCAATTTGCTCCCTGCGCTCAGCGGCTTCATTGCGTCCGGAGTATCGCTGCGCACAATCGCCTTGAAGTGGATCTCTTCTCCCGGCTTGTAGACACCGCGATCGGTGAAGATCGTCCCGCGGATGAGCGGTTTCGCCTCGTCACTTCCGAAGGGAATGCCGTAGTCCCAAGACATGATCCCTTCGTTCCAGTCGCTCCCGAGGTAGGCGAGGTCGCCACCCTTGCGGGCCGTCACGACGAAGCGGAGATTCCACCAGTCTTCCTCGAAGGGGACTCCTGGCCCCATGGCGACGCCGTCGGATCCGGTCTTTCCGCTCCAGAGCACGTCATTCTCCCGGCTTCGGATCGTGACCTCTGCGCCGGGAACTGGCGTGCCCTCGGTGAGACTGGTGACGAAAATCAGGGTGTTCTGCGGTGAGCTCTTGACGCTGATGCCGAGGTCGGTCACCTGGATGACCGTGGAGGAGAGATCGTTGTTGCGGTTCCGTACCGCGCCCTCGATCGTGTCGAGCTCCTCGATCGACGCCCATACGATTCCTCGGCCGTCGTCGAGCCACTTCGAGAGGTCGAGTCCGTGCGACTGGACGACGTCGGGCTTGACAGGAAGCGTCCTCACGACCGGGTCGACGTCAGGCTTGATCCGGAAGTTCTTCTTCTGGAGCTCCACGAGGGTGGGGACCAGCTCGTCTTCGCTGAGCGGTTTGACGGACTGCCGTACTTTCGTCATGTTGCGCGCGTAGAAGGGAACGACCGTGCCGCCGTCCTTTTCCCATACGCCGTGCCCGTCGCCGAATTGCGTGTAGGCGCGGGCGTGCAGGAGCTCGATGACGCCCACGAACATGTAGCCAAGCTGTTCACCGTTCGCGGCCTCGAGATCCGGGTCGAGACGAAGTTCGTACACGCGGTTCGGTTTCTGTGGATATCCGAGATCGGCGAGGCTGGCGTAGGTCGTCGGCCACGATCGGGAATCGTTCTCGATTTCCTGGTCGAGCACCACAGGGTGTGCGGGATCGGTGATGTCGGTGACCGTCGCCGCGTCTCGCAGATCGTTCCAGGGTACCGGGACGCGGAGGGAGATGACGTGTCTGCGCTCGGGATCGCAGTTCTCGACACACCGGAAGTCGTCGACGAACAGGTGCGGGTTGAGCTGGATCGTGTACTCCTGTGCGTGTCCCGGCACCGCATTCCCCGACGCCGAGGGAACCTCGGGGGAGAGTGAGACTCGGATCCACGAATCGGGAGGGACGCCAGGTTCCGTCTCGAGGACCACGAGGTTCGGATCCGGCACGATTCGCTCCCGGTCCCAATCGTCGATCATGAATGCCATGACCGGCTCGTTCGATGAGGCCGCCTGTCGGGCCTTCGTTGCCTTCGACTCGAACCGTTTCAGGGTGTCCGGAGACATTCTCTTTCTGGCTCGCGTCGAGATCGAGGGCGCGTTCCACTCGTGAGACACGAGCTCCGTGTGAACGTGTGAGGAGAGCTCCGGAGAGACTTTCTGATTGAGGTAGAGCCCAATGATGACCGGTCCATTCCACACATCGCCCTTGCGGTACCAGGTGGTGCGAAGCAGTCGGACCGTAGGTGTTGTGAACGTGAACGAGTACGGCGATGCGAGGGAGTTGCCGGAGAGTGCCGTCGCGGAAGCGTCGACTGTGACCTCATAGCGGGTCGCATACGGAAGCGCGGTCTGAGGGGTAAAGATCAGGGTGGTCGTTCCCGACCATCGGAACGATCCGTCGATCCGGGGAGTGATGGTGACGAACGGAGCTCGAACCGGATCGGGAATCCTCCCGAGGACAACCATCGGCTCGGAAAAGACGACGCGAATCTCGTTCGCTTCCTCGAGAGCCGCAATCTCCCCCGTCGGCCCCGCACTGATGATCTCGAGTGGTGCGGCACCGGCAGAGACTGCAAGACAACTCCAGACGACGGCGGCGACGACTCTCCCAAGCATCTTCATTCTCCTATTCTCCTCCCTATTCATCTTATGCACGAATGTGAAGTGCGGAGGACGGGAATGTGGAAAGAATGAGGCAGATGAGGGGGAGTGAAAAATGCGGAGTGAAGAAGTAGAGGTAGGGCTGAAAGGACGTTGTTTGTCATCCTGAGCCTTGGGACGGCGCGGTACGTCGAGCATGTTGAAACGGGCTGTCATCCTGAGCCGCCGGATCCCGCAAAGCGGGAGGAGGACGGTCGAAGGATCGCGTGGAGTTATCCTCGCCTGAAGTTCGGTCGAGTCAGAATGGACGCGATCCTTCGCTTCGCTCAGGATGACATTGTGTCCTGGCTACCGCTCTAGCACGTCACCCTCGTTCGATTGCCGCGGCGAGCTCCTCCGGTACTTCTTCCTGGAGGAAGTGGCCGGCCTCGGTGCGGACGACGGTGCGGGGCTCGAGCTCTCGTTCATGACGGTTGACGAGCCTGCCGAGGATTGGATCGTTCATCCCCCAGACGAGTTGGAGAGGTCCTCCAAAGGATCGGATCCAGTCTTCGCCCCGTTTGAGCTCGGGCACACTGAAGTGTTCCGGTCCGTTCGGAACCATTCGCGCCAGGGCGAGGGGTGCGACGCGGCGACTCCACCCGCGCAGTGGCCAGCGATACGCCTTTGCGACCTCACCGCGGATCGAGGATGGGTCACCCTGGATGCGATGGAGGATGTTCTGCGGGAACCCGAGCCCGCGAAAGACCAGGTCACTCAGGAGCGGGAGTGCCGCGAATCGGTGGAAGAGCGAGCGCAGTGGCCGTTTCGGCAGGATCACTCCGGTGTTTCCGAGAACGACCGAGGCGACGCGCTCGGGAACGCGGGCGCCAGTCGACGTAGAGATCGGACCTCCCCAGTCCTGGCCGACGAGAACGAAGTCCCGGATATCGAGTGCCTCGACGAGGCCTGCGATGGCGTCCGCGTGTCGCGTCGGGGTGTGGTCATCGATGCGCGGAAGGAAGCTGGAGAATCCGAGACCGAGGAGATCCGGGGCGACGCAGCGATGTCCGGGGAGAGCGGCGATGACCTTGCGCCACAGAAAGCTCCAGGTGGGATTGCCGTGGAGCATGAGGACTGCTCGGCCGTCGCGCGGACCGTGGTCAATGAAGTGGATGACCCGCCCTGCATCGACTCCGTTCTCGATTTTCCAGGCGCGTCGGTCAAATGGAAGTTGCGCCTGGATGAATGGAGGCAGTACGGGTGCGTCGATGAACATGCTGAAAAGTATCGCATGTGGCGCCACTTCCCGAATGAATCTCTTTGTAAGCCATTGAGCAGCAGATGTCATCCTGAGCGCAGCGAAGGATCGGGTACGTCCTGACTGTCGCGTCCTTTCCGTCCTGACAGTCGGTAAAGTTCGAGATCCTTCGACCGTCCTCCGCTGCGCTCCGGCGGCTCAGGATGACAAGTCATCCCAGTCCAGTGGCGAAAGCGAACGGGCGCCATTCCCCCGCGCAGGATGATTTCATGCCCGGTCTTACTCCTGTGGCGGAGTGATCTTGAATCCGAGTTGCTGGAGCATCCCGAGGCGGTCGACGATGTCCCACGATTCGACGATCTTGCCTTCATCCATTCTGAAGATCGAGATCCCCTCGACGATGGTGGGGTTTCCAGTGCTTGCTGCGGTCCCCGTGGCCCTCCAGTGCATCGTCACCAGGTCACGTTCCGCTATCGTGTGCTGGATCTCGAAGGTGAGGTCGGGGAATGTCACGAAGCTCTGCTTCGCCTGCCGGAGTACGAATCCGGGGCCCTTTGCGTCATCGGGTGCGCCCGGGGAACTGTCCACGAAGCTTTCGCCGACGTAATCGGGGATGCGGTCGAGCTGCTGCTCGTTATAGACGACGCGGGTGAACTCCTCGACGATGCTGCGATTGTCTTCAGGAGACGCGCCGGATGCCGCAGGGGCGAGTGCCAGGGTGGTGAAAAGCAGACAGGCGGAGATCAGTCGGTTCATGAAAGTACCTTATCTCATGGACCGCCGGTCTCCGCCTTTTTTGGGACGAAAGTGCGTCAGTTGCCGATACCGGATTGGACGGGGGCGTCCGCAGAGGGGACGAAAATCGGAGGGAGCTCCTTCTTTTCCTCCGTCTCGATATCGAGGGCTTTCGAGACGAGCATGTCGACGGGGTTACCCAGGTAGACGGTATCGGAGGTGTCACGAGTAAAGATTCGCCGGAACCAGCCTGCACTCCTCGACTCGCCGCTGTGCTCCATGACCATCTTCCCCAGCTCCATCACGTCGGCTTCAGACATCCTGATGCATCCGTGTGATGAGGCGGAACCGAGAGTGTCGGGCCGATTGGTTCCGTGAATGTAGTAGTCGGGCTGCTTGAAGAAGATCTTGACCACGCGCATCGGGTTGTCGGGGTCCCCCGGCTTTTTCGCGGTGGAATCCCTGGCCCAGTCGGAAGGTGGCGGGACCCAGCCGGGATTCCAGATCATCTTTCTGATGCTGAACTCTCCGGTGGGTGTGGGGTACCGGTCACTGCCGACGGCGACGGTCCAGGAGCCGACGATCTCTCCATCGAGTACCGCGTACAACTTCTTTGCGGTGAGGTCAGCCTGGAGCTCGAGCGGATCGGCCGCTGCTCCGGTGGTGATTCCGAGGAGAAGCAGTACGGTCATGAAGAGGTGGTTTGTAGAGCGCCTCATAGAATTTGATTTCCTTTCGAAGGTGACTTTCGGACTGACTTGTTATTTGCAGATAGCGTGCAAGTTTTGATCGGTCCCTTTCGGCCGGTCTGGCAGCTCCCTGAGAGCTCGCAGTCGCTATACTTCACGCATGCTCAATCCACGCTGGCACGACCCTGAGACCATTGAAGAATTCGCGCGACGCGATACCGATCACCGCCTGCTCCAGCTCATCGACGCCGAGCAGGACGCCGGCTCCCTTGCCGTTCTGGATCTCGGATGTGCCGCGGGACGGAACACTGTCTATCTCGCGAACAAGGGCGCGGACATTCACGCGGTGGATCTGTCACTCCCGATGGTGGAGGCGACCCGGGAGCGGCTCGCACCGATTCTGGGCGCGGCCGAGGCGGAGCGCAGAGTGAAGCAGAGCGCAATGGATGAGCTGTCGATGTTCGACGATGAGTCCTTTGATCTCGTTGTCGCCCTCGGCATCTATCAGCAGGCCACGACGCTGCCCGAATGGGATCGAGCGCTGGCGGAGACCGCGCGAGTCCTGCGGAAAGGTGGCCGACTGCTCGTGGCAGTGTTTGCACCCGGGACCGATCTGACCGGTGAGGATGGAGCTTCGGTCGATGGTGAGCCGCACGTGTTCGTGATCCGTGAGGGTATGCGAGCAGTCCTGTACAGCGCCAGCGAGCTCGACGCGTACCTGAGTAAGCTCGGCTTTGCCCCCTTGATCGCGACCGAGACCGTCGAGCGTCCGCATGATCCAGCCGGCAACCGCATCACCGTCAACGCCCTGTATCAAAAGGAACGCTGACGAACGCCGAAGGCGTCACGTCAGCGATCCTCGGCGCTTATCCCAGTTTCTTCAGCTCGCTCTCGAGGTGCTCTTTGGCGAGACGAAGCGACTCGCGTCGCGCATCGGATCGGGTTTCGTTCATCTCCCTGGTAACTCGTTTGAGTGAACGCTCGATTGAGATACGTTCTGCCTGATTGGCCAGCTCTTCACGGCTGAGACGGCTTTCATCGCTCAAATCCTGTGCATCCTCTCGTTGTGACTCGACTGACTTGCTCTCCCATCCACGTGCCATGACTGATTTTCGCAGCAATGTAGAGACCACAGAGCAGAATCGGAACGGAGATAAGCGCTGCGTCGACGTCGAACGGGGCGGGATCGCGGAGCTGATGTCGTGAAACCATGTGGCCGGCACCGATGCATGTGGTCCGGGATGGCGAGGAGCCTACCGAACCGAACCGTTCCAGATGATCGCGGCCGGCAGGAGCCTCGCCCTACCGGTGAGTGTCATTCTCCACCTTCAGCGGCTGATCCCGACATTGTGAATACGAGCGAACGGTGCCTCCTCGAGCATGCGTCGGAGTGTCGCGACGGCAAGCTCCGAGATGTTTGGTTCGGCCGGCATGTAGGCGACTAGCCAGGCGCGGGACGTATCGCCGCGTACCTTGACGCGCGTGTTGCCGGTGATCGGCGTGTCGCACGGGCCGTGAGTATCGACGAGCAGCGGCCGCCCTTCGAGATTGAAGGGGCCTCGCAGTGACTCGTACGATTCACCCGGCGCGCCGATGCGCAGCTCGAAGGGCCCGGCGACCGCTCGTGTGTCCATCACGCACACCGGCACCGCGAGCGAGATCGAGAGACAGTTGTTCAGATCGACGATCGGATCGATCTCCGGAATCTCCTCTCCTTTGAGAACACGGCGCAGAAGTGCTTCGGATGACGGACGGTAGCGGGTCGGATCCGTCCCTGCGGCCCTGAAAAGTTTTCTGACTGATGCGACCGTCGGATCGCTGCTGAGAGTCTCGAGTGATCGTGTCCTTCTGGCCTCCCGGGCCACTTGTTCTCTGATCTCGGAGAGTGCGCTGCTTCCGCTGCTCAGGAGCTCGAGGTCGGCCCAGAGCAGCACCCAGCCTTCGACCTGGTGACTGACTGTCGGTAGACTCATGAACGGAGGATATACGAGATTTTCCGCGACGGAGCCTATGGACGAGCGTGCTGTGACGAGCGGGATGGTGGAGCGTCTGAAAAACCGGACGGGTTGTCTGACTGTGCATACACTGCCGTGTCTCCTCGGTGGTTGACAGCCGTGGCGACCGACAGACATCGTGGCATGTTGATCGCCCCGGGATTGTGGCGGAGGACCATCGAGTGAATTGTCTGACGACGCCCACGACCCGCCGCTTCCATCGCGCTGTTCAGCGGGTTTTCGCCTTTCTTGTCCTGTCCGTGCTTGCACTGGCTGTGCAGGCACAGGCTCCTTCATATCTGATCGAGCAGGTGGAGGTCCGAGGGCTCCGGCACGCTTCCCCCGAGATCGTGATCGACGAGTCGCGGCTTCTCGGCGGGAACGAGTACGCCGAGACCGAGCTCAGGGCCGGGGTCGACAGGATCAGGAGACTCCCGTTCATCCTCGATGCGGAGCTCTCGCTCGAAAAGGGCTCTGAGCGCGATGCGTTCATACTCGTCATCGAGGTCGAGGAGGCACGTCCCGTCTTCTATGCGGCGCAACTGATCCCTGCGGCAGAGTCAGGCCGGGAGCTGATCCGCGATCCCTCTGACGATCATCTGGCCGTGGGCGCGCGGTTGTTCCTCGGAGCGCACTCGATGGTTCACATCGGCGCCCTCACCCGGGATGATGATCGCCCGGAGTCTGACACCTATCAGATTGCACAGATCGGATTCACACGGTTCGGACTTCTCGACGGGCGTGCGTTCGTAACGCTCACTCTGAATCGCTCGTTTCCCGGTGGCGGCAGCATGACACCCGGACTCGTCGCCGGGATGTATCTGGGGAACGACCGGACATTGACCCTGTCGGTCGAGGACATCGACATCGAATACATTCGAGTGCGCCGCGAACGCGTTGCACAGTTGCGATACGCCCGCAATACGACCGACGATCCGTTCTTTCCGGAACGGGGCAGCGTCCTGGCGATCTCGCCACTGTGGGTCGAGAGTGAGACGTATCGCCATTTCGACGAGGGAAGCTCGATCCACACCAATTCCCTCGGCGCGGAGTCGGAACTTGCGCGCTACTGGGAGCTCGGCGAACGGTGGACGCTCGGCGCCGAAGCCGAAGGGGGGTACCTGAATACCGATGTCGAGATCGGCGGGGATCCCGGGGAGCGGAAAAACCTCTTCTACGGTTCGGTACGGACTCGATTGTCGTGGGATATTCACTCCGGCTCGACAAGCAATTCGCGGGTCGAGATCTCTCTCTCGAGCGTGTCCGATCACGATGACGCTTACCAGTTGCAGAGCGGTTACCACCAGATCAGCATCGGATGGGCACGACGTGATGCGTGGGGAACCGTACGGCTGGGAGCGGGGTTCGCGTGGTGAGAGCCGCACTCCTCCCACTCGCGCTTCTCCTGGCGATGTTGCAGCCGGAGCGGCCGGACATCTCGAGACGTGGTGAGGCTCTCCTGTTGCGCCTGCCGGCCCGGGTTCTCGACGAGGAGAGGGTTGCCCGGCAGCTTTCCACCGCTCTCACGACGACCTTTCTGCTGGAGGTCCGAAGCGAAGAAGGTGTTTCGGGAGTCGCCGAAATCCGGGTCAGGTACGACCTCTGGGACGAAGTATTCATCGTTTCACGGGTCGGATTCGATGGCGAAGTCCATTCTGCATTACCTGCCACGGCTGCTGCTCTGGCCGCATGGTGGACCGAGCCGCTCGTGCTGCCTGACGGAATCGAGACTGGTCAGGTCATGGAGATCGACCTCGTGGTTCTTCCTTTCTCCCTCGAGGATGAGGACGAGGCGAGGGACTGGCTGGCACGCTCGGGTGGCGTCTCCTCGGACCGGACGCAGACGAGGGGCATCGTCGAAGCGCTGATCGGAACCACCCTGCGGGCGCGTCCGCTTGCGCGGCATCAGTGGAAGGTACGGCTGGTGGAGGAGAGACCGTGAAGCGTTCGCCTGCCGGGGTCGTCGCGGCCGGAGTTGCGGCCACGCTGCTCTTCTATCTCGTCGTCCATGTGATCGCCGGGGTATGGCTCGACCTGACCCTCCGCCCAGACGTGAGGGAAGCGATCGAGGAGAGTCTGGAAGATCAGAAGGCGTTGCGGCGGCTCGATCCGGAAAGTGCCGAAGAATACCGAGAAAGGTTCGACCGTCATCAGGCTCTGCTGAACCGGATCGACGTCATCCATCTGAACCGCGAACGGATGCTCCGGCGATTCGAGATCCTGCTCGTCACGGTGTTCGTCCTGACGATCATGATCGGGAGTACGATCTGGTGGCGAAGACAGCGCACTGCGGAAGCCCGAGCTCGAACGGAGTACGTCGAGAGGCTGCGGTCGTGGCAGCAAGCAAGCCGCCGGCACGCTCACGAGATCAGAACACCGCTCACGGCGGCACGCATGGAGCTCGAGCGGCTCGTTTCTGCTGCGGAGAAGGGTGATCTCGATTCAGTGATCGAGACGAGCGCGAGCGTATTTGAAGAGTTCGACCGCATTGCCGCATTCACCCGAGAGTTCTCGTCATTCGCCACCGTCGCCCGGCCGATACTCGAGGCACACTCGATCGGGGAGATCCTCCAGGAATTTCGCGACGTGTTCGAGCATGCATGGCCGAATCTGGATCTCGTCGTCGCGGCGACTTCCGAAGATTCATCGGTGATCTGCGATCGTGATCTCGTGCGGCAGGTTCTCGTCAATCTCGCTACGAATAGCGCCCGTGCGATATCCGGCTCCGGAACGTTCACCCTGTCGGCGCATCGTCATGGTGACTTCGTGATGATCGATGCGACCGATACGGGAGGAGGAATCCCGGATGGCATCCGTCCCCGCATCTTCGAGCCGTACGTGACGACCCGAGAGGTGGGGGAGGGGATGGGACTCGGACTTTCGATCTCACGCAAGATCCTCCTCGATCATGGCGGGGATCTGCAGTTGCTGCGCACATCTCCCGAAGGAACGGTCTTCCGTCTGGTCCTGCGAGCCTGTCCGTAAATTCGGACATGGTCGTATGATCGATCGTACGAACGCAATCCCTCCCGACAGCTAAATCATTGAAAACAAGAGTTCGATGGGCCATGGCCGTGTGGCACCCGCTTCGCCCCTGAAGAGCGAAGGAGGTAGTGCCATGAAACGAACTTTGAACGTTGTGATCTTCCTCTTTCTCTGCACCGTGGTGTCCGGCCAGGAGCACCGGATCGAGTCGATTGGTCTGACGCTCGACTCCACCATCCCTGAACGAATCGTTCTTTCGGAATCTCTCCTGGGAGTGGGAGAAACGTATTCGCGCGAAGACCTCGATCAGGCGCTCTATCGGATCAGGAGGGTTCCATTCGTGTTCTCCGCCTCTTACACGCTCGAGCCGATTTCCGGATCGGACGGATACGCTCTGGTCTTCAAGGTCTCGGATGAGCGAGCATTTTTCTACGAGATCGAAGCGGTCGGGAGCGCCTCGGAAGACGATGAGACCGGGTCCGCAAGAGGCGGGATCGGGGGGCGCATGTACGTCCCGGGAGGAGCACTCGAGGGAACGCTCGGCAACTTCTCCGCATCCGGTTCGGACGCGAGCCAGTCTCTCGGATTGACGTACCGTGGCTTCGGGCTCTTCGGTACGGGGATCTCGACGGTCGTTGGATTGAATCAGGATTTCATCAGCGGCCGCGACGATCGACCCACGTTCAATCTCGGCCTCGAGATCCCGATCTCGCTTCGCCAAAGCATCCAGAGCTCAGCGACCCGGCTCGAGAGCAGCCGCACGGGGAGATTCGGCCCGGGGCCAGGCGACTCGGTGGAGCTCGACAGCGAGGTGACTCTGGCTGAGCTGAACTGGGTCTACAACACCTTGAATGATCCCCAATTCACGACGACCGGACTTCTGTTGTCGGCTGGTCCCACATGGTTCCGGAACGAGTCCGAGTTCGCCCCGTTCACCGGCGAGAATGCCCCGGTGCTGACACGAACGTCCACGCAGGCGGGAGGTGCCTTGCGGGCGGAGCATTACTGGCAGACGGGTGAGCGCGGAGCACTTTTCGGCCGGTTCCGTGGGACACAGACGGAGATCGAGCAGGAGGGGGGACTCTCTGCGTCGCCCTCGATCGATTACCGGACCGCGGATGTCTCCGTCGGATACGGCCGAAACTTTGGCGCACTGCTCGACCAGCACGGGAAATGGCGGGCGAGAGTCGAGGTCGGTGGAGGGTGGACTTACTATCGCAGTGAGTCCGCGGGACAGTCGAGGAGCGAGGACGACCCGTATCTGACCGTTGGGGAATCCTTCCGACATCCCTGGGGACAGGTGAAAATCACGGCGATGTATCTGCCGGATTGATATTCTCAACAACCATGAGCCTGATTCTCTGCATTGAGGATGACGAGAAGATCGCGGCGAATCTCGTCCTTCGCCTGCGCGAGCGCGACTACGGTGTCGTCCGCTTCCGCACCGCGGAGGAAGCCGAGTCGTGGCTTGGCGATCGGATGAACCCCGAGCCTGACATGCTTCTGGTCGATGTACGCCTTCCCGGGATGAGCGGGATCGACCTGCTGGCGAAGCTCGGTGAAGATCGTCCGCCCGCCGTGATCATCTCGGGCGAGGCATCGATGGCTGAGACTCTCGAAGGTCTTCGACTGGGAGTCCACGACTTTCTCGACAAGCCCATCAGCCAGCAGCGTCTGATGAAGTCGGTCGAGAACTGCATCGAGCATGCTCGTCTGCGGCGTGAGCTGGACGACTTGAGGGCGCGGGATCAGAAGATTCTCGGCGTCTCGGCGAAAACAAGGGATCTCCTTCGTGCGATCGAAACGGTTGCCGGCACCGAGGCACGTGTGCTGATCCGAGGCGAGAGCGGATCGGGGAAAGAGCTGGTGGCGGCGTCGATTCATCGGTTGAGCCGGCGCCGGAAACGCGCATTCGTCAAGCTGAACTGCGCCGCCATTCCGCACCATCTCGTCGAGGACGAACTCTTCGGCCACGTGAAGGGAGCTTTCACGGATGCGAAGTACGCGAAGGTGGGACTCTTCGAGCAGGCGAATGGGGGCACGCTTCTCCTCGACGAGATCGGCGATATGGATCTCGAGGTCCAGTCGCGACTCCTTCGGGTTCTTGAGGACGGTCGCGTGCGGAGAATCGGGGATGCGAGTGATCGAGAGGTGGATGTGCGTATTGTCGCCGCCACACACCGCGACCTCGAGCAGATGGTCAGGGACGGGAGGTTCCGAGAGGACCTGTACTTCCGGCTCGCCTCGGTTCCGGTGGAGGTGCCGGCGCTCCGCGAACGGCCGGAAGACATCCCGCTGCTCTTCACAGAGTTTCTCGGACAGTTCTGCCGGAAACATGGGCGGACACCGATGCTCGTCGAGCCGGAGGTTCATGAGTGTCTGAGCCAGTACCTCTGGCCGGGGAACGTTCGGGAATTGCGCAACCTTGCGGAGCGAATCTCTGTGTTCGGCATCTCGCCCGTAACGGTTGATCAACTTCCGACGGCGATTCTTTCAAAGGCAGGGAAGCACGAGGAGGGTGGCCTGCTCGATCTTGCGGAAAGATTCAGTATCGTTCCTCTCGCGCGATTCCGCGCACAGTGCGAGAAGGAGTACATCGAGCTCGTCCTCCAGCGAACCAACTGGAACGTGAGTCGAGCTGCCGAGATGCTGGAGATCCAGAGGACACATCTGCACCACAAGCTCTCGACTCTGGGAATCGAACGCCCGGGCAGAGCCACCATCCGGGAAGACGAAGGCTGAAACCCTGGCCGCTGTGCTGCGTTATCCTCCAGGCATGAAAGCGCTCACATTCAGGATTACTCTCCTTTCTCTGATCATCCTGGTTCTCGCAGGTGCCGGTTCCGCGTCGACTGTGGTCGATGCGACAGAGGCGCCCACGGTGGTTTATCTGGTCAGGCATGCCGAGAAGATGGAAGGCTCGAATGCGGCCGATCCGAAGGATCCGGGGCTCAGCGATGCGGGAGTGCGGCGTTCGGTCGCGCTCGTGCCGCTGCTGTCCGACGCGGGAGTCACGGGTATCTACAGCACGGACTATCTGCGTACGCGTCAAACCGTGGAGCCGCTGGCGGATGAGCTGGGAATCGAGGTCGAGACCTACGATCCCGGGAAGCTATCCGATTTTGCGCGTGAGCTGCGGGCACGCCCCGGTCGCTTCGTCGTTTCCGGTCACAGCAATACGACACCAGCGCTGGTCGAGCTCCTCGGAGGAGATCCGGGCAAGCCGATCGACGAGCCGCGTGAGTATGACCGGCTGTATGTGCTGGTGATCGACGGTGAGAGCACGACGACGATGATGCTCCGCTACGGCGAAGCGTCGCTGTATTGAGTGGCACAGGCAGTTCAGCGACCACTGTCGTCCTGAGCGAAGCGAAGGATCGCGTACGGTCATACTCGCAGTGAATTCGGCGAAGGATCGCGTACGGTGATACTCGCAGTGAATTCGGCGAAGGATCGCGTACGGGCTGACTCGAACTGAATTGCACAGGGACTTCCGTGCGAGTATGACTCCACGAGATCCTTCGACCGTCCTCCGCTTCGCTCCGGCGGCTCAGGATGACAGCCTGTTCCTACACTTCCCTTCGATGCTGCGAGTCGTTCCCCGGACCCAGGACCCTTTTCACACCTCGAACGGGTCCTGCTCTTCGTCGAGCCGGGCCTGCTCGTCTTCGACCTTCTGCTTGAGATCGTCGAGCCGCTTGATCTGAAGGTCGAGGAACTCTTCGAGCGGTTCCTTCTCCTCCTTCGACATATTGGCGAAGGTGATGGCCGAGCGGAACACATACTCGGTTCCGCGTTCACTTTCATGGACCTGTACGACGGAGCGGAGCACCTGACAGGGGATGTAGAAGCCGGTGTAGCTCGGGAACACGAGCGTGCAGTTTGCGCCAGCCTGGATCGGAGAGCGGTGGATCACGGCGGCGCCGGACTGACTGAGGTCGACGAGAAGGCCGTCTACCTCTGAGACCTGCACAGGGATTGTCGCGGTGGGGATGCGTTCGTGTCGTCGTCGTTCCATCGGAGAGGGTGCCTGCGATCTATTGACGCAATTATAGTGTTCGAAAGGCGCTCTGTCGCGGCGTCCGATCTAAAATCTATCAGCGGGAGCCAGGTTCTGCTCAGCGGAGATGCGCCCTGATCGCTTCGAGAAAGGCGCGCGTCACCTGCGCACCTTCAATCTCGGCCTTTCCGACATTCTCGGCAACTATGGCGAACGCGATCTTCGGATTCTTCGCCGGAGCAATGGCGACGATCACGGCGTTGTAGCCTCCTTGTCGGTCCCCCGCGGTTCCCGTCTTCATCGCGAAGTCGAGTCCTTCGATGGCCGCACGACGTCCCGTACCGGCCGGATGTGTCACGACGGCCCTCATCGCTTCGATCGTTTGTGCGACTGCTTCCTCCGAGGCGACGCGCGACGGCTGTTTCTGTTCGAGCCGGATCGGAATCTCGTCACCGAGGATCGACCTGCGCGCCTTCAACAGAGTTGGTTCCGTCATGAGGCCCCGGTTCGCGATCATGTCGGCGATGATGGCGAGGTGAAGGGTGTTGATCAGGTAGTGGTCAAGACCGATCGCGAGGTTGGCTGTCTGGTAATCCGTCAGGACATCTCCGACGATCTGGCCGAGCCCCACGTCGTAGAGTCCCAGATCGGCTGAACCTCCGAACCCCGCCTCGCGCGCATTGTTCAGAAGCGTTTCCGCACCGACCTTCAACCCGATTTCGCCGAAGGCGACGTTACACGAGACGGCCATCGCGTCATCGAGTCCTGAAACCTCCTTGTGTTGCGCCCAGTCGAAGAACTGACGACCGTCGATCACGATGAAGCCCTTGCACATGAGCGGGAAGATCGATGAGAGCTCCACCTGGCTGTCGATCGCGGCCATGGAGGTGAGAGTCTTGATGACGGACCCCGGTTCATACTGTCCGGCGAAAGCGAGATTTCGTGCGTCACCGGCGCCCGGAGTGCTGGCGATGGCGAGGATCTCGTGAGTGGAGGGATCGATGGCGACGAGAGAGCCGCGTCTGTTGCCGAGTGCATCGAGGGCAGCCCTCTGGATATCCGGATCGAGCGTCGTTTCGACTGTGGTCGAGGTGCCGATCTCGGGAAGATGACTCTCGAGCGACGTCGGCCCACCGGCCTCATCGACAAGAGTCGAGAACGACGCGTTCACCGCCACCAGATCCTCATTCTGAATCTGGTACGACGCAATCGTCTTTCCCTGTCGATCGAGGATGAGCGGGAAATCTCCCCCCTTTCGCTGCTCGATCGCATTCTTGAGCGCCTCGTAACGCTCCGGTTCGACGTCAGAGCTTTCAATGGTGGAGAACGTAGTGGCGGCTTCCTGAGTGCGGTCGGTGCCGAGCTCGGCGGCCGCACGATAGAGGGACAGCTCCGCGGATGCGTTCTTCTGTTCGACGGCAGTGTCGTACTCGAGAAAGCTTTCGTAGTTTCCCTGGGAGATCAGACGTTTTCCGACTTCCTCCTTGTCGATGATTGCGAACCAGTCGGGATTCCGTACCGCCATGCTGCGCAGCCATGGCTCGGCCCCCTCCCGATCTCCCTTCGCCAGATAGCTCGCCGTGTAGAGGTGCTCGTAGTCCGCTGGACGAAGCCTGAACTTGTACCACCGGTCGAGAGTCTGAATGGCGGCGTCGTAGTTCGAGTTGCGCCACTCTTCCTTTGCCGTGTCGAGCGGGCGTCCTGCGACGAACCACGCCAGGGCGAGGATCGCCACGATCGTGAAGAGGATGGGTGTGAGTCTGCTGCGTCTCGAGTCTCTGTATGCCATGGCCTTTAGTCGTCAGGTTGTGTAGCGCGGGTGTTCGGTCGGCCGTAGCGTCAGCGCTCCGGCGTGATCCATTTCAGACGAACCTCGTCCAGGCGCTCACTCTGCAATCGTTCTGCCGCACTTCCCATGTTGAGCGAGATCTCGATCGTTTCACGGGAGCCGACAATCGCAAAAGGCTCGTCAGCGGAGCCTTCGCCATACGATCCGGAGATATGCGTGATCACCTGATCGCCGATCTCGATCTCGAACGGCCTCCCGAGATCGAGGAGGTGGGCGCCAATGTCCGTGATGACGTTGCCGAACCGGTCGATCGCAACGACGGTCCCGGTCACCCCGGCACGATCCACGACTGGCTCCCTGTATCGAAGCTCCACGATCTCGGATCGTTCGACGGGACGTCCCAGGTCGTCGAGCCCGACCCGCCCCTCGGCCAGCGCCGCGGCCACTGGTGCGAAACGGTCACGTCCGTGGAAGGTCGCGCTTCCCCGGGGGAGGAACAGTGCCTCATTCTCGACCGAAAAAAACGATGCTCTCGCGGAGAGCGCCACGCTCAGCAGACCATTGTCCGGTGCCAGATAGTACCGACCCTCATCGAGCGTCGCGAGGATCCTCCGGGGCGTGCCCACACCGGGGTCGATGACCGCAACGATCACCACCCGCTCGATGAAATCGTTTGCGGGATGGAATGTCCCCTTCACCGTCCGGAGAAACCAGCCGGCCTCGAAAGGGTCGAACGGTGTGATCTCATGGCTGAGGTCGACGATCGTGGCGTTGGATCGCGAGACAATGACGCCTTTCATCGAGGCGACGTAAGGGTCGCGTGTGCCGAAGTCCGTCAACAGTCCGACGATGGAACGGGGACTCGTCATCGTCTACATCGTATACTCCGTTACCGGCATGATCGAATCGGATTACGAGTTGTGCAGGCGATCCCCGAAGCGGGTTCTGCTGTTTGCCAGGGCCCCCGAGCCAGGCAGTGTGAAAACCCGGCTCGCAAGTTCCATAGGCAACGAAGGAGCCGAGGGGGTCTACCGCGGCATGATTCGCGAGCTGCTGGAGCGGCTTGGACCGGGTAACGACCGGTTCGACGTGGAGGTGTTGTGGACCGGGTCGACGGATGTTCCGGGTAAGACACTCACCACGACCTTCGCTCCTTACCGGCTCGCCCGACAGATCGGCCGTGACCTGGGGGAGCGGATGACCACGGCGTTCAGCGAGCGCGCCCTCCTGCAACGGACCCGGCAGATCATCGCGATTGGAACCGATCTCCCCGATCTCGAGCGAAGCGACATCGACGCGGCATTCTCGCTTCTGGAGTCGTGTGAGTGGGTCATCGGGCCAGCGGGGGATGGCGGCTACTACCTGATCGGATGCCGGTCATCAAACTTCGACTCGTCTGTGTTCGAGGGGATCCACTGGGGGCAGTCGTCGGTCCTCGAGGCAACGACAGAGCGGATTCGAGAGCTCGGCGGGACTGTTGCTCTCCTTCCGGAGAGAAACGACATAGACGAGATCAGCGATCTCGAGGAGTACCTGGAGCGGCACCCGGACGGTGATGTCGCGCGAGCGTTTCGTCAAGTGCAGCTGGGAGAGCGGAGGCGAGGATGAAGATCGTTACTTCGGAACAGATGACGGCAATCGACCGGCGCGCGATCGAGACGTACGGCATCCCTTCGATCGTCCTGATGGAGAACGCGGCGATCGCCACCGCGGAGTCGATTCTCGAGAACTATCCGAATGCACGAAGTGCCGTGGTTCTATGCGGAACCGGGAACAACGGCGGTGACGGCTTCGCGATTGCCCGCCATCTCCAGCAGCGGGAAATGATCGTGGCGATCGTTCTCGCGGGCACCGAAGAGAAGCTCGAGGGTGATGCCGCACTCAATCACCGGATATGCCAGAGGATCGGCATCTCTCCGATGACGGTCGGTTCGGAAGAGGAGATCGAGGACGTCGTCGATCTCTGCCGTTCCGGCGATCTCGTGGTGGATGCGCTCTTCGGCACCGGGCTGAGCCGTGCCGTCGAGGGATTCCGCGCAGACCTGATCGAGGCGATCAACGCACTCGACGTGCCGATCGTCGCCGTCGATCTCCCGAGCGGTCTCAACGGCTCCTCGTCTGACGTTGCGGGACCCGCGATTCAGGCCGATCTGACCGTGACCTTCTGCCAACCGAAGATCGCTCACATCTTTGCGCCAGCATCGGAGTGCTGCGGCAACGTTGTCGTGGCGGACATATCGATTCCGGAGGCCGCGGTCGAGGAGGAGGACGTGCGGCTCGATCTGATCGTGCCGGGCGAGATCATGCCGCTCTTCGAAGTCCGGCGGCCGGAGACACACAAGGGCTCGTTCGGACACGTCGCGATCATCGCAGGCTCAGAAGGACGTACCGGAGCCGCGATCATGTCGGCACGCGCTGCGGTCCGCGGCGGCGCGGGCCTCGTCTCGGTCGTGAGCGATCCCGCCTCGGCGCAAGCGATCGACGCGGTGTCGATCGAGTCGATGTCGAAGCCATTCGATATGATGGGGGAGTCTGCGGACGCGATTCTCGAGTTTGTAGCCGACAAGGATGCAGTGCTGATCGGCTCCGGCCTGCGTGACGATGAGGAGTCGTACGGGCTGGTGCGGGATCTGGTGCGCCGGATCGAGCTACCGCTGGTGATCGACGCGTCAGGGCTGAATGCCTTCGCCGGTCGCATCGGTGATCTGAAGTCCGAGAGCGTGCGGATTCTGACTCCCCATCCGGGTGAGCTCGGTCGATTGATGGGCGTCTCGGCCGATGAGATCAATCGCGATCGAGTGGAATCGGCGAGGGAGGCTGCGTCGTCATCCGGCGCGGTCGTCGTTCTCAAGGGCCACCAGACACTCGTTGCGTCGCCGGATGGCCGGGTGTCGGTGAATCCGACGGGAAACCCCGGGATGGCGACCGGGGGCATGGGTGATGTCCTGGGAGGCCTTCTCGTCGCGATTCTGGCTCGTCATGATGATGCGTTCGAGGCTGCGCGTGCGGCGGTCTACCTCCACGGTCTTGCCGGAGATCTCCTTCGTGAAGCCATGAGCGATATCGGTCTGCGCGCCATGGACGTGGCGGAGAGCCTGCCGCGAGCGGTTGCAGCGCTGCGGGAGATGGCGGGATGAAGCGATGGATCTCGACGAGCGAGGAAGAGACGCGCGCGATCGGTCGCGAGATCGCCGCGCTGATTCCGGCCGACGCTCTCGTCTATCTCTCGGGAGATCTTGGAGCCGGAAAGACGACGCTCGTTCGTTCGATCGCGGAGGCCGTCGGTTGTGACCCTGCGGAGGTGGCGTCGCCGTCATTCGCACTCGTTCACGAATACCCTCGGGAGAACGCGCCGAACGTGATCCACGTCGATGGTTACCGGCTCTCCGATCACCCGCACGAGTGGATGGAGATCGGGATCGACGACATTCTCCGCGGCCCCGGCATCAAGTTCGTCGAGTGGCCCAAACGCCAGTTCGACGAGCTCGCTCAGGCGTGGGCCATCATCCGCGTCACCGTCGAAGACGACGAACGAAGGGTGATCGAATTGGAAATGTGAAGAGGGCCCAAAAACCCCACCTCAAGCCCGCGCAGGCGGGCGCAACAACCTAGCCCAGCGGCGTAAGCCCTGGGTAAATTGAACCCGCGAAAATCCCCCAAGCCCGCGAAGGCGGGCGACACAAATTCGGGCGTCCGATTCACGCGACACAATCGCGCGTCGGTCGACGCGAAACGACCCGCGTGTCGTTTCACGCGGGCGTTTGTGTCGGCCCGCCTTCGCGGCCTTTGGGATTCTTGGTGGGCGCCGGTGTCCCAGGGCTTACGCCGGTGTCCCAGGGCTTACGCCTGTGTCCCAGGGCTTACGCCGCTGGGCTAGGTTGTGTCGGCCCGCCTTCGCGGGCCTGTAAGGAGGGCCTTCGCGGGCCTGTAAGGAGGGGGCGCCCCGGTCTGCCCGGGGCGCCCATTAATCAGTTTGCGAACACCTCGTCTACCGGGGTGATCGTCACCTTCTTCACGTTCAGCTTCTCCGCTCCGATCAGCTTGTCCTCGGCGAGGAGCTCTTCCGGCTTCTCTGCGTCGTAGGTGATCGTGGACGGGGCATCGGACTCGAGTTTCTCCTTGAGTCCCTCGGCGTCCTTCGTGATGATCACGACCGAGAGGTTCTCAGGCGAGAGGTGCTTGCGGATCGCCTTGTTGACGTCCTCGAGCGTGAGCTCGGCAAGCTCTGCGTTCATGAACTTCGAGTAGTCGTCGATGCCGTACCAGTCGCTGTCGAGCGCATAACCGATCTGCTGGTTCTGCGTCGCGGTCATGACGAACACGTTCTTCGTCAGGTACTCGCGCGTGTTCTCGAACTGCTCCTGAGTCAGACCGTTCTTCACCAGCTGATCGAGCTCGTGAATCGCGATCCGGAGTGCCATATGGGCGTTCTCCGGAACGACCGGACGAATCCACACTTCGAAGATCTGCGCGCGACGCCCGATGTTCGGGGACGGGAAGAACTGGTACATGCCGCCCGGGAACGCCTCGATGTAGGCGTAGTCACCGTAGTTCATGCCGCGCACTCTCGCGGATGCGCTGGTAGAGCTGCGACATCGAGGAGCGATGCTCACCGAGCCAGGTGCGGGCGAGATAAAGCGCCGCGTAATCGGGGTGCGAGCGGGTCACTTCGATCGGATGACCGAACGAGATCGCCGTGGCGCGCGTGTCTTTCTCGATGATGTCGACCTCGATCCCCTTCGGCATCGAGCCCTTGATCTTTCCGGCAGTCTTGACGCTCGCGGTGGCAGGAAGCTTCGCCAGCTCTCGCCGAATCCTCTGCTCCATCCCCGCGGGGACGTCACCGGAGATGCCGATCGTGACGTTGCCCTGGGTGTAGGCGTTCTTGACGAACTCCTTCACGTCGTCGAGCGTGATCGACTCAATTCCCGCAACGGTGCCGAGGACCGGATGCGCGTAAGGCGTTCCGCGGAAGATGATGCCCTGGAGATACTCCTTCCCGAGCTCCTCCTCGTTGTTCGTGCGCAGATCCTGCTTGAGCGCATTGAGCTGGAGGTCCTTGAGACGGTTGAAATCTTCCTCGCGGAATCCAGGATCGGTCAGCATCGGCATCGCGATGTCGAGGAACTTTCTCCAGTTGTCACGATGCGTGATCGCCGTGAGCGTCGTCATCTCCTTGTCGACCTGATTGCCGAAGCTGGCCGCGATCGGATAGAGCGCCTTGTTGATCTCGCTGATCTGCATCTCCTTCGATCCCGCTTCGGTGATCATCGATGCGGCAAGAGCAGAGAGCCCTTCCTTCCCCTTCGGGTCGTACGCCGATCCGACGGTGAAGAGAAGCTTCGTGTTGACGATCGGCAGCTTTGAGGGCTGTCGGATGAATTCGAGATTTGAGCCCGCGTCGGTCGACGGAGCAAAGGATGCGAGCTTCGGGAGTTCGTCGATCGCGTCGGGCAACGGCTGCTGCGAGAGCGTGGTGACGATGAGATTGTTGTCAGTGAAATACTTCTGTGCCGCGGCCTGCATGTCGGCCGGGGTGAGCGAGGAGAAGGTGCGGAACAGCTCGTTGAGCGTCTCGTAGCGACGGTCGTAGCGGACATAAGCCGCCAGCGACGACGCGATCTCTTCGGTGTTGTCGAGGCCTCGTGCGAAGCCGTAACGGGCGTTCGACTTGGCGTCGGCGAGACGCTGCTCGCTCACCATCTCGTTGCGCGCCTGCGCGAACGTCTTCATGATCTCGTCGCGAACGTAGACGGCCTGCGCCGGATCCTTCACGCGAGCAAAGATCGTGAAGAGATACGGGTCGGCGTTGCCCGGAGCGTAGTTGAAGAACTGATCGACCACCTGCTCCTGCTCGACGAGCTTCTTGTAGATGTCGGAGGTGCCACCAAAGTAGAGATCGGAGATCGTCTGGATCGCCGCGAAGTCCTTGTCCGTCGCGGAGAAGCCGGGCGAGCGGAAGGCCACGGTGACGTACGGGGACGTCTCGGAGGGCCACTCGACGTGCGAGTAGACGGGAGCCTTCGCGGCCGGCTCCGACGGGGATCTCGGCCTTGTAGCTGCCACGCTTCCAGTCGCCCCAGTACTTCTCGACCAGCGGAATCGCCGTCTTCGGGTCGACGTCACCAGCGATGATGATCGTCGTGTACTCCGGACGGTACCAGCGGTCGAAGAAGGTGAGCGAGTAGTCGTACTCGTTCGGCATGTCCTCGATGTCCTCGATGAAACCCATGCCGGTGTGCTTGTAGGTGTGCTTAGTGAATGCGTTGTCGCGCTGAACCTCGATCAGTTTGCGGATCGGGTTCGCGCTGTTCTTGTTGTACTCGCCCAGAACCGCGCGCGACTCGGTCTTGAAGTCCTCGACGGCGTACTTGAGGTTCTGAAAACGGTCCGCCTCGATCTCGAGAACCTTCTCGAGATCGGCCTTCGAGAACGTGGTGTGGTAGTTCGTGTAGTCGTCGGCGGTGTAGGCGTTCTGCCGCGCGCCCGCCTTGGTGAGAATCGCTTCGTACTCGGAAGGCGAGTACTTCTCGGTGCCGCGGAACATCATGTGCTCGAAGAAGTGAGCAAAGCCGGACTTGCCCGGCTCGATCTCGTTCCGCGCCCCGGTCTGCACCGGAATCTGAAGCGAGACGATGTTCGGAAATCCTGTCGGGACGATGATGACCTTGAGGCCGTTGTCGAGCACTTTCTGCGTCGGCTCGAATGGAAGGATGTCACTCTGCTGCTCCTCGGCCGCTGCAAACAGCGGCGTGAGAAGGAGGAGCGTGAAGACGAAAAGCAGGCTTCGTTTCATACGTTCTCCTGGGGGGGTGAGATGAAAGATGAAAGATGAAAGATGAAAGGTGAAAGATGAAATGATGAAAGATGAAAATATGAAAAGACGCTGAGTGCTGAAGGAGCGTTGGCCGGACTGCGCCATCGTGGACGATAACGCGGGGAGTATACGGAAGGAGCCACGGCGGAGGGAGTTGTCACGGTTGTGTGACAGGGCGGCGGAACGATGAAGGATGAACGATGAACGATGAACAGTGTTCCGGGATGGCGGAGAAGGAGAGGCCGGGCGCGGGCTCGGGCGCGTTCACGGGTGGCTCGTCGAGAAAGCGTGGCCACACGTCGAAGATAACTCCTCGCGCAAAGAACGGCCGCGAAGCGGTCGAAAGGTAGTAGCCCCCGGCTTCAGCCGGGGGTAAACAGCGCCTCCCCAACAATTGGAGCCCGCGAAGCGGGCGACAGAAACGTGGGGAGCCCGGTATGAAACTCTATCCAGCGATTGTTACCATGATCCACGGAGATCGAATGAAGACGGTGGAGACATCAGAGTTCCAGGCGGACTGCCTGGCTATCCTGGATGAGATCGCGAAGACGGGCGAAGAAATCGTGATCACGAACAACGGCAGGCCGGTGAGCAAGCTCGTGCCGTTTCGCGAGTGTCCGGACAGCCTCTTCGGAATCTCCGCGACCTCAATCGAGATTCGGGGTGACATCGTCAGCCCGATCGACGATGGCTGGAACGCGCAGTCTTGATTCCTGTGGCCGGCTCCACAGGCAAGGCGAGCCGACATCAGGCGGAGCGCTGAGGAGTCTCATCTGCCTCTCCCGTGAACGCGCCAGGGCCCGCGCCCGGCTTTTTGAAACGTTCCCCTTCCGCCACCCCGAAAGCCATCACTCCAGCACGGGCAAGACTACCTTTGCCGGCCACGGATACGGCACCACCTCGGCGAGAGCCTCGAGCGATGGAGATCGAGGATCGAGGCGGCTGCCGAATCGGAGCGCGAGGATTCGAAGCGGTTGAGGTGGCAGATGCCGCCCGATCCAGAGACCCTGCTGGTCTGCCTGTGACGAGCCGGAGCTGTGAAGGCCGCCGATTCGGATGCCGGCGATCCAGATCATCACGGTGGCCTGGAACGCGGGTTCGCCGTCGGCGTGCTCGAACTGAACGGTGAGGGGTGGCGCAGCGGGCGGAAGCTGCCACTCGGGATTCGGCTCGACCGCGGGGTCCCACTGTCGGGCGATCAGTGCGCTGTCGCGATGGTAGGCGACGAGCGGAGCGCCTGGAGGAAGATCGGGAATGAGGACTTGTCCGTTCTCGTCCGCCTTCGCGGCTCCAGATTTCGGGAGAGAAGACCGTTGCACCTGCCGCCGGCGCTCCATTCGGAAGGCGGAGCGTGAGCGTTCCGGTCGCCTCAGTGGGCTGGAGCCGAGCCTCGATGATCTGCGGCTGGTCAGATTCGATGACCTGAATCGTGTCTGCTTCCCAATCGTCGTAGCCTTCAGCCTGAACCCCCATTTTCAGAGTGCCCGGATTCAGCGGCGGAAGTTTAGCCACGCCGTGTTCATCCGTCTCGGCTCGTCCTCCATTCCCCTGCATTCCCGGCTCCCGTCCCGAGCCCGGCCCCGGATCAACCATGTGCCGGTTCATGTACCCGATCTTCGCACCGGCGATCGGGGCGCCTGAGACGGCATCGATGACCCGAACGATGTACTCATTCCGCGGAATGTTGATGTCGAGCTCGCGGTCATCATTGATGCGAAGATGCATGGTGTGGGCGCTCATGACGTCCATACCTGGGAGAGTGGTTCTGACGACATAGAAAGTCGGCTGCCAGAGGGTGATCTGATAATCGCCGTACTCGTCGGTCTCGACGAGCGCATTGGTGAAGCGAATCTCCGCGCGGGTCGGCTCGCCGCCGTGAGTCACCGTCCCGTCGACGATGATCGGATCGAGCTCGAAATGAGCAGTTTGCGGCCCTCCCATGGAAAGGTCCGCCCTCTGAAACGCGTCGCTCCCGTCGATCTCCAGGATGAGATCGACCGGTATGGGAGGGAGACCTTCGATCGTCGTTGTGCCATCGAGCGAGACATCCGCTTCCGCAATCACTTCTTCGCTGCGTACGGGCCGAACGACGAGGTGCAGATCCTTCGGCTCATTCTCCGGCTCGACGTCATCAGCAAGCGTCACGCTCACGTCGAGATCTACTCGATCGACGCAGCTCCAGATCGACACTCGTGACCAGACCGTCTTCGACCGTCACGACCTGGTCCGCGACGTACCATTCGCCTGACTCGACGGCGAGGTTCGCGTCGCCGGCGGGAACGTCGTACCAGACGGCAATCGCATGATCGTCCGCCTGGAAGCGAACATCAGGTGTTCTTCGCGTCTCCTCCCGACGGAGGATCAGGTCGAGTGTCGTCCCCCAATCTCTCCAGCTCGGTTCGGGCCACTCGATTTGCGCAAACAGGAGTCCTTCGCCCGAAGGGTGGAAAGGTGGGATCGTGATTGGTCGTGGCGGGCGTCACGACAAATTTCTCGGTCACCCCGACGAGATCATCGCCGTTGTAGCGCAGAGCGATTCTGGTGTGAGCGCTCACGCGGAAGGAGCACCTGCTTGCCCCCGGCTCGATCGATCGAATGATCGGAGTCAACTGAATTCGCCCATGAACGGAAGAATTGTAGTGACGGATCTCGACGCGCTCCTTTGGCGAGAGTCGCAGATCAGGGTCGAGCTCGACGTACGCTCCCGGACGCAGCGGAAGCTCCACGGTGGATCCGTCGCGGGCCATGAGGTCCTTCACCCGCGAGCCGAACGGAGTGATCCAGCCACTCTGTTCGAGCCAGACGATGGACTCCGGATCGTCCAGCTCGATCGGCTGACCGCACGGGAAGATCTCCTCGGTACCTGCAGGCTCCTGCTGGACGTGAACCTCGCAGGGCGTCGAAGAGGGGATGTCGGTCTGGAGCTGCCACGGAATGAAGCTGATTTCGTCACCGGTGACCGTCGAGCCGACAGCGCACGACAGCAGTGCGATCAGCAGGCGCTTGCGGATTTCCATCGTTGTCTCCTTTATGTGGGGACGAGTGGAGCGGGTGCAGGGTTACGATCCGGCACCTCGGCCGTTTTCTGTCGCCCGCTTCGCGGGCTCGCGTGTTGGAGGGGGCGTCACGTACCCCCGGCTTAAGCCGGGGGCTATTAACGGTCGCCGCCTGCGGCGGCTGGGTTCGCATCCCACAGCACGCGAGTCGCCGCTCAGGAGCTCGATCTGCAGAGCGGCCACAGCTCGAGGCCGACAGAGACTCTTCAGGGCGCGAAGCGTCCGCAAGGTATTAGCCCCCGGCTTCAGCCGGGGGTACAGCGTATCCCCCAAAATCATCGAAGCCCGCGAAGCGGGCGACAGCGTTTTTCTCCCGCGATTGTTGCAGTCACCCTTATCGCGCGAGCGTCACGCCGCGATCGGATCGATCAGTCTGATCTCGCGGAACTGCGCGAAGTCACGTGTGTTGCGGGTGGCGAGCACGGTGACGTCGTGGACGAGCATCGTTCCGACGAGGAGGGTGTCGGCGAGTCGCGAGCGACCCAGGCTGTGGCGGTCGATCAGATCGAATGCGATCGCCGTTGCTTCCTCGTCGATGGAGAGGCACTCCACATTCGAGCGCCCGATCCAGTTCCGGGAGATCTCGAGGGCTTCACGCACCGGGACGGGAGGCTCGAAGCGGCGAGGGTCGGTGATCACATGCACGAGCTCGTTCAAAAGGAGGGGTGTAGTCACCAGCGTGATGTCGGGCAGTTCCAGTTGCTCCAGAAGCCAGCTTCGCGCACGGTCGTGCTCCGGGAACCTTGCCACGTGCGCATAGATGAGGATGTTCGAATCGACGGCGATCTTCACTCGTGGACCTGCTCGTCATCGCCGAAGATCTCGTCGTAGATCGTGGCACGGTCCGGCAGCGGCGAAAGCGGCTCATGTCCTACCAGCAGAGGAAGGCGCTCCAGGGGCCGTCTGTCGCGCAGGCGTTCGCTTCGGTAGAACGCCATTGCCTCCCGGATCATGGCGGCGATCGACTGACCCTCCCTTTCGGCGGCGGCGCGAAATGCCTCATAGTCCTCTTCCGATACAGACAGCGATATTGATTTCATATGTGCAATGATATCAAAGGTGGTAGAATGGTAGCTCCTATTACCGAGGACGTGTGCGCGGCAGCCGTTTGCTGTCGCCCGCCCGGCGAGACGCCGGGGCACATCGCGCGGGACGCGCGACCCACACGGCGCGACCTACTGTTCCATCCACCACTCGACGAATTCGCGGCACTCGCCGCCGTCGGCGAGGGTGACCATCCACAGATTGCTGTAGCGCGCCTGCGCCCGGCGATAGGTGGTTTCGCCCCGGACGAACCCGGGGACCGTCGACGCCGACGACCTCGAAGTGGAACTCCCAGTCGTCGGGCTGATCGCATCGCCCAATCCAGCCCGAGATGATCTCCGCGCGCCCGTTCCACGGTTTCCTGTGCGGCGTGGTGAAGTATTCAGCATCGTCCGTGAAGAGCGCGGCGATCTCACCTTCGTCGCTCGACTTCCATGCGCTCACGTACCGGTTGACCCAAGCTTCGAAATTACCCTTATTCACCGGCACATCGTAGCGTATTCGGACGATTGTCCGGGAAGGCCGGCCGGCGCCGCACCGGCCTTCCTGCAGTGGTGATCAGTAGCGCATCGGATCGCGACGACGATCGACCGGATCCTCCTGATCGTCCCACGGATCGTACAGCTCGTCGGCCGGGTCGGGCAGCTCCTCACGGTTCGGTTCTTCCGGGGTCGATTCGAAGACGGTGTCGAACAGGATTTCTTCGGGGTCAAAGCTCATGGCAGCTCCTCCTTGCGAAAAGTTATTCTCATTACTTCGCAAATGACGTACCCGTTTCTGGTGCTGCGCGGGAAGTCCTCGAGGGCAGCGGAGCGGCGGCTGGGAGCCCGGCGTTGCAGGGGACGTCAATACTCTTTTGGTGCATAGAAGTTCAGGGTCGAGAACGGCTCGTCATCGCCGGCCCGGACCTCGTGGGCGTCTCCCCTTTCGATCAGCAGGAGCTCGCCCGGTGAGAGCTCCTGCGTCCTTCCTTCTACCGTGATCTCGCCCGATCCTGAGAGGACGAACATCCACTGGTCTCCGTTCTCGTGGCGGTTGTCCGGACCACCCGTGCTCTCCCCGGGTTGCAGGACCATCGTCGCAACCTCTCCGCGATCGGTCTCGGCTCTGATGTGAAATCCTTCTCTGCTGCTCAGGTCGACTTTTTTCATGGTTCACCTCCCTAGGGGATGGCCTGCAAGAAGCTGGCTTGGGAGTGGAGACGCGGTCCTTCGCTGCTCTGAAACATCCCCCCGGGCTGTCATCCTGAGCCGCCGGAGCGCAGCGGAGGACGGTCGAAGGATCTCGTGGAGTCATACTCGCCCTTGGTCCCCTCCGCAATTCACTTCGAGTCACCACGAACGCGATCCTTCGCTTTGCTCAGGATGACACAGCCGAGCGCGCTTGACAGAAGGTGAGGCAAATGCTACAAATGTAGCAGTCAGCTAAGGAGATAGCATGAAGAAGAGCAGAAGCCGGAGGAGAAGCTCACCCGGCGCGAACGACAGATCATGGACATTCTCTTCGAGTCGGGTAAGGCAACCGCCGAAGAAGTCAGGGAGCGTCTGCCTGACCCTCCGAGCAACTCGGCGGTTCGCGCAATGCTCGCACGGCTGGAAGAGAAGGGAACGATCCGGCACCGGGCTGAAGAGCTGCGGTACGTCTACTACCCGGCTCTTTCTCGAGCTCAGGCGCAGCGCTCGGCGATCGCGCGACTGGTGGACGTCTTCTTTGAAGGCTCGGTCGCGAAGACGGTGACGGCTCTCGTCGAGATCTCCGGCGACGATCTGACTGAAACCGAGCGGGAGCGCCTGCGTTTACTGATTGAAGCTGGACGAAAGAACGAGGATCGCAGCGATGAGTGAGCTGATTGAATTGTACGGGCGCGTCTCCGAGGCGTTTCCCCTTCTGACCCTCATGGTGATCGGTGGATCGCTGTTCTCGCTACTCGGTCTGGCTCTGCAGAAGCTGACGACACGATCGTCTGCGGCGCAGAGGCATCTGATTCTGGCGGCGACCACGGTGGCTCTTCTGGCGGTCCCTGCCATGTATCTCTTCGGTCCGCGAATCGCTGTCCCCGTTCTTCCAGCCTCGAGCGGTGTCCCGACGGTTGTCGAGACTCCTGACTCCCCGCAGGCGGAGATGAGTCTGTCGGCCGGAGCAGAAATCATTCGCAAGAGTGGAGTGACGCTTCACTCGGAGGTGCCGGTCCCCGCCGGACAGCCCGCGATGCCACGCTTGCTGGTTGTTGCGTATGTCCTGGGATTCGCGCTCGTGGTCCTTCCGATCATGATTGGCAGCATCCGAATGAGAACGATCATCGGTAACGCGGAATTGATTCGACGAGGGGATGATCTGGACGCGATGCTCGATGGTGCGCACGCTCCTACCGAGCTTCGGATGGTGGCCTCGGCGGCCGTTCGAGTTCCGCTCGCGTGGGGCTGGCGAAGGGCGGTGCTCGTCCTCCCTGCCGAAGCGTTGCGATGGTCTCGCGAGATGAGGCGCGACGCGATCATCCACGAGCTCGCTCACCTCGATCGGCGCGACCTCTGGTTTCAGACGATCGCGCGCGTCGCGGTGGCCGTGCACTGGTTCAACCCTCTGGCCTGGGTCGTGTTGCGCGGTCTTCTTCTGGAAGCGGAGCAGGCGTGTGACGACCGGGTGCTCGAGGCAGGAACGGCGAAATCCGACTATGCAGAGCGGCTTCTGGAAATCGCCGCAGGTGCGAACCATCGGTCGCTGCGAGGGCTCTCGGCGGTTGCAATGGCTCGGTCCTCCCAGCTCGCGACACGGATCGAATCGCTTTTCGAGACGTCGCGCCGGCGCACGGTCCGGCTCAGCCCGGCGAGAACGGTCGTGACGTTTCTTCTTTTGACGATTCCTGCGGCACTGATAGGCGCGGTCCAGTTCGAGGAACGTTCGGGGGCTGATGCGACCGATGCCCCGGGGCGCAAGTGGTTGACACGAGCCGACACACAATGGGAGGAGGGGACAGACGCTGACGAAAGTCCCCTTTACTCAGCCGTTCGTTATGGCAACGCCGGCATGGTCGAGTCGATCCTGGACGCCGGGGCGGATCCGAATGCGAAATGGACGGGAGATGGCACTCCGCTGATCATCGCCGTGAGGCATGACCGTGATGAGATCATCGACCTCCTGCTCGACCGTGGAGCGAAGCCGGACCTGGGAGTCGAGGGAGATGGCAACGCGCTGATCGTTGCGGCTGAGCGCGGTGATATTCGAACGCTGGAGAAATTTATCGCGGTCGGTGCCGACATCAACCACGGCGTTCGGGGAGACGGAAATCCGCTGATCGCGGCCGCGGCCAACGGACATGTCGATGTGATGAAGCTGCTCGTCGCGAACGGTGCCGACGTTGAGGCTGTTGTCCCCGGTGACGAGAACCCGCTGATTCAAGCTTGCGAGCGCGGTCAGCTGGAGGCTGCTCGATATCTGATCTCGATCGGCGCTGACGTGAATGCACGCGTGACGGTGCGCTCCTGGAGGACGGGAGAGCTCGAAGTGCGAACGCCGCTCTCGCGAGCTCGCGGACGGGGACACGGCGAACTGATCGGTCTGCTTCTCGCGGCCGGCGCGCGCGACTGAATTGACTGCCACTCCACACCGAACACAAAAAACGAGGAGGCGCTCGTGAATGCCCGAAGTGCGTTCAAACTGTGTCTGATCACTCTCTTCTCCATTTCAGCAATCGCGCAGGAGGCGGTCCCGGCCGGTCGGTCATATGAGGTCTCTCCGACGCCATCACCGATCCGTGTGGACGGGGTTCTCGACGAACCGGAGTGGCTCTCCGCGACGTCGATCGATCTACCATGGGAGTGGTTCCCTCAGGTGAACGATCCTGCGGCAGTGCGTACCGAAGCCCTGCTGATGTTCAACGAGACCCATCTGTTCGTCGGATTCCGCGCCTCTGACCCGAGTCCCGCGCAAATCCGCGCACACTACGCCGATCGCGACTCCGCGTTTCTCGACGATACGGTCGGGCTCATGATCGATACGTTCAACGATCAGCGGCGTGCATTTCAGTTTCGCGTCAACCCACTGGGCGTGCAGATGGAGTCGATCGTCAGCGACATCGATCAGTCGGAGGATTGGTCGTGGGACATCATCTGGGAGTCGAAGGGGAGAATCACTCCGGATGGCTATGTCGTCGAGATCGCGATTCCACTCAATCAGTTGCGATTTCCCCGGACGTCAGGTCCGCAGACCTGGTCGATTCTCGCCATGCGTGACTATCCGCGAAGCGTGAGGCACAAGTTGCGCTCGGCGCCTCTCGACCAGAGCCGGAACTGTACCGTCTGTCAGTTCGAGCTCGTGACTGGATTCCGCCAGATCGAGTCGGGCCGGAACCTCGAGCTCGACCCCACACTCACCGCGGCGCGGACCGATACGCGCGACGATTTTCCGGAGGGAGAGTTGAGCTCCGGAGACTTCGAGTTCGACGCGGGTCTGTCGGGACGATGGAACATCACACCGAACATCACGCTGAACGCGACGATCAACCCGGACTTCTCGCAGGTCGAGGCCGACGCCGCCCGGCTCGACGTCAACACGACATTCGCGATCTACTATCCCGAAAAGCGGCCTTTTTTTCTGGAGGGTGCCGGATTCTTCAGCACGCCTGCCGACCTGGTGTTTACGAGAAGTGTGGCTGATCCGGTCGCCGGGCTGAAGCTCACGGGCAAGGAGGGTGCGCATGCCTTTGGCGTCTTCACGGCCCTCGACGAAATCACCAACCTCATCTTTCCCGGCTTCGAACGGTCCGATTCTCTCTCGATTGACGACCAGGTGCTGGGTTCGGTCCTCCGTTACCGCAGAGACGTCGGCTCGCGGTCGACAATCGGAGGGATCTATGCGGGTCGCGAGGGAGCTGATGGATACTCCAATCACGTTTACGGATTTCGACGGGCTCTATCAAGTTACCGAGTCGGATACGTTTGAGTATCAGCTCGTCGGATCGACGACCGCGTACCCGGACCTGGTGAGTGAGGCGTTCGGACAACCTTCCGGATCGTTCAGTGGTGAAGCGATCGAGCTTGAATATCGGCACTCGGATCGCGACTGGTACTGGGGGGCATCATACGAGGACTACTCGACGGACTTCCGTGCCGACAGTGGTTTCGTTCCGCAGGTCGGCTACCGGACGATGGATGCCGGTGTTGAGCGGCAGTTCTACGGGTCGGCAGAAACATGGTTCCGGCGGCTCGGGATCTTTGCGGGCGTGGACAAGACGGACCAGCATGACGGCGTCGCCGACGAGTGGGGAGCTGACCTCAGCCTCTGGTATCAGGGGCCGCTGCAGTCCTACGTCTCGATCAATCTGGCGCCGAATCGGGAGTCGTACCGCGGAGTCCATTACGACAACTTCCGGCAGTCGATTCGGGGGGAGATCAGGCCGTCGGGCAAGTTGTATTTCTCAATGTCTGCAAACTGGGGAGAGACGATCGATCGGTCGAATAGCCGTCAGGCTGACTTCGTCACACTGGAACCTGGCGTCGAGCTCAGAATCGGCAGACGGCTCGAAGCCACGCTCAGTCATGTCTACCAGGTTCTCGACGTGGCGCCGGGAGAGCTGTTCAACGTCAACCTGTCCCAGGGGCGCTTTATCTACCACATCAACCTGCGCACGTTCGTGCGGGCCATCGTGCAGTACGAAAAGCTCGACCTGAATCCCGAAGCCTGGACCTTCGGCGTACCGGACGAGACCGAGGATCTGTTCACGCAGTTCCTTTTCTCGTACAAGCTGAATCCGCAGACGGTGTTTCTCGCCGGCTATTCGGACGGCCGGGAAGGCTACGACGACGTTTCCCTTCTGGAAACCGATCGGTCCTTCTTCGTGAAGGTCGGATATGCCTGGTTGTTCTGAAGTCGCACCGGATCTGGGGAACCCGGAACATTATTTGTATTGAATAACTTGTATGACTCGAATGAACGCAACCCTGAACAGAGACAGGAAAGCTACAGCTGCACGGTCCCTGATCCCGGCGGCGCTGGCCTCGGCGGGAATCGCTGTGGCGCTGCTCGCATGCGGGCAGGACGCAGCCGAGGTGGCTGACACGACAGATCAATCTTCCGTACAGGAGTCCCGGCTCTCCGAAGCGGAGCTTGCGGAACTGAAGGAGGAGTATCCGGTCCTGAGGAAGGATCCCGCTCCTGCTCCGAAGCCGAGCCCTGATGCCACGCCGCGGAACGTCCCGAGAGAATTGCGGCAGGCTCTGACGCAGGGTGTTCTGGAAAGCGTCAGCGGTGAGGCGACTTTCTACGCGGATAAGTTTGAGGGGCGCCGGACGGCGAGCGGAATCCCGTTCCGACAGAATCAGATGGTGGCCGCGCATTCGTCCTACCCGTTTGGAACTGTTCTTCGCGTCACGAATGAGCGAAACGGCAAAACGGTCAATGTACGCGTGGTCGATCGCGGTCCCTTCGGCGCGACTGCAAAGAAGAGAGGCACGATCATCGACCTCTCTCGCCGGGCTGCCGAGCAGTTGAACTTCATCCAGTCCGGACGTGCAAGGGTGAAGGTCGAAGTGCTCGAGTGGGGCGAGGGCCTGACGTAACCGCCTGATCTTCGCTTTGGTGGACAGAAGCGTGGACGGAATCTCGCCATGCCCACGCTCCCGGCTCTCGTCCACCGAGTCCACCAGGTTCTACCCGGTCAGAACAATTTCCCGGAAAGAGACGGCTCTTTGTCGGTTCTCGTCCCGATCTTGATGAAGGTCGCCAGCCGGGTCGTTCCCGAGTCGTGGAGTGCTTCATGGATCTTCTGCACCGCGTCGAAGATCTCTTTCATTTCTCCCTCGACGTTGGTTCCGTACGCGTGCAATTGAGCGTTGAGGCCGGTCTCTTTCAGCATCTCGTGCGCGCGCTTCACTTCATCTCGCACTGAGACTCCGCTTCCGATCGGAATGATCTGTATTTCGGCAAGTGCTTTCATCGTTCCTCCTTCGATACGGTCGTGCGGGTGGGGTGCTGCCCGTCTGAGAATCTGTCGATCTCGCCGGTGGTCATCGGTTCGTGTGCCATGAGCTTTTCAACCGGATCGCCGCCGACCATCTCGCTCTCCACGATGAGCCGCCGCGCCTCCACCCGCAGTTTCGGCAGGCGTGAGTAGAAGATCGTCCCTCCAGCCATCGCCACGGCACCCCCGAGCCCGACCGCGATGGGTGCCGTGAATCGCTCGGCGAGTGCGCCGGCGAGAAGCGCACCGAACGGCGCCATCCCCATGAACATCATCGAATAAAGCGCCATCACCCGCCCCCGAAGCTCGTCGGGGACCATGACCTGGATCAACGTGTTCGAAGCAGCCATCTGCACGATCATCGTTGCTCCGACACCAATGAGCATGGCAGCCGACAGCCAGAACGTTCGGGATAGGGAAAAGAGAATCAGGAATCCGCCGAAGGTCATTGCAGCCCGTGCGACCCAACGGCCGAGACCTCGGACCTCGCGTTTGGTCGCGAGCGTGACTGATCCGATCAGGGCACCGAGGCCCGATGCCCCGAGGAGGATTCCCAGCCCCCGAGGTCCGCCGTTGAGTATTCGATCCGCGAAGATCGGCATCAGCGTCGCGTAAGGCATTCCGACGAGACTGATGAATCCGAGCAGGAGCAGAAGGGCTCGGATGGGACGGGTTCCGCTGGCAAATCGCCAACCTTCTGCCAATCGGCGCATCGCCGGTTCGGGTGGGCCGGTGGCGGGCGTCCGAGGAGGCAATTTCATCAGGAGCAGCCCGGTGATCACGGCGGTATAGCTGAGAGCATTGATGAAAAAACACCACCCTTCGCCGACGAGCGCAACCAGTACGCCCGCAACGGCGGGTCCGATCATCCGTGCGCCGTTGAACATCGACGAGTTGAGCGCGATGGCGTTCGGCAGGTCTTCCCGCCCAACCATCTCGACCACGAAGGATTGTCTCGCGGGGATATCGAAGGCATTCACGAGGCCGATGGCGGTGGCGAGGGTGAGGATCTGCCATACCTCGATCAGTCCGAGCAGTGTGAGTCCGGCCAGCGTGAATGCCAGCATCATCGAGGAAAGCTGTGTCGCGACGAGAATTCTCCGACGGTCGATCCTGTCTGCGAGCAATCCGCCGAAGGAGGCGAAAAGAAAGGACGGGATCATCGTGGCGAATCCGACGAGTCCCAGCATCGTCGCAGAGCCGGTGAGCCTGTACACGAGCCATGACTGGGCAACCGACTGCATCCAGGTTCCGGTCAGAGAAATGAGCTGACCCGAGAAGAAAAGAGCGAAGTTTCTGTGATTGAATGCTCTGAGAAGATTGGCGCGTTTCGTCATGTCGGCTTTCCTCGATGCCGAGGCTGGACGATAACACGACGCGTACCAGAAGGTCGGAAGGAGGAACAGATGAAGAATGTTCGGAGAGGGCTGGCGGTCATTTTCGCAGCTGCAGCTCTGATGAAATTGTCCGGTGCTCCCATCATGCGGGAAAGATTCGCCACATGGGGCTATAACGACGACATGCGAATCGTCATCGGGCTCTCGGAGGCGACCGCAGCGACTCTTCTCTGGCTGGATCGAGGGCGCCCGGCTTCCAGGGCCATCGTGTCGACGTTGATGCTCGGAGCGGCTGCGACGCATTTGAAAACGCCGGGGGAGCGGCTTTACGCTGTTGCGCCGCTCACCGTACTTGCCGTGACCAATGTTGCCCTGGATCTGTAGAGTGCGAGCGAACGTCAGGTTGGATCTGAGGAAGAGAGGGCCTTCTGTCGAGTGGCGTCTCTCGTCATGCTCGGACCCCAGGGCAATCGTCGCCAGTCCGACTTCTTCGAATGCAGTCTGTTTGATCAGAGAGCTCATCAGATGAAACAACGTCCTGCTTATACACTCGCCGAGGAGCTCGCTCATGCGATCACCCATGGCGTCGGTCTCGCTCTCAGCGTCGCCGGACTGATCGTTCTGGTAGTCGCGGCGGTCCGGTACGGCTCCGTGTGGCACATCGTCGGTTGCAGCATCTTCGGAGCTGCCCTGGTTCTGACCTACACCGCGTCGACGCTGTACCACAGCCTGCCGTCGCAGTACGGCAAGTCGATTTTCCAGCGGCTCGACCATTCCGCGATCTTTCTGCTGATCGCCGGGACCTACACTCCCTTCACCCTCGTGACTCTGAGGGGTCCCTGGGGATGGTCCCTGCTTTCGACGGTCTGGGCCGTGGCGATTTTCGGTATCGGGCTCCAGTTCACGTCCTTTCGCTGGAAGCGCGTCGTCTCGATCATTCTGTATGTGGCGCTCGGCTGGGTGGTCGTGGTTGCGATCAAGCCGATGATGGCAGCGATTGCGACCGGAGGTCTGCTGCTGATCGCGCTGGGAGGGATCGTCTATACGGTGGGGATCGTCTTCTACGGAATGAAGCGCCGCTACGCGCACGCCGTCTGGCACGTCTTCGTGATGGCTGGAAGCGCTCTACACTTTTTTGCGGTCTTCAAGTTCGTCGTCCCCAGATAGCGGATCGCCGGCTCTCGGTGGGCTGAGAGTGGCGGCGCCGCTGCTTCTCTTTCGCCAGTGGAGCGAAATGAGTCGCGGGGTGTCATTCTGAGCCGCCGGATCCCGCGAAGGGGGAGGGACGGTCGAAGGAGCCTACCGGCCTGAAGTTCGGCTGGAGTCAGGACGTACCCGATCCTTCGCTTCGCTCAGGATGACACCGGGGTTGGGAGGCTCGAAGTGACCGGCTGAAGGCTTTGCCGGGGAACGCTGGTCGTAGCCCGGACGCAGCAGCTCATCTGATATACGATCCGTTTATGAAGCTCGATACCTCGTTCGTCCGATCTCAGTTTCCCGCCTTCGCCCAGTCCCCCGTCAGCGACTGGGCCTTCTTCGAGAACGCCGGTGGCGCCTACGGCTGCCGTCCGGTCGTGGATCGATTCCACGAGTTCATGACGGCCTATAAGGTCCAGCCGTACGGACCTTCAGAGATGGCTCGGCGCGCCGGGGAAGCGATGGACGCCGGGTACGCGACCATCGCCGATCTCCTCGATACGCGTGTCGAGAACCTCACGATCGGACCGTCGACTACGATCAACCTCTACGTCCTCGCGCACTCTCTGCTGCCTACGATCCGTCCCGGTGACGAGATCGTCGTCACGAATCAGGATCATGAGGCGAATATCGGTTGTTGGCGGCGACTCGAGGAGCATGGGGCGGTCATCCGCGAGTGGCGTGTCGACGACAGGGGAGAGCTGCGGGTCGAGGATCTCGAAGCGCTTGTCGGGCCGAAGACACGTCTGGTCTGCTTCACGCTTTCTTCGAACATCGTCAGCACGCTCAATCCCGTCTCGGAGATCGTGGCGATCGCGAAGCAGCATGATGCGCTGACCGTAGGGGATGCGGTCTCGTACGCGCCTCATGCTCTTCCCGCGGTGGAGAAGACGGGTCTCGATTTCTTCGTCTTCTCGACCTACAAGACGTTCGCGACCCACCAGGGGGTCATGTGGGGCAGCTCCGACGCACTCGCGCAGACGAGCAATCAGGGGCACTATTTCAATGCCGACAAGCCGAACGCGCGGCTCAACCCCGCGGGACCGCAGCATGGAGAGATTGCTGCGCTTGCCGGCCTTCGTGAGTATTTCGAAGCGGTTGATGCGCATCACTCCGGTGAGAAGAGTGGTTCACTGCACGATCGAGCTTCGCGGGTGATGGAGCTCGTCCGGCAGCATGAGGCCGAGTTGACGGCCCGTCTGCTCGGGGGAATCAACGCGATTCCCGGACTGCGGACGCTGGGGAAGGGTGCGGACCAGATCACGGGACGTAGCTCGGTCGTCGCCGTCACGAGCGACAGGATTCCGCCAGCCACGCTGGCCGCGAAACTGGCCGAGCGGAAGATCGCGGCTGGCAGCGGTCACTTTTACGCGAAACGGCTGATCGAGGCGCTCGGTATCGCTCCGGAGCGGGGCGTGCTGAGGCT
This sequence comes from uncultured Acidobacteriota bacterium, assembly GCA_963829355.1. Classification (GTDB taxonomy): domain Bacteria; phylum Acidobacteriota; class Thermoanaerobaculia; order Gp7-AA8; family JAHWKK01; genus CAWHHZ01. The sequence goes on from CAWHHZ010000011.1 coordinate 60,167, forward strand.
GAGTCTGGTCCACTACAACACCGAAGAGGAAGTGGACAGGGTGCTGGAGGCGCTGAGGGAAGTGAGTCATTGAGTCATTGAGTCTTTGAGTCGTTGAGTGGACGTGGTGGACAGGGTGGACGTTGGTGGACAGTGCGTGGACAAAGGCGTGGACAAAAGAGTGGACAAGAAGCACCGGCCCTGGCGCTTGCTGTCCACGCTTTTGTCCACGTCCTGGTCCACGCTTCTGTCCACCAGGTCCACCCTGTCCACAAAGGTCCACTTCAACGACTCAGGAACCCAATGACGCAATGACCCAACGACTCAACGACTCAACTCAATGACCGCTCGAGCCACGCTCTGATCACGCTCAGCAATTGATCCAGCTCCTCGCTCGTCAGCGCATGCCCCTTCTGTATACCGTGCCATTTCGCGATACAGCCTCGGCAGCAGGTTGCGGTCGCATGCTGAGCCACGAACACCGGGTGATTTCTCCACGGCGTCTGGCGGCCGTCGTTTTTCGGCTCGGCCGGAGCGACTCGACGCGTCAGCAACTCCCGCGCGTCCTTCATGATCTTGTCGATCCCCCACGTCTGAAGATGCGCGAGCTCTTTGCCGCGAAGCTCGAACTTGCGGCGAAACGGGTCCTGGGCGAGACGGGTGAGGAGATCCATAGCGGAAAGATGAAACATGAAAGATGAACGATGAACGATGAACGATGAACGATGAACGATGAACGACTGACTACGGAAATCTTGTCATCCTGAGCCGCCGGAGCGCAGCGGAGGACGGTCGAAGGATCGCGTACGGTCCGACTCTCAGGACCGAAGCACGCGCCAGTCAGGACGCACCCGTCATTCGCTTCGCTCAGGACGACGGGACTCCAAGACACTGTCATTCCGAAAGGAGCGGCTTCATCGCGACTGAGGAATCTGTGGAGAGGGGCGATGCACGATGGAGTTCCGCCGCCCAGATTCCTCGCTACGCTTCGGAATGACAGGCTTATGAACCGCATTCATCGTTCATCGTTCATCGTTCATCGTTCATCGTTCATCGTTCATCTTTCAGTTCCTCCCCCGCACCTTCGCCCACGTGTCCTTGAGCGTCACTGTGCGGTTGAAGACGGGATGGTCGGGGGTCGAGTCGGGGTCCTTGCAGAAGTATCCGAGACGCTCGAACTGGATCCGCTCCTCCACCTCGGCATCCTTCAGAGAAGGCTCGAGCTTGCAGCCCGTCAGCACTTCCAGGGACTGAGGATTGAGGTTGACGGTGAACTCCTGGCCCTCTTCGACATCGTCGGGGTCCTCAGTCAGGAACAGTCGGTCGTAGAGTCTGACTTCTGCGTCGAGCGCGTGCTCTGCTGAGACCCAGTGCAGCGTCGCCTTTGGCTTTCGCCCGTCCGGTGCATCGCCACCGCGCGTCTCGGGATCGTATGTGCAACGGATCTCGATGATCTCATCCGCGTCGTCCTTGACGACCTCGGTGCAGGTGATGAAGTAGGCCCAGCGGAGTCTCACCTCTCGTCCGGGAGAGAGCCGGTAAAACTTCTTCGGCGGATCCTCCATGAAGTCGTCACGCTCGATGTAGAGCACCTTCGAGAACGGGACCTCGCGTTTGCCCGCGGACGCATCCTCCGGATTGTTCACCGCCTCGAGCATTTCGGACTCGCCCTCGGGATAGTTCTCGATGACGACCTTGAGCGGGTTGAGCACGGCCATGCGCCGTGGAGCGATTCGGTTGAGGTGATCGCGAGTGGAAAACTCGAGCAGTGAGACGTCGTTGGTCGCGTTCTTTTTTGCGAGTCCGACGCGCTCGGCAAAGTCGCGGAGTGCCTCAGGCGTGAACCCGCGCCGCCGCATGCCCGCTACGGTCGGCATGCGCGGATCGTCCCAGCCGCTGACGTGCCCCTCACGGACGAGCTGCAGGAGCTTTCGTTTACTCAGAACCGTGTAGGTGAGGTTCAGGCGGGCGAATTCGATCTGACGCGGCTTCGATGGTGACGGGACGTTGTCGACGCACCAGTCGTAGAGCGGGCGATGATCCTCGAACTCGAGCGTGCAGAGCGAGTGCGTGATGTGCTCGATCGCGTCGGACAGGGCGTGTGCGTAGTCGTACATCGGGTAGACGCACCATGCTTCCCCGGTGCGGTGGTGCTTCGAGTGGCGGACCCGGTAGAGTGCCGGGTCGCGCATATTCATGTTCGGGGATGCCATATCGATCTTTGCGCGAAGAACCTTTGATCCGTCCGGAAACTCTCCCTCTTTCATGCGACGGAAAAGATCGAGATTCTCCTCGACGGGTCGGTCCCGGTAGGGGCTTTCCTTCCCGGGGGAGGTCAAGGTTCCCCGGTACTCCCGGATCTCCTCCGCCGAGAGGTCATCGACGTATGCCTTCCCTTCGCGGATCAGATGGAGCGCCCACTCGTAGAGCTGCTCGAAGTAGTCGGAGGCGTGGTAGAGACGGTCGCCCCAGTCGTATCCGAGCCAATGAATGTCTTTCTTGATCGCCTCCGCGTACGCCTCTTCCTCTTTGACAGGGTTGGTGTCATCGAACCGGAGATGGCATCGTCCGCCGAACTCCTCGGGCAGGGAGAAGTTGAGAGCGATCGCCTTGACGTGCCCGATGTGCAGGAACCCGTTCGGCTCTGGCGGAAAGCGGGTCACGACTTTCTCGTGCTTGCCGGTCTGCAGGTCCTTTTCCACGATCTCTCGGATGAAGTCGCGTGGTTTCGTGGTCAGAGTGTCGTCGAGGCTGGTGTCTGTCATAGTTGTTTACCCGAAGCGAATGGTATCAGCGGTTCATGGATTGAGTCATTGAGTCGTTGAGTCATTGAGTCATTGAGTCATAATATTGAGTTGTTGGGTCGTTGAGTTGTTGGGTCGTTGAGTTGTTGGGTCATTGAGTCGTTGAGTTATTGAGTGGTTGAGTCATTGAACGTTGGTCTGGTATTAGGGCATTCACCGCTGGATGCCGACCAGCGGCTCGCGTGTGAGGGACGGTTGCGCGGGGGAGCTTGCCCTGCGCGATGGCTTCTCAGGCCTGGGCAACATCGATGTCGGGGTCGCCCCACCCGTCGCGGCGGATCTTCAACTCGATCGGCTGGCAGCAGACCTCGCAGTCCTGGATCATCGTTCCAAGCACGTCGGCCTCGACTGCGATTGTCAGGTGCTCGCCACACCAGGGGCAGAGGATCTGGAAGTAGTCCATCGGCGACCATTGTATGGCGGAAGAGACGTTTTCCACAGGGTTGAGCATGAGAGTTGTCAGTGCTGGAGCGGGGTGTCGGAGGAGTGCACAATCGGCGGTCGGGGGCCTGTGGAACGGTGTTGAAAAGTCCTCGAATGTTCACAGCGAAGCATCTTGAAAATCCGTGTGGCCGGACTTACGTTGAATAGTGCTTCGAGACGGACGCTACTATCGCAGCTGATCAACGAATCGAAGCGAGCCGGAACCGGAAAAGCGATAGAGACGGTCGGCGCTGAGTGCGGTGCCCCTTGCGGCTGTCAACGCACCTGAATGGCCTCGGAAGGCAAGGCTTCCGAGGCTTTTTTTGTGTCTGGGGCCGTGCTCGCCCCATGCCCGATCCAAGAGTTCCCGAAGATGCAATCGTCGTCGTCCTGAGCGCAGCGAAGGATCGCGTTCGGCATGACTCGACCTGAATTGGCCGGGAGCTCAGGGCGAGGATAACGGGACGCGATCCTTCGCTGCGCTCAGGATGACGTTCAGCCCAGTCCACTGGCGACAGAGAAGCGGCGTCATTTCACTCTACTCGGTTACAGCTGTGGGACTCCTGCAAGCCTCTCAGAGCACCTTGACCTGGGAGATTTTCTTTCCTTTCGGATCGAAAACGTGAACCGCGCAAGCCATGCAGGGATCGAACGAATGAATGGTCCGCAGGACCTCGAGCGGATGTTCCGTCTGCGCGATCGGATTGCCGATGAGTGACGCTTCGTAAGGCCCCGAGACTCCCTTGTCGTCTCTCGGGCTGGCGTTCCACGTGGTCGGCACCACCGCCTGATAGTTCTTGATCGACTGTCCGTCGAGGACGACCCAGTGGGAGAGGGTGCCGCGGGGTGCCTCATGAAAGCCCATCCCCATGACCTCGCCCTTCGGGAACTTCGGAGGATTGAACGTGGTGGTGTCCCCCCCGGCGATGTTGTCGACGAGAAGCTGCCACTGCTGCATCGCCATGTCGGCGAGCATGGCCGCGCGTACGGCGCGCGCGGCGTGGCGTCCGAGCGTCGAGTGGAGGACTTCCGGGCCTACCTTCTTCCCGGAGATTGACGCGACCGTCTCGAGTGCCTTGTGCGTCCACTTCTGGGCCAGTGGATCGCCGGCGAGATAGGCGCACAGGACGTTTGCGAGTGGCCCGACCTGCATCGGCCGTCCCTCGAATCGGGGAGCCTTGACCCAGGTGTACTTGCCGTCGTCCTCGAAGCCCGTGAAGTTCGGTTCTGTCTCACCCTTCCATGGGTGAAGCGGGCCCGATCCCTCGTACCATGCGTGTGCACTGTCTTCGGTGACTCCTTTTCGGAAGTACTCGTCACGGGGCCCGGTGATCGGCCTGTACGAAGAGAAGTTGCCGTTTATGATCGTGCCACCGGGGAAGAGGAACTTCGTGTTTCGTGTATCGGTCGGCAGGTCGGGAACGGACATGTAGTTGGTGACGCCAGCACCGTACCCGAACCACTCCGGATAGAACGAAGCGACTGCACAGACGTCGTTGAAGTAGACCTCCTGAACGAACGGAATCACTCTGTCGAGAAGAGTCTTCATCTGGTAAAGCCGGTCGAGATTGAGGGTCGCGGGGCTGTCGAGATTCACCGCGTTTGCGACGCCTCCGACAGCCATGTTCTGGATGTGGGGCGTCTTGCTGCCTAGCATGGCGACGATCTGGTTCGGATAGCGCTGGTATTCGAGCGCCTGCAGATAGTGGGCGGTCGCGATCAGGTTGACGTCCGCCGGCAATTTCATTGCGGGATGACCCCAGTAGCCGTGAGCAAAGGGACCGAGCTGGCCACCGGCAATGAAACCCTTGATCTTGTTCTGGACGGCCTGCATCTCCATCTTCGAGTTTCCGGTCCATCCGGAGAGACTCTCCGCGAGTGCCGAGGCCTTGGCGGGATCGGCGTTCGGAACCTGGGTGACATCCACCCAGTCGAGTGCCGAGAGGTGATAGAAGTGGACGATGTGGTCGTGGAGGGCGTGCGCAATCAGGATCAGATTCCGGATGTACTGCGCATTGAGTGGAATTTCCATCTCGAGAGCATCCTCGACGGCGCGAACCGACGCCAGTGCGTGGACGGTGGTGCAGACCCCGCAGAATCTCTGTGTGAAGATCCAGGCATCGCGGGGGTCACGGCCGAGGAGGATTTTCTCGATGCCCCGCCACATCGTCGATGAGGCCCACGCCTTGTCGACGTGACCGTCGCCGACCTCCACGTCGACCCGCAGGTGACCTTCGATTCGGGTGATTGGGTCAATTACGATCCGCTTTGACATTGATTTCTCCTAGCGCGCTGCCACGGGGACTGCTGCGCCCTGCGGGCGTGGTTTTCCGCTGACTTTCGGTTGGGTCCGGATGCCGCTCAGAATGGGGAACCGCCTGACGAGGACGATGTAGACAGCGATCTCGGTGGCGACGAAACCGACGGTGATCAGGGTTTCGATCGTTGTAGGAAAGTAGCGCCATCCGGGCCCTGGATCGAAGGCGAGCAGGAACGTGTCGAATCTGTAGAACGCACCGCCGATGGCGATGAACATGGCGCCACGGAACAGACTGGCGAGATCGGATTTCTTTCTCAGAACATAGAACATCGGGACGAGGAAGAGCACGATCTCGAGCCAGAAAAACGCGGTCCTGCACAACAGGCAGGAATGCGACGCTGATGTCTCCGCGGATCACCAGATCCCCAACCCGCAACACGACGTAGACGACGCCGGACCAGGCAGCCACGGTCTGCAGAGTGAAGAGCATCTTCTTTTCGGGCTTTTTGCCGAAGGTCCGCGAGGAGAAGATCGATTCGAAGACGACGAGCGCGTAACCCATACCCAGAGCCGTGATGAGGAAGAGCAGGGGGAGGATCGGTGAATTCCACAGCGGGTGGAGGCGAGGTCCCGAGATCAGCATCAGCGTACCGAGAGAGGACTGGTGCATCGTGGGCAGCCAGATTCCGATTGCGGCAATCCAGATCAGCGATTTGTTGAGAATCGGAAGAGTTTCCTCAGCGAGTGTGGCGAGCTTGTCTTTGGAGGGATCATCGCGCCACTTCTCCAGGAAGGCCGGAGCGAGCTCGATCCAGAGGACGACGACGTAGGCCATGATGCAGAGCGCGACCTCGAGAAGAACGGAATTCAGATTCCATTTCCAGAAAAAGAGAGGGACTTTCCAGAGCAGCCATGGACGCCCCACGTCAATCGCGACGGAGAGGCCGGCAATCGTGTAGCCGAGCGCGCTCGTGAGGATCGCCGGGCGGATCAGAGGGTGGTACTTACCCTTGTTGAAGAAGTACACCACGAGAGCCATCGCATAGCCGCCGCAGGCGATGGCCGTTCCGGTCACAACGTCGAAGGCGATCCAGATTCCCCACGGATAGCCATCGGACATTCCGGTCGTTGCACCGAGTCCGGAGAGCAGGCGCCAGCCGATCAGGCCGATGGCGATGGCGGACAGAACCACGAGAACAAAGTACGACCGGGTGAGAACCTTTCCTCCTGCAGGAGTGGCCGTGTCACTCATTCGATCCTCCTCGAGTTTCTTCGTCGACCACGTCGTCGTCGAATGCGCCCTTCCTTCGATTGCGGAACAGGACTGCTCCGAGCACGGCGTAGAGTGCGACCGGCGCCGCGAACCCCTGATAGAGCCCGTGCTGGATCGATCGTTGGCGGGCGGGGACTGACTCCTCATGACTGAAGCGGAATCCGAGGTCTTCGAAGGGAACATGAGAAAGGTAAAGGACCTGTGTGCCGCCGAGATCGTTCTCGCCGTAGATCTTCTGAACGTACCGATCGGGGTTCTCTTTCAGCCGCCGCCTTGCCTCGTCCAGCAGATCGGCCCTCTTTCCGAAGATGACAGCGTCTCTGGGGCACACCTCGGTGCAGCCAGGCTCTTTCCCGTCGAGAAGCCGGTCGATGCAGAAGTCGCACTTGACGATCTTCGCGTCCTTGCGCGACCACTGGAACTTCGGGATATTGAACGGGCAGGCGACCTGGCAGTAGCGGCAGCCGACGCACCGATTCGGATCGTAGTCCACGACACCGAATTTGGTCTTGTGCAGCGCTCCGAGCATGCACGCATTGACGCAGGCGGGATCGACGCAGTGCATGCACTGGCGCTTCACATACGAAGTGCCGTCCTCACCATTGTAGAGTTTGATGATGTTGCGCGTGTACTCGTTGAGGTCCTCCGGTGCGTCGTAGAGTCCCTCGCCATACCCGTCGGTATCGGGAGGGAGTCCGCCGACTTCCTTGCACTTGACCACGCACGCCTTGCATCCGATACAGAGCGTGGTGTCGTACAGCATTCCAGCGGCGTCCGGAACAGGCTCCTTCTTCTCCGCGGCGCTGGCCGAGGCAGGGATGATCGTGAGTGCCGTGGTTGCGGCGAGAGACTTGAGGAAGGTTCGTCGTTGGGAGTCCATTCCTAGTTCTCCTCTCCGGGGGAGCTCGCGGAATCGCCGTTTTCTTCTCTCTTGAGTTTCCTCGACCACGCGATTCCTGCTCCGATACCGACACCGGCCACGACCCCCGCGACGCCGGTCGATACGGAGCCGGGACCGGATCGCTCGAAGTTGATCGGTGGGTACGTCGAGGGCGGCATCGGCCGCTCGATGTTGGCTGTCTGATGGATCGGGAGAGTGAATCCGACTCCCTTTTCCGTGCAGCCGAAGCAGGGAGCTCCGATTCCGATCGGCCAGGCGTCGACGACTTCGTTGAAGTGCCGTGTAGAACAGGGGGCGTGGGTCACTGGCCCCTTGCAGCCGAGCTTGTAGAGGCACCAGCCCTGGGTGTGGCCACCGCTCCCGAACTCGGTCGCGAAACGGCCTGCATCGAAGTGCGGGCGCCGCGGACAGTGCTCGTGGATGACGCGGTCATATGCGAACTTCGGCCTGTGCTGGTCGTCGAGAGCCGGCACGGTGCCAGTCGTGGCGTACTGAAGAACGGTCGCCAGGAATACGTAGGGGTTCGGCGGACAGCCGGGGATATTGACGACAGGTTTGTCAGTCACGATGGAGTCGACTCCGACTGATCCGGTCGGATTCGGTCCCGAGGAAGGGATTCCTCCCCAGGAGGCGCACGAGCCAATGGAGATGACCGCTGCCGCACGGCTCGACACTTCCTGCAGGAGCGAAAGTGCCGTCTTTCCGGCGATTGTGCAGTAGATGCCGTCGTCCTTCATCGGGATGGCACCTTCGACGACGAGGACAAACTTGCCGTCATTCGCATCCATCGCGTCCCGCATCGCGGCCTCGGCATCGTGGCCGGCCGCCGCCATCACCGTCTCGTGGTAGTCGAGCGAGATGATGTTGAAGATCAGATCGGCGAGATCTGGCTCGGAGGTGCGCAGCAGGGTTTCGGTGCAGCCGGTACACTCCTGAAAATGGAGCCAGATTACGGATGGGCGGGGTGCGGAGCCGATCTCCTGCGCTACCGCTTCCACCGTGGTGAAATTGGTAATGGAGAGACCGAATGGCGCGGCAACCATCAGCTTGCCGCAGAGTGTCATGAAGTCGCGACGACTCGTGCCGCATCGGGCCATATGGTCCGCGATGGTGTCTGACTGCCTCGACGGGTTCTGTTTCATGAATCCCCCTGCTGTTGTCGCGGCCGTCTGCTTCCTGAGCATCGGGTCGCGGGTTGCGTTGAGGCGCTAACTTGCTCGTTGTGTAGCCAAGTATTGTGGCCGCGGGGGGACGCGTAACTGATCTCCGTCACCATTCGAAGTGATGCAGGGATCACATGGCGATGTGACGGGTTTTTGGGGTCGCGGAGGGCTGGGGAGGTGGAAAATGGAAATGGAAGATGTGAGAAGTCATCCTGAGCGCCAGCGAAGGATCGCGTACGACATGACTCGAGCGAACTTCAGGCGAGGATCACTCGCACGCGATCCTCGACCGTCCCTTCGGCGTCGTTCAGGGCAGGCGGAATGACAGGGACGAGAGTCATTTCACTCCACTGGTGCCGGCGAAGCGGCGGCATAGTTCCGCTCATTCCCACCAGAGATCGGGGCGGGCAGGATCGCTGGCCGGGGATGCCGAATAGCCGCGCTGTTGCAGCTCGCTCGCAATCGTGGCGCAGGCGCGAGGGATCGCTGCGCGGACATTCTCGGAGAGTCCGCCCGCGAGCTGCTGCGCGACAATACCGATGAGAATGATGTCGGCTGGTCCCTGTCCGAAGAGCTCGAGGGTCAGAAGAGCATCACGCAGGGCCGGATCGTGAGGTCCGACTCTCATGATCGGTGCGCTTGCGATGATCTCCTCCCGCGAGTAAATCAGAATCGTTCCCGGCGCGTGATCATCCGTCACGGCGTCGACGAAGATGACGGTGTCATGATCGATCACGTGGTCGGTCAGATCGAGTGAAGGTGTACCGAGATCCTCGACCACGACCGCCGGATCGAGCGACCAGGACGCTTCGAACGTCCTGGCCACCGTCGGGCCGATCGCATCGTCGCCGATCAGCACATTCCCGATTCCGTAAACGGCGGCGGTCATGGCTCAGAGTACCTTGACCTGCGAAATCTTCTTGCCGTTCGGATCGAAGAGATGGACCGCGCAGGCCATGCAGGGGTCGAAGGAGTGGACCGTGCGCAGCACCTCGAGCGGGTGCTCGGTCTGTGCGATCGGATTGCCCAGCAGGGAAGCCTCGTAAGGACCGGAAACACCTTTTTCGTCCCGTGGACTCGCGTTCCAGGTCGTCGGGACGACCGCCTGATAGTTTTTGATTCTCTGGCCGTCGAGAACCACCCAGTGCGAGAGCGTTCCGCGCGGAGCCTCATGGAGGCCGACTCCCATGGTCTCACCCTTCGGGAACTGCGGCGGATTGTAAGTAGTCGAGTCTCCACCCGAGATGTTGTCGACGAGAAGCTGCCACTGCTGCATCGCCATGTCCGCGAGCATCGCTGCACGGACGGCGCGGGCGGCATGCCTTCCGAGAGTCGAATGGAGAACCTCCGGACCAACCTTCTTGCCCGAGATCGCCGCGACCGTCTCGAGAGCCTTGTGCGTCCATTTCTTCGCCAGTTCGTCGCCGGAGAGATAGGCGCAGAGAACGTTTGCGAGAGGTCCGACCTGCATCGGCTCTCCATTGAACCGCGGAGCCTTGACCCAGGTGTACTTGCCGTCGTCCTGGAAGTCGGTGAAGTTGGGATCCGTCTCACCTTTCCAGGGGTGGAGGGGTCCATCCTTCTGATACCAGGCGTGAGTACTGTCTTCCGTAACGCCGCTTCGGAAGTATTCGTCCCGCTGGCCCGTGATCGGGCGATATGTGGAGAAGTCACCGTTCATGATCGTGCCACCCGGGAACAGGAACTTGCTGTTTCTGGTGTCGATCGGCAGATCCGGTACGGACATGTAGTTGGTGACGCCGGCGCCGTACCCGAACCACTCGGGATAGAAGGCAGCGACGGCGCAGACGTCGTTGAAGTAGACCTGCTGCACGAAAGGGATCACCTTGTCGAGCAGTGTCTTGGCCTGATAGAGACGGTCCAGATTGAGCGTCGCCTGACTGTCGAGATTGATGGCGTTTGCAACGCCGCCGACCGCCAGGTTCTGAATATGGGGGGTCTTGCTTCCGAGCATCGCAACGATCTGGTTGGGGTAGCGCTGGTACTCGAGCGCCTGCAGGTAGTGCGACGTCGCGACGAGGTTGACGTCCGCCGGCAGCTTCATGGCCGGATGTCCCCAGTAGCCATGCGCGAACGGGCCGAGCTGCCCTCCTGCGAGGAAGCCTTTGATTTTGCTCTGGACCGCCTGCATTTCCATCTTTGAATTGCCGGTCCATTGCGAGAGACTCTCCGCCAGCGCCGAGGCTTTCGCCGGATCCGCATTCGGGACCTGCGTCACATCGACCCAGTCGAGCGCCGAGAGATGGTAGAAATGAACGATGTGATCGTGAAGTGCATGAGCGATCAGGATGATGTTCCTGATGTATTGCGCGTTGAGAGGAATCTCCAGATCGAGCGCATCTTCGACCGCGCGGACCGACGCCAGGGCGTGGACGGTCGTGCAGACGCCGCAGAATCGCTGCGTGAACACCCACGCATCGCGCGGGTCGCGACCGACGAGAATCTTCTCGATTCCCCGCCACATCGTCGACGACGCCCAGGCTTTGTTGACGTGGCCGTTGTCGACTTCCACGTCGACGCGGAGGTGCCCTTCGATTCGGGTGATGGGGTCGATGATCAGTCGCTTAGCCATTGCTGTTTGTCCTCTTCTTCAGATGTAGAGATCTGGTATGCGCAGCGTAGGCATCCCAGTCGGCATTGGTCGCCGGCAGAATTGCAAAACGTTTGGCCGTCCAGATGAACAGGACGACCGCAAGACCGATGTAGCCGAGAGCCATCAGAAGCTCTCCGACTTTCGGAAAATAGACCGACGGATGATTGACACGATACGCGAGGGTCGTCGGGGTAAACCTGTAGAGAATGCCGCCGAGTCCGGTCACGATCGACGTCATGAATAGAATCCGGGCCGTGTTGCGCCAGCGGGAATTGAACAGCGCCAGCGCCGGAACGAACACCAGCAGGTTTTCGATGTGAAACAGCGCCGCATAGACGGTCGTGCTGAACGCGAGTGCGAGATTCCCTCGGACGATCAGGTCGATGTAGCGCAGTGTGACGAAGATGATCGAGATCCACGCCATGTAGCGCGCGAGCTCACCGAGAATCTGGAGGTCGAGGGGGCGCCGCCAGGCGAGGCTGGCAGTCATGAGGATGAAGATCACTGCGGCGAGTCCGCAGATCATCGCCTGGATGAGGTAGAACACGGGAAGCATCTGAGTCTGCCAGAGAGGGTGCACCTTGTGCCCTGCCAGCAGCATCAGAGACCCGAGAGAGGACTGGTGCATGGCGGGAAGCACCAGCGCCCCGGCGATCATCCAGGGATAGAGCTTCTTGATGGAGGGAACCAGGCCGTGAAGTGTTTTTCTCCGCTTCTCCCCGCTCTCGAGCATTGCCTGATCGAGAACGTAGGTACTGTTCTCGAAGAGAAGAAAGACCGACACGTACGCCGTCATGCAGATGGCGACCTCGAGGAGCGAGGAGTGGAGATTCCATCTCCACGGCAGGAACATGTTGTACATGTTCCATGGTCTGCCGACATCCATGGTGAGCGCAATCATACCCGTAAGGTAGAAGAGAAAGCTCGATGCGACGGCCGTCCGCATGACGCTGTGAAATTGTGTTTTGCCGAGGACGTAGCAGAGGAATGCGACCGCGAGACCTCCCGATCCGAGCGCGGTGAGGGTCATGACATTGAACGTCTTCCAGACACCCCACGCGTAGTCGTCGTTCATCCCTGTGAACCAGAGGCCGGTGAATATACGTGCCGCTGAGAGTGTGATGCCGATGAAGGCGAGGATGAACCAGAAGATGAACGGCGCCGAGAACAGCGGAGAATCGAAAACATGAACGTTGCGGTGCCAGTGATGAGATTTGCTGCTCATAGCTCTTCGGGCCTTCCGGTCGCTTCCGCTTCCCGCCGGGCCTCCTCCTCCATCACCTTGTATCTCCGCTTCACCGTCGCGACGAGGACGGCGTAAACAGCGATCGGAATCGCGAGTCCCTTGTAGACGACGTTGTGAACCTTCGACCCGTAGTACGCTCTCGATTCGTCTCCGACCTCGGGAAGACCGAGCTCATTGAAGGGGAGATGGGACAGGTAGAGGACCTGGGTCCCACCGAGATCTCCCTCGCCGTAGACACGGTCCTCGTAGTATTTGCCGGGGTTCTCCCCGATTCTCCTGTGAGCTTCTGCCAGGAGCTGCTTGCGCGTTCCAAAGATCACCGCGTCGACCGGACACACCTCTGTGCACGCGGGTTCCAGGCCTCGAGCGAGACGATGATCGCAGAACTCACACTTCACGATTCTGGGATTGAACTCCGTCCACTCGAAGCGTGGGACGTCGAACGGGCAACTGATCTCGCAGTAGCGGCACCCGATGCACTGAGATGGTTCCCATTTCACGATGCCGAACTCGCTCTTGGTCAGAGCACTGAACGGGCATCCCGCGACACAGGCTGGATCCACACAGTGCATGCACTGCCGTTTCACGTAGGAGGTCTCACCCTCGTGATCCGCGAGGAGGATGATGTTCTTGGTCTGGGCGTTGAGGTCCGTTGGCATCTGCCACAAGCCATCGGAGAGACTGCTGTCGGGGATCAGGTTGTTGGCCGTGGTGCAGGCCGACACACACGCCTTGCATCCGATGCACAAGGTGGTGTCGTACAGCATTGCAATGGCGTCCTCGGGCGCTTCCGGAGTCGCGGTGGAGGCCGACGCGGTGGCGGCGCCGGCTGCCGCAACAGCTGCACCCGACCCGATCGACTTGAGGAGTTGGCGGCGGGAGAGGCTCATTTCTCGTCGCTCTCCTCTCCCGGTACCGACTCGTCTCCAGGAGTGTTCGAGAACTTTCTGGCCGCGACGTAACCCGCTCCGGCGATGATGCCGCCCGCGAGACCGGCGATGCCGGTGGCGGTCGCCGTCAGATAACCCTTCTGATGCTGCGTGTCGACTCCTGGATACGTTGCCGGTGGCGTCGGATCATTGATGGGCACTGTCTGCCAGTACGGGATGGTGAAGCCGACGAGTTTTTCCGTGCAGCCGAAACAGGGGGCGCCGATACCGATGGGCCAGGCGTCAGGAACTTCGTTGAAATGTCGGGTCGAACAGGGAGCGTGTGTCTGCGGCCCCTTGCATCCGAGCCGGAACAGGCAGTACCCCTGACGGTGTCCGTCGTCTCCCAGCTCCTGGGCAAAACGTCCCGCATCGAAATGGGGCCGTCTCGGGCAATGCTCGTGGATGACGCGATCGTAGGCGAAGAGCGGTCGCTTCTGATCATTGAGAGCAGGTATTTTTCCGGTCTTCGCGACCTGGAGGACCGTCGCCAGGAAAACGTAAGGATTGGGCGGACAGCCAGGGAGATTGACGATCGGCTTGTCGGTGATGATGGAGTCGACTCCAACTGCGCCGGTCGGGTCGGGGCCGGAGGACGGAATCCCTCCCCATGACGCACACGATCCGATCGCGACGATTGCCGCGGCGCGCTGTCCGACTTCCCTGAGCGTATCGACGGCCTTTTTGCCGGCGACGGTGCAGTAGATCCCGTCGTCTCTTGTCGGTATGGAGCCCTCGACTACGAGAATGAACTCACCGTCGTTTGCATCCATGGCCTCATGCATTGCGGCTTCGGCGTCGTGTCCCGATGCCGCCATGATCGTCTCGTGATAATCCAGGGAGATGATGTTGAAGATCAGATCAGCGAGATCGGGCTGCGAAGTTCTCAGAAGAGACTCGGTGCAACCAGTACAGTCCTGGAAATGGAGCCAGATGACCGATGGACGCCTGGCCGAGCCGATTTCCTGTGCAACGGCGTCGATCGTCGTGAAGTTGGTGATCGATAGCCCGAAGGGAGCAGCGACCATCAGCTTTCCACAGAGCGTAAGGAAGTCGCGGCGGTTGGTGCCGCTTCGATCGAGATACTCGGCGATCGTGCCGGACTGCCTGGAGTCGTTCGTTTTCATGGAAGCCCCTGAAGTCTGCGATCAGCGCATAGGTACAGCTGTCGCCTCGTAGTTGGTGTCTGGATCTCTCTCTCGATCCGCATCACGTATCGTCGCAATGAGGAGCGATATGGAAACTGATCCGCGTCACAAGGAAGGCGGACGTCACGTCACATGCCTTTGTGACGGAGACCCGGGAGCGGGCTTTTCGCAGGGGGAGAGGTCAGTTCTGCCGGGGCGTCCGCGCGTACGCGGACGCCCCGGCGAGCTCCGTCAGCCGGAGATCGAACGGATCTTCAAGGCGAGGGCGACGAGGGCGACGACGATGATGGCGAGAGCGATCAGCAGACCCTGGCGGCGGTAGCGCAGTTCCTCGAGCGCACTGTCGCCCGACTCGAGCACCTCCTGCGCGTAGGCGGTGCCTTCACCGAACTTCTTCTCGAACTCCCCCTCACTGGAGAAGGTGTGGACCAGAACCTCGAGCTCGATCTGGCTGTCGACGGCGGCATCGAGTGACGCCGCGGCCTCCCGCGTTTCCACTCCTCCGCGGCGCGCGGCCAGTAAAATCCGTTCGGAGCGCGCCGTGAGACCGATGAGCTGTTTCATCGAGTCGAGCAGCCTCGACGCGGTCTGTCTCCCGGTCGATTCAGGGTCTCGGTGACAATCGGTACATTGACGTACCCGCGCCTCGACTTCCTCTCCCGTGACCGGATCCTCGTAGGTGTAGGTGGTTTTCCCGATCCTGAATTTTTCGAACAGGCGCGAGAACTCGGCCCGCATCACTCTCGTCTCCCCCTCGGGACCACGAAGGGTGTGCGGTTCCAGCTGCATCGCCTGATCCACGAGCCAGTTGAATCGCTGCTCATCATCGAGATTCAGTTTCTCGGCCTCTGCGAGCAGGCGCTGCAGTTCCGCGCCGTAGTGCTCCATGGTGGCTTCCGGTTCCATCGTTTCCGTCGACGGTTCGTGGCAGAACGAGCAGGGGCTCGGTGGAAGTGATCCGAGCAGAGCGATTGTGGGACGGATCACCGCGTGGTTCTCATGGCAGGTGACGCACTCGGTGAACTGCCGGATCTGCGCGATCTGTGGAGGGAATGATTCATGGCAGGAGTCGCAGCTCGTTCCGTCAGACAGAAAGTCGTTGTGGTTGGCGAATGCCGCGAGCTTCGGGCTCGAACGGAACAACTCCGATTCTCGACCATGACACTGGCCGCAAACGAACGCGACCGACTCGACTCCGGGTGGGGTCGCTCCATGATCTCCGTGACAGTCGTTGCAGGTCGGTGCCGTCAGATCACCCCGGTTGTAGAGAGCGTTCGCGTGTACGCTACGTTTCCATTTGGCAACCTGGTCGACAGGCAGAGGCTGTCCGTGGGGCCCGAGATAGCCGGCCATGCGGCCAGCATCCGAATGGCATCCGCCGCACGTATCCGCGACATTCGTCGGATACACGCGAGAATCGGGATTATCGACTTTGAGAATCTCGTGTGAGCCGTGGCAGTCGAGGCAGGTTGCCACCTTCTCGTCTCCCGTCTGAAGCGCACGGCCATGGTCGCTCGTCAGGTACTCCTGAACCTGATCCACACGGGCGTCCGGGTTGAACCGCCGCATGAACTGAAGAGATGAATGACAGCGACCGCAGAACTCTGGGATCTCCGCACGCTCCGGCGCACCGCGATAAGGATTCGGAGTGAACCCGGTATCCATTGCGGCTGCCATGTCGTCCGCAACAGAGGGATCGGGATTGCCACCGTGGCAGTCGTGACACGAAAGCCCGACGTCCTGGTGGGCTCCATGCGCCTGCTGCACGAATTCGATCTGGCTCTCTTCGAACCAGTCGGCGCTCGTATGGCATATCTGGCAGGAACTGACTGGGGCTGACTGGGCCATGGCCGTGAATCCCGCTCCCAGTGCCACAGCGATGATGACGCCGTAGAATCGTTTCATCGCAGCTCCTCCTCGTCTTTACGGCGGGTGATCAGACTGAAGATCCATAGAAGAAGAGCGGTCCCCAGAACGATCATGAGGGGCAGGAGCGACCAGCCGTATCCCCAGACCGTCATGATGAGCATGAACAGCAGCAGGACCACGCCGATCCAGGTGAAGAGCGGGCTGACTCCATCACGACGGATCCGGCGGTCCAGAAACGGAACCAGCAGCAGAAGGAGACCGCCGAGGCTGAAGGCGATGATCGCGAATGCTTCGTATTCGATGCCGAAGACCTCGCCCCCGGGCACGTACTTGAGCGCCTGGAACATGAATACGAAGTACCACTCGGGGCGGATATCGGCGTAGGCGGGAGCGAAGGGATCCGCTTTGTCTCCCAGCTCCCAGGGGAACAGGGCAGCGAGCGCCGCCAGGACTCCCAGGGCGAGAACCCAGCCCCACAGATCTCTCAGGGCGTAGTGAGGAAAGAACTTCATCGGTTTCCGCCGGGCCGAGTCTGCCTCGACTTGCGGGGGAACACTCATGCCCTTGATCTGCACGAAAAGGAGATGCAGGAAGAGAAGGGAGGCGGTGAGGGCCGGCAGGATTGCCACGTGCCACCCGTAGAACCGGGAGAGCGTCCCACCGGTGACTCGTTCACCCCCGCGGAGAAAACGAAGCATCCACTCTCCCACGAGTGGAATAGAGCCCGCGATGTCGGTCCCAACCTTCGTCGCGAAGAACGCGAGCTGGTTCCACGGCAGGAGATAGCCGGAGAACCCGAAGCCCATCGTCAGAAACAGAACGATACAGCCGGTGATCCAGGTCAGTTCTCTCGGGGGACGATAGGCCTTCATGAAAAAGACGGTGACCAGATGGATGAATGCGAAATACACCATCAGGTTCGCCGACCAGGAATGGATCGACCGGATCAGCCAGCCGAAGGGAACAGTCGTCATGATGAACTCGACCGACTCGAATGCCTGGTCCGCCGACGGGCGGTAGTAGAGCATCAGGAGGATTCCGGTCGCGACCTGGACGAGAAAGAAAAACAGTGTCATCCCGCCGAGAAAGTAAAAGACGTTGTACCTGTGTACCGGTACGGTCTTCTTCTTCATGAAGGCGGTGAGCTCCGAGATCGGGGCGCGATCGTCGAGCCATGCGACGAGTTGCTGAGCGCGTTCTCTCATCATCAGGCCCTCGACACCACGACGAGCGGTGCCTGCCCCCGGCCCTGCGGAACCAGGTTTACCTGAAATGCTTCGAGAGGTCGGGGTGGCGGGCCTGCCACGTTGCGGCCGTTCAGGTCGTAGACGCCATTGTGGCAGTTGCAGAAGATCCGGCTGCGGTCCTGCTGATATGTGACGATGCAGTCGAGATGGGTGCAGGTGGCGGAGAATGCGCGGAACTCGCCCTCTGCGACGCGCACGACGATCACCGGGTCCTGGCCGAAGCGCACGATCTTGAACCCGTTGGCGAGGAAGATCTCCTCATTGGCCGGGCCTGCTTCGACCTGGTTGGTCGTGGCTTCCGGCAGTTCCGGGGGGCTCAGAAAGCGGACCACCGGGAAAAGAACCGATGCGGCCAGCGCTCCGAACGATGTTCCGAGAAACCAATTGATGAACCCACGGCGATCAACCTGGGGACACATGCGAGTCCTCCTCCGCACTTGGTGGTGAATCGAGTTAGCTGTGCGGACAGATTGGTGGGTACCACTCACGAGCGACGTGTCTCGTGTCACCGCAGAGTGTGACGATCGTGCGGTTCACGGGCGGGACGGAGTTGTAGATTACTGCCAGGGTAATTTGTATTTGTGCTGTCTCACGTGTAGAGTTTTTCAACACCAGACGCCCTGGGTGCTGCCGAACACGTGAGCGTGTGTCGTCTGTCACATTCCGCTCCGTGAGGGGACGGAATACTGGCGCCAGTTGATCGAAAGGGGAAGAAATGTCGATCCGAAGGAAAATATCCTTTCTCGCAGTGTTCGTAGCTCTCATTGTTTTAACGGCGGCCTATGCTCAGGCAGACCGCCGTCGGTCCACTAACCGCGGCCCGAGTCAGCCTGAGAAAGTTGCAGTGATTCCTACTGTTGCTGATTTCTCGACCACGCAGCTCGAGCACTACATCGGGAACGAGGCGCTTGCTTTCGTTCTCCCGGGTCTCGAGATCGAAGTGGAGTCGATCACGATTCCGGCTGACAGAAAGCCGGTCGTGGAGCTTTTTGTAAGAGATCGTTTCGGAAATGCGCTGGACCGTACGGGTCAGGCGACTCTGGGCGAGATCTCGATCAGTTTCATTCTGGCCTACTACAACCCGGAGAATCGGGAGTATTACCCATACACGACTCGCACGGCGACCGGTGCTGAAGGCACCGCGCTTCAGGGATCAACGGACTCTCGTGGAACCTGGACGAACCTGGAAGTTGGCCATTACGAGTACAAGTTCGGCACGACCCTGCCGGCGGACTACCCGGCCGATCTGACGCACACGCTCGGAATTTACGCGGAACGCTCGATCGACATTCCGGAGTTCGAGCTCGACAAGACGTACTATGACAACGTCATCGAGGACTTCGTTCCGGCGGGTGGAGCGGTCGACGAGACCTGGGACAAGATCGCCGACCAGTCGTGCAACAACTGCCACGACCAGCTCGCGTTCCATGGCGGCTCGCGCCGTGAGGTGAAACTCTGCGTCCTCTGCCACACCGAGGGAACGGGAGATCCGGATTCCGGCAGCAGCGTCGACATGGAGATCATGATCCACAAGATCCACATGGGCGCAAACCTTCCGAGTGTCCAGGCTGGCGAGCCGTACCAGATCATCGGGTACCGTGGAAGCGTCCACGACTACTCTGACGTGCATTTCCCGCAGGACATCCGAAACTGCGACACCTGCCACGTCGGCCTGGATCCAGACGCCGCGCCGAGCCAGAGCCACCTCTATTACACGGAGCCGACCATCGATGCATGCGGCTCGTGTCACGACAACATCAACTTCGTTACCGGTGAGAACCATCCTGCCGGACCGGCAGCCGATGGAACCTGCACTACATGCCATCAGCCGGACGGAGCAGAGTTCGGCCCGTCGATTCTCGGGGCCCATACGATTCCAGCCAAGTCGAACCAGCTCGAAGGTCTGAACTACGAGATCGTCAAGGTCGAGAACGTCGAGCCGGGCGTCGCTCCGACGGCGTACTTCCGCGTCACCAATGATGCAGGAGACGTCATCGATGGAACCACGCTCAGCCGCTTCGGTCCTCGTTACGCCGGTCCGACGACCGACTACACGACGCTCGTACTCACCGGTACGGCATCGTTCGATGCAGCGACCGGATTGACCTCGTTCACTTACTCCGAAGCTCTGCCTGAGGACGCCACGGGAACGTGGGCATTCAGTGCCGACGTCTACCGCTTCGTCGATATCATGCAGCCGGGTGGCGATGACCCGATCAACGTCCGCGAGGCAGCGTTCAACAATGTGTACTACGCGGCCATTGGCGGCGGTACTCCGGAGCCGCGACGTGACATCGTCGCGATCGAGGAATGTAACGTCTGTCACGACATGCTGGCGCTCCACGGTGGGCAGCGGCTGAACACCGAAGACTGCGTCCTTTGCCACAATCCTACTGCGACGGACGAAGAAGTGCGTCCGGCGGCGGCGGGTGAACCGCAGACGATCACGTTCAAGTTCATGATCCACCGGATCCACAAGGGAGCTGAGCTGACACGCGACTTCACCGTCTACGGCTACAGGAGCTCGGTACATAACTACAACGACGTCCACTTCCCTGGGAGGCTCTCAAGCTGTGAGAACTGCCACGTCAACAACTCCGAGCAGCTTCCGCTGCCGGCGACCGCAGAACCAGTAGTGACTCCGCGCGAGTTCTTCTCGCCGATGGGTCCCGCGGCTGCCGCATGCCTCGGCTGTCACGATTCGAAGGACGCAGCAGCTCACGCGTTCCTGAACACGGCCTTCTTCCCTGGTTCCACTGACCCCGCCGAGTCGTGCGGTGTCTGCCACGGGACGGGTGCCGAGTGGTCCGTCGACAGGGTGCATGCTGAATAGACGACAACTGAGCCAGGGGGGTCGGGAACGACCCCCCTTCCTCAATCTCGTCACTCACACCGAAAGGGATGCACCATGCGGATACGACCTGATGCAATGAAGACCGCTGTGATGGTTGCGGCTCTTCTGCTGTTCTCCGGTCTCGGTACCGGAACGGCCGTCGCGCAGGAAGAAGAGGTCATGAGTTGCCTGGACTGTCACGAGGTGGCGGAGACGTTTCACGCCAACCCTCACGTCCGCGGAACGATGGTCGACGACGTCATACCGAATGACGTCTGCGAGTCGTGCCACGGCGACGGAACGGCGCACATGGAAGCAGGTGGTGATCCGGAGCTGATTTTTCATCCGATCGGTCTCACCGGCTCCAACATGTGCCTGAGCTGCCACGACAAGTCGACCTTCTGGACCTCGAAAGCTGCGAGCGTTCACAAGAACTCAGAGAATGTAAACTGCCTCACCTGTCATGAGATTCACGAACCGGAGGCGAGCGAGACATCACTGCTCACCACCACCGAGCTCGCCTTGTGCTCTTCCTGTCACGCCAGCAACGTCGCCGAACTGCGCAACAAGCCGTTCGGACACGAAGTCGGCCGCGGCGGGATGGAGTGCTCGTCCTGCCACAATCCTCACGGACGGCGGGGCGAAGGCACGCTGAACCGCACCCACGCGGGCGAGATCGCCTGCATGGAGTGCCATGTCGACAAGCGCGGACCGTTCGTGTTCCCGCATGGCGGCAAGGAAGTCAGCAGCAACTGCATGAGCTGCCATGAGCTTCACGGCTCGAACAATCCGATGCAGTTGAAACGTGCAAACGTCTATCAGCTCTGCATCGAGTGTCATTCACCCATCGCCGGAACGACTCTCGGCTCTCAGCCGCCGTCATTCCATGACATTACGAGTCCGCGGTTCCAGAACTGCACGACTTGCCATACAGCCGTCCACGGTTCGCACCGTTCGCCGGCACTATTGAAGTAGAGAGGAGAAGCCGATGAAACGCAGATCCATCGCAGCAGGGCTCTCTCTACTCGCTCTCGTTTTCTCGCTCGGGGTGCAGGCGGAAGTGCCTCCTCTCGAGCTCGAACTCGGATTCCGCCTCGTCGATGTCGACGGTAACGAAGACATGTACCGGACGCAGATCGACGAGGAAGAGGGTCTCCTGCTCAAATACTTCACAATCAGATCGACCGACGAGCGTGGGTTGTTCGACTACTATCGGGTCGACGCACGCGATCTCGGCGAATCACCAGCAGGCTCACTTCGGTTCGAGGGGGGCAGGAGCGGTCTGTTCGAGACACGCCTGTTCTACCGTCGCGCCGATTCCTACAGTGCTCTGCCCGCGTATGCCAACCCGTTGCTGGGCGAGGGCATCATCCCGGGTCAGCACACTTGGGATCGCACGCGGCAGATCGCAGACTTCGACGTCGAGATCCTCGCGTTCGACCGCATCGTGCCGTTCTTCGGATATACGTGGAGCGACTTCGATGGTCCCGGCACCACGACGTACAATTTCGGCCAGGATGAGTTCCTTCTGCGGAACGACCTGTCCGAGACGTCGAACGAGTTCAGAATCGGCGCCTCCTTCAACTACGACCGGATCTACGGTGTCGTGACGCAGGGATGGCGACGGTTTGACGGAGACGAGAAGCTGTCGCTCTCCTCCGGAGCGGGTCAGGGAAACAATCCAGGCCCGGTCGTCGGAAGCCCCATCGATGCAGACACGATCTCACGGGTGACGGAAGTCAATGTCGATACGCCGTTCACGAACATCTTCGTGACCGGCGAGATCACCGACAGTCTCCGTCTGATCGGAAAGTTCGTTCAGACCAATGCCGATTCCGATGTGATGGGTGATGAGACCGCCTCGGGAGAGTTCGCCTCGTTTGCCAACCGGATCTTTTTCGGCGGGCTGACCGAGAGCGTCGATTCCGATGCCTCGAGCGACATGACCATCCGAGGGATTCAGGGTGAATGGCTGCTCAACGACCGGTTTACCGTCACGGCGGGATTCGACCGCGAAGAGCGTGACATGGAGGGTTCTGGACTGATCCGGACGCTCTACATGAACACGATGACGTTCGGGGGAATCGAACGCGACGATCTCGAGCTGATACTCAGCTCCGAGAACCGTCTCGAGCGGGGAGAAGATACGCTCGACGTGCAGGTGACGGCAACGCAACTCGGCCCCTTTGCCGCGTTTGCCCGGTACGCCCGGACTGATCAGGAAGTCAGAATGAGTCCGGATGTCTCGGAGATCGTGGTTCCTGGCAGTCAGAGCGGCCTGTTCGAGCGAAGCATCGATACTCTCGAAGTGGGAGGCAGCTACTCGATGGCCGGCTTCTCCGCGAGCGCATCTCTTCGTTCCGATGACGCGGACGATCCGGTGTTCCGGACCGACTATCTCGAGCGTGATCGCATTCGCGCACGCCTCGCGTACGACGGACCCGGGAACCGGTTTGGCGTTTCTGTGACCGGATCGACCACCGATCAGTCCAACGACGATCCGACGTTTGCGTACGACAGCCAGATCGATTCGATGACCGCCAACGTATGGGTCGCGATCGTGGAGGCCTTCAGGGTCTGGGCATCAGCCTCGACCTTCGACGCCGAGAGCACCATGCTCGTCCGCAACCCGGTCAACTTCAACGTCGTTACATCGTTCCATGAGGAAGATGGTGAAGCAATCGAAGGTGGTTTCACCGCGATTGTGGATGCCTTCCGCCTCGACGCTGGCTATTCGACTTTCGAGAACGACGGTACACGACCGTTCGACATCGATCGTCTGAATGCCCGTCTCGCCTACGCCATCAATGCAGCATTCGGTGTCGCAGTCGAATGGGAGAACGACGAGTACAACGAAACGGACAACCTGTTCGCCGATTACGATGCAACGAGAATCGGCCTGTTCCTCCGCTGGACGCCGTAAGCACCCAGCACTGTTCCAACACACCGTTCGACGCCGCCCCGAAAAGGGCGGCGTCTTTCGTTTTTGGAGCGCTGGTTGTCGCAGGGCGTGGACGATTGTGGACCGGGTGGACATTGGTGGACAAAGACGTGGACGGAAGCGTGGACGAAGGCGTGGACAGAGACATGGTCTAGAGAACAGCCGACAGTCCTCGGCCTCTAAGGTCCACGCTTCTGTCCACGTCTCTGTCCACGTCTCTGTCCACGTTTCTGCCCACAAGAGTCCACCACGTCCACAAGGGTCCACCAGGTCCACGAACGTCCACAAACAAAAAAGGCGCCCTCACGAGCGCCTTCTGACTTCTCTATCGACGTACGCCTAGTGTCCCGCAAAGACTGGTTCCCGCTTTTCGAAGAAGGCGTCGAGACCCTCGGCGAAGTCCTTGCCGTCAGCGATCCGGGTCAGGCTCTCGAGCTCGCGATCGAGGTGGAAATCGAGCCGGTCGACGCCGTCGGCCTGATTGATCAGTCTCTTTGCGACTCCGAATGCCTCGGTGGGGCCAGCGGCAAGCCGTTCTGCGATCCGCATGACCTGTCCGTCGAAGTCGCCGTGAGTGACAATTCCGGTGATCAGGCCCAGCTCGAGGGCCTGCGACGCGTCCATCCGCGGATTCAGCAGGACGATCTCCATCGCCCGGCGGAGTCCCACGAGGCGAGGCAGGAAGAACGTCGAGCTCTCCGCTCCGGTCAGCCCGGTCTTGTGGTACGCCCACTCGAACACCGAGCTCGGTCCGGCATAGACCAGATCGCACGACATCGCGAGACCGAAGCCGCCGGCGGCCGCGATTCCTTCCACCGAAGCGATGAAAGGCTTCGGCGCCCGCTTGATCTCCGAGATCGTGCTGTGAATGTACTCGAGAATCTGCTTGAAGATGTCGCCGTACCCCGAGCGGTTCCGCTGCTCGTCACTGCTCGCAGGCTGAAGATAACCGAGCTCCTGACTGTCTCCCCCTTCCCTGATGTACTTCAGGTCGGCGCCACTGCAGAAGACCCTGGGCGAACCCTTCAGAACGACCACTCGGATCGATTCGTCGCGGGCGAATGTCAATCCCGCCTTCCGCAGATCCTGGGCGGTGTCGACGTCCAGCGAGTTGAAGCGGTCTGGACGGTCAATGGTAATGATTCCGATCGAACCATTCTGCTCTGTACGGATGAAAGACATGAGAATCGCCCTTTCGTTGGGTCAGGCCGAGACGAGTGACAGCGCCGGTTTCCGCGTACGCGCTCCCAGACATTCGACGTCGGGAAGCGGAGTTTCGCAGCCGTCGACGAAGACACGACCGTTGATGATGAGAATCTCGAACGAGGCCCAGAGCTCGATCGCGCGGTGAAGCAGGGGGCCCCACGCAGACCTCATGACCCATGCGCGATGTGCGTGGGCATAGGCCTTGAGAATGGTCTCGTCTCCCCAGGCGAGTGCTTCCTCCGCCAAAGGGGATACAGCAAAGGCCTCGGATCGAAAGAGCACCGGCCCACAATCGAGATCGCTGGTCACCAGATGCACGGTGGCGCGCGTCTCGGGCTCCCCCGCGAAGATTGCCTGCCTCGTCGAACGGAGGCCTTTGTAACGAGGCAGCCCGTCATCGCCGAGGATCGTGAGATCGCTGTCGTGGACATTGATGATTCGGCCGGCCCACCGATCGAGAACAGTCGGCGTGATCTGGTACAGATAGCCGGAGAGAATGATCAGGTCCGGCTCGAGGATCTCGAGCATGGTCGCGAGCTGCTGATCGTAGACGTGCCGGTGACGGAGATCGAACGGGTTGTATCCCCGTTCCTCGAGATACGGCCTCAGCGGGTGGTGAACGACCGGAACGTCCCGTGACTCGAGTTCGGCCTCTTCCGCGATGCGCTCTTCGGAGCAGATCAGAGCGGTGATTTCGTAGAGCGTTCCGTGCTCGGGATCGTCGAGCAGTTCAATGACTCCCGGTGAGCGATGGGAGCTCAGGACGACGACGCGGAGAGGTTCGGTTCTCGTCAACATATCCGTGGGAGTGGCTCACCGACGGGCTCGGAGAGCAGTCGTTTGCCAAAACCGGTGTCGATGATCACGGACCCGGGGCGCTGGGAGATGCACGTGCCGATGATTGCCGCGTCGCGGCCGAGAGGGTGACGCCGGATCGCCTCGAGAACCTGATCCGCGGCTTCCGGGCTGACACCGATGAGCGCCTTTCCTTCGTTCGCGACATGAAGAGGATCGATCCCGAGGAGCTCTCCGGAAGAACGCACGGCGTCGGTCAGAGGGATCGCGCTCTCCTCGACAACAATCCCGACCCCGCTCTTGGAAGCCATCTCGTGGAGCGCGCTCGCGACGCCGCCGCGGGTGGGATCCTTCATCGCGATGATCCCGTCGGAGGTCGAGTCGAGGGCAGCGCGGATCAGGCCATTGATCGGGCCGACGTCCGAGATCAGCTCCCCCTCGAGGCCGAGGCCGTGACGGAGTGACATGATGGCGAGTCCGTGGTCGCCGACGGTGCCGGTGACGATGATCCGGTCACCGGGGCGGAGTCCGTTGTCGCGGATGACCCGATCAGCGATGCCGACACCGGTCGTGTTGAGCACGATGCGGTCGATCTCTCCGCGGCCCATTACTTTCGTGTCGCCGGTGACGACCGTCGTCCCTGCCTCCCTGCACGCCTCGACCATCGACTGCTGGATCGTCTCGAGCTCCGAGATCGGGAAGCCCTCCTCCATGATGATTGCGCTCGTCAGGCCGAGTGGCTCGACGGCTCCCATCATCGCAAGGTCGTTGACGGTGCCGGAGATCGAGAGACGCCCGATGTCCCCGCCGGGGAAGAAGATCGGGTGGATGACGTGAGAATCGGTCGTCATGATGAGCCATTTGTCACCGACCCGAAGCACCGCGCCATCGTCCATGGCGGCGAGGCCGGTTCCTCCACCGCTGGGCTCGGAGAAACCTTTGACGAAGAGCTCCTCGATCAGCACCCGCATGGCGGGACCGCCGCCACCTTCCCGCATGCTGACCCGTCTCTGATTGAAGGGGACGACGTCGCCGATCATGAGATATTCTCCAGGTCGGGATGGCCACCGTAGAGATGCCAGATACGGCAGGTGCCTTCGTTCGAGACCATGCACGCTCCGACGGGATTGTCAGGCGTACATTCCTTGCCGAAGAGTTTGCAATCACTCGGCGATGCGATCCCGGCCATGATGTTTCCGCAGACGCATTGCTGCAGCAGGGCGGGTGGGGCATAGTCCCAGAACTCGGTCAGATCGATGGTGAAGCGCTTTCTTGCATCGAGGTGCGAGAATTCATCGCGCAGCCTGAGATTTCCGTTTGGAACCTGAGCGATTCCGCGCCAGTGACCACTGACCGGACGGAACACCTTCCACAGCGTGCGCTGTGCCTGGAGGTTCCCCTCGGGGGTGACGCAGCGGGGGAAACTGTTGACGACGCGGGCTTCCTTTTTCGCAATCATGCGGAGGAGCTCGACCAGTCCGGCGAGAATGTCCAGAGGCTCGAATCCAGCCACAACGACCGGGATGTGATGGCGCTCAACGAACTTCTCGAAGATCTTCGAGCCGGTGATGGTCGCCGCGTGGCCGGCGGCGAGATATCCCTCGACACGCGTCTGCGGCATCTCCGCGACGATCTCCATCACGGGCGGAATGTACTTGTGGGCTGAGAGAACCGAGAAGTTGGGTGGAGGATCGTTGAGAATCACCGCGGCCGTCGCGACGGCCGTCGTCTCGAATCCGGTGGCGAAGAAGACGACCTCGTCGGTCGTGTTCCTTGCGAGCTCCACGGCCTGTGCCGCGCTGTAGACCACGTGGACGGTTGCGCCATCCTGCTGAGCTGCCGCGAGCGAGCAGACCGATCCCGGGACCTTCAGCATGTCTCCATACGTCGCGATCTGAACTCCCGGCTGGCGGGCGAGGAGAACTCCCTCGTCGACTTCCGGAACGTCGGTGACGCAAACGGGACATCCGGGTCCCATGATGACGTCGAGCTTTTTCGGGAATGTGCCGCGCAGGCCGAACTTCGCGATGGCCTGCTCGTGACTTCCGCAGACATGCATCACCGAGATCGACTCGCGGTCGATCGAATCGACCAGCCGCTGCAGTTCTTCCGAGAGCGCTCTTGCCAGTGCAGGATCTCTGAACTTGATCTGCTTGTTGAGCGGGGTGACCTGGCTCACGGCTTCCATCGGTCACCCCTCCGTGGTAGCGGAGATTTCTGCGGCGATGTCCGCGGCCATCGGATCGTCTTCGTTCTCTTCGAGGAGTGTCTCGTAGAGGGAGAGGGTCTCCTCGATCGACTCGTCCGGAATCTTGCGTATGGCGTAGCCGACGTGGTTGAGGATGTAGTCACCTGGTGCGACCTGCTCGTCGCACACCTCGAGTCGTACTTTTCTGCGCACTCCCCAGAAATCCACAGTCGCTGTGTAGTCATCATGGACTTCGATCACTCTTCCGGGTACTCCGAGACACATTCTGGCCTCCCTCAAGCCTTTGTGACCGACGCCGAGGCTCGTGGCATCGATGGGTCGGGTGTGAATACGAGTTTCTGCGCCTCTTTGAAATCGATTTCACTGCCCCGTGAGAAAACTTCATATTCGATTGCCCGCTCACGCCCGAGCTTACCGAGAGCATCGGCGACCAGCGCCTGCCCGAGTGCGAGACCTCCGTCGCCGGGCGGCACATTCCGGTGGAGATGACCATTCGCGATGTTGCGGACAGTCCGCTCGGCGAGCAGCGCGTTCTGGAAGCATCCACCCGTGAGAACCACAGGAATCGCACCTGTGTGAAATGAAAGATCCCGCACGATCTCACTGGTCGCCTCGGCGATCGTATTGTGGAACCGCCCTGCGATGGTTGCCTGCGAAACGCCGTTGATGATGTCCTCGACCACCGCACGGACCAGTGGGCGCAGATCGATCTGCCACGGGACGGAGCCCTCGTGGACGATGATCGGGTAGCGTCGTGTCTCGGTTGGATCGGCGGCCATGTTGAGCTCGAGTGCCACCTGGCTCTCGTAACGCGAGTCAGGCCGCCCGAGGACCATCGCACCAATCCCGTCGAAGTAGCGGCCCACACCGTGAGCCATCGGGACGTTGACCTTCTTCTCGATCATCGTCCTCACGACCTCGATGCCTCGACGCGGCATGTGACGGAATAGCGGAATGGCGTGAAGGGGAGGTTCCCCATCAAAGGCATCGTCGAGTAGCGCCAGAGCGATCCGCCACACCTGAGAGATCGCGGCGTGACTGCCTGCCAGCGGGATTGGACGGAACGTCGCGACTCGTTCGAACCCCTGATAGTCGGCCAGCATGATCTCGCCGCCCCAGGCCGTCCCGTCGGTGCCGTAACCGGTTCCGTCGTAGGCGACTCCGATCACCGGTCCCTCGAATCGATGCTCGGCCATCGCGGCTGCTATGTGAGCGTGATGATGCTGCACACCCACGAGCCTGACGCCGCCGAGTCCCTCTGCATAACGAGTCGAGAGATATTCAGGATGAAGATCATGAGCGACGATCGCCGGCTCGATCCTGAGAAACCGCTTCATGCGCTCGATCGCTTCTTCGTAGTATCCGAAGGTCTCGAGGTTCTCGAGATCTCCGATGTGAGGACCGAGCCATGCCGTCCCACCTTCGGCGATGCAGAATGTGTTCTTCAAATGAGCGCCGGCTGCGAGTACGGGAGTCTCGACATCCCGACTGAGCGCGATTCCCTGCGGGACCCAGCCTCGGGATCGCCGCAGGACGACTGGCGCGTCCGCGATGACCCGGGTGACGGAATCATCGCAGGTCGATTCGATGTCACGGTCGTGAACGAGGAAGATGTCGGCGATCTCGCCGAGTCGCTCCACGGCCTCATCGTTGTCTCTCGCGATCGGTTCCTCGGAGAGATTTCCAGAGGTCATGACGAGAGGAATGCCGAGCTGAGCGAGCAACAGGTGATGCAGTGGTGTGTACGGGAGCATCACGCCGACGAGCCGGTTGTGCGGGGCGATCTCCGGGGCCAGCGATGCATCGGGTTTGCGACGAACGAGGACGATCGGTCGCGCGGGCGAGCAGAGGAGAGCTTTTTCCGCGTCTGAGAGAAAGGCGAGCTCTTCTGCCGCTGCCAGATCGGGAACCATGACGGCGAACGGTTTCTCGTCCCGGCGCTTTCGTTCCCGAAGTCGCTTGACCGCGGTCGAGGAAGTGGCATCGCAGGCGAGATGGAATCCGCCGAGTCCCTTGACTGCCACGATGAAATCGCAGCGGATTGCCCGGCCTGCCATTGCGATCGGATCATCCTTGCTGATCGCGGCGCCGGTCGGTCCCAGGACTCGGAGACGCGGTCCGCAATCGGGACACGCATTCGGCTGGGCGTGGAATCGGCGATCGGTGGGGGAGTCGTACTCCTGCTGACATGCGGAGCACATCGTGAAACGCGCCATCGTCGTGGTCGAACGGTCGTACGGCACATCTTTCGAGATCGTGAATCGCGGGCCACAGTTCGTGCAGTTGGTGAACGCGTAGCGGAATCGCCGGTTATTCGGGTCGAAGATCTCCTGCAGGCAATCAGGGCACGTGGCGAGATCCGGTGGGATCGACACGACCCTTCCGGTCGATGCGGTACTCTCGACGATCTCAAAACCGTCGACCGGCTCCATCGGTACGGTTTCAGTGTCGAGAGAGGTGATGGTGGCTGCCGGAGGCATGTCGTGTCCGAGCTGCTCGACGAAGAGTCCGACGGAGTCCGATCTGCCGAAGACCTCGATGGTCACGCCGGTCGAATGGTTCCAGACACGCCCTCCCAGCGCCTGCTCTCGCGCGAGACGATAGACCCATGGTCTGAAACCGACTCCTTGTACCGTGCCGCGAATCTCGATTCGCCGGCCCTCTTCTGTCATCAGGAAAGCCCTCCGGATGTTTGAAATAAGATTAGATTCAGGGCGTCGGGAGCCTCATGATACCCCTCACTCGTTCATGTGACGATAATCACGTTTTCAGTCGTCAGTCGACAGTCGTCAGTCGTCAGTCGACAGTCGATGTTCGGCGCCTGAGTTCAGTTTCGACGTGTCGAGCGGTGGACCGCTGGTCCCATAACGCCCTCTCAGAGCCGGGCCAGAGCAGTGCGGACGATGTCTCTGACCTTTAGCCCCGTATCTTCGGCAGTCTTGCCAGACAGGGCACTCCGATAGGTGGGAGCGATGTTCATCAGATAGTCGGTGGTCGCGACGATGTACGTCTCGGAGGGGTTGATCGGGCGGCCGGCGACCGAGATGCCTCTCAGATCACCCTGCGGTCCCAGGTCGAGGCTAGCTCCGGCGATCTGTGCGAACGAGTCTGCTCCCCGCAGGGAAGCCGCGTGCCGGAGAAGGTTAGTGAGCTCGACCCCGGACAGCTCGATCCGTACGACCGCGTTGTCGTACGGAAGAACATCCCGAAGATCCGTCTCGCGGACCACACCTCGCGGAAGGGAGCCGCGAAAGCTGCTGGAGGTCGAAAGAGCGACGTCCGCGTCTGCCGCCAGGCGCACTGCCTCCATCGTGAACTGTCCCAGCTCGGTCTGGCTCGAGTTGACGTTGCTGTTGGAAAGTCCTCGCGCGAGTGTCGCAATCTCCCGGAACAGCGGAGCGTAGATCGGATCGTGTTCGAGCTGCTTCTGGAGAACCTGCACACGTTCTGCGACCCGGGCATCCTGGCGGAGCGCCGGTGACATCGTCACGATCTTGCCCGAGACGTCGGTCAGGCGACCGTCCAAGAATCTCAATTCTACCCGGCTCAGGTTCGACAGGTATTGTCCCGAGGAGATCATGGCCGTGTCGGTTCCCTCGATGATCTGGAGTGGCTGAACCACGTGAGAGTGGGTGCCGAGGATCAGATCAATGCCCCCGACCGATCGGGCGAGGGCGATGTCCTCGTCGGTCGATGCATGACCAATCAGAACCACGGCATCGACCCGTTCGACATCCCTGAGATGCCGGACGACCTCCGCGGCAGCGCCCGCTCGCTCTCCGAACCTGACTCCTTCGACAGGAGCCGTCGCAGGCCGGATCAGGGTGGAGAAGTCGGAACCGGCGAGGGCGAATGCTCCAACGCGAACTCCGCTCCTCTCGAAAACGGCGTATGCAGGGAAAACTGGCTTTCCCGTGGCGTCGTGAACGTTGGCTCCGAGAATCGGGTAGTCGATGGAAGCGCGACATTCGTCGAAAACCGCCGCGCCATAGTCGGCGTCATGGTTGCCGAAGGCCATCGCGTCGACGATCCCGTTCCACCAGCTCCATTCGATGCAGCGGTATTTGTCGGACCATGCAGGAGCCCCGAGGTTCATCGTGTCGCCGCCGTTGAAGACGAGGACATCGTCGCGGCTGGCGAGGGGCTCGACATAGGCGACCGCTCGTGCGATTCCGGCCGTTTCATCTTCTCCGTCGACATGGAAGGGAACCGCGTGCGAGTGATAGTCGGAGAAGTGAAGGATGGTGATGGTCGTGCGAGTGGGCGTCGTCGCCGACCGGCAGGAGAAAAGGAGGGCGAGCGTGAGGAGGAGAAGAGGACTCAGCGGGCGAACGCGCATGAGCGCATTGTAGCGAAGGAGACATGAACGTCCGGATTGCGGTCGAGTCATTCCGAACGCGATCCTTCGGTTCACGTAGGATGACACAGAAGGTCGGAGCGAGCTGTCATCCTGAGCCGCCGGAGCGCAGCGGAGGACGGCCGAAGGATCTCGTGGAGCCATACTCGCCCGAAGTTCGGCACGAGTCACGACGTACGCGATCCTTCACAGCCTCTCAGGATGACGGGCTGATTCTTTGACTCAAAACAAAAAGGGCCGGTGGAGGGTGCTCCACCGGCCCTGATTTCTCGGTGGAATCTTGTTCCTACGGCAGATGGACGGCCATGCCGCGGTCGACGCCGGCGGAGTCGCCGCTGATGATCGAGCCGATGGCGAGCTTCTCCCGAACCTCACTGATCCTGATCCGCGCGATCTCTTCCATGATCTCGTCGAGGACCTCACCCGTGTCGGGATCGCGGATGACCTCGGCGTCTCCGATCACGAACTCCTGCCCGGCCTTCACACCTTCGCGCTCGCCGCGGTTGATGTAGACCTTACCGTCGCGATTCATGACCACTGTACCGGTCCACTTCACGTTGTCGAGCTGACCGATCATCCAGTCGACCGCCTCTTCGACCGACGCCATGACGGCCTTGCCGACGTTGTCATTCTTGAAGGCTTCCACGTCGCCGGAGAAGTTGCGGCAGCAGTATCCGATACGGAATCCCCGCGATCCGGCTGCTCCGGTCACGCTCTCTGAGGCGAGGACCTGTCCGGTGGTCGAGTCGACCATGTAGATCGTCGTATTGATCTCGGCCTGACCGCCACGGCCACCCACCCTGATGCCGCGGATCGAGATTCCGCCTCCGCCGCCACTCGTATTCTCCTGGACGTGCGTGATCGCTCCCTTGATCAGGATCTGAGCGGGTGTCATCTGTCCGGTGGCCGGAGCTTTGTTCCCGCCGGCCGTTCGTCCGGAGGCAGCAAAGTCCTGCTCATCCATGGCCGCTGCGCGCATGTCGGTCTCGCCGAGCACGATGAAACGATCCGTCTGGTTGAGGGCATCGGTGAGAACGGATGCCCAGGCATCGCCGATATCCCACTGGGAGCTCCACCCAGCCTGATTGTCGAACTTTGTGACGGCGACGGTGTAACGAAGGCCGCCTTTCTCCGCGGCCCATACGGCCGGGGTCAGGATTGCGGCGATTACGACTGCTAAAATCAACTTCCTCATTGAGTGGTCCTCCTGAGTTGTGGTTCCGATGAGACTGTGACTCGTCTTCGCGGTCGGTGTCTCCAGGGGCCGCGAAGCGGGAGCTCCTCGCAATAGAGCTCTACGATGCAGTGGTTGAAACACATCACGTAGTCGTATCATTCAGTATAACAGCGCGATTGTGACACTTTTTCTGCTGACGGGAGTCCTCAATGTCTGAAAAAATCGGCCACTACACCATCGTTTCCAAGCTCGGGCGGGGAGGG
Source organism: uncultured Acidobacteriota bacterium (assembly GCA_963829355.1). Lineage (GTDB taxonomy): Bacteria > Acidobacteriota > Thermoanaerobaculia > Gp7-AA8 > JAHWKK01 > CAWHHZ01. The sequence continues at coordinate 93,804 of CAWHHZ010000011.1, forward strand.
ATGGGAGTCGTCTACAAGGCGCACGAGGAATCGCTCAACCGCTACGTCGCCATCAAGGTCCTCGGTGAACATCTGATCGAGGACGAGCAGTTCCTGTTGAGGTTCAAGCGCGAGGCGCAGTCCGCTGCCGGGCTTTCTCATCCGAACATCGTTCAGATCTACTTCATCGGGGAGGATGAGGGACGGCACTACTTCGTCATGGAGTACGTCTCCGGAAAGCCGATCGACAGCATCATTCGCGAGCGGGGAAGTCTCGACTCGATCCACGCGGCGCAGATCATCCTTCAGGCTGCGCAGGGGCTGGCGGCCGCACACGACAAGAGCATCATTCACCGCGACATCAAGCCTGCGAACCTGATTCTCGATGAGCGTGGAATCGTCAAAATTGCCGACTTCGGTCTCGCGCTTCCTTCTCAGATTCAGAGCCGGCTGACCGCCACGGGCATGCTGATGGGGACTCCGGGATACATGGCTCCGGAGCAGTGCAGAGGAGAGCAGGCCGACCACCGGACCGACATCTATGCCCTGGGCGTCACTCTGTACGAGATGCTTACGGGCAATGTTCCGTTCAAGGCAGAGAGCCCGCTGGTCCTGCTCAAACAGATCCTGGACGAGCCTGCTCCCGACGTGTCCGCGTTGAAGCCTGACGTGAAAGTGGAGATCATTGCGATCCTCGACAAGATGATCGCGAAGGAACGGGAGAACCGCTTCCAGAGCGCACATGAGCTCGTTGACGCGCTCGAGGGCTTCCTCTCCGATCAGGGTGTCAGAACGATGAGTCGTGGTCTTGCCACGCTCGCTGCCGGCGCCGGAGTCGCTGCCGCGGCAGTCCCGACGGTGTCGCTCGACGCCGCAACCGCCGCGATGGACGCTCCCACTGTACCGCGGGCCTCCCTCACGCCCTCGGAAGATCCCACGGCGATTCTCTCCACGTCATCGCAGGCCGCAACGACTGCGCCGGACATCGCCTCTACAGCGCCGCTGACGCCTCCTGCCGGTGCGGCGCACGTCCCACCGCCTCCAGGAGCCGCCGTGCCACCTCCGCCGGTGCCGTCTGGCACCCCGGTGCAGGCCAGGAAAAAGTCCTGGGCACCGCTGGTCGTCGGCGTTCTGCTGATCCTCATGCTGGTGGTGGCCGGGGGCGCATTCGCGGCATGGAAGACGCTGGGACACTTCTGGTCTGACCAGTCGGCCGAGCCTGCCGTGGAGTTGGCAGAGGGCGCGTCGGGGGCCGGCGATCACGTCACGCTCGACGGATCGTCGGTCGAGCTGGGAGCGCCGGTCCGGACGGAGTCCAGCATTGTCGAAGAGACGTCGGGTGGAGAGGAGAGGGAGGTTCTGGAGCCAGCCGCAGCCGACATCCGGACCGCGAGTGTCAACCCGCCCTCGGTTCTGACTCCTCGTCCTTCGCGGGAGGGTTCACAGGAACAGACTCCGGTGAAGCCGCGGGCGAACGAACCGGTCGCGCCGGCGGGACCGCGTCTGCAGGGTACCGCAATCGTCGTGACGGGAGACTCCGCGCTCACAGATCACATCGCGGGAGGTTTGCTCTCACGATTCCGCAGCATGGGGATCGAGGCAGTCGACGCACGATTTCTTCCCGAGACAGAGAGCATGGTGCTCGGTGATCCATCGGTCGGGGCTCTCTCCGACGCTCTTCGCAGTGCTGGCTCGCGCTGGATGGTTCTCGCCAGGATCGAGCCTGCTGGTGAGCGCCAGCTCCGCTACATGGGAAGGTCGGAGACTTCGTACCGGGCGAGAATCAACGTCTCCACGATCGACGTGGCTACAGGGCGGCCTGTGGGGCAGACGTACAGCGAGAGTATCGAGTACACCTCGCTGAATGCGGAACGACAAGCCGAGACGGCGCTGAGAAAGATCGGCCGCGACGTAGCGGAGTCGATTCGCGATCGGAGGCCGTGAGCTGAGGTGGACGGATGGATCAGTTCAGGATTGATTCGTCCGTGCGCCACAGCGTGAAGCGGCGGATAGTCGTGGTCACGACGCGATTGTCGAATTCGATGCGAAGGCCGCTCCCGACCACGACTCTCTGATTGATGACACTTCCGCCGAGGCTGCATCCCGTGATGCGTACGACTGCCGGCGTCGTGGTGTTCTTCTCGAACCATCCCCCGGTGACTCGCCACCGGCCGTCTCCGAGGTAGTGGAGTGTATAGGTGGAGTTGAGAGTCACGACGACCAGCCGGTCTCCCGGTTCGACTTCTGCCCGGTCGATTGTGTCCGCTTCCTGGAAGTAGCGAGCGATCCGGTCCAGATCGGCGCCTCTTACTTGGCTGCGGCTCGTCCTTGTGGTGTCGAGACTGTTCATGAGGGCTCGGAGTATGATGAACATACGCCCCGTCGGGGGGCAAGGTTTTTTTTATCTTGCGTATGACTATTCGAGATCGCTGCCACCCCATCTGAGGCAGGAGTGATGTCATGAACCAGTACAGCCCACCATCGAACCGGGAGGTCGGGGCCCGTCTGTTCACGACCGCCGGATGGATCGAGGGAACATTCCTCCTCCCGGCCAGACGATCCCTGGTGGACTTTTCGAACCAGTCCCACGATTTCTTCAAGCTCAAGGATGTGATGCTTCCGGGTCTGAAGGAGGCGATACCGTTCTTCGCACTCCAGAGAAACTCCGTCATCCTCATTCTCCCCGACGCAGCCGAGGAAGGTATCGACAGTTCGATCGGGACCGCCAGGGAACAGAAGGATGTCTCCTGCGCCATCGATCAGGGGGTGATAAGCGGCACCCTGAGTGTCGCGGCAGGATTGAGGATGTCAGACTTCATGATGAAGCCACAGCCGTTCTTCTACCTCAAGGACTGTACGCTGTTCCTGCGTACCACACGCGCACCGGAGATTACGCGGAACATTCCGATGGTGATCATCAATCGAACGAAAGTCGTAGGACTCTCGGAGCCCCGTTTCGTTTGAGCGGCGAATGATTCAGTTGGTCTTGTCCCGTCCAGGTACGATGGAGTGCTCGAACTGTTTGCGGTCGTGGATGGTGAACATCGCGCCGTCGACCGAGAGAAGGTTTCGCTTCCGCAGGTCCGTCAGGGTTCGAGTGATCGTCTCCCGGGTCGTGCCGATCAGTTCGGCAATCTCCTCGTGAGTCAGCTCGACTCGGAAGGATACGTTTTTTCCATCGACCTCGCCGTCGACACCCCATTCCAGGAGCAGATGAGTCAGGCGCTCAGCGACTGTCGAGGAGAGTCCCAGATTCCGGACGTCCCGCTGCGTTGCCTGATACGCATCCGCCAGCGACTGCGCACTGTGAAGAGCGACCTCCGTGTGGGTCTCCATGAAGCGCATGAAATCGTCCTGGCGAATCGAATTGATCTGGCAGGGAGTGATCGTTTCGGCACTCACCTCGTACCGTCTGTTGGAGACAGTGGAGCTGACGCCGAGCACCTCTCCCGCTTCGGCAACCCTGAGGATGAGCGTCCGGCCATCGGCCGAGGACGTGGTCATTTTGACCCGGCCACTACAGATGATGAAAACCCCTCGTGGCAGTTCTCCTTCCGCGAACAGGACTGAGCCCTTTGGATACGCAGCGGTAAACGTGATGGCGTTGAGCGCTTCCACGGCCTTGTCACTCATGTTGCAGAACGGCCTCGAGTGCCTCAGGGAACAGACGCGACAGTCGCGTTCGATCATGAGGTCGTACGGTGTCGGCACGGTCAACTCGCTTTCAGACTCGGAGGGCGCTGGCCACTCCGAGCGCTTGTCTTTGCCACTGCCGGACGGGATTGATTCCCTTGCGGCCCAGTGGCGGTATTCACCACAGTCTGCTCTTTGCAGCACAGTTGCGGCGACAACGATCACATCTTCTGGTGATGCGGGGCGGGTACAGATGAGTGCGGGTCCCGATGTCTCATTTGATGGGGAGCTGACCCGTGTTCCGGCGGCTGATTGCTTTCACCGGCGGGAGATCGCGATTCACTCTCGTCACAGACAACGGTGGAATTCGTCACGTCCCGTCACCGTGCGGTGTGATGGGATCAGCCAACAGGAGCGTTTGCGATGAATGTGAGCAGCGAATTGAGGGAAGTGGTGATCCAGGGAGGGCGGGGATTGAGTCCCAAGTTGCACCATCCCTGGGCCGACGACATTCTCTCATTCTCAGAGTTGATCATCGCACTCGATCAGTTCCAGGAGATTCCGTCACGATCCCTGAGCATTCGATTCACCGGGTTCGACCTCGGGCTGCGAAGCCTCAGGCTCGTCGAATATGCGCGAGGACGCAGTCTTCATCCGGTGATCGAGATCAGTACGCGACAGCCGATCCTCTCGGGCAAGCTCGATACCTTGTCGAAGATCGATCCGGCTGGTGTTTCGTTCGCTCTGGAGGACGTCTCAGCTCTGGCGCACAACACTGTTACCCGCGAGGAATCATGGCACTCCACGATCTACGGCGATCATATGGGCACGCGATCTCGGACTTCCGGTTGAGGTTCGGACCACGGCGCGCCCGGATCTGATCCCACGCATGGGAGATCTGTACCGGCTCGTCCACCGTCTCGGAGCAAAGCGATGGCTTGTCGACACGCTCGGTTCTCCCGCGGTCAGGTCGGGTCTGCTGAAGGCAGTCGAGCTCGAAGACGCCTTCACGGCTCTGGTGGAGGCTGTGAAGGAGCCCGGGCCCCAGATCGAGCTTCGACAATCGCCGTCGTTCCGGCGCTCGATGCTCGAGAGGGCGAGGCGAGGCGAGCGGCGCGACAATCTCAGCCATGCACTCGGAAGAATCAGTGTGTGGAACAGTCGAGGCCAGTTGTTCGTGAGCCGTCAGGGAGTGGTGACACCGGAGCGCACGCTGCCGATCCCGCTGGGCGACGTGAGGAACAACGATATCTCTTCGCTCCTTCGCTCCTCGTCGCTCCTGCGATCGATCGACGAACCGTCACGGCTGGCTGGCAAATGCGGGATGTGCGGACTTGGTGGACTCTGCGGTGGTTCACGGGCGCGGGCATGGCGCATCAATCGCGATCCGCTCTCGCCGGATCCGGGATGTCCGTGGACGCCGGAGGCGGTGAAGGATGCCGCACGGGGGAAGCGCACGATCCCGGGCAGGGACATGACCACGAGCGAAGTTCAGCAGTTGTCGTCCTGAACCGTGGAACGACGGGTCGTGCCGATCCGGGATTCGAAGAAACGGCTCAGGATGGCAATTGGCTTGCGGCGGGCGGCTGGCGAAGAGGTAGACTCCACCCATGGACGTGAGTTCCTTTACCGCACTTCTGCAAACGACGATCTCGCCGATGGTGCTGATCTCGGGGGTGGGACTACTTCTTCTGTCGGCAACCAATCGCCTCGGAAGAGCCATCGATCGAACAAGGAAGGTCAATGGCATCGTCCGGAGCGTCGAGGCACCCTCGGTCAGCGATCAGAGACAACTCCAGGTCCTGTTCAGGCGCTGCCTCATCCTCCAGTGGTCGATCGGACTGCTGGTGTTCAGCATCCTCTGCTCGGTCATCATGATTCTTCTGCTGATCGTCAGTACCTTCAGCGGAACCAACCTCTCGGTCGGTATCGTGGTCATCCTGACGGTCAACGTGCTGAGCATCGTTGGCTCAGTGATGCTCTTTCTTATCGATGTGAGCTTTGCACTCCGGGCGATACGAATCGAGCTCGATCTGGAATGAGCTCTGGGCGTTTACGACTTCACATGGCACTGCTTGCAGACCGTCGGTCCCTTCTTCTGCTCCTTGTGGCAGCCGATGCAGCGGATATGGAAAGGATTGTCTTTCATACTCATGGTTGCCATATTCGGAGCGTCACCCTTCGGATTGAGATGGCAGGTGCTGCACTTTTTTACATCATTGTCGGCTGACGCCGTCAAGCCCTTGTTCATGTGGTGACACGTCTCGCATTTGCTCACGAGTGAGGTGGCGTGCTTGTCGTGGTTGAAGGTAACTCCCGGCTGTTTCGCCGCGGCCGCATCGATCTTGATCGTCTTCGGGCCGTGGTGAGCAAGAAGGGTCGAGACGACGAACGTGACGAAGAGAACTGCAAGTGTTGAATTTTTCCTCATTGTTTTCCCTTTCCCTCGCGGACTGGTCTGTTTAACATCAAAGATGGTACCGTTTTCAAAAAGGTACCAGATGCAGGGGAGCCGGTGCCAGTCGATGTTTACGAAGCAGGGACTCGTATCCGGCGTGGAGTCGTGAAACGATAAGGAGTTCGAGAGACGCGCAACAGAAGACAGGATGACACTTTGCCGCAAACGGTTCTGGTAGTTGACGACGATCCAATCGTGGGAGAAGGGGTAGCGATGGGCATCGCCCGCGCAGGCCGCCGGGTGATCGTCTGCCGCGATATCGCCTGTGCTCACCTCGTGCTCGAGAACCACGACGTCGATGCGATCGTCGCCGACATCCAGTTCAGGGGCGAGTTCTCATTCGACGGGCTCGATCTCGTCGGAACGCTGAAAAATGACCGGCCTGAAATCCCGATTTTCCTCATGACCGGGGCAGCGCACGATGGCCTCGAACGGGAAGCTCTCCGGCGCGGCGCCGCCGGCTTTTTCCGGAAGCCATTCTCAGTCGGCGACCTGGACGACTCTCTTCCTGCACCGTCAGACGAATCGACCGGAGAGCAGCAGATCAACGTGCCGGAGCTCGAGCAACTGATCGAGCAGGATCTGATCCGGATGCGTTTTCAGCCGATCGTCGAGCTGCCGTCGAGACATCACGTGGGGCTCGAGGCGCTGGCCAGGCCGACGACCGAGAGCATGTTTGCGAGTCCGGAGCTTCTGTTCCGTTACGCTGCGACGACCGAGAGAACGATCGATCTCGAGCAGCATTGCATTGCAGAGGCGATCAGAACGGCTGCCAACCTTCACCCGAAAAAAATTCTCTTCCTGAACGTGCATCCGAGCTCTCTCGAAAGCCCCGCGATCGTCAGAACGATTGAGAGAGCAGCGCAGCGGGTCGAGATGGACTTGTCCCGGATCACGCTGGAAATCACGGAGCAGGGGGCACTTCATTCGCGAAAGAGCCTGGATCAGATCCGGGCTCTCAAAGGTCTCGGATTGCAGTTTGCGCTCGACGACATCGGAACGGCGTTCTCTCATCTTCCCTACATCGACGAAATCGATCCGGCCTGGATGAAAATCAGCCAGTTCTTCGGAACTGGTTTCGAGAGCGACAACACGAAGAGCCGGATCGTCAAGAGCATTGCATCCCTGGCGAGCTCCTTCAATGCGCGCTTCATCCTCGAGGGCATCGAAACCGAGGAAACAGCAAAGGCCGCCGAAGATCTCGGCATCGGCTACGGCCAGGGCTACCTCTTCGCCCGGCCCTCCGAGATCGAAACGTTTCACTACGTTTGAGCAGATACATCTGAGCTATCACGTCGGTGCGCGACAACGTTCTCGAGGCAAGGCTACATCAGGCAGTACAAGGTGCCGGTCCCGAGCTTACGAAACTCCGACGAAGCGCCAGCGCGATGTGTTTTGTCTGGTGATGGGGGCCCACCTGACGAAAAGACTGGGAAGAGCCGGAGCAATCAACTCGAGACATCGCCCTGTGGTGACGTGACAAAGTCTGCGGCGTAGAATGATCGTGATGAGTTCCGGACTTTCGGCGGGTTTCATGCTGGACCGCCAATGGCATTGGCTCCGAGGCGAGATGGAAACAACGAAGAAGCCGACCCTCCTCACCCTCGGCCGTCTTCTCGATGAGTCGCGTATCCCGTACGCGATCATCGGGGGGATCGCCGTGCAGGTTCACCACCCCGATCCTCGAACGACACTCGACATCGATCTCGCCGTGTTGAGCCGATCAGCGATACCGGGCGAGGCGCTGACCACCGCGGGTTTCCGGCGGACTGGCTCGTTCGAGCACTCGGAGAATTGGGTCGCGACGGATGGCACGCCGGTTCAGTTCACCGACGACCCGATGCTTGCCCGCGCGGTTTCATCGGCCGGCGAGGTGTTTGTGGATGACGTTCGGCTTCGCATCATCCGGGTCGTCGATTTGCTGCACGAGAAGATTCGCGCGGCGAGCGATCCTGCGCTGCGGCGTTCGAAGCGCCTGCAGGACCTCGCTGACGCCGAGGCGCTGATCGAAGCGAACCCCGAGCTGGCGAAGCAACTAACTGCGGAAGAGCGCGCGATCCTCGATCGGCTGCCGGGGTAGACCCACCGGGAGAGGGGACAAGGTCTGTCATTCCGAAGCGAAGCGAGGAATCTGGATGGGGGACCGAGCGATGCCGCCTTCCCCCGCCTGGATTCCTCAGTCGCGATGAAGCCGCTCCTTCGGAATGACAGGGACGAGAGTCATTTCACTCCACCGGTGCCAGCGAAGCGGCACCATTTCCCGCTCAGGATGACGAGCTCAGGCGATTTTCGAACCAACCTCGGTGGCGACGTTCCATGCCCTCTCGATCAGCATCGGTAAGCCGATTCCGCGCAGGTAGTTTCCGGCGAGGAAGGTGTCGGATGGCGTGTCGATACCGTCCTGAAGCATGCGCTCGAGTTTTACGTCATAGTGCGGCAGAGCGAGGGGCCAGCGCTGCGGGTACATCGCCGTAGCGTCGACTGAGCGTCCATATACTGTCTGCCGGTCCCTGGCGACCATGCGTGAGAAGGGCGTCGTCGTCGAGGTCCATGACGTCGCGGTCGGATGCACCGCCGTAGATCCAGCTTTCTGAATGTCCGTGGCCTCGGTTCTCGAAGATGTTCGTGTTGAAGAGTACGCCGAGCGCCTTCACGCCCTGCTGTCTCGGAAAGAGGATTCCGAATCCGCCAATCGTGTTCTCCGATGCGGGATAGAACGCCGTCACCCGGATCAGCGGCAGCATCTCGATCCGATCGATCTTCGACGCCGCCTCGGGTGAGCGCTCCCGGACCAGGGGTGCCGCATCGCTGGCGGAGGTCGAGATGACGACGGGCCCATCAAGGTCGTCCGCGGTCGCCTCGGTTCCGGTGCTGATCTCGACTCCGAGGTCGCGCAGCTTCTGTTCGAGCGCATCGATGAGCTGGTTCATCCCAATCGGTGGCGCGACGAGTCCTTTTTTCTCTCCCTTTTCGGGCTTCACCTTCTTCTTGCCGAAGATCAGGCTCGCACTCATTTCCTGCGGACTGCCCGCATAGATGCCCTGAAGGGCGGCGCCGACGATATATCGAGCCGCGCTCTCTCCGAGGACGCGACTCGACCACTGCTGGACCGTTTCCTCATCTCTCGGGCGGAACTGCCCGGTGAGCATATTTCCGGCAAGCCGTCCTCCGAACGCCACACTCTCAGTGACACCCAGCGGCCACCGTCGCGGTTTTCCTCGATACAGGTATCGGGCGCGGCTCTCTTTCTTCGTACCGATCAGCGGGAGCCCGAGATCGTCGCACAGCGCCTCGAGCTTCGCAGAAGCACGAATCCCGCTGGCCGCGAGCTCGACCGGTCCCTGCGGCGTCTCGAGAGTCCCGATCAATCCTCCCAGCCGGTCCTGCTTCTCGATCAGCCGAACGGGAATGCCGTTCTTCGCGAGATAGTACGAGGTGACGAGGCCAGAGAAACCTCCGCCCACCACTGTGATCTGCTTCATATCGAGCTCGAGAAGATCGGCTGACCGGGAGCTGCTTCCCGAAGACGCTGATCGAAAAAGACCGTCGCGTTCCGGAGGAACGGCTTGCCTGATTCCGTGAGGATCAGCTCATTTCCCTCAAAGTGGACGAGTCCGTCGTCGATCAGTTGGGACAGATAGTTTCGAGCATCGTCGATCTGCTCCGGCTCGAGGGTCACGTGAAGTTTCGTCATGAAGTCGAGAATCTGCTGGCGTAGCTTCCGATCCTCCTCGGTCAGAAGGTGGCCGCGAAGCGTTGGAATCTCACCTGCCTGGACGCGTCGCTCGTACACCGGCATCACCTTCTCGTTCTGATGGAAGCAGGTAGGAGTTTCGGAGATGGCGCTCACGCCGAGTCCGAGGAGGATGTCGGTCCGGAATTCGGTGTAGCCCATGAAGTTGCGGTGGAGCTCGCCCGTCTCGCGCGCAGTATTGAGCGCATCGTCGGGCAGGGCGAAGTGGTCCATACCGATCTCTACGTATCCCGCGTCGAGGAAGACGTCGCGGGCGATCTCGTAAAGCTGGCGCTTGTCGGTCCCTTCCGGCAGATCCTCGTCCTTGAAAAGACGCTGTGCTGGTTTGATCCAGGGAACCTTCGCAAAACTGTAGAGCGCGATCCGGTCCGGTCTGAGCTCGGCCGTGAGGTCCGCGGTCTTGCGGATCGATTCCGGAGTCTGCTTCGGCAGTCCGTAAATCAGATCGTAGTTGACGGACGTGTAGCCCATCTCACGCGCGTCTTCAGTCAGCTTCTGGGTGATCTCGTACGGCTGAATCCGGTTGACGAGATGCTGCACCGTCGGATCGAAATCCTGTACGCCCATCGAGACACGCGTGAAGCCCGCCTCATACAGTGCCTTCAGGTGTTCCGCGTTCGTGACCCGAGGATTGACCTCGACGGAGGCATCGAACACATCTCCCTTGTAGGTCACCCGCTCGAAGAGTGGCTGGAGAAGAAGCGTCAGGCTCTCGGGGGAGAGAAAGGTCGGCGTTCCACCGCCCAGGTGGAGCTGGCGGAGCGGGCGCTTCTCGAGGTCGGGCACGGCATCCAGATAGCGTGACCATTCATCATGGATGAGCCGCACGTACGGCTCCTCTCGCTGATGATTCCGCGTGATGACGTTGTTGCAGCCGCAGAAGGTGCAGAGCGTCTCGCAGAACGGAATGTGGATGTAGACGGCCCAGCTCGCGTCGGGCTTTGCGGCGGCTTTTCTCAATTCATCGAGCCACTGTTCGGTCGTGGGATCGTTGCTCCAGTACGGGACGGTCGGGTAGCTCGTGTACCGCGGAACCGGAACGTCGTATTTGTCGAGGAGCTGTGAGGAAGGTCTGCTGGCGTCTTTACGAGTCATGGAAAACCTCTCGTACTGTCCGCACGAAGGTGCGAACATTCTCTTCTGGTGTTTGCGGCAGGACGCCGTGGCCGAGGCCACAGACCCAGCCCCGCCGCGCCTCGGGGCTCAGATCTATCAGCGGTTGCAGATACGATCGAAGCTGTTTCTGAAATTCGTCTGCTGGTAGGAACAGAAGGCTCTGGTCAAAGTTTCCCTGGATGAATCCGACGTCCTGGCCCATGGCGAATGCCTCCCGGATATCCCAGCGCCAGTCGACGCCGATCCCGGCCAGCGGACCTTTGCCGAAACGGGGGTCTCGAAGGTGCGCAGGCTGCGTTCCCCGGGCGTAGTAGCCGATCCTGCCCGGGAACGCCTCGAAGAGCCGCGCGAGATCGCCCGCGACGAACTGGTGATACCAGTCGGGAGCGAGCTCTCCTGCCGCCGTGTCGAAGATCATCACGACCTCGGCTCCGCCTTCGAGCTGAAGGCGGATGTTCTCGATCAGCAGGGGAACGAGGTGATCGGAGAAGGCGCGGTACAGACCGGTGTCGGTCTTGACGTCGATCAGGTTTCCTTTGTGGCTCCCCTCGACCGCGTACACGAAAAGCGTCCACGGTCCGCCCACGAATCCGATCACGCTCTTGTCCTGCGGGATCCGCTCGCGTGTGAGCTTCACCGCCTCACGCTGGAATTCGAGATGCGGGAGCGCATCGTCGATCGATCGCAGCTTTGCGAGCTGACTGCGGTCCAGTTTCGGCTCGAGCTGGGGGCCGGAGTCACCATACTCGAGACCGAGTCCGAGCGCCTGCAAGGGAAACAGCAGATCGCTGAAGAGGATCGAGACATCGAAATCGAAGTCGTCGACGGGGCCGAATGCGACCTCCGCTGCCAGTTCGGGGTTCTTGCAGAGCTCCATGAACGAATGCTTCGCACGGAGCGCCTGATAGTGCTTGTGGTAACGCCCGGCCTGTCTCATGAACCAGATGGGAGGAACCGGTTGAGGGATCCCCTCGAGGGCGTTTCGAAATTTCTCAGATGACATTCTCTCTACTCCTTGCACTTGGTCCAGCGCTACATTCCTGCCCATTGATATCCGATACCGCGAACCGAGCGAATTGCGCTCGCACCCTCGTCCCCCAGTATCTGACGCAGACGGAGAATCGCATTATCGACCGTCCGTTGCGTTGGAAAACGATCTTCACCCCAGACGCGGTCGAGGATCTCATCGCGGCTGACGACGTTCGGGGCTGCTTCGATCAACATCTGGAGAACCTGAAAGTCCCGCGACTGAGGAAAGTCTCTCGTGCCGTCCTCGTTGATGATTGCCATGGCATTGAGGTCGATCGTCTTGCTGCCGGCCGAGACGGTCGCGCGGGATGCGTGGGTTTCCAGAACGTGACGGATGCGAATAAACAGTTCCTTGAGGTGAAACGGTTTCGGGATGAACTCATCCGCACCGATCTCGAATCCCTCGAGCCGGTTCTCCGCTGAGCTCATCGCGGTCATGAACATGATCGGAGTCGACGACACGGACTTGATGCGGCGGGCGAGATCGAATCCTGACCCGTCGGGAAGACCGACGTCGAGGATGACGACGTCCCATCTGGCCCCGTCGAAGGCTTTCGTGGCCTCGTCGAGAGTCGTTTTCCATGTGGTGTCGAAGCCTTCCTTATGGAGGCGCTCCGACAGCGTCGTGCCGAGGGAAATGTCGTCCTCGACGACCAGTACCTTGCTCATTTCCGCGCCTCCGGCACTTCCAGTGTCGCGACGAGTCCGCTGGATCCATGCGAAAGGGAGAGACTGCCTTTCATCCGCGTCAGGAGCTGGCGTGAGATGTAGAGACCCACGCCGGTGCCGCTGCGCGAGGTCGGTCTGAAAAACAGCTGTCCCAGCTCGGCAGGATCGGTTGCGGGACCACTTCCGTTGTCTTCGACGATGATCCGCACGTTGGGACCTGCGGGATGCTCGACGCGTAAGGTTACCGAATCGGCTCCTCCATGAATGAGCGCGTTCTGAAAGAGATTTCGCAGAACGCTCTCGATTGCACGTACATCCGCGAGTATCCGCGCCTCGTCCTCGAGTCGGATATCGAGCTCGCCGAACTCGGGTGCAATCGAATCGATCACCCGTCGGAGCGAGAGCGTCTCGAGATAGAGGCGTCCCTTTCTCCGGTTTGCGTAGAAGAGGGAGTTGTCCAACTGGAGCTGCAGTCGTACGGAATCCTTGAAAAGGCGATCGAGGAGCGGGTTCTGCTCACCCCTTTCCTCGAAATCCTCCTGGAGGCTCTCGACCTGCAGCCTCAGACTTGCGAGTGAGGTGCGGAGCTCGTGCGTAAACGCCGCGAAGAACTCCTCCACGGCGCGGTGCCGCCGGCGCTCGCGATGAATCCCGAAAAGAAGGGCCGTGCCTCCCGCGACGAGGGACACGATCAGAACGCTCCCTTCCCACAACAGCATTCTGTGGGCGCCGGCGATCTCCTGCGTGCGAGTCTGATCTATCTCGCGCAGCGTCTCCGCCTGCCGGAGGCCAAACACCAGCCACCAGCTTGCGAGAGAGACTGTGAAGACGAGCCAGATGACCGCAAGCGCGATCTCGATTCGGTGTCTCTGCTCAGTTTCCATCGATCATTTTCGCAGCTCTCTCCAGACCGTCCGCCGCGGTCTCCAGCGTTTCCTGATCGTGTGCTGCAGATAGAAATCCTACCTCGTATGCGCTCGGAGCGAGATAGATCCCGTTCGCGAGTGCTGCATGAAAGAGCTTCCCGAAGCTGTCGGCATGAGCCTGCGAGATTCGATCAACCCGCCTGATCGGCTCGTCCGATGCGGCGTGAATCCAGATGAGTGACCCGTACTGCGTGACGTCGAATGCCGCGCCTGATCTGTTGAATCGGGACCGAAGCTCGGCCGCGAAGTCGGAACCTCGCTTCTCGAGCATCTTCCAGAGGCCGATCTGCTCGGCCTTCTGGAGCGTGGCGAGCCCTGCCCGCACCCCGATCGGATTCGCGCTCAGCGTCCCCGCCTGATAGACGGGACCGATGGGCGCGACCAGATCCATCAGATCCTTCCGGCCCGCATAGCATCCGATTGGAAATCCACCACCAATCACCTTGCCGTAGGTCACCAGGTCCGGACGAATGCCGAGGATCTCGGCCATGCCGCCGGGAGCAACACGGAAGCCGGAGATGACCTCGTCGAAGATTACGAGCGCACCATGGTCGCGCGCCGTCTTCACCACGTGATCGATGAACTCCCGCCGCTGAATGAGCAGACCATTGTTCGCTGGGAGTGGCTCCATGATCACCGCTGCGATCTCGCCCTGATACTTGTCGAAGGCTGCGGTCACGTCTTCTTCGGAATCGAGGGAAGCGACGATCGTCTCCGCCGCGACTTCTGCCGAGACGCCGGCACTCGAGCTCGTCACCGGTCCGGCGAGTCCGCTGCCCGCCTTCACCAGGAGCGAGTCGCCGTGTCCGTGGTAGCAGCCGTCGAATTTCAGGAGCCGCTTGCGGCCGGTCGCGGCGCGCGCAATTCTGATCGCGCTCATCACGGCCTCGGTGCCGGAGGAGACGAAGCGCAGCTTTTCAGCCCACGGGATGCGTGAGTTGATCCACTCGGCGAGCTCCAGCGAGTAGGGCTCGCAAGCGCCGAAGGTCCAGGCCAGATCGAGCGTCTCGCGGACGACGGCGTCCACATCCGGATCACGATGACCGAGAATCAGAGGTCCGAAGCTCTGGCAGAAATCGATGAAGCTCTCATCGTCGACCGACGTCAGACGGGGACCCTTTCCACTCTTGAAGAATACCGGCGTTCCACCGACGCTCTTGTAGGAGCGGACGGGACTGTGAACGCCACCGGGTGTGAGCTCGAGCGCCCGCTCGAAGAGCGGTTCGGATGCGGGAGATTTATAGAAGCTGGTCATTGCAAACTCCATTGATCTGAGACGTGTGACCCGGCTTGTCATCCTGAGCGAAGCGAAGGATCGCGTACGTACCTACTGTAGGGTAATTCCGAGATCCTTCGACCGTCCTGCGCTTCGCTCCGGCGGCTCAGGATGACCGTGTCTTAAGCCATTACCGCCGGGCGTTTTTACTGTACCTTCAGGCCGATCTTCGCTGCCCTGCGGGCACCATAGGTGATGATGTACTGCGCGCCCGCCCGACGGAACACATGCCATGTTTCGAGGAGTGCGCGGTCGAGGTCAGTCAGTCCCTTTTCCGCAAGCAGTGCGAGCCCTGCGTACTCACCGCTGACCTGGTAAGCACCGACCGGACGGTCGGTAAGCTCTTTGATCGGCGTGATCAGGTCGATCGAGGTCATACCCGGTTTCACCATCAGGAGATCGGCGCCTTCCTCGGCGCAGCGCACGCTCGAGCGGATTGCGTCGGAGCGGTTTCGCGGATCGATCTGGTACATCTTCCGATCGCCGAACTGCGGCGCCGAGTCGGCCGCCTCACGGAACGGACCGTAGAAACTGCTGGCGAACTTCGTCGAGTAGCTCATGATCGGGGTCATGCCATGGCCCGACTCGTCGAGAGCCTGTCGGATGGCACCGGTGCGGCCATCCATCATGTCGCTCGGGCTGATGCCGTCTGCTCCCGCCTCCGCGAAGGCAACGGCGGAGCGGCTGAGCTCGTCGAGAGTGGCGTCGAGATCGATCTCCTGATCATCGCCGAAGACGCAGCAGTGCCCGTGCTCGGTGTACGAGCAGAGGCAGGTGTCGACCCAGAGCGTGAATGCGTTGCCGTGGGCTTTTCGGAGAGCGGAGATCGTCTTAGCGGTGAATTTATGGTTGAAGTTCTTCTTCCCTTTGTCCGAGGGGACGGGGAAGAGAATGAAGTGCCGGACGCCGTTCTCGATGTCCGAGCCCATCTGTCGTACGGTCGACTCGATGTCCATCCGGTTGTTGCCGGTGAGGCCCGTGATCGGCTTCTCACCCTGTATGCCGTCGACCGCGAACAGTGGCTGGATCAGGTGGCTCGTGGTGAATTCGACCTCGTCGCAGAGGTCGCGAATCTGCTGCGATTTCCGCAGCCGCATCAGGCGTTCGATCTCGCTCATTGGGTGATGTCCTTCAGCCATTCCTCGTGACTCAGCAAGACATCGATACGATCGTCGCTGCCGAGCTTTTCACGGATGATCTTGTGAGTGTTTCCGGGTCCGCAGGCGTGCCATCCTGAGGCGATCGAGGGCTGACGTTCGATCGCCTCGAGAAAGCGGCTGCCGCTGGTCCAGAAGAAGTGGGTGTAAGCGCTCAGATCCGGCGGCTCACCGTCGGAAATGAGGCGATAGGTTGCCAGCCGCTCGAGGCCTTGCTCGGCCTCGGCGCGGTCGTGTGTCAGCTTGATCCAGTTGATTCTGCCGTCCGCGAGGACGTCCGTGCGGGGATCTTCATCCTCCCCGAGTCCTTCTGCCGAACCATTGACCCAGATTCCCCGCTCGGCCAGCTTCTTCCATGTCCGGAGCCCGGCGGTCCAAACGGGTCGCGACGCGTCGACCTCCCACGAAGCGGGCAGTGCGTCAGCGCGCGCCACCCAGTAGCCGGAGTCGCTGTCCGGCTGCGGGACATCGAGTGGCTCTCGCCCCAGCCAGTTGGCTTCGGCGGTATCAGTCGGCCAGATCTTGTCGGGCGCAGCAGTCGGGGCTTTTCGATCACGTTCCAGCTCGAATCGATCGAGGGTCTCCCCCTCGTCCGTCTGGCCACGAAGGCTGACGAGTGTCCCGTACGGCCGCGTGAGGACGGTGACACCGATCTTCTGGTGACATCCGCCACCGTACGACCGGAGGATCTGGCGTTCACGTGTGGCGTCGCTGAAGGTGATCTCGTCGTTCATCGACCCAATCACGCGAATCACATCGGAGTCGCCCGCGGTGGAGACTTCCATCGCGAGAGCGCCCTGCGCGGCGCCCGTGGGGTTCTCGCTGATCGGAAGGACCATCCAGTGGCACAGATTCAGATTTGAGCGCACTTCCTCGCGCATCGAGGAGAACTCGTCGGCAGTGGAAGTGAGGAGGCGGTCGAGCGCTGCTTTCGCGACGATCAGTCCGTGATGCTCACCATTGATCAGTTTCCGGATGCGGGTCGGAACATTTCCTCTCACCGGTACGAATTCGACCGTCAATCGAGGCACGGGAAGCGCCCACGCGAGAAATGGCGTGAGGTTGTGGACGCGTCGCGGCGACGAGCTGAGGACAGAGATTGCCGAGCCGGGCTCGACTTCCGACCAGCGATCCCGCCTCATCAGCAGGACGTCGCGTGTGTCGGCTCTTGGAAGTGTTCCGACGACTTCGGTCCCCTCGCGGGGCTCAGTGGGCAGATCTTTCCAGGAGTGGACGACGAGATCGGTCCGTCCTTCCTTCAGGTCCTCGACGAAGTCCTCGGTGAAGACGCCTTTCTCCGGCATGGACCAGAGGGGGTCGTGCTGCATTTTGTCGCCGAGGGATTCGCGGAAGTGAGGGACGATTTCGATGTCTGGAACAGCCGAGCGGAAGGCGTTGGCGACCTGGTGGATCTGGATTCTGGATAAGTCGCTCGATCGCCCGGAGACTCTCAGGCGCACAGATCCTCCCAGCCAAAGGGACGGACGTCGTAGCGCTGCCAGAAGTCCGCGGCGTGTGCGCGGATCTCTTCGAGCGCTTTCTCGACCCGCTGATTCGCAAACCGGCGGTTCGACTCGAGGTCCTCGAGGATTTCCTTGAAGTGAATGACGTTGCTGCCGGGGACGTCGAGGACGTCGGTACGGCCTTCTCCTCGCAGATCGACGATCGTCTGGAAGTGCTGTCCAGTGCGCTCGATCCATGCGCGGATTTCGCTGGCGGTCAGAGGGGCAGCGATGATCAGTCCGAGGGGAGCGGACTGATCATCACCGTGGAAAGCCTCATGAATCTGGTGAACCGCAGCGTTCGAATGACGTTCGATGAGATCTCCCGCTGCCTCGGGACGGCGGCAGAAGATCTCGACGCGATGATCGACGAGCGAAGGAATCGTTTCCTGTACGAGATGACCGGCGCCGAGAATGAAGATCGAAGAGCAGTCGGCGAGGTACCTCTGCGCGAGCTGCCCGTAGGAGCGCCCGCCGAGTCCGGTCAGATGGTGGGTGCGTACTTTCTTGGCGTCCGCGATCAGACGCTGCATCCAGGGAGCGGTGCAGCGGCCGGCCGGTCCGTTCGCGGCACGTACCGCGAAGTTCTTGAACTGCCCCATCACCTCGGTCTCTCCGACGAGCGGCGAATGAAGTCCGCAGATGACCTCGAGAAGAAACTGGTAGCCATCCTGACGTGTGTAAACCTCGTCTTCCGGCTGGAGGTCCTCGCGGTGAAGCTCGCGGGAGTCTACGATGGCGATCTCACGAAGGCATGTTTTCCAGACAAGCGCGTGCTTGAGCTGATCCGCGAAGTTGCGTCCGGGGCGTCCGTTGATGACTGCGATTGATTCTGCCACGCCATGAATATAGAAGGGCCCGGTCCAGTGATTGTCATGGTTTTGTCTGACCAATGGATTTTTTTCGGATTTCGCGAGATTCTCCGCGCCTGATGCCGCCACGAATCGGAATTCTCATCGCGCAACTCGGCACTCCGGAAGCGCCCACGACCCCGGCAGTGAGGAAATATCTGCGGCAGTTCCTCAGCGACCGGCGGGTCGTCGATCTCAATCCGGCGCTGTGGTGGGCGATCCTCAATGGTGTGATTCTGGTGAAGCGGCCGAAAGCGTCGGCTGCGCTCTACGAGAAGGTGTGGACGGAGAAGGGCTCGCCGCTTCTCATTATCTCGGAGGGACAGGCAAAAGGGCTCGAGCAGAGGCTCCAGAGCTTGGCCGGGGAGAACGAGATCCGCGCCGAGGTGGCGATGCGCTACGGACATCCCTCCACGGGCGCGGCGATCGACCGTTTGATCGACTGGGGAGCGGATCGGATCCTCCTCTTTCCGATGTATCCACAGTATTCCGCGGCCACGACTGCCTCGACGTACGATGAAGTCTTTGCGGAGTTGGGGAAAAAGAGGTTCATCCCGACGCTGCGGGTGGTTCCTCCCTACTACGACGAGGAGCACTACGTGAGTGCTCTGGCGGATTCGGTGAGGGAGAAGCTCGACTCGATGGAGGAGCCTCCCCGCAAGATCATGATCTCGTTCCACGGCATCCCACAGCGCTACGCCGACCTGGGTGATCCGTACCCCCTGCATTGTCATCGCACGGCAGAGGCCCTCGCCCGTGAAATGGGGTGGACGGAGGAGGACTATCTCGTGACGTTCCAGTCGCGCTTCGGCCGTGAACCATGGCTCCAGCCGTATACGGACGAGACTCTGATGAAGCTCGGAGCCGAGGGGCTCGAGAGCATCCTGGTGCTTTGCCCCGGCTTCACTGCGGATTGCCTGGAAACGATTGACGAGATCGGCAATCTCGGCCGGGAGCAGTTCGAGGGGGCCGGTGGGGGCGAGCTCGATCGGGTCGATTGCCTGAACGATTCGTCTCGATGGCTCGATGCGATGGCCGAGATTGCCCGGCGCGAGCTCGCGGGCTGGATCTGAGGGAGTCCTGACTCTGAAGGTCCGAGTGGACGTTGTGGACAGAAGCATGGACAAAGACGTGGACTGAAGCACGGACGGCCGGAGGAGAAGGCCGTTTCGAATCTACTCGCTCTGAACGTCCACTCTTTCATCCCAGCTTCTGTCCACAGAGAACGCCGGAATGCCAGCTAGCGCGTCTCCCGCGATCGTGCCGCCCTGGCCAGAATCGAGCCGACACGCTTCGCGAAAGCCTCCGCGGCGGCCTCCGAGGCTGTTGCGACGAATACCGTGTCTTCTCCACCTATCGTACCGGCGACGCCTTCGATCTCGGCCTCGTCGATGGCACGTGCGACCGGACCGGCCTCGGCTGGCGAAGTCCGGAGGACGACGAGTGTTCCGCTGACCACCGCCTCGACTACCCGTTCCCGGATGAGATGAGCAAAACGCTCTTCCCGGGCCTCGAGCGGCGCGAAGCCTGAGCCGACCTCGCCCGGCAATACGTATCCTTCAGGGGTCTTCGCCACCCCCATCTCGCGGAGGTCGCGAGAGAGGGTGGGCTGCGTGACCCGATGACCGAGCTCTGCGAGGCGCTCGAGGATCGACTGCTGCGAGCTGACGCTCTCCTCCCGGATGATCCGGAGGATCTGCTCTCGTCGCTGTTCGGCGGTCGCCATGATTCTCTTCCTTTTAGCACAGTGGCAGCTGAGCTTGCCGAGGCTGGTTCAAGACTTGCTCTAGCAAGGCGCCGAGGAGGTAAAACCTATGAAAACGAAATCAATTGTCGTACTCACCGTACTTCTGGCAATTTTCGCAGTGAGCTGCCGCACCATCGCGACTGCGACCCCCGATGAGCTCGATCCGCAGGCGATCGAGGCTTCGATCCGTTCGCAGATCCTCACCGAGTATCCCAGCGAAACGTTTGCGATCGGTATCGACGTCACCGACGCTGGCGTGGTGACCTTCGAAGGAACGGTCGACACTGCTGAGCAGCAGCGCCGCATTCCGCAGCTCGCGCAGAACGTTGCAGGCGTGACGAAGATCTTCAATCGTCTCTCCGTCAGACGCTGATCAGCCCTGACATCAACGTGAAGAGGCAGCCAGAAATGGCTGCTTTTTTTGTGTCTTGTATTCGCGGGAGTGACGACGTCGCAGTGGACCTACATTCTCATTGGCGCTGTCGTCGTATTGCTGATCCTGGCTCTGTGAGCAAAGGCCAGCCGGTCGTCACGACCGGCTGGCGCCCCCCACAATGAAACTGTCCCCTGCAAGACGTCCGTTCGCACTGACGCTCATCGTGGTGCCGATCGTTCTGTTGACTGCTTGTCTGTCACCCAGGCCGCTGACCGAACGGCCCAGCCCGCGGGCCTACGTCCTGCCGGAAGTACCTCTGGAGCGATGGGGGGACAATACCTGCGGTGCCGGGGCGCTCGCGACCGTGATGCGTCACCACGGTCAGCAGGTCAGCGAGGAAGATCTGGTCCCGCTCCTTCCCACAGGACGGAATGGCGGTGTTGTTTCGGTTGATCTCCTCATCGCAGCGAAACGATATGGATTCGATGCGGAACTGATCCGTGGCGATGAAGAGGCAGTCCGTGGTTCGCTGGAGGATGGTGAGCCGGTGATCCTGATGATCCGGGTCGTGAACTTTCCCGGCGTAGGAAAAGATCTCTTTCACTACATCGTCCTGGACGGCCATGATCCGGACAAGGGACTCTACCGTGCCCAGTTCGGTGATGCGAAGGCTCGCTGGATCTCACTTTCTGCACTGGACGGGCAGTGGGCTGCGACCGACTACGCGACTCTTCTGCTGTCTCCAGCCAGCGATCAGTCAATGGCCGGCGGCGTCACGGCGCTTCGTCGCGCCGTCGTCCTCGAGGAGGAGGGGCGCCTCGAGGAGGCGGTCGAGCTGTATCGCGCGATTACCGAGGCCAATCCCCGCTCCGCGATCCCCTGGCTGAACCTGGGTAATGTGCAGATGAAGCTCGGCCGGATCGACGACGCGGAAGAGTCGTATCGCAACGCCATTGACCTCTCTCCCGGCAGCAGGGATGCGATGAACAATCTCGCCTGGCTGCTCGCGAGCGAGCGTCGCTCGCTCGAGGAGGCGGAACTTCTTGCCAGACGCGCCGTTCTGGAGCCGGGTCCCGACGCGTTTCTCTATCTCGATACTCTCGGAGAGGTTCTGCGAGCTCAGGGGAAGTGCGAAGAGGCCATCGACGAGCTCGAGCGAGCCGTCTTCTCGGTCCCCGAGTCGCAGAGCTCCTATCGAGCCCCGCTTCTGATGAATCTCGGACGAGCGCAGATCGATTGCGACCGAGCCACCGATGCCAGGAAGACCCTCCGTCACGTGCTCGAGGCCACGACAGAGGAGGCGCTGGTGAGGGAGGCGACCGCGACGCTGGAAGCGCTCGAGGCAGACCGTTGAAGTGGGATGCTCCGGAAGCTCAATCGACGAGCTGCTGCAGCAGCATGACCACCGAGCCGTAGACAAGAGCGTCCTCGGCGAGGGCCAGAATCGTGTCGGGGATGCCGAGGTCTTGCGAAAGCGAGCGCCGGATCTGGAACGCGGCAAAGGTTCCGGCGAGCGCCGCGACCGCACCAGCAGACGCCGTCATCGCAATGCGATCGGTCTGCTTCTCTCCGCACACCATCGCTCCTGCGAGTGCGCCACACGCCATTCGTCCGAGCAGCGGGATGGGTGCAGTGCGATCGCCTACGCCGGGGATCTTGTCGGCGATGACCTCACCCAGGGCGAGCGCGCTCAGTGCTGAGACGACCTTCTTTCCGTTCAGCCGGTCGCCGAGAGGACCGCTCTCGTCCTCATTGAGATTTCGGAGAAGGGCGCCGAAAAGCGGACCGGACATGCTCCTCATGCCGGAGAGGGTTCCGAGAGCGGACGCGAGCATCAGTTCGGTGGTTTGATTACGTTTCATGATGTTCTCCAGTGCAAGTCGAGGTCCTGATGAAGTGGTGGGGTTCTAGTCCAGCTCTTCAGACATCCTGAGGTAGCGTTCGTAACGAGGAAGCTCCCCCTCTTCTGCCGCGGCCTTGACGGCGCATTCCGGTTCGTGGAGGTGCGAGCAATCGCGAAATCTGCACTCGGATGAGTAATTCTCGAACTCCTCAAAGTAGAACCGGAGGTGGTTGCGATCGAGCTGAAAGATTCCGAACTCGCGTATGCCGGGCGTGTCGATCAGTCTCGTTCCGTCTGGGAACTCGTAGAGCGTGGACGAGGTCGTCGTGTGTCGCCCTGTTCGTCCGCCGCTGTGGAGCTCCTGCGTCGCGATCTGCAGTTGCTGGTCAAGGGCGGTCAGGAGCGATGACTTCCCGACTCCGCTGTGACCGACGAGCACCGCGGTCTTCCCGGATACGACCTCGCGAAGCCGATCGAGTCCCTCTCCGGTCGATGCCGAGCAGAAGACGATCGGGATTCCGAGCGTGTGGTAGTCCGCGAGCTCTCCAGCGATCACCGCCCGTTCCTCTTGATCAGCCTGGTCGATCTTGTTGACGCAGATGACGGGATGAGCGCCGCCACGCTCGATCGCGATCAGGTACCGGTCGATGAGACCGGTCTTGAGTGGTGGCTCTTTAGCTGCCGAGACCTGAACGACCACATCGATGTTGGCGGCGACTACGCGTTCCTTGTCGGGAGAGAATGGGTCGGGACGGGAGAGGATGGTCCGGCGCGGCAGGACCTCCTCGACGATCCAGTCCTTGTCGCGGCGGACGAGCGCCACCTCGTCACCGACCGCGATCAGATGCTTCTGCTCGGCCGCCATGTCGGCTGAAAGCCAGGCGGTGACGAGCTCGTCGCCCATCGCGACCTTGCATCTCTGCTTCCGAACGGTCACCACAGAGCCCCGGATCTTGTCGGGCTCTGCAGCCGGCGTCTCCGCTGCGGCAACTGCGCGGTTCTTCTTCCGTTTTTTCTGACGAGACGAGGTGCCCGCGCGTCTCAGCTCGTCTTCAGTCTCATCCCAGTGATCTTCCCAGTCGTCCATGTTCGGAGCAGGTCGTTTCCCGCTTTCCTCTGCTTTCCGAGTTTTCCTCAGATGCTTCAACCGCTCTTCTGATTTTCGCTTGCGGAGATCGTGCATCATCCGCCGCAGATGTCGTTCCATCTCTGTCCTCCGCGATGGCTCATCGCCGGATCGTGATCGCTCGATCAGTGACGGACAGAACGCGCCTGCAGAACCGACACGCCTGCCCGTGGGAGCTGAATCTCCCCGGAAAGGTTGCAGGTGTGCATAGGCGGCTACTCCTCGAAATGAAGCTGGTTAAGATGCTGACTGCGTACAGTGATGATAGCGCATGCCTCATCGCGACTGAGGAATCCGGGCGGTGGACCTGCATCACCCCCCCCAGGTTCCTCCTCTCCCGTATTTCCAGAGCAGCGTCTCGCTCGAGAGTGCGAAAGTGAGACAGGGAGTGTTCGTCTCCGCTGCCGTCAGTCGGTGGCAGCCTCCGTCGTGGTCTGGTTCGCTGTTGTCGAAACGCCCGAATCGAGAGGACGGATTTCGAGCCGGTTCTCTTCGAGCAGTGGAACCAGGATCAGGTTTCTTTCCGCATCGACTCCGAAGTCGGCGGGTGAGGCAAGATTTTCGAGGATCGGCTCGAAGGGACCCGCGGGTGATCCCCTATAGACCGCCTGTCCTTCCCAGCTCGAGATCAGAAACGAGCCATCCGGTGCGCGACCGATTCCGTCCAGTCCTCCTGCCGGCAGTGTCACGACATCACTCTTCGTTCCGTCGGACAGACGGTACAGCTCGTTCGAACGGAAGCTGACGACCCAGAGATCGTCGCCGTCGACCAGGAGTCCGTTCGGCCCGTTCAGTTCGGGACCGCTGGCAACCGTCTCGACTTCTCCCGCCGGTGTGATCCGGTAGACCGCATCCGTGCCGCTCGGTTCGAAGCCGGCGGTCCCGGCGCGCATTCCGCTGTCCGACGCATACACACCTCCACCCGGTGCTGCTGCCAGGTCGTTGAGGAAGGTGGAGCCCGGCACCGGAATCGATCCGAGCATCTGTCCACTGCGCCGGTCGAACCGGCGGATCTGATTGATGTCCGTTACCCAGAGCTCGTTCCCGACGATTGCCATTCCTTTGGGAGCATTCAGCTCGGTCTCTTTACTATCGCCGTCGATCCACTCACTGTTGGTCGTGCGACTCGACGCATTCATCCGCGTGATGTAGCCGTTGTCATCGACCCCGAGCGGATTTCCGCCGATGTTGCTGATGTAGTAGACATCCTCCTCGGGATCGTGGAGAACCGACTCGGGTGTGGCGAATCCCTCGCTCAGCGTCGCCGTCTCCGGAGGCTCGTGCGATGACTCGGTAGCCGGCTCGTTTGGAGCTACCGCCACCGACGCATCCTCTTCCCCAGAGCAAGCTGTGAACAGCATCAGTAAGATGAAGCCGAGAGAAATGATTGTCAGCCGTTTCGTCACGTTGTCACCTCGTTTCATCAGCTTCCCATTTCATGAATCGGGCCCGATACGGGACTGAATTACACTCGCCTAAACCCCGATGTTGTCAAATGTTTCCCTCGGTCTGTCATTATTCTGCCCCATTACGTTTCCAGAATCCCGGACGGAGGTGATTCGATGAGATTGATGACTGCCGCGCTGTGCCTTCTCGTGACGATTCCGGCGAGCGGAGACTATCCCGCCGCGTGGACCGAACCGGTGGATCCGTTCACGATCGTTGGAAATGTTCACTACGTCGGTACGGCGGATCTCGCCTCGTACCTGATCACGACACCGGATGGCCATATTCTGATTGACGCACCGATGGAGGAGAACGTGCCGCTCCTCCTTTCCTCGATCAGGACTCTCGGTTTCGATCCAGGTGACGTGAAGGTACTTCTCAACACGCACGCTCATTTCGATCATGCGGGAGGCTTCGCGGCACTGAAGAGAGAGACAGGTGCGCGACTTCTGGCGTCTCCCGCGGATGCGGAGTTGCTCGAACGAGGTGGATCAGGCGACTTCGCTTTCGGCGACACCGCGACGTTTCCCCCGGTGGAGGTCGACGGTCTCATCGAGGATGGGCAGGTGGTCGATCTGGGAGGAGCCCGGCTCCGGGCAATCGCAACGCCCGGCCACACAAAGGGGGGCACGAGTTGGGTGATGCAGATCGAAGATTCAGGGCACGAGCTCACCGTACTCTTTGCCAACTCCATGTCGGCTCCGGGCTACGATCTTGTCGACAACCCTCGATACCCCGAGATCATGAGCGACTACCGGGCCAGCTTCGAGCGGCTGGCGTCGATCGATGCAGACGTGTTCCTGCCGACTCACGGCTCGTTTATCAGATTGCGCGACAAGATCGCTGCGATGCATGAGAATCCGCTTTCTAATCCATTTGTCGATCCCGGTGCCGCAAAGCGCTACGTCGAGCGGTGGAGTCGGATCGTCGAGGCGCAATACGACGAACAGATGGCTACCGCCGCGGTCGATACGCTGCTCGACCGGTTTCATCTGGCCGCCTCCGAGGCCGACGGCGAACGCTACTTCTCTTACTTCGCTCCTGATGGGATCTTCATCGGAACTGATGCAGGGGAGCGGTGGAACGTTGACCAGTTCCGGTCGTTCGCCGAGCCGTACTTCAGCCGTGGTCAGGGGTGGACCTATCGGCCAGTCTCGAGGAATGTCTACGTCAATGGACAAACGGCGTGGTTTGACGAAATTCTAGAGAACGATTCCTACGGGATCACACGCGGAACAGGTGTTCTCGTCAGGGAAGGCGAAGAGTGGCGGATCGCGCAGTACCACCTGACCATTCCGATCCCGAATGAAGTTGCGGAGGACGTCGTGAACCTGATCCGGGAGCTGGCTGCCTCAGAGCCACTTGCGCCGGCGAAAGAATAGAAACAATCCGAAACACGCGAGGAAGATGATCCCGAGGATCACGGGATAACCCCACCGCGAGCTGAGCTCGGGCATGTAGTGAAAGTTCATTCCGTAGATCCCGGCGATCATGGTGGGTATCGCCGCAATCGCGACCCAGGCGGAGATTTTCCTCATGTCTTCGTTCTGGCGGATGCTGAGCTGCGCCAGATGGGCTTCGAGGATCGACGTCAGCAGGTCCCGGAAACCCTCGACCTGCTCGACGACGCGAAGCATGTGGTCGTGCGCGTCCCGGAAATACGTTTTGATCTCCTCAGGAATCCACGGAGAGGGCAGATCGGCGAGCTGATCGAGGGGGATCACAAGCGGAGCAGTCGAGCGGTGAAACTCGAGAACCTCTCGCTTCAGGTAATAGATCCGCTCGGCTGGATTTTCGATCTCGGGTGAGAACACCTGTTCCTCGAGCTCGTCGATATCCTGAGCGACTCCCTCGATGACCGGCAGGTAATCGTCGACCACGCGATCGACGATCGCGTGGAGGACCGCGGCCGGTCCGAATTTGAGAAGCTCCGGCATCTGGTCGAGACGATCTCGAACGCTCGACAGGCGGCTCGCTTCTCCGTGCCGGACCACGATGATGAACTTCTCTCCGAGAAAGATCAGAATCTCGCCCGCTTCGATCACCTCGGTCGAGTCGACGTAGCGGAGCGTCTTGAGAACGAAGAACGTCGATTCGCCGTAGTGTTCCAGCTTTGGACGCTGGTGGGCGTGAATGGCGTCCTCCACGGCGAGCTCGTGAAGCGAGAAGATCTCCCGCACCTCCTCGAACTCCTGGTCTTCCGGCTCATACAACCCAATCCACACGAAGGCATCATCGTGCCGGCTCGCGGCTCTGCACGCCTCCGCCGGAGTGTCCGTGCCGGGGATCCGGCGTCCCTCGTGGTAGGCCGCGCAATCGACAATCATGGGGAGAGTATAGAGGAGCGGGTGGAGGTGAGGATTTCTTGCGGCCCTGTTCTCAGAACCGAAGTGCACGACAGTCAAATACTCACCCGATCCTTCGCTGCGCTCAGGATGACAGTCGTTCGGGGTGCGCTGCCTCGAGGTCTCGACCTCCAGCGAACGCATCTCCTTCCGGCTGTGTTATACGACGATGATGAGGAACTCCTGGACCGCAGCAGGGACGAACGCGGCGAATGTGCCCGACACGCCGCTCGCACTGGCGGCGTACCGTCGGGAGGAGGGTGCCTTCGAGGCGCTGATCGCTGCCTTCGAGAAGCCGCTATTCAACTACGTGTACCGTCTCCTGCTCGACCCGCACGATTCCGAGGAGGTCGTGCAGGATACATTCATTCGTGCGCACAAGGCGCTGACGCGGAAGTACAGCGAGGCTCAGTGCCGTGAGCTCCAGCTTCGTGCCTGGCTCTTTCGGATCGCCCGCAATCTGAGCCGGAACAAGCGGCGGGGAAAGCGGCACGAGCTCGAGCAGCAGATCTCGGAAACGGGGATGGAGCTCGAGTCCGTCTCGCCACTCTCGATCGTCTGTGAGGTCGAGAAGCGCCAGGATCTCGAACGGCTCGACGACGCGATCAGGAGTCTGCCGGAAGAGGTACGGGAGCTCATCATTCTTCGTTTCATCGAGGAAATGTCCTACGCGGAGATCGCCGAGACGACTGGCTCGAGCGAGGCGTCACTGCGCGGGAAGGTGTTCCGGTCGTTGCGTGCCCTGCGCGATGCGCTCTCGGAAGGGGAGATGACTCATGCGATGTAATGATGTCGAACTGAGACTCGACTGCCACAGGAGTGGCGAGCTCGATCCGGCAGAGGCCGGAGTCGTCGACGAACATCTCGCTGAGTGCGGGGAGTGTCGCGAGATCAGTGAATCGATCGACTCGCTTGCGCGTTCGGCCAGACGCCTGATGGGGGAATGCGAACCGTGCTGCCTCGAGGTGCTGGAACAGGCTCTGTTTGACCGCTACGACAGCTTCGAATCGTCCAGAGGGGAGGTGTTCGCGGTCTTCTCTCCCCAGGGTGTGAAACACCTCCGGCTCGGAGGAACCCGCGAGTCGTTCGTTCAGGAGTACCAGAAGAGGTTCGGCCGGGAGTTGCACTGCTCCTCGATCGACGGCGCGACACGCGATTCGATCAAGGCGGCGCTCGAGGGAGAGGGGCGCGGTCCGGTGGAGATCGATTTCTCCGAGCTCGCCGCCTTCGAGCGAAGGGTTCTCGAGACGCTCCTGCAGATTCCGAAAGGGGAGGTGCGTACCTACGCCTGGGTCGCTCGCGAGGCCGGAAATCCGGCAGCGAGCCGCGCTGTCGGAAACGCCTGCGCACGCAATCCAGTCCCGTTCATCGTCCCGTGCCACCGGGTCGTACCGACCTCCGGAGGCATCGGCTCCTACTATTACGGTCCATCACTCAAGCGGGAGATTCTATCGGCCGAGGGAGTGGAGACCGAAAGGCTGGAGTCGCTGGCGAAACGCGGCATTCGTTACGTCGGTTCGCTCTCCGATCACTCGTATTGTTTCCCAACCTGCAGAGGTGTCGAACGGATGACCGAGGACGAGATCGTTTATCTGAGAAGTGATCGTGAGGCGCTTGCTCGAGGTCTCGAGCCGTGCGAGTGGTGCAGACCGCTCGCTCGCTCGGCGTGAGCTGGGTGATCCGGCGGAGCTGTCATCCTGAGCGAAGCGAAGGATCGCGTACGGCATGACTCGCTTAACCCGCATTTCTCACCAGCTTTCTACTGCGGCGACGGATAGCGGCGCGGCTGCTGCGTTGCGCTCGATTCGGCTCCTCGACATAGTGTCGACTATGCCTGCGGGGCCGAACCTTCGCGCGCCTTGCATCCGCACCACTCTCCGCCGCCTCGCTACGATATCTGGTGAGAAATACGGGTTAAGACTTCCGGCGGAGTATTCTTCACCCGATCCTTCGCTGCTAATGAACGAGGAATCTGGGTGGGGGACCGTACGTAGAAACTTCCCCCGCCCAGATCCCTCAGTCGCGATGAAGCCGCTCCTTTCCTTCTTCGCTTCGCTCCTCAGGGCAGGCGGAATGGCAGACGGTGAGTCATGTCACTCCATTGGCGCAGCGAAGCGGCGTCATTCGCTCAGGATGACTCGGAGGTGGGGAGCTCTACCGTGGCAACCACTTCGTTTCCCCGACCCCGATACTCCAGTCTGTCGAATGCGAGCATCTTTGCGATTGCGATTCCGCGCCCGTGTGTGTCGAAGGCGCGGGCTGGGTCGATCGTCAGGAACCGCTCCGAGTCGAAGCCGGCACCCTGATCGGTGACGGTCACGCGGATCTCGCCGTTCTTGCGGACGAGCTCGACACTTACCGTCTTGTCGCGGTTCTCTTCCAGCGCCATGCGCCGCGCGATTTCCCGCTCGAGCGCACCCTCGGCGCTGAGTTTCGATTTGTCGTCGTAACCGATGCCGAGATTGCCGTGCTCGACGGCATTGATCAGGAGCTCTGAGAGTCCGATCACCTGCGTTTCCGGGTCCGGGAAGACCCACGCGAGCAAAGTGCTCAACGCAGCCGCCTCGCGGATCGTTCTGTATTCGAAAGTCGCGTACTGGAGGGTCGACAAGGCAGTCTGTCCTTCGCGAACCTCTCCCTGGAATG
This sequence comes from uncultured Acidobacteriota bacterium, assembly GCA_963829355.1. Classification (GTDB taxonomy): domain Bacteria; phylum Acidobacteriota; class Thermoanaerobaculia; order Gp7-AA8; family JAHWKK01; genus CAWHHZ01. The sequence goes on from CAWHHZ010000011.1 coordinate 123,683, forward strand.
CTTCCCATCGGTCGTGATCACTGATCGCCGCCCTCACGATCGAAAGAAGGATTTCGGACTTGTACGGTTTGACCAGGTAGTAATAGCAGCCGGCGTCGATACCCTGGCGGATCTCTTCACCATCTCCCGCACAGGTCTGGAGAATCACCGGGATGTGCGCCAGCTCCTTGTGATCCTTCATCCTCTGCAGCAGCCCGATGCCGTCCAGGCGTGGCATACGCCGGTCGAGGATGATGACCCTGTAGCTGCGTGGGCTGGCCGCGAGCCTCTGCCACGCATCCTCTCCATCGACGGCGCTTTCGATCTCGTGGCCGAGCGACGCGAGGCGTGCACGCAGAAGCTCGCGATCGATGTCCAGATCGTCGACAACGAGAATGCGATTCGTAGGCTCCGGAGTCATGAAAAGTGTGTGGCTCCTGCGTCAAGGCTGAGATTCGGACTTCTGAAGGACATGAGTATAGGCGAAAAGTACGAGATCATCTCATGATCATCAGAACAGCTACGACGATCCCGAACACTGCAATCGTCCATCGCATTGGACGCTCCGGGATGTGTTGCGCCATTCTCGCTCCAGCGTACCCTCCGAGAAGCGCGCCTCCGGCCATGACCAGTGCGGCTGCCCAGACGACTGATCCGGCGACGACGAAATAGGCCACGGCAGCGCCTTTGAGAAGAACCCCGAGAAGGTTCTTGAGGGCGTTTGCATGATGAATATTGTGAATGCCGGTCAGACCGAGCGTCACGATCATCATCAGGCCGATTCCGGAGCCGAAGTATCCGCCGTAAGAGGCGATGAGAAGCTGAATGACGAGCGCTGCGACGAACGCGGGGACCGATCCGTCGGTCTCGAGGTTGAGCAGACGCTTCAGCGATGGTTGTAACGCGATCAGAATCGAGGACGTCAGTATCAGGAAGGGCGCGATCGATCGAAAGATGGTCTGCGGAGTGTGGACGAGCAGCCAGGCCCCCAGAATCCCGCCGACCACCGAAGGGATCGCGAGCCAGAACCACCATCTCCTGATTTCTTTCAGCTTCTGCCGGTATCCCAACGCTCCGCTGATTCCCCCTGGCCAGAGGGCAACGGCGCTCGTCAAGTTCGCCTCGACTGGTGCGATACCGAGCCAGAGGAGAGTCGGGAACGTGAGATTCGTTCCGCCGCCCGCCACGGCGTTGATGGCGCCACCGGCGAAGCCTGCGAGCAGAACTACGGCGAGCTGCGGTATCTGGAGGGTCATCTCCATGAGCGGTGGCATTCTCGCACGAAGCCGCCCGATCTCACGGTTCCCGGTCTGATTGTGTCAGGAAATGCGTCGCGTGATGGGGATACGGTTGAATCGGAGAAGTGTCCTCTCTCCGCTCTCGCTTCCGAGCTCGAGCGCCTCCGGCAGGCCTTCATCATTCTGTTCGAACCAGACGCTCGATAGCCGGTTCACCCAATGGGAGAGTGTGGCTGAGTCGTCGCCCACCGAGAGAAAGAGTGTTCCACGATCATCCACTCTCGTCTCGATCGCGATCTCGTGCAAAGGAGAGCGCTTCGATTCCCGGCGGATACCGCTGGCAGGATCAAAAATCTCCATGTCCACGATCCAGCCGCGATGGCGCCTGGTCAGATCCTCGGCAAACGCCGACCACTCTCGGTCTCTCGATCAATTTCGTTCTCATCAGGCTGCTCCGCTCCTCAGTTCACGTTCATCGGCGCGTCTTCGCCATCACTGCCATCACCGCACATGGAACGTCCCGTACGATCCGCCCCGTGGTCCTTCCCAGGATTGTCGTGTCGTGCAATCTCCCATGCTGAGCATCCCACCACGAGAAGATCGACCGGCTCCTCGCTCATGCAGCGGAGGACCTCATCCTCGGCCGGTAACGCGCGGCGATGGAGTGTTGCGCGTGGTGCCCATGGAAATCGAGCCGGGCTGCCACTCGAACGCGGGGGCCGCCTGATCGGCGTTGGCTCGTCCCGCCAGGTCGAGAAGACGCAATTCGGCGCCTGTCGCTTCGGCTAGCATCGAAGCATGCTCAGCGGCCGCGTGCGCGGCCGCTGACGAGTCGACGGGGCAAAGAACCGAGCGAAGCTGGAAGGCATCGTTGACGCCCGCGCGAACCATGACTACGGGTACATCGCTCTCGTGGACGACGCCCTGAGCAACGGACCCGAGAAACAGACTGGCGACGGGCCCCCAGGCATGAGTGCCGAGCACAATGAGATCGCACGCGGCGTCGTTCACGAGTTTCACGATCCCCTGAACGGGGTTGCATTCGCGAACCTCGACCGAGACGTTGACGGAGTCGTCGAGCTCGTCGATGCAGAGCTGGAAGATCTCGGTGAGTGCCTTCGATCGTTCATTCTCAGCAGCAAGGATGAATGAATGAGGATCCCAGCCTCCGAAGTCGAAGACGAGCAGAGGGGCGATCGCATGAAAGACGGTGAGGCGTGCACCCGTGGCCTTTGCGAGCGATCCGGCGAACCGGAACGCGGAGGCCGACGCCGGTCCGAGATCAGTCGCCATCAGGATGTGTTCGGGTCGTTTCGCGCTCACATGCACAGTATCGGCGCCTCAATGATGATTGGCATTGACCGCAGTCACGACGGAATGTGAGCTGGCGCGACATCGGAGGTGAAACGGGTCGATTCCGGAGGGGGTGAAAACAGAGCGGATCGCGACGCGGGCTTGCGTTGCCCGCGTCACGATCCGAACTTCAGCTCTTCGAGATCAAACGATCGATCGAGAGGGCTCCGCTTCCACGGATGATGACCACGGCGGCGAGTGCAAGTGCGAGGATGTGAAACTCAAATCCTTCCGTACCCGCGGGCAGGGTGCCGGACCAGTTCATGAAGAACCCGTTGCCGAGGTGCATGAAGAGAGCGACGCCCATGACGCTTCCGACGCCGAGAGCCGCGACCCTCCCGAGCAAACCCGTGATGAGACCGAGCCCGCCGAAGAACTCGGCCATGATCGCGAGAAATGCAAACACGGCAGGAATTCCGACTGTGCCCGTGAAGTAGCCCATCGTTCCCTCGAAGCCGTGGCCGCCGAAGCTTCCGAAGAGCTTCTGCATGCCGTGCGGGACGATCATGAGTCCGAGCGCGATCCGGGCGATCGTCGCGGTGGCGTCCGAGGGTGTGGCGATGATGGTGCTGATGATGGAGTTGCTGGTTCGGGAGGGGTTGGTAACGTGAGTCGTCGAAGTCATTTCGGTGTTCCTTTCGTATGGTTGATGTAGCATTAGTTAATTAATCAACTAATCGGATAAATTTTTTTAGAGGTTGTCCCGAATCTCGTCCAGAAGTTTGATGAGCCTGGCAATCTTGTTCTCACCGATCACCCCGATTGCATCGTCGGCAGCATCCATCCGGGGGTCCAGCTCGTTGAGGATTCGAAGCCCCTCATCAGTGATCCAGCAGTGAACGCGCCGCCGGTCGGAGGAACATCGCTCACGGCGGATCAATCCTCGGAGCTCGAGCCGGTCGAGAAGGCGCGTGATCCCCGGGGCCTGCTCGATCATGCGGTCCGCAATTTCGAGCGTGAGCAGGGAGTCCGGATGTGATCCGCGAAGGATGCGCAGCACGTTGTACTGCTGGAGGGTCACTCCGCTTGCTTCCACGACAGAGCTCAGGTGACGCTTGAGCATATCCACGGTCCGCATCAGCGCCACCGCAGCTTCCTGCGAGCTGGAGCGGAATGGCCGACTCTGCTTGATTTCCTTCTGAATTGTCATCGTCGTCATCGTACTGTAAAATAGTTTACGCGTCAACTATTATTCCAGTAAGGGCCGATTTACCAGAATGCTTCGGCGTGTATCGCACACGATTCCGGTCACGTGGAATGGCTCGCCGCACTCCCGAGGCGTGTTCGTTTCCCCCATGGAGAAGGTGTCCTGCGCGGAAATTGCTACATCTGGCAGGAGGAGGACACCATGTACAAGCTTCTGACACTACTTTTCACTGCTGTCGCAGCGGTCGCGTTGACGGGCTGCGGTTCGATCTTCAACGACGACACTGTTCTCGAGAATCCGGAAGAATGCTGGGTTGAGATTCACGAAGACGCGAATTTCCTTCGGGACACGCCGTGGACCAGGCTGCAGGGTCCGACGGAGATCGACCACCTCACCGATGTGGCCGGCTATGACTGGAATGACAAGATCTCGAGTCTGCGGGTCGGCCCGGACGCGATTGTTCAGCTCTATGAGCATGCTGACTTCCGTGGAGATGTCCGCGAGTATCGTTACGGGCGTTACGTGGACGACCTTCAGGACGACGATATGAACGACAAGGCCAGTGCCATCAAGATTCGATGCCGGTGAGGGCGGGCAGCGAGCCGAAGGATCACTCGTCGTCACCGAGGAACCAGCGCGACTCCTCCTCGTTCCTTGAGCTCAAACCGTAAGCACCGCCAGCGCAGGGCACGCTGGATTTTTTTCGCAGCCTCTCAGGATGACAAACTCCCGCCGGGACGGGCAGTGAGCCCCGCTCTTGACGAAGTCGGTCGTAATCGGGAAGCTGCTCGTCGTGAAACCGATGCTTCCCATTATTCTGTTCGTTGCCTCGTTACCGATCGCGGCGCAGGGATCGCGGCCTGCCGCTCCCACGATCTATGAGCCCGCGAGGGACAGTGTCGTCAGCGGCGAAGACGTGCACATGGTCGCAGGTGATTTCAGCGATCCGGATGGGGATGGGCATGCCTGCACCGACTGGATGATCGTCGACCGCTGGACTGGCGCCACCGCCTGGTCTGCGCCGTGTGTCGGTGGGTTCCTTGCCAACCACATTCATCTCGGCGATGGCACTTTCGCTCCGGAGCTTCTTCAGGAGAAGCGGCTCAAACCTTACTACCCGTACACGCTGCGCGTCAGGTTTCGTGACGACAGTGGCGATCCGGCGACCGAATGGAGCGAGTGGAGTGCCCAGCCGTTCCGCACGACCGCCATGCAGCAACTCGAGCCGATGGTGCTGGTCGATGTCGTGAGCTCTCCCGCGCCGGAATGGTCCGACTCGTCTGGGGCTGGCGTCGTCCTTCCGGGGCCCGGCCAGTCATCCGTCAAGCTGGAGAACTCTGCCGGTGAGCCGCTGCTCGAGATCCTCGCGCTCGACGGGATGCAGAATCAACTGATCGATGCGGAGCCGGCGAGCGCACATCTCCCGTTGAGAATCACGATCGCAAACGGCGCCTCCGGGAGTGCTCTTACACTTCCCGCCTCCCGCCTCACCATGATCGACGATGATCATGAGGAGATCGTCGTTCATCTTCCGGAGCTGTCTCTCGAACCTGCAGAGGAGGTGATCCTGTGGATCTCGGAGAATGGCTCGTCTCACTACGGTGAGGAGTCCCAGACAGGTCCCGATTTCAGCCGCATCGCTCAGGCGAACCCCGTTCCGTGGGTCGTGAGGGAGTCGGGATACGAGGTCGAACTTGTGGCGGGTGGATTCCAGTTACCGGTCGCTGTGGAGCCGGTGCCGGAACCGGGTCCTGATCCTGACTCGCCGATCCTCTATGTCGCGGAGCTCTATGGCAATGTCAGGGTCATCACGCGCGATGGAACAGTCTCCACGTATGCCGAAAATCTCCTGAACTTCGATCCCCTGGGCGACTTCCCGGGCTCCGGGGAGCGCGGTCTCGCCGATCTCGCCTTCGACCCGGAATCGGGCGATCTGTTCGTGACGCTTCCGTATCATCCGGAGGGATCCGGCGGGGGAGCTTTCGCTCCTCGTGTGCTCCGGCTCGTCAGCTCCCAGGACGGGCATGAGGCCGTGGCTCAGGAAGTCGTGCTCGATCTTCCCGGCGAATGGATCGGACCGTCGCACCAGATTTCGAACATCTCGCTCGGACCGGATCAACGGCTCTATGTTCACATTGCTGACGGAAACTGTATTGAATGCGCGCGGAACCTCGATTCAGCGAGAGGAAAGATCATCCGACTCGAGATGTCGGGAGAACCGGCCGCAGACAACCCCTGGTACGACGCGTCGGACGGAATCACCGCGAGGGACTACGTCTTTGCGGCAGGTTTCCGCAATCCGTTCGGTGGAGCGTGGCGATCTCTCGACGGCAAGCTGTACGAGGTGGAGAACGGACCGTCGGTCGATCGTTTCGCACGCGTGGATGCCGGGGCCGACTACGGCTGGGGGGGGACCGATGAAGACATGAGGATCAGAGCGATCTACAACTGGAGCTTTTCGACGGCAGCCGCCCCCGTCAACCTCGCCTTCATCCAGCCCGAGACATTCGGAGGAAGCGGATTCCCGTGGTGGAAACAGGACAACGCTTACGTCACCGAATCCGGCCCGACGTGGGCGACGGGTCAGCCGGGAGCCGGAAAGAGGATCGGCGAGATCGTCGTCACGGCGGCGGGGGATCTCGGTGCGGATCGCCGCACATTCGTCGAATACAACGGCACAGGCAAATCGACCGTCGCCGCTCTGGCGGCGGGGCCCGACGGGCTCTACTTCAGCGATCTCTACAGTGACGCGAACTTCGACTCGCCGATCGCCCCCGGAGCGAGGATCTTCCGGGTCAGCTACACCGGTTCGGCGCGTTTCAACGCAGAGGTGCAGTCGAGCGCAGAAGACTGTGGATCGGTGCAGTTTTCCGATGCTTCGGATCTTCCGATCACCTACTGGCACTGGCGTTTCGGAGACGGGACGACGAGCGACACCCAAAACCCTCTCCATCAGTTTGCCGACTGCGGTGTGCAGACGGTCGATCTGATCGTCGAAGGGATGGATGGCGAGCGGGTCAGTAGCGTCGTGGTCGATACGAGCTCGTACACGGGAGCAGGATTGGCGGCCGAGTACTTCGAAGGGGAGAGCTTCGACGGCCGAGTACTTCGTCGAGTTGAACCGGAGATCGCGTTCCACTGGAGCGACTCACCAGTGCCGGACGATGAAGGCGGATTCTCGGCACGATGGAGGGGATGGATCAGGCCCCGCTTCTCGCAGGTCTATCAGATACGACTGGGAGGTGACACGCCCGCCAGGCTCTGGATCGGTGACAGCCTCGTCATCGACGACTGGGATGGGAACCAGGGATCCCGAGCCGGCCGTTTCGAGATGGAGGCTGGTACGCGTCTCCCGATCCGCATCGAAGCGAGATCGGCCGGGGAAGGCAGTCTCGATCTGACCTGGAGCAGCAAGACTCTCCTCGAGGAGCCGATCCCCACCGAAAGCCTCTACCCGCATCCGCTCACCCGGCACCGGTCTATTGCGAGGCGGGGGCAGTAGATCAGGCGAGCCCCCCGGCAGGCTGGGCCAACCGAACACGGATGTCTTCCTGAGCCGCCGGAGCGAAGCGAAGGACGGTCGAAGGATCGCGTGGGAGCCTATCCTCGCCCGAAGTTCCCGGGCAATTCTGGTCGAGTCATGTCATACGCGATCCTTCGCTTCGCTCAGGATGACAGCTTGGGATTAGAATGACCCGCCATGAGAAGAACACTTCATCTGAGCCTCATATCGCTTACGATTCTCACCATGAGTCTGAATGCCGAGGAGCTATCAACTGAAGCCGGCGCCCGGAAACTGATCGACTTCGAGTTGCAGCACTCGAAGGCGTGGGACCACGTGGCGCATCTTGCCGATCAGATCGGTGCGCGTCCGAGCGGGTCGGAAAATGCAGCGGAGGCCGTGCGGTGGGCGAAGAAGACGTCTCGAATCGTGGGAGCTCGATGATGTGAGACTCGAGCCGGTCACGGTTCCGCGATGGGTTCGAGGCGAGGAACGAGCGCGACTCGTATCCCATCGTGACCAGCCGGTCATTCTGACCACGCTTGGCGGCAGTGTCGCGACGCCCGTCGAGGGGATCGAGGCCGAGGTGGTCGAAGTGACTTCGCTCGATGAAGTCGACGAGATCGGAGAAGCCGTTCGGGGAAAGATCGTCCTCTACAACGTTCCGATGGACATGGAGCTCGTCGAGAGCGGCCGGTCGTTCGAGGCTTACGGCAAGGCCGTCACCGCACGCGGGGCCGGGGCGGACCGCGCCTCGAAGTATGGCGCCGTCGCCTCGCTCGTTCGTTCCGTAGGCTCCGACTCGCTGCGCACGCCGCACACGGGCGCGCTCCGGTACAAGGATGAGGTACCGCGAATCCCCGCTGCTGCCGTAACGACCGAGGACGCCGACCTGATCCATCGTCTTCTGGAGCGTGGCCAGACTGTCACCATGCATCTGGTTCTGACGCCTCGGGCAATGCCCGATGTCGAATCGTACAACGTGATCGCTGAGTGGAAGGGCCGGGAGAATCCGGACCAGGTCGTCGTCATCGGCGGTCACATCGATTCATGGGACCTCGGGACAGGCGCGATCGACGACGGAGCCGGAGTCGCCGGCACGATGGAGGCGATGCGGGCGATGGCGGAGCTCGGTATTCGACCGCGACGAACGGTTCGCCTCGTGCTGTTCATGAATGAGGAGATGGGATTGAGTGGTGCGAAGAAGTATTTCGCGGACCACGAGGGCCAGATGGACAAGCACTTCGCGTCTCTGGAATCGGACTCGGGAGCGACAGAGCCGGTCGGCTTCGGTAGCACATTGAGCGCGGAGCGGATCGATGAGCTGAGCTCAATCTTCGAGCCACTCTCGGAACTGGGCGCGGCGCGGTTCGAGGCAGGGGAGAAGTATGTCGGGGCGGATACGAGTCCGATGTCAGGCGCCGGAGTTCCCGGATTCGGGCTGATCCCGAACCCGCGGTACTACTTCGACTATCACCACACCCCCGCCGACACGCTTGACAAGATCGATCCGGACGAGCTTCGCCAGAATGCTGCCGCCGTCGCGGCGATGACGTGGATTCTCGCGGATACCGAGGTCGAATCTCTGGCTGGAGATCGGTGAGAATGTCGCGAGCAGTGTCATCCTGAGCCGCCGGAGCGCAGCGGAGGACGGCCGAAGGATCCCGTGAGCTGTGGTTCGGAGTGCGGCTGCTCGCCAGGAGGACCGAGCCCCGCTTTGGATCCGGATGGCAGTCCCATCGAGGCCCAATCGGGACGAAGTCAGAAAAGTTCCATTGCAGCTTGCAAGCCGCCGCAGCCGAAGGCGGCGTGATGTCAAAGCTGAGCTCGTCCTTCGGCCGAGCTCCAGCGCTGGAAGACGAGACAGTCAGCGAAGTACCCGATCTTTCGCAATTGCGCTCAGGATGACAGGCGCGATGGCACTGTCATCCGTTCACCAGTCCGCCGATTGCCGTACGCGCTTCTTCCGTCGTCCGGATCTCGCCAGTGATCTGCTTTTCCCACAGCAGACGCTTGAGCCTGCCGATATCAGCGCCCTCGGCACCGGTGATCGTTCCGATCTCGTTTCCATCGAGAAGGGTAGGAACGTCGAACGGTGAAGGTTCGCGTCGGAGAATTGCCCTCGAGCCGCGCTCCGTCGGCCGTTCGTGATGCCGCCGTCGAGAACGGCCGCCGCACGTTCCGTAGATCTTCGGCCTTCCTCGGCGGCCCCGAGCAGTAGCGGGCGGTCGTCGCTCGAGACCGCATCGAGGATGCGCAGAGTCGATTCGATCTCCCGCACTTCTTCGCGTCGCCACTTCCATGTCTCCAGAAACCAGTCCCTCTTGCTGGTGCGGCCGGCCAGAAGAAGCACGATCACCGGGATCGCCGCAGGCGACGGTTTCCCGATCGAGCTCAGTCGTTCCCATCCGTCGATGTCGTCTTCAGTCAGCGCGAAGCCCAGGGTCACTTGATCGAGCTCAATTGTTCTCATGTCGTCCGCGGCGCGACGCGGATGAGCAGATTCGAGGATGAGGCGCAGCTCCCATGTGATGCGCTCGGCGGGGATCTTCGACAACAGGGCGCGGTGACGGCGGCAGGCGTCAACCGTCTCACGATCGACATCGAATCCGAACGCCCCGCTCATTCTCGGAGCGCGCACGATCCGCAGCGCGTCGTCCGTCAGGTTGCTCTCACGGACCATGCGGACGGTGCCATCCGAGAGATCACGCCGCCCGTCAAAGGGGTCGATGAGCGTTCCGTCGAGCCGCAGGGCCATTGCATTGATCGTGAAGTCGCGCCTTCCGAGATCATCCTCGATCGAGCTTCCCTGGATCGGGGAGAAGTCGTAGATCCGTCCGCGCGCCACGACGCGCTCGGTCCGGAAGCGTGTGCCGAGAGTGATGTGGTGTCCACGAGTCGCACGTGCGAATCTCTGCGCTGCTGCCGGAGCATCGAGTACCGCGACATCGAGATCCGCCGGGCGCAGTCCGAGTAGCGCGTCCCTCACCGGACCGCCAGTGATGACGCAGTCGTCCGGCACGGCATCGAAGTGAGGAAAGTGCGTGCGCAGGAAGTCGATCAGCTCAACGGACACCCATGAAGCTTACCGGATCTGAGCCGGAGAACACGTCGCTTCGCGCGTCTCTTCAGCCTAATTCCGGGCGAGTTTTCCCAGGACGTCTCTCCAGATCTCCACGAGGGTTTCGGCGGCGGCAGACCAGCGGTAGCGCCGCGAGATCTCCGGGCCGACCGTCGCGGATCTTCGACGCAGCTGCTCATCGTCGAGAGCTGCCCTCATCGCGGCAGCAATCGAGTCGAGCGCGAGCGGATCGGCGATCGGGATTGCCGCGTCGCCCGCGACTTCGAGCAGGGGTGGAATGGCCGAAACGATGACCGGCGTGCCGTGCGACATCGCCTCGGCGACCGGGAGGCCGAATCCTTCCATGAGAGACGGTTGCACGAGAGCGGTCGCGTGACGATAGAGCCGGACGAGCTCATCCTGGCCGACGTAGCCGCGGACATCGACGCCGGGAGTTTCCCGGAACCTATCAAAATCAGATCCGACGAGCACCAGAGCGATCCCTGCGTCACCGCCGTCGACCATCTGAAACGCTTTGACGAGCCTGTCGACGTTCTTGTGCGGTTTGTCGTTTCCCGCGAACAGCAGATACCGCCCTCGCTCCTCGCCAGGGACAGGTGGGGCGGCTGGCTCCGGAACTCCGTTCGGGATGACGATGATGCGCTCGGGGGACAGGCCTGGAAATCGCTAGGCGATCTCCTGTTTGACGGCGTCGGAGACCGTAACGATCCGCGCGCTTTTCTTCACTGCTCGCCCGAGCATCCACTTCGCGTACAGCCGTCCGCCGAAGGGCAGATCCTGCCGTGGGACGCGCAGGTGGATAAGATCGTGGATCGTCGTGACGAGAGGGAAGGAGGTGAACGGGCGTCACGTAATGCGGCAACGTGCAGCAGGGCGGCACCGATGGTTCGTGCCACCCTTCCGATCCGGAAAAGCTCGCGAACCGAGTACGGCGCAGAATACTCTTCGACGAACGTGAATCTTGGCGATGCGCTCACCGCAGTCCCGGATCGCGAGAGGGGCGAGGATCAGAATCTCGAGATCGTCATCTTCACGTGCTGCCAGTCCTCCAGGGTTCCGCGGATCGTCGTGCCGATGCCGAAGTCAGCGAACTTTCTGCAGTCGATCGCGATCTTCACCGTCTCGCCTCCGCGGCGTGGCGGAAGATCTCTGACACACGAGCCGCCGCTCGCGACCAGGAGAACTTCTTCGACCTCTCGATACCGCGCAGGGAGAGCTCTGCCCTCTGCTCGCTCGAGCTGAGCAGGGAGCGGATCGCACGCGCGAGATCGTCCGGACTCGAGGGCGGAACGAGCATGGCTGCGTCTCCGGCTGCCTCCGGAATCGCGCCACCGTTGGTCGTGATCACAGGTGCTCCACATGCCATCGCCTCGAGAACGGGCAAACCGAATCCTTCGAAGTGGGAGGGATAGACGACGATGGTGGCCTCCCGATAGAGCTGTCGAAGTCTCTCGCGGCTGACGTAGCCGCTCACAATGGATCTCGCCGCTGTTGATCCGAGGCGCGAGACGGCGACGGAGCGAGGCGTTCTTCCATCCGCTCGATCCGGCAAGGACGAGCCTTGGTCGCTGCGGGAGCGACTCCCATGCATCGAGCAAATCGACGATTCCCTTTCGCGGCTCGATCGATCCTGCATAGAGGATCACCGGCTCCCCGTCGCGACGGTTCCTCTGCCGGAGAAAAGTAGTCGCTCACCCCATTCGGGACGACTTCGATCTTCGACGGGATCGACGCGCGAATCCACGAATCGCCTCGTCGGCCGTGAACCGGGAGACGGAGATGATGCGTACGGCCATGTCGAGACTCTGATTGATCAGCGGATTGAATGAGGCGATCGTCCTGAATCGGTGGAGGTGCGGCATCGTGATCGAGGTCAGATCGTGCAGCGAGATCACTGCCGGTTTCTTCAGCCGGAGCGGCAAGGTTCCGTGCGGCCCCCAGACCAGGTCAGCCTTCTCCTCGTCCGCCATCCGCGGAAGTGTTCTCTGCTGCCACAGAAAGCCGAGCGTCGATCTGTCGATCCGCACGTCCAGGCGCTCGATTCCTTCCCGATTCTCGATTGGCGCGTGAGCACCGATCAGCGGCCGGAAATCATTGTCGAGGCGGGCTGCGATCTCGGCGGTATGCACGCCGATCCCGGTTCTCTCTCCGACGAGGGGCCGCCCGTCGATGACGAGGCGAAAGCTCATGAGTCGCTCCCGGCGACGCGGCGAAAGACCGCCACGGTCTCCCGGGCCGCCCGGCTCCAGTCGAACCGCGTGACCTGACGTCGTCCGAGCTCGATCAGCCGGCGGCGGAGCTCATCATCGGAGGATAGTCTCTCGATGGCGGCCGCGAGACCCGCCGCGTCACCGGGCTCGAAATAAAGCGCCGCATCCCCACCGACCTCCGGGAGAGAAGAGATGTTCGTCGTGACTACGGGGACGCCGTGAGACATCGCCTCGAGAACGGGGAAACCGAACCCCTCGTAGTGAGAAGGGAGAACGAACATCCCGGCGCGACGGTAAATCTCGTCGAGATGATGTCGTGGAACATAGTCGAGGTGATGAATCGAGGCCGACCAGCGGCTCGCTCCGAGTCGATCCGCCGTCCGCTCAGCTTTCCATCCGACACGCCCCGCAACCACCAGGTCCCCAGCGTACTGGCCGCGATCTCGAACGATCTCGAACGCGTCGACGAGAAGATCGAGATTTTTCCGCGGCTCGATCGTGGAGACGAAGAGGATATAGCGCTCCGGCAGGTCGAGGGTATCGGGTGCCGCCGGTGTCACTCGTTCTGCGCGCACTCCGTTCTGGACGGCAAAGACGCGGGACGGATCGATTGCATACTCCTCGATCAGATCTCGGCGCGTTGCGTGCGACACGCAGATTACGGCGTCCGCGCGCGAGAGCTCCCGTTGCATGTGGCGCTCGAGGTTATGGAGCGTTTCCTCCTGGAGCAGCTCAGGGCGCTTCCGGTAGGTCAGATCGTGAACGGCGACGACGCGTTTCTCGGCGATTGCGTCCATCGTGGCCGGCAGAAAGTAGTTGCCGCCAAAGAACAGGTCGATCCTCTCCAGTTTCATCATCACCGGATGAGCCATCGCAGTGAGAGGGTATGACAGGGGGCTGCCCGGGGCATTCCTGAGGTCGAAGATGCGGTAATCGACGCCGGGAGGGAAGCTCAACGTGCAGGTCGGGCCCGTGTTCCGTGACCCGCGGATCGCCGAACGCGATGACTTCAATCCCGTCCATCCGGGAGATTTCGTGCCAGGATCTCGAAGAGATACCAGCCGACGCCGGTGAGAGGCTCGTAGAACGGCCGGATATCGACACCGATCCGCAGAGGTCGCGGTTGCTTCCGCACGTCGGCAATCAGAGAGCTCAATCCTCTCTTTGCGGAACGCCACAGAGTGCCCGAGACGACCCGTACCAATGACAGAACCGCAGTCACTCCCGCCAGCCGGCCGCGCCCCCTCTGGATGGTCCTGATGATCAAGCTACGCACGCGACGCGGATGTTACCGGAGATGAAGCAGGAATGCCGCGAAAAGCCCGGGAAGGCCGACGAAGAGCTCCTCGGCAGGCTGAGCGCAGCGAAGGATCGCGGACGGCTGGACTGAATGTGAGTTACGCCGGGAATTCAGGGCGAGGATGACTCGACGCGATCCTTCGACCGTCCCCTCCGGCTTCGCGCAGGGCAGGCCTTCGCTGCGCTCCGGCGGCTCGGGATGACAGTTCATTTCACTTCACTGGCGAAGCGAAGCGGGGCCATTCTCCCGCTCAGGATGACAGCGGGTCCGGTTCAGCATTCAGCATTCATCATCCCTTCGTCGTTCATCGTTCATCGTTCTCGATGATCGTTCATCGTTCATCTCATCCTTCATCGTTCATCGTTCATCGTTCATCGTTCATCGTTCCAATAACCTCCGCATACCGAAATACTTCGCTCCTCCGAGGCGTTCCCTCGCAAGCTGAGAGAAGTCATGAGTCTGATTGTCGAATTCGACCGCATCGATGCGGATGGGCCGCATCATTTTAGTGAGACCCTGCATTTCGAGCCGGATGAGGTCGAAGGGCAGGGATTCGACCATGAGGTCGAGGCGAAGCTCGAGGCAGATGCAAAAAAGGGCGATCTCCCGGGTGAGTACGGGATCACGGGCGAGATCAGCTTCCGTACGAAGCTCGATTGCGTTCGTTGTCTCGAGACGATGGAGTTTGCTGACGACACGGAATTTGCCGTAAGATACGCGCCCCGACCAGAGGACCGGCCGGAGCACCATGACCTGGAGATCTCCGCGGGAGATCTCGACGTCGATTATTACACCGAGCGGCAGGTCGATCTCGAGCAGGTCGTCCTGGAACAGGTTGAGCTCGCAATGCCGATGAAGGCACTTTGCGAGGAGTCGTGCCCGGGACTTTGTCCGAAATGTGGGTCGCGGCTTGGTTCCAAGGCCTGTAACTGCAAGGAAGAGGAGACCGATCCCCGCTGGGACGCGCTCCGGAAGATTCGCGAGAAGCTCGAATAACGATCCCGGTCGGTGAATTGACGCCGCCCGTTTGATATCAGGAGTTTTACGATGCCTAATCCAAAGAGACGCCATTCCAAACAGCGCACGCGTACGCGTCGCGCTCATGACTTTCTCACCACCAAGTCGCTGTCGACCTGTCCGAACTGCCAGGAGGCGAAGCTTCCTCATCGGGTTTGTCTGAAGTGCGGGCATTACAAGGGCCGTGAGGTCATCGAAGTCAAGGAAGCATTCTGATCATTCGATGACGGTGACGGATACGTCGCAGTCAGGCGCGCTGCTGCCGATCGCCGTCGATGCGATGGGCGGCGATCACGCCCCCCGCGAAACAGTGCTGGGGGCTCTCGCCGCCGCTTCCCTCGATCACACCCCCGTAATCCTCGTAGGGCGAGCAGAAGAGATCAATCGCGAGCTCGCCGCCGCCGGGCGTGAGGTTCCTCCCAATCTCGAGATTTTCGATGCTCGCGAGGCGATCACGATGGAGGATACCTCCATCCGTGCCGTCCTCAAGAAGAAGGACTCCTCGATTCACGTCTGCGCCCGTCTCGTGCAGGAGGGGCGGGCCGCCGCAATGCTATCCGCCGGAAACACGGGGGCCGTCTGGACGATCGCCCGCCGCGCCATCGGAATGGTCGAGGGGGTCGAACGCCCCGCTCTCGCCGCTGTCCTGCCGCGCCAGGAAGGACAGACGATTCTTCTCGACGTCGGAGCAAACGTCGACTCCCGGCCGCACCATCTACGCGAATTCGCGGTCATGGGGCATTTCTATGCCCAGATGCTCACCGGAAACGACAATCCCCGGCTGGGGTTGCTCTCGATCGGCGAAGAGGAGGGGAAGGGAAATGCTCTCACACGCGAGTCCTCGTCCGTTCTCAAGGCGGCCGGGCTGAACTTTCTGGGAAACGCCGAGGGGCGCGACATCTTCAACGGCAAGTTCGACGTCGTAGTCACCGACGGATTCATCGGGAACGTCGTGCTGAAGGCTTCCGAATCGCTCGCGTCGATGATCACCAGGACGCTGCGTCAGGAGATGATGCGCTCCTGGCGGGGGAAGCTGGGCGGTCTCCTCGCGAAGCCGGCCTTCGCGAACATCAAGAAGCGGATCGACTACTCCGAAGTCGGAGGCGCGCCTCTTCTCGGGATCAAGGGAGGCTGTGTGATCTGCCACGGCCGATCGAACCAGAAGGCGATCCGGAATGCGATCCGAGTCGCGCGCAATTTCATCGAGAACCATATGAACCAGAAGATTCATGACAAGATCATGGAGCTCCACAAACGCGAAGCCGCCGAGGGGCTCGTGGAAGAGTAGTGGTTGAGTCATTGAGTCATTGAGTCGTTGAGTCATTGAGCCTTTGCGGGACTTGACCACGTTCAGGACTCGGTGAGGCTTCAACACCCAAACGAGCTCAGGACCAGCGACCACGGCCTACGGCTTAGTCTCCAAGGACCCAAAGACTCAAGGACACAATGACCCCCAAAACAGCATTCATTTTCCCCGGACAGGGGAGTCAGAAGCCCGGAATGGGCGCCGATATCGCCGAAAAGTTCCCCGAAGCGAAAGTCGTGTTCGAGGCCGCAGACGAGGCTCTCGGGTATTCGATTTCGAAGATCTGTTTCGAGGGTTCCGAAGAAGAGCTCAGGCTGACCGAGAACACGCAGCCTGCGATTCTCACGGTCTCGTCGGCGCTGATGGCCGTGATCACGGCTCGTTCCGAAGCCCGGCCCGAGTTCGTCGCCGGTCACTCGCTCGGCGAGTACAGCGCGGTGGTCGCTGCCGGAGGTCTGGGGGCGGCGGAGGCAGCGGCGATCGTGCACAAGCGTGGCCGCTTCATGCAGGAGGCGGTTCCCGCGGGTCAGGGCGGCATGGCTGCTCTGATCGGCCCATCTCTCGAAGAGGTCGAGGAGATCTGCCGCGAAGCTGCCGAGGGAGAGGTTCTCTCCCCGGCAAATCAGAACGCCCCGGGGCAGATCGTCATCGCCGGGACGAAGGCGGCCGTCGACCGCGCGATCGAAGTGGCGAAGGCTCGCGGAGTGCGACGAGCTCTGCCGTTGCCGGTCTCGGCACCGTTTCACTGTGCCTTGATGAAGCCCGCCGAGGAGAAGCTGCGCCCCGTGCTCGAGAGTGCGGCGCTGAGCGATCTCGAGGTCCCGCTCGTCAACAATGTCGATGCGAAGCCAGTGCGTGGGGCCGACGAAGTGCGGGGGGGCTGATCCGGCAGGTGGTTGCTCCGGTGCGCTGGATCGCGGTCATCGAGACCATGGCCGCCGAGGGAGTCACGAAGTTCGTCGAGATCGGTCCGGGTGCCGTTCTGGCAGGTCTCGTCAAACGGATCAACCGGGACGCCGAGGCGGTTTCGATCAACGATGTTCAGAGTCTCGAGCAGTACCTGGCTTAGCAGGTATGTTGCTCGGTCTGGCGGATGAGCAGAATCGAGGGGGAATGACATGAAGATCGATCTGAACGGAAAGGTCGCGCTCGTGACCGGAGCCTCGAGGGGCATCGGTGAGGCGATTGCGAAGCGGCTGGGGGAAGCGGGCGCCAAAGTTC
>CAWHHZ010000012.1:0-177669 GCA_963829355.1 uncultured Acidobacteriota bacterium
GAACAGGAATGCAGCTTCTTCATCCGTGTCGTTGGACTGAAGGTGGTTCCAGACGGTGGTTTGAAGCTCGTCGGAGAGTGTGATCGTAATCCTGTTCATTCTAGGCGCCCTCTCTGAACCGCTGGCCGAAACCAATCGCCCACTGAACAAGGTTTGAGCCTTGCTGCGGTTCGGCGGCGGGAGCCCAGAAAGCGGCGGGACCAGGAAACTGCCGCCAGACCCGGGGAACGGCACGGCCGAGGACATGCTGCTGTTCCCGGGTACGGCGTGGTTGAACCGTACATCTTCCGGGATGCAGAAGCTGTACGGCGGAGTGGACGGATGGGTGGGCTGCACTGGAAACGCAATCTGAGTGGTGTAGGGAGTCCAGCCCGCTGACAATGAATACTCAGGCAGAAGGATCCAACGGCGTTCTTCGTCGTATTCGAGATTGGCGAACCGAGTGCGCAGGAGCGAGAGCTCGGACGCGAGCCGGGCTTCGATCATCGGGCGCCCCTCTTTGACCTTCACTTTTTTCGCGAATCCCATTCCGGGCTTGAGCTCCACTGTCTCACCCGGCTGGAGTGTTCTCTCGTTGCTCTCCTTGTCGATCACGTCACGCCCTGAAAAAGATATCCATCCGCCGAGTCGGCAGATGTCTTCGGTGGTGATCGTTTCGCTTTCCAATCATGCAGCGTCCCTTCGATATCGATGCGGTACTTCCGTCCCTTCTCAGTCGCAGCCTCTTGGTTTCGTCATTGCCGATCTCCTTCGTTCTCTGTTGTTGGTTTTCGCTTCTACTGAATACTTCCGGGCTGTGGAGCTGATCTGGACAAGGTGCAGGAACAAAAGGCTGTCCGATCGGTCCGAGAGCACGGAAAATAAGAAGGTAGGAGCACTCAGCGGTGGCCTCGAAACAAGTTCCGACAGAGAAGGCAGCCTCCATCGAGGAGGTGATAACGGCAGGCAATGAGCTGACGCCGGAAGAGATCCAATTTCTTGAGCAGTACGCTCGCCATAGGATCAGCCGGATCGGACGAGCTGCGGACGGCCGTGCCCCGTTGGAATTGCTAGCGGAAGCCTTCCGTGTAGTTCGGACACTCGAAGGCAAACGCGTATGGAACAAGGATAAACCTTCGTCGAGCGCCTGAAAAACACGATGCAGAGCATCTCGGCCATTGGGTGGGAACCTTCGTTGCGGAATTGAATGATGGAAGGGACCTGATAGTCACAGATATCGATTCTCGAACGGACACATCGATTACCGATGCAGAAGCTGCAGGCGGTCTGGAGGGAATGGAGGAGCGCCTTACGGCAGTCCATAAATCTCTTCGCCGATGACGCAGTCGCGGCTCTGATTATCGAGGGGTGGGAGGAAGGCCTGAAGGGGCCGGAATTGAAGACGCTCCTTGAGATGGACGAAAGACCTACCGCACGAAGGTCCGAGCGATCCAGCGGAAGCTCGTCGCGGACAGGTACCAAGACCGGAACCTGAACGCAGAAAGGACCAAAGCAGTGACCGATCCGCAGAGTAGCGAGCCATTGGCTCGGATCTACGACGCCCTCGAAGAATTCCTCGAACAGATGTCGGGAGAGGAGTTGAGGGAAGGGATGATGGGAGCAAGGCAGCGAGGACCCGGACCAGGTCGTGCGCGACGTTCGTGCCTTATTCGGCGCCATCACGAAGAGCAGGAGGCGAAGTTGCAGGAGGCCCGTGCCGGTCATGAGCGAGCACTCCGTTCGTACAAAGCGAGGACGTCGAGAATCCCCGATGATCCCGCAGCCCAACGAAGTCTGTATTTCGAAGTCGCGCGCAACCATCCGGAGTTCGCTATCCAGCGTCGAAGCCTGAGGCGCTGCCCTCGGAAGATCTTGGTGAGATCCTGAAGCAGATGGAGGCCCTCGGATTGCTTCCGGATGAGGAGTCGTGACTGCACACTATCGCTCACCGGAACGGCTGCTCGAGGAACTCGGCATTAGTGAACCCGAGGACATAGATTTGCCTGCGATTGCGTACCATTGCGGACTCACAGTTGTGGAAGAAGATTTGCGCGGATGTGAAGCCCGTTTGGTAGGGTACGGGGGCAAAGGTTCATCACCTTGAAAAGGGGCGGATATGCCCCCCGTCAGCGTTTCTCGCTGGCTCATGAACTGGGGCATTGGATACACGGTCGCCGGGAAGGCAGCGTTCCAGCTGCTCTAATACGATCTACAGACTTGGACCGGACCATCGCCGGAGCATCGAGCAAACAAATACGCTGCAGAATCTCTTGCTACCAAAGTCGATGTTCGTGCCGCGGGCTGCGCAAAAGCTGATAACGTTGCAGATGGCTCCGATCTTGCCGATCTCTTCGGATCGAGCCTCACGTCAACGGCGATTCGCCTGGTGGAGTGTGGTAGCTGGCCCGCTATCGTCGTCTACAGTACTGCGGACGGATCGCATGAGTCGACGGAATCGAGACGTACCATTTCCCGTGAAGTTGCGAGACATATCTATCGAGAGACAGCGTAGCCTATGACATCATGAAGCAGTCGGCTCACGCGGGACCAACTGATGTGGTCGCATCTGCTTGGTTCGACATTTTGACCGCGCCCAGAGACATGAAGTGCAGGAGGATTCCCCGAATGGTCGCAGGCGGAGTCTTACACTTCTCTGGTGGCCGGATGAGAGCCATCTGCTGCACTACGTCTGATGTGTCTGTGTTGTTGCTCGAGAAGTCCGGGGCACCCTAAAGGTGCTTCCGGAAGAGTGAGGGCGTGACAGAGCCATCACGAATGAGACGAAGCAGAGGAGATCTTTCTGGATGTCAGCTGAGGAAGCCACTGCCCCCACACTTGAAACACCCATTGTGAGACCACCGTCACCATCACAGGCAGGGCAGGTCCGATAGTTAATCCTCTTCTTCTCCAGATCCGCTACCAGCTCGTTCCAGCTTCTGTGAACCAGCTGCGGGACTCGAACAACAGGCGGTTTGCCCTCCTGCTTCGTTTTACTCCTATTGGAGTATTGCCTCTCATACGAGACGTCGATTCCGGTCTTACCACGTAGGGATTGGCGACTGTGTTCACCGGGCGAGACTTCTCGGCCGGCTTCGGCTGTGGCTTCGGCTGTGGCTTCGGCTGTGGCTTCGGCTGAGGCTTCGGTGTTGGTTGAGGCTCCATTTGAAAACAATGCGTTTACTGTCGCACTGTGAGCACCGAACGCCTCGAATGCTACGAGCGAAGTTCGGTCGCGACCTACGCTCAGGTGAGACCGTGAAGCTTCTTCGCAATCCGATGAAGGAGCGGTCCTGCCACGCGGCCTCGTTGCGGCAGTTCTGGCAGATGAGAATCCCGACCGGGTAGTTCATAAGGAGCCCTCCGCCATCTCCACAAACCTGCACAGCGAGTTGACCAGCTTCATCTGCTCGATGGTCTTGCAGTGGACGTCGAGGAGCTTTGGGCTGGCGACGAGGATGGCGAGGCATTGGGCTCGGGAGATGGCGACGTTGAGGCGGTTGCGGCTGAAGAGGAAGTCGAGGGTGCGGGGGACTTCTTCGCCGCTCGAGGTGGCCATGCTGAAGAAGACGATCGGGGCTTCCTGGCCCTGGAACTTGTCGACGGTGCCGACACGGATGGCGTCGAGGCCGGCGTCGGCGAGGGTTCGTTTGAGCTGGCGGACCTGGGCGTTGTAGGGGGTGACGACGAGGATGTGGGATTGGGTGAGGTCCTCGGTGACTGGGTGTTTTTGCACCAGTTCCAGGTGGTGACCTTGGTGCCGTCGAGGAGGCGGCGGGCGAGGGTGGTGATGGCTTCGGCTTCCTCGGGGGAGTCCTGGGAGTTGTTGGTGTGGGGGATGGGGAGGTAGAGGAGGCCGGAGGCGGGGATTGTGGTGGTTGGTGCTGTGTTCGTTTCGGGCGTTATTTGGTGCGTGGATGGGGAGGCCCCTCGCATTCCCGCCCGCCCGCCCGCTCGGGGTGACGCGGTGGGGCCATCCGCGGGTTTGAAGGTCAGGACGTTGGCGCGGCACTCTTGGGCGGATTCGAGGCGGTTGTTGTAGACGACGGCTGAGATGAATTTGCAGACGTCGGGGTGCATGCGGCGGGTGTGTTCGAGGAAGATGCCGCGCTCGGCGGGGATGGTGGGGGCGTCGCCGAGGAGGTGCTCGAGGACGGAGGCGCCGCAGCCGTCGGGGTGGGTGCCCTGGGAGACCTGGGCGAGTTGGAGGGGATCGCCGAGGAGGATGACGGATTTGGCGGCGGTGGAGACGGCGAGGGCGGTGGCGAGCGCCATCTGGCCGGCTTCGTCGATGATCAGGACGTCGAACTGCTGGTCGTGGCGATCAGCGGAGAAGCACCACGGTGTTCCGGCGACGAGGTTGATGTCGGGGTCGTCCTCTTTCCACTTCGTTTCGCCAGGGAAACTCTTCTTGTTGTGTGATGTGTCGCGGATCAGGGGAGTGGATAGCTCCGAGCAGAATGCCTGGTGAGATGACGACGACTTCTTCAGCCCTCGGAGCTCGACCCCGGATCTGCTCGCCTGTTTCTCGACTTCCTGTAGAAGGTTCTCAATCGCCTTGTGACTGGTCGCGCAGACACCGACGCGCTTTCCGGCTGCGATCAGATCGATGATGATCCTCGCGCCGCGGTAGGTCTTGCCGGAACCGGGCGGTCCCTGGATGAACAGGGCCGAGCGGTCGAGGCGGCGCGAGAGGTCGACGATCTCGTGGACCTCGAGATCTCCTTCCTGAATCGGTTTGCCGCGCTCGAGACCTGCAATCCTCGGCGGGCGCCACAAAAGGATGTCACGCGCTGCCTCGTACGGTGTTTTCTCGAGGCCGTCGTTGATCACGGACTGAGCAAATCTCCTCAGCGCTTTGCGAATGATCTTGTCGTCGATCGGTCCGCTCGGGACAATCGAGCGGGGCGAGAGGCTGATCGTCGAGACTCTCTCCGCGTTTCAGCCAGATGGTGCTGTCGTCCTCACCGAGTCTGTGGACGCTCCCCGCACTCATCGCATTGCCGTTCTCATCGAGAAGCTCCGGATCGCGGACACCGTCTCCGGGCGACAACTTGTGCTGCTGAGGGGGAAAGCGAAACTCGACGGCCTTCGACTTCTTTACCTGCTCTTATTGCCCGTCGCTTCCAGAAGGCCGATCGCCTCCTTGTCCTCGACGAGCTCCTCGGCGGTCTGCGTCATTCGCGCGAAATGCTCCCACCAGCCCGGCTTCGCGTCCCGACGGTGATAGTGGAGAAGATGTCCGAGCGTCCACTTTGCGCGCTCGTCGTCCGTCCATTGCTCGCGATCTTCCGGAAGTCCCTGATGCAGCACGGAGGAGAGATCGTCCGATGCCAGCTTCTCTGCTTCCTCTTCCTCGGGTGTCTTCTCCGGCTCGCGCGGCTCTGGCCATGACAGCGGGATACCGCGCTCGGTCTCGAACTGTTGTCGCAGGTCGAGCAGCCAGGTCTGCAGGTGCAGGGTCGAGTCGCAGTCCTCGCGGTTGTACTCCTCGATCTCCTGAAGGAGCTCGTCGCCTCCCTGCGCCAGCCAGTTCTGGTACGCCACGATGGCGCCGCCGGCGTCGATGACTCCTTCGTTCTCGCGCTCCATGTAGAAGGTCTCGACCTTCTTGAGCGAGTAGCTCGGGTGCGAGATGCGGATCGACTGGCGGACGACTCCGAGGAGGTCGACGAAGGTCTCGCGGCGCAGGAGGTCGTCGAGCTGTTCTTCGCGGCTGCCGTACTTGCCCATCAGCTTCTTGAGCGCGATGACGTCGGCGGGACCGTAGTGGTAGACGTGGGCGTCGGGATGGTGCTTCAGGGTCTCGATGATGAAGTCGATGGTCGATTCGAACGCTCGGCGCTCTTCTCGCCTCGCTATGGCCCCAGAAGGGGAGGTATGTGCGATGGGCGGTGTATCTCGTTTTCGGCTGCGGAAATCCCTCGGGACCGTCAGTCAGGTATCGATGCTCGGTTTTGAGCTCCAGCCCGAACAGGTAGACGAGCTCCTCGAAGGGGTCGGCTTCGACGTCGAAGAAGAGGTCGCCGGGGCTCGGCTTCGGGAGGCGCTCGAAGCCGCGACGCTCCTCGGGCTCGAGGAACTCGACCTTGTGCTCGCCAGTGCGCTTGTGATGGAGCTGGAGGCGGGCCTGGTTGGCGATCTTCTCGAACGTGGGGGCGGCGATCTCCGGGGACGTCGAGCTTCGGATCGGCGGTGCCGAGGTCGGTGAGGGTCGTGATGCCGACGGGGGCGAGGCGTTTGATCTGGTCGCGGCGGATGTCGGCGACGAGGCTGAGGTGATCGGTGTCGCGCCAGTGGTGGTAGCAGGTGAGGTTCCACTTGCAGAGCTGGCAGAAGCGTGACGGGGTAGGGTTCGGTGTGCGGTTCCCGGCTCTCGGTTCCCGGATCCACGAACTCGCCTTTGAAGCGTTGCTGCACGCGCCGGATGTAGGCATCGAGCTCCGATCGTTCGAGTTTGTACTGTTCCCCATTCCCGAGAATGACCCACATGTCTTTCGGAGCGATGCCCTGAATCAACTCGAGAAGGTCGCAGTACACGCCGAGCTGGAGGACGACCTCGGGGTGAACATTCCTGGCGAGCTTCGTATCCCCGACCTCATAGCTCCAGTCGCCGAGCTTCGACGGCGTGGGCCGCCGGAAGAGAAAGTCGGCGTAGCCGATCCATGGGTCGACTGTGAGCAGTGCCTGCACGATCACTTCGGCGCGGCTGTGCATCGCATCGAGCGTCTGCTTGCGCGCCTCGTCGAACGAGATCTCGCCGCGGTCCGGAATGACGACGACCTGCTTCCCCTCGTCCTTCAGCTTCTGGACATAGTCGCGCTCGTGCTCACCTCCATGCTGGATCAGGAGCTCAGCATGCGCCGAGCCCCGCACCTTCGGCGGCTCGATTTCTCCGAGGTGTCGCATCCGGTCGAGCGTGACGCGATGCTCACACCGAAGGAAGTTCGCCAGATCTGTGGGAGAGAAGGACCATTTGCCGTCGTGAAGTTTCATGTCACTGTCGTTGGTTGGCGGCAGGTTAGAAACCTGCGGCCCGGCCGGTTTCAAACCGGCGCTACGCTTTCTTCACGAGACGCGAGAGACTGAGACGTTTCCGATTGTAACTGATTACCAGAAGTGGAGAAGTGAGCGGGTACCCGACCCTCGCGGTCGATCGGCGCAAGCCGATCCCGTTCGGGAGTGAAGTAGAATCGCAACGTGTGAACACGCAATCACCGCGCGACCTCATTCGCCGCCTGGCCGCCGACCGGCGCGTCCTCTGGCGACAGCACGCTCTCGAGCGCCTGCTCGAGCGCGGAATCACGCGGGAAGACGTTTTCGTTGCACTCGAAGAGGGTGAGATCATCGAGAGTTACCAGAAAGATCAGCCGTTCCCGAGTCACCTGATTCTCTCGACCAGAGGCGAGCCAATTCACGTCCTCGCCGCCATCGATGAGGAACAGGAGCGCTGCTTCATCGTGACCGCATATCATCCGGATCTCGAACATTTCGAACCGGACCTTAAGTTCGAAAACTTAACCTCAAAGCTCAAAATATAAGTTTTCGAGTGGCGCGCGGCGGTGTGTCCGCCTGCAAGGCTTATATTTTGAGCTCTGAGGTTAAATCTTACCGCGCTGGGGCTGGCGGCGATTGGGGTGATAGTGGCCGGGAGGGAGTAGCCTGCGGCGGCGCCCCAACCAACAGTCGGATCACTTCTCTACGGATTGAAGTGCTGCTCGTTGACGGTTGTCCTTGGTCTCGGAGGATTGAGAGAAGGAAGCCGGCCCGCCGATCTCCGACAACGGATCCAGCTTCACGGAGACGTCTCCAAACCGCGCAACCATGTCAAGTTCGCCGCCGAGTCCCTCGATGTAGGAACGAAGAGTGCTGATGTACATATCGGTCTGACGCTCGAATCTTGAGATCCACGCCTGATTGACCGAGAGACTCTCGGCGACCTGCTGTTGGGTGAGCGATCGTGCGCGCCGAAGGTCGGCCAGCGCCATCTCGTGCAGGATCTCCTCGGCTCGAGCCTTCGAGCGCGCCTGCGCCTCCGGGCTCATGTTCTTTCTCAGTTCATCGAACTTCCGACTCATAGCAGTCCGTCCTTCCTCAGAGTCTCCAGGTGTTGGTCGTACAGCGCGTCTGCTCGCGGAACGTTCTGGACGTACCAGCGATCGTCCCCGGTCTTGTTCCCGCCAAGGAGCAGAATCGCCGCCCGACGCGGATCAAACATGTACAGAATCCGGTAAGGCTCGCCGGCGTGCTGGATTCGAAGTTCGCGCATCGCTCCATGCCGGGAGCCGCGAACGTCGGAAGAGTGGGGGTAGGGGAGCGTCGGTCCCCGCGCCTCCAGCAACCGGACGACTGTGTCGATCGACTCCTGTTCGTTCTCATCGAGCGCATCCCACCACTCTCCGAACTCGTCTGTGAATTCCACGTCCCATGCCACGCAAGTAATATAACATAGATAGAATATATTGATTCCGGTGTCTTCGGTGTCTTCGGTGTCTTCGGTGTCTTGGGGCCAGGTCTTCGTTTTTCGGTCGACTCTACTCCTGGTAGAAACTGCCACCCGAATATGGTGAAAAGTCTACTGCTCGTAGACTCGACCGACAATCAAAGACCTGGCCTCGGAGCTCTCTCCAGTCGTCGTTAAGTTGATTTTCTGGCTGTGACCACAACTTCAACGCCCGTGGTATCTTCGTCGTCTCAATGAGCTCGGATCGATGCCTTGCGTGTGGGACGGGGCTGGGACAGGGAGCCACGGTGTGTCCTTCCTGCGGGATCGCTGTGGGCGACACACAGCCCCGGATCGCTGGCTACACGATTCTCGACTCCCTCGGTGAGGGAGGGATGGGATCCGTCTTTCTCGCGCGGGACGACGTCCTCGGTCGCAAGGTCGCGATCAAGATCATCTCCGGGAAAATCGCCAGTGACTCGCAGGCACGATCCCGCTTCCTGCGCGAAGCACGTACCCTCGCGACCATCGAGCATCCGAACGTCGTCCGCGTCTACTCGTTCGGCGAAATCGACGACCAGGCCTATCTGGTGATGGAGTACGTCGAAGGTGAAACGCTCGCGGACCGCATCGGTCGAACCGGGCCGATGCCGCTCGACGACACGCTTCGCTACCTTCAACAGATCATCGATGCACTCGCCGCGGCAAACGAGCGTGGGATCGTCCACCGCGACATCAAGCCGGCGAACATCCTGATCGACTCTCGTGACGACATCAGGGTCGCGGATTTCGGACTGGCGAAGGCGACGACTCTCGACGAGACCGATGACTCCGTTTCTCACCCAGACCGGCTTCATGCTCGGTACGCCGCATTACGTCTCTCCGGAACAGGCCCTCGGGAAACAGGTCGACTTTCGCGGCGACGTCTACTCGCTCGGCATCGTCCTCTACGAGATGCTGACGGCCGAGCGGCCGTTTCGGGGCACGACGCCGATGGCTGTGGTCGCGCAGAATCTGCATGAACCACTTCCGGACGTTCGGCAGAAGCGGCCCGACATTCCCGACCAGGTCGTCTCGCTCCTCGAAGCGATGACCCGGAAAGATCCGCAGGAGCGGCCAGGGTCCTATGAAGAGTTGGGGATCGGAATACGTGCGGAACCGGATACCGGACCCACCGTTCCGTTCCCCAGGGGAAAGCGATCGATCGCCTTCCCCTGGATCGTCGCGGCCGGCATCGCTCTCGGCGTGATCCTCGGGGTCGTCCTGCACTACGCCATCGAACCGACGGCGAGTCCTCCACCGGCGGACAGCCCGGCATCCGAGAAGCTCGTCGTTGCCGTCGCGCCGTTCTGGGGTCCCGACGACGTCTCTGCCAGAGAAGGTCGGGTCATGGCTACGCTCGTCGAGCGATCGATCGAGTCGCGGCTCGGAGATCAGGTCGAAGTCGCCGGGATCGATCAGACCGGCGAGGCGATTCGCTCGCACGAGAAGGCGCGCGAGCTCGGGTCCCGGCTCGGAGCCGGTGTCGTCGTGTGGGGAGAGGCACTCTCCCTTCGAAGCGAGACCGAGCTGCAGCCCTCGTTCACGCTCGTCGACTTCCGGCCAGCCGCACCGGAGACCAATGCGAGCGATTCTCCCGCGCCTTCGATGCGCGACTTCGACGTCATGGATGTCGATGCGGAGCGTGAAGCGCAACCACTGAAGCTCTCCGCCGATGCTCCCGATCAGATCGAGCTCCGGCGGATGTCGGCCGAGGGTGTCGGGGAGATGGCGACGTTCCTCGCGGGCCTGTACCACCTCCATGTCCGGAATGAGCCGGAGATGGCTCTGCGGCTGTTCGAGCAGTCCGTGCCCTCCGCGGACGTCCTTCGATATCAGGCCGAGGCGCTCGTTCGACTCGACAGGCCAGACGAAGCTCGAGAGGTCGTTCGCCGCGCCATCGAGGTCGATCCCGATCACGCCGCGGCACGTGCACAGCTGGCCGATTTTCTGTGGCAGTCGGGGGAGCGCGAGGAAGCGCTCGAGCATTACCGTCGAGCGGCTGCGTCGGGCCGCCCGGTCGAGGCGGTTCAGGCGATCCTTCACGATGACCGGCTGTTCGTTCGCGAACTGTGGGTGAATGACAGCGGCGAAACGAGGGACAGTGGCTACCTGCTCGTGGTCGATCCTGACGCGGATCGGGTGCTGGAGAGGCACTTCCTGCCGGGCGAGATCGTGAAGATGCGGAGCGGGCCGGAGGAGCTCGAGATCATCTGGTCGGAGCGGGGTGTCACCGGCTTGCAGACACTCGTGTGGCGTGATGACGGTTTTACGACACCCCTCTACGCCGGCGGGAACCTTCTCAGGCGGATGAACGGGGTCAAGAGTGGTGCTGAGGTCGGTCGAAACTTCACGACCGGTGTCTCGGGGAGGCTCGAGACCCAGGAGGCGAATCCGACCTACGGACTGCCGGACGATCCGGATCAGATCAACCGTGCGAAGCCGTCGTCTTTCGAGGAGCTCGAATCGTTCCTGCTGCAATCGATCGAGCGCGATCCCACCCAACCGTGGTATCCGGTCCATCTCGGATTCGTTCAGAAGGCGACGGGCCGTGAAGCCGGAGCGGAGCAGACATGGACGGCACTGTTCGATCGCGAGTGGCCCGGCGTTCCGTACTGGGAGTTCACGTGGATCGCACGCCTCTACGAGCGCCTCGGCGAGCACGCGTGGGCGGACAAGGCGTTCGAGACGGCGCTCGAGATTCGGAAGAGCAACCCGCAGCCGGTCGTCTGGACCTACCTGCTCGACCGGATGATCGTCGCTCCGTTCGTTCGGATGCACGAATCCGCGCTCGCTGATCCGGGGCGCGCGTACGAGTGGCTCGTCCGGGCGAGAGAGCTCACCGGGACGACCGAGGGGACGCGGCTCGCGGCGAGTGTGTGGAGCTCGTACTTTGCGGAGATGGGCGATGGTGCCAGATCGGACGATGAGGCCGCGCTGCGGGACACTGCGTTCGACTGGACCGTTCGGTCCGCCACCGGCGACTATCTGCTCTATCCCCTGCTCACGCTGCTTCTCGGGCTGCCGGTCTTCACTCTGATGCTCGGGAGCGTGGCGTGGCGGCGGGCCCGTGCGACGCCTCGTCCCGGTGAGGTGCCGGCCGACTCTCGGGCAACGCGCATCGCTATTGCGACCGGCCTCCTTCTGATGGCGGCGGCCGCCACGTCGTGGGCGCTCTTGCTGCCAGAGGCGTCGGTCGCGTGGAAGACCGCCCTGTGGAGCCTGATCCTGTTCTGGATCCTTCTCGTCGTCTGGTTGTTCCGAAGAGAGATCGACCGCGGATCGACGAAGTGGTTCTATCCGGTGCGATGATCGTCGTGGCGCCGGTAGCGCTGTTGCTCGGACTCGCGATCGTCTACCGATCGTGGTTGGCGGCGGCCGTCGCGGTGATCGTCGGGTACCTGCTGCTCGCCCGGAAGCGACGTCTCGAGTTTGCGAGCTTCGGTGGGAGCATCCGTCGGAGCGAGAGAATCGCGCTCGTGGGTCTGGGGGTGGCAGGACTGATCGTGCTGATCGCCTTCGGTTCGAGGTTCGCGTCGCTCTCTCGGATCAATGAGGCACCTCCCGCCGTTGTTGACTCCTTCGGTCATCCTCAGTGGACCGGCTGGCTCGACGAGATCATCGAAGAGAACGATTCCGCAGCGATGCGTTACGCGGCGGCCGTGAGCCATCATCTGGCGGGGGATTTCGATGGAGCCGTTCGGCTCTACGAGAGGGTGCCTGACGATGATCGTGCGGTAAGGGGTGCCAGTGCGGCGAGGGAGGGAAGGATCGAGGTCGTGATGCCGTCGGGCGACGAGCTCATGACCGCAATGTCCGAAGGGAGTGTGCGTGAGATCGGCGGGGAGGCAGCGAGCCTGCCGAGCGCGTTCCAGCCTCTCTTCTGGTTCACGGTCGTCGTCTTTGGATCGGTTCTGCTGTTCGCGGCGGTGGTTTCGGTCGTGCCATCTCGCGATTTGCCGATTGGTCGCGGATCACGAGTGGCCGGATGGTTGTTGCCCTCGCGCTGGTGGTTGCGCCGCGGACGTCCCGACCTCGCGATAGTGAAATTGTTCACCGCGACATTTCTCCTGGTCGTGGGTGTGTACCTGATCGCAATCTGGTCGGGCGACGGGGAGGCGTACCCGGCGCCCGGCATACTCAGCAACTGGGCGACACCAAACGTCATGTCCTCCTTTCCTCTGCCGGATCCGGGAGACCTCACGCGCGCGGACATTCCTCGGATCTATCGGATCGCGCTGGCTCGGTCCTATCCCGGAGCGGAGATCTTCTGGTCGCTCGTACTGCTCGCCCTCGCAACGAACATTACCCTGCGCCTGATGTCCCTCCGTGACATCGCGCGCACGCGCGCGATCCCCCTCTCCGAAGCCGACACCGAGATCACCCCACCCGAGACCCTCACCAAACCGGAGTAGCGCCTGTTGTCAATCGGCCGTAAAGTTAGGGGGAGTCTTCTGGCGCAGAGCGGTCAGGTCGATTTCGGACTGTTCGATTCGTCGTCATTCCTCACGACGTAGCTCGCGACAGATGCCGTAAATGCTCCCAGCGCTCCGAGACCTGTAACGATAAGGAGAACGGCGACAACACGACCTCCGACCGTCATCGGATAGATGTCCCCGTATCCGACGTTCAGAAGAAGTTGGGGTCACAGCCAGAAAATCAACTTCCCGCGTAAGGCTGTCAGTCGGATTGGAGATAGGAGGGATCAGTCCAGTGCCGATCCCGCAGAGGCGGCTGGTTCCGCGCGTTGTACCGCAAGTGGCGAACTCAGCTGCGCCACCGGGGCTACCGGCGATCAGTCTGCGCTTAGATGGCAGCCTCGCGACACCGTCCGACCAAGGTATGATGGATGATGTTCCATGAACGATGATGACATCAGTCGGCTCATCGCGAGGGCGGCCAGCGAGGCCGCAGATCGCAGCGCCCTGGAAATGCGGCGTCAGTTCGAAATTGTCGCAGAGCGTATCGATTCCACTGTGCAGACCGTCGCCGAAGGAGTCGCTGCGAACCAGGAGCTCGTCGATCGAATGCGTCGAGAGATGACCGGAGAATTCGAAGAAACGAGATCGATGATTCGGCTTTCTTACACATGACCTGGCCCCCGATCGCCGCATAACCGCGGGTCGATGACCGGAACGATCTGGCCTGACCGGATGTTAGAATCGTCATCATGCAGATCGCTTCGGGAAAAGTCGTTGGCGGACAGGTCGTCGTGAACGCCGAATTAGCGGAGGGCGCTGAGGTGACGATTCTTGCTCGGGATTCCGAGGACTCCTTTGAGGTGGATGAGGAGCTCGAAGCCGTGTTGCTCGAATCGATTGCGCAGGCGGATCGCGGGGAGACCATTCCTGCCGAGGATCTCCTTCGCGATTTGCGAAGCAGGGAATGACTCAGCGCCGCGCCGTCGAAGTCACTGCTCTCGCTGCTCAACACATTCGACGTGCGGAGGACTGGTGGCGTTCGAACCGTCCGAGCGTACCCAACGCAGTTCGCGAGGATCTGGAGCAGGCGCTCTCTCTGCTTGTGACGCAGCCCCGAATCGGTCCGATCGCCAGGAACGTCAAACTGACAGGCGTTCGTCGTGTTTACCTGGCTCGAATCAAGTACGACCTCTACTACCGCGAGATCGAAGGGTCAGACATCGTTCAGGTGCTGGCACTCTGGCATTCGCGACGAGGAGTGGCGCCTCCAATCTGAGTAAAAGTGAGGAGACACGGAACGGATCAGCGATGGTGAGACGCCAGAGAGAATCGATCCACTGGAGTGATGATGAAATTGGTTGATGTCGTCGAGGCAAGGCACGTCAGGGATTACGTGGTGTGGGTCATGTTCGAGGATGGAACGGAGGGAGAGGTCGATCTCGAGAGCTCCCTCCGCGGGCCGGTGTTCGAGCCTCTACGAGACGTGGAATCGTTCAAGCAGCTTCGAGTCAACCCGGAGCTCGGCACGATCGTCTGGCCTAACGGCGCGGATATCGCTCCCGAGACCTTGTACTCGAGGGTCAACGTTCCAGTTGTTTGATCGGGATGAGCTGGACGACCGCTCGACCGGCGTTCACTCCTTCGCCTCTCGCTTCGGCGGTGCAAGCCGCCGGTGCTCCGCGTAACGGTCTGGCACCCCTGCCGGGGTGCTGCGTGGTTTTTGATGGGGCGGACTGACCGGTGGTTGCCCCTCCGGGGCTACCACCGGCTGATATGGAGTGACCCTGTCAAGTAGGGTAGATCTGTAGTTGCTTTTGCTTTTGTTTTTTCCCTAAATGCGTCTTTGTCTTTTGCCTTTCGTTTTTGCAGCCGTGACGACGACCGAGGGCGATGCAGCGACGATGATCACACTGATATTCGCGGGTTCTCGCATTTGAATGATCCGTCGGGAGCTGCCTCGCTCTAATGTGCGTGAGTCACGGTTGTTCTCGTGTCAGGAATAGCCGGTGTCGAGGGTTCTCCTTTCGATAGCCGGGCCCTCGGCCGATGTCACGGCTGCACTTTGTCCTCAGGGGTGTACCTTTTGTCCAATTGCCCAGATGAAACCGACAAGTTCTCGAGCCACTGCGACTGCGGTGACCGTGGATTTTTTTCCTCTGCTCGTGAATCGATAAAACTTCTTGCTCAAACGGTGATCGCATTTCTCAGCGATGGCAACGATTTCGGGTGGTTGCTTCGCTCGCCTCGCTCGTACACCCTTTCCGACGCGTGGTCCTCGGCGGTAGTGCCACGCAGCCTCGACGACGATATGCCGCACGTGAGCATTGCCTGTCTTGGTGATTGATAGTCGATTCGTCTTATCGCCGGTGCTGAACTCTCCGGGAATGAGTCCAACCGCCGACATCAGTTCGGGGGCCGTCGGAAAACGACGGAGGTCGCCCAGCTCAGACAGTAGCGTCATTGCGGAAAGAGTTCTTATCCCGCGCAGAACGCTCATTGCTCCCACATAGACTGAGTATTCTTCGTTGGTAGCGATCTCTGCGATTCGCTCGTCGTATCGCTTCAACTGTTCGATACGATGTTCGAGCTCGACGATCAAGTGGCTCTGTGCCCCTCGGGGGCTTAACCCACGACGGTACACGAGTGAGCGGGTCACTCCATACTCTCTACATTCCGGCACGCCTCCGGCGTGCGACGGTGAGGCGATTCGGGGGCCCGTCGAGAAGGGGATGCCAGTCCATCTCTTCGTGAGGCGGGAGAAGAAGGTGGGCAATCGCGCGGCGGCGTTCATCCACTGTGGGGATGTGGTGTTCGAGGACTGGGAGGGGGATCGGCCGGCGACGGTGCATTGGCGGTTGCCGGAGCCGGTGCCGGAGGGATTGCGGGGGAAGTTGCGGGTGGGGAGTAGTATCGACAATCGAGGAGCCAAATATAGAATAACCCTTATCGAAATGATGAAATGTCTGCATCGTAGACTCGGCCGACTCTTCAAGTCGTAGCCCGAAGGATCGAGCCCTGAGGGAGGGTCTGATGAACCGATATCGACGTTACAGCTCGGGTGCCGCGATCTTCGCTCTCGTTGCGGCCGTCCTTCTGATCGTGATGCCCCTTCGTGCCGAGTCCGCCGCAGATCGAATCGCCCGGATGAAGAAGGAGCGGGATTGGGTCTACGATCAACTGAGGATGGTCCGGCTTTACGAGAGTACGGAGATGCGGGAGAACGTTGCGAGCGATATCGCGCAACACGAGAAGGACCAATCGATGCTGCGGAGAGTGATGCCGGAGAGCCTGAGCCGTACAGAACTGCACGGGCGGATCACTGCCGCAGCCGACAGAGCAGCCGTTACGTTTCGTGCGGGCGAGCCAATCCTGAACGACTACGGCGAATACGAGTCGATCACCATCCGGGTCACACCAGAGGGAACCGACGATTCGATCGAGCGGTTCGTTCGCGGCCTGCAGCTCACCCCTGGCGTCCAGTACGTTACGAGAATCGAGAAGAGCGGCGGAGGAGCGGACGTCGTGGAAGTGGAGGCGTTCATGATGCCCTCGAGGAGGGTCGAGCTGCGAGCGTGCTCGATTCCGGAGCGTTCGCCCGGAGCATCGGAAGCGGAGACGAAGCTGCGCGAGAGACTGGTCTCCGAGTGTGCGAAGCTCGACGCAGCGGATGCGGAGCTTCGTCGTGCGCTCGAACGAAGAGAACAGCTGAGGGACTGGGTCATGCTCACAAATGATCTGGCACTGAACGAGCCGCGGGTGGAGCCTACTGAGGAAGTGCTGGCGGCCGCAGAAGCCGACCTGGGGCCGGAGCTGACGGCCGAGATCGAGGACATCCTCGGGGAGCCCCTGCGACCACCGGCTCTCGATGAGGGGACGAAGCGGGCAAAAGCGATGGACGATATCCGCTGGATCGCGACCGCTGCCGAAGCCTATGCGGTCGATCACGATCGCTATCCCGAGAGCTCCAACATCGTCCCGCTCGCGAACACGCTGACGGATTATCTGTCCAGGGCGCCGGGGGAGCGCAGTCTGACGGATCCGTGGGAGATGCCGTACCGGTGGATCTCGGACGGCCGGAACTATCGGATCGTCAGTGGCGGAAGGAACCGGGCAATCGCGGAGACGAGTCTCGTGATCTCGGACAACGTCCAGGAGAACGATGACCTGGTGTACCAGAACGGGACACTCCTGCAGGCGCCGATGGATTGACCGGGTGTACGTGGATCGCAGGTTATATCAAAGAACTGGCTGGATCCGCGGCCATACCGAAACTCCTGGCCCGTCCCGATCATTCGACCCTCTCCGCCCTGACGATGAAGCGGTTGGGCGCGGACCCGATGAAGTTGAACGGGTGGCAGGTCACAAGGGTCAGCACTTCGTTCTCGGTCGGATCGAGCACGCTTATTTCCGTCGGAGGGACGACCTCGAGCGAGACGACACGGTACTCGTATTCGAGGGGCGGGACGACGAGCACGATGCGGTCGTCCATGCGTATGTTGCGAAGGCCGCGGAAGAAGGTGTCGCGATGGCCGGCGAGCACCGTGTTCCCGATCTCGCCCGGACGCGCGGTGTCGGTGACGTGACCGACGGCAAGATCCAGCGTCTCGTCGTCGACTCCGTGGCGCACGATGGCACTGACATGAGAAGTTGGCGTCACAGCCAGAATTTCAACTTCCCGGGTAGCGCTCCAGTCTGCTCCGAGGTAGGATGATCTCGGTTTTCACCGCTGGGTTGCCGCATACGGTTGCTCTTCCGCCGGCTCTCTCGTGTCCCCTTCGGATCCCTCCCGCCCTTCACCCCTCAGGCAGGCAGACAACTCCGCATCGATTTCCCAGGTGCGATCCACCACATCACTTCTCGCGGCAACGAACGCCGCGACATCTATCGAGATGATCGCGATCGGGAGAGGTTTATCGAGATCCTCGAGGAGGTTGTGATTCTTCGGCGCTGGATCCTGCACGCGTGGGTCCTGATGTCGAACCACTACCACCTGCTGATCGATCCTTCGTCGCTTCGCTCCTCAGGACAGGGACACCCGAAGTGGGGCTGTCTCGCGGGATGAAGAAGCTGAACGAGTCATATGCGCGCTGGTTCAACGATCGCCATCGGCTGGTGGGGCACTTGTTCCAGGGCAGGTTCAAGAACATCCTGGTCGAACGGGAGTCCCACCTGCTCGAGCTCACGCGCTACATCGTTCTGAATCCGGTGCGCTGCGGCGCGGTGAGGTACGCGGGAGACTGGAAGTGGAGCAACTACCGCGCGACCGCCGGCCTGGCTCCCGCTCCGAACTGGCTCGAGACGGAGTGGACTCTGGCGAAGTTCGATCCGCAGGAGACTGGGAAGGCACGCGAAGGCTACCGCCAGTTCGTTGCCGACGCTCGCGGAGCATCGTACAAGCCGTGGGAGTCGCTGATTGGTCAGATCTACCTGGGCGGGGAGGCGTTCTGCGACCTGATCCAGACGATGATCTCGTCGCAGCCGGAGAAGTTGGGGTCGTAGCTGGAATTCCAACTTTACTGCACAAAGTCTCGGCCGTGGATCGTGCACCACTCGCACTTGCCGGCGTCCCTCGCGTGGGAAGTAATTTGGGTGCGAATGGCACTCCGAAGTTCGATGGGAAGAATTCTGCAGGCTTTTTGAATATACTTTTCGTATCGGAGGTGGACGGTGTCGAGCAATGAGGTAGAACGCAAGCTGTTAGAGGCTGTCGAGAAGAAACATCCCATCCGGACGAAGATTCTGATCGAGGAGCTCCAGCAGGAGCGGCACGTCACCGACGCAATGCTGCAGGAAGCGCTCTGGCGACTGGTCGACCGAGGGGTCCTCAAGGTTTCACATGATCTGAGGATCGAGCTGGTTGGCGCGCTGGCGGGCGCGGCTCGATAGTCTACGAGGCCTCCCGCTGAATTCACACCGAGACGCTCGTCGGCACGAGAGCGACGCCCGCGGTCAGCAGGTGCGCACCCCAGCGCAACGCGACCGGGACCGCATCCTCCATAGTTCCGCACTTCGCCGTCTCGCGAACGTGACCCAGGTCGTCGGAGCGGATGAAGGATACATAGTCCACAATCGACTGACGCACTCGCTTAAAGTCGCGCAGGTTGGTCGCCGGATCTGCGAGAAGCTTCTCCAGGAGCAGGAGCATATTGTGGATTCGATCGGTGGACTCGATCCCGACGTCGTCGAATCCGCGTGCCTCGCTCACGATCTCGGGCATCCACCGTTCGGGCACATCGCCGAAGAGGTCCTGTGTCAGGTCGTCGAAAAGGCGAATGTACCAGACGGTTTCGAGGGAAACGCTCAGTCGTTCCGAATCCTCGTGAAACTGGCGGTCAGGTCGACCCGTCATGACGGCCTTAATCTCACTCGAGCCACCCTGGACGCAGTGCTGAAGTACCCGTGGTTTCGCGAGACGCAGGGGAAGAGACACCGGAAGTATGGAGCGTATCGAACGGAAGAGAAGGAGTTCAACTGGGTTCGTGAGGGTCGTCTGCAGGCTCAGAAGTCGGCGGAAGCCGAGATCATGGACTGGGCCGACGACATTGCCTACTCGATTCACGATGTCGAGGACTTCTATCGCGCGGGCCTGATTCCACTCGATCGGTTGTCAAGCAACGACACGGCACAGGAGAAGTTTCTCGACTGGGTATTCGACGTTGAACAGATCGAAGACGGCGGTACACAGGCTGAGCTGATCGAGATCTGGGAAGATCTTTCGGCTCTTTTTCCGCGGGAACCGTTCAACGGGAGCCGATCGCAGCGAGCCATGCTGCGGGTCTTCACCTCGGATTTCATACAGCGTTACGTGGATGGAATCTCACTTCGTGAACCTTCCGGAACTAACCAGCGCCTCGTGGATATTGATGAGCGCCTGCAGTCCGAAGTGATGATGTTGAAGAATCTGACTCGTCACTTCGCTATCTCGAATCCGGCGCTGGCGTCCCAGCAGCACGGACAGAGAAAGATTATTCGAGACCTCTTCGACATCTTTCTAGACTCACTCGACCAGGATCGCGCGATTCTGCCTCTCAGCTGTCGTGATCAGCTCGAGCAGATCAAGGGAAATGATGAAGATGCCCACATCCACAAGGTCCGCCTGGTCACTGATCTGATCGCAAGCATGACCGAGCAGCAGGCCCTTCGCACCTATCAGAAGCTGATCGGAGTTGGACCGGGCTCCGGCCTCGATCGTTTCCTCCATCAGAGCATCAGCTGAGCCTTCGGGAACTTGGTGATGGAACGATGATGCAAGGCTACGTCGCCAACACGGACTTCGACTGGTACTCGTTCCTGCGAGATGCGGAGCCGCCGCTTCGGGACGTGAACTTCTGGAAGCCGAGTGCAGAGGTCGGGTTCGGGGCGCTGGCGCCGGGTGAACCGTTCTTCTTCAAGCTGAAGAAGCCGCACTACGCGATCTGCGGGTTCGGGTTTTTCGTCCACTACTCCCACCTCCCGGCCTCGCTCGCGTGGGAAGTGTATGGCCAGGCGAATGGTGCGCCGACGTTCGGCGTCATGCGCGATCGCCTCGTTCGGATCCGGGATCGGAACAAGATGGGCGGCGATCCTCGACGGGACTTCGAGATCGGCTGCATCCTCGTGAATGAGGCGGTGTTCTTCGCGCCGGATGAGTGGGTGCGGATGCCGGAGGATTTCGCGAAGAACATCGTCGGCGGGAAGCGGTATGACCTGCGGCAAGGTGAGGGGCGGCGGGTGTGGGAGGAGTGTCGCGCTCGTGCAGCAGAGCAACTGATTACGAATCAGTTGATCGCCGAGTCAGCAGAGCCTGCTGAGTGGGGTGGGTACGGTCAACCAACGCTCTCACGGCCGCGGCTCGGACAGAACAGTTTCCGCGTGGCGATCCTCGATACGTACCAGCGACGCTGCTCGGTCACGGGTGAGCGAACGCTGCCGGTGCTCGAGGCGGCGCATATCCGTGATTTCGCCGAGGTCGAGAAGCACTCGATCAACAACGGCCTGCTGCTCCGCTCCGATCTCCACAAGCTGTTCGACAAAGGCTACGTCACCGTCGATCCCGACTACCACTTCGTCGTCAGCGGCCGCATCAAGGAAGAATGGGAGAACGGCCGCGAGTACTACGCCATGCACGGCCGGGACATCCGTCTGCCGGAGAATCCCGTGAACGTGCCGTCGCCGGAGTTTCTGCGGTGGCACAATGAGGAGAGGTATCGCGGATGAACGATAAATCCAAGCTTCCTAAGTCAGGTCGTTCAGAACCGATTGACTCTGTTCCGGAGCTCGTAAAGCGGATGTATGAACTCGTGTCCGAGTTCGAGTCGCTGTTTCCGAATCGTCCATTCACACCCGACGGTCATCTCGTAGGAAGTCTGGGAGAAGTTCTGGCGAGTTCCGCTTACCAACTGGAGTTGCTCCCCTGCAGCGCGGAGTGCCACGACGCTGCCACAACGGATGGGCGATTGGTTCAGATCAAAGCAACGCAAGGAAAATCCGTCGCACTTCGCGCTGAACCTGACCACCTCCTGGTGATCTCTCTCCAGAAGGACGGAACCTTCGAAGAGGTGTACAACGGCCCCGGCAGTCTGGTGTGGGCGAGCTGCGGAAATATGCAGAAGAACGGGCAGCGTCCGATCGGAACGAGCAAGCTGCGCAAACTTATGGATGAGGTGTCAGTTGAGCAGCGGATCCAACGCAAGCTTTGAGTAACCGTGATTTAGACAGGCAATCGGCAACTTTGGTCTATATACCGAAGCTATCGAGTTTGACGCATCTCTTCTGTAAGTTCCACTCTGACATAGGTTTAAGTCCCGAAAGGTGTAAAACGAAGTGGGGCGTGGTAATGGTCTATATATACCAAAGCTACTAGGAACGTCGTGCCGAGATGCTTCCTGTGGTATATATACCTACACAGGAAGCATCTCGGCACGACGTTCCTGAGAAAGACACTAGGCACTCCCTCCTGTTCTCGTAGGTATATATACCCGAGAGAACAGGAGGGAGTGCCCCCTAAGACTCGCCATGAACGACTCAGACATACTCGCTTCAGCTAAGAAGGCGCTAAAGGACAGCCGGAAGAAAGCGTTCCGCGCCCGGGAACTCACCTCTGAGTTGAAAAAGAATATGGATCGCGGCGTCGTCGACTCCTTGCCGAGCAGCAGAGATTTGATCGATCTGCTCGCTCGACACGATCTGGTGCAGGAGAAGGTCCTGGCCTCACCCATCTACAAGGAGTACGTCAGATATGTCCTGCCTGGCTACTCGCCATTCGAGTTGGCTTTGTCTCTCCGGTCCAACTCCTACCTGACGCACGGAACGGCCGTTTATCTCCACGGACTGACCGATCAGCTCCCACGTACGATCTACGTGAACAAGGAGCAGAGTCCGAAGCCGGAATCTGCAGGCCAGCTGGCTCAACAGTCGCTGGACAGGGCATTCAAGGCCCCTCAGCGAGAGTCGAACTACATCCTCAGTGCTGATCGGCTTCGCTTCATTCTCCTGAGTGGGAAGAACACTGGAAACCTGGAGGTGATTGAGGTGACGGATCCCTCCGGAAGAAGAGTTGCGGTGACTGGTCTCGAGCGGACCCTGATTGATATCGCTGTCCGGCCCACATACGCGGGGGGAGTGATCCAGGTACTCGAGGCGTTTCGAAATGCTCGTGATCAGCTTTCTATCAACACGCTGATCGCGACATTAAAGAAGCTGAACTACGTGTATCCGTACCATCAGGCGATCGGCTTTTACATGAAGAAGGCCGGGTATGACGCTTCACGACTGGTTGCATTAAAGAGACTTGGACTGAACTTCGATTTTTATCTCGCCCATGGGATGACGGAAACTGAGTATGACGAAGAGTGGAGACTACACTTTCCAAAAGGACTGTAGCTCGTCGTTCGTCCATGCCACCACGTAGTCGAAGTAGAAGTCGTAAGCTTCGAGGTCGCCTCCTGTGGCCTCGATGACGGATCGCCAATCGGTTCTGTGAAACTCGCGCTGGTCTGGGATTTCACCCACAAGTTCCACAGGAACATCCTTGGCAGCGAAGATGTGGCGGAACAGAAGTGGAGAATCTTCATTCATCTCGAAGATGTCTGACTCGACAACTGAATAGATGTCGTAGAAGTCTCGCGCTCTGGGAGTTGCGGTGCGGCGTCGAAGGTACCGAGGCATTTGCTGACAGATCGCGCGCAGCTTTTCGAATGCGATCATCTCAGGTGTGTATACGAAGATGGTGAAGTCGTCGAGCTCTACAGGTACCTTGTTTCGACAGTATTCGTGCTTGCTGATCTCGACACGAAACGTTCGTTTCTGACCGGATCCGACAGTGATTGCCTGACGTGAGCGACTCTGAGGCTCAACTGTGGAGTACCGTTCCGCTTCCATCAGCTTGAACTCTGCGATGTATCCTCCCCAGGGAGGATCCCGGCGCTCCGTTTCCACCTTCGGCTTTTTCCTGAACCTGAAGTCGAACACCTCCACCCCGACTGTCAGAAATCGTCGTTCGAGAGCGTCTCTGATTCGGGCACCGATTTCCTCAATATTCTCGAACTCGTCCTCGATCGAGAGATCTATGTCCAGTGAGGTTCTCGATCCGATGTGATGAACGAGATCCAGAGCATTGCCACCTTTCAGTACCAATCTCTCCATCAAAGTGTCATCAGAGAACATCGAAATGATGACGAGGCGTCTGATGTCGCGGAAATCCATTTCCGGATTCTACAGGGTTGCGCCCTCACCGTTGGGTACGCCGGTTTCTGCGGTGCCTTCGTAGGGTGTAGATCATGATGATGACGATGATGATCAGGGTAGGAGCCTATGCACGCCTGGAGACGGCTGTGGCAGGATGAAGGACGCTTCGTCACGATCATCATGAAGATCAGTTCGCCAGGGCCGATCTCGGAGCCCACGATCAGGTGTCGGGTAGAACTACAATGGCAGAGCGAACGGTGATTCAGAGGAATGTATCCAAGCGTCCGGCCGACTTAGGGGATCTCGCCTCGGACAAGATCGAGGAATGGTTCGATCTCTGGCGTGTGCGCTCCGTCGGCAACATTGAGCTGATCATCAATCCGCTCCTGCGGCGGTCCAGAGGACGCTGCGATGTCGGGAGAAGCCGGATCGAGATCCGCGAGGATCTGATGCTGGGGCCGCGGAAGGAACTGCTCGAGACGCTTTGCCACGAGGCGGCACACATCGCTACGTTCCAACTGCACGGTGCGGAGGCGCGACCGCACGGACCGGAGTGGCGGGAGCTGATGGTCGCTGCTGGATACGAGCCGCAGACGGAGCGGCTCGCGGAGTGTCGCGTCGTCAGAGGTGACGAGCAGTTGCAGTCCGAGCACCCAGCGAAGGAGCGGATCGTCTTCGATCATCTCTGCCCGGTCTGTCAGACGGTACGGACTGCTAAGCGGACGGTCAGGCAGTGGCGCTGCGCCGAGTGTGTGAACGCCGGGCTGGAGGGGACGATGATCATCTCCAGGCGGGTGGAGAGGGGAGGGCGTTCTTGAGCTCGCGCGACTGTCCGTTCTGTTCGCTCGAGAGTGACCGTATGCTCGTGGAGACGGAGCATGTCTTCGGGGTCTGGGATCTGTTTCCGGTGTCGCCGGGGCACGCGCTCGTCATCCCGAAGCGACACGTCTCGAGCTGGTTCGATGCGACTCCCGAGGAACGGGCGGCGCTGGCTGAGGGAACGGAGAGGGTGAGGGACGAGATCGTCGCTCTCTTCTCGCCCGATGGATTCAACATCGGGATCAATGTCGGCGATGTCGCCGGGCAGACGGTTCCGCATCTTCACGTACACGTCATCCCTCGCTATCGCGGCGATGTCTCGCAGCCGCGGGGAGGTGTCCGGGGCGTGATTCCGTGGAAGCGGGATTACGGGCGAGGACGAGGAGTCGATGGGCGGCTCGGCGCTCGTCCGCGGTGGCGACGAGGATCCGCTGCTGCCGCATCTCGAGCGGCAGCTGGCAGTCGCGGATCGAGCGGACATCGTCGTCGCGTTCACGATGCGCAGGGGAGTCGATCTGTTGTTTCCCCACCTCGAGGATCTTCTCGATCGCGGAGGGAGGATCCGCTTCCTCACCGGAGATTATCGTGACGCCACGGAGCCGGAGGCGCTCTCGCGGCTGCTCGACCTTCAGGGTGAGGTCGATCTGCGCGTGTTCGAGACGCGGCTCGACAAGCCGGGCGACTACACGCTCAACGCCCGATCGTTTCACCCGAAGTCGTACATCCTCACCGGGAAGGGGAGTGCGGGAGTCGCGTTCGTCGGGAGCTCGAACATCAGCGAGACCGCGCTGCGTCATGGCGTCGAGTGGAACTATCGCGTCACCTCATCCGGAGCGGGTGATCCTGCATTCGTCCAGATCGAGCAGGCATTCGAGGAGCTGTTTCATCATCGTGCATCGCAACCGCTCACGCCGGAGTGGATCGACGCGTATCGGAAGCGCCGGGTGGTTCTGCCGCTTCCGACGGCCGAGGCGGTTGCGGAGGTCGCCGAGGAACCGTTGGAGGTTCCGGAGCCACATGAGGTTCAGCGGGAGGCGCTCGAGGCGCTGGAGCTGACGCGCCAGGAGGGGAATGGTGCAGGTCTCGTGGTTCTCGCGACCGGCCTGGGAAAGACGTGGCTGAGCGCGTTCGACACGGCGCGACCGGAGTTCGAGCGCGTGCTGTTCGTCGCGCATCGTGAGGAGATTCTCTCGCAGGCGATGCGTACGTATCGGAAGATCCGCCCCGCTGCCCGCCTCGGGTTGTACAAGGGAGGCTCGCGGGATCGCGATGCGGATGTTCTCTTCGCCTCGATCCAGACGCTCGGACGGCAGGAGCATCTCGACTCGTTCCAGCCCGACGCATTCGATTACATCGTCGTCGATGAGTTCCATCATGCCTGCGCGGCCACGTACCGAGGATTGATCGATCACTTTCAGCCGAAGTTCCTGCTCGGGCTGACGGCGACGCCGGAGAGGACCGACGGCGGAAACCTCCTCGCGCTCTGTCAGGAGAATCTCGTCTACCGGTGTGATCTCGCGGATGGGATCCGTCGAGGGCTGCTCAGTCCGTTTCACTACTACGGTGTTCCCGACGACGTGGATTACTCGAACATCCCCTGGAGGAGCACGCGATTCGACGAGGAGGCGCTGACGAACGCCGTCGCGACCGAGCGTCGTGCACAGAATGCGCTGGACCAGTGGCGGGAGCGCGGCGGTGAGCGGACGATGGTGTTCTGCGTGTCGCAGCGGCACGCCGACTTCATGACGGAGTTCTTCACGCGAAACGGGTTGCGCTCGGTTGCGGTTCACTCGGGTGAGGGGAGTGCGCCGCGGACACTGTCCCTGCAGCAGTTGGAGGCGGGAGAGCTGGATCTCGTGTGTGCGGTCGACATGTTCAACGAGGGTGTCGACGTGCCGGATCTCGACACGGTGATGATGCTGCGGCCGACGGAGTCACGGATCCTCTGGCTCCAGCAGCTCGGGCGCGGGCTGCGCAAGGCGGAGGGGAAGTCGCACCTCACGGTGATCGACTACATCGGCAATCACAAGACGTTTCTGCTGAAGCCGCAGACGCTCTTCGATCTGCCGTCGGGACGGCAGCAGATCCTGAACTTCCTCGAGCGGTACCGGGAGGGGGAGCTCGATCTGCCTCCCGGGTGCGAGGTCACCTACGATCTGGAGACGATCGAGATTCTCCGGCGACTGGCGAGCACGGGACGAGGCGAGGTCGAGGCGCTGCGGCGGCACTACGAGGACTTCCGCGAGCTGAACGGAGAGCGGCCGACAGCGACCGAGACGTATCACGAGGGATACAACCCGCGGGCCGTGCGAGCGGAGTATGGATCGTGGCTCGAGATGGTCGATGCGATGCGCGATCTGGATGATGCTTCGCGCGCGGCTCTCGATGGGCACCGAGAGTTCCTGCGCGCTCTCGAGATCACGCCGATGGTGAAGAGCTACAAGATGCTGGTTCTCCTCGCGAATGCTGAATG
Organism: uncultured Acidobacteriota bacterium; assembly: GCA_963829355.1. Lineage (GTDB taxonomy): Bacteria > Acidobacteriota > Thermoanaerobaculia > Gp7-AA8 > JAHWKK01 > CAWHHZ01. Next base: position 26,837 of record CAWHHZ010000012.1, read on the forward strand.
CGGACGCGCTGCCCGGGGAGCTGGAGATCGATGCTCTGGGGCGGGAGGTCGCGCACGTCGCGGCGCGATCGGCGGTGCTGAAGGATGAGCTGGGGGAGGCGATGGAGGATCCTGCAGGCGATGCGGCGGCTCCTGGAGCAGAACCCGATCAAGGCGTGGGCCGGAGGGAAGGGAACGGGGGCGACTTCGTACTTCGAGTACGAGGCTGGGACGTTCCGGAGCACGATTGCAGTGGAGCCGGATCAGCGGGAGGCGCTGCAGGCTCTCGTGCGAGAGCTGGCGGAGTGGCGTCTGGCGGAGTACCTCGACCGCGCGGTGCGACACGCGTTCGAGGGGCAGGCGATCCCGTGCAAGGTGAGCCACAGCGGTGGCCGGCCGATCATCTTTCTGCCGGACAGGAAGAGCAATCCGCAGATCCCGACGGGTTCGACCGATGTCACGGCCGACGGTGAAACGTTCGTGATGGATTTCGTGAAGGTGGCGGTGAACGTGGCCCGGCCGAAAGAGGGTGGAGAGAACGAGCTGCCTCGGATTTTGCGCGGGTGGTTCGGTCCGGATGCAGGGCGGCCGGGAACGCGGCACAATATGGTGTTCGAGTTGAAGGATGATGGGTGGGAGTTGTCGCCGGAGGGGCGCCGCGAGGGGGAGCTCCAGTTGTGGCGGTCGTACAGCCGCGAGCAGATTCCGCCGCTCTTCGGCATGCAGTTCTCGAAGGCGATCTGGAACGTAGGCTATGTCAACCGCAGCGGCCACATCGTCCTGATGGTGACGCTCGACAAGAAAGGGCACAGCTCCGATTTCCAGTACGGCGACCGCTTCCTCGACCCATCACTGTTCGAGTGGCAGAGCCAGAACCGAACGTCGCGCGACAGCCGTGACGGCGAGGCGATCCGGGGGCATGTTGAGAAGGGGATCCCAGTCCATCTCTTCGTGAGGCGTGAGAAGAAGGTGGGCAATCGCGCGGCGCCATTCGTTTATTGCGGGGATGTGGTGTTCGAGGACTGGGAGGGGGATCGGCCGGTGACGGTACGGTGGCGGTTGCAGGAGCCGGTGCCGGAGGGGATGTGGGGGAAGTTGCGGGTGGGGTCGGAGGCGGGCGCGTGATGAGGTGACGGCCGGTTGAAAACCGGCGACCCGGCCGCTTGGAAAGCGGCGCTACGCTCGCGGTCCGGCACGCCTGCCGGGGTGCTGCGTGAATTTGGGTGGGGCGTGACATGACCGGTGGTTGCCCCTCCGGGGCTACCACCGGCTAATGTCCGGCACGCCTCCGGCGTGCGGGCCGGAGAAGGCTCCGCTGCTCGAGCACACAACGTCCTTCCCGTGGAATGTTGTAAAGCCTCGGTGGTTATGATTAAGTACCGAGGTATTGTAATGGATGAGAAAGTTCTGGATCTGGCTCGGGAGAGGGGCGTCATCCGGCCGAGGGATCTCGAGGAGCGGGGGATTTCGCGTCATCTCGTCTACAGACTCGAGAAACGGGGGGAGATCGTTCGGGTCGGGCGGGGACTGTACGTGCTCGAGGGGGGAGAGATTACCGGCGACCGTTCCCTCGTAGAGGTCGCGAAGGCTGTTCCGGGAGGAGTCGTTTGTCTTCTCAGTGCGCTACGTGTCCACGGCCTGACCACGCAGGGGCCTGCCGAGGTGTGGCTGGCCATCGAGAATAAGGCGTGGAGACCGACGAGCGCAGCATGGCCTCTTCAACTGGTCTTCATGAGCGGCGAGGCGTTTCAGGCAGGCGTGGACATTCGGCGAATCGAGGGTTCCGAGGTCAAGGTCTATTCGGCAGCGAAGACGGTGGCGGACTGTTTCAAGTTTCGGAACAGGATTGGAAACGATGTGGCCGTGGAAGCGCTGCGGGATTTCCTGAGGAAGTTTCCCGACAGTAGCGGTGATCTCTGGAAATTCGCCGGAATCTGCAGAGTCAGGCGAGTGATGGAGCCGTACCTCGAGGCGATCGGGTGACGAGGAAAGAGATCAAGGACGTCGCGGCCTCGGTTCGCGCCCGTCTTCTGAATCACGCCCGGGAGAACGGGATCGAGTTCAACCTGGTCCTGCGCCGATTCCTGTTCGAGCGGCTTCTCTATCGGCTCTCGAAGAGTGACGGCAGAAACCGTTTCGTGCTCAAGGGAGCAATGCTGCTCCGGATCTGGTCCGATTCGCCCTACCGCGCAACCGTCGATCTCGATCTGCTGCGGACGGGCGAATCAGCTAGAGAGGACGTTCAAGCAGATTTTCAGCAGATTCTTTCTACCGATGTCGACTTCGATGACGGAGTGCGTTTCGACTTCTCATCTCTCCAGATCGAGGAGCTCCGAGCGAATGAAGAGTATCTCGGCTTTCGGATCTCTGTAGTTGCTGAGCTCGGCGTAGCTCGAGATCGTCTTCAGATCGACATTGGTGTCGGCGATGCGGTCTGGCCGCGGCCGGGACGAATTGACTATCCAACATTCCTCGATCTTCCTGCTCCGAGAGTGCTTGCCTACCGGCCAGAGTCGGTGGTTGCCGAGAAGCTGCATGCGATCGTCCGGCTGGGGCTGAGGAACAGTCGGATCAAAGATTACTTCGACATCCATTACATCGCCTCGGAGTTCGGATTCGAGGGCGGCGTGCTCGGCGAAGCTGTCCGCCGGACCTTCGAACGTCGACGCACGGCCATCCCAGACGACACTCCGATCGGGCTCACGAGCGAGTATTGGCAGGATGGGCGACGGCAGACACAGATGCGAGCCTTTTCGAAACGAGCGCGGATCGATACCGATGGGCTGGATACCGACGCGCTGATGGAACGCCTTCAGGATTTTCTCATCCCGGTGCTTCAAGCGCTGGTGAGTGGTGAAGAGTTTGGTGGTTCCTGGGAGCCAGGGGGGCCGTGGCGCCTGAAGTAACGGGGCCTCTTCCTGATCGGGGTGCGTCACGATTGACGTGGAGCCGGATCAGCGGGAGGCGCTCCAGGCCCTCGTGCGAGAACTGGCGGAGTGGCGTCTGGCGGAGTACCTCGATCGTGCGGTGCGACACGCATTCGAGGGGCAGGCGATTCCGTGCAAGGTGAGCCAGAGCTTTGGGCGCCCGATCATCTTTCTGCCGGACAGGAAGAGCAATCCGCAGATCCCGACGGGATCGGTCGAGGTGACGGCCGACGGCGAGACGTTCGTGATGGAGTTCGTGAAGGTGGCGGTGAATGTCGCGCGGCCGAAAGAGGGTGGCGAGAATGAGCTGCCGCGGATTCTGCGCGGGTGGTTCGGGCCGGATGCGGGGCGGCCTGGGATGCGGCACAACGTGGTGTTCGAGCTGAAGGATGATGGGTGGGAGCTTTCGCCGGAGGGGCGGCGCGAGATGAAGTGATTGCCGGTTGAAAACCGGCGACCCGGCCGCTTGGAAAGCGGCGCTACGCGGTCCTGCACCCCTGCCGGGGTGCTGCGTGTTTTGGGTGGGGCGGGTTGACCGGTGGTTGCACCTCCGGCGCTACCACCGGCTAATGTCCTGCACGCCTCCGGCGTGCGAGGCTGAGGCGATACGGGGGCACGTGGAGAAGGGGATACCGGCGCATCTGTTTGTGCGGCGGGAGAAGAAGGTGGGCCAGCGGGCGGCGCCGTTCGTTTACTGCGGGGATGTGGTGTTCGAGGATTGGGAGGGGGACAAGCCTGTGACGGTGCGGTGGCGGTTGCCGGAGCCGGTGCCGGAGGGGATGCGGGGCAAAGCGGCGCCTGAAAATGTTCGAGCGAGCGCTGAAGGGGGACTGATGCGAAAGGAAACCAGAAAGAAACTCGAGTCGGCCGGATGGCGTGTCGGAGACGCGACCGAATTTCTCGGGTTGTCGGAAGTGGAGTCAGAAGTCGTCGAAATGAAGCTCGCCCTGGCGGATCTGCTTCGTGAGGTCCGCGCCCGCCACCACCTGACACAGGCCGAGCTTGCGAAGCGAATCCACTCCAGTCAGTCACGTGTCGCGAAGGCAGAGTCAGGGGATACCTCCGTGAGCCTCGATCTGCTCATCAAGTCGCTATTGGCGGCTGGGGTCGAGACCAGGGAGCTCGCCGGAGCCGTGGGCGGCATGAAGCGATAGTTCGAACCTGCGAATTCGAAGCCGACGGTGAGACGTTCGTGATGGATTTCGTGAAGTAGATCGTTGGCGAGGATTCGATCGGCGTTAAGTTGATTGTCTGGCTGTGGCCCGACAACTGTCCCTGACCAGAACCTCCCTTGGATCAGCTCTGAGATTTCGCTCTCTTCGCTTTTCCGGGTCTCTTCCGTGGCTTTCGCTGAGTCCTCTCCGGAGCGTCGGCGATGACTTCGATCACCGGCATCTCAATCCGTGAAATGAACTTCCAGTCGTCGGCTGACGTCGGGGCTCGCAACTCGAGCGAAACCTCCGCTTCGAGAGCTACTGCGGCTGCTGCGATCGTTTTCAGCGTCATGTTTGGCGTTCCGTTCAGAAGGTGGGTCACGCGCGCCTTCGACACACCGAGACGGCGAGCGAGGTCCGCCTTCGTGACTCCCTGCTCCGTCATGAGTCGGGCAAGCTCTTCAGTTACCTCCAGACTCAGTCGTTCCGCCTGGTACTGCGGATCCTTTCGTTTCTTCCCCAGCCTCTCCCTCACTCGTCCTTCGAGGCTCATCGTCCCTCCTGCTGTTCTCGCCACTTGCTCATCAGTTCCTTCGCCCGCTGTACTTCTTCCCGATACCGCCGGTTTTTGGTCAGCTCGTTCTTCATCTTTCCATGTGAGAGGATCACGACCCGTCCTTTCTCGTAAAAATAGAAGACACGAACGTTCCGGGTCTTGAATTCGTAGATGTCGTCATCGAGTTGCCGTGATTTCTGCTCATTCAGGATCGGACCATGATTCGCCATGCGTTCGAGGAGAGCGTCCAGCTCGTTCTGATCCCGTTCCTCCAGGCTGTCGAAGAAGAGCTCGAAAGAGGAACTTTCCTCTGGCTCGACGACGGAAATCGTGAACTTCCTTCCTCTCAGCCATGTCTTCTTCCGTAACCGAGTTAACATTTAAGTTAATCCTTGCGGAATGTCAACTGTCGGTTGCAGCGGTTGATTCCGGCACGGCGACTTTACCAGCTTCTCCTGCTCTCGTGGTTCGCGGCGAACGTGCACGCGGGCGAGGGAGCTGTTCGAGACTTGGGTGGGGGCGGGGAGTGAGTTTCTGGAGGGTATGTGCGGGTGAGGGCAATACACTGGCCCTGAGCTTTCGTGCGCCGGAGTGGGGAGTTTCAGGTTCTCGTGATCTCGAAACCGTTAGACTCTATCCATTCAAGGGAGTGCGCATGTTGGCTGTGACTGTGATGGTGATTGATGAGACGACCGCGGGTGGGCCGACGGCGCCGTTTCCGTTGCGGCTGGTGAGCCGGACGATGTCAGCGCGGGTGCTGATTTCGGAGCGGGTACGGCAAGAGGTCGAGATGCACAACGAAGAGTTGCCGGAGACGTTTCATGGACTCGTGCAGCCGGAGGGCGCGGAGGCAATCCTCGGTGGATTTCGGATGCGAACAAAGCGGCTGATCAATGCGGAACGACAAGTGGAAAAGGCGGTGCGCGCATTCGAGCAGAATGGCTTCGTCCTGCTCGTCGATGATCGGCAGGTGGAGTCTCTGGATGAGACGGTCGTACTCTCCGAAGACTCGCTCGTGACATTTCTCAGGCTCGTTCCGCTCGTCGGAGGGTAATGTCGTTGACTGCTGCCACCGAACGACCGGAAACGGCTACGGCGAAGCGACTCGTGGACGATCTGGAGTCCGAAGCGCTGCGGAGTGCGCGCGACGCATGGTTCCTGAAAGTGCGCGACGTGAAAGCCTCGAAGCCGATTCTCCAGAGCTCCGGACCTCTCCGGCACGAGCTGATTCACGAGATCATCGTGCGGACGATCGGGCATGCAAGAGGTTCCGCGGCGAATTCGATGCACTACTTTCTCGCCCGGGTCTGCTCGGAGCTGCTACGAAAGGGAACGGTGCTCTCAGAGGACGAGGTGGTTCACCTGATCGAGCACGCGGGCCCACTGGTGGACTGGACGTGGTTCTCTGCGGTTCCTGTGGGTGCTCTCCTCACGCAGCTGGAACGACGCGCCGGAGAGCAGCCGCTCACGGATCGGGAGAAAGAGTCACTGGACGAACTGCGAGAGCTCATGCGAGGCTGGCGAGGGACAGCCGAGGTGCGGAAGTGCGTTGGGCGTATCGAGCTGCTGCAGAAGGGATCGGAAGCGGTGGTTCCGCTCCTCCCGGGAGACGAGTGGACTGATCGTGCAATCGCTTTCGTGGAGGGTCTTCCAGTCTCAGCGAGAGACGGGTGGAGCGATCTGCTCGAGCATTCACGAACAGCGACGGGATCAAAGCCGTCCGCACGCTGGCTGAAACACGGTCGCGAGCTGATCGACTCGATCGGTCCGGTTGAAACACGGGAGTCTCTGCTGGAGTGGTTTCCTCTGGTGAGGAAGCCTGTGGATGCGGGTACGGGGGCCCACTACCGCGCCAGACCGCTCTTCTTCCGCGAGGAGAACAGCGACGTAATGAAGGGGCTGCTCTGGGTGGCGGCGGTGATTGCGGACGATGCTCTCGTCAGGACGATTGGTGATGTGGCAGAGCGGTGTCTGAAGAAGATGCCGAATGTGGGGGCGGTCTCCGCGAAGATGGGAAACGCGGCGATCGTGGCCCTCAGCCACTGCGAAGAGCGCGAGGCGATCGCCCAACTGACGAGGTTCGCCGGTTCGGTGAAGTACACCGCCGGTAAACGTCTGATCGACACGGCGCTGACGACTGCGGCTGAGCGACTTGGGATGACCCGCGAGGATCTGGAGGAGCTCGCGGCGCCTGAGATGGGTCTGACTTCGGTCGGACGGCTGGACCGTGCGATCGGCGATTTCCACGGCCATCTCGAGGTGCAGCCCAACGGAGAGGTGACGCTGGTCTGGATCCGGCCTGACGGAAGGCGTCAGGCTTCGCCGCCGAAGGAGCTCCGTGAGAATTACGGCAAGCAGTTGAAGGCGATCACTCAACTGAAGAAGGATCTTCCGAAGAATCTCGCGTCACAGCGACGCCGCATCGAAGCGAATCTGCGGTACGAGCGGGAGTTGCCGTTCGCGGATTGGAAGAGGCGATACCTGGACCACCGACTGGTCGGACATCTTGCTCGACGGCTGATCTGGAACTTCGAAGTTTCGGACGGCCGGCTCGTCAGCGGCCTGTGGTGGAACGATGCGATTCGCGAAGTCGGCGGGGGGCCGCTCAGCGATCTCGATGGTTCGTCTGTCCGGTTGTGGCACCCGCTCGGCGTGCCGGTCGAAGAGGTCCTCGGATGGCGCAGGCGTATCGAGTCACTCGACATGACGCAACCATTCCGCCAGGCCCATCGCGAGATCTATGTTCTCACCGGTGCCGAGCGAAAGACTGCAACGTACTCGAACCGGTTCGGTGCCCACATCCTCCAGCAGCATCAATTCGCTGCTCTTTGTCGCGACCGGGGATGGCGTTACACGCTGCAGGGGGATTGGGACTCGTTCAATACGCCGTGTCTCGATCTCTCCCGTCATGATCTGACAGTCGAGCTTTGGGTCGAGCCTGTTCCGGATGATGCGGAGGAGGCGGCTGACAGTGGCGTCTACCGCTACGTGGCGACGGATCAGGTGAGGTTCGTCCGAAATGGAGAGCCACTCGCACTCGACACGGTCCCGCCTCGTCTCTTCTCCGAGGTTCTACGCGATGTCGATCTCTTCGTCGGGGTATCGAGCATCGGCAATGATCCGACCTGGATCGCCAGCGGTGGCGAGACGGGACGTGATCGCTTCGACGATTACTGGCGGGCCTTCGCGTTCGGTCCGCTTATGCCCAGTGCGGAGACTCGGAGGGACGTCATGACGCGTATCCTTCCGCGTCTGAAGATCGCAGCGAGATGTGAGCTCCGCGAGCGGTTTCTCGTTGTCCGCGGCGATCTGAGAACCTATCGAATCCACCTCGGAAGCGGAAACGTGATGATGGAACCGAACGATCAATATCTATGCATCGTGCCGGACCGGATTACCGGTGCGCGTTCAAAGGACGCACCGATGCTTCCGTTTGAGGGAGATACACTTTTGTCAATCATCCTGAGTAAGGCTTTGATGTTGGCAGACGACGGAAAGATTCAAGACGCGTCGATCCGGGAACAGATCGTCGGCGGAAGTTAGGACGGGAAGTTAGGGTCAGTGTAAGTTGGGGTCGTGGGTCGAAAGTAAACTTTACGTCGCAAAACTGAGCCGAGCACCGTCGTTCTCGCGACGGGGCTGGGGAAGACGTGGCTGAGTGCGTTCGATACGGCGCGACCGGAGTTCGAGCGCGTGCTGTTCGTCGCGCATCGTGAGGAGATTCTCTCGCAGGCGATGCGCACGTATCGGAAGATCCGCCCCGCTGCTCGCCTCGGGTTGTACAAGGGAGGCTCGCGGGATCGCGATGCGGATGTTCTCTTCGCCTCGATCCAGATGCTCGGCCGGCAGGAGCATCTCGATTCGTTCCAGCCGGACGCGTTCGATTACATCGTCGTCGACGAGTTCCATCATGCCTGCGCGGCGACGTACCGAGGATTGATCGATCACTTTCAGCCGAAGTTCCTGCTCGGGCTGACGGCGACGCCGGAGAGGACCGACGGCGGAAACCTGCTCGCGCTCTGTCAGGAGAATCTCGTCTACCGGTGTGATCTTGCAGATGGGATCGACACTGCATCGGAAATCACCGGCACCCCTGCCGGGGTGCTGCGTGGTTTTGGTGCGGCGGGTTGACCGGTGGTTGCCCCTCCGGGGCTACCACCGGCTAATGTCCGGCACGCCTCCGGCGTGCGGGGTATGGCGACTGTTCGACAAGAAGATCACGGGAGGGGCCCCAGGCTCTTGTGCGAGAGCTGGCGGAATGGTGACTGGCGGAGTATCTCATCGCGCGGTGCGGCACGCGTTCGAGGAGCAGGCGATCCCGTGCAAGGTGAGCTACAGCGGTGGGCGGCCGATCATCTTTCTGCCGGAAAGGAAGAGCAATCCGCAGATCCCGACGGGATCGGTCGAGGTCACGGCCGACGGGGGATCGGCCGGTGACGGTACGGTGGCGATTGCCGGAGCCGGTGCCGGAGGGGATGGGGGGGAGGTTGCAGGTGGGGGAGGAGTGAGCAGAATCTCACCTGCTGGCATTGAGAAACTCTGGAGTTGATTTGTCGCGCTTCGGCATGAGCTGTCACATGGTCGATGCGGTGTTATGTCGCCCCGCCGGGGTTCGTGTGGTCTGGCGCGACGCTTCCGACCGGGGGCTGCGCTCGTTTCTCGCTTGCCCCCGGCTACTTTCTGTCGCCCCTCCGGAGCTTTGAGTAGCCCGTGGAATGTCCCATTCTGGCGCGAGTCTTCTGTTGTCTCATCCCTCGGGAGGTTCGCCGATGGCTGGGCGAAAGCGCTCCGCTCAGCGCTCCGCGAGGACCTTGCCGAGAAGGACGCTGGTGATCTCGATCAGATTCTCGAGCAGCGTTTCATCGACCTCGGCGGATCCCTGGTACTCCGTCCTGTTTCGTTCCTCATGACATTTCGCGAGGACCCGCCATTGAGCTGCGGGAAGTCCGAGGGTGTGGGCGAGTGCCTGAAAGACGATGTAGCGGTTCGCTGGTCGATAGCCTCTCAGGCGGAGAGCGGCGAGTGCGAGGGAGTGTGCGGCGTTGTACGCCAGGTCGAAGCGTCCTTCCGGAGAATTCTGCAAGTTGCGGGCATCCTGCAGACGCGCGGAGGCCGTTCGAATGAGACCAACCAGCTCATCCTGAATCGGCGGTTCGACCTTCAGCTGGCCGATGGCGACGAGACGATCGAGCTCAGGTGATGGCACTCTCGTCTCCTATGAGAAAGAGCTTCGGTTGCTCGCTGATCCTCTTCACGAATCCGTCGCGTGATCGCTTCCGCTTCCACTCGCCAGGTTTCAGCAGCGTCGGCTTGATCTCACGCGCAAGCAGAGCTTCCGCTTCCTGCAGGGCTTCGTAGAGCCGGGAGTAATCCAGCTCGTCACTGATGACGAGAAGGTCGACGTCACTCGTGGACCGGTCAGTGCCCTTTGCGACCGAGCCGTAGATGAACGCGGCCTCGATCTCGGATTCGAGGGGGGCAAGCGCCTCCCGCAATGGCTCAGCCAGTCCGACCGTCTTGAGAACCAGCCCGCGGAGCTCGTCGAACACGGGAGAGTTTCGATTCGCCTGATAGAGCCGCTGGTTCCCTTCACTCACTGCGGTGAGCAGGCCGACTCCTGCCATCCGCTGAAGCTGGCGATGCACCGCTCCTGTTCCGCTTCCCACAAGCTCGATGATCTCTGCAGTCCGGAAGCGCCGGTCCGGCTGCCCGAACAACAGAGCCAGCACACGCCCCTGGACCGGAGAGAAAAGGGCAGTAGCCAGGCTGCCGTGGGGGTGATCTGTGGCTTTTCCCATTTTGGGTATGATCATACCCGAATTGGGAATGACGTCAAGGTACAGTTCAGTCGGGAGAGAAGAGTGCGCCGCGGACACTCTCGTTGCGGCAGTTGGACGCGGGGAGCTGTGAGCCACAGCGGTGGGCCGCCCGATCATCTTTCTGCCGGACAAGAAGAGCAATCCGCAGATCCCGACCGGGTCGACGGAGGTCACGGCCGACGGTGAGACGTTCGTGATGGATTTCGTGAAGGTGGCGGTGAACGTGGCCCGGCCGAAAGAGGGTGGGGAGAATGAGCTGCCTCGGATTCTGCGCGGCTGGTTCGGCCCGGATGCAGGACGTCCTGGAACGCGGCACAACGTGGTGTTCGAGCTGAAGGACGATGGGTGGGAGTTGTCGCCGGAGGGGCGGCGCGAGGGCGAGCTCCAGTTGTGGCGCTCCTACAGCCGCGAACAGATCCCGCCACTCTTCGGCATGCAGTTCTCGAAGGCGATCTGGAACGTAGGCTACGTCAACCGCAGCGGCCACATCGTCCTGATGGTGACGCTCGACAAGAAAGGCCACAGCTCCGACTTCCAATACGGCGACCGCTTCCTCGACCCGTCCCTTTTCGAATGGCAGAGTCAGAACCGGACATCGCGGGATAGCCGTGACGGTGAGGCGATACGCGGACATGTAGAGAAGGGGATACCAGTCCATCTCTTCGTGAGGCGTGAGAAGAAGGTGGGCAGTCGCGCTGCGCCATTCGTTTATTGCGGTGATGTGGTGTTCGAGGACTGGGAGGGGGACAACCCCGTGACGGTGCAGTGGCGTTTACCGGAGCCGGTGCCGGAGGGGTTGCGGGGGAAGTTGCGGATGGGGTCGGAGGCGGGCGCGTGATTAGGTGAGGGCCGGTTTTTAACCGGCGCTACGCTCGGCGGTGCGGCAGCCCTGCCAGAGTGCCGGGTGGTTTTGGTGGGGCGGACTGACTTCCCCGATTCGTAGATTCACTGATCGCGACTCTGCCGCCATTTTGTTAAGCTGGACCCTTCCCGGATCAACGTTCCACGCAGATCAATCGGCTCCACGCCGGTGATGAAGACTCTGATGTTCCGGTCGGCAATGATCGGCGGCCGCAGCACGGCTTCATTCGAATCAAGAGGAGAACGTCGCGATGAATCACGAGGGGGTTTCGGAAACGACGGTCGATCGGCCGCGGCCATATGAGTCCGAGCTCCCAGTTCGGAGTGTAGAGTGTTCTTCGAACCACGCTCCGCCCAGGGCGCTTGGAGCTGCGATCGCGAGAGGACTCCTCTGGTCCTCTCGAATCGGCATGATCGCGGTAGTGATCTCGAGTATGGCAGTCGCCGACGGGTCGGCGCAGGTCGATCCGGCGCGGGTGAGGGCGTCGATTGTGGAGCGCGACCTCAATTTGAAACTGCGCAAGCTTCTTGGCGTCCGGGGGTTGTTCATCAGATGCCCCGACAGGATTCTGATGACTCGTGGTTCGACCTTCGTCTGTAAGGTCAAGGCCGCGGCGCTGCCGGAAACGATTGTCGTCACCGGAACTTACATCAATGACGAGGGGCTATGGGACGCGTCGATCGACGATCCACGTGCGAAGATCCTGGTGCCGGCTCTCGATGAGGCGATGGCGCTCTGGAACGACGGAGATTTGAATGCGCTGGTGGAGGTTGCCCGGCCGTACGACGACACCGGTGATGCTGGGGCCATGCTCGAGTTTCTCCAGTGCCGTCGGAAGACGCTCGGACGTTACCAGGGACACGGCGAGGTGACGGGATTCTTCCGTGTTGCCGAGACCGGTACACGCGGTGTCCTCCAGGCGCCGCTACAGTTCGCGGCGGGCACGGTGAGTACGAACATCTTCTTCATGCCCGATGAACAGGGCGGGTGGCATGCTGGGGGATGGGAACTGCCAGCAGCGCCTCCGGACTGGCCTCTACCTACGGGCGCTGCGCTCCAGTCAACGGTCGAGCGCGAGATCGAGGCACTCTATACCGGTCGGTTCGATGAGTTGTCTGCCACTGTGGTCGATTCGTACTCGGAGGAGCAACTCGGCAAGCTCGGTTCGACTCTGCAGGAGCAAGGGGCACTCCTGAGGGTCGGAAATGGCGCAATTCGCCGCTCCGGTGACGAGGGATGGGTGCTCTTCGAGACCTTGATCGAATCCGAGTCGGGACGACAGCTTGCCCTCTTCGAGCTGTTCCCTTGCGGCGATGAATGGCTGCTGTCGAACCTGGAGCTCAAGACGGCCCCACCCGCTGTCGTGGAGGATGTTGCCGATGACGCGCAGACGTTCTCGGTGACCTGGCTCGAGAAGGCAATGGTCAAGAACCTGCGACGCACCTTCTACGGTCCCTCCCTCGACAGTGTTCGCTGCCCCGACGCATCCGGGGAGCTACGGCAGGGAGTCCGCTATCGATGCATCGCGGAAATCCCGACGGGCGGGGAGAACGACTTTTACGTCGTGGTGACGGATGGCCTCGAACATTTCACCCTGTCCGATCCGTGAGATCAGGCAGATCCGGTGGCGCGACGTCGGGCGCGACCGGGAAAACCTCTGAAAACCTCTGGGGTCAGGTCTTTTTGGTCGGTGGTCAAATCTACGAGAGGTAGAATCCGAGGGCGATTCCGCTCAAATGTCTACGGTCAGTAGAACCGTCGAGCAAAGACCCGACCCCGGAGCTTACGTATCCCCGACCTCATAGCTCCAGTCGCCGAGCTTCGACGGCGTGGGCCGCCGGAAGAGAAAGTCGGCGTACCCGATCCATGGGTCGACTGTGAGCAGTGCCTGCACGATCACTTCGGCGCGGCTGTGCATCGCATCGAGCGTCTGCTTGCGCGCCTCGTCGAACGAGATCTCGCCGCGGTCCGGAATGACGACGACCTGCTTCCCCTCGTCCTTCAGCTTCTGGACATAGTCGCGCTCGTGCTCACCTCCATGCTGGATCAGGAGCTCCGCATGCGCCGAGCCCCGCACCTTCGGCGGCTCGATTTCTCCGAGGTGTCGCATCCGGTCGAGCGTGACGCGATGCTCACACCGAAGGAAGTTCGCCAGATCTGTGGGAGAGAAGGACCATTTGCCGTCGTGAAGTTTCATGTCACCTGTCGTCAGTGGGCGGCGGGTTAGAAACCCGCGACCCGGCCGGTTGTAAACCGGCGCTACGCTCGCGGGCGAGGGCGGTGAGGCGCTCGGACGGTGAGTCAGCGAGATCAGTTGTGGGGGCGGACCATGTGTCGTCGTGAAGTTTCATTCTGCTCCTTCACGAGACGCGGGAGACTGAGACTTTCCGATTGTAACTGATTACCGGAAGTGGGGAAGTGTTAGTACCCGAAGCTCGCGATCGATTGGGCTCCCGGCTCCTGATCGGGAGGAAAGTGGAGTCGGAAGGTGAGCCTCATGCGGGAGTCAGCCGCGTCCTCGGGCCGGCAGTCTGCGCCTCGATCTCAGCTTCGTGACAGCGTTTGGCCGAGGTATGATGAAGGTCCATGAACGATGATGACATCAGTCGGCTCATCGCGAGGGCGGCCAGCGATGCCGCAGATCGCAGCGCCTTGGAAATGCGACGTCAGTTCGAGATTGTCGCAGAGCGAATCGATTCCACCGTGCAGACCGTCGCCGAAGGAGTCGCCGCAAACCAGGAGCTCGTCGATCGAATGCGTCGAGAGATGGCCGGAGAATTCGAAGAAACGAGATCGATGATCCGGCTCTCTTACACTGAGCTCGACCGCCGCCTTCGCTCGCTCGAGAGTCGCGTCGACCAGATTGAGTCCCGCCTTTCCCAGTGACGTGATCTCGAGGACACTTCGAACCGGACCTTAAAGACGAGGAGGAAGAAGTGACCAGACGATCCATTCGTTGTGGCATCTGTGGTGGTGCGGGTGCGTCCGGAACGACTACGTTCACCACCGACCTGGGTTTCGGTGTCCTCGTCATCCGTGCCGTCCCGGCAATCGTCTGCGGCCAGTGCGGCGAAGCCTGGTTCGAAGACGGGATCGCAGCTCGCCTCGAGCACGTCGTTGACGAAGCCCGCAAACGCCAGCCGACCGTCGAAGTCATGACCTGGCCCCCGATCGCCGCATAACCGTAAGCCGGACGCTACGGGGTGCGATTCGATCTCCCATCTCTCCAGATCGAGGAGCTCGGCGCGAACGAAGAGTATCTCGGCTTTCAGTCATTCCGCTTTCAGTTCACTTCGCCGCACAAGTTTGCCAGTCTCCTGAGGTTGCCCGCGGTATGGATGGTGACATCGCGTACACGTTCATCGTCCAGCTGATCCATGCCGATCGAATAGATGATGGACAGCGCCACAAGCAGAATCTCGGAATCCGACTTCTGGATCTGATTTCTGATCTGGCCTCCGATCAAGAGATCGCGGTGAAGGGCTTTCTTTTCAGCTTCCATCAACTGATTTCGAGTCAGATCGCTCATCGCGGGCTCCCTGCGTTCTGACGCCAGCCGAGGTTTGCGTGGGCGCGGTCGAGTGCGAGGCTGAGCTCGGTTGCCCAGGGTGCTGCAAACTGCCATCCGGCGTCCTGCTGCTGGACCACCTCGCTGCTGAGTCGGGCGAGCGCCTCCACGACCTTCATCATTCCCTGCGACTCGATGAGCTCCCGCAGTGGCTTCATCAGCCATGGCTCTTCCTCCTCTTCGAGCTCATCGATTCCCTCGACTCGGACGATCGCAGCCGTCAGCTCACCTTCCCAGCACTTCCACTCGACATTCTCGACGGCAGGATCTGACTCCTCTTGCCGGCGTTTCCTGGTGATATGAAGAAGCGCGCAGGCCACCTGGGGCATGCTGCTTTCCTGGATCAGATTTCCGAGCCGCTTCATCAGAAAGTTCATGTGCATGATGTCTCCTTTGTTCGTAGTCTTTCAGGGGGATGGGGATCACTGCTGGCGCTGGTCTTTTGCTCGTTTTGCTGCGATTGATCGGTCTTTTCGAGCTGCGTTGCATGTACTATCCATAACAGGATTTTCTGCTTGGAAATTCAGGCTAAACCATTGATAAATAAGGGTTTTGCTCGGTGGACAAAGAAAGTTTATTTTCTGGAGATTTGACTCGAATTTTCTCGATTTGGCGCCCGGAAAACAGGAGCCCGACTGGGGAACTCGAGGTGCCAGAGCGCAGCACCTGGTTCCGGCGTGGACGGACCTGAGGCTCGAAGGCGGTAAGATGCGACCGGTGAGTCTATGGAGTGTCTGCTCGCACTGATTCTCGGGGTTTTCTTTTTCCTCGCGGCAGCCTACGCGCTCGGCTACAGCGTGATGGGCTGGATCGTGAAGCCGCTGGAGGATGCGGCGGAGGAAGAGGAGGAGATCGTGATCGAGGTCTGGGTGGAGGAGGGCGAGGACGAGCCGTCGTAGCTGATCCGGGTTATGTCGCCCCTGCCGGGGCTCGCGTGGTCTTCGGGGTGAATCGGGACCGGGGGTGGTGCTCGTTCTTCGCTTGCCCCGGCTACTTTCTGTCGCCCCTCCGGGGCTTCTCGCTTGCGAGCGACCGAGTAGACAAATGCGGGAACCGGAATGTTCGGTATCCTCGGTGGTTATGATGAACTACCGAGGTATTGTGATGGAGAAAAGAGTTCTGAATCTGGCTCGGGAGATGGGAGTCATCCGACCGCGGGATCTCGAGGAACGAAGGATTCCGCGTCATCTCATCTACCGACTCGAGGAACGGGGGGATCTGGTCCGGGTCGGGAGGGGGCTGTATGCGCTCGAGGGAGGGGAGATTACCGGGGACCGGTCGCTCGTGGAGGTCGCGAAGGCTGTTCCGGGAGGAGTCGTTTGTCTTCTCAGTGCGCTACGTGTCCACGGCCTGACCACGCAGGGGCCTGCCGAGGTGTGGCTGGCCATCGAGAACAAGGCGTGGAGACCGACGAGCGCAGCATGGCCTCTTCAACTGGTCTTCATGAGCGGCGAGGCGTTTCAGGCAGGCGTGGATATTCGGCGAATCGAGGGTTCCGAGGTCAAGGTTTATTCGGCAGCGAAGACGGTGGCGGATTGTTTCAAGTTTCGGAACAGGGTTGGAAACGATGTGGCCGTGGAAGCGCTGCGGGATTTCCTGAGGAAGTTTCCCGACAGCAGCGGTGATCTCTGGAAATTCGCGGGGATCTGCAGAGTCAGGCGAGTGATGGAGCCGTACCTCGAGGCGATCGGGTGACGAGGAAGGAGATCAGGGACGTCGCGGCCTCGGTTCGCGCCCGTCTGCTGAACCACGCCCGGGAGAACGGGATCGAGTTCAACCTGGTCCTCCGCCGATTCCTGTTCGAGCGTCTCCTCTATCGGCTCTCGAGGAGTGACGGCAGAAACCGTTTCGTGCTGAAGGGAGCAATGCTGCTCCGAATCTGGTCCGACTCGCCCTACCGCGCAACCGTAGATCTCGATCTGCTGCGGACGGGCAAATCAGCTCGAGAGGACGTTCAAGAAGATTTTCAGCAGATTCTCTCTGCCGAAGTCGAGCTCGATGACGGAGTGCGGTTCGACCTCCCATCTCTCCAGATCGAGGAGCTCCGGGCGAATGAAGAGTATCTCGGCTTTCGGATCTCTGTAGTTGCGGAGCTCGGCGTAGTTCGAGATCGTCTTCAGATCGACATTGGTGTCGGCGATGCGGTCTGGCCACGACCGGGACGCATCGACTATCCAACGTTCCTCGATTTTCCTGCTCCGAGAGTGCTTGCCTACCGGCCAGAGTCGGTGGTTGCCGAAAAACTGCATGCGATCGTCCGGCTGGGGCTGAGGAACAGTCGGATCAAAGATTACTTCGACATCCATTACATCGCATCGGAGTTCGGATTCGAGGGCGTCGTGCTCGGCGAAGCTGTCCGTCGGACCTTCGAACGTCGCCGCACGACCATTCCCTACGACACTCCGATCGGGCTCACGAGCGAATATTGGCAGGATGAGCGTCGGCAGACACAGATGCGGGCCTTTTCGAAACGAGCACGGATCGACACCGATGGGCTGGATACCGACGCGCTGATGGAACGCCTTCAGGATTTTCTCATCCCGATGCTTCAAGCGCTGGCGAGTGGTGGAGAGTTCGGTGGTTCCTGGGAGCCCGGAGGCCCGTGGCGCCTGAATTAACGGGGCCTCGCCCTGATCGGGGTGCGTCACGATTGCCGTGGAGCGGGATCAGCGGGAGGCGCTGCAGTCTCTCGTGCGAGAACTGGCGGAGTGGCGTCTGGCGGAGTACCTCGATCGCGCGGTGCGACACGCGTTCGAGGGACAGGCGATGCCGTGCAAGGTGAGCTACAGCGGTGGGCGCCCGATCATCTTTCTGCCGGACAGGAAGAGCAATCCGCAGATCCCGACCGGATCGGTCGAGGTCACGGCCGACGGCGAGATGTTCGTGATGGATTTCGTGAAGGTGGCGGTGAACGTCGCCCGGCCGAAAGAGGGTGGAGAGAACGAGCTGCCGCGGATTCTGCGCGGGTGGTTCGGTCCGGATGCAGGACGGCCTGGGACGCGGCACAACGTGGTGTTCGAGCTGAAGGATGATGGGTGGGAGCTGGCGCCTCACCCCGGCCCTCCCCCGCAAGCGGGGAGAGGCGGAAGGTTGATGAGGTGATTGCCGGTTGAAAACCGGCGGCCCGGCCGTTTGGAAAGCGGTGCTACGCTGCGTGGTTTTGGTGGGGCGGGCTGACCGGTGGTTGCCCCTCCGGGGCTACCACCGGCTAATGTCCTGCACGCCTCCGGCGTGCGGAGTATGTTTCGCTATTGACAGCTCGGGACCGGGGCTGCGCTCGTTCCTCGCTTGCCCCTGGCTACTTTCTCTCGCCCCTCCGGGGCTTTCGACAGCCTGTACAGTTTTCCCCTTAGGGTTCTCAGAGGTTATCGAGGCGGGTGATCCAGTATCGGGGGCTTCGCTTCTGTGCTGCGACTGCCACGATCATAATGGAGTCAGGCTCATCAACATACAGGATGCTGTATGGGAACCGAGGGATGACTTTCCTTCGAATGAGCTTCGTCAGCTTGACGCCAGAGAGCGGATGCTGGCGAATCGCCGTGATGGCTTCTTCCAAGGAGTCGATGAACCGATCGCCGAGTCCTGCAGACTGCCGGTCGTACCAGTCGGTCGCCTCATCGAAGTCGAGACGAGCTGCACCGAGGAACCGGTAGGCCTTCACCTGTTGCGGGATCTCGCTCTGGCGAGGACTCCATCGCCATCGATGGCGGCTTCTTCGCCTGACCGATACTTTTCGTATCGGGCCTCAGCCTCGGCGAGCCACAGTCTCTCGTTCTCATCGTCGGATAACGTGTCCAGGCTTTCCAGGAGACGATGGGCGAGGTTCGCCCGATCCTGCGGCTCGAGCTGCATCAGGCGCTGTTCGATCTCTTCGAGGTCAGGGGACATGATGCTCATTGTAACGCGGGAACAGATCACCGACTTCCGTCGAGCCTGTGTCCGATCATCTTTCTGCCGGACAGGAAGAGTAATCCGCAGATCCCGACGAGCGCGACCGAGGTAACGGCCGACGGTGAGACGTTCGGGATGGATTTCGTGAAGGTGGCGGTGAACGTGGCGCGGCCGAAAGAGGGTGGAGAGAACGAGCTTCCGAGGATATTGCGCGGGTGGTTCGGCACCGATGCAGCACGTCCTTGGGACGCGGCACAACGTGGTGTTCGAGCTGAAGGATGATGGATGGGAGCTCCGGCCCCTCACCCCGGCCCTCTTCCCGCAGGCGGGGAGAGGAGGAAGGTTGATGAGGTGACGGCCGGTTGAAAACCGGCGACCACTCCTTCGCCTTCGGCTTGGGCGGTGCGGCCCGGCCGCTTGGAAAGCGGCGCTACGCGGTCCGGCACCCCTGCCGGGGTGCTCCATGATTTTGAATGGGGCGGAATGACCGGTGGTTGCCCCTCCGGGGCTACCACCGGCTAATGTCCAGCACGCCTCCGGCGTGCGGGCTGAGGCGATCCGGGGACATGTCGAGAAGGGGATACCGGTGCATTTCTTCGTGAGGCGTGCGAAGAAGGTGGGGAGTCGGGCTGCGCCGTTTTTTTATTGCGGTGATGTGGTGTTTGGGGACTGGGAGGGGGATAAGCCGGTGACGGTGCGGTGGCGGTTGCCGGAGCCGGTGCAGGAGGGGTTGCGGGGGAAGTTGCGGGTGGAGGAGTAGGAGGCGGGCGCGTGATGAGGTGACGGCCGGTTGAAAACCGGCGGCCCGGCCGCTTGGAAAGCGGCGCTACCGCCGGCTAAGGGCCTGCACGCCTCCGGCGTGGGTGAATTGCGCTCAGTTTCATGTCGCCCCTGCCGGGGCTCTCGTGGTGTTTTGGGTGGATCGGGACCGGGGGCGGCGCTCGTTCCTCGCTTGCCCCCGGCTACTTTCTGTCGCCCCTCCGGGGCTTTGAGTAGTCTGTGGAATGCTCCATCCTTGGTATGAGTCTACGGTTGCCCATTCCGAGGGATAATGAAGTCGATGGCTTTCGTCGCGATCACTCCTGTTGGGCTTCGTGTGCAAGTATCAGATGATCGCTGGAATCTGATCATCGAGGTGAAACATCCCGTGATGCGTGGTCGAGAGAATGAAGTCCGCCAGGCGCTCGAGCGACCGGAGGAAATGCGCCGCAGCAGAAGAGATCCAGATGTATTGTTGTTTTATCGAGCAGTCAGAACGGGACGATGGACTTGTGCTGTGGTCAAGCGTGTTACGGCAGAAGACGGATTTCTGATCACTGCGTATCCGACGGACGCTATCAAGGAGGGGGAGCCGATATGAACCAGCTGAAGGTGTTCTACGACCGAGAGGGTGAGAGTCTTACCGTCTGGTTTGGTGATCCTTCCGAGGAGGCGGTCGTCGAAGAGACGGGGGACGAGGTCCTTCTGATCAAGGACGCCGCGGGGAAGGTCATCGGTTTCGAAAAGCTGCAGTACCGGGTCGAACATCCCGAAGAGTTGAATGTGGCGCTGGAGAAGATCGGGGCGTAGCGATAGCGAGCGTGAGGGTCGTAAGGGCACCCTTGTCGGGGTGCTGCGTAGATTTGGGTGGGCGGGATGACCGGCGGTTGCGCCTCCGGTGCTACCGCCGGCTACCGCCCCGCACGCCTTCAGCGTGCGGTCTCGACGAATTTCGTCGGATGAATCGCGACATCAACCGCCGCGTTCAGCATGCGCCGATCGGAGGTGACGAGTGCAACCGTGCGGTCCATCGCCGTCACCACGAACTGCGCGTCGTAAGCCGTCAGCCCCATCTCGAGCGACGTCATCAGCACGGAGTCTCCCGAAGGCTCGTGCTCACTTCCGCCGAACGTGGCGACCGCAAGCCGCCACGCCCGTAACGCCGATGCCTCATCCAGGACCCGCGCACGCACCGACAAAGTCAGGACATTCAAGAATTCGCTGCGCCAGAGAGCCGGCAGAATCCATTCGTCATCGACCGCATATACAGATCGGGCGAGATCCGTGTGCTCTCCCTCAATGAGGAGATACGCCACCAGATTGGTATCCGCGACGATCACCGGCGGTCCGCACGGCGCGCACGGTCGATGATCGACTGGCTCAAAGGCTTCGCGCCTCTAATCCGTACACGATCAATGTCTTCCAGTGCGGGCGCACCAGCGCGATCATCGAGCGACCGCTCCAGGATCGTCAGCGCCTCGCCACTGAGACTCCGGCGATTCGCCTCCGCCCGCTCCTTCAGTTTCTCGTGGATCTTCTGTGGAACGTTCTTGATCAGAATCCCAGGCATGACTACCAGAACGATACCATATCGATACCAATTCCTCGCTTGCCCCCGCTGCGGCGTTCGGGGATTGCGCTCTGGGTCATGTCGCCCCTGCCGGGGCTCTCGTGGTGTTTTGGGTGGCTCGGGATCCGGGGGCGGCGCTCGTTCCTCGCTTGCCCCCGGCTACTCTCTGTGCCCCTCCGGGGCTTTGGGATTGTGAGCGAGGTGGGCTCCGGCTTCCGGGAGCGCTCTCGCCAGCCGCCCTCAGTCCCTCGCTTCGACGATTACGGTCACGGTTCTCTTCTCGCCGTCACGGAGGTAGACGACCTCGACCGTCTGACCAGGCTCGAGTTGTCGGAGAATCTCCGCATAGCCGCGCAGGTCGGTGACTTCCTGCCCATTCATGCGGACGATCACGTCACCCTCTCCGAGGCCGGCGTTCGCAGCCGGAGAGGCGGGAACGATTCCATCGAGCCGGACTCCGTCGCCCTCGAACGCGAAGTCGGGAACAGTTCCGAATCGCACCCGGCGTCCTCCGCCAGCGGACGGCGCCGACGGAGCCGCTCCGGACTGTCCCTCGATCGTCACCGTGAGCGGCTCGGGGCGCTCTGCCAGATAGACCAGAGCCTCGCGCACCGCCGTCGCGACCTTCACGAGACCGGCCGCGTCGATCCCGGCGACCGTGTCAGAGGGCTGGTGATAGTCGAGATGAGCCTGCGAGAAGATCTGGACGGCCGGGATTCCCTTCTCGATGAATGCCTGCTGATCCGAGCCCTCCGCGGCGGCTGACACCATGCGGGTCTCGACTCCGGTGACCCATCCGATACCGCGGAAGATGTGCTGCCACTCGTCGGCGGTACCGGCTCCGAGGACGGTCAGCTTCTGGTCGAACAGTCGCCCAACGGTGTCGAGGTTGACCACTGCCCGCAACCCATCGAGCCCGAACGGCTCGGGATGCGCGGCGTAGTAGCGTGATCCGATCAGTCCGCTCTCTTCTCCCGTGAACGCGGCGAAGACGAGTGCTCGCTGCGGCGTTTCCGTCGAGGCGAGGTTCGCGGCGAGCTCGACGAGGACCGCGACTCCGGACGCGTTGTCGTCCGCTCCCGGATGCAGAGCTCCCGCTTCTCCGTCCGGCCACCCGTATCCGAGATGGTCATAGTGTGCGCTGACCAGGTTCCATTGGCCCTTCCACTCTTCGTTCGTGCCGGGGAGATATCCGATGACGTTGACGATCTCCCGCGGCTCTCCGTCAGGCCCCGCGGGGAGCGTGAGCTTCTGGAACCACCCGCCGCCGTCGCCACCCGGCTGCAGTCCGGCGGCCGCGAACCGCTCGGCAATCCACTCCGCTGATTCCGCGAGTCCCTCCGTTCCGATTCCGCGACCGTCACGCTCGGGAGCCGCAAGCCAGCGCACGTGATCGAGCAGCGTTCGCTCCGAGAAAACGGGCGGCAACTCCGCCAGAGCGCGAGAGGATTCGGCCTCGGGCGAGGGGAGGGGATCGTGCCGCTCGTCAGACGGACGGAGATCGACGCGGAGCGGCGAATCGACTCCGGCCCATCGTCCCTTGATCATGTTGACCGGTTCGGTTCCTTCGAACGCGAGATACGAATACTTCCCGTAGTGGGGGAGCTTTCTTCCGAGGCCGGGGAAGGCATCGGGCGGGTCGATCGCGAGCCACCCGACTGCGTGCTCGGCACTTCCGGGATGCCGGCGGACGACGACCACGGAATGATCGTCCCAGGTCGCGTCCTCGCCGTCGAGGACGATGTCGTCATCGCGGATCTCGAGTCCCATGGCGGGATCCGACGTCATCAGATCGCGCGCGAATTTGTTCTCCCTGCCGAGAATCCAGACGGAGCGGTCGGCAGGTATCTCTTCGAGCGACATGTCGTCGGTGATCGAGATCGCGTGCGAGGCGCTCTGCCATCCTTCGACCAGTCCGCGCCAGCGAGCTTTCTCGTCCTCGTCCGCCGTCGACGGCACGATTGCGAGGATCGACGATTCCCCGAAGATCTGTCCGATCGAGGGTGGTGTTTCCCGCGGGTCGAGCAGTCGGAACAGGTCGAACCATGGATCGACCTCGAGAAGTAGCGGGCGGCTCGACACCGTGATTTCGAACGGCGTGTCGGGGCCACTGAGCGTGACCTCCGACGTCTCCACGCCATCACGAGTGGTGAGGACGACAGGGACGTCGAACGCGAAGTGTCCGATCGAGTCCGGCTGCGTCTGATGGAGTGTGCCTCGTACCGTCCATCCGTCGCCCGCGGCGGCGACGTCTCCGACCGACACGGACAGTGCTGGAGCCCCGGCGCGCCCGACCCAGTCATCGAAGAATGCCCCGAGGTCTTCGCCCGAGACCTTTTCCATGACGTGGCGGATGTCGGTGAACGAGGCTCTCTTTCCCCTGAACTGGCGATAGAACGACGACATCGCCTCGCGGAATGCGTCATCTCCGAGACGACGGCGAAGCATGTGGAATCCCATCAGCGATTTCCCGTAGCCAACAGCTTCGGTCGCCGCGCTGTGACGTGAACGGAATTCAGAGAGAGGAAAGTCGCGGGACTCGCTGACGTAGTCGCGGTACTTCTGCAGGGTCGACTGACGGTACTCGGCGCCCTGACCACGCTGCTCCTTGAGGAGGTGGTCGGCCATGTATGCCGTGAGCCCCTCACACCAGTTACCGCTCTCGTACTCCACGAACACGGAGTTGCCCCACCAGTTGTGAAGGATTTCGTGAGGATAGGACGAGACGATGATGAACGGGAAGCGGATGACCTGGGGGCCGAGCAACGTGAACGACGGCATGCCGTAACCGGTCTCCCAGAAGTTCTCGACCAGCGCGAATTTGCCGTATGGATAGGGTCCGATCAGACTTCGGTACATCTCGATGTACTGAGCCGTGGCCGTGAGGTATTTCGCGGCGAGCGCGTCGTCCTGTTCATGCAGATACACGAGCGCCTCGGCCATCCCGGCGCTGTCCTTCCACATGTGAAGCGGGCCGCCCACCAGGTAGATGTCGTCGACCAGTCCCTCGGAGCGCCATCGGGCGCGACCATCGAGACCTCGAGAGTCTCCGGCTCCCGTTGCGATCAGATGCCATCCATCCGGCAGGTCGACGACTTCGAGCTCGAACCCCACCAGGCCATCTCCGAAGAGCGGATACCAGCCACTCGTGGATGAGAGGAAGACGCCCTCCGGTCCGATGAGCCCGGGTGTCGAACGGAAACCACGCGTGTACTGCTCCTTCTCGTCCGAGAGTGGAGTGTGCACGGTCCCGTTCCACTCCAGGGTCAGAACGTGGTCATCCCCGAGCGGGGCGACCCGATAGCGTGTGAGAGCAGGCGGCTCGCCGTTCTCCCCGGAACCGATGCCTGGAAACGCGTCGAGCTCGCCGGAAGAGATACGCTCGACCGGGGGTGTCGACGCAGTGATCTCGAGGGTGTCGGCGAGTGCCAGCTCGACGTCGGTCGTCGACGGGGGAAACTCGATGCGGTCGGTCACCGTGATGCTGTGGGTCGTCGGATCGAGCCGAATCTCCATCGTGTGCCGCGGCGCAGTGAGGGCGTCTCCCTGTGCCAGTACGGGAACCGCTGTGATGGCCGCGAGGCTGAACGCGAGAATGGACGTTGCGATTCGTTTCATGGGTGCTCCTCGGTTCATCGGACGACGACGATCTGGAATCCTTCCGGATCGAGCCACGTCCGGGCGAGCTTCTCGAGGGTCTTGCGGTCGACACGATTCATCGCGTCCAGGGTACGGGGATCGTCTTCGTGCGGAGCTCCCTCGAAGGCCTCGAGCCCGAGTGATCGCGCTCGATTGATCGCGCTCATCTGGCGCATGAGGGCGCGACTGCGTTCCACTGCCCGCACACGTTCGATCTCTTCGTCGCTCGCCATCTCCTCGCGCAGGCGATGCATCTGTTCCCGGACGGCCTCGATGACCTGGTCGACGTTGTCAGGCCGCGTTCCGACGGTTACGGAGAACCAGGCGCGGTCGGCAGCGAGGGAGACCGAAGCTCCGAGACGGTAAGCCAGTCCCTGTTGCTCGCGGATCGTACGGCTCATCCGATCGGAGAGAACCGCGGCGAGGAGCATGACGCCGGCGCGGTCGTTCTCAGCGATCTCGCCGATTCGGCCCATGGAGACCTGTGCCTGCTCCGAGGCGATCTCCACGACCACTGGCTCCACGGCCGGTCGTGTCAGTGGCCACGCTGGAATCGACGGCAGCTCGACAGTGGGGGACTCCGTCTCGAAGCGCTCGGTGATTGCGCCGAAGACGTCTTCCGGTGCAGCGGGGCTGACGGCAGTGATGATCAGTCCGCCCGGTACGAGATACTGCGCCGCAAAGTCGCGCAGCTCGTCCGCCGTGATCGCCTCGAGACTCTCCGCGGTTCCCCCGACCGGCCGGACCTCGGGGTGTGACGCGCCGAGCATGGCCAGGCGATAGGCAGTGCGTGCTCGCTCGGATGGCGAGGTCGCGACTTTTTGAGCACGACCGATCCGATCATCGAGCAGGGTGTCGAGCTCGGCGGAATCGAGCCGGGGAAGACGAATCATCTCGGCCAGAAGATCGAGAGCGGGAAGCCAGTTCTCCGAGGGAACTTCGAGCCGGATGAAGGAGTGCGTGGGGCTCGTGTAGTAATCGTCGTAAGGAATGAAGTCGGCGTCCGCGGTCTTGAGCTCGGCGCCGAGTCTCTCGAGTCTCGCACCGAACTGGGCGCGGGTCGACAGAGCGGTCCCGAGGGGAAGCATGCGGTGAAGTACATCGGCGATCCCGTCACGGTCCGCGGGCTCGCGAGCCGCGCGATCACGGACGAGAACATGGAACGCGGTGACCTCACCCGGCGTCTCGCGCCGAACGATGACGCGCAGACCGTTCGGAAGTGTCCTGTCGAGCAGGTCGGCGTTTTTGCCGCTCGTCATCGTAACGTCCACTGGCGGGGTGGGGTCGGTCGGGGTCAGCCGGCCGGGGCCAGGACGTTCCACTTCCTGACTGACAATCGCGACCCGGGCGGTGGCGCTGGCATCGGCAAGCAGGGAGCGGGCGACATCGGCAACCTCGTCCGGATCTGTCTGGTCATCAGGAGTCAGGACCGGCGCAAGTTCTCCGGTGCATGCTGCAATCGTGTCGGACCGGAGCATGCCGAAGTAGTGAATTCGCTGACCCATGAGGAGAGCACTCGAGCGGCTACTCCTCGCGACCCGGAGAACCTCGACCGGATCGATTCTCGCCAACGTCATATCGGGCCGGCCGATCGAAGAGAGTGCGGTGAGGATCTCGTCGACCGCGGCGTCGGGATCGACCGACTCCGCGATGCCAGCATCGATCCGGATGCTGCTTCCCTCGCGCCGGGGTACGTAACTGGCCGAAAGCGCGGGAACGCGCTCCGGCGATACTGCTCGTCGCAGGGGACCGGCATCACTCCCGAGGAGATCGGCCAGAGTCTGGGCCGCATGACCTGACGGCTCGCACGGTCCGGGAGCAGGAATCGAGATCGCGAGGATCGTCTCCGCGCCGGGGAGTGAGACGCGGTTGACGGTCCCGGGCGTTGTTTCGGCGAAGGGGCTGGTGACGTCTTCGACCGCGCGGCCCACGGGGCGCGCCCCGTAAGCGGTCCGGATCATCGCGAGCATCGGCACGAGCTCGAAGTCACCGATGACGACGAGCGCCATGTTGTTCGGAACATACTGTCGCTCGTAGTAGGAGCGGATCCGGTCCAGCGTGAGCCCTTCGAGTGATGCTTCGGTGCCGATCACGGGCCGCCCCCAGGGCGTGCGGGGTGAGAGTGCCTCACGCAGGAGACGGTCGCTCTCTTCTCCCGGTCTGGCGAGATCTTTGGCGAGCTCCTCGAGAACGATCTTGCGTTCTTTCTCGAATTTGTCCGGCGGGAGGGAGGAGTCGAACAGCATCGCCGCCTGAATCTCGAGCCCTGCCTTTGCCGCTTCCGCGGGCACGAGCATCGTGAACGCGGTGAAGTCCTCGCTCGTGTGCGCGTTGTTGTATCCGCCGATCCGATCGACCGCGTCGTAGAGCTCTTCCTGGGACATCTTCGTCGTACCGTTGAATAGCAGATGCTCGAGGAAGTGCGAGGCGCCGGAGACGTCCTCGGACTCGAGCGCGGATCCGGCCCCGACGACCGCGGTGAAGCAGACCATCGGAACCTCGTGGCGTTCGATGAGCGCGACGCGAAGACCGTTGTCGAGAACCGTCTCGAGATACCCCGACGCCTGGCTCGTATCCGGTGTTGCGGTGGCGGGGAGGGTGGCGATCAGCAGCAGGAGAAAGAGAAGGGGAATGGATCGTTTCCGCGTACCGTCAGACATGAGTGGAGTATATCCACGCTTCATGGCGAGCTGAAGGAGTGTGCCCGATCCGTACGCGGGCTCAGATTCTTCTACGCTCCTGCTCCGAGGCTCGCTCGGGCGGGATGACATGCTGACGTTGGCTCGATCGGATTCGGGCAATAGAAGGGCTGAACGAACGGGCAGATTGGCGGATGCCGGCGCTCCACGGTCTGGCACCCCTGCCGGGGTGCTGCGAAGAACATTGGAGGGGTTCGGGGGTCCGGTGGTGCCTCGCTTCGCTCGGAACCACCGGCTACCGTCTGGCACGCCTTCGGCGTGCGGGGGGGTGCGCTAAGGACTCCGGAACCTCTGGCGCGTCCCGATCATTCGACCCTCTCCGCCCTGACGATGAAGCGGTTGGGCGCGGACCCGATGAAGTTGAACGGGTGGCAGGTCACGAGGGTCAGCACTTCGTTCTCGGTGGGATCGAGCACGCTTATTTCCGTCGGAGGGACGACCTCGAGCGAGACGACACGGTACTCGTATTCGTGGGGCGGGACGACGAGCACGATGCGGTCGTCCACGCTTATGTTGCGAAGGCCGCGGAAGAAGGTGTCGCGATGGCCGGCGAGCACCGTGTTCCCGATCTCGCCCGGACGCGCGGTGTCGGTGACGTGACCGACGGCAAGATCGAGTGTCTCGTCGTCGACTCCCTGGCGCACGATGGCACTGACTTCGACCCGCGGGATCTCGATTCGCCCCATCACGAGTGGATCGAGCGCTTCGGTTTGCGGGGCGACCACTCCATCGCTGCAGCCACTCTCCGGAACCGGAGCAGGCTGAGCGTCCGCCAATGCGAGACTCTGGCGAGCCTGGTACTGCCAGCGAGAATCCGTCGCCGCGAACACGCCGAGAAGCAACGAGACACCCCCGACTACGAGAGCGATCTCGAGACCTCGAAGCCACTTCGCGGCGACGGTCTTCATTACGCGATCCGGATCGAGCGAACCACGAGCGCGGCGCCGATCATCAGGAATCCAAGGAGCCCCATCAACGGGGTTCGGCTTGCGGTGCGAGGCAGCTCACGCACGGGAACGACCTTCACAGCCGGTTTCGGCGCGACCGGTTTCGGCGCGACATACTTGACGACTTTCTTCTCGGGATTCACGACCTCGAGCTCGACGGTCTCGAGATCTGGCTCGACCGCGTCCTTGTACGCGACGACCGGGGCCTTCCCGCCGGTCGCAAGCTGCATGGCACGACCCTCGGGATAAACGATGTCGTGTCCACCGCCGCTCACCGGATCCGCAGCAAACCAGGTCCTCAGGGCTCGCGGCGAGTTCTCCGTGGGGGGGTAGTAGACGAATTCCGTGAAGTTCGTGTCATCCCTCTCGACCGGGTCGGGGTGGGGAACCGAAAGGACGGTCGCGTAGATTTCGGACAAGTCTTCGTTGGTCACCTGCAGAAAGTTTCGATTCGCATTTTTCGGCAGGACCCGGATAACGTACCGCCCCGGTTGAAGAACCGTGCCGCCGACATCGAGTGGCTCGGTGACGGTCAGGAACGATGTCTCGGGTATCGGTGCCGCCATCGCACCGGGCGCTGTTATCCCGCCGACGATCACGACGACGGCGGACAAAACCATCAGTTTCGAGAATGCTTTCATATTGATTCTCCCTCGTTAAAGCTTTCGTTGTTTGTTCTCGTATTCGTTCGGCGCCGGACGATTCCAACTCCGAAGTGACGCGGAGAAAAAAGCCCTCCGATCCGACAAACTGCAAGGGATGAGCCTCTTCCGTTGCCCGGCCCCTCGAGCAGGGTGAAAGCGGACGTTCTGTCACGTGGTTTGGGGTCGGCTCGCACCCGGGGGTCGGCTCTCCAGGGCGGACTCGCAGGGGGCTCCAGCCCCCCGCAAGCCCGATGTAACGACCAGACGAACCGCCGACCGCAGACCTGACCCTCAGGGTTTCGGAGGTTCGAGAATTTGAGCGCGAGCGCGTTCGCGCGCGCGTCTTCCGGCACCCCTGCCGGGGTGCTGCGTGATTGATGGTGGGCGGTTGACCGGCGGTTGCGCCTCCGGCGCTACCGCCGGCTAAGGGCCTGCACGCCTTCAGCGTGCGGGGATTGCGCTCCGTATTCCGTCGCCCCTCCGGGGCTCTGGATTGTGAGCGGGATTGACTAGCGAGCGATGGCTATCCCAGGCCGGTTGATGATGAGGAGGGGGCTCGACTTGTGGTCCGGTCGGTGTGGTCCGGTGGCCGAGGTAGAATGGTCTCATGACCAGGCAGAAGAGCTCGACTGCGAAAGAACGTATGGTTGCCGTACTGAACGAGCAGCCTGATGACAGCTCGTACGACGAGCTGTTGCGCGAACCAGGGTTCCACCGGATGATCGAAAGAGGAGTTGCTGACGCCGACGCCGGCAGAGTCGTATCGCAGAGGGATGTCGAACGCGAGGCGGCGGAGTGGCGGAAGTAGTCTGGACTCGTGAGGCTCTGCAATGGCTGCGGGAAATCCGCGAGCGAATCGCAGAGGATCATCCCACGGCAGCGGATAACGTAGTGCGGTCTATTCTCGACCGAACCAGAAACCTGGCGACCTTTGAGCTGTCAGAGGTCTCTGTCGCCCCTGCCGGGGCTCGCGTTGTCTCGGCGTCGGCTCAGGACCGGGGGGTGCGCTCGTTCCTCGCTTGCCCCCGGCTACTTTCTGTCGCCCCTCCGGGGCTCTTGGGCGTGCGAGGCGGCGGGTTGGTAGCCCGCGACCCGGCCGGTTGAAAACCGGCGCTACGCTTTCGATGGTGCGACGACGTTGTCTCTTGCGTTTCGTCGAGCCCACGATTACCGTAATCGTCGAAAATCGTTCTATCGTTCCATCAACGGAAGGAGAAAGCACGCCAGATGCTCCAGCTCCGGCATCGTGCTCTCTATGCGGCCTTCGATCGGTTCCCCTGTCGAAAAGGGGCGGCGATCCATATCGGCCAGTTCGCGTCGACGCTGTTCGAGTCGATGGGAGGCGGTCTCCTCTACGTCGTGGGTGACGAGTCGCTGCCATCTCACCAGGTCGAGGGGGCGATCGAGATCGTCCGCGCGACGCCGTCCGCGGAGAACTTCCTCCAGCGGACCATCCAGTTCGGGATGCGCCTCCGATCGCTGCTCGACGAGAGCAGCTCGGATCTCGAGATCTGTCACTTCCGCGATCCCTGGAGCGGAGTCGAGATCGTCACCCGTCCGCACGACTATGCAACGGTCTACGAGGTCAACGCGCTCCCGTCGATCGAACTGCCGTTTTCCTATCCGTTCATCGCTCCGGAAACGCTCGACAAGATCCGGAACCTCGAGCGGATCTGTCTCGAGGGAGCCGATGTGATCATCACGCCGGCCTGGACGATTCGGGAGAGGCTTCTGCAAATCGGAGTGGACGCCGAGAGGATCCGCGTGATTCCAAACGGGGCGGATCTTCCCGGGATCGTGCCCCGCCCCACCGATGCTCCGGACCGCTACATTCTTTATTTCGGGGCACTGCAGCCGTGGCAGGGTTTCGAGACGCTGCTGCGCGCTTTTGCGAGACTGGCCGATCTGGAGGACCTTCGGCTCGTGGTGTGCGTCTCCCGCTGGTCGGCCCAGGCGAAGCGGTACAGGAAGTTCGCCGCGAAACTCGGGGTCGACGAACGAGTGCTCTGGTTCGATGCTCTCGAAGAAGCGGATCTCGCTCCGTGGCGGTCGCACGCCCTGCTCTCGATCGCACCGCTCAAAGATTGTGCAAGGAATGTCGAACAGGGTTGCGCGCCTCTGAAGATCCTCGAGTCACTCGCCTCCGGAGTGCCGGTCGTGGCCTCCGATCTGCCGTCGGTCCGCGAGATCATGACCGATGGTGTGGAGGGACGACTGATCCATCCCGATCGTCCGGGAGATCTCGCGAGGACCATTCGAGTTCTTCTCGAGTACCCGGCGGAGCGGGAGCGGATGGGAAAGGCTGCCCGACGACGGGTGGAAAAGGTTTCACCTGGACGCATGCGAGAGCCAGTCTCGCGGCGCTCTACGAAGAAGTGTCCGGCCGGCATGGTGCCGTTCCGAGCGGTCGCAGAGGAGAGAGCATGAGCGCCTGGAACCCAGGTAGCGAACTGACGGAAGAACAGAAAACGATCCTTCGAGAAAAGAAGGTGAAGGTGAACCGGTCGCCGGACTTCGCTCCTGGCCCTGCTGGGACCGCTGGCCGATTACGACCAGAAGGCTGATCGCGCGCGCACCCGCCTCGGCTGTTCCGCCCTGGTTCTCGGGCTGGTTTCGGTCATCGCGGCATTCATCGCTCTCGCGAACAATCTGGCGTCGATCATGGTGATCGGGGTCGTACTTCTGATTGCAGCGACCGTCACCGCGGCCGTTCTCTGGAACAGGCTCCGATCGCTCGATCTCTCGAACAATCTGCGCGTGTTCGCACTCCCGGTCCTGGCGCTTCTCTCCGAGGACATGGAGCCGAGTCAGCCGGTGCAGATTCGACTCGATCTGTCGCCCTGCACGGCCAAATCGAAACTCACCGAAAAGACCGAGCCGTACAGCTCCGGGGCGTACTACAAAATCATTGACTCGTTCTACCTGGATCCCTGGATGGAGGGATCGGCCGCGCTGGCGGATGGCAGCCGGCTCTCCTGGACGATCACCGACCGGATTCGAGAGCGGAAGAAGACCAAGAGGAATCCGCGTGGCAAGATCAAGACGAAGACCAAACACAGCAAAAAGTCCGTGATGAACGTACGCGTGGAACTCCCGTCCGGGAGCTATGCGGTGGAGTCCCCGAGCGATGCAGATGTCCAGGCCGGCGGGAAGCGCAATGTATTCAAGCTCTCCGACACGGTGAAGGCGGCAAACCTCGACCCGATCAGTCCGGGGACATTCGTGGATCTGGTCGCGGCAGCTTATGGGCGCGTTGCGCCGGTCAGGAGATCCTCATGAGCCAATGCATGGCGAAGAATGGCTTCTTTTCGCTGCGAGACTGCAATCAGCCGGCGATTCGGCCATGCGTCGGTTGCCAGAGGCAGGTCTGCTATGACCATCTCGAACGCGAGGGGGGATCTTCTCGATGTCTCGACTGCGCCGCGAAAACGGGAGAGCAGAGCGAGCAGGCGTTCGACCAGGGGGCCACGAGCCAGAGCTACGACAGGTCGTGGGCCTATCGGTACCGCCACCGCTACTACACCGGACGTGACTATCATCCCATCTTCTGGGGTAGCAGCTACCATCACTACTACGACGACTATGACGTCCGGTCGTTCGATCGCACGGACGCCGGGTTCGAGGACGACGCCGACGAAAGCGCAGGATTCGGTGACAGTTGATCCGTCCCTCCGTCTGCTGTGGCTGACGGAAAACTACCCGCCCGACAGGGGAGGGATGGCGCAGTCGTGCGACCGGATCGTCCGTTCGCTCCGCCGGCGAGGCGTCTCGATCGATCTGGTGCACTTCAGCCGGCGGCAATCCGAATGGCAGGTCGAGGCCAACGAGCGGGGATCCCACATGACCTGCCCGATCTCCGACGATCCCGCGACCCTGATGAACCGTCTGTGGGCCGTTCTGCGAACGCAGGAGAATGAAACGCTCCCCGCGACACTGGTGGCATTCGGGGGATTCCTTCCAATGCTCGGCGCACCCGTGATCGCGGCGTGGCTCCGGAAGCCTCTGCTCACCCTGATACGCGGAAACGATTTCGATGCCTCGGTGTTTTCGCCACGAAGGAGAGAGATTCTGCGGTATGCGCTGGAGAGCTCGACCCTCGTCTCCTGCGTCACACGCGACCAGGTCCGGAGGCTCCAGGCATTGTTCCCGAGTGTCACTCCCGAGTGGATACCGAACGGAATCGAGCTGGAGAGCTGGCAGCTGACCGACGGCGATCGCCGCCGCGGCGCGGAGTGGCGGGACGCGCACGTTCCGTCCGGCCGTCGTCTGCTCGGTCTGTTCGGTCATCTGAAGCAGAAAAAGGGAGCCACGTTCTTTCTCGACCAGATCCTCCGGTCGGGACGGGCCGATCGTTTCCATCTCCTCCTGAGTGGTGATGCCGAACCGTCGGTTCACGAGTGGCTGGAGCGTCATGGAACGGAGGTCTCGTTCTCGCTTCTGCCGTTCATGGATCGGTACGAGCTCCTCCCGCTCTACTCCGCCTGTGATCTCGTCGCATTGCCGTCGTTCTACGACGGGCTGCCGAACGTGCTTCTCGAAGCGGCCGCACTGGGCATTCCGCTTCTCGCCTCGAACGCCGGCGGGATGGCGGACCTGCTCGTGGACGGAGCGAACGCGATCGTGTTCGATGCCGCCGACGCGACCGACTGCCGTCGCGCTCTGGAGATCGCCGCGACGATCCCTCGCGCGGAACTGGAAGGGCTTGCTGCGGAGGCTCGGAGGCATGTGACGGAAGAGCTCACGGCCGAGCTGGAAGCGACCCGTTACCTTCGCCTTCTCGGAATCGAAGAGAGCGCCTCCGGCGTGCCGCATCCGTTCATTCACGAACAGGGAGTCCAGACGACTCGAGGAGAGAAGCGATGAGATCGACATCCACAATTCTGCTGTCCATGTCGCTGGTGCTGTTTGCCTGCGGGGGAGGGGCCGAGGACGATGAGGTTCCGACGTACGGCGGAACGGGAGAGGCTCCTTCAACGTCGCCTGCGGCGGAAAGTCCCGCCGCGAACACCGAAGCCGCCGCGGACGCAATCACCATCAAGCGTGCAGACGGCGAGAAAATCGCGACGGTCAGCATCGATGGCGATCGTGTTTCGATCGCGGTTCTCGATCGTGCCGAGAAACTCGATCTGGTTGGAAAGATCAAGGACAGTGGTAAACGAAAATACGAGAGCGGCGGGTCCGTCGTCGCCGAGGTCAAACCCTCCGACAGTGGATTCAAGGTGCGGACGCCGGATGGTGCGTTGCTGTGGAAGGTGAAGATCAGCGACGACAAGATCAAGATCAGTGATAACGAAGAGAACCGGGATCCGTGGGTTCTCTCCGGAAAACACGAGAATCGGGTCAAGATCCTCGACCCGCGTGAGAACGAGATCGGAGCCGTGAAGTTCTATCCGGATCGGAATCGTGTCGAAGTCAAGGATGCATCGAACGCCGAGCTCTTCAAGAGCAACACCGATCGTGAGTCCGCGGCGTACGGAGTCCTGATGATGTCGTCGATCCCGCTGCAGGAGCGGTACATCATTCTGTCCGAGATTCTGGTGCGCGGGCGCTGACCACCGGGATGGACCGGCTCGTCGCCTATTACGCGATGGGGGGCGGTCTGGGCCACTTGACGCGGGCCCGTGCCGTCCTCCACACCCTCGGACTCGAGGAGCACTCGGTGCTGCTGACCTCGTCCCGTCACGGTACGGACCCGAGGGTGGTGGGAGCGGTGCCGCTCATTCACGTTCCGCCGGAGTTGGACGGACATCCCGCCGAGCTCCGCTTGTGGCTCGATTCGCGCCTCTCCGAGCTCCGCCCGGCGTCGTTGATTCTCGATACATTCCCGGCTGGCATCCTGGGCGAGCTCGACGATTTGCCGGTGAAAGACACGCGCATTCTGCACGTGGCCCGCAGGCTGCGATGGCGGGCGTACAGCGAGATGATCGGGCCGCGGCCGCCTCGGATCGAGACCACCTGGGTCACCGAGCCGCTCGAGGCGGAGCACCGTTCGTTTCTAGAAGCTCAGTCTGATCGAGTCGAGTCTCTCGAGCTGGTCGATCCCCCGGAGGCGGCGACTCCCGCTGAGATAGAAGGAACATTCTGGCTCGTCGTGCATGCGGGACCGGAGGAGGAGGTCGTTCAACTTCTGCTCTATGCCGCGGAGATGCAACAGATGGAGCGTTGCGAAGCGCCGATCGTGCTGGCGTCTCCGGTCGAGCCGGAGGGAGTCGGTGTGCCCTTCCGCCGTGTGCCGCTGTTCCCGGCCTCCGGCTGGTTCGCTGCGGCATCCCGAGTGATCAGTGGATGCGGGTTCAACGTGATGCGCCAGATGGCCCCCTGGCGGGAAAAGCATCGCTACCTTCCCTTCGAACGCCGCTTCGACGATCAGTTCGCGCGTGCCGCGGCGGT
Source organism: uncultured Acidobacteriota bacterium (assembly GCA_963829355.1). GTDB lineage: Bacteria > Acidobacteriota > Thermoanaerobaculia > Gp7-AA8 > JAHWKK01 > CAWHHZ01. The sequence continues at coordinate 62,241 of CAWHHZ010000012.1, forward strand.
GCGACGGCAATCATACCGAGCCTGACTGGGGGGATCGGCTCTCCAGGGCCGACTCGCGGGGGGCTCCAGCCCCCCGCAAGCCGTTCGAACATTTCTTCAGCATGCGAGGAACCCGGGGGCTGCGCTCGTTCCTCGCTTACCCCCGGCTACTTTCTGTCGCCCCTCCGGGGCTGGTCGAGTTCCCAATCCCCCAGGGCGCTACCTGCCGGCGTTCACGATGCGCTCGATCAGGTCGGGATCGTCGGGGAGCAGTCCGGCGGGAGCGAGGCGTGGAGTCAGCTCCCGCCACTGGGGATGCATGGCGAAAGCGCGCGCGAAAAGGGGCAGCGACTCGTCGACGCGCTGCATGTTCACGAGCGCGACCGCGTGCCAGTAGATCATTTCCGCGTGGCGGCTCTCCGGGATGCCGGGAGTCGCGGCGGCGATCTGCTCGGCGGTCGAGTACTCGAGGAGGGCATCTTCGGCATCGCCATGCTCGGTCGCGAGATCCCCGGCATTCATGTGGTTATAGGCGCGCTGGAGTGAAACCAGACGCCGAAGCTCGGTCAGCGGTTCCGGCGCATCATCGACGCGCAGATCGAAGAGCGTGTCCTGCCACGGCGCTCCCGACGAGGTGCCTTTCACGATGATGAGAGCAGCCGACTGCTTGCCTCGGATGTCTCCACCCGCCGCCTGCGCCGCATCGAGCGCCGCCAGGAGCCTCTCGGCGAGATCTCCCGTCGTCGAGGTGTAGGCCCTCGCCATCGCCGGCCAGATCCGATCGTTGGCCATCAGATTCGCCTGAACCGAGAACCCCTCTCCCACCGTGATTGTCCCGCCAGAGGTACCGCAGTTCATCTCTGCCGACGAGCCATCGCCGGCGATTCCTCCGGCCGACTGGATGTCGTCGGCACCGGTGAACGTCGCGACCTTCCCAGTCGTATCGACCATCGCCACCTGCCGCACCTGACACGCCCCATCAGCGGTCAGCAGACCTCGCAGAGCATCCGGCGCGCTCTTGCCGGTATGCATCAGATCCAGTCCGAGCTTTCCGTAGGAGGGATCGACGAAGCTCTGTGTCGCCACCGCCCCAACACCCGCCTCCGCCCACGGTACGATCTGACCGACCGCGAACCAGTGCGACTGGACCGCGACCCCGAGATCTCCGGTGGCGGGATCGCGCGCGACGATCGAAAACGTGTGGACTGGTCGCACCTGGGCGGCCAGCGTCGGAGCGAGCAGGAGGAGCAGGACGAGCATTCTCATGCGCCGATTATATGAAGTCGCGAAAGGCGGCGCTCACATCCCGCAATGACAGAATCCTCAGTGCACTCCAGAGAAATCAAAGATCGCTGGGAGCACGAACCAGGTCGTTGTTCTCTTGTTTGATGTCAAGTCCACACCATGGTGAAGTTCTATGGGTATTCAAGGTCGAAACCTTCAGTGAGTGGGCCCGGACCGAAAATCAAAGACCTGACATCCAGGCTGGCAATCGACGCTCGGGCGATGATCGTGCATTGACGCAGTGGCGTGGGACGAATCTCGATCGTTTGTATGCTGCTCACCATCGGGTTGAGCTCTGCCTGTTCGAGTGCCCGGAGCTCTTCAGTGCCGCAGCGAGCAGAAGCGACCGTCACGACGTTCGGGAGCGAGCACGAGGAGGTTGTTCGATATCTGGTGCTCGGCGACAGCACAGCGGTCAACGTCGGTGGGAGCGAGGGGGAAGGGATCGCGGTCGAGACGGCACGCTACGTCGCACGGGACCATGGGGTGCAGATGCTGAATCTCGCCGTCTCGGGGGCGCAGGTCACTGACGTCCTGCACGAGCAGTTGCCGCGACTGGAAGCGTTTCGGCCGGACGTGGTGCTCCTCGACGTCGGAGCGAACGACGTGACGCATCTGAGCTCTGCCCGCTCGCTGCGGAATGATCTCGGGACGATCATCGATCTGCTCGTCGAGCTCAATTGCGACGTGAAGATCATCGTCACGGGTACGCCGGATATGAGCACGCCGCCGCGGATCCCGGGATTGCTGCAGGGGATTGCGGGATGGCGTACGGAAGTGCTCAACGAGGTATTTCGCGATCAGGTGGAGCGTCGGGAGCTGACGTTCGCTCCGATCGCGGAGGAGACGGGGCCGCTGTTCGAGACGGATCCGACGCTCTTCAGCGAGGACGAGTTCCACCCGAACGACCGCGGCTACCAGACGTGGATCGAGGTGATCAACCCGGCGCTCGATCGGGCACTCCAGTCGCAGCCTTCACACTGCGAGTGACGTACCTCAACGCAGAGTCCTCTCTTCGCTTCGGATCGACAGCACGACCACTGGTCGCCTGACGATGGCCCGCGTTCTGATCGTATCCCCGCGGACTACGGCATTGATGACGCCTGTTCGCGTCTTCTTCGATCGAGACGGCTGTCGTTCGATTCTCGCAGGACCGGCTCCGATGAAATCGAACGACGATAGCGATGCTCGGGCGTTTACCAACACTCACAATCGATGCCCCGCCCCGCGCCAGCCCACCCCGCGAGCCTGCGCGCCCGACCCACGTCGAAGCACGCAGAACGCTCATTCACTCGCCCGCATCTGGCGATGGCCGACTACGACGATCTCTCCGGTTCGAAAAAAATCAGATCAGTCGAGGGAGGCGTAATCCCCTCCTCCCGGAGCGATCTCGCCAGTTGCCCTCGATGATAGGTCGAATGGTTGAAGACATGGAGCACGACCCGCCAGACCTCAGCCTTCCCCGCCGTGCCGTTCAGGCGCCGGTATTCGACCTCGCGCGACACCTCGGACGGTTCGAGATCAGCCAACATTGACGTTCTTCGCTCTTCCACTTCGTGCAGCAGATTCCGCAGGAACGGCAGTTTCCCATCATCGACCCAGTCGGGTACCTCGCTGGGGCTCACGCCCGAGAGTCGTTCCATCCAGATCCACTCGGCTGAAACGATGTGGGCAACGATCTCGTGCGTGTTGGAACGCACCTCGTCGTGTTGGTCAGTCACCGCGTCGAACAACCGCCGGTTTGCCCAGATGTTGAAAGTGTTCAGAAATCGCAGCGCCGGGAGGTCCATCGAGCCACAGAATACTCGATCGGGTGGATGAAACGCCCGACTCCCTTCCAAGAGAGTACCGTCCGCAGCTATGCCTCGGTCACTGCCGGCCTCAGAAGCGCGCGGAGCATCCACGCGACGATACCGATCGCCGCGATGAAGCAGACGAGAAATATCGTGAAGACGTCCCACTGCGGCCGCACCACGGGAACCGCCAGGGCGTCACCGAGCTGGACGAGTCTCAGCTCGTGCCGCGTGGCGACCATACCGAACATCGATACGAACAGCAGAACGGCCGAGTAGAGAAATCTCCGCCTGAAGAACAGGGCGAGTGACACGGCCGCCGCGACGATCGCGATGGTCAGATACCAGACTCCGGCCGACCGCATCAGTCCGCTCAACGCATCTCCGAGAGTGAAAAGCCAGATGAGACCGAACAGCGAGGCAAACGCGGCCCCATAGAGCAGGACCGTCTTCCCGAGGCCGAAGATGCGGTCGTCGTCTTTTCCGAGAACACCGACGAAGAAACCGGCGACGGTCAGAGCTCCGAACAGCATGTGCAGCCAGCGGAAGATCCACGAACCGATCGCTGTGTTGAATGCGAAACCGCTCTGGTCCGCGGCATAGAGACTCGCGATCAGACCGGGATCTTCGCTCATTGCGAAGACGCTGCTGTAGATCACCGAGATATACACGAGAGCGATGAGAGCGATCCCGAGATAGAGTGGCTTCGCCGCTCTCTCATTTTCCTTCCGAAACGCTGTGCCGTAGAAGAGAAAGTACGCGATCATTGCCGCTCCCACGATCATCATCCAGAACCAGGCGCTGGTGATCGCCGCGGCGTAAACCTGTTTCGGATAGACGAGCTGGAGAAACAGTAATGGCGCGACGCCGAGTGTGATCGTGGCCGCCATGATCGACGGAAAGAGCGTCGTGAACTTCCCCACGACCGGATGGGACCACTTGTCATCGATCTTACCAAAGAGTACGACGGCGACTCCGCCGAGCATGAAGTTCATCGCGACGAAGTGAAGAGTCAGCGTCAGAAGATGGAGGATCGTGAGCAGCCAGAGTGGCGCAGGCAGAAAGTCATAGTCCGGGAGCGGCATTCGGATCTCCTTCATTCAGGGACTCGAGATAGAGGGCCAGTGCTTCGGCGTCCGTCTCATCCCCGGTGAACGGCGGCATTTCCACAGCAAAATCGCCGTACATCGGGAACATCTCCAGGTAGTCGTCCTTCGTCATTCCGGCGAGCGACTCCCATTTGTCATTGAAGCCACCGATGACGTGACACTTGGCGCACCGCACCTCGTAAACCCTCGCGCCGAGCTCCCGTCCCTCGAGTGGATAGATCTCGTGAAGCGGCCGGCGATCGACACTCGCGTTGATGTACGAAGCGAGCGCTGCGACTTCTTCGTCCCTCCCGCTAAAGGGCGGCATCTCGACTCTCATCCGATGCAGCCCTCTCAACGCTCCGGCAGTGAACGCCTCATCGGTACTGGCGAAAGAAGGTGCGACCTCGCGATAGCCGCGATCGAGTGTGTGGCAGCTTCCGCAGGCGCGGCGGAACAGATCGGCCCCGTCGTCTCCCGTGCGGTATGGCATGTGTGCGAGCCATCCATCCTCGAGATACAGATCACTCTTCGCGAGATCCATCCCGTGGCCGTACATGTAGCCTTCGATGACCCACGGCTTGCGCACCGACTCGCGGAACCACTCGAACGCGCCGAACCAGCCGAGCCCCAGCAGCAGCATCACCAGCGCAATCGCCGTTTGATTGCGCCGTGCCGCGACGAGCCCAAACAGGACGAGTAGAGCGGCGAGAAGAGCGGCACCCTGATGAAACATCGCGACCGAGGCATTCGGCCAGAACATCGAATCTGCACGCGTCAGGATCGTCTGCCGGGATCGACCGGTAATACCAGGAGAACGACGCGATCGTGATGGCGAGCCCCGTGAGCCCCCAGGCGGCACTGTAACGCGTGATGCGTCCCTTGATCGCGGCAGGCTTCAGACGGGAAGCAACCACGATCGTGTAGAGCCCCGCGAGCATGACGCAGAGTCCGGTTCTCAGCACGAGCGAAGGCCAGAAGGTTGGGTTGAAGAAGCCGTCCCAGAAGCTGCCGGTCCGGATCCACTCTCCCGGCGTGAGCATGAACGTGATGATTCCGTTGATGACGAAGAGCGATAGCCACGCGGCGCCGAAGTAGATCCAGCCGACGATCAGATGCTCCCTCGCCCGCATCGTCTTCCATCCGTAGTAATAGACGATGGCGGCGGCAATCTCCACGACGAAGAAGGTCCACTCGATCGCCCATCCCCACACGAAGTTGTGGATCAGCGCCTCGGTTGCGGCAGGATTCAGCAGCCCGATGATGAACCAGATTGCTACACCGGTCACGGCGCCCGCCACGAGCGTCACGAGGATGAAGAACTTCGTCAGCTTCTCGAGGAAGCCGAGCATCGCCTCGTCACCGCGCCTGCGTGCCCAGTGCTCCGAAACCACCAGATAGAGACCGCCTCCGATTGCAAACTGGGAGATGAAAACGTGAACGACGGCGATGGCGGCCATGAGGATTCCATAACCGATCCCGACATCCCAGAACGGATAATCCATGACGTGCTCCTCTCGCCAAAAACAGTAGTTCCCACTCGTCCGGCACCGACGTGACCCGGCACACGCGCGAGGGTGAGCTGTCGCGGGGCTCCGGCGTCCCCGTCCGCAAGTCAGACGGCGCGAAGCCAGCCGCAGGTCTCAACCTTCCCTCAATGACTCAAAGACCCAACGACCCAATGACTCAACGACTCAAAGACTCAACGACTCAACGACTCAACGACCAGCTAGCAGGCTAGGTTCTCAGCTCCTGAGCCACGACGGTCTCTCGATCGCTCCGCCTCAGGATCGCCGCCGAGATCAGCGTCATGACGAGTCCTACGGGGAACACTTCCATAAACGTGATTGCGGAGTTGATCAGGGGGTTCTGGTACAACTCGGCGAACCTCTCGATCTCCGCCTTCATCTCGATGATCGCTTGCTCGGTCGCTCCATCCGCACGCATCCCGTCGAGGACATGGGCGCTGTAGATCTCCGTGAAATTGGAAGCGAAGCCGAAGTAGATGATTTCCCAGGCGACGACGTAGATGCCGCAGGTGACGAGTGTGATGAGAATGCCGACCTTGAAGGCCCGTCCGAACGTGATCGACCCCTGCTCGACATCGTCTCGATAGCTCCGGATGCCGAAGAACACGAGCAGAAAGGCGAGAACCATCGACGCGTATCCGATTAGCTCGCCGGAGCTCATGTCCACGATCTCGTTCGAGTAGAGGTAGAAACCTCCTGCCATCAGGATGGCGAGGATGGCTCCGGAGATGAGGCCGTACTTCAAAACGATCTGTTTCATTCGATTCCTCCGTTTCGTTTTGACCTCACGGTAGTCTCCACGGGCTCGCACGTCGTCATACTTTCGTGTGATTTTCGGTGATCTGGTACTTTCGATGACCGATCCCCGTGGTCCTCAGGGGATCAGCCTCAGCTTCTTTCCCCGTTGAACCGCCTGCGTCCTCCGCCTCACGTCGAGCTTCTGAAAGAGTCGTGACGAGTGGGTCTTGACCGTGTTCTCCGACACGAACAACCGCTCTCCGATCTCCCGATTGCTCAGCCCCTCTGCGATCAACCCGAGGATCTCGTGCTCGCGCGCGGTCAGACCGACGCGCTCGAGGGACGACTCGTCGAGCACGAAACCGGCCCCCGGATCCGCCGCAACTTCCCGGACGATGACTCGCACTCTTCGAGATGCGAGGCGACGGCCGAAGTAGATTCCGATCACGGCAAACAGAGCGGCGATCACCCCTCCGTAAATCTCACCGGGATACGACTGCACGAAGTGCCGGTACTCAAACAGCTTCAGCAGTGCGATCATCACACCGCCAGCCACACCGTAGATAAGGATTCGTTTCAAGACGCAGAAAGTTCGAGGGTAAACGCGGATGGAGTATCGAGCTCGCTTTGCAACTCTACTGCTTCGCCAGCGGCTCGAGCCCGAGAAGCATCTGCGACCAGAAGAGCCACTTCCCCTCATGCTGCCGCAACGCCCAGACTGCGTCGGTCGTGTTGTCCATGAACGGAGGCCCTGCGACCCTTCGGGTCTCCTGGACCACGCGGACGAGTGCGTAATCGCCGGCCATTCCGGCGTACTCGATCGTCACAGGCTTCATTTCGAGCTGGTAGGCCGAGAGCTGATCCACGAGTTGCTCGATCCCCTGCACCGAAGGTGACTCCGGATGAATGGTGGCAAGAGCAGCATCGAGATCGAGTTGCTCGCTGGCCGCCAGATTCTCTCTGACGAGCGCTTCGATCACCCCCCTGTCCGGCGGCTCTACCGCCGAGAGAATGGGAGCAACAACCAGCAGAACCGCAATCCCGAAACATGTGCGCATGAACCCTCCCCTGAATTAACGACGAACGATGTGAGCAATTGTAACGTCTACGGGGGGTCGGGTCTCCAGGCCCGACTCGCGGAGGGCTCCAGCCCTCCGCAAAGCAAAGAACCCAAAACCTCCACCACACCCCCGCCACGACCGTACGAGAGACGTGCTCTACACCAACGATCATCTCGTCCCGTGGTCGAAGAGGTTCGAACGGAGAACCAGACCGGTCAGCTCTGTCAGAACGGTCGCCTTTCCGACGCTGAGGGAAGTTGCGGAGAAGTCATTCGAGCAGGGTGGTGTCGAGGCCGCCGAAGCCGCGATCCGCGACTTCCGGGCCCGCCGTCCGGCCAGTGCCAACGAGCTGACGCTGAATCTCTACGGGTACGAGCTCCTGGGCTCAGAAAGACTCGATGAAGCGATCGCGATCTTCGAGCTGAACTCGGAGCTCAATCCGGAGTCGTTCAACGTCTGGGACAGCCTTGCGGAAGCGCATCGCGCCGCAGGGCATCGAGACGAAGCTGTCCGGTTCTACCGCAAGTCTCTCGAGCTCAATCCGAACAACGCGAACGCTACGGCCATGCTGGATGAGATGGGAGCCGACTGAGCGTTCTCGATAGCGCCGGAAGGGACCGAGGGTTCACCAGCGGTAGACGACCGCGTTGATGTGCATTCCGGCGCCGACCGAGGCAGTCGCGAATCGCTCCCGCGACGGTCTGGAGGACGTAGCGGTAGAGCTTGCGCCCCTCCATCTTGAGATAGATCTCGTCGCCGAGAAGCTCGGAAAGGTTCGAGCGCGCCATGAAGAGCATCTCGAGCTGATCACCCGTGTCGTGGGGGGTGGTCGGGGACAGGTCTTTGGTTTTCGGTCAATTCGGGTGGTCGGGGACAGGTCTTTGGTTTGCGGTCAATTCTACGAGGGGTAGAATTCGGGGCCGAATCAACGCGATTTTCTACAAGGGGTAGACTCGATACTGCATAACAAAGACCTGTCCCTCTCCGCGCCTCTGTCCCTCTCCGCGCCTCCTCTCCGCGCTCGGGGATAAGGATATGTTTTGTTGTCCGCCTCGCGGCATGGTCGGCGGCGGAGGGTTGACGGCGTGCTGCTGCGGCGGCTAAATTGGTTGCTTCTCGTGGGAATGTCGCGGTATCCGGGCTCGGTGGGTCCGGTGAATCCGTCACTGAGGACGCGGTCGCCGACCTGAATCGAGCGACCTCGTCTGATGGACGCTTTCCGAAAGGAAGGAAGGAGCGAAATGAACACGAGAGCTCGCACCACACCCCTGAAGACGTTGGTGATGATCGCGGTCCTGCTCTTCACTCTCCCGGCGTACGGTAAATCGAAGGATAAGGATGTGAGCAATCCCGCCGAAGGAACGCGGATCGAGCTGAGGGTCGGGATCTCAAAAGATGCGCTCCGCGTGGAGACGACGCCGCTCGACGAGAGTGGCCAGATCGTCCTGGCGACTCTCGACCTCGAGCTCGACGAGCCGGTCTACGAGACGGCAGTCCCGGGAGAGCCGGTTCTTCCATACATCCGGCGTCTCGTGGCACTCCCTGCATACGCTGAGAAGATCAAGGTGAACATCGATCCGGGTGAGCCGGTCGTCATCGGCAACGCGGCGCTCATCGAGTGGGCTGAACTGCCGCGGCCGGGCCAACAGTCGCAGAAGCGCCCGCCGATGCCTCCGCCCGTGACGATCATCGACAATCAGATCGTTTTCTATCCGGGAGGCGACGGATTCGCTCCGGTCGAAGACTTTCTGAAGCGCTCCTCATGGCCAGCCGAGGCGGCCGCATGGACGAGCTCGAGCGCCGGCTCTGGCGCGGTCATGCTGGTCAACCTCCAGGTCTATCCGATCCAGTGGCGTCCGCAGAGCGGTGAGATTCTTTTCTACCCCGATCAGATGATCGACGTGACCTGGGAGCTTCCGAAGTCGCAGCCGCGGATCAAGCCGGTGTACGCTGACGTGATCGCGGTCGATGATCTCCGCACGCGTGTGGTGAACCCGGGGATCGTGCCGGAGCTGCAGATTCCGCTGATCCAGAAGAAGGACGCGCCGTATCTCATCATCACCGACCGCTACGAGTGGTCGGCCGAGGGTGAGCGAGGGGCAGCCGTCGAAGGCGATCCCGTCGCCGAGATGGAACGCCTTGCGGAGTGGAAGCAGAAGAAGGGGATCCGGGCAGCCGTCGTCACGGTGTCCGACATCGTCGACGGCCGGTACGGTGACTTCAGCTCCGGGGCGCTCGACCTGCCGGAAACGATCCGCAACTTTCTCAAGCACGCGCGCAACAAGTGGAACACTTATTGGGTACTCCTCGGCGGTTCGGAAAAGATCATCCCGCCTCGTATGGTTCTGGCCAACGCGTTCACGAACAGTCGCCACGCGATCCTGCTCGCGGACGAGCCGAAGCCGGTCGAAGGGCGGGCGTACTGGGATGGGTCGAGCGCAACGACGCGGCTGCACGTGAAGCGGGTCACGTCGGACGAGAAGCTCTATTCCATGAAGGACCAGACCGAGCTCGTCTACGTCGGTTGGCCATCGTCGAGGAACCCCGGGTGGGGGTATGCAACGGACGACGGCTACAGCAGCCCTTCGCTTTTCGAGACGGAGTATCTGGTCGTGCGCGGCGCTCGCGACTACCAGCCCGCCTCGATCCATCTGGTCGAGGAGGAGAATTTCTTCCCGACCGATCTCTACTACTCGTCGGTCGACGATCCGCTCTACGACGTGCCGGGTCATCACGACTGGGATGCTAATGGCAACGGCGTCTACGGACAGCTCGGGGAGCGTGGATCGGTCGACGGTGTTTCGTTCGAGCCGGATCTCGCGGTCGGTCGCGCTCCGTTTGACGACGGAATTGAGGCGGCGAACTGGGTCGGGAAGACCCTCGACTATCAAAGGTACGACCTGTATGACGACCCGACGGCGCGCCTCGCACTCCTCGGAGACAACTGGGGAGCAGTCGGTCCGAGCGCGCAGTTCAAGCCGAGTTGGATGGAGCTGGAGCCGGGGGTTGCGCACGTGCTGTCTGGCGGGGCTGTGCGCGAGGCGAACATAGCGTTTCTGGGCCGGATGCCGCAGATCGAAGCGATTGCGCGCCGCGCCGATTGGTTCTTTGTGTATTCGTCCGACGCGGGCAGTTTCACGCTGTCCTACAATCGCGCCGCTTCGGAGACCTCTTACGGTTACCATTTCACGACCGACGATACGTTCAGCGCGGTCTCCGAGACCTCCTTCACTTTTCTCGGGCTCACGTTCCACTTTCCGGTTCCGACGCGATACGTTCGTGCATTCGGTCCGTTCGAGGCTGATTACGACGTCTCGTTCTTCTTCGACGACTACTCGCCTGATGGCGTGATCGAGCACAAGGAGAACCTGGCGCGCGTGCTCGCGTCGAGCGCACCGGGCCTCACCGAGGTGAAGCGCTACTACACCGACTGGTTCGACTTCACGGGCGACCCGGCGCTGGTCGCGCCGCTCACGGAGTACGCGGCCGAGCATGCGGTGCAGCGGAGCAACATCGTCAGTGCAGCGGGTCACGGTATTCCGAGCGGCTGTTGCGCTCTATCCTCGTACATGAGTTTGCCGTCGTTCGATGTCTCGGGGATCACGTATGCGGACTCGTGTCTGACCGGGAGGTTCACGACGAATTTCGGGGATTCGATGGCCGAGGAGCTGACCGTCAATGCCGCCGGCGGGTCGACCGCGTACGTCGGGAACACCGGGCTGAGCTGGATCGGCGCGGGGAACGGGTTCGAGATGCGGTTCTGGGAGCGGATGGCGAGGAACCCGATGCTGAGCGCGATGCACACGACGATCAGCGAGTTTCAAGCGTCGAACACCGACCGATGGGCGAATTACAGCCTGACGCTCTTCGGCGATCCGGAGCAGTCGATCTGGCGCGGAGCACCACGGGCGCTCGTGGTCGAGGCGCCCGAGTCGATCACCCCCGGGACCTCACTCTCGGTGCGACTGACGAGCGAGGATGGCGCGGCGCTCCAGTTCATTCGCGTAGCGATGACGGGGCGCAACGTCTTCGAGGTCGGCGTGACCGGTCTCGAGGGGCGCATCACGTTTCCGCCAGTCGTCTCGCCCGGCCTCGTGACGGTCGTCGCCGCGCCGTCCGGCTACATTCCGAGCGAAACGGAAATCGAGGTGCGCCCGTGAGCTCTGTCGCCCGCTTCGCGGGCTGAGGGGGGGGCAGGTGAGTGCTGTGGCGATCATAGCCCGGGCGATGATCGTCCATTGATGCGGTGGCGTGGCCCCGTGGCCGGGGACAGGTCTTTGGTTTGCGGTCAGGTCTACGAGGAGTAGAGTTCCGATACGATTCAACGCAATTTTCTACGAGCGGTAGACTCGATACTGCCGAACAAAGACCTGTCCCTCTCCGCGAAGACCTGTCCCTCTCCGTGCTCGCGACCTTCTCCGCGCTATCGGTGGTGCGTTCGTGTGTGGGCTTCCGGAACGTCAGCCGACGAGATATGTCCCCGTGCCGACTGCGATGAGCACACCCTCGTCGTTGTGAAGCTCCATCCTGGTGACGGCAACCTTGTTTCCGGTCCGCAGCGTCTCACCGGTCGCGACGAATGATCGCCCCACGCCCGATCGCAGATAGTCGATCCGGAGATCGATGGTGCCGACATTCGCCAGACGTTCTACGCCCGCTTCGCGTGACTCGAGACGCCCGAGCATACTGACGAATGCGACGAGTCCGCCGACCGTGTCGAGTACCGAGGAGATCACGCCACCGTGAAGCGACTTTCTGAGAAAGTTTCCGATGAGCTCCTCGCGCATGTCGAAGCTCAGGCGCGCGCCCTCGGCTGTGACCTCGTCGAGATGAAGTCCAAGAACGTGATTGAACGGAATGCGCTGTTCGAATACCTCGCAGACGCTGGCGATCAGTTCTTCATTGACGGGAGGATGATTCGTTGTGGTCGGCATCACGCGAAGAAGCGTATCGTGAGCGGAAGTCGTCGGCAATCCGGTCCCACTTTGCGAGTTAGATCGAAGCGGCGGGGCTGGAGGCCGATGAAGAGACCCTCCTCCGAATCAAGCTCGAGACCGATCTCGGTGAATACGTCGAGATTCCCACGTGGAGCTCGCGCGAGAGCTGGTCGATCATGAACGAATTCGTCAGCAAGGTCAGCAATCCGCGACTGAGGGAGACGCTCGAACGGGCAATCGAGGGCGGGGAGCCGTTCGGATGTTCCGCGATACGCTCGCCGGCCAGCAACAGGAGCAGAAGCGCTGGGAGAGCTTCGAGCGGCGGCGACACCATGAGTGGAGCCAACGCCAGTTTCGCGCTGTCTGATCTTCAAACCGGGTCTACTGTCCGTAGACGCGAATCGCACTTCTGAGGTCCTTTTCCGTCGGGCACTCGCCGCGTCGGCTTCTACGAGCAGTAGAGCGGATGGTCATTCCGGTACTCTCTCATGAAGGATGGCGCAGGCAGATGTCGAGGATGGATACGCGGATGAGTGAGGAGCGGAGAACGAAGGCGCTCGACTATCTTCGCAGGTCGCTCGATCGATCGGACGCGGAGTTCCGGCCGGGACAGTGGGAAGCGATCGAGGAGATTCTCGGGCGGAACCGTTTGCTCGTCGTGCAGCGGACGGGGTGGGGCAAGAGTGTCGTGTACTTTCTCGCGACTCGGCTGATGCGGGACGAGGGGGCGGGGCCGACGCTGCTCGTCTCTCCTCTCCTTTCGCTCATGAGAGATCAGATCAAGGCGGCGGAGCGGATCGGCGTCCGGGCGGCGACGATCAACTCGGCGAATCGAGACGAGTGGCCGGACATCACTCGAGGGATCGCCGCGAACGAGGTCGACCTTCTCCTGATCTCACCGGAACGGCTGGCGAACGAGGAGTTCCGTGAAAACGTACTGCTCCCGATCGCGGGAAAGATCGGACTGTTCGTCGTGGACGAGGCGCACTGCATCTCGGACTGGGGGCACGATTTTCGTCCCGACTACAGGCGCATCGTCACGCTCCTGAATCTGCTCCCGAGAAATGTCGCGGTGCTCGCGACCACGGCGACTGCCAACGACCGTGTGGTTCGCGACGTGGCGCATCAACTGGGGAATGTGAATGTGATTCGCGGTCCTCTCGTCAGGACGAGTCTCCGGCTCCAGAACATCTCGCTTCCCTCACAGTCTGCGCGCTATGCATGGCTGGCGCAGCACGTCGCGGATCTGCCGGGAAGCGGGATCATCTACACGCTCACGGTCCGGGACGCGGAGCGCGTGGCGGCGTGGCTGCGGTCGAGGGATCTCGACGTGGAGGCGTACCACGCCGATTCGCCGAACCGGCCGGCGCTCGAGCAGGCGCTGCTGCGGAATGAACTGAAGGCGCTCGTGGCCACCGTCGCACTCGGGATGGGCTTCGACAAACCGGATCTCGGATTCGTCGTTCATTTTCAGCGGCCCGGCTCAGTCGTTTACTACTACCAGCAGGTGGGCCGCGCGGGACGGGCGCTCGACGAGGCGTTTGCGATCCTGCTCGGCGGATCGGAAGATGACGACATCGCGAATTACTTCATCAAAACTGCCTTTCCCCCGGCTTCCGACGTCGAGACTGTGCTGCATGCGCTCGAATCTTCTGACGGGCTCACCGTCCGGCAGATCGAACGGTCGGTGAACCTTTCGCACAGCAAGATCGAGAAGGCGCTGAAGCTGCTGTCGGTCGAGTCGCCGGCGCCCGTCGTGAAGGAAGGAGCGAGGTGGTTCCGAACCGCCATCGAGTTCCATCTCGATCAGGAGCGCATCGATCGCATTCTGAATCTCCGGCGCGCCGAGCAGACCGAGATGCAGTCGTACGTTCAGATTCAATCGTGCCTGATGCATTTCCTGGCGAGAAGTCTCGACGATCCGTATGCCGAACCGTGCGGGAGATGCGCAAACTGTCTCGGACAGCCACTGATCCCGGCGGAGTTCGACGCGTCGATCGCGAGAGACGCCGTCACCTTCCTCCGTCACGCACACGAGACCATCACTCCTCGGAAGCTCTGGACTCCTGATTCGCTGCCTCAGTACGGTTTTCGAGGAAGGATCGAGGTGGGGTTGTCGGCGGAACCGGGCAAAGCGCTGGCGAGATGGGGGGACGCGGGATGGGGAGATCTGATCCGCCATGGAAAATATGTGGATGGGCACTTCCACGACGATCTCGTGGCGGCGTGCGCCGAGCTTGTACGTCAATGGAGCCCGCGGCCGCGGCCGCGGTGGGTCGCGTGCGTGCCTTCAAACCGGCATCCGACGCTCGTTCCTGAATTCGCGAAGAGACTGGCGGCAGAGCTGGAGCTCCCGTACTCGGATTGCGTGAAGAAGGTGAAGGAGAACCGTCCGCAGAAGGAGATGGAGAATTCGATGCAGCAGTCTCGCAACCTCGATGGGACCTTCGAGATCGACGCGAATCGGATGCCGGCTGGTCCTGTTCTGCTGTTCGATGACATGATCGACTCGGGGTGGACTCTGACTGTGATCGCTGCGCTTCTTCGGGAGGCTCGATGTCCAGCCGTCTTCCCCCTCGTTCTCGCGAACACGAAAGGAATGAACTGAGAATGACCATTCGAGCAGGCTCACTCACCGAAGGTACGCAGGCGCTCCTGCTGCTGTATGGGCGGTTCTCCAGGGATGCGTCCGAGAAGCCGCTCGACCTCAGGGAGCTCAACCGTCTGCAGGCCTGGCTCGATGAAGAGGGAACGGGTGCCGGAGATCTGATCGACGCGGGTGTCGAAGCCGTCGACGTCGATGCGGTCAGGATCGAGCGTGACCGTCTTGCGGCGTTGCTCGCACGCGGAGGAGCTCTGGCGCTCGCGGTGGAGAAGTGGGCGAGGGCCGGGATCTGGATCACGTCGAGAGCCGACGATGCCTACCCGGCCCGCGTCAAAGAGCATCTCGGGACGGGCGCGCCTCCGCTTCTCTTCGGTGCGGGCGATCCGGATCTGATGGAGCGGGGAGGACTCGCAATTGTGGGTTCCCGTGACGTGGACTCGGAAGGAGAAGACTTCACGGCGTCGGTGGCACGGCAGTGTGCCGGTCACGACGTCGCCGTGGTGTCGGGTGGCGCGCGCGGAGTCGATCAGATCGCGATCTTCAGTGCGCTCGAAGCCGGGGGTCGTGCGATCGTCGCTCTTCCTGAAGGTCTCGGAAAATCTGCGATCGCGTCGAAGTACCGGGAAGGACTGCGTGAGGAGCGGGTCGTGCTGCTCTCTCCGTACGATCCGGACGCCGGATTCAGTGTGGGGAACGCGATGGGCCGGAACAAGCTCATCTACGCTCTCGCCGACGCCTCGCTCGTCGTGGCGACGTCGCTTCGCAAGGGCGGAACCTGGGCGGGCGCCGAGGAGGAGCTCAAGCGGAACGGGTCGAGACAGGTCTGGGTGAGGATGAGCGACGGAGTCCCTAAAGGGAATGCTGCTCTGCTCGAGCTGGGAGCGAAGCCGTTCCCGGAGTCGCTGGCCGACCCGATGGAGCTGTTCACAACGCCGGAGCAGTCGGGGTCTTCGTCGGTGTGCGGACGGGCCGGACGAAGAGAATCGTGGCCCGGCGCAGTCGAAGCTTTTCTGAACAGGGGGCTGGAGCTCACCGCGATCGGCGGCAGACTGCGCGCCGGGTCTCGAGTCTCCCCAGGGCTGAGCGCCCTGGATCAGGTTGTGCCAGGCCGCCCACGCGGGTCCTGAGGGTGAGACGATTTGTGCAATACCACCCGACAAAAATGACGCCGGGTCCGTATCTATGATCATGACTGCCACACGCATTCTCTCTCTCGCTCTGTTTACGTCGATGATCGCTCTGTCCGCGCCGGCGTCGATTGTCGATCGCACGCCGCTCGCCGATCCCCGGAGCGAGCTCGTCGACATCGGACCAGGAGCGGTCGTGGCGAGTGAATCCGCCTCGATGTTTCTGCTGCATGGGCAGCGCATCACGACTGAAGGGGTCAACCTCGACGGGGAGCAGATCCCTGGAACAGAGGGCAGGGCCGTCGGTTGGACCGATGGCTGGCTCATCATCGACGAGACGATCGACTACCTCGAGATCAGTCGTCTCATGACTGACGGCACGGTCACTCCTTTCGCGAAGATTCCGCGACGGGGTGAGTTGCTCAGTTTCGCGTCGAATGACGGACGTCTCGCGATTCTCGAGCGAGAGGACGGAAATCCGACCAGGGTCTGGCTGACAGTCCTCGACGAGAGCGGCATCATCAAACGCGCTCCGCTCGCGCGGCTCCACACCGGCGCCATCACGGCGTTTGGCAGCGGCTTCATGGCCGTGACGTCGGTACGCACGCAGGTGACCGAGATCGTTCATGCCTGGCTGATTGATCGAGAAGGCATCCCTCAGGAGTTCGAGACGATCGGAGAGGTCCCGCTCTACTCGGTGCCGCCGGATCGCGAGCTCTCGCCTCTGCTCACTGTGTCGAAGCCGGGCGACCGCGTCCTGTTTCGTACGAGCCGCTCTCTGTACATCATCGATGGAGACCTCTCCGTTACCGGGCCGATCACATTCTCTCCCTGGGGCAACATAGATCGCACTGCTCTCGCAATCGACGGCGGCTTTCTCGTGACCTACGGTTACTGGACCTCCGCGTTCGGGACGCTGTGGCGGGGGAGGGTGATCACGGCGGACGGGACGGTCAGAGATCAGCAGGAGATCGACCCGATCGTCGCCGGCGACCGCATCGGTGACACATACCTCGTCCTTCGCCCCTGGGGACATGCTGGGCTGGCGCAGGGAGATCCCCGCACGATCGTGGAGGCGCTGCGGATGAAGGTGCGTCTCCACCAGCCGCCAGAGTTGCGCGATACAGTCGTGACGGGTGAAGTCACGTTGACCGACATCACGTATCGTCAGTCGCGAACGGATCAGCAGCCGGGTGGGCGTTATTTCGTGCGCTTCGACGCTGACGGCACCGTTCTCGACGACGATCTGGTACCGTTCCCCGGCAACGTCGTCGCGGCCATTCCGCAGGGATTTGCGTTTCTGGATCTCCAGCAGAACGCAATCACGATGCGCCGGCTCGACGCTCGGGGCGGGTGGATCGACGATGAGCCGATGGTCCTGACCTCCGTCGCGGAAGAGACCAGAGTGATCGCGGCCGAGTCAAACGGGCAGAACCTCGTCGTTGCGTGGGCCACCGAGGACGAGATCGTGTGGTCGGTGTACGGGTTGGATGGTTCGCCGCTGCGGGGTGAGCCGTATCGAATGGCGCGGACAAATGAGCTGCAGAATAGCGGCCTCGTGCTCAACGGGCGTGAGAACGGTGAACGGCTTCTGATGCTGGAGGACACCGATCTCCCATGCGAGCTGAGTCCCTGCTCTTTCGAGTTTCGCCACTGGTCCGTTGGAATCGACTCGAAAGGAGATCCGATCGGCTCGGTCAATCAGCTTCCGGCCGAAGTCGGTCTTCGTGCCGCGGGTCTGCCGGATGGGACGTGGGCGATTCCCGGCTATTTCGACGTGCATCAGCTCTCGCGGAGCGGCGTGCTGCTCCAGGAGACACCATCACCATTCGACGAGCCGCACGATCTGCGCGCCACGGCGACAGGGTGGGAGGCGATCGTGCCGCATCCGATGCGTCTCGTGGAAGTGTCGGGGCTGGCGGATCTGATTCGTGTCACCTCACTCGAGGGTGTCGAGACCGCGCATTTCGGATCTCGGGGAGCGGCATCGCGTTCATCGATGATGCGCCCGCTCCGGAGCGGGGAAGGGTGCCATGGAACGGCCGGCTCGAAACGGTTCCGGGCGATCTCGCGCTGCGCGTCATTCGCACGGGGTCAGACGAGCACGGTCAACACTTCGGGATCTATGTGCGCAACGAGGGCACGAGTGCTGCCACGGGGGTGTGGCTGTATGCTCCGGTCATGATCGTGGACGGCGAGATCGTGCGAGGTGTGGCTGCGCTCCCGCCGATCGAGCCTGGCGAAACTGTCCACGTTCCTGCCACGATCGAGTTCCCCGGAGTGGTCGAACTGGAGTGGATACGGGTCTACTCGAGCGACATCACCGACATCGATCCGGCGGACAACGTCGTCAGGCTGTCGACCGCGCCGTTCGCTCCCAGCCGTGGGCGCGCCACGCGACGTTGATGGCGCGGCGTATGCGGGTCGACGCCGAGAGATGGTCCCAGGGCTCACGCCGTAATGGCGTTGAGTTGAGCGATTGTCACCCCGAGCGGGCGGGTGGGCGGGCAAGCGAGGGCCCGCCCTGAGGGGTGCTGGGAGGGGGAAACCGAAGGGGGCCTCGCAAGTTACGTGCTCTGTCGGCGTGGAGCTGGCGCTCGCTCATGCAGCGGCCCAGACGTCACTGAGTACGAAACTCGCGAGCTGCCTCGCATGCCCACCCACCCGCCCGCTCGGCATGACGATTCTCGGTCGCACCCTTAACTCAACGCACTTGGCGTGATTACCAGGGCCGTCACCATTGCCAGGCCGACGGCGGCGTAGAGGATGCGGTAGCGCGTCTGCACCCGTGAGACGGTCGCATACGTGAGGCCTTCTCGCAGGGCCTGCAGCGACCAGTAGAGTTGCAGGGAGAAGAGGGCGACGAGTGCGGCGAGGGGAAGCGGGAGAATGCTCTGGATGCACAACCAGACGAATAGAATCTGGGCGAGGGCGAACGTCACGAGGCTTGCGACGAAAACGCGGCGCGGGCCGAAGACGACTGCGTTGGTCCGGATGCCATTGAGCGCGTCGCCTTCGTGATCGCGGACCTCCTGAGTCATATGGCCAGCGGCGAAGATCAGCGCGAAGAACGTCGCCACCGTAAGACCGCGACGGTCGATGGGGGCTGCCATGGAGTAGCCGAGGAGAAAATGCAGGATACCTCCGGCGAGATGGGTCATGGAGTTGAGCACCGGTCGGCCCTTCCAGTTGAATCGAGGCAGGGAGTAGAGTGCGCTCAAAGCGGCGATGGCGACCGCAAGCCCGAGTGCGAGCGCCCCGACCAGGCTGAAGATGAGGAGACTGGCGACCAGCAGGCCGGCCGCCATGACACCCATGTCCCTCCGTCCGACGCCTCGTGTCGTGAAGACGCGGCTCGCCTTGTTCGGGTCCGCGAAGTCGCTCGTCAGGCCGGACCAGTCATTGAGCATGAAGATGTGTGTCACCAGCAACACGTTGGCGATCATGAGAGCCGCCAGCGGGATGACATCCTGGACGCTGAGACGGCCGATCGCGAATGCAATACCGAGCAGCGGCGGGCCCTGCAGAACCAGGATGTCCAGTGGGCGCAGACAGGATAGGTAACGGATCGCGACGCCTCCCGTGATCGAGTTAAACGTCGCGTTCGTATCGGTCAT
Source organism: uncultured Acidobacteriota bacterium (assembly GCA_963829355.1). Taxonomy (GTDB): domain Bacteria; phylum Acidobacteriota; class Thermoanaerobaculia; order Gp7-AA8; family JAHWKK01; genus CAWHHZ01. Next base: position 81,999 of record CAWHHZ010000012.1, read on the forward strand.
AGAGCCTCAGCCAGAGGGCGTAACCCAGATCCTCGGACCAGTAGTATCTCGGGACCGTCGCCGTAAGGTCGTTGTGGTAGAAAAGGGGTGGATTCGTTCGTATGAGTGCGAAGTCCTGTCTGGCGAGCTCGCGCATCACCGCCCGAATGCGAGCTCGGTCCGGAGACGCGCCTTGGGGCGTCGAGGGCGCTGCCACCAGCCGGGCGACCGTGGTCCAGATCTGCTGGTCCGCGACGGTCGTCTGCATCCTTGATTCGGGCAATTCGAGCTCGCACCCGGCGCGCTTCACATCGGGAACACGCAGGATTGGAGTCAGCGGTGCTTTTCGATAGTAGACCCAGAGCCGATCCTCGTCGGTGAGGGGCCGAAGATCGTCACAGAGCTCGCTCGCGGCCTCCGGGCGAACCTCGGAGAGCAGCAGCAACAAGTGCATCTGAATGCCTATGTCCGCAGGGTTCGGATCGTGGCCCGGATCGAGGCACTGGTAAGCCTCGCGTGGCGCGAGCCATGTCCGATAGAGTCCCTCGGCCGTTCGATACTGATCGATCGTCGCCAGCGCGGCCATTAATTGTTCCCGCTGGGGACCAGGAGCGATCCGCCAGACGAGTGCCGTGTCGTCGGTATCGGGAGTAATCGCACAGCCGAGAGTTCCGATGCCGGGACCGTCGGGCCTCCCGTGGTAACGGACCAGTCCTCCGGCCTCGATCTGGGCCGTGAGATGCCTGCGCGCCCGCTGCAGGTCGTCTCCAAGGCCGCTCCAGGCGGCCACAGGATCGAGCAGATCGACGAGGAACGCGGTGAGAAACGTGTTCATCTCGGGCCGCGGGTCCCGGAAGCTCGTCCCGCTCGTGTACGCGGTGAGCCAGTACCCCCGCTCCTCGTGGTGCTCCTTAATGCGCCGCACGGCCGTCCTGGCGCTTTCTTCGAGATCCGGGGAGGTGCCGCGGGTGAGTAGAGTGCCCGCGTCCTCCGCGAGTGCGTCCTGCACGGTCAGCTTGCGCTCCTGGAGGTAGTACTCCTGGCCCTTCTCCGAGGTCCAGACAAAGGCGGTTACGGAGTGCTCGCCAGCAGGCAATCCCGTCGTGTCGATCGGGATTCGCCAGCCGGAGGGGCTCGACTCGTCGAGCGCGGCGCGAACGTCAGGCCGGTCGAAGAAAGTGCGAGTGGATGCTGGCGGTTGGCCCTCGATCATGATCGCCACCTGCCACGGTGTCTTGCTCCCGGCGAGCGTCCAGCCGGTCGCGAACGCCTTCTGTCCGGCTGTGACGACCGAGGTCTGGCGGCCTTCGGCCTCGATTGCGTCAAATGTGCCGCGAATTCCCGTCGTGAAATCCGGCGGGGCGATGCCGTTCCTCAGCGATGTGAGCAACGATGCATTTCGCCACTGCCAAGCGCCGCGCATATCGTGATACTCCGCGCCCCGGTCCGCAGCGAAGATCGGGAGATCGTACGAAGGGGAGTAGCAGAAGGCACCAATCGCCTGGATGAGGATCGACACGCTCGTTGCCACCAGGAAGGCGATGCGCGCGGCACCACGCAACGCGGAAACCACCGGCACCAACATCCACAGGAGGAATGGCAGGAGGTCGGTCATGTAGCGCGGTCCCCACGAGAGTCCGCCTCGCCAGTCCGCCTTGGCATATAGCAGGATCTGAATGACCACCGCCGCCAGCATCGTCACTGTCAGGAGCCGGTCTTGGCGACTCCGTGGGAAGGAGCGGCCCGCCAGCACCAGGAAAAGCAGAAAGGGGGAGAAGATCAGCAGACCCCGTGTGGGGCTGAACAGTAACCCCGCGACGCCGGGAAGGAGCTGGTGGCTGAAGAACCTGGCGTTGCCGATCAGTCCATAGCCGCCCAGAACATTGCCGGCCACGCCGAAGTTGTAGAGGGCCATGGTTGCCAGCGGCAGTGCCGACGCAGCGACGAGCCACGCCGCATGGCGCCGCCCGCCCGCCCAGAACAATCCGTAGATGCCCAACGCCGCCGCGAGAATGAGGTCTGGGGGGCGGTTGGCGGCGATCAGCCCCAGGAGCAAGCCCGTCGCGATGGCTCGCGGAACGGTCGACTCTCTCGTGAGGAAGAGAAGCGCGCCTATGACCAGCAGAGCACCCATTCCATGTTGCCACAGCGCCTGGCTGCTGATCGTCCAGGTCGTGGTGCCGAAGGCATAGGCTACCGTGAGCAGCAGCGCGATCGACCGGCGCGCCCGCCGGCGCAGCAGAAGATAAAGGAGCGATGCGCTGAGCGATGCGATCAGTGAGGCGGAAAGCTTTTCCATGATCCTCGCGAGGTGGTCGAGGCGTGCATTCGTCCAGCCAGTCAGAGTCAGATAGCTGGCTGCGGGAACGTAGAGCGGCGCGACCAGCAACGGCGTCACGATCGGGTACAGGGAAATGAAGTGGCCGTCTGGTCCGTGCAGCATCCAGAACGCGCCCGTTCCTCGCCCCTGAGCCGTTACCTCGGCCACCGGATCGAGGAAGACCGTCTGGAACTTGACGATCGCGAATGGCAGGTACCGCGCCGGGTACGTGTCGCCGGCAGTGATCGCACGCCCATTAACGTTGTAGATCAGCAGGCACAACAGGCCGATCAGAATGCTCGTTCGAAGACGACCGGGCTCGACGTAGCCTGCTCCGGTCGGCGATTCGGCCGCGATCATCGCATCCTGTTTGGGGAGTGGTCTCTCATGCGGTTTTCCTAGCTCTCCCGCAGAATGGCGGAAGCTGTGCCGAGTCTACTACACGCTTCCAGTTCACCCGGAGGTGAGCCCCTCGGTTCAGATTGGTTCAGATGGGGACAGGTCTTTGATTGGCGGTGAAGTCTACTCCGATGGGGACAGGTCTTTGATTGGCGGTGAAGTCTACGAGGAGTAGAGGTTTTCGCCGATTCAGCGAGATTTTCTACGAGGGGTAGAATCGACCGTCGAACGAAGACCTGTCCCTTTCTTCTTCACGGCCCTGGCTGGGGGAATGGTGACGATCGATTCTGATCTCTGGAGCTTCAGTCGCCGTGGTCCTCGGCGATGACCTGAGCGTGATTGAGAGTCGTTACGAGCAGGACGCCACCGATCGTGTTCCCGATCAGCACCGGGATCAGGTAGCTCACGACATACTCGAGGAAGCGTATCTCGCCATCGGCGACGAGGTAGAGGGTCTCGACCGAACCAGCGATGATGTGCGTCAGGCCGGTGATTGCGAGAATGTAGGTCGTCACGATGATGGTCCAGAATCTCGCCGACTCGGAGGCAGGGAGTAGCCACACCATCAGCGCCACGAGCCACCCTCCGAGGATCCCCTTGAGTAGGGCGGTCCAGAAGGAGTGCTGCATCGACTCGTGACCGATGGCGCTGAACGCCGCGCGGATCTCAGGCGAGAAGATCTCGGTGTTCGCGGAAGCGGCAGCGAAAAGAAACGCTCCGACGAGATTGGTGAAGAGGACGATTGCCCATAGACGCAGCATATCGGTGACGGCGCGCCGTGTCCGGTCGTGCAATGCGGGGAGCGCGGCGACGAGCGTACTCTCGGTGTAGAGCTGCTGGCGACCGAGCGTGACAAAGAGAAATCCGACGCAGTAGCCGAAGCTCGAGACGGCGGGGGTCCACTTCGCCTCCGGAAGCAAGCTCCGCAGAGCTCCTTCGCCAGCGAGTGAGAACCCCATCGACAATCCGGCCGCCAGCCCCGACCAGAATAGCGACGAGGAGGGCCGGCTCAATTCTTCGCGCCCCTCCTTCATGATGGCGCGGTGGACGATTACCGCACTGGGCGATTGCCTCTCTTCGGCTTCTTCCTCCTGTTGTGCCTTGTCGACGACGTCGTCTCTCGACTCTTTCCCGGCCATACCCGAACCCTCCGGGGCGGCAATGCTGCACCATTCAGACCACGCGCTACAGATCTTCTGCCGGATGCTTCGGTATGCGCCGCCACCTCACGATGAGCATCGAGAGCAGGGCTCCGAACGCCATGCCCGCTGCGAAGATCGTCACGAAATCGACCGAGCGGATCGAAGCGGCAGCTTCGCTCTGGGTCAGCCGCGCGAGGGGGAGCAGGACGAAGAGAAACAGGGCAGCGTAGAGGAACATCGGCCGTTTCGAGACATTCTTCTTCATGTTGATATTGATCCTTTCAGGGTCGTGGAACGATTCCGCCGGTGATCATCGGTCAACGATGAGGGATAGATGACGCATGGAGTCGCCTGCGATCCGCCGGGCTCAACTCGGCTTTGCGTCGGGTTTTCCGGTCTTGTTCTCCGGCGCGGTGGGTGGCGTCTCGGGAGCTCTGGAGGGCTCGGGCTTCATCTCCAGACGCTCTCCGGTGGCCTTGTCGAACACCTGATTTCGCAGGAAATCGTGCGTCGTCCATGGAGCTCCGCCGCCCCCGAGGTATTTCTCGAACCACTCGAGATGCGCTGTGTAGTAGAGCGCCATCTCGTACCAGCTTGGCCAGTGTCCGGCATTCTCGAAGATGATCAGTCGTGAGGGGACTCCCATCTTCTGGAGATCCGTGAAGAGCTCCAGCGACTGCGTGTACGGGACGCGATAGTCGAGCTCGCCCGAGATCACGAGTGTGGGCGTCCTGAAGTTCTCCACGTACTCCGAGGGGCTCCACTTCTCGTAAAGATCCGAGGTCCACGGCTGGCCACGCAGGTCCCATTCCGGGAACCAGAGCTCCTCGGTTGCCGAATACATCGAGCGGAGATCGTAGACCCCCATCATCGAGGCGAGCGCCTTGAAACGCTGCGTGTGACCGAGGAACCAGTCCATCATGTAGCCGCCATACGACCAGCCCATCGCACCGATCCGGTTCGCATCGACGTAGGGGAGCTTTTCGAGCTGATCGGTGACCTTCATCAGGTCCTCGAAGACCGCGCCGCCCCAGTCGCCCGAGATCTGGGCGGTGAAATCCTGACCGTACCCGGTCGAGCCGTGCGGGTTGGCGAACGCGACGACGTACCCTGCGCCCGGGTAGACCTGCCAGTCGCCGCGGAAGGCGTCGCCGAACATGCCCTGAGGGCCGCCATGCACGTTGAGGATCAGAGGGTACTTCTTTTCGGGATCGAAATCGTGCGGCTTGACGATGAACACCTGGATCTTCGCGCCGAGCGCACCCTCGACCCAGATCGACTCTGCCGGGCGGATGTCGACTTCGTTCACGAGATCATCATTGAGATGCGTGATGACTGTGGTCTTGCCATCTTTGTAGCGATAGATCTCGGAAGGTTGTCCCACCGAACGCGAAGAGAAGTAGATCGCTCCGCCGGGCCCGGTCGTGAACTCGTCGATCGCGGCACGTTCGAGGACCTTTTGGATCGATCCCTTCTGAAGGTCGAGGCGGTAGAGCGGTGTGTTCCCCTCCACCGGCCCCGAGAATTCGATCGTACGCGAGTCTGCGGACCACTCGAAGTCGTCGACCCAGTTCCGGAACGACTCGGTCATCACGCGTGAGTCTGTCGTTTTCCTGTCGATCAATGCGAGACGGAAGAGATCCGCTTCGTAGTCCGGCTGCTTCTGCATACGGTACGCGATCCATCGGCCGTCGGGTGAGTAGCGCGGGGTTCCGTCGAATGCGGGATTCGTGGTGATCGGCTTTGCGATGAGCTCTTTGTCGTCGAGTGACACGACATAGAGATCGTTGTTGGTCGAGGATGCGGGATTCTCGACGCGTTTCGAGCTGAAGGCGACCTCTCTGGAGTCAGGCGAGATGTCGTACTGGCTCGGTCCTGAGAGCTGGAAGGCGGGCGAATCGAAATCACCCGGCGTGAGATCACGGATCTCGCGGCCGGCGACCGTTATCTGGAAGATATGGGTCCGCGTGCCGTCCTTCCACGCGGTCCAGTGACGGTAGAGGAGATCGTCCGCCATGTGCGCCTTCAGGGGCCCGTTCTGCCAGCGGTCCATGATCTTCTGATTGCACGCGTCGTCCGCACCGCACTCGGGGTAGACGTCGGTGGAGAAGATCAGAAAGCTGCCGTCAGGGGACCAGAGCGGATCCGACACGCCCGTGGAGATATCGGTGAGCTTGACAGCTTCGCCGCCTACGACCGGGAGAAGCCAGAGATTGGAGTGTTCTTCCGTGGTTCGTACGAACGAGATCCACTTGCCGTCGGGAGAAAACTGTGGAGACCCTGAGCTCTCCTTCCCCTGGGTTAGCTGGCGCGTCGTGCCGCGCTCGAGGTTCATCAGCCATACCTGTGTCGTCCGCTTCGCCCGTGCCAGATCCGAGGTCGTGACGGCGTAGACCAGCGAGTGACCGTCGGGACTGATGTCGATCGACGAGGGGGATTCGACGCGGTAGAGATCTTCTATGGTGAATGGGCTTTTCGCCGCTGCGAGCGGAGTTGCGAGAACCAGCAGTGTGATGACGAGGGTCGGGAGAGAACGCTTCATGGCAGTCTCCTGTGGCTTTCTGGAGGAAGAGGGGCGGGATCTGAGCAGCGGATCGCCGCTCAATTCTACTCCCGGCACCTCTCCGCAGCCAGCCGGATCGAGTGGCTACGCCATCGACGTACCCGCCATGACGAAGCTCCAGGTGACCGTGGCGGAGGAGGTCGTCCCCCGGATTGCTTCATGCGGTGCTCCCAACGAGAGACGGCATGTCCTCCTATGTCAGTCGCTCAACAATTGATCGGTCGCATTCAAACGCCCGCGCCCTCCGAGCTTCGAGCCTCTTTGGACGCGGGTTTCCGCGCGATCCATCCTCCGAGGAGTTGCACGTGGAAAAAGCGTGTGATCTCCACGAAGCCGGCTTCTTCCAGCAACTCGAGGATGCGCTCTTCGGGGATCAGTGAGTCCTCGACGGTCGCACGATGCCGCACGTTGTCCTGCGCTGGTTTGGGAAGTCCCTGCAGCGCCCCGAACTCCAGCCACGATTCGAGAGCGTCGCGAGCAGTCGATGTCTGCAGGTTGCCGTGCAGACCGGCCAGAATGAGCCAGCCGCCCGGCGCGATTCTGCGTTGGGTCGCCTCCAGGAGATGGAGTTTCGCCCCATTGTCGGGGAGCAGATGCTCGACGAGAACTGCGGTCGCCGCATCGAAGTGCGGCTCATCCGGGAGCGAGTCGACTGTTCCGTGAACGAGCTCGACGCTGGCACCATGGCTGTTCCCGTCGAGTCTGCGACGAGCAAGCTCCAGCATCGGTTCCGCCGGGTCGACACCAACCAGAGACCAGCCTGGCTGATGCGCAGCGAACGCGGCAAGAGTCTTTCCTGTACCGCATCCAACATCCAGTACCCGCGCGTGATCGCCGAGACGGGTTCGAAGAGAGGCGAGGATGATCAACGGCAGCTGTTCATATCCGGGGAACACCTTCACCATCATGTCGTCGTATCTGGCGGCTTCCTCGAAACGCTTCTGGATCTCGACGCTCAACGGGCATCCTCCTGCCGATTCGAATCAGCGAAGCGTAGCAGAAGGTGAGGAATCTTCGAGCATCGCTTTTGATCGAAGCTGGTCACGAGACTTGCAGCCCCTCCTCGGCGGAGGAACCGTCGATGAATCTTGAAGAAGAACTGCTGGCAATCGAGACCGTGCTGTGGACCGGTGGCGCTGAAGAGTACCGGGAGAATCTGGACGACCAGTGCCTCCTCGCGTTCTCGGGGATGGCGGGAGTCAAAGGGCGGGATGAGGTGGCGGCGACGGTCGAGGGTCCCGACCGGTGGCGTGATGTCGAAATCGAGGTTGCCGGAGTGCTCCGGCCGAGCACCGATGTCGCGATCCTGACGTATGAGGCGAGTGCGGTACGGGGCGCGGAAGAGCGTTATCGAGCGCTCGTGAGCTCAGGCTACGTGCGTCGCGACCGAGGATGGAAGCTGATGTTCCATCAACAGACCCCGGTGCTGACGCAGGCGGCTGGAGCTTCGTTGAATTTCAGCCGCCGATCGCTTGCTGGTGCAGGCGACAACTCGATCTGAGCGTCTGGTTCGGCGACCCGATCGCGGGCCTGTCGACCCCAGTCCGGCGTCTCAGTCGCCGAAGCTGATGCCCAGATCCCGCGCCGTCAGCATCGAATCATGATCGAGCGGAACACTCTTCATCCGGCGTGTCGCTTCATCGAGGGGAACGTAGTTGACCGCCGGTGGGTCGAGCGCCACCATGATCGCGGTCTCTCCTGCCGCCAGCGCCCGGATCGCAGCGGCTCCGAACCGCAACGCCAGAAGCCGGTCGAACGTCGTCGGTGAGCCTCCACGAAGGAGGTGTCCCAGGACCACCGTTCGGGCCTCCCTTCCGGTCAGCTCCTCGAGCGCCGCGGTAACCTGCGCGCCGACCCCCCCGAGCCGCTCAGCGGTTCCCGCCTGTTGAGGCTTCATCACTGACACAGATCCACCGACCGGTCTCGCGCCCTCGGCCACCACGACGATCGAGTGCTTTCGCCCCTCCTCGCGCTCGCGCGCGATCTTGCGTGCCACGATCGACAGATCGTACGGAATCTCCGGGATCAGAATCGCATCAGCACCGGCGGATATCCCGGCGTTCAGTGCGATCCAGCCCGCGTACCGGCCCATGACCTCGACCACCATCACGCGACGATGAGCCTCGGCGGTGGAGTGAAGACGATCGATCGCTTCGGTCGCGAACGACAGTGCGGTGTCGAAGCCGAAGGTGACGACTGTCCCCTCCAGATCGTTGTCGATCGTCTTCGGTACACCGATTACGCGGAGACCTTTTCGCGCGAGTGCCGCGGCAATGGCGAGTGAGCCATCGCCGCCGATCGAGATCAGGGCATCGATCGAGTGACGTCTGAATGCTTCGACGATTTCGTCGGTCCGGTCGGTCTCGGTGAATGTTCCATCGGCGTTCCGCACCGGATACCTCAGAGGATTTCCGCGGTTCGTCGTGCCGAGGATGGTGCCACCGAGGGCGGTGATGTCGCGGACCGAGCGGCGGTCGAGCGCGATCAGGCCGGTGCCGTCGAAATGATCGGGGGTGAGGATTCCGGCAAAGCCCTCGCGGATCCCGAGACACTCCCAGCCGCGGTTGAGCGCGGAGGTCACGGCTGCCCGGATGACGGCATTGAGTCCCGGCGCATCTCCTCCTCCGGTCGAGATCGCAATACGCCGAATCGCCGGCACGTCTGTCATCTGATGTCTCTCCTCCCGTGAGTCTTGTGCCTGAACCTCCTTCGATTAAATCACGGTTCGGGTCGTCCGGATGCCGGGGTGACCCGGGAGCGGGCCCCGGGGACGGCGAGAGGGTGGTGGGGACAGATCGTTGGTGGGCGGTCCAGTCGTCGAGCACTGGAGGCAACCGCAGACCAAAGCCCGGAAGCCTGCGAGACCCTCACGAATCGACAAAGAACTCTCTTGAAACTGGAGGGGTGGATTTGTTCTGATAAGGAGCCGCACGGCGTTGGAAACCACAGGAGAATCGGAATGGTGAAAATCAAGAGAGAGCCGACCAGACTCGAAAAGAAGGCGCGTCGCGGTCACCGGGGCTACCCTCTCGCCACCGTCGCGTTTTATGGGCCCGATGCCTCGCGGGCCTCGAAGTGTGCAGTCGGTATCATCCCGGACGAGAGCGATGAGGTATCGGAAATGCGCGCATGGCATTCGGAAACCCGCGACCTGCGGCGGGACGAGGCCTCGGGCCGGGAGATTCTGCAGTTTCTGGACGAGCACGGAGTGAAATCGGTCGTCATGAGCCCGGGAATCATCGGCTGTCCCCATCAGGAGGGGATCGACTATCCGGAAGGTGAGGTTTGTCCTGAATGTGAGTACTGGATGGACCGCGATCGCTGGTCCGGCGAGAAGCTGACGGAGCAGTAAGAGAAGCCGGCACGACATAGGCCGGGTCGTTCGTCACCGCCGACCGCTGCCGCCCTTGGTCCGCAAGCGATCATGCGAAATGTCGTTGCCGCCTCGTCGCTGGTAGAATGGACGTCGAATCATGGCCATTCGAAGTGTCATCGTGGGCACCGGCTGCTTCATTCCGCCGTTGCGCGTGAGGAATGAAGATTTCCTCGAGCACGACTTCCGCTCCCCGAGCGGCGAGGGGTTCGGCAAGGACAATCGGGACATCCTCGAGCAGTTCGAGGCGATCACCGGTATCCGGGAGCGCCGCTACATCTCCGATGATCTCGTGAACTCGGACATGGCAACCGGGGCGGCGCGCGCGGCTTTCGAATCGTCCGGGATCGATGGCGAGACACTCGACGCGATCATCGTCGCGCACAACTTCGGCGATGTCCGTGCCGGCTCGTCCCGCACCGATCAGGTTCCAGCGCTTGCGGCGCGAGTCAAGCACAAGCTCGGGATTCGCAATCCGTACACGGCCGCGTGGGACATCATTTTTGGTTGCCCGGGCTGGCTGCAGGGAGTCATCAATGCGGATGCGATGATCCGGGCCGGTGACGCAAAGAGAATTCTCGTCATCGGTGCCGAATCGCTCTCGCGCGTCTCCGATCCTCACGACCGGGACAGCCTCATTTATTCGGACGGTGCGGGTGCTGTCATCCTTGAACGGAGTGAGGATGGCTCGCGCGGAATCGTGTCGCGGGTGACGCGGTCCGACACCGGCGATCAGCTCGAGATGCTTTTCATGGCGCGCTCGAATATGCCCGAGATGCTCGGCGACGAGATCTATCTCAAGATGGAGGGCAGAAAGCTCTATCGCTACGCCCTCCAGACCGTCGCGGGAGCGATTCGCGACTGTCTCGATCGCGCCGGAATCGGGATCGAGGTTGTCGACAAGATTCTGCTCCACCAGGCGAATGAAAAGATGGACGAGGCGATCGTCGCCGCGCTGTTCGACCTGTACCATCAGCCGATCCCGGACGGCATTCTGCCGATGACCATCGGTGCGCTCGGAAACAGTTCCGTCGCAACAATCCCGACGATGCTCGATCTGATCCTCCGAGGAGAGCTCGACGGACACTCGATTGGCGAAGGGGACACGATCGTGTTCGGCTCCGTCGGAGCTGGCATGCACATCAACGCGGTCGTCTACCGCTGGTAGAAAGAACGCGTCGCCTCTCACCGAGTGCCGCTTCTGTCGCGTCGTTGATCCCGAACGAAGTAGATAGGGAGCTTCCCATGGTGGCGCCCTCGGCTGGCAAGGAGTCTGCGAACCGCTTCCTGCAAAGGAGGAAGCGTGAAAGAAAGCCTGAAGAAGTTCTACGAAATGATCGACGAGGTGGATGTTGCGATGCTGACGACCCGTCGAGCCGACGGATATCTCGTGTCCCGGCCAATGGCGATGCAGGATCGCGCAGAGGGAGCCGATCTCTGGTTCGTCACCTCGGACGAGACCGAGAAGCTGGACGAAGTGCTGCAGGACCCGCACATCAATCTCTCCTGGTACAAAGCGCGGACGAAGGAGTGGATCTCGGTTTCGGGAACGGCACACCTGACGAAAGACCAGGAAATCATCGGCAAGCTGTACGAGCCGAGCTGGAAGATCTGGTTTCCCGGGGAAGATGAAGACAGTGGCACGCCGAGAGATCCCAGGATTACTCTGCTGGGCGTGGAGATTCATTCAGCGGTCTACATGGAAATCCACAAGCCGACGCCAGTCGTACTCTACGAGATGGTGAAGGGCTTCGTGAGCGGTCAGCGTCCGGACGTGGGCGATCTCAAACGCATCCGCCCTCAGGATCTGGAGACGTAGGAGCTCTGAGGTCCCACAGCGGGCACGCCTGGAATGCTGGCCGGGACTCTGCACGGTCGATGCACCTATGCCGGAGCTGCCAGATGTGGAGATCTTTCGTCGCAGAATTGCGCGGAAGGGTCTGCACCGTCTCATCGCGGACGTCACCCTCTCGCGGGAGCTGGTGAAGGAGGGTTCTGCCCAGACGATTCGAAGACGACTGAGACGGCACCAACTCGAGACGACCCGACGCCACGGTAAGAACGTCTTCGTGCGGATCTCGGACGACGGCTGGCTCCATCTTCACTTCGGGATGACCGGGGACGTCGGGTTCTTCGACGATCGAAAGGAGAAGCCGCGGTTCACGCGAATGCTCGTCGAGTTCGATGATGGAGGATTCATGGCGTTCGAAGACATGAGAAAGCTGGGGAGGATCGGATTGATCGATGATCCTGAGCGGTGGGTCGAAGAGAGGAACCTCGGACCCGATGCACTGCGCTCATCCTTGGGCATCGAAGAGCTGCTCGCGGCAATCGAAGGGCGATCCGGCACAGTCAAGGGCACACTGATGAATCAGGAAGTGATCGCGGGGCTCGGCAACCTGTATGTCGACGAGGTGCTGTTTCACGCCGGCGTGCAGCCGGATCGAAGCATCGATGATCTGTCGGGGGCGGAACTGGGGCAGGTCAGCCGCAGGATTGCGCAGGTCCTGAAGATGGCGATCGCTCGCAAGGTTGATGCGGAGCGGTTCCCCTCATCCTACATGCTCCCGCACCGCAGCAAGGACGACCACTGCCCAAAGTGCGGCGGCCCATGGACGATCATCAGAATCTCCGGGCGCACCACCTACTACTGCGAGCGCGATCAGCATTAGCCGAACCTCGCTCAGCCATCCCGCAGAGCCCGTCCGCATCTTTGCCCGTTGTCGTTCTGCTGAGGTGGCGGAGTGATGACAGGTGCTCGCGAGCGGACGAGTCGAACGGACTCGTTCACTCGAGCATTGCAGTACGCCGCAGGAACCGTCGCCTGAGAGGCGCGATCTTCATGGCGAGGGACGCGAGTCGCATCGCCGGACGGATCAGACGTCCCTGGCCGAACAGCAGGACCTTTGTCAATCGATCCGTGAAGCGGTTGACTCCACCTTCGACCGACGCCCGTCTCTGAGAGACATAGCTTTCCAGCGTCTGCGGCTCGTTCGATTCGAGAGCATCCGCGAGGTGTTCGGCGAGCACCGCCGCATCGCGGATTCCGGCGTTCATTCCTTCGCCTCCGACGGGGCTGTTCAGGTGCGCCGCATCGCCGGCGAGGACGATTCGGCGGTCGAGCCATCTCGAACTGACGCGCCGGTGAAGCCGGAACTCGCTCTGCCAGAGCGTCGTGTAGTGTGATGTCCCGAAAATCGATCTCGTGGCGTGGCGGACGCGGGAATCGATTCTCGCATCATCATCGGCGGAGTAAGGGAGGATCAGCCTCCAGACCCGGTCGTCGATGGGAATCGCGATCGCGAGCGACGGCTCGGTCGTCAGCCGGGGCCCTCGAGGATCGGGCGACGGTTGTGGCTCGACGTCTGCCAGTGCGGCGCGTACTTCGTACGTGATCCCTTCGAGCGAGCCACCGATCGCTTCGCGAACGGTGCTGGAAGCGCCATCGCAGCCCGCGACGAACCGTCCTCTCATCGTTCTGGTGTGACCATTCTTCCGGTAGACGACCTCGACTCCGGTCCGGTCCTGGTGAAGCTCGACGACCTCTGAATCGAACCCGACGGCTGGGCCGAATTCATCAGAGATTGCCTCATGAAGGAACCGCTCGGTCTTCGATTGCGGAAGGATCATGAGTTGCGCAAAGACGGTCTCGTCGCTGAAGGTATCGATTGGAAGAGTCAGGAGAATGTTTTTACGGTCCGCGTCCCACATCTCGATGCGGGGGAGCAGTATGCTCTCCGCGAGGAAGCGGTCGATCACCCCGAATCGAGCGAGGATTTCCTGCGTTCCGGGCCAGATCGCCGGGGCCCGCGAGTGCTCGGCCGTCCCCGGTTCCTTCTCGAGAACTCGAACGCTGAATCCGCGGCGGAGCATCGCCAGTGCGAGAGTCAGTCCGACCGGACCAGCTCCGACGACGACCAGGTCATGAATCGTCTCACTCACGAATCAGCGAGGTGCAAGTTCCGTTCTGGAGTCTGAGCGCGACTCGAAGAGCGGCTCTCTGATACGCGGGGCCAGGTCTTTGCTTTGCGGTCAAGTCTACGAGGAGTAGAGTTTTCTGCCGATTCGACGCGATTTTCTACGAGTGGTGGATATCACTGTCAATCAAAGACCTGGCACCGCTTGATGGGTAGTAATAAATGGCACCGCTTGAGGGCAAAAGACCTGGCACCTCTTGAGGTACCGCTTGATTGTGGGGTCTTCTGAGTCGGGTGGTGCCTCGCTTCGCTCGGAACCAACGGCCACCTTCGGGCACCGCTTCCCGGGTGCGGACGGCGCGCTGTCCTCTCGGCCTCCCGCGGTCGCTCCTCCCTGTATACTTCGGGACCTTCATGCAATTCGAGGCGGGACACGAGCTCGGTGGGTACGAGATCCTTGCGCTGATTGGCAAGGGTGGGATGGGAGAGGTGTATCGGGCCCGCGATCCGCGGATCAGCCGGGACGTGGCGATCAAGGTGCTCCCGGAATCATTCGCACAGGATGCGGACCGGATGGAGCGCTTTCAGAGAGAGGCGCGCGCGGCGGGAGCGATCAATCATCCGAATCTCGTCACGGTTTACGAAGTTGGCAAGGACGGGGGCACTCCGTATCTCGTCATGGAGCTGCTCGAAGGGGAGAGTCTTCGGGAGCGGCTTGCCGAGATCACACCGCGAGCTTCGGGCGAAGGCGATCGAAGCTCCGGCTCCCAGCTTTCCCCGCGGCGCGCGATCGAGATCGGCAGCCAGATTGCGAAAGGACTCGCGGCCGCGCACGACCGAGGCATCATTCATCGTGACCTGAAGCCGGACAACGTCTTCATCACCCGCGACGGTAATGTGAAGGTCCTGGACTTTGGTCTGGCGAAGATGGTTCGCGCAGCCAGACGAAGATCTGACGGATGCGCAGACGGTGCATCGTGAGACCTCGCCTGGAGTGATGCTCGGAACCGTCGGCTACATGTCGCCCGAGCAGGTGCGCGGACAGCCCGTCGATCATCGGACCGATATCTTTTCGTTCGGAGCGATCCTCTACGAGATGCTGTGCGGACGTCGGGCATTCTCCGGCGCGACCTCGGCGGACACCATCACCTCGATTCTTCGTGAGGATCCGCCCGAGTTGCTCGAGATCGCGCCGACGGTCTCACCCGCGCTCGACCGTGTCGTGCGGCACTGCCTCGAGAAGAGTCCGGAGCGGCGTTTTCAGTCGGCACGCGATCTCGCATTCGACCTCGAGGCACACACGCTTTCCGGCTCGAGCGGAAGCGGATTTGCGGCGGCGCCGGAGGAAGAAGGGCGTCGAATCAGAACCGGCCTGATAGCTGGAGTCGCTGCCGTTGCCCTGGTCGCGGGTCTGACAGGTGCCTGGATCGGATCGCGGCTTGGAGGACCAGGGTCGTCGCCTGCATCCGCGAACAGCGTTTCGTTTCGCCAGATCACCTATGGTGCAGGGATCGAGATGTTTCCGGCGGTCTCTCCGGACGGACGCAGCATCGTGTATGCGGCGGAAGGGCCCGGGGGCGATCTCGATCTGTTTCTGCAGAGAGTCGGCGGACGCGCGGCGATCAATCTGACTCCGCGGTCCGATGGTGACGACATGCAGGCTGCGTTTTCGCCTGACGGTTCTCAGATCGCGTTTCGATCGGAGCGTTCAGGAGGTGGAATCTTCGTGATGGGCGCGACCGGCGAGTCGGTGCGGCGAATCTCCGACTTCGGATTCAATCCCGCCTGGTCTCCGGATGGCAGCCGGCTCGTCGTGGCAAAGGAAACGACCATCATCAATCCCGAGTCGCGAAACACGCTCAGCTCGCTCTGGATCCTCGATATTCGTACCGGCGAGCGGCGGCTTCTGCTCGAAAGAGATGGAATGCAGCCAAGCTGGTCGCCAAACGGTGAGCGGATTGCGTACTGGGGCATCCTTGGAGATTCGGGGCAGCGTGATCTCTGGACGATCTCCGCGACGGCCGAGAATCCCGCCTCCACGATCGTGCCGGTCACCAATGACGCCGAGCTCGACTGGAATCCGGTCTGGTCCGTCGACGGCTCGCGTCTCTATTTCGGCAGCGACCGCAACGGAACGCGCAATCTGTGGAGGATCGCCATCGACCAGTCGACCGGTGAGGTCAGGGGAGCACCCGAAGCGCTCCCCGTTCCGGGCCGATTCGCGGGACATTTCGATATCGCGACCTCAGCCGGCTCGATCGTGTTCACCCTGCTCGACAGGTCTGCCGCGGTCCACAGGTTTCCCCTCGATCGCGAGACAGGAGAGGTGGGAGAACCTGAGCTCGTGTTTGGCGGAAGCCTGCTGAGCCACATGTGGAGCGTGTCGCCAGATGGAGAGTGGCTCGCGCTATCGATTCTCGGAGAGACGCAGGACATTTTGCTGGTGCGGGCCGACGGAACCGAAGTCCGGCAGTTGACCGACGATGGGGCGCTCGATCGCGGCCCGTCGTTCAGTCGAGACGGCTCGGAGATCTACTTCTATACCACTCGGAACGACACGAATTACGATATCTGGAAGATCGGGATCGACGGTGCGGGGATTACGCGCGTGACGGAAACAGAAGGGCGCTCTCACTGGTATCCGATCGTCTCGCCCGACGGGACCCGGCTCGCCACATTCAACGAGCAGGGAACGTCTGTCACAAATCTTTCCGGCGGGCTTCCAGTCTCGGATATCAGGACCCTTCCCGCTTTTCCTGACGAACAGCTCCGCTTCATGGCGACATCGTGGTCCCCCGACGGACGGCAACTCTCCGGCGATCTGTGGCGCCATGAAACGGGAACGCCGGGGCAAGGGATCGCGCTTTACTCCTTTGAGGATCAGTCGTACCGGATTCTCTCCGCGGAAGTCGGGCGGTCCTTTGAGGATCAGTCGTATCAGGCTCAGAACGCGGAAGGTCTCGGTGCGTTTTTCATCGATACGGGAGAAGTGTTCGCTCGAGACCGGAGAGGACCTTTCCTGATGGATCCGGTGACGGGGAGACGCACATCGATCAAACTCGAAACTGAGGGCACGATACAACCGTCTTCCGACGGCCGATTCATATACGCCGAAAGCCGGGCGACGGAGGGCGACATATGGATGCTGGAAGAGAAGTCGATCGCAGCAGAGGGCGAGGACTGACCATGCTGTTGGCAGCGATTCACCATAGACCCAGGGCAGGATGAACAAGACTCAAATCTGCACGGGCCTTCTCGTACTGATTCTGCTCAGTTGCCAGTCGGACGAGACTCCCGAGGGCAGCAAAGCGGTGACCGACCAGGTCTCGCATGATGCGGTCACGGCCGCCGCACAGTCCGCGGCAGAGGGCACGCAGTTGATCGAGTCCGCCCTCGCGAGACGTGCCCGCGGCGAGTATGGGCTGGCGCTCGAGGCTGGGAACCAGGCGCTTCAGATCGCGGAGGCCACGGGAGACCGCGCACTGGAAGCGCGAGCGCACAACATTCTCGGATTGATCGACAACAGCCGGGACGAGCCGGCGGCGGCATTGCGCCACGGGCTCGAGGAGTTGCGAATCTACGAGGGTCTGGGCGATCTGAACGGGCTCTCCCAGAGCCTCAACAACGTCGGCAACAGCTATCGCCGCCTGGGAGAGTATGAAAAGGCGCTCGACTATCATCAGCGATCGCTGGCGATCAAGCTCGAGAGAGGCGATCAGGATGGCGCCGGCTACTCGCACCACAACATCGGGGAGGTGCTGAGTGAACAAGGCAAGCATGAGGAGGCTCTGGAATCGTACGCGCGGGCGGAGGCGGACTGGCGTGCTGTGGGCAACCTCCGCGCGGTCGCGGCTGCGCTGAAGTCTGAGGGTCTTGCGCTCGAATCGCTCGGACGGCTGGATGATGCGCTTCGCCAACTGCGCGCTTCACTCGCGTTGAGGGGGGACCCACCGAACCCGCACGGCGAAGCGGAAACTCTCCTCAGCCTCTGTCGCGTGCAGTTGCGTCTGGGAGCGGCAAAGGAGGCAGTGAAGAGCTGCAACCAGGCGGCCACACTGGCTGAGAATCTCGATCAGACGAGTCTCCTCGGCGATGCGCTCGCGGGCCTCGCCGCCGCAGAGATTGCGAGTGGAAACGCGTCAGCGGCCGGAGGATTGCTCGAGCGGCAGATCGAGCTCCAGCGACAGATGCGTGACCAGGAGCGGGCCCGTCTGCGCGGGGAAATGCGCGCCACCCTCGCAGCCTATGAGGCCGAGCTCAGCACCGAACGGCTGGAGCGGAAGGCCGAGCTGCAGGAGGAAACCGTAAAGAGGGGCATTGCCGAGCGGAACCTCGCACTCCTCACAGCCGCACTACTGCTGGTGATCGCCGGATCTGCACTCCTGGCATTCCGGCACAAGCGCGAATCGGAAATGCGGTTCCGGCGTCAGGCCGAGGATCTCGAGCAGGCGCTCGCTCAGGTCAGAACGCTGCGCGGGATGCTGCCTTTTTGTGCGTGGTGCCACACAAAGGTTCGGGACGACGCAGGGGAGTGGAAGCCGCTCGAGAGGTTCGTCGAGGAGAACACGGATGCCGTTATGACCCACGGAATCTGCCCGGAATGCCAGACGGCCAACTTCCCGAAACGATAGAACAGCATGTCATCCTGGGCGGGGGAATGACGCCGCTTCGCTTCGCCAGTGGAGTGAAATGAATTGTCATCCTGAGCCGCCGGATCCCGCGAAGCGGGGAGTAGGACGGTCGAAGGATCTCGTGGAGCCTACCGGCCCGAAGTTCGGCTAGAGTCAGGACGTACCCGATCCTTCGCTTCGCTCAGGATGACTCGTCTTCGTCAGCAAGTACCGACTCGAGCAGCAACAGCAACTGATCGGCGGAGAACGGTTTTTTCAGAAAGCCCGCTTCCGCATTCTCGTACGATCCGTCATCCATTCCGCTCGCGATGATGATCGTTACGAAAGGATTGATCCGTTTCAGATTTTCGATCAGCCTGGCGCCATCCATGACTGGCATCACGAGATCTGTGATGACGACGGAGATCTCCTCACCATGACTGTCATAGAGATCGAGCGCACGCGCTCCGTCTTCGGCGACCAGGACTCGATACCCGTACGACTCGAGTGTCTCCTGGACGATCTCGAGGATCGATACTTCGTCATCGACCATCAGGATCAGCTCACCGTCGCCTCGTCGCAGCACGTGCGGTTCAATTGGAGGTGACAGGGGACTCGTCATCTGTGGCGGCGTCCGATGGGGAGGTATATCGTCAGGTTCGCACCGTCACCGACTCGGCTGATCAGATCAATGAATCCGCCGTGGCCCTTCACGATCCCGAGTGCAGTCGACAGGCCGAGCCCGGAGCCGACACCCGGGCGCGTCGTGAAAAATGGCTCGAAGACCCGGTCCTGAATCTGCGGCGAGACGCCTCGACCGTCGTCCGTTACTTCGATCTTTACGTATTGTCCGGGAGGCGCCTCGCCATGCAGTGTGACGAGAGGATTGGTCAAGACAACGTTTTCGGCCGAGATCAGGAGATGCCCTCCGTTCGGCATTGCGTTGCGGGCATTCACAGAGAGGTTCAGAAGCACCTGATTGAGCTGCGTTGCGTCGCCTTCTACCGGCCATAGGTCCGTCGGCATCTTTGTCCTGAACTCGATGTTCTTGGGGAAGGTGCTGGTGATGATTGATGCCACTTCCGCGACGACGTCCTCGACTTGAAGCGTCGTTCGGGACACTTCGACGCCGCGGGCGAATGAGAGAACCTGTCTGACGAGAGTCGTCCCGCGACGGGCGCTCTTCTCGATGTTTTCGATGACTGCAAGCACTTTCTCTCGAGTCTCAACCTGCTTGAGATAGCTGACACCCATGACGATGGGAGCGAGCAGATTGTTGAAATCGTGAGCGATACCGCCGGCCAGGGTCCCGATACTCTCGAGTCTCTGGGCCCGGAGCAGTTGAGCCTCGAGCTGTTTCCTCGCCGTGATGTCGGTAGTAATGGCGAGAACGGATGTCGGATTGCCATCGTCGTCTCTCACGAGCGTCCAGCGGGCTTCCAGTAGCTTGACCTGACCGCTCTTCATGACGTGCTCGATCTCTCCGCTCCACTCACCCTTCTCCAGCACCACCCGCATCGCCTCATCGAACGCATCTCTGTCGTCGCACACGAGCTCCGCCGCCGATCTTCCGAGTACTTCCTCGGAGGACCAGCCATACAGACTCTCAGCACTCCGGTTCCAGTAGAGAACGCGATGATCGAGATCGCGCACGACGATCGCGTCCTGCGCAAGGTCGAGCAACGCAGCCTGGTCGCGGAGCTGAGAGTTCGCTTCCTTCAGCGCCGTTTCGGAGAGCCTTCGTTCGACGATGTCCTGCTGAAGGATGCGGTTCGCCTCCTCGAGCTGGAAGGTCTTTTCCTCGAGCTTCCTGATCAGAGTTGCACTGTATAGCTCGAGCGTCGCTTTCTCATCAGCCTCCGGGGCAGCGGAGCCACCCGTCGTTGCCGTCGTTCCAGATGCTGAAGTGCCATCCAGTACGGAACGCAGCTTCGTCATGAATGCTTCGGGCTCGGCGGGTTTGACTATGAAAGCATCTGCGCCGAGGCTGAGGGCGAGACGCTCATCGTCCGGCTCGGTGTAGGTCGCCGTGTAAACGATGAAAGGAATGTTCGAGAGTCGCTCGTCCGACTTCCAGAATCTGAGAAGTGTGTAGCCATCCATCACCGGCATCAGCAGATCGGAGACGACCAGATCGGGAGTGGATTTCCTGGCCAGAACGAGCGCTTCGGCGCCGTGGCGAGCGGTTTCGACCGAGAAGCCGTGTGCCGTGAGCAGGACTCGCAGGTATTCGAGATTCTCCGACTTGTCGTCGACCAGAAGGACCCGTGTCATCGCTTCCCCTCGTCAGCGGCCGGCGATGTTGCGACACTCTCGATCTGGGCAATGAACGTGACAGGATCGATCGGCTTTTCGATGTAGCCGTCACAGCCGGCTGCGATCGCTTTTTCCCGATCACCGACCATGGCGTGCGAAGTCACCGCAATAATGGGAACTGCAGCGAGTGATTCGATGCGCCGAAGCCGGCCGGCCACTGTATACCCATCCATGATGGGGAGTTGAATGTCGAGCAGGACGAGGATGCGGATGGATGTCTCTAGCGAGCTCGATCCCTCTGAGACCATCCGATGCGGCGACCACGGTATATCCGTGTTTCTCGAGGAGAAACTTGACGAGATAGCGGTTCTGGTCGTTGTCTTCGATCAGCAGAATCGTTTTTGACATAGGTCAGCTTGCTCTCCTCGTCGGCAGAGTCACGGTGAACTCGCTTCCCTGCGACCATTCACTCCTCACCTCGATCTCACCACCCAGAAGGTCGACCAGCCGCTGACATATGACGAGTCCGAGGCCCGTACCGTCGTGCTTTCGCGCCATCCCGCTGTCGAGCTGCCGGAACGGCTGAAAGAGTAAGGCGAGATCTTCGGGACGGATGCCGATTCCGGTGTCTGCGACGCTGAAGCGAAACGCGTGCTCGATCGCGTCGTGCGTTGTTTCTCCCTCCACGGGATCGACCGACAGAGTGATTCGGCCGTGGTCGGTGAATTTAATCGCATTACTCAAGAAGATTGAGAAGGATCTGCTCGACTCGTCTCCGATCGCTCACCATCATCTTTGCTTCGGGAGAGATCTCGACCTGGAGGTGCACATCCTTGTGAGCGACGAGTGTACCGACGGACTCGACGAGGCCTCTGATCGAGTCGGGAAGATCGAACGGTTCGTCGTGGACCTCCATCTGTCCGGCTTCAATTTTAGAGAGGTCGAGAACGTCATTGATCAGTTCCAGAAGGTGCCGCGCGCTCGTCTGCACCATCCCGAGCTGCCTCTTCTGTTCATCATTCAACGGTCCCGCCAGGCCCTGCTGCAGGATTCCGGTGAATCCGATGATCGAGTTCAGAGGCGTGCGCAGCTCGTGCGACATCGTCGCGAGGAAAGCGGATTTGAGCCGGTCCGACGCTTCGGCCACCCTCAGATCGTGAGAGACGGCCGTCGAGAATGCTTCGAGCTCGCGATTCGCGATCTCGAGTTGAGCGGTGCGCTCGACCACACGCTGTTCGAGCGTGTCGTGCGCCTCTCGCAGCGCGACTTCCGCCTGCTTCCGTTCGGTGATATCCATCACCGCTCCGTTGAAGGTGGTGGCGTGGCCGTCAGCCTCCCCCTCCACTCGTCCTCTCGCCTGCAGCCAGAGTATTGCGCCGTCCTTCTGACGGACCCGATACTCCACATTGTAATGGCCGCAGGTCTGGACTCGCTCGTTCTATCCGTGAGCCGACCTCCTTCCGGTCGGCGTCGTGAATGACCCGGAGGTAGGACTCGACGGGAAGACCAGCAGCCGCCTCGTCCGGGTCAATCGAGAACATCCGGGCGATGAACTCGTCGCCGACCAGCCGGTCATTCTGGATATCCCAGGTCCAGGTGCCGATCGAGCCCGCCTGGAGTGCCGAGCTCAATCGCGCCTGCGTGTCGCGCAGCGCCTGCTCTGCCTTACGTCGCGAGGTGATGTCCTGGATCTGTGCGATCTGGTAGATCGGGGTGCCGAGCTCGTCTCGGACGCATGAGACGCTCACGAGCGCGGTGATCATGTGGTCCGTCCGCGTGGAGGTAGCGCTTCTCGAGCTGAAAAATATCGATCTCGCCCGCAAACAGGCGCCGAACGCTTTGCTCGCTCATCGCCCGATCATCGGGATGGGTGAGGTCGCGGAAGTTCAGCTCAACGAGCTCATCTTCGGAATAGCCGAGAAGCTCACAGAGAGCATTGTTGACCTTCATGAAACGGCCATCCGGGGAGACCAGCGCGATTCCTATGGGTGCCCGTTCGAGCGCAGTCGCAAAGCGCTCCTCGCTGGAGCGCAGCAGTTCTTCCGCCTGCTTCCGTGTTGCCTCCCGAACGATGTTGTCGAGCGCGTAAGAGACGTCGGCGGCCGCTTCACGGAGCAGTACGATCTCCTTCTCCTTGAAGTAGTCCACATCACTTGCGTAAACATTGATGGTTCCACAGACGTCATCGTTTTGCCGGATCGGAAACGCCGCAAGGGAGCGGAATCCGAGTCGTTTAGCCGGTTCCCGCCAGGGGCTGGCCGCCGGATCACTGAACATGTCGTTGCAGATATAGGGCTGCTCCTCCCGGAACGCGGTCGCCGTCGGACCGTACCCCTCCGGCAGATTGTCGGTGTGGATGTCGAGGTTCCCGACATAATCTTCGCCGTCTCCCCACATTGCAACCGGCTGGATCGTGCGATCCATTGAATCGTGCCAGCCGATCCATGCCATCCTGAATCCGCCGTTTTCCACCAGGACCTGACAAACTCTTCGAAACAGCTCGTCCCGCGTCGGCATCCGCACGATCGCCTGACTCACGCCACTGAGCGCGTCATACAGCCGGTTGAGCCGCAGGATCTCAATCTCCTGCTCGGTGTGCTCTCTCAAAGACATCCAGCAGGAACTATACGCCCCGCGCGCTGACATGTCGCCCGGGCATGGACGCGCGAGGGATGCGAGGCCAAGCCGGAGGAGAGGTCGATAGAATGTCGAGACGAATCGTGTCCTGGTCCGGCACGGATCGGTTCTGATCGACGTCTCACGGATCGCCACACCCTTCATTCCGCTGACGACGCGTCCGGGGCTCTCGCCGCACACGATCGGAGTGATGAGCGGAGTCTTGCTGATCGACAAACGCTCAGGGGGCGAGGTGGCGATGGTTCTGGGTGTCGTGATCGCGGACTGCCGGACGTGCAGAGTCAGCGCACCAGTCGTCGCGCTGTTGCTGGAAGGGACGCAGTTGCAGCTTTCCGAACGAGACGTCGCGCGGATCACGGTAGGCGGGGACACCGATCTCGATCTGATCCTGGGGAACATCGAGCAGAAGTGTGCCGTGAAGCCGGTCCCATACGGTGAAGATGCTGGACCAGTTGCTGTCGGTCTCGTTCCTGTAGTTCGAATGGTGGATCCCATGCATGCGCGGCGTGACGATGATCCCAACCAGCACCCGTTCGAATCCGATCGGAAGACGAAGGTTCGAGTGATGAAAGAGGATGCACGCGAACAGAACCGCCTGCCAGACGACCACGGCGGCGGGTCCGGCACCAATGATCGTGATCTGCAGCGCTCGCACGAGCACCGACAGACCCAGTTCACCGAAGTGGAAACGGAACGCAGTCGACGCATCCAGATCCAGATCAATATGGTGAATCAGATGAAAGCGCCAGAACAAGGGGACGAGGTGATTGATCCGATGCCACCACCAGAGGGTGTAGTCGAGCAGCAGAAACGCGATGACTCCTTCGACCAATGAGGGCCAGCTCACGAGGCTCAGGAGACCGATCTGCTTCGCTTCGACCCACGCCGAGACCGGGATGAGAATCATCATCTGCAGGGGGATGACCATCACTGCCGCGAATCCACCGGTGGCGAGGTTGCGCACCACATGCCGCAGTCTCTGTTCCCTGCGTGCACGCAAGCTCCGTACGGACTCCGCCGTGGCAAACACGACGAAGGCCGCGGCCGCAACCACGGGTGTCAGCCAGGTGGGAATGGCCGGCAACGGCTTACCTCAGGATCTGCTGGTTGGTCAATCATCGCCCGCATCTCGATTCATTCTACACAGTCGATTGATGGCGATACGGCAGCCATGTGTTAAAACGCTTTCATGTACATCGCGATGAATCATTTCAGAATCGCCGCAGGCCGGGGTGAGGAATTCGAAGAGCGCTGGCGAGAGCGGAAGAGTCACCTCGGAGAAGTCCCGGGCTTCATCCAGTTCGACCTCGTGCGAGGGCCCGATCACGAGGATGGATCTCACCGCTACGCCTCTCACGTCATGTGGGAGACCGAGCAGCACTTCGCAGACTGGACCCGGAGTGATGCGTTCCGGAAGGCCCACGCTTCGGCGAGGATGCCCGAAGGAATGATGATTGGCCATCCGCAATTCATGGGATGGGAGTCGATCCAGCTCTAGCCCGTATTTCTCACCAGATATCGTAGCGAGGCGGCGGAGAGTGGTGCGGATGCAAGGCGCGCGAAGGTTCGGCCCCGCAGGCATAGTCGACACTATGTCGAGGAGCCGAATCGAGCGCAACGCAGCAGCCGCGCCGCTATCCGTCGCCGCAGTAGAAAGCTGGTGAGAAATGCGGGCTAGTGCATCGTTCGCGGCTCAGCGCGCGAGACCCACTGGATCGACTCGACTCCATTGAGGGGCGATCTCGTCATCTTCTGATGGCTTCGCAGGGCGGATTGTCCGGGCCAGATGCATGCGCTCGTCGCTGATGCGCTGCTGTGCGTCGGCGATGACGACCTCTTTGGTGTGAATCTCCCGCTTCAGTGTCGCCGCTTCTGCCTTGTTCCGCTCGAGTTTCCTGAACGATCCATCAATTGACGCTCTGGTGGTTCTGATCTCCCGGCTGAGCTCTCGTCGCTTCTCATCGAGCTGCCTCAGGGCATCCATCGCGCGGCTGAATGCAGCTCCGTCCATTGTGTCGCCTTCAACGTGCCTCATCATCGATCCGTGGGAAGACTCGACTCGCTTCAACTCGGCCGAGAGTGAATCGATTGCGCTTTCGCCCGTCTGGATCTGCTCCTCGAGCTGGTGAATCGAGGAGATCGCGGCGTCGTGTCTTTCGACGATAGGCCGGAGCTCGGCGACTGCCGATTCCTCGAGCGTGCGCCACTGAGAAATCATCATCTCGTGTCGTTGGAGTGTGGATGCACGGCTCTGTCGCTCTCGTTCCTCGGCGCGAATGGTCGAGTAGCCGTTGAGACACCAGTCCTCGAACCGAAGCGGATCGATGGATCCTCCGAGGGAGGCGCGCTCGGGAGCTGGCAGAGAGGAATCGAAGATGCCCTTCCGATACTGGTCGTAGAGGCTGTGTAGTTGCTCGCTGAAGTAGATGGAGATGCTGCGGGGCTGGAAAGCTTTCAGGATCAACAGGCCGAGGAAGAGGAAGGCGAGGAAGGCGCGCAAGGCAATCTCTGCCTGGCCGAACTGCGGATCCGCGGCAAGTTGCGCAAGGATGGCCGCGCTCGAGTGGACGCCAGGTTTTAGAACTTCAAGACCGTAGTGCTCTTTCAATTGTTCAGTGCTCAATGCATCGAATTGGCGAAGAGCCTCGACGCGTGATTGTCCGAGCATCCTGATCTCTTCGTTCTTGTCGGCGAGCTGACGTTCGATGGTCTCCAGTGCGGGCCCGCGGCCATGCCTTCCGGACAAGCCGACCCCGGCCGCCTCGCGGACGCGCTGCTCTTCGAGAATCTTTCGTTCCTGAGTGAGCTCGTCGATGCGTGACTGGAACCTGCTCTCGATCCGTTGCCGGATCGTCGTGATGCCCGCGGCGTTCTGCCGTTCCATCTCCGCCTTTACGTCGCCGGAGAAGATCGCCTGGGCCAGAAAGGGAGCCGTGATCATCAGCGACAGCGTCACGATGGCCACGCGAGCCCCTACACCTGCGAAGAGCTTGAGCCGTTCCAGCCGCTTGTGATGACTCCTTCCTGTGATCGCCTCTTCGTACCGACCGCTCCTGAGGTCGAGAGTCATGAAGCTCGTATCGATGATCCAGATCAGCAGAAAAATGAACCCCGCCGCGATGGCGGCCGTCACCAGAGGGTAGCGGCTCGACATGAGCGATCCGACATAGCCCCAGGCGATCGCCTCGGCGAGAGCCATGGCGACGATGATGAGACGGGCCGAAAAGATCCAGAAGTCACCGCTGCGGGTCAGGAGCTCGTTCCCGTACGGCTTCAGTGAAAAAAATCGTCTCGTCGGCTCTTCTGCCCGGGCGGCAGGGGCGGAACGCGGGGGAGTCTCTGACATCAGCAGTTCACCTCCATCCAGGATGGTCGTTTCTGCCATTCATTACGCGTCAGATTGAAAATGGTGCACAGAGGAGTGGTACTCAGGAGAGGGAATCGCTGAGTGGTGCATTCCGTAGTGGCGCAGCCAATTTGCATCGGCATGCGTAGAGGTTCGGGCAGAATGTCTGGCGAGTTCTACGTGCAAGTGCGGGTACATGAAACTTGCGGCGCCAAGAGTGGAGCTCGAAGCATGGGAACAAGCGCGTGCGGAGCGGATGGGATCAGGTTCCGCAGGCTGATCCCACCTTCGCGTCCACACTGGCTGCGGCGAATCAGCGCGATGACGCAGTCGCTGCAGATCTGCCCGAACTGACGCCGTCGACGCTAAATCGGCTGCGCCCGCGCTGGTCACTCTCGATCGCGCCGGAAGTGAGACTGTCCGGCCACAGGTGCCTCGCACAAAATTACGCGGGAGTGTCAGTCGGCCGGCTCGGCGTGCTCGGGGCACTTGAAGCAGACTTGATCACTCGTAGAGTCTTTGCACTCCACCCAGCCGAGGGACGTTGCAAGCGTGCGCACGGAGTCGACACCACGCTGGCCATGAGCGTCTTCGACCAGCCCATCGCCCAGAAGCGCGGACGACGGGCAGGAGGAGGCGCAGCAGCGAATTGTTCGGTGCAAGGGTTCTCTCCTCGTCGCCTGTCTATGATCCCGAAATCGGACGTTTCAATAATAGGGCAAAACACACGAACATTGCAATATGAGGCAGCCCGATGCCTCCGTATTGGTCTGCGCGGGAAATGCAGTCTCAGAAACCGGAACTGCGGTAGAGAAAATAGAGAGTGATTGCGATCAGTGCGATGAACCAGATGACACCGACCACAATTTTGGTGGTCCTGCTCGGGTGGAGCAGATGGCGTCTTTTCCCGAAATAGACGTTGAGAAAGTTGTCGCGGTGGAGGAAGCGAATGGGTGAGGGATTCCGGTACCCGATCTCGTTGCGGAGCTTCATGAGAACGGGGTCATTCGGCATCTTCTGCAATCCTTCGTGGAGAATTGTTATGGCCCGTCGGCGGCTCCCTCCGGCAAGATAGATGCGCACGAGGTTGGCCCAGTGTCTGGCGTCGAAGAATTCGACGCTGCGTGCTGCTTCGGCGAGCTCGATCGCCTGCTTGGTCTGTCGTTCGACTTTCACCAGGCAGAGTCCGTAGTAGGAGAGGCCACGAGCCGGGATCTCCTTCGCGGTATTTTTCTGTACGAGACGGAAGAGCTTGAGCGCGCCTTCGTAATCTCCGCGTTCGGTAGCGCTGATGGCGGTATCGACTGCTTCCCGAACCTGGACTCCTCCGGCGACGGACGATGTGTTCTTTGGCTGCATGTTCGTGGAGCTCATTTCTTGGGCGATACGACGAAGACTCCGCTGGAAAAGATGATGTCGTTGTTGAAGCTGCTCGTCTGGGCCTGATCGTAACTGTCATCGACCGTGGCATCGGCGCCTCGGGAGCGGATGGCATAGTTGGTGACGGATCCGCCCTCCGACGACTCGATCGCGAAGTCGTATTCGTTGCCCCATCCATCTTCCGAAGGAAAGCTCCGGAGGTACTTCGGCACGAGAGCCTTCCGGAGCTGATCGCCAGTTAAGGGCGTCGTCGGAAAGTCAAACACGGTTGCGGATGCCGGAACGTAGCTCTGATTCTCCTGTGCGTACACTTCCCACGACATCGCGATGGCCCGCATGTCTGCCATCGTCCGTTTCTGTTTCGCCCTCTGGATTGCTATGAAATAGTTCCAGATTGCGATCGCTGAGAGCACACCTATGATTGCCACGACGACGAGCAACTCAATGAGAGTCATCCCGCCCTGTCTGCGTGAGCGCATAACACCTCCAGTTTCCAACCCGCGGGAAGTGTAACATCCTCGGATTGTGCAAGACGACAAGGCCGCGATGGAGGCTCGGAACCCGGTTTGCACATCATGACGTGTCATGGCGAGCGATCATGCGTGGTGGCAGAACGGAATCATCTATCAGATTTATCCGCGATCATTTCAGGATTCGAACGAGGATGGCATCGGTGATCTGAACGGGATTCGAGAGCGGCTCGGCTATCTGGAGTGGCTGGGGGTCGACGCCGTCTGGCTCTCTCCGATCTATCCGTCCCCGATGGCCGATTTCGGCTACGACGTTTCAGATTACACGGATGTTCACGAGATGTTCGGCTCGCTCGACGATCTGCTCGAGCTTCGTGGCGAGCTTCACCGGCGTGGGATGAAGCTGATTCTCGACCTGGTGCCGAATCACACGTCCTCCGAACATCCATGGTTCCGCGAATCCCGGTCGTCGAGAGAGAACGCCAAACGCGACTGGTACATCTGGAAGGATCCAGCTCCCGATGGTGGACCGCCGACCAACTGGAAGAGTGTGTTCGGGGGAAGCGCATGGGAGTTTGACGAGCACACCGGCCAGTACTACTACCATGCGTTTCTGAAGGAACAGCCCGACCTGAACTGGCGAAACTCGGAGGTCAGAACGGCGATGTTCGACGTCATCCGCTTCTGGCTCGATCGGGGTATCGACGGCTTTCGCATCGACGTGATCTGGCACATGATCAAGGACGATCAGTTCAGAGATGAGCCGGAGAACCCGAACTACCATCCGGGCGAATCATCGACATACGACGAGGTCAGGCACATCTACACGACCGACCGGCCTGAGATCCACGGCCTGATCGCGGAGATGCGCTCGGTGATCGAAGAATACGAGGACCGCGTAATGATTGGCGAGATCTACCTGCCGATCGAGCGCCTCGTGACGTACTACGGAAATGAGGGGACGGGCATTCATCTCCCTTACAACTTTCAGTTGATCCTGCTTCCGTGGGATGCCCGCAAGATCGATTCTGCGATTCATGCCTACGAGGCGCTCCTGCCGACGTGGGGGTGGCCGAACTGGGTGCTCGGCAATCATGACAAGAGTCGCGTCGCGACGAGGGTCGGAAGCGCGCAGGCCCGTGTCGCAGCGATGCTGCTGCTGACACTTCGCGGGACGCCCACGATCTACTACGGCGACGAAATCGGGATGCATGACGTCCCGATACCGCCGGATCGTATCCATGATCCCGTGGAGAAGAACATGCCGGGACTCGGTCTCGGTCGCGATCCGCAGAGAACGCCGATGCAATGGGACGGCTCAAGATCATGGTGGCTTCAGTGGTGCGGAACCGTGGCTGCCGATGTCCGAGCAATCGCAGGAGATCAATGTGGACGCGCTCGAGAAGGACGATCGGTCGATCCTTCAGCTCTACCGGCGCCTGATCGAGTTACGACGCCGGGAGCCGGCGCTTCACAGCGGACAGTATGCGCCACTGGCGGCTGCGGGGGATGTGCTGGCGTACGTCCGAAAGTGGGGGAAGCGGCGATTCCTGATCGTGCTGAACCTGAGCTCGATCGAACAGACCTACGATCTCGACGCGCCGCATCTCCATGGAGAAATCATTCTCTCCACCGGTCTCGATCGATCGGGCGCTCTCGAGAGTCCGATCCAGCTCGCCGCGAACGAGGGACTGCTCATCGGGTTGCAGGACTGGTAGGTGCCAAAACACGAACACCGGCCTTCCGGCCGGTGTTCGCTGAGTATCGTGATTCGGTCGGACCTATTTGGCGTGACATTCCTTGCAGGCCGTGGGCCCCTTGCCCTGTTCCTTGTGACAGCTGACGCAGAGGATGTGGAACGGGTTCTTCTTCGGGCTCATCTCGGACATGCTGGGAGCATTGTCTTTCGGATTGAGGTGGCAGGACGAGCACTTCTTGACGTCCTTGTCATTCGCAGCGGTCAATCCCTTGTTCGTGTGGTGGCAGGTCTCGCACTTGTCGACCATCTTTGTGTGCTGGGCATGCGGAAAGGTCACGGCTGGCTGCTTTTTCTGCGCATCCTTGATCGTGACTTTCTCCGGCCCATGGTGAGCAAACGCGACGGTCGCGCACATCATGACCACGAGCGCGATCAGAAAACTGTAGAGCTTCTTCATCCAATTCTCCTTCATTTGCGGTGACTGACGGTAATCTTAAACCAGCCTCCACTTTGTCATGGGCTGCGAACCGATTTTGTGGTGTCTGTCACACAGCCGTGTGAGAGCACTCGGCGTGCGATATCCAGATCGTCGCGCCAGAGCGGGATGCCAGAGGTGCGCTACATCACTATGCCCGGTGATGGGAGGCGTGGCTGCGGGTGCAGCAGATTGTTATATCTATTCTGCGGCGTTCGACGCACACTATATCCAGACACATGTGAGGGAACCGATGGCTGCTGTTCTGCTACTTCTCGTCATCACGACGACTTTCCTTTTTCTGAAGAAACTTTCGGGCCGGGTCCAGTTTTCCCGGGCTCTTTTTCTGGCACCGATTGCACTCCTGATGATCCCCAGTTTCTCAGCCTACGCGTCATCGAGTGAGGGGAGCGGCGACCACGTCAGCTACGCGACCACCTTTCTCTGGATCGCCGTTCTTCTTCTCTTTGCCAAGCTCTCAGGGCTGGTCGAGCGGCTGGGGATGCCCGCGGTTCTCGGCGAACTGATGGTGGGTGTGCTTCTGGGCAATGTGGGTCTGGTCGGTCTCCACTGGTTCGATGGTGTGACGGCCAATGGCACTCTGGCTTTTCTCGCGGAGTTGGGCGTCGTCATTCTGCTCTTCCAGATCGGACTCGAGTCAAACCTCGGGGAGATGAAGCGTGTCGGTGTCCGCGCCGCGATCGTCGCCGCCATCGGCGTCGTCACACCCTTCGTCCTCGGTACTTACATCGTCGGCCCCTGGCTTCTGCCGGGTCTCTCGAGCAATGCTTATCTCTTCCTGGGTGCCGCTCTCACGGCGACCTCGGTAGGTGTGACCGCTCGCGTGTTCAAGGACCTCGGAAGTCTCAAAATGCCGGAAGCGCAGACCGTCCTTGGCGCAGCAGTGATCGATGACGTGCTCGGACTCATCATCCTTGCCGTCGTCTCGGCGATTGCGACGGCTGGAACCGTCAGCGCAGGTGCAATCACTCTGATTACCGCCAAGGCCATCCTCTTCCTGGTGGGCGCGATCGTCGTCGGGGGGCTCGTTGCTCCCATTATGGGAAAGGTGTTGTCCAAGGTTCAGGGCGGTCTTGGTATGAAGCTGACCCTCGCACTGGCCTTCTGTCTTCTGACCGCGGCGATTGCACAGATGATTGGTCTGGCTCCGATCGTCGGCGCCTTTGCCGCCGGCCTCGTCCTGGACCCTGTCCATTTCAAGCACTTCGAGGATTCGAAGGTGATCCTCGACGTCAAGGCCGCGACCGCGACGGAGAGTCCGGAGGTTCGGGAAAAGATCCTGCACGCGATGGAGCCGCACTCGCACCGTCACGTCGAGGACCTGCTCGAACCAATTGGACACCTCCTTGTGCCTCTCTTCTTTGTATTCACCGGAATGAACGTCCGGCTCGAGGCGCTCGCGAGCCTCGAGGTTCTTCCTCTCGCGATCGGAGTGACCATCGCAGCCATCGTCGGCAAGATCGTGGCCGGACTCGGATCGGCAAAGGGCACGAACCGCCTGCTCGTCGGAGTCGGGATGGTTCCGCGCGGCGAGGTAGGCCTCATTTTCGCCGCGACGGGTGCCAGCCTCGGAGTCGTCGACGCCAGACTGTACGGAATCATCGTGACGATGGTCATCTTCACGACGCTCGTTCCGCCACCGATTCTCGCGGTTCTGATCCGCCGGTCCGAGAAGCCGGGCGACAAGGAGCTGGTCCCGGCGCCGAAGGCGGCGTAACCCGCATTACTCACCAGATGTCGTGCGGACGCAGTAGAAAGCTGGTGAGAAATGCGGGCTAGGGGATCGGCATTCGCGACAGATTCCTTTGGAGTGCTGAGCTCGCCGAAGGACGAGCTCAGCTTTTCATCGCACCGCTTGCCCTGCGGCGTCTTTCAAATTGCAGGGAAAATCTCTTGATTTGTGCCGATTCAGGCCTCGATCGCGGATGCCACAGGATCCAAAGCGGTGCTCGTCCTACGGCGAGCACCGCACTCCAAATCACAGCCCGATGCGCGACAAAGTGCCAATGGATCCAGCGAAGCAGCGTCCATCCCGCGGCTCGAAAGGGCGACCGCCAGGATGGTACTCTTCCACGCTGATAATCGGAGGGTACTGAATGAAGCTTCTCTCGCTCTGTCTGGCCGTTGTTGCCTCGTTGTGCCTTGCACTTCCCGCTGCAGCACAGCAGATCACCATCATTCACGCGGGCGGTTTGCTGGCTGTTCCGGGAGAGCGACCGTTGACCGAACAGACCATCGTCGTACGCGACGGCGTGATCGATTCGATCAGGAGCGGCTATCTGAGTCCTCGGGAGCTGGAGCTCGGAAACGCCGAAGTGATCGATCTTCGAAGCATGTTCGTTCTCCCGGGGCTGATCGACATGCACACGCACCTCACGGGTGAGCGGGATCCCGACGCCAATCCGCACCGATGGGTCACGGAGTACGATGCGAGCATGGCGCTGGAGTCGATCCAACACCTCGAGCGAACGCTGGATGCCGGATTCACGACAGTGCGGAACGTCGGTGCAGACCACAAGGTGATTCTTCCTCTCAAGGAGGCGGTCGAGAAGGGATGGATTCGAGGTCCTCGAATCATCGCGGCCACCGAGCCGGTGACCGCGACCGGTGGGCATGGCGACCTGCATGGTTACCGGGAGGAGATCGCAGCTCTCTATCGGAGCGTGGGAGTCTGTGATGGAGCTGATGACTGCAGACGGGCTGTGCGGGCGCTCGTCAAGCAGGGTGCCGATCTGATCAAGATCACTGCTACGGGGGGAGTGCTCAGCAATACGGCGGCAGGTGTGGGGCAGCAGCTCACCGATGACGAGTTGACAGCAATCGTCGAGACGGCGCATTCACTCGGCCGCAGGGTGGCGGCGCATGCTCATTCTGCCGGCGGCATCAATGCCGCGCTCCGAGCCGGTGTCGACTCGATCGAGCACGGGAGCTTTCTCGACGACGAGTCGGTGAGGCTGTTCCGGGAGACCGGCGCCTATCTCGTCCCAACTTTGCTCGCGGGTGTTTCCATTGCGGAGGAAATGGAGTCGAACGACGAGATTCCTCCCGCGATCAGGGCAAAAATTGCGGAAGTGTCACCTGCGATGCGATCGGCGTTTCAGCGTGCGCTGCAAGGAGGAGTGAACATCGCATTCGGTACCGACTCTGGCGTCAGCCGGCATGGCGTCAATGCACGTGAGCTCGAGCTGATGGTCGAGTACGGCATGGATCCGATGGCCGCGATCCGGTCGGCGACGGTCGAAGCGGCACGGCTTCTCGACCGGGAGTCGCAGATCGGAACCATCGAGGCTGGCAAAGCTGCCGACATCATCGCCGTGGACGGCGACCCGCTCGACGATATCAGCGTCATGACGGACGTCGACTGGGTGATGAAGGGTGGGGTCGTTCAGGGGTGTCGCTGACGCCCGGCCGAATGACAAGAGACGCTCATCGCTCGTTGCTGTTGATCAGGACCTCTCCGAACGCGAGATCTTCCGCCGCAAGAACATAGAGCGTCGGAGGCATTCCCGCGGATTGCTGCCGGAGTGCCTGATAGTAGAGCTCGAAATCCGCCTGGGGTCTTGCGAGTCCCATGAAAATGAGGTCAGCGTCGGCCGAGGACTCGCGCAGGATGTCGATGAATGCGCGATCTCTGGCCGGGATGATCTCGAACTCCGCGCCAGTTCGTGCTGTCTTCACAATCGACGCGAGATTCTCGGCTGCGGCCTCCACTGCGGACTCGGAGCTCACCACCATCTTGAGCACCACCCGCGCCTCCCGCCATTGATGACTCGTCTGCAGGAGGTAGGCGAGGATCATCATGAGTCCTCCGTTGAGATTCAATCCTCCCCACCAGACGTCGATCCGCTGTTTCTCGCCGAATCGCATCTCCATGTCGTCCTGGAGAATCAGAACATTGCGCCTGGCATTGTGAAACCCCGTCACCATGCGGCAGTACGCCGCGCGATGCTCCGGCTTCTCCGTATCGCCCAGCAGAATCGTGTTAGGAACGACGTTGCCGAGACCGTAGTGGCGGACGAGCATGTCCGCTCCGGCGAACGTGTCCTCGGCCGCAACGACCCTCACGAGACTCTGCACACCCCTCGCTTCGAGGTAATCTCTGATCGTCGACTGCATCGACAGCACTCGTTCCTCTGTCATCGATTCACGGGGCAGAACCGTCGCAACTGTGAGCATCCCCCGGCTGTGTCCCAACGCGTTCGCGAGCTCGATCAGGTGCCAGCGGCGGGTGGGAGCACCCGAGAGTACGAGCAGTTGCGGCCGCCAGTTCTTCGGATCAGCAGGTGTGTTGAGCCGAAGGAGAGAAATTCTGAGCGCCGCCATCCAGATCCCGTGTCGCACGTCGCCCCACGCGGTCTTCATTTCGCGCCGCTCGAGCACGAGGTAGATGATCAGGACGAAGACGGCCGCGATGATTGTCGCGACGGCGTTGATGAGAAACATCACCGCGATGCAGCCGATGGCGCCGAGGATCGAGAATGACCAATGCACGCGGAAAGTCGGACGGAACGACGGGCTTCGGAGGAATCTCTCGATGCCGGCCGCAATATTCAGCACGCCGTACGTGGTGAGAAAGAACATCGTCAGCACGGGAGCGATGATGTCGAGCGTGGCGAATGAGACGGCGAGCAGCGCGATCGCTAGAGTGAATAGAGTCCCATTTCGTGGCTCATCGGCTTGTCCATGACCCTTGCCCATCCATGAGAGGGAACGCGGCAGTACACCGTCCCGAGCGAGTGCCTGCAGTACGCGTGGGGCTCCGAGGATGCTTCCGAGAGCGCTGGAGAGCGTGGCGCCCCAGACTCCGAGGATGATCGCGTCGCCCCAGAATGCGATGCGCCGCATGATGAGCGGCTCCTCGACCAGGGTCGCAGCATCGGCGCGGGAAGCAAGGATGATCGGAAGCACCATGTAGATGATGTATCCCGCTCCCACCGCCATCAGGGTTCCGCGTGGAATTGCACGCGACGGATCACGGAGGTCTCCCGACATGTTGACCCCGGCCATGATGCCGGTGACGGCCGGAAAGAATACGGCGAAGACTACCCAGAAAGATGCCGAGGATCTCGCCGGAACGCCCCACATCTCAACGGATGTTTGTTCTATAGGGCTGCCGAAGAAGAGGGACAGGAGCGACAGAGCGATTGCCGCCATAATGAAATACTGCGCCTTGATCGCCGTACGGGCCGACTTGAGAGCGAGAGCCGCAATCAGCAGCGTTGTCACGATCCCGACGATACGCTGGTCGAGGGATGGGAAGACGAGCACGACACTCTCGGCGAATCCGACCGTGTAGAGGGCGACCGATAGCGCCTGCGCCACAAAGAGAGGGATCCCGACCGCGCCACCCGTTTCCACGCCCAGGGATCGGCTGATCATGTAATACGCACCCCCCGCCCGTACTCGCTGGTCAGTTGCAATCTCGGCGATGGAGAGAGCCGTGAGTAACGTGATGGAGGTGGAAAGGGTGACGATGATCAGTGTGCCGACGAGTCCGACGTTGCCGACGACCCAGCCGAACCGGAGGTACATGATCACGCCGAGAATCGTGAGAATCGATGGCGTGAATACTCCGCCGAACGTGCCGAGTCCGGCACCGCCGGCTTTCAGAACAGTCTTTGGATCCGTAGTTCCGTTCGAGTGGGTCTGCGGCACGGGGGGGATTGTAGCGGAGGGGAGGGACCAGCGCTCATTGAAAGTCACGATGCATCGCATTACCCCGGCCACACCCGCAGGTCCAGGTGTTTGCACACTATCATGGACAGGTTTACATTCTGGACGAGTGGGGAAGAGTCGGCGCTGAGGAACATCAGCCCGTCTGATCGCGTTTGTTGGACACGGTGCCATGAGAATGATCTTCAATCCGTTTCAACTTCCTCTCAGATCCGCCGCTCCACGTGCATTGATGGTCTTTCTTGCGCTCGTCTTTGCCGTTCTTTTCGCCAGCGCCTGCAATAGCGACAGTGACGAGCGCGCTTGCCTCGAAAAGCCGGCGCGTGTTCGGAACCCTTCCCGAGACGATGCCGGGGAGTGAGCACGACAGCCCGAAGATGATCGACCTCGGCCGGGAGCTCTTCGTGTCGAATGAGTTGTCGGTCAATCGAACTCAGTCGTGTCACACGTGCCATCGGCTCGACGGGGCTGGTGTGGACCGCCTCCCCACTTCTCCCGGAGCGCTCGGAGGTCTGGGTGCCCGAAACACTCCAACGGTGATCAACGCCGGATTCCACGCGACGCAGTTCTGGGATGGGCGTGCCGTCACCCTCGAAGAGCAGGCAACCGGCCCCCTGTTCAACCCGATCGAGATGGCCATGCCGTCTGAAGATGCAGTGATCGCGCGGCTGCGAAAGTCCCCGTTCCGGGACGACTTCGCGGCCGCATTCCCGGATGATGCGGAGCCAGTGACGATGGCGAATCTGACCGCCGCGGTCGCCGCGTTCCAGCGGACACTGATCTCGAGGGACCGCTTCGATCAGTTCATGGCGGGCGATTACGACGCTCTGACGATCGAGGAGAAGCACGGGCTGAAAGTGTTCATGGCCACCGGATGCGCCAGTTGCCATGGGGGGCCGCTGCTCGGTGGCAACATCTTTCAGAAGCTCGGCATCGTGAACGAGTATCCGAATGATTCCGACATCGGAAGGGCAGCGTTGACCAATCGGAATCGCGATCGGTTCGTCTTCAAGGTCCCGGCTCTGCGCAATGTCGCCCTCAGCGGACCTTACTTTCACGATGGATCGGTGGAGACCCTCCCGGAGGCAGTCGACGAGATGGCGTGGCTTCAACTCGGCCGGAAGCTGCCGCAGGAGGATCGCGACGCCATCGTCGTCTTCCTCAACTCACTGACGGATACGAGCGGCGTCGCATCGATGAAGATCGAAGAGATCCCCGAGTAGGATGTGTGTGGGTCGCGCGTCTCGCGCGATGCATCCCTGCCGGGCGTCTCGCCGGCATGCCATTGAGCCGAAGTTCGCGTTCCCACTCAACCGTCAGGGGGCGAGACACCCCCTGACATCGCGCGAGACGCGCGACCCACTGTTTACGCGAAAGCCTCGGCGATCAGCTCGTATGACCGACGTCGATCTTCGTGTTTGAAGGTCATCGTCACGATCATGACTTCCTCGGCGCCGTACTCGTCGGCTGCGGCCTCGATCTGCCGTCGTACGGTTGACGGGGAGCCGACGAGGTTCCGGCGCCGGCG
Source organism: uncultured Acidobacteriota bacterium (assembly GCA_963829355.1). Taxonomy (GTDB): domain Bacteria; phylum Acidobacteriota; class Thermoanaerobaculia; order Gp7-AA8; family JAHWKK01; genus CAWHHZ01. The sequence goes on from CAWHHZ010000012.1 coordinate 119,787, forward strand.
TCCACCGGAAGAGCTGCCGCGCGCTGGCTCCGACTCCAGGTAGGCGAGGGCCTTCTCGATCGGGGGAACGGGAATGAGCTGCCCTCTCATCAGCAGCTTGAACATCATCCGCGCACTCGAGGAGATCGCGCGAGCCTCCTCGTCCGTCTCTGCACATGTCACCCATACCGAGACGATGCTCTTCGGCTGCTGAATCGATCGCGCCGGCGTGAAGTTGCTGCGGTACGTTCGGACGATTTCCGCGCCACCGGCGTTGATGAAGTCGGCAAAGGCGTAGGGGAGTCCGAGCTCTGCAGCCCACTCTCCACTCTGGGGGGAGCTGCCGAGGAGCCAGAGCTCCGGCTTTCCAGGCCGTCCCGGAAGGAGGGACAGATGGCGGAATGGATGATCGGCCGGAAGATCGTCATCGAGGTATCCGATCAGCTCGACCAGTTGTGCGGGAAAGTCGTCAGGCGCGGCCTGCCTCCGGTCGCGCTGGAGTGCGAATGCGGTTCGCGGATCAGTTCCCGCTGCACGGCCGAGGCCGAGGTCGACACGTCCGGGGTGAAGAGCGCTGAGGATGCTCCACGTCTCGGCAACCTTGAGAGGGCTGTAGTGCGGGAGCATCACCCCACCACTGCCGATCCTGATGTGCGATGTTGCGGCGCCGATCGCGCCGACGACGACCTCCGGACTCGCGCAGGCGAGCGAGGGCGTGCCGTGGTGTTCGGCTACCCAGTAGCGCGCGTATCCGAGACTCTCGCAGAGGCGCGCGAGATCGATCGTATTGTGCAGCGCTTCCGCGCCGGAAGACCCCTCGGAGATCGGTGACTGGTCGAGAACGCTGAGTGTGAGCATGAGTGTGAGGTGCTTCGAGCATCGTACCAGCTCCGAACCACCAGTGACGCAGGGCAGTCATCCTGAGCGCCAGCGAAGACGATCGGGAACGAGGCCTGACTGTCGCGTTCTTTCCGTCGAGGACTGTGCGCCGTTCTTTCCGTCGTAGCCACATCGAGGCCGTAATCGGGATCCAGTCAGGAAATGTCCACTTCAGCTTGCAGCTCCGCCGCGGCTCGAAGCGGTGATGTACAGAGAGCTCGTCCTTCGGCGAGCTCAGCATCGAAAGAAGGCGCAAGTCATCGCTGCACAGTCTCGCGCAGCGAAGGATCGGGTGCGTCCTGACTGTCGCGTCTCTTTCCGTCCTGCCAGTCGGGCCGTACGCGATCCTTCGACCGTCCCTTCGGCTTCGCTCAGGGCAGGCCTCCGCTGCGCTCCGGCGGCTCAGGATGACTGCCTGTCGGGGCCGGATCAGGGTTTGATGTAGAGGAGCCAGACTGCCTTCACGCCCGCCCCGAGCCTGCGGAACAGCCCGCGACCGTGCGTGAAGACGAGGAATGCGTCGAGGCCTTCCTGCACATTGCCGCGGTAGTAGTGCCAGTAAGACTCGCGAAACCGGGAGAAGCGATCGATGATGGTCGAGCGCGTACGGACGCACTCCATCAGGCCAGCTTCTCCGTGGGTGTGGCCGGTGCCACTCGACTTGATCCCGCCGTAAGGCATATCCGCGATAAGGGCCACGATCACAGAATCATTGATCGAAACAGTGCCTGCCTCGATCGAGCGTGCGAGCTCGGTGGCGCGTGCGACGTCTCTGCTCCAGATACTCGCGCTGAGACCGTATCTGGAGGCGTTCGCCTGATCCACGGCTTCAGCGGCGTCACGGACTCGTACGATCGGCAGAAGCGGACCGAACGTCTCTTCCTCGATCACCTTCATGTCCGGAGTCACGTCCACGAGAACGGTGGGAGGAAAGTGGAACTCATCCTCGCGTCCGGAGCCGCGTGAAGCGACTCGAGCACCGCGATCCAGAGCATCGTCGAGCTGAAGCTGGAGCTGGTGCTTCTGGCCGAGCGAGATCGGCGGCCCAACGGCTGACTGTTCCTGTTCATCGAGTCGGCGCACTGCCGCATTCAGATGTCCGAGAAACTCGTCGTAGACTTCATCGACGACGAAAACGCGCTTCGGCGCCACGCATGTCTGACCAGCGTTGGTGAAGCGCCCCCACGTGATCCCTTCCGCTGCAGTCTTCAGGTGAGCGTCTTCGAGAACGATGGCCGGATCGCTTCCACCGAGCTCGAGCACGTAAGGCGTCATGGTGCGCGAGGCCGCGGCTGCGATCTTTCGTCCGGTCGCCTCGCTGCCGATGAAGAAGATCTTGTCGACATTCGAGTTGACGAGCGACGCTCCAGTCTCACCGGCTCCCTGCGTCACCTGCAGAAGATCCTCGGGAAGACCCGCGTCCGTCATCAGTTGAGCGAGCAGTGCTCCACACGATGGAGTAAGCTCCGAAGGCTTCAGGATGACGCCGTTTCCCGCGGCGAGTGCGGGGATGACGAGTCCGCTCGAGAGAAGGAACGGGTAGTTCCATGGCGTGATCGCTGCGACGACTCCGTAGGGCTCCATCTCGGTGAGGATCGTCTTGCGCCAGATTGCCAGGTTCGATGATCTCCAGCGACGGGGCGCCAGAGCACGAGGGGCGAGGCGTGCGTAATATCGCGCGAACTCGACTGCGCCGAAGATCTCGAAGAACGCCTCGGTCGCCGACTTTCCGGTCTCGTCGGCAATCGTTCCGGCGATCGAAATCCTGCGCTCGACGACGAGCTGCCGGAACCGCTCGAGAACTCGCGCTCGCTCTACGGGCGGAAGCATTCTCCAGCCCTCCTGCGCGCCGCGTGACCGCTCCACGGCCTCGTCGACGGCTGCTTTGTCAGCGGAGCCGAACTCGGCCCAGATCTCACCGGTCGCGGGGTTACGCGATCTGACAGTGGTGGATGCTTGATCCGTCGGAGCTTCGGTCATCGCCCGCCATTATGTCGCACTGGCGGGAGGATGTGAGGCAGCGCGGGAGCCTCCTCCCTCACATCGAGATGGCTCCCTTTCGGAAGGCGGTGGAGCCGATTCGTGCGTTGATGACGACCGGGATACTTTCTGCGGCTGCGGTGCGGGCCTGCTCGAGCACCGTACCGATGTCACTCTCCGAGCTGAGATCGAACCCTCGTCCCCCGAGAGCCTCGGCGACGAGATGGTAATCGCTCGAACGAAGACGGCAGCCGGTGTCGTCGCCGAGGATCTCGATCTGCTCTCTCGCGATCTGCGTCCAGCAGGCGTCATTACCGATCACCGCGATGAGTGGCAGACCGTGCCGCACGAACGTGTCGAGCTCCGCGAGTCCGAATCCGGAGGACCCGTCACCCCACAGGAGCCAGACTTCGTAGTCCGGCCGCGCGATGGCTGCGGCGAGGGCGAATCCCGCGCCGACTCCGAGTGTGCCGAACGGGCCTGGGTCGAGCCACGAGAGTGGTCCGCGCGGGCGGACGACGTACGACGCCGTTGCCACGAAATCGCCGCCGTCCGCCACGAGGATGCTCCGGTCCGGAAGAAATTGGTCGAGCTCTCGAAGGAGTGCCACCGGATTGATTCCGTCAGTCTTCTTCGCGGCCATCGCAGCGACCTCGTCGTCGCGGGACTGGTCCCGCCTACGCAGAGACTCGAGCCATTCTTCGTGACTGGGGTGCCGCGCGGCGGACGTAGTCCCCAGCCGGCTCAGGACGTCCCCAGGATCGGCGTGGACAGCCAACGTCGGTTTCCGGTTCATCTTCAACTCGGCGCGACTCCGGTTGATTGAAACGACGCGGGTTCTGCCTGGGATCTGTCTGCCGTAGTCGAGACGGAAGTCGGCGGGAACGCCTGCGAGGACGACGAGATCGGCCTCACGTAGAGCCTCTCGTCGCCGATGACGCATGTGCAGAGGATGATCCGCTCCCAGGAGGCCTCTCGCCATGCCGCTGAGCCAGACAGGTGCGGCGAGCTGCTCGAGTGAGCTGACGAGAAGGGGGTGCCGGGAGGGGTTCGCTGCTGTCTGGCTGCCGATGATGATGACGGGGCGGCGGCTTGTCTCCAGCATCGACGCGACACGGTCGATCTCCCGCTCACTCGCCGTCATCGAGTCGAAGCCGGGAGCTGATTCGTCCTCCGGTCCCGTGGCAAATGCGCGATTGAGGTAGTACTCGAGATAGCGGTTCACGAGCCGTCCGGCGATGGTGGTCGGGGAGGAGCCGCTCTTCTTCCCGAACCACTCGCGGACGAGAGACTCCTCGTAGAGCAGATCCACACCGCACTCCACGAAGACTGGTCCCGGAATGCCATTCCGGGCGACGGCGAAGGCGGTGCGCAGGAGCGGCGCAAGATCTCGCACTCTTGTTGCGCGTTTCGCCCACTTGACGTGTGAACGGATCAGCTCCAGTTGGTCGATGTCCTGCAGCGCACCGCGACCGCGCAATGGTCCGGCGGTCGCGCCGCCGATCAGCACGAGAGGGGAGTGCGCCATTCTGGCGTTCCGCAGTGCAGTGAGAGTGTTCGTGACTCCCGGTCCCGCGGTGACGACGGCAACGCCGGGGACGCCGGTGAGTCTTGCCGTAGCGTCGGCCGCAAACACGGCCGTTGCCTCGTGCCGGGTATCGATGACACGAATTCCGAGAGAGTTTGCCGCGGTGAGAATCGGGGACACGTGACCGCCGCAGAGAGTAAACAGAGTCGTGACTCCCTCATGGGCCAGTACGCGGGCGATGCGATCACCTCCGTGCATGCATCGATTCTACGCACATCGCTGCCGAAGAGGTGAGCGACGCGAAATCACTTCCCTCTGTGACGTCACTCGAGCACGTATCGATTGATACATCCACCCACGTCCAGCGTCTCGCTCGCAGCGGGCGTACGGCACATACAGAAACGGGGGAGGCATCGAGAATCACATTCCAGATTCATCAGGCATCAGCAGGGTCGAATCGATGCGCTTTCAAACAGGAGTACCGGCTGCCTCACCGGCTGCCGGTCGTTCGGTCAGGTCCAAGGAGGAACCGACATGCAGAGCAGTTCGTACCGACATTCGTGGAGAACGACGATGATCGTTCTCCTGACAATCGCCATGGCGACATTTGCCATGAGCTCATTTGGACAGAGTGCGCCCGTGACGGCGAGTTTTGCTGTGTCCGGAGACCCGGCGCCGGGAGCGACGGTGACGGTGACAGCCACCGTGACCATCAATGATGGCTCCTCGCTGCAAGGCCTCCAGTGGTCGCAAACTGGCGGAGTCGATGCCACGCTTTCGGGAACGACCGGAGCCGCGGTCAGCGTCAAGCTTCCCAGCCGTGCCGTATTCAAGGGCGAGCTGATTCACGTTCTCGAGCATCCGCCGGCAGAAACAGGACCGCTTCCAGGGAACGCGCCCGTTCCGGATCCATATTACGGCGGACTCCAGAGCGACCGCTTTGGTGTCGTTGCAGCCTCGCACCTGTCGGTCGAAGAAGCTGGTGCAGTCAGCCTGAAACTGGCCGTGACCACTTCGTCAGGAACCTACAACTTCCAGACAGCCGTTCATGCTCACGTTCCGTTCGGCGTCTCCCCCGGTATCCGTAACGTGCCGATCGGAGTTCCGGTCCTTCTCAACGGTAAAGGAGCAGGCTTCCTACAACTGGACCCTGTCGAAGCCTTCCGGATCATCCGCGACACTCAATGATGCAACGACTCAGACTCCGGACTTCACTCCTGACGTGGTCGGCACGTACACGCTCACAGTGAATGACCTCGATGCCGCCACGCCTGCATCGATCGTGATCCAGGCGGGAACGTGGAAAGGCGTGATCGTCGGTCAGGATGACAACGGTTATCCCATCGTTGATTCGGCCTGCACGACCTGCCATCAGCCCGACACGCTGATCGACCAGTTCTCGACCTGGAAGAAGTCGGGACACGCCGAGATCCTCAAAGACAACGTCAACAATCCCGCCGGCCACTACAGCACCAACTGTGTCGGCTGCCACACTGTCGGGTACAACCCCGACGTCGCAAACGGCGGCGTGGACGATGCGGCTGACTGGGCCGGCGTGCTCGACTCCGGACTTCTGTCGCATGGGGGAGAGAACAACTGGGCGACTCTGCTCGAGGAGTATCCCGCCAGCGCAAGAAAGATGAACATTCAGTGTGAGAACTGCCACGGTCCGCAGGAAGGACCGGCGCACCGCGATGCGACAGAATCACGGACGAGCCTCTCGTCTGACGTCTGCGGCAGCTGTCACGGCGAGCCTCTCCGTCATGGCAGATTCCAGCAGTGGCAGCTCTCCGGACATGCGAACTATCAGCTGGCTCGTGAAGAAGGCGAGAGCGGTGGTTGTGCCATGTGCCACACGGGCAACGGTTTCCTTGCATGGCAGAAGCAAGGCTTCACCGGCAACGTCGAAGTCACATGGACACCTGAAGAGATCCACCCGCAAACCTGTGCCACCTGCCATGATCCTCACGACGTAGGAACCACCTCGGGCGGGCCTGAGACGAATGCGACTGTTCGCATCGAGGGTGATACGCCGATGCTGATGGCGGGCTTCAAGGCAGAGAATGTCGGAAGCGCGGCGCTCTGCATGACCTGTCACAACGGCCGTCGCGGTCTTCGTGACGATCAGCACTTCGACCTCTCGGATGCCGCCCGTGCACCTCATCTCGGTCCGCAGGCCGACATCCTCATGGGTCAGAATCTCTACTTCACTGAGGTCGGTCAGCCCGGTTACCACGGGATGGTCGAAGATTCATGCGTAACCTGTCACATGGAGAAGACCGCACCTCCAGAGGGTCTTTCCTACGAGCTGGGCGGAACCAATCACGTTTTCTTCGCCAGCGAGGACATCTGCGCCAAGTGCCACACTTCGATCAATGCTGAGGCGGTTCAGGGCGTGGTCGAAGCCAAGATGGAAGTACTCAAGGACGGAATCGAGACTGCCCTGCTGAAGGGAATGAATAAGCAGCTCCGTGCAGGCAACAAGATCGATTTCGAAGGCAACATCGTTTCGGGTGCGAGCTCGATCGACCACGTTGAATTCACCGAGAGCCATGGTCGTCAGGCAGTGAACGTCTATCTGTCCACAGGTGGAGAGCTCGAGGGCATGAGGCTCAGCTCGACGCAGATCGTGCCGCCGGCTGGCTCTCCTCTCGACTTCTTCGACGTGATCGACACGTCACTTGCCAAGGCAGGCTGGAACTATCTGGCGATTCATGCTGATGGAAGCCATGGCGTTCACAACACGGCGTTCGTGAACTCGGCTCTCGATGTCACGACCTTCGCGGTCGAAGACTACATCGAGAACGGAGCACCTGGGAGCGGGGACGACTCCGCTATCGGTGGCGGTCCCGGCAACGGCGCGGGCGCGGTTGCCTGCACGACCCCCTACGTATACTGGGCCGAGATCGCCGGACACTTGCCCGGCGAAGCAGGCAGCCAGTGGAGAACGGACCTGGTCACGCGCAATCTCTCAGAGAGCGATGCAACCCTCGGGTTCTACCTCCACCAGAACACCGGAATGCTCGAAGGAGCGGGATCGGTCGATGGCTCGTCGCAAATGGTGTTCGAGGACATCGTGGCCACGATGGGTGGAAACAACAACCTCGGGTCTCTCGAAGTCTGCTCCGATCAGCCGCTTCTCGTCATGGCTCGCATCTTCAGCCAGGGCGAAGAGGGCACCTTCGGTCAGAGCTTCGACGGCAAGGTCGCCTCGTTCGGTTACGACGCGGGAGAGACGTTGACTCTGATCGGTATGCGTCAGAAGATCGGTGCGTTCCGCACGAACCTCAGCGTTACCAACGGCGGCACAGAGCCGGCGGAAGTCGCCATCAAGCTCTACGACGCCAATGGCAACGAGCTCACCACCTACAACCTGTCGGTACCCGCCGGCCAGGTTGTCCAGGACACCTCACCCTTTGCGAATCGTGCCGGAGCTGCCGACCTCGGTTGGGGCTTTGCCACAGTTACGATTCTGGAAGGCAGCAACATCCAGGCATCAGCGTCGATGGTCGACACGAAGACGAACGACCCGACGACAATTCCTGCGAAGCAGTAGGAACGTTGTCAGCAGCAACACCAGGGGCGGCAGCGAAAGCTGCCGCCCTTTTTTTCAGTCGTCAGTCGTCAGACCTCAGTCGTCAGTCGTCAGTCGTCAGTCGCCAGTTCGTGGTCATCGGACCTCGGACTATTGCCGATCGAGCTCGGCCATGTCGTCGTCCGAGAGCTCGATCGATGCTGCCTTGACGTTCTCCTTCAGGTGCTTGACGCGCGAGGTGCCGGGGATTGGCAGCATGACGGGAGAAAGCGCCAGCAGCCACGCGAGCGCAATCTGCATCGGCGAAGCGTCGTGCTGGTCTGCGACGATCTGCAGGCGGTCGCTCTCGAGCTTTCCGGCACCGAGCGGGTTCCACGGGATGAATCCGATCCCCTTCTCCTCACAGTAATCGATCACATCGTTCCATTGCCGTTCTTTCAGATGGAACTTGTTCTGAACCGTGACGACCGGGAAGAACTCCTCGGCGTGACGGATCTCATCGACGCTGACCTCCGAGAGCCCGATGTGACGGATCTTTCCCTCACTCTGCATCGCCGACAGCACCTCGAACTGATCTTCTGCCGGGACGGCGGGATCGATCCGATGTAACTGGTAGAGGTCGATCTGCTCGACCCTGAGTCGTTTCAGGCTTCCCTCGCACGCTTCTCTCAGGTGCGCCGGCTTGCCATTCGGCTCCCACTGGTTCGGACCGGGCCGTACGAGTCCTCCTTTGGTCGCGATGAGCAGATGCTCCGGATAGGGATGCAACGCTTCTGCGATCAGCTCCTCATTGACGTGGGGACCGTAGGCGTCGGACGTGTCGATGAAATCGATGCCGAAGTCGAGCGCACGTTTCAGGACACGGATGGACTCATCATGATCTTTCGGCGGCCCCCAGATCCCGTCTCCGGTCAGGCGCATGGCACCGAATCCGAGCCGGTTGACTTCGAGATCGCCGATAGCGAATCGGCCACTTGGTGCAACGGTAATTTCCTGTTTCACGAGTACTCCTTTCGAACAGAGTTTACGCACAACGCGCGCCGGACTTAGATAGCTCCACGCGATCCTTCGCTGCTCTGAATATATCCCCGGGCTGTCATCCTGAGCCGCCGGAGCGCAGCGGAGGACGGTCGAAGGATCGCGTACGGCCCGACTGTCAGAACGGAAAGAACGCAACAGTCAGGACGTACCCGATCCTTCGCTGGCCTGCAAATCTCCGGGCTGTCATCCTGAGCCGCCGGAGCGTAGCGGAGGACGGTCGAAGGATCGCGTACGGCCCGACTGTCAGAACGGAAAGAACGCAACAGTCAGGACGTACCCGATCCTTCGCTGGCGCTCAGGATGACAAGTTTTTCGCAATGAGGGCAGAGATCATTCTCCTCACCGATACTTGTTCGCACCGGTATTGAAGAGAACGACTCGTTCGCCCGGGTCGATCCGGCCGTCCCTCGCCAGCGTCTCGAGGGCGAGAAGGGCGGCGCCGGTCTCAGGTCCGGCATCGATACCGGTGTTCTCGCGAATCGCTCTTGCGGCCGTCTCGATTCTGGCCTCCTCGACCGCGATTGCAGATCCGCCTGATTCGCGGATCGCCCGCAACATCAGTCGATCGCCGACCGCTCTCGGTACACGAAGGCCCCATGCGCCGGTCTCTGCGTCCTTCCATTCGGGCGCATGATCAAGTCCTTCGGTCCACGCCCGGACGACCGGAGCGCATCCTTCGGACTGGACCGAGATCATTCGGGGTCGCCTCGAGCCGATCCAGCCGAGTTGCTCCATCTCACCGAACGCTTTCCACATGCCGATCAGACCGGTGCCACCGCCGGTGGGGTAGAGAATCACGTCCGGCAGATCGCCTTCCATGTCGAGAAGGAGCTCGTAGCCCATCGTCTTCTTTCCCTCGATCCGATAAGGCTCCTTCAGTGTCGAGAGATCGAATGCCCCGTCCTCGACCCATCGACGCGCATAGGCGCCCGCGTCGGTAATCAATCCGTCGACGCGAACGACGTCGGCGCCGAACGACACGCACTCATCAAAGATGCTGTCGGGAGTATCCCGAGGCATTGCAATGTGGGCCGTGAGCCCCGCTCTGGCTGCATAGGCGGCGAGAGCAGCGCCTGCGTTGCCGGCGGTCGGAACGGCGAGGTCCGTGGCACCAAGCGACTTCGCCATCGTGACGGCCGCCGACATTCCGCGCGACTTGAATGATCGGGTCGGATTCAGGGACTCGTCCTTGATCCAGAGCTGTTCGAGCCCCAGAGCTCGTCCGAGGCCAGGGACGTGGTGGAGTGGTGTGGCGCCCTCGCCGAGCGAGACGATCGAATGCGCCGAAGGGAGAACCTCTCGGAACTTCCACATGGAGGCAGGTCGCGTTCGGATCGTTCGCAGAAGATCGGGAGAGGGCTCGAGCTCGTACCGCACCAGGATGGGGCTGGAGCAGGTGGGACAAAGATTGGTCAGCCCTTCGATCGGCGAGGACCACTCACACTCCGAGCATGTGAGGCGATGCGGAAACGACGTCATGCTCACTGCCCCGAGTCGGTCGTGGCGGATGAATCGGAGCCAGTCCTGATGGCCTCGAGATCACGCTCCAGGTCCCGGGTCTGCTCCCGGGCCTGGCCCTCCCGCGTTTCGTACTTGGAGAGCTCGGTGCTGATCGTGTCGAGCGCATCCTCGTACTCCGAGAGAAGCTGCCGGTTGTAGGCCACGGACTCCTCGAGCTCTTTCCCTGCGTCCCCGGCGAGGTTGTTCTCGTAAGTCTCGAGAATCCGCGCGTAGGTATTGCGCTCCGTCTCGTTCTCGGCGCTCTCCATCTTTTTCCGCAGCTCCGCCGCCTGACGATCAGCGGCAGCGCGAGACGCCTCGGCTACGCGCTCCGACACCACGCTTCCCACCGCCTCCATGATCTGGGATTTCACCCACTCGTATTCGGCGGTGTTGTAGCCGAGCTCCTGAGCGGCACGTACGTCAGCCGTAAAGAAGTCCGCGGCTGATCCGAGGCTTTTGATTCCATCCATCAGGCCGGAGAAGGACTTCTTGTTGTTCTTGAGCTTTTCCGCACTATCCTCAATGCGCTCGCGTGCAACCTTTGCGATTTCCTGCTCCCGTTCCCTGACCGCCATATACATCTCGATCTGCTCGCGCGTGAGCTTTCCGTCCGTCGGCGGCGTGTACTGATCCTCGGAGGCTTCGGAGAGGACGTCCCGGGCTCCCTTCTGATCGAGACGATCCGCAACGTCCTCTTCCTTTTCACCGAAGCACCCGGCAGAACTGAGGATAAGGAAAAGGAGCGAGATGACTATCGTGACGCGCATTGAGACTGGTCCTTCCGAAGAGTTCTCAAAGAAGTTTCTGAAGTGCGGCGATCGCCTGCTCGACACCTTTCCGAAGCTCCTGCTGTTCAGCCCTCAGAGTATCGATCTCTTTCTTCAGCGCGCTGAGCTCCGACTGATCGGTCGAGGTCGTAGCCTCGTCGGCAGGCTCGAGAGCCTCGCCTGTTCCCTCAATCTCCTCGTCATCTTCGAGCTCCTCGATCTCTTCGATCTCTTCCGGCTCCTCCTCCGGGATCGGAATGGCGATGCCGGACAATGTTGCCGGACGCTCCCGGCCTTCGAGAAGCTGATCGAGAGAGACCTCCTCTGCTTTGTCGTAGTCGGCCGTGACCGCGGCCTCGTCGAAGGGTTCGACTCCCGCATCCTCCGAGGGTTCGAACGACGCCGCAAATGGATTGTCAGTCACATCGACGCTGTCGCCAGCGTGCACCTCGCCCATCGCGGCGGAACCGGGCTGCGGCTCGGGATCGGGCACTTCCGGGACCGCGGCCATCTTGCTTTCGGCAGCAGCCTGTCTGGCCTCTTCGGGATCGAGCCGTCCCAGGATGCGATCGGAGGAGGGCTTTCCCTTGACCTTGTTGACGAGATGACGCGCCGTGATCTTCGAGACGAGCTTGAACGTGTCCATGACCCCCTCGCCGTTCAGAGCCGAGGCTTCGACCCAGGGGTAGACGAGGAAGTCGAGTTGTTCCTGAAGTTTCGGGACCGGGAGGACACCTGGGATGTCGCGCTTGTTGTACTGGACCACGATCGGGATCTGGTTGACGTCGATCTGGTTCTCGCGGAGATTGTCGAGAAGATTGAGAAAGCTCTCGCGATTGGAGTCGACCATCGAGGGTTGGGAGTCCGCCACGAATACCACGGAGTCCGCGCCTTTGAGCACGAGTTTTCGCGTTTCGTTGTAGAAGACCTGACCGGGGACGGTATAGAGCTGGATCTTCAGGTTGAACGCCCCTACCTTGCCCACATCCACCGGCAGAAGATCGAAGAAGAGGGTGCGGTCCGTCTTCGTGGCGAGTGAAAGCATCTTCCCGCGACTCTTCTCGTCGAGCTTGTCGAAGATGACCATGAGGTTGGTCGTCTTCCCACAGAGCCCGGGCCCGTAGTAGACGATCTTCGCGGTCATTTCGCGGGTTGCGTGATTGAAGAGAACCATCTTTTGCCCTTTCCTGGCGGTAGTGCGCAGAGTATGACACTCCCTGCGCAGAGACGTAAAGATTCGAAGCACTCAATTTCAGATGATTGAACACCGCACATTGTCATCCTGAGCGCAGCGAAGGATCGGGTGCGTCCTGACTGTCGCGTTCTTTCCGTCCTGCCAGTCGGGCCGGACGCGATCCTTCGACCGTCCCTTCGGCTTCGCTCAGGGCAGGCCTCCGCTGCGCTCCGGCGGCTCAGGATGACCTTGACACGAGGGGCTGTCTGCCGCAGCCTGACTGACGACTGACCCATGAGTGATGACTGGAACCCCGAGGATGAGACACCCGTCGAGATACCGCTCGAAGACACGCTCGATCTTCATCCGTTCAGACCGGCAGAGATTCGCGATGTCGTTCGCGAATATCTCGAGGCGGCGCGAGGGGCAGGCTTCCGGCAGGTGAGGCTGATCCACGGCAAGGGACGGGGTGTTCAGCGCCGGTCGATCCGCGCTCTGCTCGAAACGCTCGAATGGGTGGAGGATTTCTCGGACGGCGGCATCCGGGGCGGGGAGTGGGGCGCGACGGTGGTGACGATCGGAAGGATGAACGATGAGTGATGAACGCGTAGGGACCGGCAGTTGCGGCGCAAGCATTTTTTGACGGTCGGATCTGTTACATCGGCGTGCAAGGAGGCAGACGAGTGCAATGACAGCTTTACTGGAAGAGCTTCAACGGGTCAGAACCTACGAGTACACCGCTGAGGACGCTGATCGCTTCGAAAGGCTCCATGCGGAGATTCGAGCGCTGAAAGAGTCGCGGAACGCGGTCATTGTCGCGCACAACTACTACCGGCCGGAGATTCTTAAGGTCGCGGACTTCGTTGGTGATTCGCTCGAGCTGTCGCTGGTCGCATCGAAGGTCACCGACGCCGATGTGATCTGCTTTTGCGGTGTTCATTTCATGGCAGAGACCGCGAAAATCGTGAATCCGGAGCGGACGGTTCTGCTTCCGAATCAACTCGCCGGCTGTCAGCTCGCCGACTCCGCTCCTGCCGAAGAAGTCGCTGCGCGAATCAATGAACTCAAAAAGGAATACCCGGACCTCGCCGTGGTCAGTTACGTCAATACGACGGCGGCGGTCAAAGCGCTGTCGGACGTGATCTGCACCTCGGCGAATGCCGTGAGAATCGTCAGGGCTCTTCCGAACGAGAACATTCTGTTCACACCGGACCGGAACCTCGCAAGCCATGTCGCGGAACAGCTTCCGGAGAAGAACATCATCCCGTGGGACGGTTTCTGCTACGTCCATCAGCAGATCACCCCGGAGGAAGTGAGCGCAATCCGGGAGAGCGATCCAGATATCCGCATACTGGTCCATCCGGAGTGCCGCCCCGATGTGGCTGATCTGGCCGATGCTGTTCTCTCGACCTCTCAGATGGTCCGCTACGCAAAGGAAAACGCGTCGGAACGGTTTCTCGTCGTCACCGAGTGCGGACTCTCGGACAGGCTTGCCATGGAGGTTCCGGACAAGACGTTCCTGAAGGGCTGCAAGCTGTGCACGTTCATGAAGGTCACGACCCTCGAGGATGTGAAACGTTCGCTCGAGAACATGCAGTACGAGATCGAGGTGCCCGAGGAGACGAGGGTGAAAGCCGAGCGGGCGCTGCGGAGGATGTTCGAGATCGAGGAATCAGCGGCGGCGGCTCAGGACGATGTGCCCGCGCCTGCGTGCGAGTGATCGACAACGCTACCGGGCTGGACTGAACCAGCTCACAGGCCAGTCTCGCACAGAAGACGGTGCATTCCGATCGTGTCGTCGCGCACATCGTCGAGCTCCGATCGGATGCCGGAGAGCAGTCGCTGGAATTCGGGACGTGGTTGCAGGGGAGCGAGCCACGGATGCCGCACGAAGAGATACCACGAGTGGTTGCCGAGCGCGACTGCACGCTGGAGCCACTCGATCGCCTTGTCCGCATCGCCGAGCCTCGCCCAGGTGAGGGCGACGCGGAACGCCGCCCAGTGATTGCTGTTGGATGCTTCCTCGTCGAATCGTTCAAGGAGCTCGAGGGCGCGCTCGCGATCTCCTTCGGCGGCCGCGATCATCGCTCCCAGGCTCGTTGCGATGTAATGATCCGAGTCGATCTCGGAGACTCGAGCTGCCGCCCGTTTCGCGCCCTCGATGTCGCCGCGCATCAAATGAGCCATTGCCTCGATGTCGTATCCAGCGAGAGCGGTTTCTTCGGTGCCCGTCGCCAGCCGCGATTCACGCAGAGCGGAATCGGGATCGACCGCGTTGATGCTCCAGTATCCCCGCGTGCGGACGTCGTTCGACGAGGGGTCGAGCTCGATGAATCTCTGTTTGATGCACTCCGCTCGTCGTAGATCCCCGATCGAAATGAAGTAAGTCGTGAGTGACGACAGGGCGTTTGGCTCATTCGGATTGATGCGAAGCGCCGCGAGATTCTCGCGCAGCGACTCTCGGAAGCGGTCTGGTTGACGAACCAGCGCCCTGGAGAGGGCGACGTGCGCTTCGGCCAGATTGGGATCAATTCTCACGGCCTGCCGCGCATACCACTCCGGCGTCTGCACACCGGAATCGTTGTCGAGGCCGCGGACTTCACCCAGCGAGAGAGCAATCGCCAGCTCCGCATGTGCCGCCGCGAAATCCGGGTCGAGCTCGATTGCGGTCAGGAGTGAGCGGATCTGCTCCTCATGATCGTTGGCTCGAAGCGAGCCCGTGAGAGCGCGCGCCCGGAGGTACTCTTCGTACGCCTTCGGATTGTTGGTGTTCGGCTTCGAAGGCTCAGCGATGTCGCGCATCCGCAGGTTCTCGCGCAATGCTTCGAATGTCCGGTTCGATACGAGATCCATCAGAGCGAGCAGATCGCCCCGCTTGCCGTCGACCGATCCGGCCCATATCCCGTAGTTCGTCCGCGCATCAGTCAACTGCAGATTGACGCGAATCTGATCGCCGGAGGTGATGAAGTGGCCTTCCAGAACGGCGTCGACTCCGAGCTCCTTCGCCGCCTCGAGAATCGGAACCGCCCGGTCGCGGAACGGGAGAATGGCGGAGGTGGGGCGGACCTGAAGATGCTGTATCTGCTGGAGGCGCACGATCAGAGCATCCGGGATTCCGACGGTCAGGAACTCGTTGGCAGTTTCGCCCGAGAGATTCTGGAGAGGAAGAACCGCAAGCGATCTGATCGGACCTGAGGACGACACAGCCGGTACCGTGGACCGCGTCGACAGGTACCAGCCTCCGGCGCCGAGAACGACAGCCGTGACGAGGAGCAGCAGGATCACCAGTGGCAGGCTCAGCCGCCGGGTCGTCCGTGGAAGAAGATATCCACTGCGCTCCGGGAGAGTCCATGTCCGGCTGCCGGTCAGTTCGAGCTGGAGAGCCCGCAGATGATCGACGAGATCCTCCGCCGACTGGAACCGGTCGTCGGGATTCTTCTGCAGCAGTCTGGAAATGATCTTGCCGAGGGCGCCGGGCACGGAAAAAGACTGGTTCTCCATCGGATCCGGCTCCTCCTCTCGGATCTTCTGGATCAGCGAGAGAGGATTCTCCGCCGTAAACGGCAGATGACCCGTAATCATCTCGTAGAACACCACACCGGTTGAAAACAGATCGCTGCGGGCATCAGCCTGCTCTCCGGACGCCTGTTCAGGCGAGATGTACGGGACGGTTCCAAAGAACTTCGTGACCGTGGATGCCTCGGGGAGTGTCATGTCTCCAGCCACCTCGAATGATTTCGCAAGCCCGAAATCGAGGATTTTTACACGGTCCCCTGGCTCCACCAGAATGTTCGAGCTCTTGATGTCCCGGTGGAGCACGCCATTCTCGTGAGCCGCCGCCACACCCTCCGCGATCTGGGTCGCGATGGTGAGGAAACGCCGGAGGTCGAGCTGCTCGGACCGGAGGAGGCTCGAGATCGTCCGGCCTTCGCAGTACTCCATGGCGATGTACGGCAGATCACCAGTCGTCTTCCCGATCTCATAGATCGTCGCGACATTGGGGTGGCGAATCGAGGCCGCCGCACGCGCCTCCCGAAGAGACCGGACCCCCGGTTTTCGCTGTACGTCGTCATCGTGAAGGACCTTGAGCGCCACCTGCCGCCCGAGATCATCATCGTGTCCCAGATAGACAGTTCCCATGCCGCCCTGACCGATGACCCGCAGAACCGTAAAGCGGCCGATTTTCTCTGGTACAGGAATGTCCATCTGCTCAGCGAACGCTTATGCTGCCCCGAATCCTTTCCGTTCGTCCCGCCTGATTGAACTTTGACCCCGGCGGGGTTATTGTTTAACCCATCCCATGTCACCTGCAGCCGTCACCCGCCCCGCGGTAGAGCTCCCCCCGAGATACCGGCTCCTCGATATCCTCAAAGAGAGCGAAACAACGGCTGTCTACCACGTTTGGGACGCGGTGGATGATCGTGCGGAGGCTTTGAAGATTCTACTCTCAGAGCTCTCGGGAACGCAGCAGATTCTACAGTTCCAGTCGGAAGTCTCGACTCTGTCGGGGCTGAATCATCCCAATGTGGTCCGGGTGTTCGACTACGGCCTGCTGCAGAATCGCCTTCCTTACTTCTCGATGGAGTACATCGACGGCAGGCGTATTACGGAGGTATTCGACGGCACGAACTGGGACGTTCTTCTCGATGTTGCGCTCCAGACGGCGGTCGGTCTCCAGCATGTTCACCATCGGGGGATCATCCATTTTGATCTGAAGCCCTCAAATCTTCTCGTGGACGCAGAGGGAAGGTTGAAAATCACCGATTTTGGAGTCGCTGCCGAGGCAAGTGATTTGTTCGACCGCCGGATTCGCGGAACGTTTCATTACATGGCTCCCGAAGTGATCCGCCAGGAGAAGGTGGATGCCCGGGCCGATCTCTATTCGCTCGGAATGACGCTCTACGAGACGGTCACCGGCACGATTCCGACGTGGGGATTATCGCGATCCGAAGTTCTTCTGGCACGGCTGGACGGGAAGATCCGGCGGCCGTCGGACGTCAATCCGAAGGTGCCAGCTGCGATCGAGTCGGTGATCCTGAAGCTCCTCGAGTACGATCCCCGCCACCGGTATCCCTCGGCCACGGCGCTGCTCCACGATCTGTCCAGGATAGCGGGGGTTGAAGAGCCGGCGAGCGAGCTCCTGCTTCCTGACGGCGAGATTCATGCTGCGCCTCTGGTCGGTCGCGACCAGGAGATCCGAGAGATTCTCGACCAGGTCGAGGCCGCGAGGGAAGGGCAGGGTGGGGGCGTCCTGATCGTGGGGCCGGAGGGGATGGGGAAGAGCAGGATCCTCGACGACGTGACGCTCAGATCGCAACTCGACGGAGCGCAGGTATTCCGCGGCCGTTGCGCGGCCAACCGTAAGACTCTCTATGCTCCATTTTTCGATATTTTCCAGAAGATGGTCCGGGCCGCAGGGCCAGACACGAATGCGGCGGAGGAGTTGCGTGCGATCATTCGCCCGATCATAGAGAAGGCACGGATCGGTGGCGAGAAAGGCCGCAAGTACAGGTTCTTCAACCTCCTCGTGCAGTCGATCCAGGACATCTACGGTTTTCTCAACGTGGTGGAGGATGGGAACGCTCCCCTCGTTCTCATGATCGAGGATCTGCAGTGGGCCGACCCGTCGACGGTGGATCTGTTCACCTTTCTCGTAGGCGAAGCGAAAGGCTCCAATCTTCTCGTTCTCGGGACGCTCGAATTTGAAAGCGACGAGTCGGCCGAACGGTCGAGGCCGCCAGCAGTCGTGCCGCTTCCGGAGCGCTGGACGAGGCGGGTCCGCGAAACGGGCATCAGGGTAATCCGGCTCGGCGGTCTCGATGAAGAGGGAGTCAGGGCAAACGCGGAGGCTCTGCTGGGAGCCGAGCGGCTGCCGACGGAATTCATCCACTGGCTCTACTGGGAAACCGGCGGCTCACCGCTCCAGATCCGACGGGTTCTCGAGCACCTGATCCGTCACCACCATCTGAGGTGGACTGCGTCTGGCTGGGCTCCGGACTTCGACAAAATTCAAACGTTGAGGATTGCCGGTGGCGCGGCGGCATTCTGGAGCGAGCAGATTGACTCGCTGGAGTCTGACAAGCTGAAGATCCTCCAGCTCGCTTCGGTGCTGGGTGATCAGTTCGATCTCGATCCACTGGTTGCGATCAGCGGAAAGAGCTCCGAGGAGGTTTACGAGGCATTGTGTCACCTGGTCGATGCGCACATGCTCGTCGAGAATCGCGAAGAGGGAGGCTTTCGCTTTCCTCAGGTGAGTCTCCGCGATGCCATCTATGCATCCTTTGCCGAATCGGACCGTACCGCAGCCCATCGTGCGGTAGGAGAGTATCTCGAAGGTGAGCTCGACTCTGCCGCTCCCGAGGAGCTCGGTCTCGCCGCATACCACTTCTCCCGGAGCGATCAGGTCGACAAGGGAATCGATTACTCGATCAAGGCCGGCGAGCTTGCCACGGCAACGCTGGCTCACGAGCAGGCCGCCGAGTTTTACCGTCTGGCGCTCGAGCTGATGGATCTGGCGGGCAGGGAAAAAGACCGTCTGGAGATCCGGGAGCGCCTCGGCGATGCCTACTCGGACGCTCAGGATTACCAGCGTGCGATGCAGGTGTACCAGTTTCTCCTCAAGAGTCTGCGCACCCGAGGCGACGAAAACTCGAGCTCAGAGAAATCGGTCTCGCTCATGTTGCGCATCGCCGACATCCTCCAGAAGCGCGCCGAATTCGACTCTGCTATTTCTTATCTCCGCAAGGTCGCTGATGCGTATCGGCTGAACGAGGACGATCTCGAAGTCGCCGGAGTCCTGGAGATGATCGGTGCGATCCAGCACGAAGCGGGTGATCTCGACGAGGCGGAGAAGTCGATCGAGGAGGCGTCGAGGCTGCTCGGCCAGCGCACGGATACTGAGATCGCAGGCAGGATCCTGCGCACCTCCGGGCTTCTCGCACTGGAGAGAAGCTTGTGGAAGCAGGCCCGCGCGTCGTTCGAGGGATCGCTGAAGCTCGCGGTCAAACGCGGACTCCGCGATCTCGAAAAACAGGCGCGTACTTCCCTCGGGAATGCGCTGTTCAAGCTCGGCGACTGGGATGGCGCTCTCGAGATGTACCGTCGGAACCTCTCGCAGGCGGAAGAAGAGGGAGATCTCTGGGAGCTCGTGACCGCCTACAACCATGTCGCAATGATCGAGTACGCCCGCGGACGATTTGAAACGGCCTCCGAGCTGTTTGAGAAAAGCATCCGCATCGATGAAAAGCTCTCGTCGCCGCAGAACGAAGCGATTGCTCGGCAACATCTCGGCGAATGTCTCGAGATGCTCGGCCGCTGGGATGAGGCACTGGTCCACTATCAGCGCTGTCTGGAGATCCCGGGATTCTCGGAGGACCGGCCTGCGCGGGTCTCTGTCTATGTTCCGCTGGCGCGTCTTCTGAGCAAAAAGGGTCAGACCGGACGCGCATTCGAGTACGCCGAGAAGGCCAGAGAATCTGCAGAACGTTCCCGTAACGAAGATCTGCTCGCTGAATCGTCATTCCTCCTCGCGCGGCTCGAACGCGACCGCGATAACCTGGATGGCGCGCGCGTGCTGCTCGATCAGGCGAAGAGGATCTATCACGAGACGGCGACGCCGCAGGGCCTCGCCAAGGCTCATGTTCTCGCGGCTCAGCTCGCCCTCCTCGACCACGACCTCGACACTGCCGCAGAGCTCGCGGCCAGCTCTCTGATGCTCGCCGAGAGGCTGGGGGACGAGATCACGATCGCCGAATCGATGTTCATCGAGGGACGCATCTCCTACGTCAAGGGAGATCTAGAAAAAGGGGAAGAGAGGCTCGAGAGTGCCAAATCGATCCTTCGGGATCGGAAGGCGATGTATCACCTCGGGCGGGTGCACTTCGAGTTCGGTCTGCTGCTTCGAGACGCTGACAAAGCGATCGCGGAGATACGCAAGTCGATCGCGATCTTTGAGGATCTGGGAGCTGCTCCCGAGCTCGAGCGTGCGCGCGGCGCAATCTTTCGCATCCGGCCATCCGGTTCGCTGACCAAGGGGGAGGTCGTCGGGCTCTACGAAATCGTGCGCGTCATCAACTCGACTCTGAGCGTCGAGGAAGTTCTGGGAAAGATGCTCGACCTGGTTCTGAGGCGGCTGCGGGCCGAGCGGGGAATGATCATGCTCATCGATCCGGTGTCCGGAACACTGAGGACGCGGGTCGTCCGGAACCTGAAGGAAGGGGACGATGCGGCGAACGTCCGGTCCCCTTTGTCGATCGTCAGTCGCGTGATCGACACGGGACAGTCGGTGATGTCGGCTGACGCCCGCATCGACGATCGTTTCGAGGAATCCGAGACCGTTCTGCTCGAGAACATCGTATCGACTCTGTGCGTGCCGCTCGTCATGCGGGAGAGGATCGGCGGTGCGATCTATGTCGATCATCGCGAAACGAAGCATCTGTTCTCCTCACAGGATCTGGAGTTTCTCGAAGCGTTTGCGGATCAGGCGGCAATTGCGATCGAAAATGCACGCCTGTACGAGGAATTGAACGCGGCGAGACTGAAGCTGTCAGTGGAGAATGAGTCACTCCGGGAACAGGCCCTGGGTGAGAAGCATCTCGATTCGATCGTGGGCACGTCCGAGTCGGTCCACCAGATTCAGTTTGCGATCCGTCGTGCGGCCGCGTCCGCCTCGACAGTGCTGCTCCGGGGAGAATCAGGGTCGGGCAAGGGACTCGTTGCCCGAATCGTGCACAACTTCGGACCGAGAAGCAGCGGTCCCTTCATCAAGTTCAACTGCGCGGCACTTCCCGAGAATCTCGCCGAGTCGGAGCTTTTCGGTCACGAGAAGGGAGCGTTCACCGGCGCCGACCGCCGCCGCCCGGGGCGTTTCGAGCTCGCGCACGAGGGAACTATTTTTCTCGACGAGATCGGGAAGCTGTCGATGTCGATGCAGGCAAAGCTGCTCCGCGTTGTCGAGGACAAGGAGTTCGAGCGCGTCGGCGGCACTCAGACGATGAAGGTCGACGTGAAGATCATTGCAGCGACGAATCTCGATCTCGAGCGCGCAATCCGGGAGGGTGGGTTCCGCGAGGACCTCTACTACCGGCTGAACATCCTGCCAATCTTTCTGCCTCCTCTCCGGGACAGAAAGGAAGATATCATCCCGCTCACCGAGCACTTCGTCAGGAAAATCTGCAGGGACCTCGGGATCGAACCGAAACGCCTCGGTCCGGGGGTGATGGATCTCCTTCTCAGCTGGGAATGGCCGGGCAACGTTCGTGAGCTGGAGGCGACCATTCATCGCGCGATCGTGATGTCTGGAGAGGAAGAGCTGACCGAGCGCGATTTTCATGCGCTGCTCTCCGACTCCGGGCCGGCGACGAGCGTTCCCCTGGCCTCGGATCAGATCCCGAAGAGCGCTTTGCTTCCGATGTTCAGCCGGACGCAGATCGACGAGCGGATGTACAAAGAGGTCATGGAAAACGTCGAGCGCCAACTCATCGAACAGGCGCTGGCGGCGGCGGACGGTAAAATCCGGGAGACTGCGCGTACTCTCGGCATCGCGCGTAACACACTCAAGAGCAAGATGCAGAAGTTCGGCATTTCCGCCGGCAGCGATTAGCCCGCTCCTCAGCCGAGATCTCCCCGCGATAGACGAAAGGAGAGGGTGAGCGAGTCGATCCCTCGGTGGGCACCAGGCGAGCTCTTCCCGGTGTCGGTGCGAGGGCGCGCCTCCGCCCCGACCGGAGGCGGAGGCTGCTCCTCGAAGCGTCGTGTCTCGGCTTCCAGGCCTATGGAAATTCGATGAGGGTGACCTCGGAGAGCCGACGATGAATCGACTTGCCGGTGTCGACGCTGCGCCCGATGAAGTAGATGTCATTCGGTGGGCAACTGTCGAGAATCACTGCCTCGAATGCCGCTCCGTCTTTCGGGTCGATCGTGATCTGCTCGCCGTTGAAGTTCGGACAGCACGGTGTGCTCACTCGCGTCGCCGGGCCCTGGATCCGAGCGATCGAACCGCGTTCGAGAGTGGTCGGCATCTCAGGATCACCGGTACAGACTGTAAGGGTCTCCGAGGCAAACGTTCCGGCGAAAGGGACCACGTAACCGAACTTTACGGTTTCCGCCGCGTAATGCTCGACCTCACCGGTGGTGCGCGTGACGATCACGGACGGAGCCAGGTCGAGCGCGAAGTCTGCTGTGTTCTCGCCTGTCGATACCACGATCTCTCGCGATGAAGGTAGGTAGCCCCACCTGTCGGCCGTGACGGTCCAGGTTCCTGGCGCGATCGTATCGAACTCGTAGAAGCCTTCGGAATCGGTGTAGCGCTCCGTACTCTTGATCGTAACGGTCGCATCAGGCAGCGGATCTCCTGTGGCGGCGTCGGTGACGATCCCATGCAGTATGGCAACGGTCGAGTGCCGGTCTACGCTTCGACGGCGCTGGGCCTGAGCGTCCGGCGCGACGAAGGAGGTCAGAATGAGGGCAATGAGCGCGATCGTGATCGCGAGGGAATGTCTGTTCTTCAATGGATCTCTCCTTTAGCTGAAAACACATCTTCTGGAGGTTATACGTAGCAAGTTCCGTTCAATGTCTACCATTGAGACCGATCGAACGTCTGTGAGGTTACTCACGGAACGTAACGGCGGGTGGGGATTCCCACCTCGGAACTGATGCTCATCTGCGCCATCTGCCGTATCAGCTCTCTCGTTTCCCTGTTCCCTTCTGCAAACGAGGCGCACAACATGGCGATCTGCTCTTCCGATTCTTCTCTGGAGATCGTAAAGCCATTTTTCGGCTGATTCGGTGTCCTGGCGGGTGATCTCGACCAGGTGCCATCAGGCTTCAGAATGAACTCGAGATAACCCGAGTCCTTTTTACCGGCCTGATACGAATTGGCGGCGCGAGGCGGGATCCCGCGAGCGTTCGAAAGCTGCTCATCAAGAGCTTTCTCGACGTAATGACCGATCATTTCTTTGAGAAGCGCCCCGGAGTCTCCGAGGTCTCGCTCGAAAGTCAGACCGCTGTAGAAGAGGGTCTGCTTCCCATATCGAGTCTGGCGTTCCGTCTGCTCGGTCCCGACCAGGCCGCACACGAACTTCAGCGGCCGGCCCTGCCAGTGGAACTCGAGCTGGAGCCTCGGCTGGGCGGGGAGGGGATTCTGGTGAACGACGCGGGCGCCGGTGACTGAAATGTCGATGATGTAGGCGCTGACATCACCAACGGCACTGACCATCGGTTGCGTCAGGGTGATTCTCTGATATTGCCGCCTGTCGTAATTATCCGAGCTCATCGTTCCGTGGTGATTATAAACGAACCCCTTCGAGCCATGAGAGTGCATCGGAAACGGCGAGGTGGAAATTTCTTTCAGAGAATGCATAATAATTTCGTGATTTGGAATTTGCTCCTTCAGAGTGGGGAGAAATCATCTCACGATTTCCACAGTTTGTGGTTATGATTTGAAATTCCAGCCGTCCAATCAGACTCGAAAGCGGGGAGGGGGATTCATGACGTCAGATCCGATCGCAGCCGGATTCGGATCCGCTCGAGAGCGATCCAGAACATTTTTCCTGAACGCGTTTCTCATACTGGTAACCGTTTCAGGTTCAGTGTCAGTGCAAGCAGCGAGCCTCAAGGGCTCCCGGTCATCACTAGACCGTCAGAACCAGCAGGCGCATCTTCATGACTACAGCTATCTGAAAACCTCGTCGCAGGTGAAGAGCTTTGCACAGAAGGGTTACCTGATCCCGGTCCGCAGCAACGGAAATTTCGATCTGGCGAACGTTTCGTTCCCTTACGCCCGTCCCGAGGTGGAGCTGTTCCTCAACCGGCTCGGGGGGCAGTACAAGTCGGCGTGTGGTGAGCGGATGGTCGTCACGAGTCTGACGAGGCCAAGCTCGCGCCAGCCGCGGAACGCCTCCCCCCTCTCAGTGCACCCCACAGGAATGGCGATGGATCTTCGCGTCCCGTCGAACGGACGCTGCCGCTCGTGGATCGAAAGCACGCTCCTTTCTCTGGAGGATTCCGGAGTTCTCGAGGCGACGCGTGAACACCGGCCGCCTCACTACCATGTGGCCCTTTACCCGAATCGATACACCAGCCACGTCGCGCGCATCACCGGTGAGTCGCCGGCTTTGAAGAAGAACGCCGCGGCGGCATCGGGAACCTACGTCGTGCGGAATGGCGACACACTTTGGGATATCGCTCGGAACTATGGAATCAGCGTTGCCTCGATCAAGACGGCGAACGGTATGCGCGGCGCGATGATCAAACCGGGTCAAAAGCTGCGGCTCCCGTAGGGCGCGCCGATTTCTCAGTTCCGGGAACCGCCGGAGCTCAGCGGGTCCATTCTCCTGCAACGCAGTTGCGCAGGACGATCTCGTTTCCTCCTCCGAATACGATGGAGGCTGCAAGCCTCGACCTCTCCCAACCGGCAAGGGCGGGGTGGCGGAGATCGACGGTGAAGAAATCAGCCGCGAGTCCCGGAGCGATCTCTCCCGCGTGTACCCGAAGAGACGCTGCTCCGCCAGCCGTGCCTATCTTCAACAGCACGCGGGCGTTCTCTCCCGACGCGTCACGGTAGACCCCCCGGTCCTGACGCAGAAGGCGCTGCCCGTATTCGAGCCATCGCAGCTCCTCGAGCATGTCGATCCGGGCATTGCAGTCTGTTCCGATTGACATATGGTCCGGTGCCAGAGGGGCGAGAGGCTGAATCCCGTCTCCAAGGTTCCCCTCGGTGAGGGGAGTGATGCAGACGTTGCCGCCCCGAGCAACCCATTCGCGTAGATCGTCTTCGCTGCTGTGCGTACAGTGGACGCCGGTGAAGTGCTGGTCGACCGGGGCCCGGTCGAGCACGAGCCTCATCGGTCTCGAGCCGGTCGCCTCGATGCAGTCGCTGATTTCCTTTTCCTGCTCTTCGAGGTGGAGGTGGAAAGGCAGATCTCGCTCGACCGCGGCCGAAGCGAGCCTCACGAGGTCCTCGATCGGTACAGCGCGAACACTGTGCGCCACGATTCCGACGCTCTGCCGCGGCCGCAGGGTCTCCTGCAACTGGTCGAGCCTGCGGAGAAACTCATCGACGTCGGGAGTCTCGAACCGCGCCTGAGCATCGCCGAGTGGCTGACCGAATCCACCCATTCTGTAAAAGGTCTGGAGAAGCACGATTCGAATTCCGGCAGCCTCGGCAGCGTCGAGCACGATCGAATCGAGCCTGTGGTCCCGGGCGGACGCCGACGAATGGTGAAAGTAGTGGAACTCACCGACGGTGGTGATTCCCGCCGATCGCATCTCTCTGAACGCCGCGACATTCCAGTCGTGAAACTGCTGCTCACTCAGCGATTCCACGAGCGAATACATCGCTTCGCGCCAGGTCCAGAAGGAACCGCGGCCGGCAGGGAAATGCTCTGTCCTGCCACGCATCGCGCGCTGAAAGGAGTGGGAGTGCGCGTTGACCAGCCCCGGAAGAAGAGCCTCGTCGGAGAGCTCCAGATCGACCGGTCCGGGATCACGGGTGAGTTCTCCGATCGTCCCATCCGGAGCGATCGTGATTCGGACGCCTTCCTCGAACTCCCCGTCGATCCACGTGAGAGCGGCGCGAAGGGAGCGGATCTTCATCTCGTCTCCTGCATACACAGCTCCCGAACCGCGCCCTCCAGGATCTGCTCCGCTCTGCGGAACTGCTCCTTCGGTATGTACTCGTTCGGTTTGTGAGCGACTTCGATCGACCCGGGCCCGAACAGCACGCAGTCGAGTCCCAGCCGCTGGAGCCATCCCGCGTCGGTAGCAAATGAGACCGCGTGGACCGCCTTCCGTCCCGTCAGCTCGCGAAGGGTGTGGACCACGGCGGCCGACTCATCGAGTTTCATCGGCGGGCTTTCATTGATCAGGGACAAGCTCACTGTGCTCGGATCTGAAGTCGCCCCCTGGATGCGCTCCTTGATCCGGCTGATCATTTCGGAGGAGTCGAGGCCGGGAAGGAGACGAAGGCCGATGGATAATTCGACCCGATCCGGGACGATGTTGATCGCGGTCCCGCCGTGGATCTCACCCATGTTCAGAGGGACCCAAGGGACCGGTTCGAATGCCTCGCAATTCTCGTTTCTCTCGGTCTCGAGCTCATGCCGGAGCTCGCTCAACGCCTCGATGATCGTGCCGGCCTTCTCGATCGCGTTGACGCCGAGGTGCGGGTAACCGCTATGTGCACTCACGCCGCCGATCGTGACTCGCAGCTTGAGGTGCCCCTTGTGCATGGTGACGATCTGCAGCTCGGTCGGCTCTCCGATGATGACCGCGCGGGGGAGCGGGACATCTTTCTGATGATCGACCCAGTGCTTCGCCCCCAGCGTTCCCACCTCCTCGTCGTAGCTCAGATGGAGAACGAGTGGAGCATGGAGGCTGGCGGGCGAGGTCCGTCGTGCCCGGTCGATCGACAAGGCGAGAAATCCCTTCATGTCGGCGGCGCCTCGGGCGATCCACCGGTCTCCCGCGTCGGTCAGCTCGAATGGACTGCTCTTCCACGCGGGTTCCACTGCCGGAACGGTATCCATGTGTCCCGACAGGACGAGACCTTCGCCGCCATGTTCCGGCTCCGGACCGATTCTGACCATGAGATTGGTCTTCGTGCCATCGTCCGATGGATCACGGATGATCTCCCCCGCCACCGGCTCGAGCAATTCGACGACGTAGTCTGCGAGCTCCTGATTGCTTCTCGAGCTCGTTGTGTCGATCGAAACGAGCTTTCGGAAAATCTCTTCTGCGCTGATGTCGTTCACGCTGGAACAATAGTGCGGCGCGTTTGGCGATTCAAGGGACGAGTTGAGTTGTTGAGTCGTTGAGTCGTTGAGTCATTGAGTCATTGAGTTTTTGAGTCGTTGGGCGGTTGGGCCAGGGTTGTGGCTGGGGTCAACTGTTCTTGCGATGACACCCAGTTCACAATCTCTCGAGGGACCAAGGCTGTCATTCCGAAGCGAAGCGAGAAATCCGGGCGGGGGGTGACCAGCTGCACTTCCCCGCTCAGATTCCTCAGTCGCGATGAAGCGGCTCCTCCGGAATGACAGGAACGTGAATCATTTCAACTAGACCGTCGACCCAAACACTCAACGACCAGTCACCCAACGACTCAATGACGCAACGACCCATCCTTGGCATAAATCGGTGTCGACGAACGATTGAGGAAGGGCGATGCCGCCATTGAAACGACTCATCGGTTACCTCGAACGCTACCGGGGGCGACTGCTGCTCGGGTTCCTCTGTCTTCTCGGGTCAGCGGGATTTTCGCTTGCCAAGCCGCTGATCGTGGGAAACGCCGTCGACGTTCTGAATGGCGATTTCACCGAGCAGACTCTCGTAAAGTTCGGGCTCCTCTACGTCGTGGTCGCGGCGGTTCAGGGAGTGTTTCTCTATCTCCAGAGAATCTTCATCATCGGGGCATCGAGGCACATCGAGTACGACCTTCGGAATGACTTCTACGGTCATCTGCAGGAGCTGCCGACGAAGTTCTACGCGGAGAACAGGACCGGAGATCTCATGTCCCGCGCGACCAATGATCTCTCGGCGGTCCGGATGCTGGTCGGTCCCGCGATCATGCATTCGGCCACCTCGATCATCGTGGTCTTTGGAGCCTTCTTCATGATGTTCCGGCTCGACGCCGTGCTGGCGTCGGTCTCACTGGTGACCGTTCCGGCAATCGCACTACTCGCGAAATTCTTCGGCCAGAGGCTCCACGACCGGACGCGATCGGTCCAGGACTATTTCGGCGATATGTCCGCCCGGGTCCAGGAGAATCTCTCGGGTGCGAGGGTCGTCCGCGCCTTCAATCAGGAGTCGAACGAGATCTCGCTGTTCAGGGGGATGAACAGAGAATACGTCGACAGGAACCGAAAGCTGATCTACCTGACGGCGACGTTCCGTCCGGTCCTCGAGGTGGTCGTCGGGATCACGTTCGTTGCGATCTTCTGGATCGGGAGCCGGAGAATCGTCAACGACGCGATGACGATCGGTGCATTCGTGGCATTCCAGTTCTATCTCGCGCGGATGATCTGGCCGCTGATCGCCATCGGCTGGGTAATCAATCTGTTCCAGCGGGGGATGGCATCGATGGGCCGTCTGAGCGACATCTGGAATGTCGCTCCGGAGGACGAGAGCTCCCGCCGGGCTACGGTGCCCCCGCCTTCACCGCAGGTTCCGGAGCTGGAAATCCGAGGTCTGGAGTTTGGATACGGCGACCGGTCTGCTGCGCTGCGCGGAATCGATCTGACGGTCGAGCAGGGACAGACAGTTGGAATCGTCGGCCGGACAGGCAGCGGCAAGTCCACGCTTCTATCGTTGATTCTCAGAACATACGAGCCGCCGGATGAGACGATCTTTATCCGTGGGGTTCCGCTCGAGAAGATTCCGACGCGGAAGCTGCGCTCGATGATCTCGGCCGTTCCTCAGGAAACGTTTCTGTTCTCGGAAACGATTGCGGAGAATATCCGCTTCGGCCGCAGCGATGCTCGGAGACGACCAGGTCGAGGAGGTAGCTGCGCTGGCTGGATTGAGTGACGATCTTTCAGGTTTCTCCAGAGGGATCGACACCATGGTGGGGGAGCGCGGGATCACCTTGTCCGGTGGTCAGAAGCAGCGTGCCGCGATCGCGCGGGCGATTGTGAGGGACCCGGAGATTCTGATTCTCGACGACGCTCTCAGCGCCGTCGATACGCAAACCGAGGAGCGGATTCTGAGATCGCTCGAGCAGCTCAGGGCGGGGCGGACGGTTCTGATCGTCGCCCACAGGGTCTCTTCGGTAAAGGATGCCGATCAGATCGTGGTTCTGGAGGAGGGAACGATCGTCGAACGGGGAACCCATGATGAGCTCCTTGCGGCGGGAGGCTTCTACGCCGATCTCTACCGGATGCAGACGCTCGAGAGCGAGATCGAGGAGATCGCCTGATGGAGAATGAGCGCCACGAAAGCGAAGCGACGAAGTTCGACGCGGGTCTCGCCCGCCGTCTGCTCTCGTGGCTCCGGCCTTACAAGGGCCGGGCGAGCTTCTCTGTCGTTCTGATCATTCTCGCATCAGCGATGCAGGTAGCCGCTCCGGTGATCATCGCCGTCGCCATCGATCTGTACGTCCTGCCCGCCGAAGTCTCGCCTCGTGTCGGAGTGTCTGAGACGGTGGGGGGATGGCTCGCATCGTTCGGTTTCGAGTGGGGTCGCATGGAGGGAATCCGGGTCTTCGCCCTGCTCTACCTCGCGACTGTCGGACTGAACTTCGGCCTCATGTTCGTGCAGATGATCGTCATGAACATGATGGGGCAGTACGTCATGTACGACCTCCGGCGGGAGATCTTCAGGAAACTGCAGACGCTCGATGTGCGCTACTTCGACCGCAATCCAGTCGGAAGGCTCATCACGAGAATGACGACGGACGTCGAGGCACTGAACGACATGTTCACGGCCGGTTTCGTTTCGATCTTCGGTGATGTGTTCGTTCTGGCCGGGATCGTGGTTGTTCTGTTCTGGATGGACTGGCGTCTGGCGCTGGTTCTGTTTTCCATCCTCCCGTTCATCGTTCTCGTCTCGCTGTGGTTTCGACGGGGGGCGCGAAAGGCCTACAGCGCCGTGCGGGTCAGGATTGCCGCGATCAATGCCTTTCTCCAGGAACATCTGTCGGGCATGTTCGTCGTGCAGCTCTTCAATCGAGAGAAGGAGGAAGGAGAAAAGTTCCGTCATCTCAACGCGCGACACCGGGACGCCAACCTCGATTCGATCAATTACTACGCTGTCTTCTATCCCGCCGTCGAGCTGATCCAGTCGATCGGTATCGGGCTCATCGTCTGGTACGGTGGAGGCCAGGTCACGCGTGATCTTCTGTCTCTCGGCGCGCTCGTCGCCTTCTTTCAGTATGTTCAGCGCTTCTACGAGCCGATCTCGGATCTGTCGGAGAAATACAACATTCTTCAGTCGGCGATGGCTGCGAGTGACCGGATCTTCAAGCTGCTCGATACCGATCCGGCGATCGTGTCTCCCGTCGGCGGAGTGAAAGTCGAAGCCGTCGAATCGATCGAGTTTCGTGATGTCTGGTTCGCCTACAACGGCGACGAGTGGGTGCTCGAGGACATTTCCTTCAAGGTCGATCGCGGAGATCACGTCGCGCTCGTCGGCCACACCGGCGCGGGAAAGACGACGGTCACCAATCTTCTCCTCCGTTTGTACGATATCCAGAAGGGCTCGATTCTGATCAACGGGATCGATATCCGTGAGATCGATCTCGATTCGCTCCGGCGGCTCTTCGCCGTCGTTCAGCAGGACGTGTTCCTGTTCTCCGGAAGCGTGGCGGAGAATATCTCCCTCAACGATCCTTCCATCACACGCGAGCGGGTACGGGAGGTGAGTGAGCGAGTGATGGCTGCGCGTTTCATCGACCGGCTCCCGCAATCGTATGAATCGGAGCTGAGGGAGCGCGGTGGAGGATTGTCCGCCGGTGAGAAGCAGCTTCTGTCGTTTGCGCGGGCGCTCGCATTCGATCCTCCCGGTACTGATACTCGACGAGGCGACCTCTTCGATCGATACGGAAACCGAGGCACTGATTCAGCACGGCATCGAGGTGCTGATGGAAGGCCGGACATCGATCGCGATCGCTCACCGGCTCTCGACGATCCGTTCGGCCGACACGATTCTCGTGTTCCATCATGGGCGGATCAGGGAGAGCGGGACTCACGACGAGCTCATCCGAAGCGACGGGCTCTACAGAAAGCTCTACGAGCTCCAGTACCACGAGGAGCATCATGCGGAGCTGCTCGAGCAGACGGTGTGAGGGAATGCTGCATGCGGAATGCTGAACGGACTCCCGCTGTCATCCTGAGCCGCCGGAGCGCAGCGGAGGACGGTCGAAGGATCTCGGACTTTAGCGACTGTCGGGACGGAAAGAACGCGACAGTCAGGACGTACGCGATCCTTCGCTTCGCTCAGGATGACAGGCTGGAATTCCACTCTGCCATGCTGCATTGCTTCCTGTGAAGTTTGCAAATAAACTGTTGGCTGCAAGGTGAGGGACGGGCACGTTGCTGGCAATAAAGGAAAGCAACGTCCCCTGTGATGGGGTGGAGGTGAACAAATGAAGGTTTCATATTATCCCGCGAACAGAAGCTCTCGCGGTCGCATCATCGAGATGCTGCTCTCGCAGCACCACGTGAAGCACGAGCTCATCGGTCCTGATGACCGCCGTCGCCGCCGTATCTCGATGAAGAACGACGTGCCCGCGGTCGAAGTCGATGGGCGTATCTTCGTCAACCCGAACGAAACGGCGTTGAAGAAGATCCTCAGGATCGCCTGATCAGGCGATCGCGGCATCGGGTGCGGAGGATGATCCCGCGCCCGATGCACCGTGAACGGCTCATCCCGAATCACGAGCGGAAGTACGACTTGTCCAGCGCCCTGTACTGGATCGCTTCCGAGAGATGTTCCGAGCCGATCTCAGTCACTCCTTCCAGATCTGCAATCGTGCGCGCCACCTTCAGAATCCGATCGTAGGCGCGCGCCGAGAGCCCCAGCTTTTCGACCGCACGATCCAGAATCCCCTGCGACGCTGTTGAAAGCCTGCAGTACTCTCTCAAATGACGCGTCGTCATCTGAGAATTCGAGACGATCTGCGCGTCGCAGAATCTCTCGCTCTGAAGAGCTCGCGCCCGCTCGACCCGATCTCTGATCAGCGACGAGCTCTCTCCCGGCTTCATCTCCGAGATCTCCTCGGGTGAGAGCGCCGGAACCTCGACCTGAAGGTCGATGCGATCGAGAAGAGGCCCGGAGATCCGTCCGAGATATCGCCCAATCTGCACCGGTGTGCAGGCGCAGTTGCGCCGATGATCATTGAAGTAGCCGCAGGGACAGGGATTGAGCGCGGCCGCGAGCGTAAAGCGAGATGGAAAGGTCAACGTTCTCATTGCTCTGGAGATCGTCACATGACCGTCTTCCAGAGGTTGCCGGAGCACTTCGAGCACATCCCGCCGGAACTCGGGAAGCTCGTCCAGGAACAACACGCCGTTGTGAGCGAGGCTCACCTCTCCGGGACGCGGCAGAGAACCTCCACCGACGAGCCCTGCGTTCGAGATCGTGTGGTGCGGAGCGCGAAAGGGCCGACGTACCACGAGCCCCTGCCCATTGCCAAGATGACCGGAGACCGAATGAATCTTCGTCGTCACGATCGACTCTTCGAGCGACAGCCGGGGAAGGATCGACGGGAGACGGCGAGCCAGCATCGTCTTTCCGGACCCGGGCGGACCGATCATCATGACGTTGTGCGCTCCCGCCGCCGCGACCTCGAGCGCCCGCTTCGCCTGCGTCTGTCCCCGCACCTCGGAGAAGTCCGCCATGTCGGGAGGATCGTCGAACGTGGCCTCCGATTGCTGCGGATCGATCGGACTTTCCCCGCGAAGATGATCGACCAGTGCGGGGAGGTGAGGAACTCCGATCACGTCGATCGATCCGACAGCCGCCGCTTCGCTGGCGTTGTGCGAGGGGACGATCACTTCGTAAACGTCATCCTCACCAACGAAGGCGGAGGAAATCGAGAGGGCGCCACGAATGGGCGCGATCGTGCCGTCGAGCGAAAGCTCTCCAGCAAACACGCGACCCTCGAGATGAATCGGCTGCAGGATCCCCGCGACCGTCATGATCCCGATCGCGATCGGCAGGTCGAATCCCGATCCCTCTTTGCGCACGTCCGCCGGGGAGAGATTGATCGTGAGGTGGGTCCCGGGTGGATACTGCAGCCCGCAGTTGGCCAGAGCCGACCGTACCCGTGAGTACGCTTCCCGGACTGCCGTATCCGGCAGCCCAACCATCGAGAACCCCGGGCTCTGAGACGGGGCTGCGTCTACTTCGATACTGATCCGTACTGCATCGATGCCGAATGTCGCGGCACTCATCACTTTTCCTAGCATGATGGTGCAGCAAACTGGCAGATTGTCCGAGCCGAGACTACCTCGGCCGGCCGCGGCGAGTCAACCGAAGTTCTCTCGAGGGGCACGAGAAGCCCCCCGAGGTCTGGATTCAGGGCACGGGGATGAACACTCTAATTCAGAGACTCGAGAGCGGCTTTCGGGTACTCGAGATCTTTGGGTGGTGGATCCCCCCCAGGCCCCTTCAGATAATGATCGAACCAGCGCATCATTCGAAGGTGATAGTCGAGACGTCCGGCCGATTTCCTGTTGCCGTGCCCTTCGCCAGGGTACAGAACCAGACGCACCGGTGTCTTGTTGAGGATTTTCAGATATCTGTAGAGCATCAGCGACTGACTCGGATGAACGCGGGTGTCATCCTCGCCGTGAAGGATCAGGAGCGGTGTCCGGGCCTTCTCGACATGGTAGAGCGGGCTGCGCTCGCGGAGCAGATCCCAGTCTTCCCACGGCCAGCGCCGTTCATGCACATGATAGAGCTCGTTCGCGATGTCGCTCGTGCCGATCTTCGAGACCTTGTCACTGATCCCGACATTCATCACGGCGGCTGCATAGCGATCTGAATAGTACGTCGCTCCCCATGCGCTGGCATAGCCGCCATACGACCCGCCCGTGATTCCGACCTTTTCCCGGTCGACCAGTCCCGAAGAGATGAGGTAATCGACAGCATCGACGAGATCGTCGAATTCCCTGCCTGCCGGATCTGCCTGGCTCAGCCGTGAAAATGTCACTCCCCGTCCCGTGCTGCCTCGATAGTTCGTGTGGAAAACTGCGTAACCTTTCGCTGCAGCCACCTGCCCGGGAGACGAATACGAGGTCAGCCATCCGTTGCGATGGTGTGATTCGGGGCCACCGTGCACACTCATGATCAGGGGATAACTCCGCCCCTCCTCTTCATCGAGCGGACGGATCAGAATGCCCTCGACCTCGAGTCCGTCCCGCGCCTCGAAACGCACGACCTCCTGCGGGGCAAAGGAAATCTCGCGGAGCCACGGATTGCTGTCCGTCACGCGCCTCGTGTCCCACTTCTTCCCACTCGCCATGAATAGCTCGTCCGGATGTGAGGCAGAGTTGGCTGCGAGTGCCAGCCGATCCCCTTTCGAGGATGCGGAGAGACCGGAGAAGACGTTCTGCCCCCCCTCGATCAAACGTTGACGATTCCTGCCATCGACATCGATTTTCTCCACGTGCGTCAGTACACCCTGATCGAGAATGTAGACGAGTGTGTCGCCGTCCAACCACGCGATCTGCTGGATGTGGCCTTCGAGAGACGGAAGGAGATCGCGGGACTCGCCGCCAGCAGAGGAAGCAACCACCAGTCGCCCTTCCTTCGGATCATTGATGTCCTCGGCCGCGATGGCCGCAATCCATTTACCGTCCGGGCTCACGGCGATGTCTCCGAGTTTCCCGGTGTGCTCAATCGACGTCCTGATCTTCTCCTCGGAAAGATCCCAGATGTTGATTCGTCGCCGCATGTACTCGTCATCGATCAGGGGAGTGGGGCTGAGGGCGATGACAATTTCATCGCCGGGCGCGATCCAGTGAAGCTCCGAGACATGGCCCTCGACCGGCATACGCTTCGTCGCCTCGGACCCGTCGAGCCACTGGATCCAGAGGCGATCAAACAGTTCCTCTTCCTCGTATACCACCGGGTTGAAGCCGCTTTCCTCGAGCTCAGCAATTTCATCGGGCTCTTCCTCTCGAGCGACGAAGACGACCCGGGTTCCATCGGGGCTGAATGCGTACTCGCTGATGTCGGTCCCATGCTCGAAAAGTTTCACCGCCTCGCCGCCGGTGAGCGGAATGCGGTAGAGAGAGCGAGCTTTATCGTGTTCTCTTTTGGCCAGAAATGTGATCGATGCACCGTCCGGGCTCCATTGAATTGACCGTACGTTGACCTCGCCAGTGACGAATGGGTGCGACTGGCCATCCCTGCCGACGAGGTGCAGTTCACCCCAGGCAGCTCCTGTCTCTTCTGCGAACGGGATACGGGGTACGCTCAACACGTACGCCACCATGTTGCCATCGGGAGAGATCGCGACCTCACTGACGGATTGCAGACGCGCGACGTCGACGCTCGTCATCTCTCGCGCGGCAGCAGGAATACTGAGCAGCAGGGCGGCGACTAAAAGAACTCGAGCTCGGATTTGCAATTGATCCTCCTTCTGTCGAACCGTTACATATCATGCTGGAGGCGGTGAACTGAAAGATCGTGGTGGAACGGAAGCTGCGAGGCTGATGACACAATCAGTAACGTATGATTGCGGGAATCGTAATACTAAAAGGAGTAAACGTTTATGAAGGAGAGATACATATGAGAGAGAACGCCGAAAGGCGGATCGCTGGAGGACTCCTCACGATCGTCGCCGCTCTGGTGCTCGGTCTCGGGGTCGCCTGTGCCGGAAATCAGCCGGATCAGGCCACAGACGAGCCCGAAGTGGTGGCGGAGCAACCGGCCACGACGCCGGCCGCCAATAACGTACCCGAGGCACCTGCCATCGTTACTGAAGAGCCTGCGACGGAGGCATCGGTCCCGAGAGTCACAGCGCAGGAGCTGCACGAGAGCATGGCGAACGATGAAGTGATCGTCATCGACGTGAGGAGCTCGACTGCCTACGCCGCCGCCCACATCCCTGGCTCGCTTCACATTCCTCTGGTGGCCATCGAAGGTCAGCTGCAGAGTCTTCCGAAAGGGAAGAAGATCGTTACGTACTGTACGTGACCGAACGAGCACTCGAGCGCCCGTGCGGCGCTCATCATGGAAGAGAACGGTTTCGACAACGTTTCAACACTGCTCGGTGGCCTCGACGCGTGGCGCCAGAACGGCTATCCGACCGCGACCGAGTAAGCGTGGCCCGGAAGCGAGCATGAGCTCGTCCCGAAAAATGCTGCCTCGTAAAGGGTGAGGGTCCGATCCCCTCATTCTCCTCAGCTTGTCTCTGCGATTTGCCCGGTCGCGGCAGCAGCTTCTGACCGGCGCTGACGTCTCGCGACATTCCACTGCTCGAGCGAGGTGTAGATCACCGGCACGAGAAACAGTGTGACGAACGTCGATACGGCCAGTCCTCCGACTACCGCTCTCGCCATCGGTGCCTGAACCTCGGAGCCCTCACCAAAGCCGATTGCCAGGGGGACCAGGCCGAGCACGGTCGTAGCCGTCGTCATCAGAATCGGTCTGAGTCGTCGCCGGCCCGCTTCAATCACGGCCTCGATCAGGGGAAACTCGTCCCGCCGCCGGAGAAGATTGGTGTAGTCGACGAGCACGATCGCGTTGTTCACGACAATGCCGGCGAGCATGACCATTCCGATGTAGCTCTGGATATTGAAAGTCGTGCCGGTGATGAAGAGAGTAATGAAGACTCCGACCGCTGCCATTGGAATCGAGAACATCACGACGAACGGATCGACGAGATTCTCGAACTGGGCGGCCATGACCATGTAAACCAGGATGATCGCGAGGATCAGAGTGATCATCAGCGCGTTCTTCGCTTCCTGCTGCTCTTCGTACTCTCCTCCGAGATTGATCGCGAATCCGTCGGGAACATCGATGGCGCGCAGAGCTTCCCGCGCGTCCGCGGCGACCGATCCCAGATCGCGCCCCGCGACGTTCGCCGAGACGTACAGAACCCGTTCCTGGTCGAGCCTGTCGATGACGACCGGGCCCGCTCGCATAGTTGATGTCGATCACGTTTCGCAGAGGAACGGCCTCGCCGGTTGAAGAGACGAGTGAAACATTCTCGATGTCCTGAAGCACTTCACGGTCGCCCTCTCCGAGACGGACGACGATGTCGTACTCACGTCCGGCCGTACGTAGAACTGTCGCCCGGCTTCCGGCGAGATTCGTTTCGACAATCGAGGCCACCCGGTTCATCGAGAGTCCCAGGCGGGCAATCTTTTCGCGGTCGATCCGGATGACACGCTCAGGTCTTCCCGCATCTCGTCCGATCCGCACATCGCTGACTCCGGGAATCCCGGTCAGAACTTCCTGAACCTGCTCGGCGAGCCCATAGCCGCGAGCGATATCGAAACCCTTGATCTCGACCTGCAGACCCTCGTCACCCCCGCCAAAGGCGATTCGCAGAAGGAACAGGCCCGAGCCTTCGCGGGTCCTGATCATGATTCCCGGAATCCCCTGTAGATCCTCCCTGAGGTCCTCCGCGATCTGGGCGGAGGAGCGGGTCCGTTCCGTCATCGGAACCAGACTGATCCGCATGTCGCCCGGTGTGACCGCCGCTCGCTCTCCAGCCTCCGCCACCGATCGAAGTCAGTACGCTCTCCGCCTCGGGAACCTTTTCATCCACAATCCGCTCGATCTCGCGGAACTGCCGGTCCATCAGATCGAGTCGAGTGCCGACGGCCATCTCCGCGTCGATACGAACCTCACTCTGGTCGGTCGAGGGCATGAGCTCGGAACCGATGAAAGGCGTCAGTGCGACGCTGCCCGCAAAAAGGAGAAGCGCGCCGATGATGACGGCCTTCCGATGTTCGAGGGACCATCCGATACCGCGCTGGTACAGGTTCTCGAGCCACTCGAGAAAGTTCTCACTCCGTGCGTAGAGTGGTTGGAGCCACGAGCTTTCCGTTTCGTCTTGATGCCGAGAATACGCGACGAGAGGACCGGGATGAGGCTCAGAGCGACCGCGAGAGAGGCGAGAAGAGCAAACGCCACCACGACGGCGAGCTGCTTGTACATCACACCGCTGACGCCCTCCATGAACACGATCGGCAGAAACACCGCCATCGTGGTGAGGGTGGACGCGGTGATCGCCATGGCGACTTCCTGCGTACCGACGACCGCGCTCGTCGTCGCATCGGCACCCTCTTCGCGCTTTCTATAGATATTTTCCAGCACGACGATGGCGTTGTCGACGAGCATGCCTACACCGAGCGCGAGTCCACCGAAAGTCATGATGTTCAGTGTGTAGCCCGTGAAGTAGATCAGAGCGAAGGTCGCCATGATCGAGATCGGAATCGCCGTCGCAATGACGAGAGTCGAGCGTTCGGAGCGCAGGAAGAAGAGCAGCACCAGGATCGCGAGAAGTCCGCCGATCACCGCGGAGTTCCGCACGTTCCGGATCGCGTTCTCGATGTACTCGCTCGTATCGATGATCGTGACGATCTCGATGTCTGGATAGTCCTTCGCCAGTCGCTCGATCTCGCGCTTGATTCCCTCGGCGACTTCGACGGTGTTGGCGCCGGACTGTTTGTTGATCCCTACCCGCACTCCCGACTTGCCGTTGATCCTCGTGATCGTCGTGACTTCCTCGACGCCATCACTGACCTGCGCGACATCACGAAGATAGATCGGAGTCTCGTCTCTCACTGCGACGACGGTCGAGCCGATCTCATCGGCAGCTTTGTACTCCCCGACGGTGCGCAGGAAGATGTCGAGGTTTCCTTCCTCGACTTTTCCCGCCGGACGGTTCAGGTTCTCTTCCCGGAGCAGCCGGGTGATCTCGTCGGCCGACAGACCGAGTGCGAGCATCTTGTCGCGATCGAGGTTGACCTGAATCTGACGGCGGAGTCCACCTCGGATATCGATCGACGCGACCCCTGGGATTCGCTCGAGCCGGCGATTGATCCGCTCCTCGGTGAACTCTCGAAGCTCGATCGGTCCCATCGTGTCGGAGGAGACACCGAGGAAGAGAATGGGGAAGGAGGCGAGATCGAACTTGTAGACCCGCGGCGCCTGTGATCCCTCCGGCAGGTCGTCGCGGATCCGGTCGATGCGGGTCCGGATCTCGTCCGCGGCCTCGTCCAGATCCGTCCCCCACGTAAACGAAACACGAACCGAGGAGCGGCCCTCGGACGACGTGGAGGTGATCGTCTCGACTCCCGCAATCGCTGCGACGGCCTCTTCGATCGGTCTCGAGATGAGATCTTCGACCTCCTGCGGGCCGACGTTGGAGTAGTCGGTCGCGACCGTGAGAGTCGGATACACGAGCTCAGGCATCAGGTCGACGGGGAGCCGAGTAAACGCGATACCTCCGAGAAGGATCACGATCAGAAAGAACATGATCGTCGTGACCGGCCGGCGGACCGAGAGCGTTGCGAGACTCATTCGACGGTCTCCGAAGCTGCCTCGACTTCATTGGACGTGACAACCGGCGCGCCGTCACGCAGCGACTCATGGCCCAGAACGACGACGTCCGCTCCAGGGGAGAGCTCACCCTCGAGCGGCTCGACAGCGATCCGATCGATCAGTACCCGTACCGGTCTGCGTGGCGGCGATCGGGACGCGGCGGGCAACTCTCTGGCCCGTTTTCACCCGGTTCAGCGACGAAGATCCATTCCTCGCGATCGTTCCGGCCCACCGCGGAGGCGGGTACGAGAAGAGCGGTCAGAGTCCGTCCGATAGGCGACCGAGACGTTGGCGAACATGCCCGGCTTCAGCACCCCCTCCGGGTTCGCGATCTCGATCTCTGCTTCGACCGTGTTCGTCTGAGGATCGTAGACGGAGGAGATTCTCGACACCTCTCCACGGAATGTCTCTCCCGGAATTGCGTCGACGGTGACCAGTGCTGGCTGTGCTTCGCGCACCTGAGCGGCGGCATTGGCGGGAATTGAGATAGTCGTCCGGATCGTCGATAGATCGACCACGGAGAATACTGGACGATTCGTCGTGGCATAGGCACCCAGGTCGAGGTGCCGCTTGCCTACGAATCCGTCGAACGGCGCGACGATGCGCGTGCGCTCGAGTTGAAGAAGGGCGCCGTTGAGGTTCGCCTGTGCCTGTGCGATCTGAGCCGTGGCAAGCTCGACCTGCGATTCGGAAGTTACCTTCTCGGCTTGTGCGACGTCGTAGTCGCTCGCTGAGAGAAGCTGCTGATCATAGAGTTGCTGAGATCGTCCTGCGGTGGTGCGAGCCACCTCGCGATCGGCGCGCCGCTGCTCGAGGGTTGCCTGAGCCATTCTCAGAGACGCGCGCGCCTGATCAACGCGTTGTTCTGCGTCAGCGGGGTCCACACGCGCAAGAACCTCTCCCTTTCGAATACGATCGCCGCTTCCCGCGCTCACGCTCACGATCGGCCCCTCGGTTCGAGCGAAGAGGTCGGCAGACGACTCTGCCTGTAGTCTTCCCACGAACCTCAGCTCAGCATCGAACGAGCCGCGTGTGACCTCGGCCAGTTCCACGACAGCGGGAGGACGCTCGCCGCCGCCGCCGAACGCGCTGCTCTCATCTGCACATCCACTGAGGATGGCGACCGCGAGCAGTGCCAATGCGATTCGACAGCATGATACGAAAGCTTTCATGGGTTCTCCTGAACTTCCCCGGAGTCGGGGAACTGGGCGACGTTCGTCGCGCTCGCGACTCCCTGGGTAGTCGCGGATGAGCGATGGACGACCCCTCATAACAGCACAGACAGGGGTTCTATGTCAGTGCTGGTCATGGGCTCGAAGAAGGAGCAGGACCGCGTGAATCTGCGCGGCGTGGACCCGCGGCGCCGTAACTGGCTTGCAGATCAGAAAGATAGGCTGCGAACAAGTTCGCACGGTTCCACTCGGGAATCTCATTCGACAGGCGTGAAGCGATCGAGAGCGCGTCGTTCATGTTTCCCATTTCGTAATGGG
Source organism: uncultured Acidobacteriota bacterium (assembly GCA_963829355.1). GTDB lineage: Bacteria > Acidobacteriota > Thermoanaerobaculia > Gp7-AA8 > JAHWKK01 > CAWHHZ01. The sequence continues at coordinate 160,660 of CAWHHZ010000012.1, forward strand.
CACGCGCGAGCGCCAGGTCCGCGGTCAACCGGTCGTGGACGAGGAAAAGTAACCGGCGCGCCTCAGCATCTTTGAGAAGAAGAAAGCGCAGCGCGAGGATCGATGAATCCGCAGGTGCTTCGCGCGCCGCCTGTCGCAGCAGCGCCTCAGCTTCCCGGGGATGATCTTGGTGAAGCGCAGCGAGCGCCCGATAGTACGAGACCGAATCGACCGCGACAGTCTGCCGGATCGGGTGGTAATCAGTCTCGTCCAGGAACGCCAGAACGCGGTCGGAAGTTTCCCAGTCTCCCGCATACTGAAGAGCGAGAGCGAGATCGAAGATCCGCTGGGGCTGATCGGCCTTCGACATCTCTCCTTTCGCGATGGCTGCTACGAGCGTTGCCGGGGCGGAGGGGATGTGCGGGTCATCGCCGAGAAGCCACGTACGATCGATCGCACGCAGGCGCTTCGCCTCATCCATGCGGCCGTCCTGTTCAGCCTTCCTCATCTTGAGGACCAGAGTCTCCGAGATCCAGCGAAGCCTGCCACTGGTACATGTCCTCGACCTGCCAGTGATACGTGCGAGTGAGCACCAGCGCAATCAATATGACGAGCGCGAGGCGGAGTAGCGCGCCGCGCCGATCGGTGGCTGAACCGTCGATGAGCGATGCAACCGCGAGAGCGGCGAGAATGGCGACGGCAGGAACGAGAGCGTTCCGCTGGCGGCTCGTGACGTAGAACGCGACGAGAATCGAGATGTACGACGCCGAGTAGAGGGAGAGCGCGACGACAGCGGACTCTCTGAATCGGTCCAGCAGAGCGATCACGGCGAAACCGAACAGCAGGCCGAGAGGAATCCAGAGTACTGACGCACTCGCGGCATCCCGGTCGTTCATTGTGCTCAAATCCCATGCATCGTAACTGTGGAAGGAGAAGAACAGCTTCTCGAGAGCGAGCTCTGCCGCCTCCATCGGAAAGGCGCGGATGTGGTCCACTGCCTTGCCTGTCCAGAACTGATTCGAAAGCTCCGGCGACGATGGTTGTCCCGTGATTCGAGCGGCAACGAGGCGGTAGGCGAGGTGAAGTGGATCGGGCGCATCGATTCCGGTCCTGACGTCGCTGACGATGAGCGGCTCAGTGAGCGCGTACCCTGACGTATAGGGATTCCACCCTTCGTAGAAGACGGTGCCGGGATTCATGATCGACGCGTGCCCTGTCATGCTGAGCGTCAGCAGCAGAGCGCCCAGAACGGGAGCGGCCATGCCGGCGAAGTAGGCGAGAATGCGCCGGACGGCGTGAGGCTGTTCGTGTCGCGTCATCCAGAGAGCGGCGCTTCCTGCCACAGCGGCGGCAGGAAGCGCGACCATCCGAGCGGTCGCCGAAAGCCCGAAGAGGAGCCCTGAGACGACTGCGCTCCTCGTGGTGCGCCCACGGCCGAGCAGGAAGAAGAGCGCGGCCGTGTTCAGGAAAACGATCAGTGACTCCGGCTCCAGCTCGGTCGCGTTGACGAAGAGCGCATGATTGAGGATCACTGCAACGGTGGCGACGACAGCCGCCACCCGCCCCCCGAGCCGGAGCGCGATCGTACCGGCGAGAAAGCTCGTCACGCCGTTCAACACGATCTGCACAATACGGACAGCGATCGGAGAGAGGCCAATCGCCTGGGCCGCGGTCACGAACCAGAGGTAGAGAGGGCTCACGTCGTTGAGGCGCGCCGAGCTGATCTTCCCGGCTGCGAGCTCCTCGGCCAGCGTCCAGTACTTCAGAAAGATTCGGGGGTCGTCGAATCGGGTCAGGATGATGATCTGAACGACCACGGCGGTCGAAATCGCCCCGAGGAGGATGAGCCGAACGCGACGGTGATCTGGTCCCGGGTGATCAATCACGCCGCAGAGTATATTCCGGAGCTTCCGGCGTCTCGCTGACGATCTTGCTTCGAGGCGGATCAGAAGGGACTGTCGTCACGCGTCATTCTGGCTGGCGCCAGGAAACCACTCGGTATGCCGGTCCCCTTGGCGGCCGAAGTCGGTGACTCGCTTTCCTCGAAGGTACGCAATGTACCCATGTACACCGGCCCGTATTGCGCGCCCGCAGAAATCGGTGGACCTCTGTCGGCACGGCACCTCGAAGAGATCCGTGAGGTGAGGAGAATCGGTGCGAGCACCTGGCTTGCCGCTTTGTATTCCTCCCTCGAGCAAGCATCCGTTACAATCACAGTATGAATCCAATTTTGATGGGCTCCCTCAGCCGGTTTCCGGCTGTGGAGGTCGTGAGCTTCATCGCTGAGAGTTCCATGAGCGGACTCCTGACGATCGAAGCGGGAGGCGGCTACCGCATACTTGTTCGAGAACGGTCGGATCACGGCGGCTGCATTCGAGAGTGCAGGACCTGATTCGACCGCCGCGGAGCTGGTCGTCCGCGCGATGCTGCAGGAGAATGGAGGCTTCGCACTCTACGACGCCAAAGGGGTAGAGGAAGGGCGTGTCAATCTCGATGCGAAGCCGCTGGTGGACCAGGCACGACGGCGAATCGCGTCAAGTGAGGAGTTCAACTCGAGCTGGGTCTTCATGCTGGCGCGTGATCTCGAAACAAACGAGATGTTTTCTGCCCGCGAGGTGCGAGTGCTGTGCGAGACGAACGGACGGGTGCCTGCTAGTGAGGTCATCGACCGTTGCGGATTCTCGAGCGGTGTGGCACGACAGGTGATCGGTTCGCTCGTCAGAAGAGGATGGTTGATTTCACGAGAGGGGTCGAAGGCAGTAGAGATTCCCGCGCCTCCCGCTTCCGCGCCGAAGCCGGCTCCGGCCGACGAGGAGGACGAGGGTAGGACGAATCCGGGAGTACAACCTCCTGAGCCACTTGCTGCGAACTCGGCGCGAGGTCGCGTCGCCTGTTTCACACTCGACGACACGAACAGCATGGCCTACCCGCTGTTCGACGATGTACAGACGATCGGGCGCGGTCCGGAGAACTCGATCGTGATCGACGACAGAAGCGTATCGTCATCTCATGCGCGCCTGGTATCGACCCCTGAGGGGCACCGCCTCGAAGACCTCGGTTCGAGCAACGGGACCTTCGTCAACGGGAAACGCATCGAGTCGGTCGTGCTCCACGACAAGGACCGGATCCGGCTCGGAAAAATGTTCATGGTCTACATGATCCCGGATGAGCTGTCGGACGGCGAGGTTGGAGAAGAGGAAGCATCGTGAACGACGTCGACATCGTGATTGTCGGATCGGGTCCTGCGGGACTGAGCGCTGCATCTCACGCACGAGACAGCGGCCTCTCGTACATCGTTCTCGAGCGCGCCCCGCACATCGCGGATACGATCCAGTCGTACCAGGCGCGCAAGTATGTCATGGCCGAACCGATGATGATTCCCGGCCGCGGACGGCTGCCGTTCGAAGCAGGATCGCGTGAATCGATCCTCGGAGCATGGGAATCACATTGCGCGGAGAGCTCTCTCGCGATCGAGCATGATCAGGAGGTTACCGGGATCGAGCGCGGCAGCGACGGCAGGTTCACCGTCAGCACGAAGGCGGGGAAGAGCTGGACCGGATCGAACGTGATCCTCGCGGTCGGGACGCAGGGATCGTTGCGAAAACCGAACGTCGAAGGCGAGGATCTCCCGCACGTCTTCTATCGGCTGGCCGATCCTTCCGAGCACGCCGGAAAGGACATTCTCGTTGTCGGGGCCGGCGATTCAGCCCTCGAGATCGCCCTCGCTCTCGCAGATGAGAACAGGGTGAGCCTGATCGTGCGGTCTCCGGAGATCGTCCGCGCGAAAGACAGCCTCACACGCGATGCACTCGGCCGGGAAGCAAACGGTCTGATGTCTATCTACTACAGCGCGACACTGCATCGGATCGAAGAGAGCGCTGTCGATCTCGACGTTCGCGGCGAAATCGTTCGCGTTCCCGCCGACCTGCTCTTTCTGAAGCTCGGCGCCGTACCGCCGAGGAAGTTTTTCGAGTCGATCGGGATCGCGTATGGCGGAACGAGCCGTGACGCGCAGCCGGTACTTTCCCAGAACTACGAGACGACTGTCCCGGGTCTGTATCTGATCGGAGCCGCGAGTGGCCGTGACCTGATCAAGCTCGGCATGAACCAGGGTTGGGAGGTCGTCGAGCATATCCTGGGGAACGAAGTAGAGCCCGCCGATGAAGCCGTCCTTCGTGAGAAGCTTCCCTTTGGCAGCGGCACGGTTCATGAGCGGATCGTGCAGCTTCAGGAGCGAGTTCCGCTCTTCGGAGCAGCGAGCGCCGAGCAGATTCGAGAGATGCTGCTGGCAGCCTCGCTCAAAGAATTCGCAGTCGGCGATGTGATCATCCGTCAGAACGACTACACGAACGAGTTCATGATCATCGCCGAGGGGCGAGTCGAGGTGAAGGTCCGAAGCGAGGAAGGGGTGGAGCGTACGGTCGCCGAGCTCACGGCGGGCAACTTCTTCGGTGAGATGAGTCTGATCTCGGGGCGGCGGCGCAGCGCGACGGTGGAAGCAAAAGAGCCGACCTTCGTCATCGAGATTCCGCGGAAGGCTATGCTGAAGCTGATCCGAATCGCTCCGAACGTGCAGGAGCTCGTCGACAGCGCATTTCTTCTCCGCGCGATTCAGGGTTACCTCTTTCCAAACGTCTCGACGGCACAACTCGGCGCGCTGGTAGGCCACGCCGAAATGCTGCGGCTGCCGAAGGATCATGTTGTGTTCGAGGAAGGCGATGCGGGCGACGCGTTCTACTTCATTCGCAACGGGATGGTGAAGATCACCCGCGCCTCGGGAGACAGGGACATCGTTCTTTCGTATCTGGTGGCGGGCAACTTTTTCGGTGAGACGGCACTTCTTTCGGAGATCCCACGCACGGCAACGGTCTCGACCATCTTTCCCTCTGATCTGATCCGACTGTCGAAAGAAGATTTCGAATCATTCCTCCGCGCCAACCCGTCACTGCGTGAGATGCCGATGGAGAAGCTCGAGGAGCGGCGGGTCAACGCCCTGATCGCCGACGCGACGCCCGGATCGGGCAACATCCTGAGCGATCTGATCCGCGAAGAAGTCGTGATGGGGACTGACACGCTCGTGATCGACGAGCACAGGTGCGTCCGCTGCAACAACTGCGTTAGTGCCTGCGAAGGAGTGCACGAGGACGGACAGTCGCGGCTCTCACTCACCGGCATCCGGATGTACAACATCCTCGCCCCGAACTCCTGCTGGCAGTGCGAGAACCCGCTCTGCATGCTCGACTGCCCGCCCGATGCGATCGCGCGCGATCGGCGCGGAGAGGTCTACATCAAGAGCAACTGCATCGGTTGCGGCAACTGCGAGTCGAACTGTCCGTACGGAAACGTTTTCATGGTCCATCCGGAACCGAAATGGGACCCGTTCTCGTGGCTCGTATCGCTCTTCCGCGGGAAGGGGTCGGGCGACGACGTAATCGACCGGACCGTGGCGGTGAAATGCGATCTCTGCCGTGGCATCAAGGGCGGACCAGCGTGTGTCCGAAGCTGCCCGACCGGTGCCGCGCTTCGCCTGGATCCGAGCGAGTACCGCGAGACGCTCGAGGAAATCGTGATCACGCGAGGAGGGCGATAGATGCCCGTGAAGCGATCAGGCCGGCGGTGGAGAATCATCAGCGGCGTTCTGCTCGTGATCCTCATTGCCTCCTACGTCTGGTACGAGCGAACCGAGGGTTACACCCATGGGGGTTCGCCGGCCGGGCTGATTTACGGGACCGCGGCACTCGTCATGATCGGGCTTCTCCTCTATTACGGGATCCGAAAGCGATCGTACCGCAGCAGATGGGGAACGATGGAGGGATGGATGCAGTCCCACATCTATCTCGGGATCTTTACGTTCCTGCTGATCCTCGCACACACCGGATTCCGCTTTCAGGACCAGGTGGCGGTGGCATTGATGATCATCGTGACGATCGTCGTGGTCAGCGGTGTGGTGGGAGCACTGCTCTACAAGACGGTCCCTCGGGCTCTCACGCAGGTGGATGCAAATCTGACGACGACAGAGCTCTCGGACGAGATGAACAAGCTCAGCCGGTCAATGGCGAGAATTGCATCCGAGAAGTCGGCGCCGTTCCAGAAGATCTACATCACTCTGATCAGGGAGGCGATCCCGGCCCCACTGGCCGGATGGCGGCTGTTGCTGCGGCCCGACGTCAAACGGGCGGTCGGAGGGCGCTCCGACGACTGGGCTCCGATGCTCGGCCTCGTTCCGTCGGAGGAGCAGAGGGACCTGCGCCAGTTGCTGGTCCTGTCGCGCCAGCAGAAGGAACTGCATCTGAGGCTTGCCGCACAGCAGAAGTACAGGAACCTGCTCGATTCGTGGCTCTACATTCACCTGCCGCTATCGGTGGCGATGATCGTTCTGATCGTCGCGCATCTCTGGGGCGTGTTCTACTACGGCGAGCTGCCGTTCTGAGGAGGGTCGTTGAGCTTTCTTCTGCAGAGAATGGACGGCCGTAAGACTTCGCTGCTCGAGGTCAAGTCCTCCCGGCTCAGGATCGGCCGTGGAACCGATGCACAGCTCCGCTCCGACAACGCCGCGGTTGCGCTGGAACATGCCGTCATCGAGGAGAGAGCGGGAATCGGCTACGAGCTTTCCGATCTCGGCAGCATCACGGGAACCTACGTCAACGGCCGGCCGACGGAGATACGGCTGCTCGCCGCCGGAGATACCATCGAGATCGGCGATTTGATCCTGACCGTTCAGGTCGCTGATCCGGAAAGACCACTCTTCGTTCGAGTTCAACAGATCCGCGAGGACGAGGACGACGCCCCGGTCGAGCAGGTACAGCAGGAGGAGCAGACGTTCACCGTCGGCACTGCGATGCGTGCGCCGTCCGTCGACTTCTCCCGAGCCTATCGTCTTCGGCAGGGGCTTCTTTCGAAGCGGAGCCTGACGATCTCTCTGCTCGTGATCATGGCCGTCGGTGTCGCGGCATTTACCATCGGCGAAGGCAGCGTCGTCTACCAGCCGGGACCTCTTTCGGTTGCACATGCAACTGCGACGAAACCGAATGGAGGCCGGGTGATCCCGGCGCACGATTGCCGTCTGTGCCATGAGCCGTTCGGTGGCGCGAGCAACGCCAGGTGCAATGACTGTCACCGTCAGTTGTTCCACCAGGCGTCACGGACGGAAGTCGGACCATGCATCGACTGTCATGCCGAACATCGCCAGATTCCGCAACTCTCGGCCGTGCAGGAGCAGGAATGCATCCGCTGTCACGCCCGGCTCGAGGGCGGTGCCGTGACCGTGGCGAGAACGATCACGGGATTTGAGCGCGATCATCCTCAGTTCAATATCGTTCTGGCCGATGAGCAGCGGGTGCCGGTGCGCTCGGAGGTCACTGCGGCCGCAGACAACATGGCTCTCAAGTTCAGCCATGATTGCCATATGTTCGGCGACTGCAATGTCCGGCCGCCGTCCGCGACCGATCCGCGACGGGTGAAGATCGATCTCGAGTGCGTTTCGTGTCATTCGTTCGACGAAGAAACCGGCGCCGCTCTGGCGGTTGAGTTCGATCGCACATGTGCGGGCTGCCATCCCCTGACCTTCGACAACCGGTTCGCTCCAGTGCCACACGGGGTGACGCTCGAGGCTGTCGCCGGGGTGATCGCGAACGCGTACGCGGGAAACGATGATCTTCTGACGCGATCCCCGGAGGAGATCAGCCGGATCTTCGCGAGCGGAAAGGGGAGGACGACACAGACGGGAGCTCTCATCGTCCGCAACGCGCAGCGGGTGATGCGGGTTCGTTGCGAACAGTGCCACCTCCTCGCCCCGGGGGGACGCCAGATCATGCCGGTCGGGACACGAAATCATTCCTGGTTCGGCGGCATGAAGAGGTTTGATCACAACAGACACCTCGACGGTGCGCTGGGGCTCGATTGCGTCGATTGTCACAAGGGGGCCGAGCACAGCCGTTCAGCGGCGACGCTCTCGCTTCCCGGGGTCGAGGACTGTTCCGGCTGCCATCGCGCCAGCGATAAATTCAACGCCGGACTCGGAACCTGCACCACGTGTCACTTCTATCATGAGGCCACCGAGCGGCTCGGACCGGGCTGGACCGCACGCGCCAGCCTGACGGGCGCCGTCGGGTCAGCGGCCGTGGCCGGCACGGCTGCGGCAGGCGACAAACAAGGAGGAGGTTGGGTGTTTTTCATCGGAGCGATCTGGACCATGCTGACGATCGGTGGCGTCATCGTCATCGCGCTCGTCATTGTTGCAGCGATCGCAGCGTTCACGGCCGCGAGACGGGAGCGTCGTGAGACAGGAAGAGCGTTGTCCGAGCTCACAACGGATCAGCCACCAGCTCGCCGGGCGCCCCCCAAGACTGCACCCGAGGCGCCGGCGCCACCTCGCGATCCGCAACCGGTAAAACCTGCTCCGGTCCCGGCCCCTGAACCCGCTGCGGAGGCGCCGGAGCCGGAAAAGACGGTGGCGGTACCGCTCGCCGGTAGCGCGGAAGAGACGAAGATTGCAGGCGGAACGATGATGATCGAGTGGCACGGCTCGCTCATCGGGCTCTCTGGCCCACTCGAAGGAAAGCGCCTGCCCGTCAGCAGCGGTGATGGGTTCTTCATCGGACGAGACAAGGCGGTGTCGCAGGTCGTCGTAGACGACAACCGTGTCTCGAGGCGTCACGTCTGGATCGGGGTGGAGGGCGAGGACGTCGTCGCCGTCGATCAAGGTTCGACCAATGGCACATTCGTCAATGGCGAGAGGATCGAGAGAAGGATCCTTGCCGAGGGTGATATCCTGACAATATCCGATCAAGTGGTATCTCTGAAGTATGAATCGTGAACCCACAGCGATTCGTCGCGGTTTTTTCATGGCCGGGCGGGGAGTACGGGGCCGTCGTGCGCTCATCGAAGGAGTGACCGGCATACTCGTTCTCGCTCTTCTTACGACTCCAAACGCCGATGCCCGCCCGCGTCCGGTCCGGACGCCGGTGCAGCCGCTGGTCACCTCTCCCGACTGCGGTGGCGCCCTCGACACGGGACCATGCCTCGATGGTGGCAACGAGTCGTTCGCACCACTGCAGTCCGACGAGGTCGAGGCTCTGGCGCTCGCCGCAGCGGCGGCCGTCGACGATCGTCGAATGACCGTTGCCGTCGTGGACCGCGCGGGACGGGTTCTGGCACTCGTGCGGAAGCCGGATGCCGATCCCGCGAATGACGATCTCGCCGTCGGTACCGCGATGGCCGCCGCCTTCTTCAGTCACGACATGGCGCCGCTCTCCTCTCGCACTGTCCGATTCATCAGCGGGGTCCATTTCCCTCCGGGTGTCAGACGTGCGCCAAACGCGGCACTCTACGGAATCGAGAACACGAATCGGGGCTGCGATTTCAACGTCACCTTCAATGAGGGCAAGTGCATACCGCGGGCGACCTCGATCGCGGGCGGACCGTGCAATCCTTTCGATCAGTCCGGCTGCGGGACGGGACCCGTGACGGGAAAGCCGAATCCGTTCGACCTCCACGAAGGCGGAAGCCACCCCGAGGCGATCGGTCTCCGCGGGCCTGACAATCCCGACGGCTTGCCCGTCAACCCGGGCGGGATTCCGATCTACCGTGTCAGCGACGTCCGAGTCACCAGCGGCTCGATCGAAGAGGGGACGGCGCGGATCGAGGTCGATCGGCCGAGTCATCTCGTCGGCGGCATCGGCGTCGTCGGCGTGTCACCGGAAGACGCGGAGTTCTCCGCATTCGCAGCCGTCGCGTTGAGCGGCCGTCTCCTTTTTCCAGCTCCGCAATTTCCTCTGCCTCCTCCCGGGCGCGTCTTCATCGACGGCGTCAGGCTTCCGTTCGTCGAGCAGGGGACGCGTCCCGAATCTTCGTCACCCGGTGAGGCCCTCGGAGCACAGTTCGTGGTCGGTCCTGCTGGCGGCGGATGTGTTCCGAACCGGTACCTCGTCGGACCGTACGGAAGCGAGGAGCTCCCGGTCGAGGATGTCGACACGATCGTGAGGCAGGCGTACGACGCGGCGCGGCGAACGAGAGGGCTGATCCGGTTGCCGCTCAACAGCCACGCGAGAATGGTGTTCGCAGTCTCGGATCTCGACGGCAATATCCTCGCTCTCTACCGAATGCCGGATGCGACCGTATTCTCGATCGACGTCGCCGTCGCGAAAGCGCGAAACGTCGTGTACTTCAGCAGCGACTCGAAGTTGCCCGGCGACTTGCCAGGTCTCCCGGTGGGTGCATCAGTGACCAATCGGTCGATCGGTTTCGGTGCACAACCGCTTTTCCCGCAGGCATCGACGGTACTGAGCCCGGGCCGTTTTTCGATCTCTTCCGTCATGATCTCGAGAACGTCTGTTCGCAGGGACTCCAGCCAGCGAATCCGAATCAGAACGGTGTCGTCTTCTTTCCCGGCAGTATCCCCCTCTACCGGGGCGACACGCTGATCGGGGGCCTCGGAATCAGCGGTGATGGGATCGACCAGGATGACTACGTTTCGTGGCACGGAGCGAAGGGCTTCCGCTCGGACGAGGAGGATTGGGCGGACCAGCATCAGATCCGCGACGTGCGGATTCCGTTCATGAAGTTTCCCCGCCATCCGGAGGGTGTCACGGAAGAATCGCCGGAGCCGTTCGATGAGCCGTAGGGTAGGGAGCGAGGTACGGGGAACGAGAAACGCCGCAGCACATCCGACGCTGATGAGCGCGCGAATCGGTTGTCCCCTCATCACTCCAGGAAAAGGTGGTCCCGCAACGCAGAACAGTGGGAGCACTGCGATCGGGATGATATTGATCGCGGCCGCGCTGATTCTGAGCGCGATCCCGGTCCTCGCCGAGCCTCCGGCCATCACCTTCGACGCCGGCGACCTGCTCGTCGTCAACTCCGTCCCCGTCGTCATTTCCGGCACTGTCACGCCCCCGACCGCCCGCATCGCTGTAACTCTGCGCGCGAGAACCGTCGAAACCGTCGCGGAGAACGGACGGTGGAGTCTTGCGTGGCCGGAGCCACTGCCGATCGGGACACACGCCGTGACTGCTGCGGTGATCGATGGTCCCGTGGTCCTCGCGGAAGGCTCCTCAGTGATCCGTGTCGAATATACGAGCACACTCACCCGCCGTCCGTACGATCTCGAGGAGGTCGAGGCGAGGGGAACGCGGCCGATGCTTCGTCCGGAGGATTACCAGGCATTTACCGACCGCTGGAAGATCGTGCCACCCACCGACTACGAGATTCTGGTCAAACCGAAGCATCCTCTCGATCCCTACAACCAGAACATCCTCAAAGGCGACAAGCCGATCATCGGGCAGGACATCTTCCTCAGTCTCACCGGCATCTCGGACACACTCTTCGAAGGGCGACAGGTCCCGGTTCCGTCCAGCGTCAGTACCGATGATCCATCGAGCATCGAGTTCTTCGGAGAAGGCGACCAGGGCTTCATCAATCAGAACATCGTCCTCTCCGCGGATCTCTACCGGGGGCAGACCACGTTCAAGCCGGCCGACTGGCGGGCGCGCGTGACGCTCGTCGGCAACTTCAATCACCTCGAAGTGCGAGAGAACGCCGCGGTCAGTCCCAATGTCCGTCGCGGTACCGATCGCAGCGACGGACACCTCGGGCTGCAGGAGCTCTTTTTCGAGAAGAAGATCGCGGATCTTTCGCCGAACTACGATTTCGTTTCGGCGCGGCTCGGCGTCCAGCCCTTCGTGAGCGACTTTCGCGGGTTCATCTTCAACGACTCCAACCTCGGAGCACGACTGTTCGGAAATCTCCAGTCGAACCGGATCCAGTACAACCTGGCGTACTTCGAGCGGCTGGAGAAGGACACCAACAGCGGGCTCAACATCTTCGATGAGCTTCGCGATCAGCGCGTGGCGATCGCAAACCTCTACGTGCAGGACTTCCTCGTCCGTGGATACACGGCCGAGGCGAGCATCCATTACCTTCAGGATGACCCGAGTCTGTTCTACGACGCGAATGGATTTCTCGCCCGTCCCGATCCGATCGGCGATTTTCAGCCACACAAGATCGAAGCGACCTACCTCGGCTTCGCGGGTTTCGGGCATGTCGGACGCTGGAATGTCGATCACGCCTTCTACTACGTCTTCGGCGACGACAGTCTGAATCCAATCGCCGGATCCGATCCGATCGGCGGAGGTGTGGGATCGGGAGGAGCTCGACCAGGAGACGATTCAGTTGACATCTCGGCCGGGATGGCCGCGTTCGAGCTCTCGTACGATCGCGACTGGTACCGTCCCAGGATCGGCTACTTCTGGGCGAGCGGAGACGATGATCTGTTCGACCGTGACGCGAACGGGTTTGCATCGATCTTCGCCAACCCGAACTTCGCTGGCGGTGGGTTCAGCTTCTGGAACAGGCTCGGGATCCGTCTCGCCGGAACGGGCGTCGGTCTCGTGCATCGAGGAAGCCTGACGCCAGACCTCAACAGCAGCAAGGATGAGGGACAACCGAACTTCGTCAATCCCGGTCTTCACCTGGCGACGGTCGGTCTCGACGTCGAGCTGACGACGCGCATGAAGCTGATCCTGACCGGCAACTATCTCCGCTTCGACGAGACGGAAACACTCGAAGGTGTGCTGTTCCAGGGTGACATCGATCGGGAGATCGGGTTCGATCTCTCCGCGGGAGCCCGCTATCGACCGTATCTCAACAACAACGTGATCGTGCTGATGGGAGCGGCCGTGTTCGTTCCCGGCCAGGGATTCGAGGATATCTACGAAGATGATTCTCTGCTGTTCCAGCTCTTCACGAACCTCACGCTGACCTTCTGATGATGAACCAACGGGACTGGATTCGATGACGAAACGAGCGAGACGAACTCTTCAACCGCTGACGATCGTGGCGGTCGTCCTGTGCGCGTCCGCCTGGTTACTGCTCCCACGCGTTGCCTCCGGCGAAGCAGCTCCTTATGAAGCCCTGCTTCGCCAATCTGAAGCGAGCGCTGCCGCCAAAAGCACCGGTTGTCTCAGTTGTCACCGCGGCATCGAGCCGATGCACTCTTCTGCCGCGGTGAAGCTCGGCTGTACCGACTGTCATGGAGGCGACGCGACGATTGTTGCCACGAACGGATCGGATCGGGAGGAACTGAAGCGGCAGGCGCATGTACAGGCGGTTCACCCGGAACGGTGGAGCCGGAACGGCGAACGAAGCGCGGCGAATCCCCCTCGCACCTACACCGCGCTGAACGAGGAGAGTCCGGAGTTCATCCGATTCATCAATCCGGGTGACCTTCGTGTTGCCCCCGAGACGTGTGGCCCCTGCCATCCGAGCGAGGTCAATCGCGTCCCGCGCAGTACGATGTCCACGGCAACCACGTTCTGGACCGCTGCCGCATACGCGAACGGAATCCTCGATCTCAAGTACGGCATCCTCGGTGAGTACTACACGAGAGACGGTGAGGCTGGTGCGATCGTGCCAGAGTCGCATCCGAATGAGCCGGAGCCGGGCAAGGGCACCGTTCCCGCCGTGGTGCCTCTGCCGCGATGGGAGCTGACGCAGCCGGGCGAGTACTTCCGCGCCTTCGAGCGTGGCGGAATCTTCCAGAACACGACGCCCCCGGAGATCGGCCTGCCCAACACGCTCGATGATCCGGGCCGTCCCGATATTCGTGTCAGCAACCGAGGCCGCGGGACCGGACTCCGTATCAGCCCCGCGCTGATCAACCTGCACAAGACCCGGCTGAACGATCCACATCTGTCATTCCTCGGAACGAATGATCATCCCGGCGACTACCGGTCGAGCGGCTGCTCCGCCTGCCATGTCGTCTATGCGAACGACCGCGATCCCTTCAACTCGGGACCGTGGGCTGCGTTCGGGCATACCGGAACGACTGCGACCAATGACCCGACGATCCCAACAGGCGAGAAAGGGCACCCGATCCGGCACAGGCTGACACGTGCGATTCCGAGCAGCCAGTGCATGTCGTGTCACATGCACCAGCCAAATTCCTTCATCAACACCTACCTCGGCTACACGATGTGGGACTACGAAAGCGATGCTGGCCTTCTCTTCCCCGCGGAGCAACGGAACCCGACCGAGGCCGAGAAGCGGGCAAGTCTCGAGCACAACCCGGAAGGTGCGGCGGTCCGGGGACTCTGGACGGACATCGATTTTCTGGAGAACGTGAGCGATCTCAATCCCAAAGCGGAGAACACCCAGTTTGCCGACTATCACGGTCATGGATGGGTCTTTCAGGCCGTCTTCAAACGGGATCGACAGGGGAGACTGCTCGATGAGGAGGGAAACGTCGTCTCCTTCGAGGATCCGGCGAAATTCGAGAAGGCCGTTCACCTCCGGGACATTCACCTCGAACGGGGTATGCACTGTGTCGACTGCCACTTCGACGTCGACTCGCACGGCAACGGGATGATTCACTCCGACTACGCTGCGGCGATCGAGATCGAGTGCCGCGATTGCCATGGAACCGTCGATCGCACGACGACCCTCCGGACCTCCGGACCAGCAGCCCCCGCGGGAGGAACGGATCTCTCGCTCGCGACGACGCCATTCGGTCAGCGGCGGTTCGCCTGGCGCGATGGGAAGCTCTTTCAACGCTCGATGGTCAACAGGGGAATGGAGTGGCCGGTCCTCCAGGTCCGGCACATGATCGATCCCGACCGGCCCGAATACAACGCGAAAGCGGCACGGGCGAAGACGATGCATCGGGACGGCTCGGGGTGGGGCATGGGCGCGTCACAGTCCGAGCTCGCGCACTCCGAGTCGACGATGACGTGCGACAGTTGTCACTCGTCATGGATCACGAGCTGCTCGGGATGTCATCTCCCGCAGGAAGCGAACGTCAAGTCGAAGATGATTCGCTACGAAGGGGAGACGACGCGGAACTATGCCTCGTACAACCCTCAGGTGATTCGAACAGACGCCTACATGCTCGGGATCAGCGGTGTGAACAAGGGCCATCGCGTCACGCCGGTCCGTTCGTCGAGCGCTCTCGTGCTCAGCTCGACCAACGCGAATCGTGAACGCATCTACATGCAGCAGTCCACCATTTCGGCTCCGGGGTACAACGGACAGGCTTTCAATCCTCATGTTCCCCATACCGTTCGCACCAAGGAGGCGAAGCGTTGCAGCGACTGTCATCTCTCCGCGGCGAACGACAACAATGCGTGGATGGCGCAGCTTCTGTTGCAGGGCACCGACTGGGTCAATTTCATCGGGCGCTATGCATGGGTTGCAGAGGGAGATGAGGGGTTCGAGGCGATCGCCGTCACCGAGTGGGATGAACCGCAGACGGTGATCGGCAGCAGTCTCCACCGCATCGTCTATCCCGACAACTATGAGCGCCACGAGGAGCAGCATCACGAGCTCACGCTGGCGCATCATCATCACGGCCACGGTGTCCGGGACATTCAGCTGCGGGGAGAGTACCTCTTCACGGCACAGGGGCACGACGGAATGATCGTGTACGACGTGGCAAACGTGGACAACAAGGGGTTTTCTGAGCGCATCGCGTCGGGCCCGGTCTCGCCGCTGGGACAGCGTACGTTCATTGAGACTCACGATGCACGCGACGTCGAGCTTCCTACCACGATGCCGATGGCGCCATCCCGCGCCACGCCTCCGATGAGCAGCGAGCAGCCGATCCACCCGATCTACAAGTACGCCTTCATCGCGGACGCTGAGGAGGGAATCATACTGGTGAACGTGGAGACACTGACCGACGGTGATCCGGAGAACAACTTCTTCGAGCGGGCGCTGACGTGGAACCCGGGCGGCATGTTCGATGGTGCTGAATCGATCACGCTCGGCGGACACTACGCCTATATCCTGAGTGACCGCGGTCTCACGGTGGCAGACTTCTCCACTCCGCTGCAACCGAAGGTCGTTGCGAACCTGCCGGAGGTCGCCGGCGGCGTCGCGGGTGATCTCCAGTTCCGTTACCTGTTCGTGATCGACGAGGCAGGGTTGACCGTCGTCGATGTGACCTCGCCGGTTGAACCGAAGATCGCTGCCCGGCTTTCGATCGAAGATGCGAAGAGCATCTATGTCGCGAGAACGTACGCCTACGTCGGTGCCGGAAAGAACGGCGTCGCGATCGTCGACATCGAGAATCCGGAGCAGCCGCGGGTCGATCAGATGTTCACGGGAGGCGTTCTGAAGGACACACACGACGTGAAGGTGGCCTCGACCAACGCCAGCCTCTTTGCGTATGTAGCAGACGGCGAGAACGGATTCCACGTCGTGCAGTTGACCTCACCGGAGTGGACGCCTACCTACGCAGGCTTCAGCCCGCGCCCCGAGCCGCGGCTGATCGCGAGCCGGCATACACACGGACCGGCGCTTGCGATCTCGCGCGGACTCGACCGCGACCGTGCAGTCGACGAGACAGGTCACCAGGTCGCCGTCTTCAACCGGATCGGTGCACGACCGATGAATCTCGAGGAGATGCAGAGGCTGTATCTGAAGGATGGGGAGATCTACCGTGTGAAGGATGAGGTCGCCCAGGACGAGAGTGACAACTGAACATTGAAGAACGAGGACGAGAAACAAGAGCGGAAATGTCGAGAGCACCACGGTGACGGCAGCTTGACCGCAGCAGGGGAGACGCAGCGATGACGCCACGGACAAAGGGAGATCGAGCGAGCCACACATCGAGGCTGCATCTGAAGGGATGGGGGCTGCGGCTGCTGATCGCGTTTGTTCTTGCGGCCATGCTTGCACTGACCGTCGCCATGGCTCAGGAAACCGCGCCTGCGACTCCAGCCGATCCGGCGACGACGCCCGCGGTCGGCACCTACATGGGGCCGGCATCATGTGCTGCGAGCGGCTGTCATGGGAGCCCGCTTCCAGTCGCCGACGCAGAGGTTCTGATGAACGAGTACGACACGTGGCTGCACACCCCGGCTCCGACGCACGTGCGCGCGTGGGAGGTGTTGCTGCAACCAGTCTCCAGGCGCATCGCCCGGAACCTCGGCCTCCGCTCCTCACCAGAGGATGCGCCGCAATGCATCGGATGTCATGCGACCGATCTCGCGATGCAGCATCAGGCAGAGGCCGGAGCGATCGCGCTCGCGGACGGTG